>CAWKCG010000001.1:0-445612 GCA_963847965.1 uncultured Actinomycetes bacterium
ACGCATCACAAGCCACGAACGCGGGCAGAATCGCCTCGCCGGCGACGACCAGGCTGACGCCGGCGTCCTGCACGACCGCGCCGTCGTCGCCCGGGCCGGACAGCCAGTCAGCGCTGGCGAAGATCTCGCTCACCAGGCCGATCGCGGACTTGCTCCGCAGGCCGGGGGTGCCCCGGATCAGCTTGACCAGGTCAGGAAGATCGGCAGGCATCCGCACGCCCCTCAGGCGGTCCCCAATTCTTGCACTAAAGTGTAGACATATCTATCATAGCGTTCATGCCTGGGCCCGACTTCCTCGACCTTCCGGCCAGGACGACCAAGCCGCGCCGCACCGGCATCACCCATGTCCTCGACGCGGGCCTCCCGGTGGACGAGGACTGCCGGCCTGCTCGAGGCGTGCGGGAGGTACGTGGATGTCTGGAAGTTCGGCTGGGGCGTGGCCTACGTCGACCCTAACCTCGAGGCCAAGCTCGAGCTGCTGACCGCGCACGGAGTCCTGGCCTCGCCCGGCGGCACGCTGCTGGAGATCGCCTGGGCGCAGGGCCGGGCGGCTGAGTTCCTCGGCTGGGCTCGCGCGGTCGGGTTCCCCTGCGTGGAGGTGTCCGCCGGAACGGTCCCGATGGATGCCGCCGCCAAGGCGTCCCTCATCGCCGAGACCGCGGAGGACTTCATCGTGCTCGCCGAGGTGGGCGCCAAGGATCCGCAGGTCCGGATGACCCCGGGCGAATGGGCGGCGGCAGCGGCGCGCGACCTGGCCGCCGGGGCGACCTGGATCCTGGCCGAGGGCCGGGCCAGCGGGACCGTGGGCATCTACTCCGGGTCGGGCGCGGTCCGGGAGGCCGTCGTCGCGGCGATGGTGGACGCGGCCGGGACCGACGGCGTGGTCTTCGAGGCCCCGCGGGAAGATCAGCAGGCGTGGTTCATCAGGCGGTTCGGCCCCGACGTCAACCTGGCCAACATCCGGCCCGGCGGGGCGCTCGGCCTGGAGACGCTGCGGCTGTCGCTGCGCGCCGACACCTACCGCGTGCCGTCGCCCGTCCCCGCGGCGGCGTGCGGAACGTGACCGGGCCGAGCGTGAACCTCGTTCCCGCGCGCTACCGGAGCATCAGCGTGGCCAGCGTCCCCGTGCGCCTGGACGAGGCGAGCCTGCGCGCCTACTTCCTGGGCCGGCAGGCCTACCGGCGGACCAGGTACATCGTGGTTCGCGCCGCGGGGGAAGGCCCGCCGGACGGCGGCGCGGGCGCGACCGCGGTCATCGAGGTGGCGAAGCGATCGGACGCGCCGCTGTTCTCGGAGATCACGTCCGTCACGCTGATCGCCGGACCGGGCGAGACGGCGTTCGTCGAGGCGCCCGAGGCTGACACCGGCGTGCCAAGCAGCCTCGCGCAGGTAGCGGCCGAACGGGCGCCTGGTGCCCGGTGTGTGGTGGTGCGCGGGCGCTATGGTCACGTCGGATTCATCGCCGATCCCGCCCCGGTCAGGGTGAGGGTGGTCGAGGTGGTCCCCCCGCACCCGGCCAAGCTCGTCGACCAGGCCAGCCGCGTCCTGGACCTCGCCGAGGACCTGCCTCCGATCGAGCTGGTTCCCGAGCTCACCGACCTGGCCGCGCTGGCACGCACCCGTCCGGCCGGGCACTACCTGTTCCCGTGCCGGGCGGGAATGGCGGCAGGCGACGGGGCGGTCTCCTACCTCGACGAGATCCCGCCGCGAGCCGACTGGACGCTGGTGGGCTGCGCCAGGTCCCGCGCCATCTACGACTGGTTCTACCAGGACGAGGCGCCGGTCGTGGACATGTGCCCGCGGAACCTGGCGCGCCGTACCCTGGCCCGGTCGCAGGCGGCGGGCGAGCCTGCCGCGATCCTCACCAAGTGCTGCCTGCTCGAGGACGAGATCGCCGTCGCCGACGGGCTGGTGGTCGTCCCGTGGGGAGCGAGCCTCGCCCAGGTCAGGGAAGGGCTGGCGCGGGCCGCCGCGGCGTGCCCCGCCGGTCTGGTCGTCCCGTGAGTACCCGGATCACGGACTCCCAGCTCTACGGTCACCTGTGGGGGACGGAGGAGACCCGGGCGATCTTCGGCGAGCAGGGCAGGCTGCAGGGCTGGCTGGACGTCATCGCCGCGCTGGCGCGGGCGCAGGCCGCCGAGGGAATCATCCCGGCGGCCGCGGCCCGGGCGATCACGGAGCACGCGCGGGCCGAACTGATCGACCTGGACTTCGCCGCCGAGCAGACCCGCCTGACCCATCACTCCACCCTGGGCCTGATCCGCGCGCTGCAGGCCGTGCTGCCCGAGCAGGCCAGGGAGCACGTCTACGTGGGCGCCACCGTGCAGGACATCACCGATACCTGGACGTCCCTGGCGATCCGGCGGTCCGGCGCTGTTGCCTGGCGGGACCTGCGGCGGATCGAGGACCACCTGCTTGGCCTGGCGGTGGAGCACCGCACGGCCGTCATGCCGGGGCGCACGCACGGCCAGCCGGGGAGCCCGGTGACCTTCGGCTGGAAGGCGGCGTCCTGGGCCGATGAGATCCGCCGTCACCTGGACCGGCTCCGTGACGGCGCGCCGCGCTGGCTGGTGGGCCAGCTCGGTGGCGGCGTGGGCAGCCTCGTCTTCTACGCAGGGCGGGGCCTCACCGTCAGAGCCCGGTTCTGCGCCGAACTGGGTCTGGCCGAGCCGGCGATCTCCTGGCTGTCGTCCCGCGACCGCGGCGCCGAGTTCGCGCAGGTCCTCGCCCTTATCTGCGGAACGCTGGCGCGCATCGGAACCGAGGTCTACGAGCTGCAGCGGCCCGAGATCGGCGAGCTCACCGAGCCGGCCCCGGCTGGCACGGTGGGCAGCATCACCATGCCGCACAAGCGCAACCCGGAAGCCAGCGAGCACCTGGATACGCTGGCCAGGCTGGCCAGGGCCCAGGCGGGCGTGATGGTGGAGGCGGTGGTGCAGCAGCACGAGCGCGACGGCCGCGGGTGGAAGGCCGAGTGGGTCGTGCTCCCCGAGATCTGCCTGCTGACCGCGGCCGCGCTGCAGGCGGGGATTGAACTGACCGGCGGGCTGCGGGTCAATGCCGCCGCGATGCGGCGCAACGCCGAACGCGGCGGCACGGCCAGCGAGCACGTCCTGGCGCGGCTGGCCCCCGAGCTCGGCGCCCGCCGCGCGCAGACGGTGCTTCATGCGGCCCTGGCTACCGACGGAGCCTCGGGCCTGACCGCCGCCCGCGCGCTGGCCGAGGCCGGCCTGCTCGACGAAAGGGAGGGCCTGAACCTCGAGGCGGCCCTGGACACCGGCGCGTGCCTCGAGATGACCGACTTGGTCGTCAGCCGGGCCAGGGCGGCCCGCGCCGCCGAGGCCGCGCAATGGCCGTCGTGAGCCTGGCCCCGGCCGAGCAGACCGGGCTGCCCGCCAGAGTCGAGCTCGCGGCGTTGCCGACCCCGCTGGTCGCCGCCCCCCGGCTGGCCGAAGCCCTCGGGACCGGCCTGCTGTACGTCAAGCGCGATGACCTGACCGGCTTCGCGCTCGGCGGCAACAAGGCCAGGTCACTGGAGTTCCTGATCGCCGACGCGCTGCAGCGGGGCGCCGACACACTCGTCACCGGCGGCGCCCCGGGGTCCAACTTCTGCGTCTGCGCGGCGGCGGCCGCCCGGCGGGCTGGCCTGTCCTGCCGGCTGGTCATCGCCGGCGAACCCGCACAGGCCACGCCCGGCCTCGACCTCGCCCGCTCCTGGGGAGCGTCGGTCACCTGGACGCACGCGGCGGACCGCGCCAGCGTGGACATCGCGCTGCCGTCTGCGGCCGCGGATCTGGCTCGGCACGGGCACCTGTGTTGCGTCATGCCGCGCGGAGGTGCCACGGCGCTGGGGGCCGTCGGGTACGCGCTGGCCGCCGAAGAGCTGAACGGCCAGCTCACCGGGCGTGGCGTGCGGCGGGCCTGCGTGGTGGTGGCGGTCGGGTCTGGCTGCACGCTGGCCGGCCTGGTCGCGGGGAACGCGCTGCTCGGCTGGCCGTGGCGGCTGCTCGGCGCCTCGGTCAGCCGGCCGCCGCAGGAGACAGCACGCCGGGTCGTCCAGCTGGCCAGGGAGTGCATCGCGCTGCTGGCCGGCTGCGGCTGGGTCGGCCGCGACGACGCCCGCCGCGCCGCGTCCGAGGTCCGCGGATCCAGCGTGGAGCTCATCGACGCGCGCGGTCCGGGTCACGCCCTCGAATCGGAGGAAGGCAGGTGCGCCGCCGACGCGGCGCTGCGCACCGAGGGGCTGGTGGTCGACCCGGTCTACACGGCCAAGGCGCTGCCCGCGCTCCGCCTGGCCAGGGACGAGCCGGTCGCCGTCTTCTGGCACACCGGGGGATTGCTCGCCACGATCGCCGCGGCCACCGGGCAGCCGCTATGACGCAGGGGCGCCAGCCAGCCGCGGGGCCGCCCGCCGGGCCGCCCGCCGCGGAGCTGATCGCGGCCGGGTTCGAACTCGAGAACGCCGACGCTCCGCTGCTGCATCACGGGATGAACCTGGCCGATATCGCCCACGTCCTCGATCTGGCCGACGCCGGGGTCATCCCGCCCGCGGCCGCGCGGCAGATGCTCGCGCTCCTGCTCGAGACGCTGGAGGTCCCGGCCGATCAGTTCCCTTACCGGCCCGAATACGGGGAGCCCTACAACTCCCGTGAACGCTACTTCGCCGGCCGGGCCGGCGATGTCGCGGGCTGGCTGCACGCGGGCCGCCCGCGCCGGGAGGCGCTGCGCATCGCGTTCCGGCTGCAGTTGCGGGACGCCCTGGTGAACCTGATCGAGGCGGCCGCGGACCTAGCGGGCGAGCTGAGCGCCGTGGCCGAGGCACACGCCGGGACGCTGATCGCCGACCAGACGTACCTGCAGCACGCGCAGCCCTCGACGTTCGGCCATTACCTGCTGTCCTTCGCTTACCCCGTGCTGCGCGACGCCCGGCGCCTTGACGAGGCGCTGGCCTGGACCGATGCCAGCCCCGGCGGCGCCGGCTGCGTGAACGGCACCCGGCTGCGCTCGGACCGGGGGAACGTCGCCGCCCTGCTGGGCTTCCGCGATATCGCCGAGCACACCAGGGACGCCATGTGGCAGACCGACGGCCTGTTCGCCATGGTCAGCGCCGCCGCCGGGCTGCTGGTGACCCAGTCGAAGCTGGCCGAGGACCTTGAGATCTGGGCCAGCCAGGAGTTCGACTACGTCACGCTGGCCGATGCGTACAGCCGGGCCAGCGTGCTGATGCCGCAGAAGCGCAACCCGTACGCGCTGTCGATCATCCGCGGCGCCGCGGGCACCCTGATCGGCAAGCTGACCGGGCTGTTCGCGGTGGCCAAGACCCCGTCGGCGCGCAGTGACAACCTGATCTTCGCGTACGGCGAGGTGCCGAGGGCCCTGGAGCTCGCGCTGCGGACCACCCGCCTGACCGCGGGCGTGGTGTCGACGCTCGAGGTCAACGCGGAACGCATGAGCGCCGCGCTGGTGGCGGGCTTCTCGCAGGCGACGGACCTCGCCGAGTACATCATGCAGGCGTGCGGGGTCGACTACAGGACCGCCTACCGGGTGGTCGGCCACGCGGTGCGGGAGGCCAGCGCGGCGGGCCTGCGCGGCGTGGACATCGACGGCTCACTGCTCGACCGCGCGGCGGTCGCGGTGACCGGCCAGCCGCTGCGCCTCACCGGGCACGACCTGAGCCCGGTGCTTGACCCCGGCCAGGTCGTGCGGAGCAGGACGGGCCTGGGGGGCGCCGCGCCCGAGGAGGTCATCAGGATGGCGAACCAGGTACGACGGCAGGCGGCTGAGATGGGCACAGTGGCCGGGCGCTGGCGCGAGGCCTACCGGCAGGCCTCCAGCGAGCTCGTCGCGGCCGCGCGCCGCCGCGTCGAGGCCGGCGACTTCGAGCGAGCCGAGGCCGGCGACCCAGAGCGGGTCGAGGCCGGCGATTCCGAGCGGAGCGCGCCATGACCGAGATGCCTGGCGCCCGGCCGCTGCTGCCGCAGGCCGTCGCCGTGGTCAACGTCGGGCTGCCGCTGTTCGCGGACGCCGTCGCCGCCCAGGGGGCGGAGGTCGTCTCGGTCGACTGGCGGGTCCCGGCGGGCGGCAGGCAGGAGGCCGTCGCCGCCCTGAGCCGGCTGTTCGGTCGGCACGCCGGGCAGATCGACGCGGCCAACGCCGAGGTGGTCCGGCGGATGGACACCGCGGTGCCGCTGCTGACCGGGATACGGACCGTGGCCGAGGTCGTGACCGACCTGCCGGACCGGACTCTGCTGCACTGCGGCCCGGCCATCGGTTACGGCGACGCCCCCGACCCGCTGCGCAGGTCGATGCGCGCGGCCGTGGTCGCGGAGGGCTGGGCCGCCGGGCCGCAGGAGGCGCACGCGCTGCTGGACCGCGGCGAGATCGGGCTCAGCCCCGCCAACGAGCACCGGATCGTGGTCCCGATGGCGACGGCCCTGGAACCCGGCGCGCCGGTTTACGTCGTGGAGAACCGGGCCGGCGGCACGACGGCGTTCGCGCCGGTCTGCCAGGGGCCGGGGCAGGTCGCGTGGTTCGGCTGCGACAACGCCGCCGCGATCGAGCGACTCCGGTTCCTCCGCGACGTCGCGGCGCCCGTGATCGGCCAGGTCCTCGAGCGGTCCGGCCCGCTGGACGTGCTGGCCCTGGCCGCACAGGCGATCGCCATGGGCGACGACGTCCACGTCAGGACCCAGGCCGCGACCAACCTGCTCATCCGCGAGTGGCTCCCCCACCTGGCCGGGCTCGCGGACCCGGCCCGGGTCGCGTTCGCGCGGTTCCTGGCCGGCAACCACCTGTTCTTCCTGACCCTCGCGATGGCCGCGGCCAGGTCGGTGACCGAATGGGCGGCCCAGGTGCAGGGCGCCTCCATCGTGACGACGATGGCGCGCAACGGGACCGAGTTCGGGATCAGGCTGGCCGGCGAGGACCGGTGGTTCACCGCGGCGGCGCCTGAGGTCGGCAGCGGGCTCTACTACCCGGACCAGGGCCCTGAGACCAGCGCACCAGATATCGGCGACAGCGCGGTGCTCGAGCTCACCGGCCTGGGCGCGGCCGCGGCGGCCGGGTCGCCAGCGGTGGCCCAGTTCCTCGGCGGGTCGATGTCGGCCGCGGCCGCCCTGACGAACCGGCTCGCGACGGTGTGCGCGGGACGGTCGAGCCGGTTCAAGATCCCGGTGCTCGGGATGGCGGGCACGCCGCTGGGGGTGGACGTGCGAAGGGTCGTCGAGCTCGGGATCACGCCGGCGGTGACCACCGGCATCCTGCACCGTGACGCCGGGACCGGGCAGGTCGGCGCGGGCGTGGCCGAGGCACCGCTGCGGTGCTTTGCCGACGCGCTCGCCGACCTCGACCGCCGCCTGGCCGCTCAGGCCGAAGGGTCCTGATCGCCGCGGGCCCCGGGTACGCCGCCGGCTGCGGGGGCCTGGCGGGCTTGGGGGATCCGGCCGGCTTCAGGAGCCCGGCCGACTTTGGGGGCGGCGTGGGCCTCGGCGATGACCACCTCGATCGCCGGCGGCGACATGATCGTGTTCGACACGTAGCAGACCCGCAGCGCGGGATCGATCAGCGCGCCCACCACGTCGGCGGGCGCGCTCGTGGTGACCTGGAGCTGGAGCGCGCTGAACTTCGGCCCGTCGTAGACCCCGGTCGCCTTGACCGCCAGGTCCGGCAGCGAGATGCCCCGCTTGCCCGCTGACCAGGTCAGGGCCAGCGCGTAGCAGGATGCCACCGCGGCCAGGAGGTACTCGGTCGGCATCGGGCCGGTACCCGTGCCTCCCGCTTCCTCCGGCTCGTCCACGATCAGGTCGAATCCGGCCGCCGAGACGCGGCACCGCCAGCCGCCCTCCCACACGGCGGTTACCGAGGTCGAGTGCCCGCTGTCGGCCGGCATGTAAGGGGCCGAGGTCCCCTGGATGGTCGTGCCGGTGCCCGGGAGGGCCGTGGTCCGGCGGGCGCGCCGCGAGCAGGTCCGCGCGGGCTCGCAGGTCCTCGCCGGCCACCAGGCCCCGGTCGGCCAGCAGCCGCTCAAGCGCCCGCAGCCAGCAGCGGTAGTAGCTCCAGTCCTCGCGCTCCCGGCCTGCCGCCTCCCAGACGCCGATCTCGGCGATCAGCTGCTGCCGGAAGTCCTCCCAGTCGAACGCTCCGGCCTCGTGCAGCGCCATCGCCACCCCGAACGCCTGGCTCTCCCACGGGGCGGCGAAGACCAGCTCGCCGTTGTCCCTGGGCGGCGCCGCCGGGCCTGCCGAGTCCAGCAGGTAGGCCACGTCCGCCTTGTCGCCAGGGTCGGTCAAGGCGCGCTCACCTTGGCCACGCCGACCATGGAGTCCCTGGTGACCAGGGCGGCGAGTTCGTCCTGCGACAGCTGCTCGGATCCCTGCGGGCGCTCGGGAAGCACCATGTAGCGGACTTCTGAGCTGGAGTCGAAGACCTTGACCGACACGCCGGGATCGAGGTCCAGGCCGAATTCGGCCAGGACCTGCCGGGGCTCCCTGACCATGCGGGAACGATAGGCCGGGTCCTTGTACCAGGAGGGCGGCAGCCCGAGCACCGGCCACGGGTAGCACGAACACAGCGTGCAGACCACGACGTGATGGACCTCGGGGGTGTCCTCGAGGACCACGATGTGCTCGCCCTGGGGGCCCTTATAGCCCATCTCGGCTATCGCCGCCGTCCCGTCGGCCAGCAGCCGGGCGCGGTAGTCGGGGTCGGTCCAGGCCCGGGCCACTACCTCCGCCCCGTTCATCGGCCCGACGGACTGCTCGTAGGTCTTGATGAAGTTCTCGACCGTGGCCGAGTCGATCACCCCGCGCTCGGTCAGCAGCGAGGTGAGCGCCTCGACGCGGAGGGCGGGATCGATATGTTCCTGTGCGGCGGTCATAAGGATTCCTCTAGAATGTCAGTGCGATATGATATATCCAAGCTGTCCGCAAGAGTCAAGCGGGCATCTGCACCACTAGGCACAGATCCGCGGCAGGGCATGCCGTGGCTGCGCGGGGAGGCTTCGGGGATGCGGGGCCTGTGAACCGCGAACCTACAGCGCGAACATGGGTCGCGGCTGGAATCCCGTCCTTCGGGACGACGGAGGATGTCAAGCGGCTGGCTCCAGGTACGGCTCGAATAGATCGATGGTGAGGCCGAACGGCTCGGCTCCGGGTCCCCACAGCTCCGCCGAGCTGAACTCCACCGAGTACACGTGCTGCGGGTCCTCGCCGAGGAAGTGCGCGGCGGTGTCGGGAAAGACCTGGGCGGGCCGGATCGCGGTGACCCTGCCGGTCCGGCGGCGCACGTACCTGGGCAGCCTAGTGTGGCCGACCGGATCCAGGTCCCTGGTCCGCACGACATCGCCGACCGCGAACGCGGGCGGGGTCTCGAGGGTCCGGAGGTTTCCCGGCCCGCCCGAGGTCATGGTCGGCTTGTGCGGCTCCGGTGGTGGCGGCTCGTCCGCCTCCCGGCCGGCCAGTCGCGCAGCGCGCGCCGCGATCTCCTCACCGCTGACGATGCCGCTGTCGGTCAGCAGGTTCTGCGCGCCAAGCAGCCACCTGCCGTAGTAACCGCTCAGGTATTCGGCAGGCGGCACACGCTCGATGGCGTGGCGGAACGCGTGCAGGTTGGCCCCGCTGGCGCGGATGGCGAGCAGCCCGAGCGCGAACGCCTGCCCTTCCCAGGGCTCGGCGAACGGCGGGCCCGCGAGCGGCGTCATCGTGCGGCCGAAGCCCTGCATCCCGCCCATGTCGTGGATTCCGTCCACGCTCGGGTCACCTTCCCTTCCTGGTCTGGCCCTTCCTGGTCTGGCTCAAGCGCAGCGAGGGGAACGCCGCCGCTGTCCGCTCCGGCACGGGCAGCGGCGGCACCCCCGGACGGCCGTGGTCAGACGGTCCAGGTGTTCAGCTGGAAGGCGCCGGCCCGCCACGCGGCCAGGGCGGAGTCGAGCACGTCCAGCGGGTTGAACGGCTTCACCCCGTCGATCAGGTCCTCCTCGCGGAACCCGTACAGGGCGCCCATCGCGAAGCGGCAGGCGTATACCTTGGCGCCCTCCTTGAGGAGCGTCTCGATCTGCCGGTTGCCGGCCAGGTTGCCAGGGAAGCCCTCGTTGCCCACGGTGGGGTAGCCGCGGTGCCGCGAGGCTAGCAGGACCCCCGGGCCGTACAGGATGATCGACACGTCGAAGCCCTTGCGGACCAGGCGCGTCGAGGTGAGCAGGTTGACTAGCGATACCGAGCCCTCGAACGGGACGGAGTGGATGAAGACGAAGGCCTTCTCCCCCGGATTCGCGCGGATGTCCTCGAATACCTTCTCCTCGGTGTTGTACAGCGACTCGCCGGGCTCGGCGCGCGGTGACTCGACGGTGATCGGCATGACTGCTCCTGACTGTCGTATGTGCTTCTGTTGTACTTCTCGGTGATAGATCCGGTGGTAGTTCAGCCGGCGGGGCCGCGCGGGCGCTCTCCCGTCGTCCACTTCATGCGGTGGCTGCCGGGCATGCGCCGCATGATCGCGGACCGCAGCCGCCAGGGGACGGCGTGGTACGCCGGGACGTATACCCGCAGCCAGAAGACATCGGCCCCGCGGGGCGGGCGGGGCGGCGGTACCCCGTACTTGATGGCCAGCTTGCGCTGCGCCGCGATCATGAGATAGCGCTCTGAGGTCGCCCGCAGCCAGCGCGAGAAGGCCATGTCAGCGCCCAAGGCCAGACAGCAGGTTCTGTGCCGCGAGCGCGATCGGCTCGTTCAGCGCGCCGATCGGGGGCGAGTACACGTTCTCCATGGTGGCCAGGTCGCGGACGGTGATCCCGGTCCGGACCGCCATGGCCAGGAAGTCCGCGCGCTCCTTGATGCCCTCCGAGCCCACCATCTGCGCCCCGATGAGCCGCAGCGTGCCGGGCTCGGCCAGCAGCTTGACGCGGATCTTCTTGACCCCCGGGTAGTAGCGCGCCCGGGAGATGCCCTCGGCCACCCCGACCACGTGCGGTATCCCGAGCGCCGTGGCGAGCGTCTCGCTGAACGAGACGCCGCCGATCATCCACTCCCCCGCCACCATGCCCCAGGGCACGCTGACCGGCTGGTACTTCCGCTCGCCGCCGGCCGCGTTCGTGCCCGCGACCTTCCCCTGGGCGTAGGCGTGACTGCCGGAAAGGCCCTGGATGGGGACCTGCGAGACGCTGTGCGGCACCTCGATGCAGTCGCCCGCCGCCCAGACTCCTGGCGTCGTGGTGCGCATGCCCTCATCGACGATGAGGCCGCCGGCCGATCCCACCTTGAGCCCCGCGGCGCGGGCCAGGGCCGTGTTGGCCTGCTTCTTCGTGCACACCACGGCCAGGTCGCAGGGGATCTCCCCGTCCGAGGTGGTCACCGCGCGGACCGCGCCATCGCCGACGAACCCGGTGAGCGTGGTGTTGAAGTGCAGGTGCGCCCCCGCCTCACGCCACGAGTCCTGCACCGGGCCCGCGATGTCGGGGTCGGTCGCCACGGCGAGCGCCCACGCGTCAGGGTCGACGAGGTGCGTCTCGATCCCGCGATGGCACAGGGCGGTCACCATCTCCAGGCCGAGCGGGGACGCCTCGATGACCACCGCCGACTTGACGCCGTCGAGGACCTTGTCCCACTCCATCGCCCGGCGGATGTTCTTGACGTAGTACAGGCCCGTGAGGTCGGCGCCCGGCACGCCGGTGGGAGCGTACTCAAACCCGGTGGCCACGATCAGCTGGTCGTAGCCGACCGGGTCGCTGCCCCGGACCGAGACGGTCTTGGCGCCGGGGTCGAAGCCGGTAACTTCCGTTTCGTAGCGGATGTCGATCCCGGACTTCTCGTATGTTTCCTTGGTCGCCAGGAACAGGCGCTGGAAGTCGGGAATCTCCTTGCCGTGCACGTAGGGAATGCCGCACGGGCTGTACCCCACGTCCTCGAACTCGGTGTACACGCGGACGTCGGCCCCTGGATCGGTGGCTTTGGCCGCGCCGGCGGCTCCGATTCCGGCCGCGCCTCCGCCGATCACCACGATCCGCTGCGCCACAAGCACCCTCCACAGACGAGCAAGGGAAGCGACCGTTTAGTATCCGCGATGCTTCGTACACTATACTGGCTGCGACGTTCATGCACGTCAAGATCGACGATCCGCCCGAAGGGAAACGGGACCATGGCCAGACTCCCGCGCACCGAAGGCCCGCCGTGCCTCGATGCACAGTCGGCTGCGCGCGCCGACGACGCCGCGGACAACCTCGAGCGCATCGTCAGCTCGATCGGGCTCAAGGTGTTTACCCTGCGCAAGAGCATGGGGCTCTCGCTGCAACAGCTCGGCGAGCGCTCCGATGTGTCGGCCGCGGCGATCCACAAGATCGAGCAGGGCGGCATGGTGCCCACCATCACCACCCTGCTGAAGATCGCCGGGGCCGTCGGGCGCCCGGTCTCCTACTTCGTCGAAGAGGACGGCAGCCGTGACGACCTGGCCGTGTTCACCCCGGCCGACCAGGTGCGGCCCGTATTCACCTCGCACAAGGGCATCACGCTCGAAAGCATTTCCGGCCCTTACGCGCGCTTCCTGCTGGCCGGCGCGCGGGCCACGGTGACGCCGGGCGCGAGCAGCGGGCGCAAGCCGATGCAGCACCCGGGCGAGGAACTGGTGCACGTGACGGAGGGCCTGCTCGAGTTCGGCGTCGCCGGGCAGTCGTACTCAGCTTGAGCCGGGCTGTTCGCTGCACTTCCGCGGGGACCAGCCGCATACATGGCGCAACCCCGCCGACACGGACGCCAAGGCGGTCTGGATGGCGCTGCGGCCCCAGTGAACGGCTGCAGCGACCAGCAAGGCGGCCAGTGATCAGCAAGGCGGCCGCGGTGATCAGCCAGATCCTGCCACCGCAGGCATCGGCCGCCGAGGTGTTCACCGACGTCGCCGGCACGAGGCTGTTCGCAGCGGAAGAGGCGGCGCTGGGCGGCGCCAGCCTGCGGCGTTACGCGGAATTCAGCACGGGCCGGGCCTGCGCCCGCGCCGCGCTGGCTCAGCTCGGGCTGCCCCCGGCGCCGATCCCGCGCGGGCCTCGCGGAGAGCCGCGGTGGCCTGACGGCGTGACCGGCAGCATCACGCACTGCACCGGCTACCGGGCCTGCGCCGTCGCGCGGAGGACCCAGGTGTCCGCGCTCGGCATCGACGCCGAGCCGACCGATCCGCTGCCCGCCGACGTGCTGCGCGTGGTGGCCACGCGCGCCGAGCGTGCCTGGCTCGACGAGCGGATGGCCTCGACTCCGGAGGTGTGCTGGGACACGTTGCTGTTCAGCGCGAAGGAATCGGCCTATAAGGCGTGGTTCCCGCTGACCGGGACGTCGCTCGGGTTCGCGGACGTGGCGGTGGACGAGCCCGCGGGCGGCAGGTTCACGGTCCGCCTCCTCGCGCCGGTTCCGCGCGGTGCCTGGCCGGTGCCGATCACGCTGGATGGTGGCTGGCTGGCCGACCGCGGGCTGATCATCACGGCGGTGGCGGCCTGAGTCCGGACGGGGAATTGACTCTGGCTAGGGTCCTGGGCAAGGTCGAGGCGGACGGCTATACGCTTGCCCGCAGTCCGGCTGAAATGAGGTAGCCACGTTATGACCCGCCTGAGCGAGCAGGCCGCGCGGCTTGACGCGGGCAGCTACCCTGTGCGGTTCACGTACCGGACCCTGTTCAGCGACATGGACACGAACCGCCACCTCAACAACGTGGCCTTCGGCCGGCTCTTCGAGGAGGGGCGCGTCGAGCTCCACCGCCGGGTCTTCGGCTGGCCCGCGAAGCCCGAGCTGACGACGCCCGGGCTGACCATGATGCTCGCGACCATCACGATCGAGTTCCTCGCCGAGGCGCGGTATCCCGGCTCGGTCGAGGTGGCCACGGCCGTGGCCCGGGTCGGCGGCTCGTCCTTCACCCTGGATCAGGCCGCCTACCAGGATGAGACGTGCGCCGCGCTCGCCGTCTGCGTCATGGTGAAGGCCATCGCGGGCCGGCCCGTCCCGCTGACCGAGACTGAACGCGAGCGCCTGGGCGGGCTGATGTTCGCCGGCGCGGAAACCGGAGGTTCACGGTGGTGAACGCATCAGAGCCGGGCGACTCGGGGGTCGTGCCCGCGAACGGCATCCAGATCGCCTACGAGACGTTCGGCGAGCGAGGCGGCCGGCCGCTGATCATGGTGATGGGGCTCGGCGCGTCGATGCTGATGTGGCATCCCGACCTGTGCGCGATGCTGGCCGGGCGCGGGTTCCTCGTGATCCGCTTCGACAACCGCGACATCGGGCGTTCCTCGCACCTGCGCGATGCGCGGCCGCCCGACGTGATGGCCGCCATGACGCGCGGCGACACCTCCTCCGCCTCCTATTCGCTTGACGACATGGCCGAGGACGCGTTCGGGCTGCTCGACGCGCTGGACCTGCCGGCCGCCCACGTGCTCGGGGCGTCCCTGGGCGGGATGATCGCGCAGGTCATGACGACGCGTAAGCCCGAGCGGGTGCTCAGCCTCACCTCGATCATGTCCACGCCCGCGCCGGCGCTGATCCATCCGACGCCGGCGGCCGGGGCCGTGCTGATGCTGCCACCGCCGGCCAGCCGGGAGGAGGCGATCGCGCGCATGCTGGAGGTGGCCAGGGTTACCGGCTCACCGGTGTATCCGCCGGACGAGCAGTGGCGGGCCGAGCTGGCGGGCCAGCTCTGGGATCTGGGGCCGGACCCGGCTGGCATGGCCCGGCAGATGCTGGCGATCTACGCATCGGGCGACCGCACCGAGGCCGTCCGCGGCATCGGCGTACCCACGCTCGTCGTCCACGGCGACAGCGATCCGCTCATCAACGTCTCGGCCTGCCGGCGCACCGCCGAGCTCATCGCAGGGGCCGAGCTGCTGATCATTCCGGGGATGGGCCACGACCTGCCGCGCCCGATATGGCCTGAGCTGGCCGAGGCCGTCTCGGCCCTGGCCGATCGGGCTGCGGATCCGCGATGACGGCGCCAGAGCTGACCGGCCAGGTGATCCTGATCACCGGTGCGAGCAGCGGCATCGGCGCCGCCGCGGCGCGCGAGCTGCACAAGCGGGGCGCCACCGTGCACGTCATGGGGCGTTCTGCCGATCGCACCGCCGCCGTGGCGGCGGACCTGGGCACCGAGCCGATCCTCGCGGACTTCGCCAGGCTCGCCGACGTGCGGGCGGCGGCGGAGCAGGTCCTCAGCTGCTGTAACCGCCTCGACGCGCTCGTCAACAACGCCGGGCTCTGGGTCACCCGGCGGCAGGTGACCGAGGATGGGCACGAGCTGATGTTCCAGGTCAACCACCTGGCGCCGTTCCTGCTCACCGTGCTGCTGAAGGACCGGCTCATCGCCTCCGCGCCCTCGCGGGTGGTCACCACGGCCAGCATCGCGAACCTGAATGGCTTCGTGCGGATGCACGACCTGGAGAGCGAGCTGTTCGTCGGGACCGCGGTCTACGGGACGACCAAGCTGGAGAACATCATGTTCACCCGCGAGCTCGGCCGCCGGCTGGACGGGACCGGGGTGCTCGCCACCTGCTTCAACCCGGGCCCGGTGGCCACGGACCTCGGCCGCGGCACCCTGATCGGCGCGGGGTACGCCTCACCGCTTGGCCGGATGCTGACGAAGACCCCCGAGCGCGGCGCCGACACGCTCATCTGGCTCCTCACCCAGCCCGCCGACCGGCTGAAGCAGGGCGGGTACTACAGCAACCGAAGGGCCGGCCTGGCCAACCCGCAGGCCCGCAACGGCCGGCTCACCCGGCAGCTCTGGGACCAGACCGAGCAGCTACTCGGGATAACAGAAGACGGAACGTGAGTCGCGCGGAGGCTTCGGCGGAGAGATCACCGACCCCATTCCGGTGAGCGTGGCCGAGGACGGCGCCGTGCGGCAAGCCGGAAAGCTCATGCCCGCTGCGGGGGTGGCTGTTAACTTCGCCTGGTGGACGACGACGCATTCCTCGGTTACGTGGCTGATCGCCTGGCCGACCTGCCGCGAGTGGAAGCGGTCAATCTCGGAGGCTCGCGGGCGCGGGGAACGCACCGGCCGGACAGTGACTGGGACTTCGCGATCTATTACCGGGGTCATTTCGAGCCGCAGGCCCTGCGCGACGTCGGCTGGCCGGGCGAGGCATCCGACGTGGGCGGCTGGGGCGGCGGGGTGTTCAACGGCGGAGCCTGGCTGGAGATCGACCACCGCCGCGTGGACGTCCACTATCGCGACCTCGACACGATCGACCACGAGATGGCGGAGGCGCGCGAGGGCCGGTTCCGCATCGAGCCGCTGATGTTCCACCTCGCGGGCATCCCCTCCTATCTCGTGCTGGCCGAACTCGCCGACAGCCAGGTCCTGCACGGCCGACTGCCCAGGCCGGGCTACCCGCCGGCGTTGCGGGAGCGGGCGCCGCGAGTCTGGTGGGACCGAGCCAAGCGGACGTTCGAGTACGCACGCGTGAATCATGCTCCGTACGGACGGCTGGCCCAGTGCGCCGGGTTGATCGCGCAGGCGGCGTCGCAGGCAGCGCACGCGGTCCTGGCCGCGCGCGGCGAGTGGGCGACCAACGACAAGACCCTGCTCATCCTGGCGGGCCTGCGCCAGGTCGACGAGTTCCTGGCCATCGGCGAGCCAGAACCGAGCCTGCTGCGCGACGCCGTCGAGCGGTCCCGCGCCCTGTGCGAGGAGGCCCTGCGCGCGGCGACCGGGCGAAGCTCAGAATCCGGGTTAGCTTGTCTCGCGCGAGCCTGCGCCGCCAGCCGCCTGCTGTGATCCGACGTCGTTCTCCTGCTGGACCGCCTGGTCGGCGTTGTCCTGCGCGATGTCCCGCGCCGACCGGCCGGTTTCCTTCATGTAGGCCCGGGAGTCAGCGTCGAACCGTAGGTCGTTTCGGCGGTTCACAATTCGGGGGATGACGATGGCCGCGGTGGCGATCAACAGTCCGAGCGCAGCGGCGAATATTCCGATGGCCATGACAAGCGCCTTCTCCGAGCTCGTGGCTAATCTTGTGTGGTCCAGCCTACGCACCGCAGAGCCCGGGCGGCAGGCCGCCGCTTCGCGCCGTTGATGCGCTCTACCACCGGCTCGATGACCTCGAGTCGGTGCGGCGTTCGCCTTCCGGGATACTGGCCACCATCGCCACAACACGCGCCTGAAAAGATTCTTAGTGTTCGGCAGGCGGATGGTGAGGGTCAGCCGGGCAGGGCCTTGCTCATAGCGCGCGCATAAGTGGGCTTCAGCCGCCGCCGAACGTGGTCGCCGATCCTGCTGGTCATGAGAGTTCCGCAGGTGGACGTCGTAGTCCCGGTGCGCAACGAGGAGCATGACCTCGCACCCAGCGTCCGGCTCCTCGTCGGCTACTGCAGGAGCAGCTTCCCGTTCACCGCGCGGGTCACCATCGCGGACAACGGCAGCACCGACGGCACCTGGGCGATCGCCGACCGGCTGGCCCGCGAGCTGACCGAAGTGCGGGCGGTGCGCCTGGAAGAGCCCGGACGGGGGCGGGCGCTGCGCGCCGTCTGGTCGCAGAGCGACGCCGAGGTCCTCGCCTATATGGATGTCGACCTGTCGACAGACCTGAACGCGCTGCTTCCGCTGGTGGCGCCGCTGGTCTCCGGGCACAGCGACCTGGCCATCGGCACCCGGCTCGCCCGGGGATCGCGGGTGGTCCGCGGGCTCAAGCGCGAGGTCATCTCCCGCTGCTACAACGTGCTGCTGCACGCCTACCTGGGGGTGCGGTTCTCCGACGCCCAGTGCGGCTTCAAGGCGATCAGGCGCGAGCAGGCGCAGGCGCTGCTGCCGCTCACCAAGGACACCGGCTGGTTCTTCGATACCGAGCTGCTCGTGCTGGCCGAGCGAGCCGGGCTGCGCATCCACGAGATACCCGTGGACTGGATCGACGACCTCGACTCGCGGGTCAACATCGTCGCCACCGCGCTGGCGGACCTGCGCGGGATGGCCAGGCTCGGCCGGGGCCTGGCCACCGGGTCCATCAGGGTCCCGCGGCTGCGCGATCCCACGCCCCCGGCCATCCATGACCACCCGGTAACCCAAGGGAGAGAACACGTTGAGCGCGACCACCATCACGGCGAGGCGTACGGCCGGCCCCGAACCGCGGTCCACGCGGAACCTGGCGCGGCGCCTGCTGCGCGGGCCTGACGCGGATCCCCGGTGGGCGCGCCCGGCGCTGTTCGGGCTGCTGGCGCTCACGGCCGTGCTCTACCTGTGGGACGTCACGAGGAACGGCTGGGCGAACGACTTCTACGCGGCAGCGGTTCAGGCGGGCACCAAGAGCTGGAAGGCGTTCTTCTTCGGCTCGTTCGACTCCTCCAACTTCATCACCGTGGACAAGACGCCGGCCTCGCTCTGGGTGATGGAACTGTCCGGGCGGATCTTCGGGTTCAGCCAGTGGTCCGTGCTGGCGCCGCAGGCGCTGGAGGGCGTGGCCTCGGTCGCGCTGCTGTACGCCGCGGTGAAGCGGTGGTTCGGCGCTCCCGCGGGCCTGATCGCGGGACTCGCGCTCGCGCTCACGCCGGTCGCGGCGCTGATGTTCCGGTACAACAACCCGGACGCCCTCCTCGTGCTGCTGATGACCGCGGCGGCGTACGCCCTGGTGCGCGCGCTCGAGCGCGGGCGGACGAGGTGGCTGGTGCTGTGCGGCGTGCTGCTCGGATTCGCGTTCTTGGCCAAGATGCTGCAGGCGTTCCTGGTCCTGCCCGGATTCGCGGTCGCCTACCTGTGGGCGGGGCCGCCCAGGCTGGGCAGGCGCGTGTGGCAGACGGCGGTCATGGGCGCCGGGGTCATCGCCGGGGCGGGCTGGTGGGTGCTGGCCGCCGAGCTGACACCCGCGGCCGACCGGCCCTACTTCGGCGGCTCGACCGACAACAACATCCTGCAGCTCGCCATCGGGTACAACGGCCTCGGCCGGCTCGACGGCGACGAGAACAGGGTCGATCGGGGCCCGCGGCGGGGCGGGGGGCGGGTTCGGCGGCGCGACCGGTGTGTTCCGGCTGTTCGGCGCCGAGTTCGGCGGGCAGATCAGCTGGCTGCTGCCCGCGGCGCTGATCACGCTGGCCGCCATGCTCTGGTGGACACGGCGGGCGGCGCGGAGCGACAAGACCAGGGCCGCGGCGCTGCTGTGGGGCGGCTGGGTCCTCGTCACGGGCCTGGTATTCAGCTACATGGCCGGGATCATCCACCCGTACTACATGGTCGCGCTCGCCCCCGGCATCGCCGCCCTGATCGGCATCGGCGCCGCGGCCGCCTGGCGGACCAGGCTCGGACCAGGGAACCGGGCCGCGCGGGTGGTGACGGCAGCGGCCGTAGTGATGACCGCCGTGTGGTCCTACGTCCTACTTGACCGAACGCCCGACTGGCTCCCCTGGTTGCGCTGGCTCGTACTGGTGGGTGGCGTGGCCGGCGGCGGCGCGGTGCTGGTCAGCCCGTGGCTAGCGGGGCTCGCCCGGACCGCAGGGTGGCGCCGCGGGCGAAACGCGCTGTTCCTCGTGCCGGCCGGGCTGGCCATGGTGGCGGGGCTGGCCGGGCCGGCCGCCTACGCGCTGGACACGATCAACTCCGCGCACACCGGCGCGATCCCGAGCGCGGGGCCGCAGACGGACGGGTTCGGCGGTCCGGGAGGCTTCGCGGGCCGGCCTGGCGGGTTCGCCGGCCGTGGCTTCTCCCGCGGCGGCTTCCCCGGCGGGCGGGCGGGCCAGTTCGGCAGCGGGTCCAGCGGCAGCGGGCAGGCGGGCACCGGTACCGGCGGGATCCCTGGTGCGGCCGGCTCGCCCGGGGCTTCGGGTAACGGGAACTTCCCCGGGCCTGCGGGTGGATTCCCCGGCCGTGGCGCGGGAGCGTTTGATGGCCGCGGTGCCGGAGGGTTCGGCGGCGGGCTCGGCGGCAGCACGCAGGTGAGCAGCGCGCTGGTGAAACTGCTCGAGCAGGACGCGTCCCGCTACAAGTGGGTGGCGGCCACCGAGGGCTCGGAGGCGGCGGCGCCGATCGAGCTCGCGACCGGGGACGCGGTGATGGCCATCGGCGGGTTCAACGGCACCGATCCGTGGCCCACCCTGAAGGTCTTCGAGGAGCTCGTCGCCAAGCACGAGGTCCACTACTACGTGGGCCAGGGCAGCGAGAGCTTCGGCGGCGGCCAGGGCTCATCGGCGATCGCCTCCTGGGTGGCGGCCCACTTCGCCAAGCAGACCGTCGGCGGGCAGACCGTCTACGACCTCACCAAGCCGGAAAGCTGACCATCGGGGCTCGCAGCAAAACCAAGCCGGAAATCGAGATGGCCGCGCGGAACGATACTGCGCACGTCCTGGCGGCGGCCGCTGCGAAGGACATCGCCAAGCACACGTCGGGGCTCAACCATCTGGAAGCATTCCTCCAGCTCTTAGATGAGCCATCAGAAACGACACGATTTCTTGGAGTGACGCGTCAGGGACACCAGCACCTGAGTGCTTGAGCGCCTGCCGGAACGCCGTATTTCGGTACCTCTTGCCCTCCATCACTACGACTTTCGAGTGCGCGCGGGCAACAAAGTCAACTAGCGGGAAGACTGGATCCGCGGCGGTGCACAGTCTCTTCATTTCGCGCGAAAATTGCTCCAGATCGACGTATCGGAATCGAAATCCGTAGTCCTTGCTGATTTGCGTGGTCAGGTCGACCATGTTGAAGTACTCGTCGATTGTCACATGAAATACTGGCTCCTGAGGGTCGGCGGAAGAGGTCATAACGGCGGCGATATTGTGGGCGGCAATGTCGACAGGCATGAAGCTGAGCTGAATGTCGGCGTTCGGAGCCACGCCGTACTTAATCATGAACGAAACCAAGCGCGCTACGATGTCGGTGGAATGTCCGAATCCTGCGGTGGACGCCGTGAGAAAGGCTGGTCGATATATTCTGGCATCAATGCCCTGTTCGCGAGCTTGGAGTACAAGCTGTTCTGAGACCCACTTGGTCTGCGCGTAACCGAAGTCGAGCCCGGACATTTCTGGATTTGAGTCTCGCTCGAGGAGATTCCGCTTCCCTGTCCACCCGAAGATTGTCGTGCTTGAAACGAAGTGAAATTGCTTGCGGCTCGAGGCGCACGCCAGTCTAAGAAGCTCTCGAGTGCCCTCGACGTTTGCTGGCCGGAGCGTATCATAGTCGAGGAGGTAATCAACCCAGGCCGCATTATGAATGACTGTGTCGATCGTTTCCATCAACCGCAGCCAGACGTGGTCTGAGAGCCCCAGGCGCGGGCTCGCCAAGTCGCCGGATATCACACGTACGCGGGCGTCCAGGACCTCCGCAGTGCGCAAATCATAAAGGCCTGCCGCCTTGAGCTCAGTTTTCAGTCGTTCGCGTGCCGCCGACGGGTCGGCTGCTCGCACAAGAACCGTATAGGCGGCACTGGTCTGGTCTAGCAGGCTGCGGAGGAGAAATGGCCCCAGAAATCCGGTAGCACCAGTCAGGAGCACGTGATTGAAGGTGCCGTCTGCTCGCGGTACGGCGCCTGTGCCTTGCGGATCGAGTTCTGCGTCCCTTCGCATTGCCGCCGCTTCGCTTTCATCACGTTCCCGCTTCATTTTATCTAGTTCCGCGTGCAGGTTGATTGCCCACTCGGCATTTCCCGGCTGGAACCCGCGGACCAGCGCTGATATTTCAGACATGGTAAAACGTTGCAGGAGTGGGATGTGCAGTGCCTCTTGCAGGTCGTGAGCACCGGTCTGGACAACCGCTCTCTCAAGGATCACCAGAAGCCCGGCCATCGCCAGAGAATCGAGGCCGACCTCGCTTGGCCTGGCGTTCTCATCCCCGCTTAGCGCGTACGTTTCCAGGA
The DNA here is from genome assembly GCA_963847965.1 of uncultured Actinomycetes bacterium. Taxonomy (GTDB): domain Bacteria; phylum Actinomycetota; class Actinomycetes; order Streptosporangiales; family Streptosporangiaceae; genus Palsa-504. Next base: position 21,788 of record CAWKCG010000001.1, read on the forward strand.
AATGCTCGTAATGGGACTGAACGTCTTGTGTATGCGCCCAGTCCAGTCCCACTCCATCTCCGTCACGCATATGAGTCTCGATCGTACGCAGGTCACCGTCTAGCCACGTGTCGCGAGTAAGGCTTCTGGCCACCTTCCCAGAGGTCGTTCTCTTGATGGCCTGGCGTCGAACGAACACGATCGTATGCGGCCCGGCATAGCCGTTCACGCGGAGCGAGCGGGAGACCTCATCAGGGTGTGGTGGGTCACCCGGATTCCGGAGGCCGACAACTATGATGAGCCTCTCTTCCCAATCCGGGCCCCGGAACGCGGCTACGCTTCCGATCTGTATTTTCTCGGAGCTCTTCTCAACGGCAACCTCAAGGTCCTCAGGGTAATAGTTCTGGCCTCTAAGGATAATGATATCCTTCAGCCGGCCACAGACGAACAGTTCCCCCTCCGCGAGGAATCCGAGATCTCCTGTTCGAAGGTAGGAATACGCGTCGTTTGAATCGTCTGCGAACGAGTTATTAAACACGTGCTCCGAAAGCTCTGGTTGATTCCAGTATCCCTGACACTTGCTCTGACCAGCCACCCATATCTCGCCGATTCCGCCGTCTCCAACGGCAACCCTGGTGCCTGGTTCGACTATCCGCACGTGGATGCCATCCAGAGGCTTACCGCAGCTGACCAGTTCCAGCTGCTGCTCAGGAGGCGCGTCCTCGGCAGCCATCATAACGGTACGCGCATGAAGCGACTCTCGATCGATCCTGACGGATCGCCGTCCCGAGCTGCTGACCACCAATGTGTTCTCCGCCAGTCCGTACGCTACAACGTGCGCCGCCGGGCGCAGACCGTACTTCGCGAACCGTTCCAAGAAACCTCGGTACGTACTAGGCCTAACTGGTTCAGCCGCGTTCATAAAGACTTGTACAGAACTTAGGTCCAGACCCTCTAGTTGATCGTCTGGAACACGCTCAGGAGAGAGGCAATATTCGAAGCCGAAATTTGGAGATGAGGTATAGGTCGCCCTGTATTGGCTGAGCGTCTCCAGCCACAGAGCAGGTCGTCGCAGAAAGTCGAGCGGCGAGAACCCGTATGTCGTGCCTCCGATGACGCCTTGGAAAAGATAGTATCCGATCAAACCCAGATCATGAAATTGCGGCAACCATGAAACTCCGATTGTTTGGTGATCGACCAGTGAACCACAGTTATGTATAACGTTCTGGTGCGATACGACCACGCCCTTAGGAGATCCGGTCGACCCGGATGTGTACTGCAGGAAAAGGGTCTTGATTGGATTGTCTTTTATGCCCCCGCGCGCCGTGCCCTGGACCCTATCGGTGGCGAGCCGCGGAACGCCGAGGCGAGCGAGAGGATCCTCCGGGTCAGCGTGATCGTCGACCTCACCACGGCCACGTGGGCCTGATCCGAACGATGAATCCGTTAGGGCGAGCGCGGCCCCACTATCCAGCACCACCGACCTGAGTCGTGACGCTCCCCCGCTCGCGACTGACGTGACCGGAGGAACGGGAACGGGAATGGCCCCTATGCGGACACAAGCGACGAATGCGGCTACCATCTCCAGTCCCGGCGGATACACCAGCGCCACGCGATCGCCGCGCTTAAGAACCGTTTCATCGTGAATGTACTCGGCGAGGAAACGAGTCCTGGCTTCGAAAGACTGATATGTGTATTTTTCGCGCAACTTGCCGTGGCGATCAAGAAACACACTGAAACACCTATCAGGATCAACCGCTGCCCAGTGATCCAGGTAGTCGAGTATCGTGTCCAACTGCGCCACCCCTCTTACGCGATGGATCGTTATGTTAGCTCACAGACCTCTTTCGACCTCCGCCGGTATGACACCAGGCGGCTTCCCCGGTATCGGCCTCTGCCTGGCGCAGCCACTTGCGCACCGTCTCCGCGCCCAGGGGGCCCGCCGCAAACGGGAGCACTAGCAAGCCCGATCGTGGGTAGGGCCATTCCCGTGGCTCTCCGCGCGAAGTCCCCCCCTGGCCGCCCGGCGCCGCCGAGCCGGCCGCGCCCGACCGTGGGCCTGCTGGCGCGGGGCTACGCGTTCGCCGTCGTCAGCCTCCGGTGGCTCATCATCGGGGGGTGGGCCGCCGCGGTAGCGGCGGCCATCGTGTACCTGCCGCCGCTGAACCCGGCCTCCTCGGCCACGCTGTCCCAGCTGATCCCGCCCGGATCCCCGGCGGCCCGGGCGGAGAGCGACGTGACCAGGCTGTTCGGCTTCCCGCTCGACGCGGCCGTCGCCGTGGTGCAGCGCGACCCGCACGGTATGCCTACGGCCACGCAGTACCGCGCGGTCCGCCAGGCCATCACCGTGGACCAGCAGCTGGCCGGAACGCCCGGCAGTACGCTGCAGGACCAGCAGGCCGCTGCGGCGCAGGCCCTGGCGAAGGCCGGCCTGCCGGACGCCGCGCAGGTCCTGACCGGCCCGGTCAGCCCCGGGCCGCCGGGCGGCATCCCCGGGCTCGCCGGGGCTTTCCCGCTGCCCAACACCGCGGGCCTGCTGCACGGCACGGGCGAGCAGTCCACCACGGTCATCACGTTCCTGTACTTCCGGCCGAGCACCTCGTTCGCGGGCCAGGTGGCGGGCGCGCAGGCGTACGTGCACTGGTTCCTGAACCAGCCGGGCGACGACGTGGTGGGCGTCACGGGTCCCGTCCCGGCCGAGTACGCCCAGAGCCAGATCATCCAGACCGACCTGTTCTGGGTCGAACTGCTCACCGTGCTGGCCATCGCGCTGATCGTGGGGCTGCGGTTCAGGACGGTGGGCGCACCGCTGGCCGCACTGGCCTGCGCGGGCACGGCCTACGTGATCGCCGTGCGGATCGTGGCGTGGCTCGCGGCGCGGATCGGCGCGCCGCTGCCGCCGGACCTGGAACCCGTGCTCGTCGTCCTGCTGCTGGGGGTGACCACCGATTACTCGGTGTTCTTCCTGGACGGCATGCGCGGCTACCTCGCCGCGGGCGTGCCCCGGGTGCGGGCGGCGAGGCTGGCCACCGCCGAGGTCGCGCCCATCGTCGCCGCCGCCGGCCTGATCGTGGCGGCGGCCACCGCGTCGCTCGCGGTGGCCAGGACGCAGTTGCTGCAGGCGTTCGGGCCCGGGCTGGCGCTGACTGTCCTGACCGCCTTGGTGGTGTCGATGACGCTGGGTCCCGCGCTCATGGCCGTCTTCGGCGGCGTGCTGTTCCGGCCCGCTCTGGTACGGTCCGCGCGGCCCCAGATTCGTCAGGCTGGGTCGCCGGCGCCGCCCGGGTCACCCCGGCCGGCCGGGCCGGCCGGGTCGCAGGGGCCGGGGACCGCCCGGCCGGCGGGCGTGCGGCACCGGGTAGCGCGGTTCGCGGCGGAGCGGCCGATAGCGCTGCTGATCGCCGCGGCCTGCGTCGCCGGGCTCCTGGCCGCCGCGTGGGGCGTGCGCGAGATGCGCCTGGGCTCCCCGCTCATCAGGGAGCTCCCCTCGTCGTCCGGCATCGTGCGCGCGAGCACGGCCGCGTCGGACGGATTCGCGCCCGGCATCTTGTCGCCGACCGAGATCCTCGTGACCGGGCCGGGCATCACCGGGCAGACCACCGCCCTGGCGCGACTGCAAAGTGAGCTGGCGGCCCAGCCTGGCGTGGCCGAACTCGCGGGCCCGGCGAGCCTGTCGGGAGTCTCAGGAACGCCGAACCCCATGCTGGCCGCCTCGGGCAACGCCGCCCGGTACGTGATCGTGGAGCGGACCGACCCGCTCGACGCCACCGCGATCGCCCGCGTCCATGCGCTGCAGGACGACCTGCCCACCCTCGGGCGTTCGGCGGGGCTGACCGGCGTCCGGTTCGAGGTGGCCGGGCAGACCGCGCTGACCGGCGACTCCATCAACTCGATCTTCGCCGACCTCTGGCACGTGGCGCTGGCCATCGCGGTGGCGACGCTGGTGCTGCTCGCGCTGTTCCTGCGGTCGCTGCTGGCCCCGGTGTACCTGCTGGCCGCCAGCGTCCTGGCGGTGTTCGCCTCCCTGGGGCTGACGATGCTGATCTGCCGTGAGTTCCTCGGCTCGGACAGCCTGGTGTACTTCGTGCCCTTCGCCGCGGGCGTGCTGCTGGTGGCGCTCGGCTCGGACTACAACGTGTTCGTGGTCGGGCGCATCTGGGAGGAGGCCAAACGCAGGCCGGTGCGCGACGCGGTCGCCGTGGCCGCGCCCCAGGCTTCGCGCGCGATCACCACGGCGGGCGTGGCGCTGGCCGCCAGCTTCGCCGCGCTGGCCGTGATCCCGCTAGAGCAGTTCAGGCAGCTGGCCATCGCCATGGCACTCGGGGTCATCCTCGACGCGATCGCGGTCCGCTCCCTGCTGGTGCCCGCGCTGGTGGCGTTCTTCGGCCGGCTCGGCATGTGGCCGGGCGGCGGGCGCTATCGCGATCAGTCCCGGGGGTGAGGGGCCCGCTCGATGGTAGCCAGCCAGGCCTGCGCGGTAGCAGTGCCGAAGAGGCCGGCGGCGGCGGGCTGGAGGTCGAACACGTCGGCCACGACGGACAGGACCGTCCAGCCCTGGTCGAATGCGGCGCGCAGTTCGCCCTCGCTGACCCGCCGCGGGCCGACGTTCCCCGGCTGCCGGTCGCTGAAGCACATCAGGTACAAGGTCCCGCCCCGGCGCAGCACCGACGCCAGGCTCTCGACGTACCTGGCGCGGCTGTCGTCGTCGAAGACGTGGAACAGCCCGCTGTCGATGACCGTGTCGAAGGTGAGGCCCAGGTCGGCCAGGTTCAGCGCGTCGCCGACCTCGAAGCGGGCCTTGATTCCCCGCGCGGCCGCCTTCGCGCGGGCCTGCTCGATGGCCAGCGGCGAGAGGTCGATGCCGAGGGCGTGCGCCCCGACCGACGCGGCGAGCAGCGCGTGCTCTCCGGTGCCGCAGCCGGCGTCGAGCACCCGGCCGGCCAGCAGGTCGGCGTTCGCCAGCCGCACGAACGCAGGCTGCGGCCTGCCGATGTCCCACGGAGCCTGGCCGCCCTCCGCGTAGGCCCAGTCCCAGCTCGGCGTCGTCATGGTCTCCCTGCTATACCGAAGGGGTGAGTGCCGACAGCCTACCCCGGCAGATGCGATCGGCCGCGCTGGCCCTGCTGGCCGCGCTCGGCGACCGGCCGCGCGCGCTGGCGGCCCAGCCGTTCACCGACGACGCGGCGCGGCGGTGGCTGGAGTACCGGCCGCGGCGGCGCCCCGGCGCGTCCCTCGCCGACCTGGACGGGACGGCCCGCAAGGCCGCGCACCGGCTGCTGGCCACCGGGCTGAGCGAGCACGCCTACGCCCAGGCGATGGGGATCATCGCGCTGGAGGAGGTCCTCGACCGGCGCGAGCAGTGGCGGCGGGGCCGGCACAGCAACGACTACTGGGTCAGCGTGTTCGGCGACCCGGCGGGTGATCCGCCCTGGTCGTGGCGGTTCGAGGGGCATCACCTGTCGGTCACGATGACCGTGGCGGGCGACCAGGTCTCCCCCGCCCCGGTGTTCCTCGGCGCCAACCCGGCCTGCGTCAGCTACGCCGGGCGGCCCGTATCCCGGCCGCTGGGCCCCGAAGAGGACCTGGCCCGGGCGCTGCTCGACGCGATGGGACCGGCCGGGCGGGCCGCGGCGGTGGTCGCCGGGCAGGCCCCCCGCGATATCCGCACCGGGACGAACCCCACGGCCAGCCAGGGCATCGCGCCGCTCGGCGTGGCCACCGCGCGGCTCGGGCCGGCGGCGCGGGCGGTGCTCAGCGAGCTGGTCGCGCTCTACCTGGGCCGGCTGCCGGCCGAGCTCGCGGCGCGCGAGGCCGCCCGCCTCGGGTCCGCCGAGCTGCACTTCGCCTGGGAGGGCCCGGTCATCCCCGGCACGCGCCACTACTACCGGGTGCAAGGCGATGACCTGCTCATCGAGTACGACACCACCGACGACGGCAACCACGCGCACACGGTGCTGCGCCGGCCGCGCAGCGACTTCGGCGCGGACATCCTGGCCGCGCACTACCGTGACGAGCACGCCCGCGGCGAGCACCCCCCGAGCGGGTGAGGAGGCCCGGGGGGCGAGCCACCGCCGTTCGGGATAAAGAGCTGAAGCACCGCCTGCCACGAATTCAGCGCGCCGGTACCGGCAGAATGTCGGCATGGCATCACACGTCGCGCTGCTGCGCGGGATCAACGTCGGCGGCCGCAACAAGGTCCCGATGGCCGAGCTGCGGGAGGTCGTGACCTCGCTCGGGCACACCGGGGTGACCACCTACATCCAGAGCGGCAACGTGCTGTTCAGCACCCAGGACACGGACATGGCGGGGCTGGCGTCGGCCCTCGAGGCGGCCATCGCAGGCACGTTCGGCATCAAGGCCGCCGTGGTGGTGCTGTCCAGGGACGAGCTGGCGCGGATCCTGGACGGCAACCCGTACGCCGACGAGCCGAACCCGAAGTTCGTCCACGTGGTGTTCCTCGGCGCCGAGCCGGGCGCGGAACTGCTCGACCGCATCAAGGCCGCCGAGAGCGCGGCCGCGGCCAAGGGCGGCCGCGACACCCTGACCGCGACCGGGAAGGCCCTGTACCTGCACACGCCGGACGGGTACGGGAACAGCGAGCTGTCCGAGGCGCTGTTCCGCGTCATCGGGACGGGAAAGCACAACCTGGCGGCGACGGCCAGGAACTGGTCCACGGCCACCACGCTGCTGTCCCTGTGCGAGGAGCGGTGAGCCGAGCGGTCCTGGTGACGGGGGCGTCCAGGGGCATCGGCCGGGCGGTGGCGCAGGCGTTCGCCGCCCAAGGCGACCGGGTGGCGGTGCACCACAGGGATTCCGCCGCGCTGGCCGAGGAGGTCCTGGCCGGGCTCGACGGGCGCGGCCACACGATCGTCCAGGCCGACCTGGCCGACGCGGATGCCGTCCGCCGGATGGTCGACGCGGCCGCCCGCGACCTGGGGGGCCTGGACGTGCTGGTGAACAACGCCGGGATCTACGACTGGCACCCGATCACCGAGGTCTCCTACGAGCAGTGGCAGGAGGCGTGGCGCGAGACGCTGGCCGTCAACCTCACCGGAGCCGCCAACGTGACCTGGTGCGCGGTGCAGTACATGAGGCAGACCGGCGGGCGGATCGTCAACGTGACCTCGCGCGGCGCGTTCCGCGGCGAGCCCAGGCACCCGGCGTACGGGGCCAGCAAGGCGGGGCTGAACGCGTTCGGGCAGTCGATGGCCCGCGCGCTGGCCCCGTACGGGATCTCGGTGGCCTCGGTGGCGCCCGGGTACGTGGAGACCGAGATGGCCGCCGACGACCTGAGTTCGGCGCACGGGGACCAGATCCGGGCGCAGAGCCCGTTCAACCGGGTGGGGACGCCCGAGGAGATCGCGGCCGCGGTCGTCTACCTCGCCTCGGACGAGGCCGAGTGGGCCAGCGGGGCCATCCTCGACCTCAACGGGGCCTCCTACCTGCGCTCGTAGGCCCGCCCCGGGGTGTATGACACGCCCAGGCGGGCCCGGCTAGCGCAGATAGGCCAGCGACGATCCGTGCTGCTCGCGGTAGTCGGCCAGCAGCTCGCGGGCGACGGTGCCGCCGGGCACCAGCGGATGCAGCGCCAGCGCGACCGCGGCCAGCTCCGCGTCCCCGGTCATCGCGGCCTCCACCGCGGCCAGCTCGTACTCCTTGACCTGCTCCACCAGTGACCGGGCTGACCTGGGCAGCTCGGGCGCCGGAAGGGGCACCAGGCCCGCGGCGCTGACCTGCGCCTGTACCTCCACGACGTCGTCGGCGCCGAGCGCGGGCAGCGCGCCGTCGTTGCGCAGGTTGACGATCACGCGGCCCGGCCGGGCGTCGGTAAGGCCGTCGATGACGCGCAGCGCCAGCGCTTCGTATCCCCCGATCCGCGCCGCGCCGATGGCGGGCGGCTCCCCTGTCGCCTGCTTGGCGCGCGCGGCGGCCTGCCCGCTGTCGCCGTGCATGTCGGTCTGCATGTAGGTGTCCCGCCGCACGCCTAGCAACCGCGCATAGGCCGCCCAGGCGTCCTCGCCGCGGCCGTCGGCGAACGCCTTCGCCACGGCGGAAAGCAGCTCGCCGTTCAGCCGCTCGATGTCCTGGCCCCGGCTGGCACCGGCCGCGGCGACCCCGCGCACGTACCGCTGCGGGTCGTAATAGAAGTAGACGTACTCGGTCGGCACCGCACCGACCCGGCGGATCAGGGCCGGATCGAAGGCGGCGAACCGGTGGTCGCGGGCCTGCAGCTCCGCGAACCTGCCGATGATCTCACCGATCCGCTCGTCACCGTCCACCAGCACCGAGGTGATCCAGCCGAGGTGGTTTAGGCCCGCGTAGCCGAACTCCGCGGCATCCGGGGCCACGCCGAGGAAGGCGGCCAGGTGCTCGGCGGTGCCGCCGGGGGTGTCGCAGACGCCGACCGCGCGGACCGCGCCGTGCCGGGAGATCGCCTGGGTGATCAGGCCCGCAGGGTTGGTGAAATTGATCAGCGTGGCGTGCGGCGCCACCCTGGCGATCAGCTCGCAGTAGGCGAGCACGACCGGGATCGTGCGCAGCGCCATCGCGCAGCCGCCTGGCCCGGTCGTCTCCTGACCGACCAGGCCGCGGCGCAGCGCCACCTGTTCGTCGATGACCCGACCGCGGTCACCGCCCACCCTGACGGCGGAGAACACGAAGTCCGCCCCGGTCAGCGCCTGCTCGGCATCGGCCGTGACGGCGACCACGCCGGCCTGGCCGAGCGCCGCCGCGACCTCGACCGCCAGCCGGCCGATCGTGTCGCGGCGCAACTGGTCCGGCTCCAGCAGGCAGATCTGGTCGAACCGGGGTGCTGCGCGGCCTGCTGACGACTCCTGAGACAGCACCGCGCGCACGAAGGCGGGCATCCGCATCCCGCCGCCGCCGAGGATCGTCAGCTTCATAGCGCGTGCTCCTGATCTGGCCCGGCTGTGCCGGGCAGGATGGGGCCGAATCCGGCTACCTCCACCGGGCCCACCGCGCCTAGGCGCCCGGCCGCCTCGGCGCCAGCCCGGTTCCCGGCCACCACGGCGCGAGCCAGCGGCACGCCGCGCAGCAATTCCCCGATCACCGCGCCCGCGAACGAGTCACCCGCGCCGGTCAGGTCGCGCACCTCGACCGCCGTCACGCCTTCGGTCACCTCCGCGACCCCGTCCGGCCCGACCAGCAGCGCCCCCGCCGCGCCGAGCTTGACCACGACCGGCGTGCCCCAGCCGCTGGCCGCGCTCACCGCAGGGCGCAGCGAACCGGCCGCGGTCAGCGCGATCAGCTCGGCCTGGTTGGGCACGAACACGTCGGCCAGCGGCACGCAGTCCAGCACGGCCTGGCTGCATCGGGCGATCGTGTTCAGTGACACATCGAGCAGGATCCGGGTGCCCTGCTGGCGGGCCGCCTGCAGGAATGCCGTCCTCCCGACCCCGGCGTGCACGTAGCACCAGGACGGCCGGTAGCGACGCAGCACCTCGGCCCACCGGGCGAGTTCGGGCGACTCGTGCGCTGGACGTGGCGGCACGTGCGTGACGAACGACCGGTCCCCCGCGTAGTTCAGCACCGTCGTGATGCCGGTAGCCCGCCGCGGCACCCGGACCGACGGCGACAGGTCGATGCCCTCCCGGCTGCAGTGTCCCGTGATCACCCGGCCGCCCAGGTCGTCGCCCAGGACCGTGCAGATCCCGGCCCGGGCCCCGGATCTTGCCGCGGCTGTGGCGCTGGTCACCGCGCCGCCCACCGAGATCGCGAAAGCGTCGGCGAAGATCTCCTGGCCGGGTTCGGGCGGCGCGGGCACATGCCCGAAAACCAGCTCGAGGAACACCGAGCCGAACGAGATCATGTCCATCGCGTCGATCCTGCCAGACCGCCGGCAGGCGCCGTCACGCGCGGGCCCACGGCAGGAACGCCGCGTTTTCCGCCAGCAGCCGGTCGGTGAGCCTCTCCGCGAGGTCGTACTGCCCGATAAGCGGATGAGCCAGCAGCGCCGCCGCCACCCGCCCTCGTCCGCCTCGCAGCGCGGCGTCCACCGCCAGCTCCTCGTAACCGGACACGTGCGCGATCAGCCCGCTCATCAAAGGGCTCACCGGAGCCACGGGAACCGGCACCGGACCTGCGGCCGTGATCGTGGCCGTTACCTCGATGACGGCCTCGTCGGACAGGAACGGCAGGGTCCCGTGGTTGCGCAGGTTAACCACCTGACGGTCCTGAGCGTCGGTGACCAGCGAGGCCAGCAGGGCCACCGCCGCCTCGGAGTAGTACGCCCCGCCGCGTTGGCCGAGCAGCTCCGGCTTGGTGTCCAGGGCCGGATCGGCGTACATCGCCAGCAGCTCGCCCTCGATCTGCGCCACCGCCTGGGCGCGGGTAGGGCGGCCACGCTCTTCCTCGACCACTGCGTCGTGCGCCCAGTAGTAGCGCAGGTAGTACGACGGCACCGCGCCGATGGCCTGAGTGACCGCCAGCGGCAGGCCAGTGTGCACGGCGATCTCCTCACCGTAGGAGGCCAGCAGGTCCGGCAGCTGGTCGGTGCCCCCGGCCAGGGCACGGCGTTCCCAGGTCAGATGGTTGAGGCCGACATGATCGAGCTCGACCTGGTCCGGCCCGACGCCGAGCAGCGAGGCGAACAGCCGCTGGTATCCGATGGCCACGTTGCACAGCCCGACCGCCCGGTGGCCGGCGTCCAGCAGCGCCCTGGTGACGATGCCGACCGGGTTGGTGAAGTCGATGATCCAGGCACCCGGCTCGGCTCGTTCCCGCGCCCGCTCGGCGACCTTCAGCACGACTGGCACGGTGCGCAGCGCCTTCGCGAACCCGCCCGCCCCGGTGGTCTCCTGGCCGATGCAGCCGCACTCCAGCGGCCAGGTTTCGTCCCGGTGCCTGGTGGCCTGCCCGCCGACGCGCAGCTGGATCAGCACCGCGCCTGCCCCGTCGACCGCCTCGTCGAGATCCGAGGTCCAGGAGAGCACGGCCGGGTGGCCGTACCTGGCCAGGATCCGGGCCGAGAACGGCCCGACCACCGCCAGCCGGTCGGCGTCCGGGTCGACGAGCACCAGTTCGGTGATCTTGATGCCGCCGGTCAGCCGGGCGATGCCGTCGATCAGCTCCGGGGTGTAGGTCGACCCGCCGCCGACAATCGCGAGCTTCATGGTGAGAACGCCTTTACTTCCGCTCCAGATTGCGCCACATGGCAGGCTGCGTCGTGCCCGGGAGCCAGCTCCGCCAGGCGCGGCGTGACCTCGTGGCAGACCGCGATGGCCAGCGGGCAGCGCCAGCGGAACCTGCAGCCGGGCGTCGGATTGATGACCTTGGGCGGCTCGCCCCGGTCGGTTTCCGCGCCGACGTTCACCTCCGCCTTCGGATCGGGCACCGCGGACAGCAGCAGCTGGGTGTACGGGTGCCTGGGGTCGGCGAGCACGTCCTCGACCAGGCCCTGCTCGGCAACCTGCCCGGCGTACATGACGATGAGCCGGTCCGCCACGTACCGGGCGCTGGCGATGTCGTGGGTGATGTACAGGATCGAGACGCCCTGCTCGTCCCGTAGCTGCGTCATCAGGTTGAGCAGGCCGATCCGGATCGACACGTCCAGCATCGAGACCGGTTCGTCGGCCAGGATCAGCTTCGGCCGCATCGCCAGCGCCTGGGCGAAGCCGACCCGCTGCCGCTGGCCGCCGCTCAGCTCGTGCGGGAACCGCTGCAGGGCCTCGTCGGGCGGGGTCAGGCCGACCGCGGTGAAGACCCGCTCGGCTTCCTCACGCCGCTGCTGGGCGGACAGCTCGGGCCGGTGCAGCTTGAGGCTGCGCGACACCCCGTGCGACACGCGGAAGACCGGGTTGATCGAGGCGAACGGGTCCTGGAACACCATCGGCACGTCGCCGCGGTACCGGAGCATGTCGCGCCGGGAGCGCAGCCTGGACAGCGGCCGGCCTTGGAAATAGATCTCGCCGGCCGTCGGCTTGTAGATCCTGGCCAGCAGACGGGCGATGGTGGACTTGCCGCTGCCGCTCTCGCCGGCCAGCGCGACGATCTCCCGCTCGCCGACGGTCAGGCTCACGTCGTCGACCGCGTGCAGCACCTGGCGGCGCAACCCGCCGCCGATCCGGAAGTGCCGGGTGAGCTGGTCGGTGCGCAGCAGCGTGGTGCCGGCGGCAGGGACCGCGCCAGATGCCCGGGAGGTCCGCTGGCCGGTCATCCCGGCACCTCCCCGTTCTCATAGAGCAGGCACCTGACCTGCCTGCCGTCCAGTGCGTACACCGGGACCGCGGTGGTGCGGCAGCGCTCCATCACCTGCGGGCAGCGCGGCGCGAACCGGCAGCCGCCGGGCGGGTTCGCCAGGTTCGGCGGGCTGCCGGGAATCCCGGTCAGCGGCACCCGCGGGCCGTGGATGGACGGGAAGGCCTCCATCAGGCCTACGGTGTACGGGTGCAGCGGCCGCTCGAACATCCGCCGGGTGCTGCCGGACTCGGTCACCTGCCCGGCATACATCACCATCAGCCGGTCGGTGAAGTGCCGGACCAGCGACATGTCGTGCGTCACGAAGATCACCGCGAAGCCGAGCTGCTCCTGCAGTTCCTTGATCTGCACCATCATCGACCGCTGCGCGACCACGTCCAGCGCCGAGGTGGGCTCGTCCATGATCACCAGATCCGGGGTGAACAGCATGGCCATCGCGATCATCGACCGCTGGCGCATCCCGCCGGACAGCTGGTGCGGATAGCTGCGCAGGTGAACCGGGTCGATGCCGACCATCTTCAGCGCCTCGGCCGAGCGCTTCGCGATCTCCTGCTTCGAGGTCACGCCGTGCGCCCGCATGGCGTCGGCGAACTGCGCCGCGATGGACAGGACCGGGTTGAGCGCGTTCATCGCGCTCTGCATCACCACGGACATGTCCCGCCATCGCACCGTGGTCAGCTGCTTGTCGGTCAGCCCGACCAGATTCTTACCCCTGAAGATCACCGTGCCGCCGGCGATGCCAGCCGGCGGGGCCAGCAGCTGGGCGATGGCGAACAGGAGGGTGGACTTGCCGCAGCCAGACTCGCCGACGATCCCGACGAACTCGCCGGGCGCTACGTCGAAGCTCACGTCCTGCACGGCGCGGACTGTGCCCCGCTCCATGACGTAGTCCACCGACAGGCCGCTGACCTCGAGGATCGCGCCGGGGCGCCGCCCGCCAGGCGAGCTTTGCGGCTGTTCGTCACTGAGCAGGCTGGACACGCTTCCCCCGCATGCTCCGGACCGGCCGCAGGGCCGGGTTACCGATCTCGTCGAACGCGTAGTTGAGGAGTGCGAAGGCAGCGCCCAGGGCGACGATGCACAGCCCGGGCACGATGATCCAGAGCGTCTGGCCGGTCTGGAACGCCTCATTGTTCTCGGCCCAGTAGAGCATGGTGCCCCAGCTGATCACGTTGGGATCGCCTAGGCCGATGAACTGCAGGCCAGAGGAGAACAGCACCGCGTAGAGGGCGTTCGTCAGGAAGCTGGCGACCAGCAGCGAGGTCATCGTCGGGATGATCTCCACCACGACGATGTACAGCCGGCGCTCGCCGCGTACCCGCGCTGCCTCCAGGAAGTCTCGGTTGCGCAACGACAAGGCCTGCGCTCGCAGCTGCCTGGCCGTGTACGACCACCCGGTCGCGGTGATGACGACGATCATGACCAGCGTCCCGGCCCCGCCGACGCCTAGGTATCGGCTGATCACGATGAGGAGCGGGAACAGCGGGATGACCAGCAGCACGTCGGTGATCAGGTTGAGCCCGCTGTCCCACAGGCCGCCGAGATAGGCGGCGGCCACTCCGATCAGCATCGCGATGACGGTGGCGCCGACGCCGACGCCGAACGCTATCTCAAGGACCGGCCGGGCGCCGTAGATGACCTGGGCGAACATGTCTTGGCCCAGAGCGGTAGTGCCGAGCAGGTGATGCGCGGACGGACCGAGCTTGGGCGGGTAGATCTCTGCCGTGGGGTCGTCGTGGGCAATGACTCCCGGGAACAGCGCCACCAGGGTGAAGATCAGGAGCAGCACCGCCCCAGTCGTGGCCTTGCGGTTGGCGGTTATCGCGCGGGCCATCCGGCGCAGCGATCGGGCTCCGGTAACCCCTGCGCCAGGCGTCGGCAGCCCTCCGGCAGGAGCGAGGACCTGTGGGCCGCCTGCACCCGGCCCGCCTCCTAGTGCTTGCGGTATCGCCATGGCTAGCTCGCCTCCCTGGTGCGCGGGTCGAGGATCGCGGTAGCGATGTCGGAGAGCAGGATCGCAACCAGCACGGTCACCGTGATCAGCAGGAACAGCGCCTGCATGAGCGGGTAGTCATCGTTGTTCACCGCGTCGAGCAGCAGGTAGCCGACGCCCTGATAATTGAACACGTACTCGATGAGGATCGCGCCGCCGACCACGAATCCCAGCGACATGGCGAACCCGGTAACGTTCGGCAAGATGGCGTTGCGCGCCGCATAGGACAGCATGATGCGGCGCCCGGGCAGGCCCTTTGCCCTGGCCATCCGCACGTAGTCCTCGGCCAGCGTCGTGAGCATGTTGTTGCGCATGGTCAGGACCCAGGTACCGATGGTCGTGACCAGCAGCGTGAAGGCGGGCAGGATCGCGTGCTGCAGGACATTGCCGATGAACGTCAAGTTGAATGCGGGCGTGAGCGTGAAGTCGTAGGTGAAGAAGTACGGGAGCCAGTGCAGCGTCACGCCGAAGATCAGGATGACGACCAGGCCCAGCCAGAAATAGGGCACCACGGTCATGATCACGAACACCGGCGGCAGGATGCTGTCCACCCGTCCGCCGTGACGCCAGCCGGCCACGATGCCGATCCAGGTGCCGAGGATAAAGGCCAGGACGGTCGTTACCCCCACCAGTCCGAGGGTCCACGGGATGGCGTCAAGGACCATGTGCGCGACGGAGTTGCCCGGTTGCGTGGTCAGCGACTCACCGAATCTGCCGGTGGCCATGTCGCCCAGGTACGTGACGTACTGCGATACCAGGCTCTGGTGAGTGTTGAGGCCGAACTGGGCCTCCATGACCTTCAGCGCTCCGGGACTGAGCGCGCCTCTGTGCCCCGCGATCGCCGCCAGCGCAGGGTTGCCCGGCATCAGCCGGGGCAGCGCGAAGTTGAGCGTGACCGCTGCCCACAAGGTCACCGCGAAGAAGCCAAGCCGACGCAGTATGAACCTCATGCTGACCTCCGCGAGCTCATGCGATCGTTCTCCTTAACGCTCGCTCACCGGCCTGTTGACCGCAAGGTCTGGCGTCTGGCTTACCTGGCTGGGCGGCCCGGTAGGCGGGCCGCCCAGCCAGCGGTGCTAGCTCGTGGGAGCCAGGTGCAGCAGCAGAATGCCCCAGTCCGGGTAGTTGTACGCGGCCGGCTGTGCGTACGGGTTGGACGGCGTGGGCCACCCGGTGAAGGTGCCGGTGTCGTACTGGAACCAGTCGACCTCCTCGGTGACCGGGATGACCGGCACGTCGGCCAGCATGACCTTCTCCAGCTCATCGACGATCTGGTGCTGCATGGCGGTGCTGGTGGTCGCCGGGTACTCGTTGATCAGCGCGTCGGTGGCCGGGTTGCTGTAGCGCTCGAAGTTGGACCCGGCCGGCGTGCCGATCGGCGCCGAGTTAGCGGAATAGAGCCACTGCCGTAGTTCGAAGTACGGCGTGGGTCCGCCGGTCTCGGCGTCGTACCCGAGGTCGAACTTGCCGGTGTAGATGTCGCTCTCATACGACGTGGCGTTGAGGTTCTCCGGCGTCACCTGGATGCCGATCGCCTTGAGGTCACCCACTATGACTGACACCGCAGCCACCCAGTCGGAGAACCCGCCGTTGTTGACGAGGTTGAAGGACAGCGGCTGGCCGGACGGCGTGGTGAAGATGCCGTTCGAGCCGCGCCGGAATCCGGCGTGTTCCAGGATGGATATCGCCTTGCTCGGGTCGTAGCTGTACCCATACGTTGCCGCCTGCGCGGTGTCCTGCCAGCTGGAGAACGTCGGGGTGACGATCCCGGTCTGGTTAGAGGCCGGCTCGTAACCGTACTCGCCGATCGTGGAGGCCTGCTGCCTGTTGATCGCGTAGGCCATGGCCTGCCTGACCGCGAGGTTCTTCAGGATCGGGTTGGTCAGGTTGATGAACATGGTCACGTTGGCCACCGGCGGGAACCAGTAATGGTAGTTCGGGCTCTTGGACAGGTAGAAGCTCTGGATGCTGGGGATGAACTGGCTGCCCCACTGCGCCTGGCCGCTCGCCAGGTAGGTATTGGCCGTGTCGTTGCTCAGGAAGGCGGGGTAATTGACCGTGCCGATCTTCGGCTCGCCTGGCTGCCAGTAGTGCGGGTTGGCCACGTACTTGATGTTCTGTGGCGTGCAGTCATTGCTCCCGGTGGTGTACGCGCCGGTGCCGACCGGGTTCTTGTCCGGGTAGTTCACCGGGTTACCGACCTTTGACCAGATCTTCTGGTCGACGATGCCGATCTGATCCGCGATGTAATAGAAGTAGGTCACGGCCGGGGTCTTGAAGGTAAATACCACCTGGTTCGACCCGGACAGCGCGACGCCGGACAGCACCGACCAGACCGAGTTGAGGTCCAGGGTCGGGTACTTCTTCAGCATGTCGAACGTGAAGAGGACGTCGGCTGGCGTCAGCGGGTCGCCGTTGGTGAACTTGACCCCGGATCGGATCGTGAACGTCAGTGTCCGGTTGCCGTTGCTCCACGCCCAGGCGGTGGCCAGCCACGGCGTCGCCTTGGCGTTCTGCAGCGTGTTGACGAACACGAGCGGCTCGTACACCGGGCCGAGGGAGTAACTGATGTAAGTCAGGTTGAACGGGTTAAAGTCACACGTCCAGGTGGCGCCGCTCTCGTTGTCGATGGTCAGCACGCCGGATGGCCCGGATGCCTTCGATGTGGTAGGTGCCGAGCTGCTGCTGCTGCACGCGGTCGCCAGCAAGGCGACTGCCAGCGCGGCCACGATTGCTTTCGGGGGTCTCATGTTCTCGCCCTTCACGGATGAGTCCTGCGCGGGGCGCGGTCTGGCTGGCCCGCCCGGCGCAACGGCAGGGATGATGGGGGCCGTCGGCGGGCCGACGGCGTTGCGGCGGCACGATCGCACACTGCTGCAGCGACCTTGGTGCCGCCGTAATCGAGGCCGAGCACGACCGCGGATTGGCTCATTCACTTCCTCCGCAGGGAGCACACTCGCGTATTTGTCAAAAATTTGCTAGGGAATAATTTGTTAGGACAGTATCCTAACTATCTGGCGTGGACACAAGAGGTGAACGTCTCTACGGGCCGAAGGTCCGCCTCGGCCCGACCGGGCACCGTCCGGTGGCCCGCCCGCGGCGCCGACCAACCGCCTGTTCGCGCGGTAGATGGGGAAGGAGGCGAGTGTGGCCCCCAGGGCACTCGCTGCCGAGCCCGGGTTGCAGCCGGCTCGGCCGCAGCTGCTGCGCGCCCTCAACGAGCAGTTGCTCTTGCAGCACATCCGCAACGTCGGGCCGTGTTCGCGCGCCGAGCTGGCCCGGCGGTCCGGGCTTTCCAAGCCAACGGTCTCACTGGCGCTGGCCAATGTGGAGCGATCTGGGCTGGTCCGCGAAGCGGGGCAGCGGACCGGGGTGCCTGGCCGGTCCGCGGTGCTGTACGAGATCCGGCCCGACGCCGGCTACGTGCTCGGCCTCGACATCGGCCGGGACTATCTGCGCGGCGCCCTGGCCGACCTCACCGGCAGCGTTATCGCCCGGTCGTCCCAGCGAACCAGGGCGGCCAGTGCGACCGGTCGCGTTACCGAACTCATCGCCCTGGCCGACAGCCTGTGCCGTACCGCCGGGCTAACCCGAACCGACGTTACTCAGACGGTGATAGGCAGTCCTGGCGTTTACGATCAGCGGCGCAACGCGATCACGCTGGCTGGCGACCTGGCCGGCTTGGCCAAGCCGTACGTGCTCAAGCAGCTGCGGGCCGCCTTCGGCGACGCCCTGGTGCTCGAGAACGACGCGGACGCCGCCTGTCTGGCCGAGCGAGAACACGGGCACGGGCGCGACGTGGGCACGTTCGCGTTCGTCTGGATCGGCACCGGCATCGGGATGGGCCTGGTCATCAACGGGCAGCTGCACCGCGGGGTGCACGGGGCGGCAGGCGAGATCGCGTTCATGCCGATCGCGGGCGGGCATGACACCGACCCGGACGACGCGAGGCGGCGCGGCCAGCTGGAGGCGGCCGGCTCGGCGGCCGCCGTGGTGCGCGCGGCCAGGCTGGCCAGGATGCGCGGCCCGCTGACCGCGCGCCGGGTATTCGAGGCGGCAGCAGCAGGCGACGCGCGGGCCGCCGAGATCGTGGCCGACGAGGCGGACCTGGTGGCCCGGGCCGTGTGCGCGATCATCACCGTCGTGGACCCGGAACTGGTGGTGCTCGGGGGAGGCATCGGCCAGGCGCCGGGTTTCGCCGACGCGGTCGCGGCGGCGCTGCCCCGGTTCGCCCCGGTCATGCCGGAGCTGCGGGTCAGTGCGCTCGGCACCGACGCGGTGGTGGACGGCTGCCTGGTATCAGGCGCTGAGCTGGCCTGGCAGCTACTGACCGCCATGGTCTCCGCGACGCTGTCGCCCGATGGGTCGGCGCCCTCCCCCGAGCCCCGCTACGTCTGAGGAGACTGCGATGAGACGCGCATGGTCGACGATCCTGGTGGCGGCGGGCGTCACGCTGGGCACCGCCATCCCCGCTGTCACTGCCGTGGCGGCTCCGGCTAAGACGACGGCAGGGCCGCAGGTCCGCGTCAATCAGGTGGGGTACCCGTCCGGGGGCTCGAAGGTTGCCTACGTCATGCTGGCCAGGCCGGTGAGCTCGGTGAGCTTCGAGATCACGACCCCGTACGGCGTCGCGTACCGGGGCACGTCCTCCGACGACGTGGGGTCGTGGAACTCCGCCTACCGCGCGGTGTACCAGCTCACCTTCTCCGCCGTCCAGACTCCAGGCGTCTACCGGGTCAGGGTCACCTCGCCCGCCGCGGCGGTCTCCCCCTCGTTCGTCATCGGCAGCGGGCCGCAGCTGTACGGCCAGCTCGTGGACAACGCCGTGCAGTACTACACCTCCGAGCGCGACGGCCCGGGCACCGAGGCCAGCGTGCTGGACCGCCAGCCGGCCAACCTGACCGACGAGAAGGCCTACGTCTACGCCGACCCGAAGTACGACAGCAACGACAATCTGCTCGGCACGCTGAAGAAGGTCGGCGGCCCGGTGGACGTCTCAGGCGGCTGGTTCGACGCCGGCGGCGGCTACGAGAAGTTCGCCTACACCGCCAGCTACGCGGACGCGCTGATGCTCATCGCGGCGCGGGACAACCCGGGGACGTACCCGGCGCTGCTGCCGGAGGCGGATTTCGGCCTGCAGTGGATCACCAAGCTGTGGAACCCAGTGCAGAAGGTGATGTACATCCAGGTGGGCATCGGCAACGGCAGCGCGTCCACGAAGAAGTACCCGAACGGCCAGATCCAGGGCGACTACAACTTCTGGTTCCTGCCTCAGGACGAAGACCAGATGAACGTGAGCCCCGGCGGCAACCCAGGGCCGACCGCGTACTACGTCAAGTACCGGCCGGTCTTCGAGGCGGCCCCGCCCGGTAAGCCGGTCAGCCCCGACCTGGCGGGCCGGTTCGCCGCCGACTTCGCCCTGGGCGCGCAGCTCGACGCGAGCACCGACCCGGCTTCGGCGGCGTCGCTGCTGGCGCTGGCCCGCGGCGTGTACGCAATGGCCAAGACCACCGACGTCGGGCAAATCGTCACCACGTTCCCCTACGACTACTACCCGGGCACCGAGTGGAAGAGCGACATGCTCTGGGGAGCCGCCGAGATCGCCCTGGCCGACGAGGCGACCGGCGCCCCGGCCGCGCAGCTGAGCGCGGACCTGGCCACCGCGGCCCGCTGGGCCCGGGCCTACATCGCGCAGGGCCACCCGGCCGACGGCGACACGTTCAACCTGTACGACAACGGTGCGGTCGCCGAGGGCGAGCTGCTGCGGGCCATGCAGCAGGCGTCGAGCCTCGGGCTGAGCCCGGTGATCGCGCCCGCCGAGCTGCTCAGCGACCTGGCCGCCCAGCTGCGTACCGGTGAGGACTGGGCCAAGGGCGACCCGTTCGCGCTCGGCACCCAGCTCGGCCCGTCCGACGCCACACCGCACGCGTTCGGCCTGTTCATCACCGACGCGCTGTACCAGGAGTACGGCGGGTCGAGCCAGTTCTCCTCGTTCGCGCAGCAGCAGCTGAACTTCGCGCTCGGCGCCAACGCCTGGGGCAGTTCCTTCGTGGTCGGGGCGGGCACGGTGTTCCCGCACTGCATGCAGAGCGAGATCGCCAACGTGGCGGGCTCGCTGTCCGGCAGCGGTGACATCCAGCTGGGCGCCACCACCGACGGCCCGAGCAGCGCGAGTAACCTCGTCGGCCTGGGCACGGTTTCCGGGATGCGCGCGTGCAGCGCGGGCAACTTCGCGCCGTTCGACACGCCGACCGTAGGGTACGAGGACAACGTGGTGTCCTGGCCCACGGTCGAGCCCGCCGACGATTACACCGCCGCGTCCCTGCTGGCGTTCGCCCTCGGCGCGGCCGGCCTTGGCTGACAGCCCCGCCCGCCCAGGCGCCCGTGAGCCCGCCGTGCTGGCCATCGACGGCGGCAACAGCAAGACGGACGTGGCGCTGGTGGCGTACGACGGGACCCTGCTCGCGTCCGTCCGCGGTCCCGGCATCAACCCGCAGGACGTGGGCGCCGAGCAGACCGCGCTGAACCTGGACGCCCTGGTCAAGCAGGCCGCGGGCCAGGCAGGCCTCGCGGCGCCCTCGGCCTGGATCGCCCGGCACACGGTGGCCTGCCTGGCCAACGCGGACCTGCCGGAAGAAGAAGCCGACCTGACCGCCGCGGTGCAGGCGCAGGCGTGGAGCCCGACCGCCATGGTGGTCAACGACACCTTCGCGATCCTGCGCTCGGGCCTGACCGACACCGACCAGCCTCACTGGGGGGTGGCCGTGGTCTGCGGCGCGGGCATCAACTGCGTCGGCGTCGCGCCGGATGGCCGGGTCACCAGGTTCCTGGCCCTGGGGACGATCTCGGGCGACTGGGGCGGCGGCTACGGCCTCGGCCTCGAGGTCCTCTGGCACGCGGCGCGGGCCGAGGACGGCCGCGGCCAGGACACCCTGCTGACCGGCTACGTGACCGGCCGCTTCGGCGTGGATCGGGTCGAGCAGGTGACCATCGGCCTCCACCAGGGCAAGATCCCGTACGACGACCTGATCGGCCTGGCCCCCGTCCTGCTGCGCGCCGCGGCCGAGGGCGACCAGGTCGCGCGGACGGTGGTGGACCGCCTGTCCGACGAGATCTCGGTCATGGCGATCACGGCCATGCGCCACCTGGACCTCACCGGCCTCGCCACCCCGGTCATCCTGGGCGGCGGCGTCATCACCGCGCGGAACCCGCTGCTGATGGCCGGGATCACCAGGCAGCTGGCCGAGGCCGCCCCGCACGCCCAGGTGCGCGTGATCGAGGTACCGCCGGTGGTCGGCGCCGCGCTGCTCGGCCTGGACCACGTGAACGCGCCGCCGGCCGCCGAGTCGCGCCTGCGCGCCGCCTACGGCCTTCCGCGTCCCTTAACCGGCGCTGAGGGTGTCGGTCACGGGCCGACAGGCGCCGACGCGGGCCGGGATCGCGGTGAGCCTGGCGACGGCGATCACGGTGCCGAGCACCGCGGTGATCAGCCACCAGGCGGGCGGCTGGCTGGCGACGCGGGCTCCCTCGCCGGTGAGCTGGTAGTACTTGCGCGGCGGGCGGCCGCCGGCGTCGTCGTGCCGCGGCTCCCACTCCGAGCTGACCAAGCCCTCGTCCTCCAGCCGGGCCAGCATCGGGTACAGCGTGCCGCTGGGCAGCCTGGCCGCCTTCATGAGGTCGTAGCCGTAGTGGCGGGCCGACACGTCGGCCAGGAATACCCGCAGCACGCGCTCCAGCGACCCGGTGAGCGTCACAAACACTAGCCTACATATGTCGGCTACATATGTCGACGCATGCTGGCCAGCCTCGCGGGATATTGCCTGCCTCCTCGCGTGGAACGGTTCGTGGAACGATCCGCCGGATAACCTCCGGACAGCGAATGCCGTTGGTGCGATGTTCCGTGCAATCTGTGCAGCTAGCGCGCATGGCGCATGACGCCACACTTCTTGTAAACGGCTGGCCAGTGGTTCGAATACGGGCACCGGCTCCCAGTTCAGCGAGGGTCCCGAGAACCGGCCTGGGCAGTATCCGCTAACGAGTAGGAACCTTGCGCCGTTTATCTGGGGCTTCGTTGTGTCCGGCCGCCGATGCGGGACCCGTTCAGGGTTGCGGCGAAGATCGTAGGCCCGGATACTAAAACGGCCCGGGCGGCCCATGCTGGTGACCATGACCGCTATGTGGGGGCCGGGGTTGGGGCGGAGGTGGTGGGGGTTGGGTGAGGATTTGCCGGGTCTGGCTGGGTTCGGGGTGGGCGCGGTGCTGGCGGAGTACCGGCTGGAGGCGCAGGTCGGGGTGGGCGGGATGGCGATGGTGTTCCGGGCCCGGGACCTGCGGCTGGACCGGCTGGTGGCGTTGAAGGTCCTCGCTGCGGCGCTGACCTCGGACGCGGAGTTCCGGCGGCGGTTCGTCGCCGAGTCGCGGGCCGCGGCCCGGGTGGATGATCCGCACATCATCCCGGTGTACGAGGCCGGCGAGGCCGGCGGTGTGCTGTTCATCGCGATGCGGTTCGTGACCGGCGGGGACTTGCGGGGGGTGCTGGCACGGGAGGGGGTGCTGCCGCCGGGCCGGGCGGTGGAGTTTATCTCCCCGATGGCCTCGGCGCTGGATGCCGCGCATGCGGCCGGGCTTGTGCACCGCGATGTCAAGCCGGCGAACATCCTGGTCGATGCCAGGCCGAACCGGCCTGATCATGTGTACCTGTCGGACTTCGGGATCAGCAAGACGGTGGTGTCGTCGGTGAGCCTGACCGGCCAGTTCCTGGGCACCCCGGGTTATTCGGCGCCGGAGCAGATCCGGGGCCGGCCGGTGGACGGGCGAGCCGATCAGTACGCGCTGGCGTGTCTGGCCTACCAACTGCTGACCGGGCAGGTGCCGTTCGAGCGGGATCAGCCGATGGCGGTGCTACTGGCACACCTGTCCGAGCCGCCCCCGTCGCTGCACGCGCAGCGGCCGGACCTGCCCGCCGCGGCCGACCGGGTGCTCGCCCAGGCGATGGCCAAGGACCCGCAGGACCGGTACGGGTCCTGCCGGGACTTCGCCGACACGCTGCAGTGGGCGCTCGGCCTGGCCCCCTACCGTCCCCGCGACGCCGTGCCTGATCACCCGCCAACCGAGGTCGTCTCACCGCCACCTGGGTTCCCCGGGCCGGTCCCGGCCGATCGGGCGGCAGCCGACACCCCAACCGCCACCGCGACCATGATCCCCCCGGCCACGCAGACTGCACCATCACCGGCAAGTGCGGAGCGCCAGGCCAGGGAGAAGGAGGCGGAGCGCCGGGCCCGGGAGGACGCTGAGCGCCAGGCCGCGATCCCCACTACCGGCCCATCGCAGCACTCCAAACCGGCCTCGAGCGCGGCAACAGCCCCGATTCCACGCGCCGAGGGCGCTCCGTTCCGCACACTGACCGGCCACGCGGCCGGCGTCTACGCTGTCGCGTTCCGCCCGGCCAGGCGGCTGCTGGCCAGCGGCAGCATAGACATGACGGTGCGGTTGTGGGACCCGGCCACCGGCGAGCACCGCCGCACCCTGACCGGGCACGAGGGCGTCGTCCGCTGTGTGGCGTTCAGCCCGGACGGGCGGCTGCTGGCCAGCGGCAGCGACGACATGACGGTGCGGCTGTGGGATCCGGCCACCGGCGAGCACCGTCGCACCCTGAAGGGCCACGCGGGCCCGGTCCTCAGTGTGGCGTTCAGCCCGGACGGGCGGCTGCTGGCCAGCGGCGGCGGCGAGAAGCGGCTCGACCGGTCAGTGCGGCTGTGGGACCCGGCCAGAGGCAATCGCCTCGGCACCCTGACCGACCACCCCGGCGGGGCCGGTTGTGTGGCGTTTAGCCCTGACGGGCGGCTGCTGGCCAGCGGCGGCGGCGGGAGCAGGATGGTGCACCTGTGGGACCTGTCTGACCTGACCGGGCCAGGCTACGCGCGGGCCAGCAGCTACAGCATGAGCGTCAACGCCATACCAGAAAATAAACATCGCACCCTGGCCGGCCACACCGGCGGGGTCTTCAGTGTGGTGTTTAGCCCGGACGGGCGGCTGCTGGCCAGCGGCGGCGGCGACAAGAGGGTGCGGCTATGGGACCCGGCCAGCGGCAAGCAACGTCGCACCCTGACCGGCCACACCGGCTGGGCCAATTGCGTGGCGTTCAGCCCGGACGGGCGGCTGCTGGCCAGCGGCGGAATGGACAAGATGGTGCGGCTGTGGGATCTCACCCGACCGGCAGGTAACTGACTGGACTGCCTGATGACTCGCCATAGGGTCTCGGGCGTGGAACGGTTCGTGGAACGACGCACCCCGGAGCCTCATGAGCACACCCGCAACCGCGGGCAGGCAGTCCCGCCGCAACGTATCCCGGTGACCACGACCGCGAGAACTAACCGGGCCGTCCTCGCGCCGGGTTTGTAGAGGCTAGTGAACAAGCCGGTGAACTTCGGTTACCGACATCTCGGGCTCGCCTGCTTGGGACAGGTCGACGCCGTGTGCCGCGGCTATCTTGCCCATGGTCGGCTGCAGGGTAGACTCCATGAATTTCTGGAGGGCCTCAGCCGACTCCCACACATCGACGCCGTGAACGCGACCGTCCTTCTCGTAAGCGCCGGTCAGCCAGAGCCTTTCGCCGCTAGCTTCACTCATGAAGTTGGTCTTACTAGCGAGGGGCAGGTCGCTGCCCGGACGGCCCGCCGTCACGAGGCATTCGTCAGCAGCACCACCTCGCTGTCGCTCGGCGCTGAGCCGGTCTGCTTGACGCCCAGCGCGAAACACGTGGAGGTGTCGGGGCAGCTGACGTCGATCACCCCGCCCACCCCGGCGGGCGCCGTCGACAGCGTCCACGTCGACCCGCCGTCGGCGGTCGAAGCGATCAGGCCCTGCGCCTGGCCGATGGAAAACGCGGCCAGGGCGCCACCGGAGTGGGTGGTTTGCGGAGTGGGGGAGTCGGTTGCGGGGTTGGCCGGGCCCCCGGCGCCGGTGAGCCAGCATGACGACGAGGTGGCGCAGGACATGGAGGTGAAGTTCCATCCCGACGGGCCGGGCAGCCCGGAGGTGCTCACCTGGCCCCAGGTCTGCCCACCGTCTTCGGTCTTGAACACCGCGCTCGGGGAGAGGGCGTAGCAGCCGGTGGCGTCGGGGCAGGTGAGCGAGGTGACTTGCCCGGTATCGGCATCCGGCGGCGCCGAGGATACCGACCACGTCGCCCCGCCGTCGTCGCTCGTATAGGCGGCCCCGGCCAGGATGCGGAAGCCCTGCGTTCGTCCTCCAGACCCCGACTCGGACTGCCACAGGCCGAACGACCCGACGGCGACGCAGGTCGTCCCGCTGCAGCTCAGGCCGCTCGGCACGAATTGCCCGGACACGGGTGAGGGAAGCGTGCTCTGGCTCCAGCTGGCTCCGCCGTCGGAGGTCGTGAAGACCTCGGAGGGGGAACTGGCGGAGGAGGCGCCTTCGTAGGCGATGACGCCGCATGACGAGATCGTGGCGCACGACATCGCCACCAGCCCGGGAAAGCCCGCCGCAGGGCCGTTTTGCGAGGGATTCGGGGGAAGGGCGGGCCCGGGTCGGGAGGTCCACGACTGCCCGCCGTCGGTGGTGGTCAGGAACGTGCTACCGCGGCCGGCGATCTCAGCCAGGACGTCGCAGTCCCGCGCGTCCGCGCACGAAATCTGCGGCAGCGACGTCGCCGTCCCGGTGCCGGTTGCCTGCTGCCAGGCGGAGCCGCCGTCGTGGGTATACTCCAGCTGCCCGCCAACCGAGTCGGCGTAGCAGGTGGTGTCGCTCGGGCACACGAGCGAGAAGGTCTGCTCATAGCCCGACGGAGAGAGCACCTGCCACGGCGAGCTGACCGCCGAGACGTCGCTCACCAGCCGCCAGGTGGTGTGCCGCCCCGGGGAGCCGGCGACCGTCCGCCGCCCGGGGGTCATCGCCGCGAACGAGGCGGCCACCAGCCCGGCCACGAGAAGGCAGGCCAGCGCCACCGTCCCCCCCGCAGCCCGCCGGCGTGCCCGTCGGGCACGCAGCTGCGCGCTGCGCCCCAGGGCACGCTCGTAGAGGTGCCGGAGCTCGAGCTCGTCGAGCGCCGGCGCGTCGAAGTCACGCGAGTGAAGCAAGGTGTTCCTCCGTCAGGTTCTGGTCCATGTTCTTGCGCAGGCCGGCGATGCCCCGGCGCAGGTGCGTCTTCACCGTCCCGTGGCTGATGTCGAGGGTCTCCGCCACCTGGGTCTCCGACAGCCCGACCAGGTAGCGCAGCACGACCACCTCGCGCTGGCGCCGCGGGAGCCGTCGCAGGGCGGCGGTGAGGGCCTCGCGCAGCACGACCTCTTCGGCCAGGTCCGTCCCTTCGGCCCGCTCCCCGCCCGCGCCCCCGCGGAGGGTGGGGTGCCTTCCAACGCCCCAATGGCCGTCCTGCGCCCTGTCGTCCCGACCGTCGACCCGGGCGCCGGCCGTGGTGGCCCCCTGTGCCGTCGCCTCCCGGACAGGCGCCGGCATCGGCGGGCGGCGCGGGAGGCGACCGATCGCCTCGTTCACCGCCACGCGCAGCACCCACGCCTCGCGCCACGGCGCCGGGCCGATGCGCCGCCAGCGCAGGTGCGCCTTCGCCATCGCCTCGATGGCGGCGTCCTCGGCGGCGGCCCGGTCCCCGGTCACCCGGCGGGCCACGGCCACGGCCTTAGGGAAGACCGCTCTGAAGAACGCCTCGAAGCCGTGCTCATCGGCCCGCACTGGTCTCACACCGCTACAACCCTTCCGGAGGGTGCTCCTGGATGACAAGGGCCAGCATCTTTTCCGGTACGCTCCCCCAGGCCGGCCCGCGGAGACGATCTCGGAGCCGGCTTGCACGGGCATCAGGCACGGAGGATGCGCTCACCTGAACTGTTGCGTTGGCGGAACCGAAATCCTCGGCGGCATCAGCCGTGGTTCGCTTGATAGTCATGAAGCTGACCCTCGTGGTACGTGCCGACTTGGGCATGGGCCGGGGAAAGATCGCGGCGCAGGCCGCGCACGCCGCCGTCGCGGCGACGCTGGCCAGCCTCGGCACGCCGGATTTCCTGGCCTGGCTGCGCGACGGACAGCCCAAGGTCGTGGTCCGGGTCGGTAGCGAGGCGGAGTTGCAGGCGATCGCGGCGCAGGCGACGGCCGCCGGGCTGCCCGTGCAGGTGATCCATGATGCCGGCCGGACGCAGGTCGCGGAGGGGACGCCCACGTGCTGCGCCATCGGGCCCGCCGCCGAGAGCCGGATAGACACGGTCACCGGCGAACTGGCGCTTCTGTGATTTCCGAGGTCAGGCCGGGGAGATGGGCAGGGGGCGGCCGGTGAAGTCGTAGCGCTGCCCGTAGCCGACCACGACCCGGGCGGGGCCGCCGACTGGGTGCAGGCGGTACGGGCTGCGGGTATGGATCGGCACGACGATCCTCGGGCGGACCCGGTACACCATCTCGTGCAGGTGGTCCGGATAGGCGTGACCGGAGCAGCCGATCTGGTGGAGCGGCAGGGAGCAGTGCGTGATCCAGTCGGTGAACAGCTTCCACCGGGGGTCGAAAGGGCCGAGGGGCTCGCCGTTGGCGTGCAGCACCGCGCTGCCGGCGCTGAGCGGGAGGTCGAGCAGGGACGGCAGGTCGCCGGGGTCGACCTGGACGACGTAGGTGCCAGGACTGTCCCGGATCGCGGCGAGATCGGCGGTGGACGCCTCGATCCCGGCGGCGCGGAGGAAGACGGCGGTCCGTTCCGGCCAACAGATGATCCGGCCTAGCTCGGCCGCGATGGCGCCGATGGCACGGAACCCGGTCCAGGTCGCGGGGATAGACGGCCTGGAGCATCAGGTCGGGGCTTCCCGCTAGCGCCGCGGCGTAGTCGCGGGCGACGTCGGCCTCGGTACGCAGCGGGTATACCTGGTCGAAGCTGAGCGAGGTGCCTTCGGTGACCAGGATGTCGCAGTCGGCCACGTCGGCAGCGAACGCCCAGGACCGCTCCGGGTGGCGGCCGTGGAACCTGATGTCGCCGGTGTACGCCAGCGCGCCATCGCTCGTCGTGACCCGGTAGCCGCTCGCGCCGGGCACGTCGTGGTCCAGGTCGAACCGTTCCACGGTCATCGGCCCGACGCGCACCTTCGTGCCGGTCTCGACCGGCACCCACGCGGTCCGCGGCGCGGTGAAGTCGCGTGGGCCCGGCAGCACGTCGCCGCCTGCGGCCAGGGCGCCGAGCAGCGCGATCGTCTCCGGCGCCGCGTACAGCCCGACATCCGGGCGGACGAAGCCGGCCAGGCCAACGTGGTCGATGTGCGGGTGGCTGACGAACACCGCGGTCGGCTCGCCCGGCTCCGCCAGGCGAGCGCACAGCGGGTCACCCGAACCGAGCGCGGCCGGGTCATAGACTCCCGGGATCGCCGCCGCGGCGCCGGCTCGCAGCCGCGCGGACAGCTCCTGCTCGGGCCGGAGCCGGACCGGGTCGCGGAACAGGTCGGCCTCCCGCGGGATGTCCAGGCCCAGGTCGAGCAGCACCCGGTGACCGCCGTCACCGATGAGCACCTTGCTCGACCCGATGACCCCGACGCCGCCCCAGAATTCCAGGTAGGCCACGGCTAACGTCCTCCCCGCGTCGCCGCTACGGGATCCGCGGCCCAGGCTCGCAGCGTGGGCAGCAGGTCCTCCGCCGTGGCCCCTGCCGTCGTGGCGGGACCGTCGGCCCGCCCGTACCGGTCAATGTAGCCGCAGCCCGCCCCGATCTCCGCGGCGGGCTCGATGTCGTTGCGGTAGTGATCGCCGATGGAGAACGCCCGCCACGGCCGTTCCCGCAGGTCGGTGCCGAGGTTCTGCTGCAGCAGCCGGCGCAGGCCGTCCGGCTTGCCGGCTTCGGCGATGATCACGTCGAAACACGCGGCGATGCCCAGCCGGGCGAGAAAAGGCTGAAGGCCTGTGTAACCACTGTTCGTTAGGAGGAAAATCCTCGCACCTGTCCGCAGGTCGGCCAGGGTTTGCAGGAGGGGTTCCACCAGCTCGACCTCGCACTCGGGCTTGACCATCCACAGCCGGGAGCGGACGAAGGCGAACTCGGTGACGTCGGCCGGGACCGCGTAGCAGCGGGCGGCGAGGCCGACCGCCGCGCCCCAGGGGTCGACCGCCTCGCGGAGCGCCGCCGCCTCCACGGTGTCCTCGCTGTCGGCCGCCGCGGCTGGACCGGACGCGATGTACCGCTCCATCGCCTTCAGGTAGGCCTCCGCCTGGGCCGGCGCCAGCGTGTCGGCGATCAGGCCGGCGTAGTGGCGGACCGGCGCGTCGCCACGGTACACGGTGCCGTCGAAGTCGACGACCAGCAGCAGCTGCCTCACCGGATCGACCCCGCCGCGGACAGCGCGCCCCGGACGAACTGCCGCTGCAGCACCAGGAAGAAGATGATCAGCGGCAGCGTGGTGAACGTGGCGGCTGCGGCGAGCCCGGGGATGTCGGTTCCGTTAGCGCCGGCGAACGAGGACAGGCCCACCTCGATCGGCTGGATCGACTCGCTCCTGGTCATCACCAGCGGCCACAGGAAGCTGTTCCAGCTGGCGATGAAGACGTTGATCGAGATGATCACCAGCGCCGGGCGTACCGCCGGCACGCCGATGCGCCACAGTATCTGCATCCTTCCCGCGCCGTCCACGGTGGCCGCGTCGAGGATCTCCCGGGGCATCGTGAGGAAGAACTGGCGGACCAGGAAGATTCCGAACACGCTCGCGCCCCACGGCACGATCTGGATCCAGTACGTATCCACCCAGTGGATGTCGGTGGCCAGGACGTAGTCCGGGATGATCAGGACGGTCTGCGGCATCATCAGCACGGACAAGGTGAGGGCCATGAGGGCCTTGCGGCCGGGGAACCGCAGCACGCCGAAGGCGAAGCCGGCCAGCGTGGAGGTGATCAGGCAGAGGATCACCGTGCAGGACGCGATGAAGACCGTGTTGAGGAACAGCCGCGGCCAGGGGGCGAGCGCCCAGGCGCGGGACCAGTTCGCCCAGTCCCACTGCGGCAGGAGAATGGGCGGGAAGCTGTCGAACTGGCCCGGACGGTCGGTCGAGATGACGAACGTCCAGTAGAACGGGAAGACGAACGCCACGCCGATGGCCACGGCGATGATCCGGCGCAGCCACCGCCACGCCCTCTTGCGTCCGCGTGGGGCTATGCCCCGCTGGCTGGCCGGCCAGCGGGGCATAGCTACGGTACGGACCGTCACGCGTTGCTCTTCGCGGTGGTGCAGGCGCCCTGCGCAGTGGACAGGGCCGAGCTGGCGCTCGTGCCGGACAGCGCTGCGGAGATCGCGGTGGACAAGTCGATGCCGCACTGGGTGACCCAGGAGTAGGGCGGATCGATGATGGCACTGTTGAGCCCGGTGATCGTGGTGCTCACCCACGGGTTCTGCTTCAGGTAGCTGGCCATCGACGGCTCGGTCAGGGCCTGGCTGGTGACCGGGTAGTAGCCCGTGGCGGACGCCCAGGCGGCCTGCTCGACCGGACCGGACAGGTACTGCAGGAACTTCCAGGCGGCGGCCTTCTGCTCGGTGGTGGCCGAGGCGAAGACCACCAGGTTCGCGCCGGCCATCTCGTCGGCGCTGCCGGAAGTGCCGGACGGCAGCACGGTGGTGGTCAGCGGGAACTTGCCGCCGACGCTCTGCTGCTCGTAGTAATAGCCGGCCGAGGAGGAAAGGTCGACCAGGCCCTTCTTCGCGCCGAGCGCGGTCTCGCCCGGGTAGTCGGTGCCGGTGGCAAGAGCGCCCTCCTTCTTCAGGTTCACCAGGTACTGGAGCGCGGCGACCACGGCCGGGCTGGTGAACTGCGGGGTTCCGTCGCTGGCGTACACCTGGGTGCCGTTGGACGCGGCGAGTTCCTCCAGCCACTCCTCACCCGATGTCACGCCCTCGGTCGCGTTACCAGGGTCGATCGTGATGCCGACCACGCCGTTCTTCGAGGCGGTCTTGAGGTCGGTCGCGAACTGCGTCCACGTGGTGGGCGTGCTGGTGATGCCGTCGGCCTTCAGCAGGTCCGCGTTGTAGAACAGCACCTGCAGGCTCTTGCTGAACGGCCACATCCAGACCTGGCCGTCCGGGAGCTTGAGGTCGTTCTGCACGCCGGTGTAGAAGGTGGACAGGTCGGTAGCCATGGTGCTGGCGGCGCCCGGCAGGGAACTGATCGGGACGATCACCTTGCTGGTGGCGAACTTCTCTGCCCAGCTCTCGTAGGCCTGGCCGATCGTCGGGGCTTTGCCCGCCGCGACCTGCGCGGTCTCCGCGGTGAGCAGCGGGCCGTAGGTCGAGTAGGCGGTGAGGTCGACGGTGATCTTCGGGTTGGCCTTCTCGAACGCGGTGACCGCGCTCTGCATCGCGGACTTGAGCGACCCGGCGGCCTCAACCTCGTCGAAGGTGATCGTGACGGGTGTGGTGATCGCGGCCGCGTTAGCCGTGGCCGAGGAGGAAGTGCTTGTGCTCGAGCTCGACGATCCGCCGCCAGCGCAGGCCGAGGCGGTGAGCACCATGACGGCAGCGGCCGATGCCATGGCCGCTGCTCTTCTGTAGCGTGAATGCACGGCTGACCCTTCTTTTCATGAGGTAGCGCTGACGCCCGGGGTTGTTGTACGCCACCGGACGAAGGTGAACAAGACGGTGATCAGGAACAGGACGACGGCGAGCGCCGCCGCGTAACCGGTGTTCTGGAGAACTTGCGATTCTTCGTAGACCAGATAGCTGAGCGTCGTCGTCGCGTTATTCGGGCCGCCGCCGCTGAGCTGGTAGAACTGCGTGAAGGACTGCAGGGACAAGATCGTGGTGATGACGATCACGAAAGAGGTCACCGGCCGCAGCTGCGACCAGGTGATGTACCAGAACTCCTGCCACGGCCCCGCGCCATCGACGCGCGCGGCCTCGCCGTATTCGTCGTTGATGATCGTGAGGCCGCCGAGGAAGATGATCGTGGTGAAGCCGACCTCATGCCACAGGCTGAACAAGATCACGGCCGGCATCGAGGTCGCCTGCCCCTCGACCCAGGGCGAGGTCGGCAGGTGGAGACTGTGCAGCAGCCAGTTCGCCAGGCCGAACTGCGGGTTGTATATCCACGCCCAGATGAGCGACGTGGCGATCAGCGGGGTGGCGTTCGGCAGGTAGATAGCCACCCGAGAGGCGTTCATGATGGTGCCGCCGCGCTGCAGCAGCAGGGCGAGGCACAGCGAGATCGCCGTCCCGGCGATGACCATCGCGCCGGTGAAGTACAGCGAGTTCCACAGCGTCTGCAGGAAGCCGGGGTCGGTCGCGGTGAGCAGTTCCTTGTAGTTGCCCAGGCCCTTGTAGACCGACAGGCTCGGGTTCAGCACGTTCCAGTTCCACAGCGACACGTAGAACGTGTAGAACGTCGGAAGGATGATGAAGGCACCGAAGATCAGGACCGCCGGGGCAGAGTAGAGCCAGCCCTTCTTCGTGTGCCGGAAGTCACGCGCAGGCCCGCGTCCGACTCGCCTAGCTCGCTTGCGTCCTCCTGCCTGTCCAGTGCCGGCTGACCCGGCTGCGCCCGTCGTTGTCCCGATCACGAGGGCAGTGAAACTGTTTCACGTAACGGGAAGGGAATCATGAGCTTTCGAAAGCGTAACAAGATTGCATTGTTATAGAAAAGATGAGATCCTGAAAGGCTGGGCACTTCGCGTTTATAAGTGCGGACTGATGCCCGTTATTTTGCGTTGCCCGCAGGATCCCCTCCCCCTCCCGACCTCCTCACCTCCGCCCAGGCGGATGATCCGCCTGCCTGGACATCCCGCTGCCACGGCCCGGGAGGCTTGCTAAACCACGCAAACCATGACACATGGTGCGGGAAACGGGCCTAGGACTGCCTGGTCCAGGTCTGCGGTACGCAGTCCGTGCACGACTCATTTCCGACC
The DNA here is from genome assembly GCA_963847965.1 of uncultured Actinomycetes bacterium. Taxonomy (GTDB): domain Bacteria; phylum Actinomycetota; class Actinomycetes; order Streptosporangiales; family Streptosporangiaceae; genus Palsa-504. Next base: position 54,855 of record CAWKCG010000001.1, read on the forward strand.
AGGCCGATGCTCGCCGTGTCTCCATTGGAGGAGAGGGTAATGGTGATCTGGGCCGTCCCGTTCGGGGGCTGGCACTTACCGGGGCTCCCGCCGTTTTGGGGGTACAGGTCGACGGTGCCCTGGTAGTGCCTGTTGCTGCCGGTCACCTTCCCGTCGTTTGGTGCGTCGCATCGCGCGTCGTTCTTGTAGTCCTCAGCCAACGTGTAGGTGTCGGTACCAGACGACGTGAAGGTCCACGTGGTGTTTGCGTTTTGAGCCCACGTGCCGGCGATCGACGGGGGCCCGGACCCACCGGTCACCGCGATGACCGTGGCGATGGCCCCCACCGCTACCACGCCCGCGGCGATGGCGGCTATGGGGTGCTTGGCGAGCGGGCCGCGGCGCAGTGCGTGGCGAGCCCACCCCTGGGCCCGCCCAGGCCCGGTGGTTCCCTGCTGTCCGGCGGTCACATGGGCGGACCCGGAGCCTGGATGGCTAAGCGGGGACTGGCCGGACTGTCCGAGGTGCTGGAGGTGCTCAACATGCTGAAGGTGCTCCAGGTGCTCGACATGCTCTAGATGCTCGACATGCTCGAGGTGCTCCACGTGTTCGAGGTGCTCGACATGCTCTACGTGCCTGAGGTGTTCCAGGTGCCTGGCGTGCGCGGGGTCCGGAGTCTGGTGCGGGCCGTGGGTGAGATGGACCTGATGCACGGCGTGACCCTGGACGGCGGGCGGCGCACCGGACGGCCACAAGGCGGCCAGCAGCAGCGCCGCCTCGCCCAGGTGCGACCGGCCGCGTTCCTCCCAGTCCTGGCCGTAGGCGGGCCAGGCCACCTCGCGCAAGGCCCGGACGAAGCTGGCCGCATTCGCAGGCCTGTACGCGGGGTCTTTGGCCATCCCGGCGGTGACCAGCGGGCGCAGCGGTTCGGGTACCGGGTCCATCGGCACCGGCACGGACGTATGCAGGTACAGCAGCTGCTCGGCGGTGTTCCCAGTGAACGGCGGATGCCCGGCCAGGCACTCATAGAAGGTGGCCGTGGCCGCGTACACATCCCCGGCCGGGCTGGCCGGCCCGCCGCCCCACTGTTCCGGCGGCGCATACGCCCACGTCCCGGCCGGCATCGCCCGGTCCCCCGACCGCGCCGCGATACCGAAATCGGTCAGCTTACTGGTCCCCGCCCCATCCACCAGCACGTTCTCCGGCTTGTAATCCCGGTGCACTACCCCGCCCGCATGCGCCGCCGCCAGCCCCAGCAACGACCCCTGCAACACCACCAGCGCCGCCTCCGCGCTGGTCTTGCCCTGATGCGCCAGGATCTCCCGTACCGACGTCCCGTCCACCAGCTCCATCACGATCGCCGCCCCCAACGGCGACTCCACATACTCATACAACCGGACCACATGCGGGTCATCCAGCGACGCCAGCACCGCCGCCTCCGCCCGGAACAGCTCCGCGAACCGCGGATCCGCCACCAGCCGATCCTGATGCACGTACTTAATCGCCACCAAGCTGCCCGACGCATCATGCCGGGCCAGCACCACCTCACCGAACCCGCCCGACCCCAGCACCCGCACCTCGGAGTACCCCGGAACAACCCACTCCCGCCGCCGAATCTCTTCTCTAGCGTCGCCTGATCCAGGAGCAGGGGCAGAGATGGCGTCGCCTGATCCGGGAGCAGGGGCAGAGACTGTGGGACCATACCCGGCGGCTTCGGTCGGCGGATGCAGTGGTCCCACTTGGGTCGGCCGGTCCGGCGCAGGGGTGTATTCCATAGTTCCGCTCCGTTCCCAGAGGGCAGTCGCCCGGTTCTTACTGCCTCTACGTACGACACCGTTGTCCCCAACGGTTCAGAAGATCTTCGCCAAGCCTGGCTTGTCTTCAGCAAAAAGGGATGCGCGACACGTTGAACCGGACGCCGTGTTGCCGTCGTAGCAGTTGGAAGCGGGGTATCAGGGGCTAGCCTCGAGGAGGACGCGATGGTCGGGCAGGGCTTCGATGCCCGCCGTGACTATTGCCCTGTCAGTGTCCAGCGGGATGCTGCCGGGTGGGTGCTGGGTGCCCTGGATGCCGTCGAGGCCCGTAACTTCGCCGAGCATCTGCTTACCTGCCGGGCCTGTCAGCTGGCCGTTGCCGAGCTGCAGCCAGCCGCACGGGCCTTGCTCGCCCTGCCGTCGCTACAGCCGCCCGAGCACCTCACGGTGGCCACGCTGGCGAGGGTCCGGCAAGCTGCCAGCCGGTCCCAGCGATCAGCCAGATAGCGGGAGCCGTCTCGGGACCATTCACCAGGTGCTCGAGTCGATATCTTAAAAGCCTCGCAAATCGGGACAATTGCCGCCTCGGGGGGAATTGACAAGCCGCGGGCCTGGTCCCATTCTTGATGTGACGTCCCGCTGGGGGGGATTTGTCCGGCCCGGATGCGGGCTGGGCTGATTTCTGCGCGGATTCCCCTGGCAGGATGCCATTCAGGGTCGGCGCGCATGGTGGGGGCCTGATGGTGGCGGTGGTCGGTGTCGAAGACCGGCTTGCGCGTGATGATGCCGATTTGGTGGCCCAGATCGCGGCGGGGGATATCGAGGAGCCGGTGGCGGAACTGTACCGACGGTACGGGCCGCGGCTGTACCGGTTCGGCGTGCAGCTACTCGGCGACCGCGGCCTGGCCGAGGAATTGGTGCAGGAATGCTTTGTCAGGCTCTGGCGGACAGCGGGCCGTTTTGACATCAGCCGTGGCACGGTGGCCGCGTACTTGTTCGTCATGGGCCGGAGCATCGCGGCTGACCTCCGCAAGCGGCCGTCCTCGCGGCCGATGGCCCCGGTGGACGAGGAGCAGGTGCCGACGCGGCCTGACGACGCGGACCGGATCGTGGACTCCCTCGCCGTGCACGACGCCCTGGATTCGCTGAGCGCGGCGCACCGCGAGGTGCTGATGCTGGTGCACGCGGAGGGGCTGACTCAGACGCAGATCGCCGAGCGGCTGGGTGTGCCGCTGGGCACGGTAAAGACCCGCATGTTCCACGGGCTGCGAGCGCTGAAGGCTGCCCTGGCCGCGCGAGGTTACGACGGTTGATCCGGATACTTTCGGCGTGGCCGGACACCCGCGTGAGGGCGCTTAGCTTTCCAGCTTCACCGTGTCCGACTGGCCGAGCACATGGCCGCTCGCGTCGTTGGCCGTCACGGCGAAATACGGTCCGCCGGAATTCACCGTGATCATCGTCTCGAAGCCGGCGCGCCGCTGCGACCCGGCCTCCCGCAACTGGGTCGCCGTGCGGCAGGCCAGCACCGTCCAGCTGCTCAGCTCGGTCGCCCCGTTCCAGCTGGCGTACACGGCCGAGCCGCCGGCCGGATTCACCCGGGCGGCGACCGCGGGCTTGTCGGTGGGGTGGCCGGTCCAGCCTGCGGTGAACGCGCGGTACGACTGGTCTCCGACCGGGAACTGGCCGTCGAGCAGCAGCGTCCCGTCTTCGGCGAACTCGGTGAAGTACGGCAGGTTGCCCCAGCCGACCAGCACCCGGCCGCCGGCGAGCAGCTGCATGCTGCCCTGGTTGGCGGCCAGCAGCTTGGCCGGATGGGTGTAACTGCGGCTCAGCGTCGCCCGCATGGCGGAGGTGTCCAGGTCGAGCAGGACGGCGCGGGACTGCGGCTCCTTCTGCGGTGTCGCGGCGTCGTCGAACAGGGACAGGCTCTGCGCCCCGTGCGGGCGGGCGTGGTGCTGCCACCAGAACGTGGCGCCCGGGCCCATCTGGAAGCTTGACCGCCTTCCGCCGAGCCGCCAGAGCAGCTCGCCGCTCTGCCGGTCGATCTTGTAGACGGTGCACGTATTGCGCGCGGAGATGATCAGGTTCCCGTCGGGCGCCACCGCGATCGAGTTGATGTGGAAGTAGTCGAACGGCTTCTGCTCGGTTCCGCCGGAGAACGCGGCGTAGGTGTCGGTGACCGGGACGTAATCCAGGCTGTTCCATTCGAACAGGACCGCGCCGGAGGCGATGTCGATCTCCAGGACCGCGCCGGTCAGCGCCGTCCCGCTGGCCGGGCCGCCGAGCGCGGACAGGTCGGCGGGCCTGGCCCGGACCGCCGTGATCAGCGCCGTATCCTGCGGGCTGATGACGAACTCGTGCAGGTCGGCCGATATGCCGTCGCCCCCGCTGATGGTGGCTATGGTGGCGTAGGAGCTGTCCGCGATCACCGCCGTGCCGTAGCCGACGCCCAGGTCCACCCGTCCTTCCCACCAGGTGAGCACCGGCTGCCCCTGGTAGGTCTGCGTCTGGAGGTCCACCCGGGCCATGCCCTGGTCCGCGGGGAAGCCGGAGTTCGGGGAAAACCAGACCAGGTCGCCGTACCGGTCCAGGATCATCAGGCCTGGCTGGCCGGGCCCAGTGAGGGGATAGCCGGCCGGGGCCAGGATGAAATACGGCGGATCACCGGCTTCCGGACCGCTGTGGCGGGAGACGGTGATGGCCGGCGGGGTCAGGTCGGGACGGGTCACGAAGTGCAGCACGCCGCGGCTGTCGTCCGGCGTCACGGCCGGGGTGGTCGTGCTCGCCCGGGTCCTCGCCATGGCCGCCGACGCGGGGTGCGGCCAGGCGTACCCGCCGATGCCCGCCAGCGTCAGCCCGGCCGTGCCCATGACGGTTACCCCGCCGTACCGCATGATGTCCCGGCGGGTCAGTCCGTCGCGCTTCATGTGTGCCACCTCCATGTGAGCTGGAAACCAGACTGACCTGCATGCCTTAAGGAAGCGGCAAGGAAACCGGCACGTTCGCGTTGAGAAGCCGCAGAACTCGCTGAATGCCGGAGCGCAGCGAACAGCCGTACCCAGGTCCGCATGCGCACGGCCGGCCGATTCACCTGCCGTCCGCGCAAACCCTATAGTCGCATCGTTGACCTCACCAGGAGGGCGGATCGATGTCGGGCGAGACGGCAGCTTCGGGCCAGACGGCAGCTTCGGGAGGCGGCGGAGGCGGCGACGTGCCCGCCGGGACCGGGCGGGTCATCGATACCAGCGTGGCCCATAGCGCCCGGGTGCACGACTACTGGCTGGGCGGCAAGGACAACATTAGTTCCGGCACCCCCGTACAGCGGTCCGATAGTGATCGTACAAGCACTTCATGCGCATTATTCGAAAATAGCGTCCTTCGCTGTCCGGGATCTGTCCGGTCCCTGTTTAGGCACTTATGTCCGTTTTATCGGACGAGGGTTCCTGACTCTGGCCTGACTCTGCTGACTGGTGCCGTGTGCCTGGCCTGGGGTTTGGGCGGGACGGTCCTGGCTTTTGGGGGTCTGACCTTTCCCGCTCACGTGCCGGGGCGGGCGGCCAGGGGCAGGTCCCAGACGGTCAGGGGGGCGGCCCCGGTACGGTGGCGGCGGTGTGCGGTCATGTCATCATCCCTCTTCACTCCGTACGTCCCGCCTTCAAAGCGGCGGGTATGCCGGTTCACATTCAATGATGGATCGAGCCACCCTGGCTATGCTTTCCACCGATGCTTATTCGGGATCCGCACCGCTCAGCGGGCCATAATAAGATCCGGAGAAATATCCGGGGGTGTCAAGGGTCTCAACGCCGAAGAGCGCGGCATCCATTGCGTCGTGGACCGCGAACCGTGTGGTCTCAACCCCGATAAGAGGATCAGGCTTGAGCCCGCCCGGCACGGCAACGGACAGTACCATTGCGGTCTCGGTGTCGATGACCATCGTTCCGGTCGTGGCGCGTCCGGCAGGAGAACCATGAACGGGCACTTCGGTTGCGGGTCTGCCAGTAGGGCGATGCGTGGTCGCAGTTCCTTCATATGACCCGATCCGCAAGCCGAGCTTGCTGGCGAAGAACACGGGTCTCGACAACATGCGCAACGCCCCGGCCGGCTCGCCCCGGCCGGTATCCTGGCCGCGGCTTCCCTCCCGCAGAATGACCTCGCCATTCTCTTCGACAAGCCAGAAAAAGGGCGTGTGATACCAGTAATCGACTTCACCGATCTCGAAGGTACCGGCCATCACGAGGTGACCTGAGACCCCGAAGCCACCGGTTCTCATGGGCTCGAACATACATCCTCCGGACTACCATCGCACCGGACAGGCCAGTAGTGCCGGCACGCCGACCTCAGCAGTCAATGCCGGCCTGTGTGCTCGTAGCATACCCGCTTGGTTGAGGGAAGCGGATCACCGCGCCGTCCGAGAAATAGGCCTTCGCGTAAGCCTGTGCCCGGAACTGACCATCGTAGGCTCCTTCGCACAGCAAGCTCTGGTTGCTCCAGAACTTCATCTCGCTTACTCCAGGGAAGTACTTTTCGCGCCATCCGGTGACGGGAAGCCATTTTGCGCAGCCACCCGGGCCTTTGTAATCGAACTCGAGCCTGATCCACGATATGATCTCATCCATAGGGATGTTCACTGCGATGCACTCAACCCATGAGTCGAAATCCACGAATCTGTGCTCTATGCTCCTCGTCTCGACTGGCTCTTGGACGTCGCCTTGACATACCGCCGCCACTTGGCGAGGAGAATGAGCGGCAGGCGGACTTGCCGCATGCGCCGAAGCGGGAGAGGCTATAGCGGCAATGCCAGCTCCCAACGCGACAGCACAAGTAGCGATCGTAATGGTGCGGCGAATTCTAGAAGAAACGATCATCGGTAACCTTCCGTTGATCCTGAGCTCAGCCAAGTATGGTGTGTTATTCAAGAGCTTTCCTTCCTCGGGCGTTGGCCCTGCGACGACGCTTTGCGAGGGACTGGGTTTGAATAAGCCATATTGCTTCTTCCGCAGGAGAAGTCGAATTTGCTTATGCTGCGCGGGAGCGACAGTCAGGCCTGGCCGCGACCGCCATTGACAAGCCGGGCTAGCGGCTACGCGCACCTGTCGCACATGCTTGACTACGGACAGGCAGGCAAGGTGGCTCGAGCATGACGGCCCCGTAAGAAACCCGAAACAACTCCCCCGGCGTCCTGGCACCTGCAACCCCATGAAGTCCATCGGGTCGGTGACCAGACGGGCGAGCTTGCCAGCGACTACTCGCGGACTCCGACGCAGCCCCCTCCCCCGTCACCCCCCCGCCCCCTAGCCCCGGTGGTCCCGGCCTGCGGCCGGCCCACCAGGCCAGCGTCGGCCCCTGCGGGGCCGACTGCCACCCGCCCGGCTGGCCGTGCCCGGCCCGTCCGGCCTGGTCACGGCCCCGGCCGGGCGGCCCGGCTCGCACTAGCGCCGCACTGGCCGGCCGCCCTGCGTGCGAGCGCTGTGCCGGGCCTGCCCGGCCCGCGTGCGGCTGCCGGCCCTTGCCCGGCCGGGGCCGGGCTTGGCTAGGGTACCGAGCGTGCATGGGCTGGGCCACGCCGTGTCCGGCGCGGTCAGCGCGGTCGTCGTGCTGGCCGCGTTCGCCGGCCTGCTCGGCCTGGCCGGCCGCGTCCTGGGCCGGTCTCGCTCCCCGTATCCCCGGCTGCGGGTGCCCGGCTACCGCCGCACCAGCCTGCTCGCCTGGCTGGTCCGCGCCACCTGGTGGCTGGCGGTGCTGGCCGGCCGGTTCGCGGCCGGTGCGCCGCTGGGCCAGCGCCGCACCGACGCCACCTTCCTCAGTGCGGGGACGAAGGTGATCGGCGGGGTACCCGGCTGGTGGTCCGCCGACCAGCCGTCCCAGTGGGCGTACCTGCCCGGCTGGAAACGCGCGGCCGTGCGCTGGGCCGCCGTGGCGGCCGCGGCCGGGCTGGCCGCCCGCCCGCTGATCACCTGCGTCATGCTGGGAGTACTGGCCATCGCCGGCAGCTGCGCGGGCTGGCCGCGCTTCCAGCGGTGGCGGTACGAACGCAGAGTGATCCGGCCGGTTTACCTCCAGCTGTACCAGTACCTGGGCACCGAGCCGGGCGAGCGGCCCGGCCGGTGGCTGGATATACCGGCCGGGTTCGCCGGCGACCAGGACGCGCAGGTGACGCTGGCCTACCCGCCCGCCTGGAATCCCGACACGGCCCGGCAGCAGCACATCGACGAGGTCATCCGCCGGCACCTGGGCGGCGACCTGGCCGGGCAGTTCGGCCCCTACCAGGCCACCTGGACCCACCCGCCCGCACCCCCCGCCCTGGCCCGGTTCGACGGGTACGACCTGCCCGCCCACAAGATCCACCTGGCCACCCTGCCCGGCGGGAAGAAATGGATCGCGGACCTGCAAGACGAAGAACCCCACCTGTTCATCGCGGCCGGCACCGGCGGCGGCAAGACCGCCACCGCATCCATCCCCGCCGCGCACTGCCGCGCGAACGGCTGGCTGGTCGACATCATCGACCCCAAACGCCGGTCCTACATCAGCCGGAAAACCGGCCACGACGTGCTCACCAACGTGCCCGGCATCCGCGTGCACACCGACATCGAATCGATGATGTGGGCGCTGGAGGAATTCTTCCTCTCGATGCTCGGGGTCAACATCGCCGTGGGCGCGCACACCTCGTGGCCGGGCCTGTTCCCGCAGCGGCTGCTGGTCATCGATGAGTTCGGCACGTTCGCCTCGATGCCCGCGCGGATGCACCAGCGCAACAGGGGCCAGGGCCAGCCCCCGGCGCTGGACCAGCGGCGGCAGATCGAATGGCAGGGCCGCCAGGCCGGGCACCGGCTGGTGGTGGCGGTGCACCAGCCGAACCTGCGCTGGTTCGGCGACACCGACAGCCGGGGCCAGTACGGCTACCGGCTGATCACCGGGGCCTTCACCATGTCGCTGTGGCGGATGACGTTCGGGTACACGGCCCCGATCCAGTGGGACACCCGGATCAAAGGGCCGGGGCGTGGTCGGCATCGGCGAGGCTGAAGAACTTATCCACCACGCCCAGCTCGCCTGGATGCCCGCCGAAGAACGGCGCTGCTACGCGCTCACCGGACCCCCGCCCCCGGACTGGTTCACCGGCATGCGGCCCGCCCCCTGGATCACCGGGCACGTCATCGCCGAGGGCCGCAAGCTCGCCGGCGCCTCCCTGGTCCAACTCGACGGCGGCGATGTCCCGCCCGATGTCCCACCCCGACACGATGGCTACGTACCTGCGCAAAGACGCCCCGATGTCCCGGCCGATGTCCCGCCCCCGGACAACCCCACCCGGCCCCTGGCCATCCCCGGCCCGGCCCGCCAGGCCGGCCGGCACCGCGCCCCGGCCCCTGCCGGCGACGGGCAGCCCGTCACCAGCACCGGGGGTGGCGGCCGGGACTGGGCCGGGGATGTCGGGCATGATGCTGGGGTGGTCGCATTCGCTGGCGGGTTCCGGGCGCCGTTTTACCGTTACTGGCTGTCGGGGTTCCTCTCGGACTTCGCAACTGGCGTGCGGCTCGCGGCGTTTCCCCTGCTCGCGGCTCAGGTAACCCGCTCACCGGCTGCGGTCGCCGCAGTCACCACGATGCAGGGCGTGCCGTGGCTGCTGCTCGGCGGCGCCGCCGGGGTGATCGTGCGACCGCGTCGACCGCCGCCGCCTGATGGTGATGGTGGATACCGCCCGCGCGGCGCTCATCGCGGCGCTGGCCGTGGCCGTGCTCGTGCACAGCGCCTGGCTCGCGCTCATCTACCTGGCGGCGTTCTTGAGCGGGCCGGCTCGGCGCTGCGAAGCACCGCCGCGGTGACCTGCGTGCCCCGGCTGGTCGACCCGGCTGATCTGGACAAGGCCAACGGGGGGTGGTCGCCGGGCAGGTCGTGGGTAACGAGCTGGCCGGGCCGGCCGTCGGCGGCTGGCTGTTCGGCATGGCCGCCGTCTTGCCGTTCGCGGTGAACGCCGGCACGCTGGGGATCGCTGTCCTGCTGCTGCTGACCCTGCCGGCCGTGTTCACGCCCCCGCCACGGCAGCAAGAACCCGGCACCGCCCGGCCGCGGCTGGCCTCGGCGCGACATGACCTTGGCGAGGGGCTGCGCTGGATGTGGCAGCATGCTGCCATCCGGGACGTCATGATCATGGCCGGGGTCGTGTGCGCGATGGATGCCGCCTGGTTCGCGGTGTTCGTGCTGTACGTGATGAGGATCCTGCACCAGCACGCGGGTGCCTACGGGCTGCTGCTCGGCATCGGGGCCATCGGGGGGGTGACGGCCGGCGGCACCGCTGCCGCGCTGACCCGGCGCATCGGGCCGTGGCGGTCCCTGCTGGCCGCTGGGCTGGTCATGGCCGCCACTCAGGCAGCCCTCGGGCTTACCGGCAACGTGATCATCACGGCGCTGCTCCAGGTGTTCAGCAGCGCGGCGTTCGCCCTGTTCAACGTCACCGCGGTCACCATGCGGCAGCGGCAGGTGCCCGACACAATGCTCGGCCGGGTCACCAGCGTGTACGGCACTGTCACAGAGGGCGCCGAGGCCCTGGGGGCGATCGCGGGCGGCGTCATCGCCGCAACCGCCGGAATCCGCGCCCCCATGCTGGTCGGCGCCGGACCGATCGCCGCCGTGACGATCCTCCTTACCTGGCGGCACCGCAATGCCGGCGCGGACCGGGCCACGCCGGCGCCTTGACGATCGGGGATGTACCGCCGCCCCACGGCCGCTCGAAATGATCCGGGTGCTGGAACAGGTGACCGTCGAGCCAGTCCGGGTCGTCGGTGTCGAATCCGCACGAGCACAGGTAGATCATCGGCTGTCCGTGGCAGCGGTGCGCCGGCGCTCGGCCAGCGCTGTGTCGATGGCGCTCAGGTAGGCCAGGATCGGCCTGCGCGCCGGGGAATCTGGCCGGGCCAGGGCCAGGCTGGCGGCCAGATCGCGCCTGCTCCGCTCAAGCTCGCTGACGGTCAGCCCGGCTACCTCAGGACAGCGGCCAGGGTCAGGCATGGGCCAGCCTCGCGCGCTCGTCCTGCTCGGCTAGCACTTCATCAAGCCTGGCTTGCAGGTTACTCCGGGCTGACGGCACGGGGTCCTGCCCGTCGAAGAACGCGATGGCGCTCTCGAGCTCACGGCGGTAGTTACGCAACTCGAACGTCGTCAGCGCGTGCAGGGCGTGCTTGGGCTGTTCAACGGTCACAGGTTCGGCGGACATCGTGACTGGTCCTAACGGGGCATGTCGGCACGGGAATCGATATAGCAAGCATTCCCCGGGGGGCCTAGGCTTTGAATACGCACGGCCGCCACCTCGGCGGACAACCGAGCCGGTTTGCTGGACAGCCTTGGACATGGGATGGCGAATCAGGACGCGGGTGAGAACCCACTAAAGGTTTTCGGTGCGATGCTTGGCTACTACCGCAGGCGAGCGGGGTGGACCCCCGAGCAGCTAGGCACGCGAGTGTTCCTGTCAGGCTCACAGATCCGCAAGGTGGAAGCGGGAACGCGGACTCCTACTGAGGATCTGGCAAAGACCTGCGAGAACATCCCCGAGCTTGGGTGCAACGGGGCACTGACCGAGCTATACGAGATCCTCAGCGAGAGGCTGAAGCGTCGCGCCTACCCCGGATGGTTCGCTGACTGGCCGGATAAGGAAGCCCAGGCACGCCGACTCCGGTCCTTTGAGCTGGTCGTTGTGCCTGGCTTGTTGCAGACGGAGGCGTACGCACGTGCGATCCTGTCAACCCGCGTCGGCGCGACCGAAGACGAGATAGACGAGGCGGTGGGAGCCCGCATGGAGCGGCAGCGGGTACTTGAGCGGGACCACCCACCCGAGCTTTGGGCAATCCTTGATGAGGGGGTGCTGCGCCGTCCGGTCGGCGGACCTGACGTGATGAGGGAACAGCTCGCTCATCTTGGGATGACGGCGCGTCGTCCGCACATCGTGGTGCAGGTGATACCGCTTTCCGCCGGGGGTCACCAGGGCCTCAACGGCGGCGCGTTCGTGATCGCGGACTTCGATGATGCCGCTACCATCGGGTACCAGGACACGGCAGTGTCCGGTCAGATCATCGAAGATGCGTCCGAGGCGGACGCGCTCGCGCATACCTGGGACACGCTACGGCTTGAGGCACTGCCACGGCCGGCGTCGTTGAGCCTGATAGAGGAAGTGGCAAGACAATGGACATGAAAATCAGGTGGCGGAAATCCACCTACAGTTCAGGCAACGGCGGTAACTGCATCGAGGTCGCCGCCGCGGATCGCGTGCTGGTGCGTGACACGAAGCAGCACGGGACCGGCCCGTTGCTCCAGTTCACGCCCGGAGCATGGCGCCGGTTCACCAACCACGTCAAGCGCTCGTTAGGGCCTGCCCCATCTGGGAGGTCCGCCGACCCCCTACGCTGTGTGCTTAGCTGGGCGTCAGAGCTGGTACGTTACCTCAATGGTGAGTCGGCGCACCTGAGCTGGCTGGCCGGGGGAGGATTTAGTCAAACCACATGGCCAGGGGGCGATGTCCAGGCCGGGCATGACGCGCGTGCGCTTGCGGCCCTTCCTGTCCTTGGTGGTGATCGTCATCGGCGCTGGCTATGCTCGGTTGCTGGCCGGGGCGGGCGTGCTGGTCCAGCGGGCGTTCATCATCGCGCCGATGCGCTGTTCGGCGTTGGCGCTGGGGTGGATGTAGAAATGTAGCGTGGTCTCGATGCTGTCGTGCCCCAGGACTTGGGAGATGTTCGCGAGTTCGCGGGGGCTGGCGTCCAGGGCCTCGCTGGCGAACTGGTGGCGCAGGCTGTGGGTGTGCACGCCGGTGATCGCGAGGTAGTCCAGCATGCGGCCGAACCGGTTTGCTGCGGTGCTGTAGGGCAGGTAGGGGGTGCCGTTCGGGCCGGGGCACAGCGGGCCGTCGGGCAGCTGCTGGATCATGTCCCAGATCATGTCGGGCACGGGAACGTCCCGGAAATCTCCGGCCTTGCGGTGCTTGAGCGGCTCTAGCTCCCGGCCGTTCTCGCTGGCCTGCCAGCATAGGTGCAGGTAGCGGGTGCCGTCTGCGCGCTGCTTGAAATCGGACTTGCGACAACTTCGCCGCAGATCGGACGGCAGGCGACGCGGTGATGGAGGCCTACCCCGGGATCGTCATGTCGGTGCGCGCCAACCGCGCGTTCCTGGCCCGGGTGGTGAGGTTCCTGGCCGCCGAGGCCGGGATCCGGCAGTTCCTGGCCTGGTACCGGTCCAGCAATGGAGGCCCGGGTCCGAGCTCGAGGCCGCGGCCCGGTCCGCCATGTGGGGCGGCGTGGGCCGCAAACCGTAGGCCGCGCGGGCGGTCAGTAGCGGGTCCAGACCAGCGGGATCGTGGATGCGGCCAGCAGGACCGCCATGGCGCCGTTGAGGACGCGCCGGGCGCGTGGCGCCCGGAGGTGGCGCTGGAGCGCGGCGCCGACCGCCAGCCAGGGCGCGCAGCAGGGCAGGGCGACCAGGGTAAACAGGATCGCGAAGATGGCGGCCTGGGCCAGGGCACCGCCGGCGCGCCGGTCCAGGAAGGTGGCGACGGCCGCGACGCTGACCAGCCATCCCTTGGGATTGATCCACTGGAAGGCGGCCATGCCGAGGAATCCAGCGGGTGCCTTCGCGGTCCCCTCGGCCGGTCCCGCGGTCGCGATCCGCCAGGCCATCCAGCAGAGCATTGCGGCCCCGGCCCACTTCAGGACCTGGAGCGCCAGAGGATGGGCCAGGAGCACGTGGCCCAGTCCCAGCGTGATGGCGAACAGCATCGCGCCCATCCCGGTCACCTGCCCGAGCAGACTCGGGAGACCCCGCCGGACACCGGCCCTGGCGCCGACCGTGGTCAGCAGCGCATTACTGGGGCCTGGAGTTCCGGCCACGACCGCCGAGAACGTTATGAACGCGATCAACCGGGCGGGGTCATGCAGGACTTCCACGCGTCGCTCCCTAGATTTGAGCTATGCGCCCTAGCCTGGGCGATGCCGCCAGCGCCGGTCTTGAAGGTTCGTGCGATACCGAGTAGTGGGTACTAGCTCTGGTCGGCCGGGGAGGTGGCGGACGACCCGGCGCTGATGAGGTGGCGGTCGGCGCGCTCGCCGAGCATGGCGCGGGACAGCTTGGTGAGCAGCTCGCCCAGCTCGCCGTACTGTTCGGGCGACAAGTCGGCGAGCAGTTCGCGCAGACCCTCACGCCTGGCCGCGAAGAGCTTGTCGGCGGCGGCGTGCCCGGCGTCGGTGAGCTCCAGCGTCCCGTTCGAGCGGACCACCATGCCCTCGGCGACGAGGCGGTCGACGTACGGCCTGCCGTAGTCCATGGTCACGTTGGCCTGCTTGGCCAGCTCCTCCCCCGCGGCCGCGCCCTGCTTGGCCAGCCGGGTCAGGATCCAGCTGCTCCCCGCGGGCAGGTCGAGGCCGGCCATCTTGGTCAGCCGCTCGTAGCCGCGCTGCCTGAGGTCCGCGCTGCCGAGCCTGGTCAGCGCCCGCTCTACCTCGTCGACCGAGGAGCGCGCGGGCGGGGTCGCCCCCAGCCCCTCGCCGATGCCCGCCGAATTGGTGGCGCGCAGCGGGACCTCCTTCAGGAACCAGGACAAGGCGAACGCGACCAGCGCCACGGGGATCGCGTAGAGGAACACCGGGTGCAGCGCGAGTGAGTACGCGTGCCGCACGTCGGCCCTGATGGCGGCCGGGAGCTTCTTCAGCAACTCCGGGTCGGCCGCGGCGCTCGCGATCCTGACCCCGGGCGGCAGCGTGACGCCGCGCAGCGCCGCGGCCAGCTCGCCGGCCAGCCGGTTGGCGAAGATCGCGCCGAACACCGAGACTCCGAACGCCCCGCCGATGCTGCGGAAGAAGGTCGCCCCCGATGTCGCGGTGCCCAGGTCGGCGTAGTCGGCCGAGTTCTGCACGGCGATGACCAGGACCTGGATGATCATGCCCAGGGCGAGGCCGAGGACGAGGAAGTAGACGGACATGAGCCCGGTCGAGGTGTACTCGTTCAGCCGGGACAGCAGGAACAGCGCGATCACGAGCAGCGCGGTGCCGGCGATCGGGAAGACCTTGTACCGGCCGGTCCTGGTGATGAGCTGACCGCTGCCGATCGAGGTGACCAGCAGTCCGCCGACCAGCGGCAGCAGGTACACGCCGGACAGGGTGGCCGAGACGCCGTGCACCACCTGCAAGAAGAGCGGCAGGTAGGAGATGGAACCGAACATCGCGAACCCGGCCGCGAGCGCGATGGCCGCGCTGATGCTGAACACCGGGTTGCGGAACAGCCTGAGCGGGAGTACCGGCTCGGCCGCATGCCTGGCCGACAGCCACCAGGCTCCCACGAGCACCACCGACCCGGCGAACAACCCGATGATCACGGGCGAGCGCCACGGGTAGGTGGTGCCGCCCCACGAGGTCGCCAGCACCACGGCGGTGGCGAACGCGGCGATCAGCGTGGCGCCCAGGTAGTCGATGGAATGCTTGCGCCGGGCCGAGGTGGCGGGCAACACCACGGTGATCACCACGAGCGCGACGGCCCCGATCGGCAGGTTGATATAAAACACCCATCGCCAGGACAGGTTATCGACGAAGAACCCGCCAAGCAGGGGGCCGATGACGCTCGCGACCCCGAAGACGGCGCCGAACGCGCCCTGGTACTTCCCCCGCTCGCGCGGCGGCACGACGTCGCCGATGATGGCCTGGGCCAGCACGATCAGGCCACCGCCGCCGACGCCCTGGAGTGCGCGGAACGCGATCAGCTCGGTCATCGTCTGGGAAAGCCCGGACAGGGCCGAGCCGACCAGGAAGATGACGATCGCCGCCATGAACAGGTACTTCCGGCCGTACTGGTCGCCGAGCTTGCCCCACACCTGCGTGGTCGCCGTGCTCGCGAGGATGTAGGCGGTGATCACCCAGGACAGGTGGGACAGGCCGCCCAGGTCGCTGACGATGGTGGGCAGCGCGGTGGCGACGATCGTCTGGTCCAGCGCGGCCAGCAGCATGGCCAGCATCAACGCGCTGTAGATGACGGCCAGCCCGCGCTGCTGCGCGGGCTGGCCCTCTGCTGCCTGGCCGGCCACGTCGGTCTCCCCCGTTCAGGGTGAGCGGATTACGAACGCGTAATACCCGACGGCCGGTCAGCAAATCGCCGGTCACCAGCCTCCGCCGGAACCGTCGCTGCCGCCGGAACCATCAGAGCCCCCGCCGCTATTCCCTGAGGTGCCGGTGCCAGTGACCATGCAAGCGGTTCATCGCCGCGAACGCGAGTGCGGCCCGGAGCCGGTTCGTTCAGATCAGGTACACATCAATGCGCCTCCGGGCCGGCCAGGAGCGGGGGCCGGCCGACCCAGAGGACGATAGGGGCCTCGGCTGACGTCAGCCGAGGTCAGCCGCGGAGAGCAGGACCACGTTCCACACTCCGGGGATGACTGCGTCGACAACGGCGCCGCGCCGCTGCACGTGTAAAGCGGGTAGCCGTTGTAGGTGCTCAGCCGCCGGTGATGTCGGCCGAGGAGAGCTTGATCACGCGCCACATACCGCCGTCCATGCCGTTGCCCGTGGTCGCGAGCGGCTTCTCGGACTTCAGGTAGTACAGCGGCAATCCGTCGTAGGTGATCTGCTTGGCGCCGTTCGCCAGGGTGATCGTGCCGAGCGTGCCGGCGGGCAAGGTCTCACCCGAGTTGGTCATGGGTATGCCGGTCACGCCGGGCCAGATGGCCGCGCAGGAGTTCGTGCAGGTCGGCTGGCCGCCCTTCTTGTCGGCCCCGTAGGTGTAAACGACATCCCCGTCGGCCAGGGCGAGCACGTAACCCAGCTTGGAGTGCTGCACGATCAGCACGGTGTCGCCGGGCGTGATCCCGATTTCGCTAGTGGGCTTGGCGCCAGCTGTCGGGGTCGTACCCGAAGTGCCGGCCGATGACGACGATCCCCCGCAGCCAGCTAGCAGCAGTGCCAGCGATCCGAGCGCGGCAGCCGCTGCCCACCCGCTCTTGCGCATAACGTGTCTCCGTTCAAATGTTCCGTGGGGCTTAGACCCGTTCCCGATACGCCGGAAAGCTACCAGACGGCCGAGCCGGCTGGCGGCGACTTAGCTCCTAACTAGTCATCCGGCCAAACATCCAGACGCCTCGCAGCAGGCAACGATGGCCGATGCCCGCCTACCGGCGTCGAAGACGCCCACCATACCGCACGCCCGGGGTCCGCCCCGGCTTCCCGAGGGACCAGGCGGCAGCGTGTCGCGAGACCGGCGCTACCCTCGGTGAACCCCGCTCCGAAGCGCGAGGCCGCCAGCGGAGTCCCGCCCGGGAGAGGCGCCGGGCGCACGGCGGGCGAACGGGCGGATCCGCCAGGCGACGGCCGCGGTGACGGCCAGCGCGGCGGCACAGCCGAGCTCGGTCAGCCCGAAGGCCGCCCGCGTGCCGAGGTGCTCGGCGGCGAGCCCGGCGGCCAGCGGGCCGAGCACCGCCGTCGCGGCCCAGATGCCGTTGAGCAGCCCGACCGCCGCGCCCAGCCCGGTGCCGCCCTGCTCGGCCGCCTCGGTAGCCAGCGGGTAGCTGACCGTCCACAGGACCGACCGGGCCGCGGTGGCGGCGCACAGCATCACGATGATGGCCGACGGCGCGGTGGAAAGGACGCCGAGCGACATGGCGGCGGTCACGGCGAGCAGGCCGGCGCAGATCACGGGCAGGTTCACCGCCCGCCGGCCGGCGGCGGCGGTCAGCGCGCTCCCGGCCGCGAACAAGATCCCGGCCGCGGCGAACACCAGGCCGATCCGCCCGGAGGAGGCCCCGGCGGCGTGCAGCCGGGCCGGCACGAGCAGGGCGCACACCCCGGTGGTCAGGCCGGCGGTCACGACCGCGGCGGCGGCGCCGACGACCCTGCGGTCCCTGGCGGCGGCCCGCAGGCTGCCCCCTGTCGCCGGCCGGACCGCGGCCGGAATGGGCCGCCCGCGGAACGCGGCGAGCCCGGCCGTGATCACGGCGAAGCCCGCGGCGCCGGCCAGCAGCGGGACGGCCAGCCCGAGGTGCTGGGTAAGCGCGCCCGAGGCAGCGGGTCCGGCGACGCCGCCGACGCCGGCGCTGGCGATGGACCCGCCGAGGGCCGACGGCCCTCCTCCGGCGTCGACGAGCCAGCACAGCCCCGCGGTCCACACCATCCCGTAGCCGGTCCCGAAGGCGAGGCGGGCGGCGAGCAGAGCGCCGAAGCCGCCGGCCAGGGCCTGCGCGAGCATCGCCAGCGCCATCAGCACTCCCGCGGCCAGGGTGATCCGCCGGGCGCCGAGCCGGTCGGACAGCGTCCCGGCGGGCACGGATACCGCCAGGCAGGCGAGCCCGGTCGCGCCGAGCACCATCCCCTGCTGGAATCCTGACAGGCCCAGCCGGTGGGCGTAGACGGGCATGACCGGGACGATAGCGAACTGGGCGGCCGCGCTAGCCAGGATGAGGCCGTAGATCAGCAGGCGGAACGGCCCCGCCCCAGCGGTGGTCCGGGTGGCCTGCGTCATGGTGTCCCTCCTCGCTCGTGCCCGCGGGTCCGCTGGCACCGGCCAGCTTAGTATGAGAAAAACTTCAGCTAAAGTGAAAAAATGTCGCAGTTGCGATCGATACAGCCGATCAAAAATGGACTCGGGCTGCGTGAGCTCCAAGCGGTTCTCGCGGTCGCCGAGCTCGGGTCGTTCCGGCGGGCGGCCGCCGCGCTCGGCTACACCCAGTCCGCGCTGTCGCACCAGGTGTCGGCGCTGGAAGCCGCGCTGGAGCAGCCGCTGTTCCACCGTCCGGGCGGGCGCGCCCCGGTGCGCCTGACCCCCGCGGGCGAGGCGGTCTGCCGCCGGGCCCGGCGGGCGCTCAGCGAGGTCGAAGCGGTGGCGGCCGACGCCGAGCAGGCGGCGCGCGGCGAGATCGTGCGGGTCCGGGTCGGCGTCACCCAGACCGCGGCCGCCGAGATCATGCCCGCGGCCCTTCGCGCCTTCCGCGACGACCATCCCGGCGTCGAGGTCGTGCTCAGCGCGGCCGACGACCAGGACACGTCCCGGGGCGGCCTGCGCCGCGGCGACCTGGACCTTGCGTTCTCCTACGATCCGGAGACCGACGAGCACGTCGAGGCCATCGCGGTCCTTGACGACCCCTGGGTGATCCTCACCCGCCGCGACAGCGTGATAGCGAGCCTGGACCGCCCCGGGTTCGGCGTGCTCGACCAGCTGGACCTGGTCGCCTGGACCCGCCGGTGGCCCGCCCAGGCCGAGCTCGAGGACACCTGGGCCCGGCGCGGCATCACGCCGAAGATCGTCTACCGCACCGACGACAACCTGGCGCTGCAGCGGCTGGTCGCGGCCGGGCTCGGGCACGCCTGCATCGGGCGCGTGGCTGCCAGCCGGGCCGTCGACCCGGTGCTGACCTGGCTGGAGCCGCACGAGCCCGCGACCCCGCGGACGATCTGCCTGTGCTACCCGCGGGACCGCCCGGTGAGCGCCACCGCCCGCTCGCTGATCTCGGCTATCCGCGCGCAGGTCAGCTGACGGCTCCTGGTGGTGTCCCGTGCGTGAAGGAGCGCAACGCGTCAAGTTCGGCCGGGCTCGGGGCAGGGATGAGCTCCGGCTCGGCCGACGGGGCCAGGTCCCAGCCGGTCCGCTCCCGCGCGGCCGAGGCCGAGCCACCCGGGTAGAGCCCGGTCAGGGTGAACTCGAGCGTCACCGGATCGGGCTCCAGGATGCCGAGGTCGGTGATGATCTTCTTGGGCCCGGCCCCGGTCAGCCCGAGCCGCTCGCGGTCGCCCGGGCCGGATCCGTAGCCGACCGAGGTGACGAAATCCACCCGCTCGACGAAGGACCGGCTGCTGTGCCTGACCACGACGATCACCTCACGGCACGAGGCGGCGATCTCGGGTGCGCCGCCCGCACCCGGCAGGCGGGCCTTCGGGCTCCCGTAGTCCGCGCCGATGACCGTCGTATTGATGTTGCCGAACTTGTCGATCTGCGCGGCACCGAGGAACCCGACGTCGATCCGCCCCGGCTGCAGCCAGTAGTTGAAGATCTCAGGCACGCTGACCACGGCGTCCGCCGTCTCGGCCAGGATGCTGTCGCCGATGGACAGCGGCAGGCGGTCGGGCTTGGCGCCGATCGTGCCGGACTCGTAGATCAGCACCAGGTGCGGCGCGTGCGTCGCCCGGGCCAGGTTCGCGGCGGTGCTGGGCAGCCCGATCCCGACGAAGCAGGTCATGCCGTCCCGCAGCGCCCGCGCGGCGGCCACGGTCATCATCTCGTCGGCTGTATACGTCACCGCGACGACCCCCCCTGCGGGGTCCCAGGGGGCATGGGGGGCACGCGCAGTCCCCCCGTGCGGGGGCCGAGGGGGTTTGGGGGGAAAGGTTTCCCCCCAAGATCGGGGGGTCCAGGGGGGTCGTCCCCCCGGATCAGCAGCAGCCAGCGGGTGAAGGCCGCCCGGTCGCGGCTGATGGCGTCCCAGGCCACGTAGTAGTCGTTGTCGCGAACCGAGTAGCCCAGCGCGTAGGACGGGTGCGCCCCGCCGGGCACCGGCGCCACGTAGGTCACCGTCCAGGCGGGCAGGACGACGTTGCCCGGGCGAGGATCCAGGTCATCCACGATCTCCTCGACGGTGACCAGCGACCGCTGCGACGCGAGCACCGCCTCCTTCTGCACGCCGCAGATCCCCCAGAGCTGCACGTTCCCCGACCGGTCGGCGCGCTGGGCGTGGATGACCGCCACGTCGGGCCGGATCGCGGCGACGGCGGTCAGCGTCTCGCCGGTGAACGGGCAGGTGATCGGCCTGATGGTCGGCGGCGCGCCGGGCCCCGCGCGGAGCGTTCCCAGGCGGTAAAGATCGGTGCCGTGGTAGCCGCGCAACACGGCGAACGGCAGGCCCGAGGCGCCGGCCACGTAGCGGTTGGCCATCCCGGCGTGGCTGTGCTCCTCGATCTCCAGCGGCGCCGGCCAGCCGTGCTCCACCGCGTCCCTGAACCTGTGCAGTGACCCGACGCCGGGATTGCCGCCCCAGGAGAAGATCAGCTTGCGGGCACAGCCCGCGCCGATGAGCTGGTCGTAGATCAGGTCGGGAGTCATCCTGATCAGGGTCAGCTCCCGCCGCCGCTGCCTGATCACCTCGTGCCCGGCGGCGAACGGGATGAGGTGCGTGAACCCCTCCATGGCCACGGCGTCCCCGTCGTGAATCGCCCGCCTCACGGCTTCGGTGAGTGAGACGATCTCCGCCACGTCGCTCCCGTCCTATCGGCCTACGAGAACGATACGCCTTGACGATCGCCATGAGTACAGGCGTTCGCCTGCCGGACACGGGGATCGGGGCGGCTAAGAACGGGACCCGAGTGATTCGTGTGCCGCGAGGGCCGCGGTGACGAAGGCGTCCGAGGCGCCGAGGTAGCCGGCCGGGTCGAGCGCCGACTCGACCTGCTCGGCGGTGACGCCCGCCGAGGCGAGCCGGCTCTCGAGCTTGGGGACGGCGAGCAGCACGTCGCGCAGCGGCAGCCCGGCGCTCACCGCCCGCTGCGCCGCCTCGGCCACCAGGTCGTGCGCCGCTGCGCCGCCCAGCACCCCGGCCAGCAGCGAGGTGACGTGCTCGGCGAGCGGCAGGTCCTTGCTCGCGGCCAGGTTGGCCGCCATCCGCGGGGCGTCCACGACCAAGCCGGGCAGCAGTTCGGCCGCCCAGGCGGCCGAACTGGCAGTCAGCCGCAGCAGCCCGGTGAGCGGCTGCCATTCGGCGTGCCACGCGCCCGCCGCGCGCTGGTGCTCCTGCTCGGCGCACGCGACCAGGGTGGCCAGCAGACCGGGCACCTGCCTGGTGCAGCCCAGGATCGCGACCGCTGCGACCGGGTTGTGTCCCCGCGGCATGGCGGACGAGCCGCCGCGCCGCAGGGGCGCCGCGGGCCCATGGCTGGCCGACCCGTTCGGCGCGCCTGGCCCGGCCGCGGTTGCCGTCCGAGAGGGCCGCCCCGGGCCGCCCTGGGCCGCCACCCCGCCTGGTCGCCCTGATCCGGCCTGGGTGGCCGTCCCGGCGGACCGCGCCGGGGCAGCGGGGGCAGCCGGGGCAGCCGGGGCCATCGGCGCGGCCGCGACGGCCGGGGCCGCCCGGACCCCGCTGCCCTCGCCGACCTCGCCGACCTCGGACTGGGCGAGCAGCGTGACGTCCCTGGCGATCTTGCCGAGCACCGCCGTGACCCGGGCCAGCGCGGTGGCCAGGTCGATGATCCGCAGCCGGTCCGTGGGCCAGGGCAGCACGGGCAGCGCCAGGCCGAGTTCCTCGGCGAGCAGCGCGGCGACCTGCGGGCCGTCGTCGCCGAGCGAGGCCAGGGTGCCCGCCGCGCCGCCGAACTGCACGGCCAGCCGGCGCTCCCGGACCGCGGCCAGCCCCTCGCGGGCCTCGTCCAGGCCGGTCAGCCAGCCCGCGGCGACCAGGCCGAAGGTCAGCGGGACGGCCTGCTGGAGCACCGTCCGGCCGATCATGATCGTGGACCGGTGCTCGCTGGCCAGCGCGGCCGCGGCGTCGGCGGCCCCGGCCAGGTCGGCGAGCACGACGCCGGTCACCCGCCGCGCCAGCAGCATGGCGGCGGTGTCGAGGATGTCCTGGCTGGTCGCGCCCTGGTGCACGGCGCCCGCCGCGGACTGCGGCACCAGCCGGGCCAGCGCGCGGGCCAGCCCGGGCACCGGGTTCCCGGTCAAGGCGGCCAGTTCGCCGAGCTCATCGACCCCGAAGCGGCCGGCCTGGGCCGCCGCGGTGACCGCCTGGCCGGAACCCGCGGGCGCCAGCCCGGCGCGCTCGAGCGCGCGGGCCAGCCCGGCCTCCGCGTCCAGCATGGCCTGCAGCCACGCCAGGTCGCCCGTCTCGGCGTCTCCCCTGGCGAAGACGCCGCCGAACAGACCCCTCCCGCCCGGCTCCAGTCGGTCAGCCATCTGCCGAATCAGTCCTCTCCTTCGTCCGGGTCACCACCCTAGACCCGGCCTCCGCCCGGTCCGGGTGCATTGCGCGGATACCTGCACCACCGCCGTTCGGGATGATGATTTATGGTCTTGAACATGACCGATGATGCACCTGGCGGAAGCCGCCTTCCTCAGCGCCGGAACCTTGTCACAGAGATCCCCGGACCCGTCTCACGCGACCTGACGGCGCGGCGCGAGCGCGCGGTGGCCCGCGGGGTCAGCACCATGCTGCCGGTGTTCGTCACGGACGCGGGCGGCGGCGTGATCGTCGACGCCGACGGCAACACCCTCATCGACTTCGGAGCCGGGATCGCGGTGGTCTCGGTGGGCAACGCGGCGCCCCGGGTGGCCGCGCGGGTGGCCGAGCAGGCGGCCAGGTTCACGCACACCTGCTTCATGGTGACGCCGTACGAGGGTTACGTGGAGGTCTGCGAGGAACTGGGCAGGCGCACGCCGGGCACGCATGCGAAGCGCTCCGCGCTGTTCAACTCCGGCGCGGAGGCGGTCGAGAACGCGGTGAAGATCGCCAGGCACGCCACCCGCCGGCAGGCCGTCATCGCGTTCGACCACGGCTACCACGGGCGCACCAACCTCACCATGGCGCTGACCGCCAAGAACATGCCGTACAAGGACAAGTTCGGGCCGTTCGCCGGCGAGATCTACCGGATGCCGATGGCGTACCCGCTGCGCTGGCCGGGCGGCCCCGAGGCGTGCCGGACCGACGCCCTGCCCCTGGTCAAGAGCCTGATCCACACCCAGGTCGGCGAGGACAACGTGGCCGCCATCATCATCGAGCCGATCCAGGGCGAGGGCGGGTTCGTGGTGCCGCCCGACGGGTTCTTGCCCGGGCTGGCCGAGTTCTGCCGCGAGCACGGGATCGTGTTCATCGCCGACGAGATCCAGACCGGGTTCTGCCGGACCGGCGACTGGTTCGCCTGCGAGCACGAGGGCGTCGTCCCCGACCTGATCACGACCGCCAAGGGCATCGCGGGCGGGCTGCCGCTGGCCGGGGTGACCGGGCGCGCCGAGATCATGGACTCGGTGCACTCCGGCGGCCTCGGCGGGACCTACGGCGGCAACCCGGTGGCCTGCGCGGCGGCGCTCGGCGCGATCGAGACCATGGCGGCCGAGGACCTCGCGGGGCGCGCGCGGCGGATCGGCGAGGTCATGCTGCCCCGGCTGCACAAGCTGGCCGAGACGTACCCGGTGATCGCGGAGGTGCGCGGGCGCGGCGCGATGCTGGCCATCGAGCTGACCAGGCCGGGGACGCTGGACCCCGACCCGGCCACCACCACCGCCGTGTCCCGGGCCTGCCACCAGGCCGGGCTGGTCACGCTGACCACCGGGACGTTCGGCAACGTGATCCGCTTCCTGCCGCCGCTCGTGATCTCCGAAGACCTGCTCGACGAGGGGCTGTCGATCCTGGAGGACGCGTTCGCCGCGGTCTTGCGGGTAAATGACGCGGGATGCCGAGTTCGCCAGGCTGGCCCTCGCCGCGGAGCCGAAGCCGTTCTGGCTGGACCGGCCGGATGCGCCGCCGGCCAGGGATCGGCTGCGCGGCGAGGTGGCCTGCGACCTGGCGGTGATAGGCGGCGGGTTCAGCGGGCTGTGGACCGCGCTGCTTGCTAAAGCCTCTGATCCCGAACGAGCGGTGGTGCTCCTCGAGGGCAACCGCCTCGGCTGGGCGGCGAGCGGGCGCAACGGCGGGTTCTGCGAGGCCAGCCTGACCCACGGCGCGGCCAACGGGCGCGAGCGGTTCCCTGCGGAGTTCGGCACGCTGCAGCGGCTGGGGGCGGAGAACCTCGACGCCATCGAGGCGGACCTGCGCCGGCACGGGATCGACTGCGACTTCGAGCGGACCGGCTCCATCGCCGTCGCCACCGAGGAGTACCAGGTCGGCGGGCTCCGTGAGTACGCCGGGCACGACGGCGCCACGTTCTGCGACGCCGGGGCGACGCGCGCCGAGGTGAACTCGCCCACCTACCTGGCCGGCGCGTGGGACAAGACGAGCACGGCGCTGATTCACCCGGCCAGGCTGGCCTGGGGCCTGGCCGCGGCCTGCGAGCGCCTCGGCGTCCGCATCTTTGAGCGCACGCCCGCCACCGGGCTGGCCAGCGACGCCTCCGGTATGAGCGTGCGCGTGCGGGACGGCGTGCTGCGGGCCGGGCGGGTGGCCCTCGGGACCAGCGCGTTCCCCGCGCTGCTGCGCCGGCTGAGGCCCTACACGGTGCCGGTCTACGACTACGTGCTGGTGACCGAGCCGCTCAGCGCGGCGCAGCGGGCCGCGGTCGGATGGCGGAACCGGCAGGGCATCTGGGACATCGGCAACCAGTTCCACTACTGCCGGCTCACCCCGGATGACCGGATCCTGTGGGGCGGCTTCGACGCCATCTACCACTTCGGGCGGGGCCTGCGCGCGGCCTACGACCAGCGGCCTGCCACCTTCACGACGCTCGCCGACCACTTCTTTGCCACGTTCCCGCAGCTGGAGGGGATCGGGTTCACCCACCGCTGGGGCGGTGCGATCGACACCTGCAGCCGGTTCTGCGCGTTCTTCGGCACCGCGCACCGCGGCCGGGTCGCGTACGCGCTGGGCTATACCGGGCTCGGCGTGGGCGCTAGCCGGTTCGGCGCGCGGGTCATGCTCGACCTGCTCAGCGGTTCGCCCACCGAGCTGACGCGGCTGGCGATGGTGCGGAGCAAGCCGGTTCCCTTCCCGCCGGAGCCCCTGGCCTACCTGGGCGTGCAGGCCACCCGCTGGTCGCTGGCCCGCGCCGACCGCCACGGCGGGCGCAGGAACCTGTGGCTGCGGGCCCTGGACGCGGCCGGGATGGGCTTCGACTCCTGACGCGCAGCCCTGGCTGAACCAGGGGGATGACGCCGAGGCGGTGCCGCGTTACGCTTTGCACCTGAACGTGCTGGTTGGGGGCGGCGATGGTGGCAGGGCGGGGAGACGGGCCAACCGGGTCCGGCCGCGGACGCCTGCGGGCGTCGCACGCTGACCGCGAGCGGGTGGTCGACACGCTCAAGGGCGCGTTCGTGCAGGGCAGGCTGGCCAAGGACGAATTCGACCTGCGGGTGGGCCAGGCGTTCGCGTCGCGGACCCACGCGGAGCTGGCCTCCGTCACCGCCGACCTCCCCGCCGAGCGGACCGCGCCGCCGCCCCGGCCCGTCCAGGGCGGGCAGCCAGTTTGGCGGCCCGGGCCGGTGATCCTGGTGGCGACCGCGCTCTTTGCGAGCGTGCAGGCGTTCGTGTTCCTCCCGGCCTGGCCGGCGAATTCCGAGGGTGATCCCCCGCGCGCGATCGTCGGGCTGTTCATGATCAGCACCCTCATGTACCTGTGCACGGTGTTCATAGCCGTATGTCACCTGATCGCCCGCGGACGGGAGAAGCGTCGCGCGGGGCGGCCGGCACCCGGCGCCGACGGTCAGGCGTCCCGGCGCCCGCCCTCAGCGGGCCCGGGCGGAGAGCTTCCGCCGACACATCGCGGTTGATTGATTGCATTCCCGTCCCCCCAGACACCCGTAACCGCGACCCGGACCGGTGAACCAGCGGCCGTTCGGCTAAATAGTCACTGAGGGCGCTGGGCGGCGAGCAGCGGGATGGCGGCGATCTTTTCCGCGGTCAGGTCGTCCCACTGGATGCCGGAGGCGGGTCGCGGGCCATGCTGTGAGCGGCAGTCGATGACCCGCTCGGGGGTGATGATGAAGTCCACGGGTACGTCGTGGCTAGTGAGCGGGATCGTCCCGGGCGGGAGGACCTGCAGTTCGTGCGCCGTGGTGACCGCGGTGGTGTGCGGGCCGATGAGGCCCGCCGCGGTGGCCAGGGCGAACTCCAGGTCGGCGAAGCCGCCGCCCTTGCCCAGGCGAGCACCGTCCTCGGCGGCGGCCACGCAGCCCATCACGACTAGGTTGACCGGGAGCAACTCGGCCAGCGAGACCCGCCGGGCCGAACGCGAGGCGCCGCTGATCGAGGCCGCCTTGCGCGGCGGATCGCTCAGGTGCGCGGGATCGAGGGCGAAGAACGGCTCGGCATCGGCCAGCCGCGGCACGGCCATGTACACGGTCTTGCCGTCCTGGAGCGCGCGCTGGCGCACCGGCAGCTGAGCCGAATCGGGGTTGGCCTTAAGGGTCTCGGCGGCCTGCCACACGCCCATGGCACGGAGCCGCTCGGCGGCGGCCTCGGCACCGGTGAAGTTCGGGATGCGGCCTTCGGCGCCGGGGAACCTGGCCACCTTCGCCGCGCGCATCGCGGACCACACCTCCTGCCGCAGCGCGGCCTTGGCGGCCAGGATGTCGGCCGGACCTCCGGCATCACGATCGTGGCGGGGCGCGCGACGGGGCATGACCCTCATCCTTCCGCACGGCGGGCGCAGGGGGATCACAGGGCCTGGAGCAGGATTTCCTCCAGCTCGGCGTGGCTCAGCGCGACCGGGTTGCCCTGCATGCTGCTCGAGGTCATGGCCTTGGCGGCGACGTCGCCGGCGAGCTGGGGCCCGAGGCCGAACGCGGCCAGTCCGGGCACGTTGAGCAGGGCCAGGGTCTCCCGGATCCAGGCCAGGCCGTCCTCGATCGACGCGGCGGGATTCCCGGTCAGCAGCCTGGCCGCCTCGGCGTACCGGCCGAGGGGGTCCTGGCCCGCTCCGGCGGGCCGCCCGGACCGCAGCGCCCGCACGTTCGCGTCGGTGACCGGGGCCAGCACCGCCGCGCAGGCGATTCCGTGGGGCACGTCCGCGGTCCCGCCGATGACGCCGGCCAGGCCGTGGACGGCGCCGAGCTTCGCGTTGGCCAGGGCCATCCCGCCCAGGAGGCTGCACAGCGCCATGTCAGCGCGCGCCTGCACGTCCTGCCCGTCGGCGTACGCGGCGCGCAGGGCCGTGCCCGCGCGGCGCAGCCCCTCGCGGGCCAGCCCGTCGGTCAGCGGGGAGGAGCGGACCGAGACGAAGGGCTCCAGGCACTGGGTGAGCGCGTCCAGGCCGCTGGCCGCGGTAACCGGGGGCGGGCACGACACGGTCAGCAGCGGGTCGACGAGCGCGACCCGCGGAATCATCAGCGGGCTGCGCAGGCTCGCCTTGACCTGGTGCGCCGGCACGGCGAGCACCGCGTTGGCGGTCACCTCGGCCCCGGTGCCCGCGGTGGTGGGGACCGCGACGCAGGGCGCCGCGGGCTGGGTGATCGGCCGTCCTGACCCGACGACCTCCAGGTAGTCCAGCGGGTCACCGCCGTTGCCCAGCAGCATGGCCACGGCCTTGCCGGCATCGATGACGCTGCCGCCGCCGATCGCGGCGACCACGTCCGCGCCGTGCTCGCGCGCGGCGGCGACCCCGGCCCGGGCCAGCTCCACCGTCGGCTCACCCGCTACCGGGAACACGGCGGCGGGCAGCATCAGGCCGGCCAGCAGCCCGGCGTGACGCGCCGGGTTCGCGCCCGTGCAGACCAGCGCCCGGGACCCGAGCCCGGCCAGGATGCCCGGCAGCTCGGCGGCCCGGCCCTGACCCACCACGATGCGCGCGGCGGTGGCGAACTCGAAACCGGTCGCCGTCACGGCGGGGTGCTGGCCCAGCCCTCGGCGGCGGGCGGGAAGACGGCGGAGAACCGGGCCGACTCGCGCGGCTGCGCCATCATCTCCGCGACCGTGTTGCGCCAGAGCGCGTAGTGCGGTGTCAGCTTGTGATCCGCCGAGGCCTGCTCGTCGCGGTAGACCTCGACCAGCACGACGTGCGCCGGATCGCCCTGATCCTGGATCACGTCGAACCGCAGCACGCCTGGCTCGGCCAGCGACGCCCGCGCGTTGACCTGCGTCGCGGCCAGGAAGTCCTCGACCCGTGCGGGCCGGATCCGCGCATGAACATGAACGACCAGCATGTGCTCATCCTGCCGCTGGCGGTGCCGATCCGCGACGAGCATCATGGAAGCCAAGGGAGAAGGTGTCAGCCTATGACTCGTTACCTGTCCCGGGACCAGGCGGCGTTTGCCGCCGCCATCGCGGCTCCCCTGGCGGCGGCGGCCATCCTGCTCCCGTGGCGGTCCAGCTGGTCGAACACGAATGTGGCGCTGCTGCTGGTGGTGGTGGTCGTCGCGGTGTCGGCGATCGGCAACCGGTGGGCTGGCGCGCTGGCGGCGGTGGGGGCGGCGGTCTGGTTCGACTTCTTCTTCACCGTGCCCTACGAGCGGTTCACCATCAGCCAGTCGGCGGACGTGACGACGTTCATCCTGCTGTTCGTAGTCGGCGTGGCGGTCTCGCAGCTCGCGGCCCGCGCCCGCCACCTGAGGGTGGTCACGATCACGAACGAGGACTACCTCGCGCAGATCCACGAGAGCGCGGCCCTGGCGCAGTCGGCCAGGTCGCCTGACGCGGTCGTCGAGCGCGTCCGCGAGCAGCTCATCGACGTGCTCGGCCTGCGGGACTGCCGGTTCGAGTACGGCGTCCTGCTCGGCCACCCTCCGCAGCTCGAGCACGACGGCACGGTGATGACCAGGAACGGCCGGTGGCCCGTGGATACGTCGGGGCTGCCCGCGGAGGACATCGAGCTGCGAGTGTTCGGCAACGGACGGTACTACGGCAGGTTCATGATGACGCCTAAGGCCGGCAGTACGCCGTCCCTACAGGCGCGCCTGGTCGCGGTCACCCTGGCCGACACGGCCGGGCGGGCGCTGGGCACCGCGCCGTCCCCGTCCTCCTCCAGGGAATAGGCCTGAGTTCCAGCTGCTGGCGATCATCGCCGAGCCGTTCGCGGAAAGGGCCGCCTTCTGCGATCATCGGCTGCGTGGTTGCGATCGACTTCGAAGAACGAGACCTCGAGGCCAGCGTGCCCGACCTGGCCGCCGGCGGGGCGTGGACCCGGGTGCGGCTGCGCTGGCGGCGTGACCCGCTGACGGGGGCGAGCGCCCGGATCCTGACCGGGGTCAAGCTCCAGCCGGAGAGCCGGACGGACCTGACCGAGCTCACGGCCAAGCCCGCCTTCTGCCCGTTCGACGCCGAGTACCTCGAGACCGCCACCGTCCCGTTCCCCGCCGAGCTCACGACCGAGGGCCGGATCCGCGTGGGCCAGGCCGTGGTGGTCCCGAACATCATGGCGTACGCCACCCACAGCGCCGTCGGCATCTACGACCCCGGGCGGCACTTCCTCGACCTGGACGAGCTGACGCCCTCCCTGGTGGGAGACGCGCTGGCGGCCATGGTCCGGCATGCCCACGCGGTGCGGCGGGTTGACCCGTCCGCGGTGTGGAGTTCGGTCAACGCCAACCACCTGCCGCCCTCCGGCGCGTCGCTGGTCCATCCTCACCTCCAGTCGGCGCATGACGCGCACGGCCTGACCGCCCAGCGCCTGCTGGTGGAACAGTCCAGGGGCTGGAAGGACAGGCACGGTGCGTACTGGACGGCGCTGGTCGACCAGGAGGCGGCCGGCCCTCGGTGGGTGGGGCAGACCGGCCGGGTCGCCTGGCTGACGCCCTTCGCGCCGACCGGGTTCCACGAGGTGTGGGGCGTGGTCGACGGCGCGGCGGACGTGACCGACCTGACCGAGGAGGACACCCGGGCCCTGGGGCAGGGGCTGTCCCGGGTCCTGGCGGCCTACCAGGCCTGGAACCTCACCTCGTTCAACTACGGCGTGATCGGCGGCGGGCCGCACGCGCACGAGGACGGGCACCAGGTGCTGCTCAAGGTGGTCAGCAGGTCCAACCCCGATCCCGTCTACCGCAGTGACGCCACCTACTTCGAGCGGCTGTGGGGAGAGGCGCTGATCGACGTGAGCCCGGAGGAAGTGGCCGAGGGCGTCCGGGCCCGGTTCTGACCGGCACCCCCCTCCCCCTGCCCAGTCCGGGCTGACTCCGCGGCGCCCTGCGGATGGTAAGCGGATGCCGGTCGTGGAGTTGGCGAGGGAGCGCGGGTCGCGCGGGCGCCAGGCGCCGCGGGCCACCGCGGCCAGGAAGCCGTCCACGGCGCGGTTGAACTCCCCCGGTTCCTCCAGGTTGGCGGTGTGGCCGGTGCGCGGCAGGATGACCAGGCCGGCCGCGGGGATGGTGCGCTTGAGCATCAGCGCGGTCTGGTGGCACCCCTCGTCTTCGTCGCCGACCAGCAGCAGGACCGGGACCGGCACCTGGGCGAGCTGGCCGGCCAGCGCGAACAGGGACGGCCTGGCCGCCTGCACGCCGCGCATGGTCAGGGCGGCGCCCAGGGAGTCGTGCCCGGCGAGCGCCGCGGCGAACTCGGCCCAGCCGCGCGGGTTCTTGTTCTGGAACTGGACCCGGGCCGGGCCGACCGCGTAGCGCTCGGCCACCTTGGCCGCGCCCTCGGCCTCGAACGCGTCCGCAATGGCCTGCGACTCGGCGCGGAACGCGTCGGCGCGCTCGGGTTCCGCGCCGTATCCGGCCCCGGCGACCACCGCCGAGCGGAGCCGGTCCGGGTGGTACATGGCCAGGTGCAGCGCGGTGAAGCCGCCCATGGACAGGCCGACCGCGTGGGCCTGGTCGATGCCCAGGCCGTCCAGCACCGCGATCGCGTCGGCGACCGCGCGGGCCTGCGAGTAGGCGCCCGGATCGGCGGGCACCTGCGAGGGCGGGTACCCGCGCGCCGCGTAGGTGACGCAGCGGTAGCCGGCCGAGAAGAACCTGACCTGCGGCTCCCAGCTCCGGTGATCGCCGGCGAACTCGTGGATGAACAGCAGCGGCTCGCCCAGCCCGGTCTCCTCGGCGTGCAGCGCCACGCCGTCGTCCGTCACGATCCGCGAGATCCGCGACATCCGCCCTCCCTAGTCCCTGACCGGAGCTGCGCCCATGATGTGCTGGTAGGTCCGCGCCGAGGCAGCGTCGGCGTCGCCCTCGGCCAGCGCCTGGAGGATCGCGTCGTGCTGGCGGGCGGACTCGGCGTGCGTGCGGGACACCCGGGGTCCCGGGTGCAGTGACGCCCACAGCAGGCGCATCAGCGACAGCAGCAGCGGGCTGTGCGCGTACTCGTACACGGTGAAGTGGAACTCCCGGTTGAGGTCGGCGTAGGCCGGGTCGTCGTCGGCGAGCGCGCGCATTGTGTCGTTCAGGTCGTGCAGCCGGGCCAGGCCGTCCGCGTCGATCTTGCGCGCGGCCAGCGAGGCGCCCAGCGACTCGAGCGCGGCGCGGATCTGGAAGTTCTCCTCGATCCGGCCGTCGTCGGGCGGGACCACGGTGAACCCGCGGTGCGTGTCGCAGATCAGCAGCCCCTCGGATTCCAGCCGCCGCATCGCCTCCCGGACCGGGGTCTGGCTGACCCCGAACCGCTGGGCGAGGTCGCGCTGGCGAAGCTGCTCGCCGGCGGCGAGCGCCCCGGTGATGACCAGCTCGCGGAGCAGCGCGGCCACCAGGTCGGTCTTGCTGACGTAGCCGGGCACTTCGGTAGTCATGCGGCGCCTTCCCTCGCGTGCTCGGCCTGGTTGGTGTGCTCGGCCCGCTCGGCCAGGCGGCGCACCCGAGCTGGGGTCAGGGGCAGCTGGCCGACCCCGCCGGCCAGGCCGAGCGCGTCCCGCACCGCGTTCGCCACCGCCGCGCCGACCGCGTTGATGCCGCCTTCGCCCGCTCCCATCACGCCGAGCGGGTTCCCTGGCGACGGGGCGTCCTGCGACAGCAGCACGTCGACCGGCGGAACTTCGGCCGCGGTCGGGATCCGGTACTCGATGAAGGTGATCGCCTGCGGCTGTCCTGCGTCGTCGTAGCTGAACTCCTCGAACAGGGACCCGCCGATCCCCTGGGCCACGCCGCCCTTCAGCTGGCCCTCGACCAGCATCGGGTTAACCGCCCGCCCCACCTCATACGCCACCAGGTACCGCAGCACCCGGACCTGCCCGGTTCCCCGGTCCACCTCCACCACGGCGGCGTGCGCCCCGTACGGATAGGTCATGTGGGTGACCTCGAAGCGCCGGCGCGCCGACAGCCCGGCCGGCTCGCCGGGGCGCAGGTACCGGCTGGCGGGTTCGGCGGCCCTGGCGATATCGGCCAGGGTGACCCGGGCGCCCGGGTCCCCGCGGACGCCGACCGACCCGTCGCGGACGTCCAGGTCCTCCTCGGCGGCCTCCAGCATCCGGGCGGCCAGCTGCACGGCCCGCTCACGCACCGCCGTCGCGGCCAGGTGCACCGCGCTGCCGCCGACCACCGTCGACCGGGAAGCCCAGGACCCGCCCCCGAACGGCTGGGCGGCCGTGTCACCCGTCGTGACGCGGATGACGCCCGGGTCGGCGCCGAGCGCGTCCGCGGCGATCTGCGCGAGCACAGTCTGGATGCCCTGTCCCAGGGAGGTCCCTCCGGAGAGCACGTGCACCGCGCCGGACTTGCTGACCGTCACGTCGGCGGTCTCCTGCGGCCCGAGGCCGCTCTTCTCCACGAACATCGCCAGGCCGAAGCCGCGCACGCGCCCGTGGCCGCTTCCCGGCTGGTCCGTGCGCGCGGCCAGGGCCCGGTACCCCAGCCGGTCCGCCTCCCTGGCGGCCGCCTTGAGCAGCGCCGGGTAGTCGCCGGTATCTAGGACCACGTCGGTGCGCAGCGTCGTGATCGGGCGCGCGTGCGGCATCTCGTCCCTGGTGAGCAGGTTCCGCTCGCGGAGCGCGATCCGGTCGATGCCGAGCTGGTCGGCGGCCACGTCCAGCAGGTGCTCGCGGGCCGCGGTGCCCTCGAACCGGCCGGGGGCCCGGTAGGTGCCGCAGGGCGTCTTGTTGGTGAGCACCACGCGCACCCGGCCCCGGTAGGCCGGGATCCGGTACGGGCCGGGAAGCATGGCCACGGTCAGGTCGGGCACCGCGACCCCGTGGGTGCGGCAGTAGGCG
The DNA here is from genome assembly GCA_963847965.1 of uncultured Actinomycetes bacterium. Classification (GTDB taxonomy): domain Bacteria; phylum Actinomycetota; class Actinomycetes; order Streptosporangiales; family Streptosporangiaceae; genus Palsa-504. The sequence continues at coordinate 88,285 of CAWKCG010000001.1, forward strand.
CCGTTGTCATGGACGATGTCGTCCTCCAGGCTCAAGATCCTGCCCTCCGCGTCGAACGCGGCGCTGATCCGGTGGTACTGCTGCCGGGAATGGTTGACCGCCACCAGGTGCTCGGCGCGGTCCTCCGCCCACTTGACCGGGCGGGCCAGCCTGGTGGCCAGCCAGGGGATCAGGAAGTCCTCGGGGTAGAACTCGCCCCTGACCCCGAAGCCGCCGCCGGCGTCGACGCCGTGCACCCGGATCAGGGTCTCGTCCATGCCGAGCATGCTGGCCAGCAGGTCGCGGTTCCAGACGGGAACCTTGGTCATGCCGTAGATCTCCAGCGACCCGGTATCGGGGTCGGGCACGGCCAGCAGGCAGCGTGGTTCCAGCGGAACGGCGGTGTGCCTGCCGATCGCGAGCTCGATCCCGACCACGTGACGGGCGGCGCCCAGGGCGGCGTCGGTATCTCCGTAGCGGGCGCCGAAGTCCGCCGCGATCGTTGCGCCGGCGGCGCGCGCGTCGAGCACCGCGGGTGCCTCTGCGACGTCGATCTCCACGAGCTCGGCGGCGTCTTCGCAGGTGTACGGGTCGTCGCCGACCACCACGGCCAGCGGCTCGCCCACGTACCGGACGGTGTGCTCGGCCAGGATCGGCTGCAGGTACTCGCTGAGGTCGATGTCGGCGGCCATGAGCCGGACCGGGATGGCCAGCCCGGGCGGCAGGTCGGCCGCGGTGACGACGGCGGTGACGCCCGGCGCCTTCGCGGCCCGGGCGACGTCCAGCTCGCGGACCTGGCCGTGCGCGGAAGGCGAGCGGACGACCCTGGCCCACAGCTGGCCGGGGGCGCTGAAGTCGTCGCCGAACCGGCCGCGCCCGCGGAGCAGACGGGGATCTTCCTGGCGGGGCAGCCGGGCGCCGATCGCGCTCATCGGTCGTCCGCGGGTTCCTGGCCGGCCGCATCCCGGCGCGCGGCCGCGGCCGACTGGCGGGCCTGTGCGGTGGCCACGAGCGCGTCGATGATGCCCTGGTAGCCGGTGCACCGGCACAGGTTCGAGGCGACGAGTTCGCGGGCGCGTTCCTCGGACAGCGGGCGGCCGTCCTCGGCCTCGGCCAGGTAGGCCTCTTCGGCCAGGTAGGCCTCGGCGAGCATGAGGAAGCCCGGGGTGCAGAACCCGCACTGCAGCGCGTGGTGGTCGCTGAACGCCTGCTGCACGTCCGACAGCTGCCCGGCGGGCCCGTCGGCGAGTCCCTCGACGGTGCGCACCGAGGCGCCGTCGGCCTGGACGCCGAAGACCAGGCAGGCGCGGACCGGAGCCCCGTCGAGGATGACCGTGCACGCGCCGCAGATGCCGTGCTCGCAGCCCAGGTGCGTGCCGGTGTAGCCCAGGTCGTGCCGCAGCACGTCGGCGAGGGTCCTGCGGGCCTCGACGCCGAGCTCGTGGCGGCGGCCGTTGACCGTCAGGGAGATCGCGTGGGTGTGCTTCATAGGACGGCTCCGGGTCGGCCCAGGGCGGCGCTCACGTCTTGCGGCAGCACCGGGATGTGGTCGAAACGCACGTCGGTGTCGGACAGCGCGTCGTTGACGGCGTTCAGGACCGCCGCCGGGGCGCCGATGGTGCCGCCCTCGCCCATCCCCTTGGCGCCCGTCTCGCTGAACAGCGAGGGCGTCTGCAGGTGGATGATCTCCACCGGGCACAGCTCGGCCGCGGTGGGCGCCATGTAGTCCATCAGCGTGGTGCTGACCGGCTGGCCGTCCGGGTCGAAGCAGACCCGCTCGAGCAGCGCGGCCGCCGCGCCCTGGGTGACGCCGCCGCGCACCTGGCCGTCCACCACCATCGGGTTGATCACCACGCCGCAGTCCTCGACCACCAGGTACCTGTGCAGCCTGATCCCGCCGGTGCCCGGGTCTATCACCACCATCGCCGCGTGGCAGGCGTTGGAGAAGGTCCCGGGAGGGTCGTACGAGGCCCGGGCCTCCAGGCCGAAGCGCAGGTCCTCGGGCACCCGGTGGGCCTGGAAGTGGACCACCCTGGCCAGCTCCCCGATGGGGATCGCGGCGGCGGCGTCGCCGCGGATGCGCGCGGTGCCGTGGGCCAGCTCGACGTCGTCCGGGCTGGCCTCGAGCAGGGACGCGGCGACGCGGCGCAGCTGGCCGGCCACCATGCTGGCCGCGCGCCCGGCCGCGCCGCCGCCGATCACCACCGAGCGGCTCCCCCAGGTGCCCCAGCCGTAGGAGGCCAGGTCGGTGTCTCCCTGCCGGAGCCTGACCTGGTCCGGGTGCACGCCCAGGCGGTCGGCGACGATCTGCGCGAACGTGGTCTCGTGCCCCTGGCCGTGGCCGCACGTGCCGGTGGTGACGATGACCTCGCCGGTCGGGTCCATCCGTACCAGGGCCGTGTCGTAGCCCGGAGTCATCCGCATCCGGCGCAGCGACATGGTGGGGGTGCCGTAGGCGGTGCGCTCGGAGAAGCAGGAGAAGCCGATCCCGGCCCGCAGCCCGGCCTCGCGGAGCCGGTCACGCTCGGCTGGCCAGGCGCGCTCGGCGACCTGCTTTTCGGCCAGGTCCAGGGCCTCGCGGTAACTGCCCTCGTCGTAGGTGATGCCGTTGACCCCGATATAGGGGAACTCCCCGGGGCTGATCAGGTTGCGCCGGCGTACCTCGAGCGGGTCGAGGCTCAGCGCGGCCGCCGCCTTCTCCATGAGCCGCTCCATGACCAGCACGATCTGCGGGCGCGATACCCCCCGGTACGGTGCCGTCGGGGCCTTGTTGGTGGCGATGGCCCGGCCCCGCGCCCGGTACGCGGGCACCTTGTACACGCCGGGCAGTTCCGTCGCGGCCATCAGCGGCTCGACCGCGCAGGTAAAGGGGAACGCCGAGTAGGCCCCGATGTCGCAGTCGATCTCCGCGTCCAGGGCCAGGATGCGGCCCTGTCCGTCGAACGCCGCCCTGACCTGGTAGCGCTGCTCGTGACCGTGGAACGAGGCGGTCAGGTTCTCCTGCCGGTCTTCGGCCCAGCGCACCGGCCGGCGCAGCCGCAGCGCGGCCGCCGCGACCGCGACCTCTTCCCGGCCGACCACGCACTTCAGGCCGAAACCCCCGCCGACGTCCGGCGCGATCACCCTGACCGCGCCTTCCGGCAGGCCCAGCGCCTGGGCGACCCCGGACCGGACCTGGTGCGGGACCTGGGTGGACACGTGCATGACCAGCTGGTCGTCCCGGTCGTCCCACTCGGCCAGGCAGGCGCGCCCTTCCAGCGGCAGCGCCGCCACCCGGGCGCTTGAGAAGGCGGCGCTGACGGTCAGCGCCGCGGCCGAGAAGATCGCGGGCAGCCTGTCGTCGTCGAACATCAGCAGGTCGACCAGGCAGTTCCCGTCCGCCTCCTCGTGCAGCCGCGGGGCGGCCGGGGCCTTCGCGGCCTCGATGCTGGTCACGGCGGGCTGGGGAACCCAGCCGGCCTCCACGGACTCGGCGGCGTCCTCGGCCAGGTAGGGATCGTCGGCGACCACGACCGCCACCGGCTCGCCGACGAAGCGCACCCGGTCCCCGGCCAGGATGGGCATCCGCGTGGGCACGAACTCGTCCCGGTCCAGCATCGCGAGCAGGTAGGGGTGGCCGAGGCTGGCGGCGGTGAAGACGGCGGCTACGCCGTCGTGCTCGAGCGCGGCGCCGACCTCCACCCCGGTGAGGCGGGCGTGCGCGTGCGGGCTGCGGACGAACGCGGCGTGCAGCAGACCCGGACGGGTCTTGGGATCCAGGTCGGCGACGAACCGGCCGCGGCCGAGCAGCAGGCGGCGGTCTTCCTTCCGCGGCACCGGGACCCCGATCCAGCGGCCGTCGTGGTGGGGGGCCGGATGGCTCATGGCCGGGCCTGCCCCGCGAGCTGGCTCGCCTCGGCCAGGGCCCGTGACACCAGGGTGGCGGTCAGCCTGCGCCGGTACTCGCCGCTGCCGTGCGTGTCATCCTGCGGATCGATCTGGCCCGCGGCGTGCTCGCCCATGGCCTGCCAGGTGCTGGCCGTCGCCGGCTGGCCGGCCAGGGCACCGGCGTCTACCTCGACGGGCAGCGGGCCGACGCCGGCGAGGGCCACGCGCCCGGACCGGCAGGTGCCGTCTTCTATCTCGGCCGACACCGCGGCCGCGACCACCGCGAAGTCGCCCTGCCGTGGGGCGAACTCGGTGAGCACCGCGCGCGGCGAAGGCCGCGGGAACCACAGCTCGGTGATCATCTCGTCGGGGCCTGCGGCGGTGGTGTAGTAGCCCTGGAAGAATTCGCTGACCGGGACGACCCGCTGCCCGCCGGGTCCGGTTAGCACCACCTGCGCGTCGAGCAGCACCGCGAGCAGGCACCACTCCGAGGCAGGGTCGGCGTGCGCGATGCTGCCGCCGAACGTGCCCCGGCTGCGGATCGGGTAGTGCCCGATCCAGCGGGCCGAACGGGGCAGCACGCCGAACCCGGCCAGCACCGCCGGATCGCGGCTGAGCTCGACGGTGCGGTGCGTGGTCAGCGCGCCGATGCGCAGGCCCCCGGATCCGGCCGGATCGGCCCGCAGGTAGCTCAGGCCCTCGATCCTGGTCACGTCGACCAGCGCGGCTGGCCTGGCGAGCCGGAAGTTCATCATCGGGACCAGGCTCAGCCCTCCGGCCAGGATCTTGGCCTCGTCGCCGAGTTCGGCCAGGAGCGCGACCGCCTCATCAACGCTCTGCGCGCGGTGGTAGGCGAACGGCGCTGGCTTCACCTGGCTGGCTCCTCAGGGCACCGATGAACCGGCGGGCCCGCCGACGGTCCGAGGGGCCTGCTAGCGGTCCGTGGGGCCTGCAGGCGGTCCGCTGTACCCGCCGACGGTCCGTTCATTTGGTATACCATATTTCAGACGTTCCGGGAGCCCGCATGCCGCATCCTCACCTGGTAGTCGAGCACCGCCCGGCCGGTTACCGCTGGCTGCGCCTGGCCCGGCCGGAGCGGCGCAACGCGCTCGACGTGGGCCTGATGGAGGCCGTGCGGGACGCGCTCGCCGCCGACCCCGAGGTGCCCGTGCTGCTCGGCAGCACCGACCCGGGGGTGTTCTGCGCGGGGGCCGACCTGACCATCACCGACGCGGAACGAGCCACGATCTCCGACCTGATCTACGACTGCTGCGAGACCATGATCACCAGGCCGGGGCCGGTGATCTCGGTGGTCACCGGGGCGGCCGTAGGCGGCGGGGCGCAGCTGGCGGCGGCGTCGGACCTGCGGATCGCCGGCCCGGCCGCGCGGCTGCGCTGGATCGGCCCGCCCGGCCTGGACCTGGCCGTGGGCGCCTGGCTGCTGCCCGACCTGGCCGGCCGCGGTGCGGCCCTGGACCTGGTGCTGACCGGCCGCTGGGTGGAGGCCGGCCGAGGCGCTCGCCCTCGGGCTGGTCAACCGCGTCGAGGATGACCCGGAGCGGGCCGCCGAGCAGGTCGCCGAGGCCCTGGCGGCGCGAGGGGCGGGAGCCGGGGTCAAGGCGGTGATGGCGGCCGGGGGGCTGCTCGACCGCCTGCGCGCCGAGCGCGAGGTCAACCGGTCGGCCTGGGCGCGGGTGACGGGGTGAACCCGCTGGCCGTGGGCGGTTACCCGGATTGGAGCACGGCCGCCTGGCGGGAGCACCTGCCCGGAGTCGCCGACACTGGGGGGTTCGCCGCGGGACTGGGCGAGGACACCATCCCCGGGCTGGCCGCCGCGTCGGCGGCGGCGGTACCCGGCCGGGTCGCGGTCACCGTCGACGGCGAGCCGGTCACCCACGCGCAGCTGGATGACGCGGCCGCCCGGGTCGCGGGCTGGCTCGCGCGCCGGGTGCGGCCCGGCGACCGGGTCCTGCTCGCGGCGGCCGCCAGCGTCGGGTTCGTCCGCTGCTACCTGGGCGCGCTCCGCGCCGGGGCGGTGATCGTGCTGGCCAACCCCGGCTATACCGCCGCCGAGCTCGGGCACCTGGTCGCCGACTCCGGAGCGGTGCTGGCCTTCGCCGATCCCGGGCCGGCCAGGCTGCTGGCCGCGCTGGGCCCGGGAGGCGATGGGCTGGAGACGGTCGACATCCGGACGCTGCCCGACGACGGGAGCCCGGCGGCCGACGTCGCGGCGCGCCCGGGCGACACCGCGCTGCTCGCGTACACCTCGGGGACGACGGGCCAGCCCAAGGGCGTGCCGCTGACCCACCGCCGGCTGGCGGTCTCGATCCGCTCGGCGATGGCGGCCTGGCGGTGGACCGGGGACGACGTGCTCGCGCACGCCCTGCCGCTGTACCACCAGCACGGGCTCGGCGGGGTGCACGCGGCCCTGATCGCGGGCGGCACGGTGCACGTCAGGTCCCGGTTCACCCCCGCCGACCTGGCGCGGACGATCGAGGACACCCGCGCCAGCGTGCTGTTCGCGGTGCCTACCATCTACCAGGCCCTGGCGGATTCGGACCTGGCGACGGCCGCGGGTTTCGCCAGCCTGCGGCTGGCGGTATGCGGCTCGGCACCGCTGAGCCCCGGCCTCGCGGAGCGGCTGGCCGCGGTGCTCGGGCGCGTCCCGCTCATCAGGTACGGCACGACCGAGAGCGGGCTCAACGTCTCCAACCCGCTCGATGACCCCCGCGGAGACACGGTAGGCGTGCCGCTGCCCGGCGTGCTGGCCCGGATCGCGGTGGCCGACAGCGAGGGGAACCTGGGCGCGGACGGCGAGGGGAACCTGGGCGCCGACGGCGAGGGGAACCTGGGCGCGGTGGGCGGCGCCGGCCCCGGTTCGGCCCGCGAGGCGGACCTAGGGGCGGACGGCGAGATCCAGCTCCGCGGGCCGCAGGTATTCACCGGCTACTGGCACGACCCGGCGGCCACCGCGGCCGCGTTCACCCCGGACGGGTGGTTCCGTACCGGCGACATCGGGGCGGTGGATCCGGTCACCGGGCACCTGCGGATCCGCGGCCGGATCAAGGAGATGATCATCACCGGAGGGCTGAACGTCTACCCGCGCGAGGTGGAGCTCGTGCTCGAAGCGCACCCGTCGGTGGCCGAGGCCGCGGTCGCGGGCGTCCCGCACGAGCGGTGGGGCGAGCAGGTCACCGCCTGGGTGGTGGTGCGGGACGGGTACCGGTTCGACGAGGCCGCGCTCATCGCGCACGCCCGGACGCGGCTGGCCGGGTACAAGTGCCCCAAGCAGGTGTTCCAGCTGGCCGCTCTGCCCCGCAATCACGTGGGCAAGATCGTCCGCAGCGCGCTGGGTTAACCTCGCGGCTTGGCCCGGGCCGCCCGTGCCCTGGTCCGCCCCGCCGTCGCCGGCTGGCGCACGCCCGGGGCAGCCGGGGCGGCGCACGTACCGGTCCCGCCGCGGGTCAGGTGCAGCGGCGACTGATAGGCCTGGGACGCCTGCTGCCGGGTCAGCTGCCCCGTGTCGATCAGCCGGACGAGCACGTGCGCTTCCCTGGCCCGCGCGCTGGCGAAGTGGGTGAGCGGGTCATCGGCGGAGGGCGCCTGGACCAGGCCCGCGAGCATCGCCGCCTGTCCCCAGGACAGCGCGGCCGGACGCTCGGCGAAGTAACCGCAGCTCGCCGCAGCCAGGCCGTAGTATCCGTGGCCGAAGTAGGCGACGGCGGCGTACATCTGGAGAATCTGCGCCTTGGAGAAGTTCAGGTCCAGCTTGATGCCCATCAGGACCTGCTCGGCTTCGGCCAGCGGCCCCGACCGGCCCGACCCGTACAGCATGGTGGCCAGTTGCTGGTATAGCGTGGACCCGCCCTGGTCGGGGCCCCCGCCGAGGCTGCCGAGGAGGACCCGGCCGCCCGCGGCCAGGTCGACACCCGGCTCGGCGTAGTACCGGTGATCCTCGGTGGCGACCAGCGCGTCCGACACCCGGGGCGGGAGGGCCGGCCCGGGATAGGCGGCGTGGCGGGCGAGGTCGAGCGCCCGCGCCAGGGCGGGCGCGTTGCCGACCCCCGGGAGGACCAGCAGCAACCCGGTGAAGGCGATCGCGCCGAGCACGGCCAGCGCCACCACCGTGCCGACCAGCCGCTTGAGCCACCGGAAACGCCGCCGCCGACGCGGCGCGACCGCGCCGTACTCCGCGGCGGCGGGCCTAGGGTGCCCCCAGTCGGCGGCATCCTGGTCGCCCCGGTACCCGAGGGCAGGCAGGTCGCCCCGGTATCCGAGGGCCGGCAGCGGCATGGTCGGTGCCTCCGCTAGCTGCCATTCGGGCGCGGTCATGTCACCCTCATCCTCACGGCCGGTCAGCGGGCGTGGCCCGGGGGGTCGGACTGTTCGCGTCGTGCGGCGCGGCGCACAGCACGGTCAGCCGCATGGCTGGCGGCGGAGGCAGGCATTCCCCCGACGAGGCCCCGGTCAGGCGGACCAGCTCGGTTTGCAGGTTGCGCACAGGCCAGAACGCAGGCTGGCCGGGAACGGTGAGGGCTATCACGCCGACGGCCACCGCGCCGAGCATGAGCGCGACCACGCTGCCGGTCAGCAGGGATCGCGCGATGGGATCGAGGAACCGGTTCAGCTGCCTTCGCGCGGCGCACGATCCGGGGCCAAGGCAGAACAGGACGGCGTAACCGCCCGCGACCGCGGCGGCGGCCACGGTCGGGTGCGCGCCGCCTACCACCACCTTGATCGCCAGGGCGACCAGGAGCGCGGCGGCCGCCAATGCGAGCGGTGCGAGCAGGGCTGTCTCAACCACCGCCCAGGCCAGCATCCACGGCGCGGACGCCAGCAGCACGAACGGGTCGCGTCTGCGCGGCCCGCGAGCCCGGCGCCGTGCGGCCAGCCCTTCCGTGGTCCGCCCGGCGGCCCTGAGCACGGTGATCCCGGTGGTGACCGTGATGAATCCCGCCACGGGCGCGGCCAGGCTCGGCGCCCACGACGATCACCAGGACCGCGAAGCCGAGCAGGCGGTGCCGGGGAACCTGCGCTGGCTCATCCGTCGCGTACCAGGCCGCGGGCAGCAGGCCGGCAGCGTCATCTGGCGGCTGATAGGCGATCACATTGGCCACCGCACCACCACCCCGGGGGTTACCAGCGAGCTGCGGCGAGCTGCTACCCCCACGGCCAGGAAATATTCGCGTTAAGCCGAGATTCTTGACGCCTAAGCTCTACAGGGTAGCGATGGCATGAACGTCCGGCACCATCGCTGCTACCCGGTCGAGGGTGGCTTCGTCCCAGGGCCGTCTGGGGCTGACTATGGCGTGGCTGATCCCCAGGTCGGCCAGCTCGGCCAAGTGGTCCGAGGACGCGGGCCCGGTCTTCGTCCGGTTCGACGAAGGTGGACACCGTCTTCTCGATGGCGGCGTAGTCGCGGCCGGCGTCCACGCAGTGAGAGCGAAGGACATCGAGCTTGTGCTTCAGGTCGTCAGCGAAACCGGTTCCGGGCAGATCGAACAGGTTGCACATGTCGCCATAGCGGGCGACAAGGCGCAGGGTCTTCCGCTCTCCGCTGCCGGCAATCAGGATCGGCGGGTGCGGGCGTTGCAGGGTATTGGGCGAATTGAGCGGCCGAAGCAGCTGGTAGTGCGTTCCCTCCCATGGCGCCTCGTCTCCGCGCCACATCTGCAGGGCGATCTGCACCACCTCTTCCAGCCGCTCGAACCGTTCGGCCAGGGGCGGGAACGGTATGCCCAGCCCGTAGGCTTCGAAGTCGCGAGGTGAACGCCCCGGCGGCAGTTCGTTGAAGGGGGCACCGGCGCCCACGCCGAAGATCACGCGGCCGCCGCTGAGCACGTCGATCGACGTCACCGCCTTGATCAGGACGCCGGGGTGGCGGTAGGCGACGCATGTGACCATCGTGCCCAGGCGGATCCTGTCCGTCTCGGCGGCCAGGAAAGCCAGAACGGCGTAGGCCTCGAGGAGGGGTGCCTCGGGGGGCTGGCCCGTGATCGGGATCTGGAAGAAGTGATCCATGGTCCACAAGCTGTCGAAGCCGGCTTCATCGGCGCGCCGAGCCGAACGAGAAAGCAGCGGTCCCATCTGCACGGCCTCGGTCGCCATCGGAAAGCCACCCATCGAGATACCTATTTTCATGGTGACCATGTTCGGGCCCCATGCGGTTCGCCAACCAGGGCCCCCTGCGACCATGGGACTGCCAGTACCACCCAGAAGTCGCGGTTCTCGGCCAGACTGGGTGAGGTGCAGACAGGTGAGGGAGCCGGCCCGTATATCCAGGCCTGGCGTCACCGGCTCCAGCCGGCGGACGTCGGCCTGCCCGCCGGCTCCTCCCGCCGGACCCGCGGCCTGCGCCGCGAGGAGCTGGCCTCGCTGGCCGGAATATCCGTCGACTACCTGGTTCGCCTTGAGCAGGGCCGAGCCACCAACCCCTCAACGCAGGTCCTGGCGGCGCTATCGCGCGCCCTCCGGCTGACGGTCGAGGAACGCGACCACCTCTACACCGTCGCCGGCCAGGCGCCGCCGAGACGATCCTCCATGCCCACCCACGTACCGCCCAGCGTGCAGCGGCTGGTGGACCGGCTGGCCGATCTGCCCGTGGCCGTCTACGACCCGGCCTGGACCATCATCACGTGGAACGCCGCCTGGGCCGCGCTCATGGGTGACCAGTCGGCCATGAGCGGACGGGAAAGGAACCTGATCTGGCGGACGTTTACCGGCACATCCACCCGGGTGCGCAAGAGCGGCGCCGAGGCCGACGACTTCGAGACGAACGCCGTCGCTGACCTAAGGCGGGCGGTCGGCACCTACCCCGACGACGCCAGGCTGCGCCAACTCGTCGACGAGCTTCGAGCGGCCAGCCCGCGGTTCGCCAAGCTGTGGGCGGAGCGCGTGGTCAACAGCACCGGCTCGAACAGCAAAACCATCGACCATCCCGAGGTTGGCCCCATTACGCTCGACTGCGATGTGCTCACCGTGGCCGGCTCGGATCTGAGGCTCGTCGTGTACACAGCCGAACCATCGAGCCCAGACGCCAACCGGCTCCGCCTGGTCCAGGTCATCGGGCTCCAGAAACTCAGCGCCCGGCGGGCGCAGGACCAGGCGGGCGCAGGGCCAGGCGAGCGGCGCTGATGTCCTGCCGGCCATGCCCGGCTTTCACGGCCGCGTGCCATTGGCGGGACAGCGCGACCAGCAGCGGCAGGTCCGCGCCGCCCGCCGCACCGAGCGCAAGGTCCACGTCCTTCAGAGCCCACTCCAGCGGGAACTCCGCCGCATAGTCGCGCCGGTCGATCTTGTGCAACTTGGCATCGGCGATCGGCGCGTCCAGCGGGCCGCCCTCGATGACCTCGGCCAGTTGCGAGTGGCCGATGCCCAGCTGGTCGGCCAGTGCCATCGTCTCGGCCACACCCTCGATGAGGACGGACATATAGGCGTTGACAACCAGCTTCATCTGGGTGCCCCGGCCGGCCTCACCCAGCCATACGGTCTTGCGGCCGAGGACGTCGAACACCGGACCGACCGTGTCCGCCGCGGCGGCGGGCCCGGACGCCAGGATCAGCAGCTGGCCCTGCTCGGCTGGGCCCTTGCTCCCCGACACCGGCGCGTCCACGAACACCACACCGGGCCGGCGCGCCGCCAGCAGGTCACGGATGGCGAGCGTCTCCGGGACGCCGATCGTGCCCATCTGGGCCCACGCGCAGCCCTCAGGAAAAGCATCGGCCACGCCCTCCGCGAAGATCACCTCGTACACCACGTCGGCGGTAGGCAGCATGGTGATCACCACTTGCGCGCCGGTCACCGCCTCAGGCGGCGATGACGCCACCGCCGCGCCCGCCTCGGCCAGGGAGCCGGCCGCGGCGGCCGACCGGTCCCACACCGTGGTCGGCAGCCCCGCGGCCAGCAGGTTGCGGGCCATAGCCGAGCCCATGATGCCGGTGCCGATGACCGCCACCGCTGGATTCACCGCTGCCATCCGATGGCTCCTTCCCGCGGGAGCCCCCCAGGGAAAACTATCTCACGCCCTGGCTGGCGAGCTCGGTGTCCAGCTCGCCGAGGAGCCGGTAGCAGGACAGGACGTCGCGGACGCTGGAGTTCGGTTCGCGGCCTTCGCGGATCGCCGCCACGAACTCGCGGTCCTGCAGTTCGATGCCGTTGGTGGACACGTCGACCGCGGAGACGTCGACCGGCTCCTCGCGCCCGGTGACCAGGTCGTCGTACCTGGCGATGTACGTGCCGTTGTCGCAGATGTAGCGGAAGAAGCTGCCGAGCGGCCCGTCGTTGTTGAAGCTCAGCGACAGGGTGCAGATGCGCCCGGCGGGCGTCCGCAGCTGGACGGACATGTCCATCGCGATGCCCAGGTCGGGGTGGATCGGCCCCTGCACGGCGTGGGCGATCCGGACCTGTTCGCCGGTCTGGTACTGGAACAGGTCCACGGTGTGCGCGGCGTGGTGCCAGAGCAGGTTGTCGGTCCAGCTGCGGGGCTTGCCGAGGGCGTTCATGTTCGCGCGGCGGAAGAAGTACGTCTGCACGTCCATCTGCTGGATGGACAGCTCCCCGGCGGCGACGCGGCGGTGGATCCACTGATGCGACGGGTTGAACCGGCGGGTGTGCCCGACCATGCAGGTCAGGCCGGTCTCCTGCTGCACGCGGTCGACGTGCTGCGCGTCCGGCCAGGTGTCCGCGAGAGGGATCTCGATCTGGACGTGCTTGCCCGCGCGCATGGCGGCGATGGCCTGCTGCGCGTGGAGCTGGGTGGGAGTGCACAAGATCACGGCGTCGACGTCGTCGCGGGCCAGGGCGTCGGCCAGGTCGGTCGAGGCGTGGGCGGCGCCGTACTTCTCGGCGACCTCCTCGGCCTGCTCCAGCCTGCGGCTGACGATGGACGTGACGGTGACGCCCTCGATGAGCGCGAGGGCGTCCAGGTGCCTGATCCCGAAGGCGCCTGCTCCGGCGAGTGCGATGCGCATGCGTCTAGTCCTCTTCCCGGCCGGAGCCTTCGGCGGGTCGCACCACGAGGTGCCCGACTGCGGTGTTGGACCCGGGGACGTGGTAGAAGCGGTAGAGTTCCTCGACCTTGGGGCCCATGGCGCCGCGCATGATCAGCTGCATGACCAGCTCGATCCCCTCGGAGCCCGCCTCGCGCACGTACTCGATGTGCGGCACGAGGGCCAGGTTGTCCGGGTCGTGGACCAGCCGGTCGAAGAAGGCGTTGTCGAATTCGGAGTTGATGAAGCCCGCCCGTGGCCCCTGCAGCTGATGGCTCATCCCGCCGGTGCCCCAGACCTGGACCGACAGGTTCTCGGGGTAGCTCTGCACGGCCCGGCGGATCGCCTGGCCCAGGCGGTAGCAGCGATGGCCGGTGGGCGGCGGGTACTGGACGACGTTCACGGCGAGCGGGATGACCCGCACCGGCCACTCGTCCGGCTGGCCGTAGACCAGGGAGAGCGGGACGGTGAGGCCGTGGTCTACGTCGAGCTTGTACATCAGGGTGAGGTCGAACTCGTCGAGGATCAGCGCCTCCGCCAGGTGGGCCGCTAGCTCGGCGTGGCCGCGGACGTCCGGCACCGGGCGGGCGCCGTACCCCTCGTCGGCCGGAGCGAACTCATCCGCGCAGCCGAGCGCGAACGTGGGGACGATCTCGGGGGTGAACGCGGACGCGTGGTCGTTGTAGACCAGGATCACCACGTCAGGGACCTCGTGGGCAGCCCAGGCCTTGGTCCAGTCGTACCCGGCGAACAGGGGCTTCCAGTAGGGCTCCTCGGTCTTGCCGAGATCGATCGCGGCGCCGATGGCCGGGATGTGGCTGGTGGTCAGCCCCGCGGTGATGCGCGCCATGTCAGGTCCCGTCCTTCACCGAGCGCCAGCCTTCCGGCGAGCGCCCTCCGGAGAGCATCATCTGCTGGTAGTCCTCGATGTTCATGCCGGTCATCGTGGAGACGGCCTGGAGGTAGCTGAGGCCGTCGGTGGCGAAGATCTTGGCCAGGAAGTAGATGTTCCCGCCCAGTTCCAGCATCGCGTTGTAGTCGCGGGCGAGTACCGCCTGCTTCTGCGCCTCGGTCATCGGCCACTCGTCGAGGTAGGCCCGCTCGTCGGCCTTGAACCGCTCGCGGTTGGCCGCCTTCATCAGGCTCATGCAGAACTGGTTCAGCTGGTAGCCCTGTTTCGCGCGCTGCGCCGTGAACACCCGGGTGCCGGGGATGTCGTCGAACTCTGTGGTGTACCCGGTCATCGGGTCCCCTCCCAGTACAAACGATGCGGGTTGTCGACCAGCAGCCGGCGCTGCAGGTCGTCGGTGCGGGCGATGCGCGGGACGAGGTCGACGAGGGCGCCGTCGTCGGGCATGTGGCTCTTCATGTTCGGGTGCGGCCAGTCGGTTCCCCACAGAACGCGGTCGGGGAACGCCTCGACGATGTGCGCCGCGAACGGGACGAAGTCGGAATAGTCAGGCGGGCCCGATAGCGACAGGCGTTCCGCGCCGCTCACCTTGGACCAGATGTTCTCGTGCTCGCTCATGAAGCGCGTGAACAGCGCGAATCCGGGCCCGTCGACCGGCTGCGACACATCGGGCCTGCCCATGTGGTCGACGACGACGACGGTAGGCAGGGTCGTGAAAAGCTTCCAGCGTTCGGCCAGGTCAGCGGCTTCGAAGTAGACCACGATATGCCAGCCGAACTCGGCTACCGCCTCGACCAGGCCGCGGTAGTACTCGTCGGGCTTGGGGTCGACGAGGCGCTTGACGAAGTTGAACCGGATGCCGCGGACGCCGGCGGCGTCCAGGTCGGCGAGTTCGGCCGGCGATACCCCGGGGCGGATGGTCGCCACGCCGCGGGCCCGGTCACCGGCCGTGAGCAGCGCGTCGGCCATCGCGCGGTTGTCGGCGCCGTGGCAGGTCCCCTGGACGATGACGTTCCGCTCGAAGCCGAGGAAGTCGCGCCGCGCGAACAGGTCCTCCTTGCCGGCGTCGGTCGGCGTGTACTTACGCTCGGGGGCGTAGGGAAAGACGTCGCCGGGGCCGAACACGTGGCAGTGGGCGTCGACCGCGCCCGGGGGCGGGGCGTAGCCCGGCTTGCTGGGGTTCGGGTCGAAGGGGAGCCAGTCGGCGTCGGGGGTGAAGGTGGCCGTCATCTACCGTCCTCGTGCGCGCAGGGCGTGGTCGAGGCGCGGGTATACCCGCCGGGCGTTGCCCGAATACACCTTCGCGGCGTCGGCCTCGGTCAGGCCGAGCGCGTCGACGTACCGCTTCGTGTCGTCGAAGTAGTGCCCGGCCTGCGGGTCGATGCCGCGGACCGCGCCCAGCATCTCGGATCCGAACAGGATGTTACCGACGTCGATGACCTCGAAGAGCAGGTCGATGCCTGGCTGATGGTAGACGCACGTGTCGAAGAGCACGTTCCTCATGACGTGCTCGTCCAGCGGCGGCTTCTTGAGCATGTCGGAGAGCCCGCGGTAGCGCCCCCAGTGGTAGGGGACGGCCCCCCCGCCGTGCGGGATCACCAGGCGCAGGTCGGGGAAGTCGGCGAACAGGTCGCCCTGGATGAACTGCATGAACGCGGTGGTGTCGGCGTTGATGTAATGCGCGCCGGTCGCGTGGAAGACGGGGTTGGCGCTGCTCGAGACGTGCACCATGGCGGGCACGTCGAGCTCGACCATCTTCTCGAAGACCGGGTACCAGTACCGGTCGGTCAGCGGCGGGGACGTCCACCACCCCCCGCTCGGGTCGGGGTTGAGGTTGCAGCCGACGAACCCGAGCTCGAGCACGCAGCGTTCGAGCTCGGCGACTGATGATTTAAGACCGGCCCCTGGCGACTGCGGCAGCTGGCACACGCCGGCGAACGTCTCGGGGAACAGCCCGACGACGCGCGCGATGAGGTCGTTGCACGCGCGTGACCACTCCTCGCTGACCCGCTCGTCGCCCAGGTGGTGCGCCATGGCCGAGGCTCGCGGCGAGAAGATCGTCAGGTCCGCGCCGCGCTCGCGGATCAGCCGGAGCTGGTTCTGCTCGATCGACTCGCGGATCTCGTCATCGGAGATCGCCGGGTAAGCGGGGCTCCGGCGGCCCTCGCCGAACGCCGTGAGCTGCTCCTTGCGCCAGCTGTCGTGCTGTGGCGGCGCGGTCGTGTAGTGGCCGTGGCAGTCGATGATCATCGCGGCGCTTCCCCGTCCCACACCGACGAGGGCACGAGAACCTCGCCGCGCATGAGCAGGCGGGCGGTGCGCAGCAGGGCCGACCGGGTCACGACCGGCACGCCGTTGTCGAGCTTGACCTCGATGGTGACGGTGAAGAAGCCCGTTGGGTGCTCGACCTCGATGTCCATCGGGCCCTGCGACTGCTCGGGGAGGACCGCGATCTCGTACGCCACGGATCCGGGCAGCACGCAGGCCGTCGCGACGGACACCGCGCCGAAGACCCCGATGGCCTCGTGCACGCGGTGCGGGATGAACGTCCGGGTGGAGACCGCGCCGCCGTGCGCTGGGGGCGACACCAGGCTCATTTTCGGCACGGTCTTGCCGGTCACGTCGCCGAGGTTCATCAGCGGGCCTGCGGCCAGCCGGATCGCCTCGACCCGCCGGGTCAGCGCACCATTGCGCTCAAGCTCCGCTGGTGACTCCTGCCCGGAGATCAGGAAATCGGACGCCGCGAGGCACACGACCGGCATGCCGTTGTCGATGCAGGTCACCGTCGTCCCGTCGATGACGTCGGTCACATGGCCGGTCGGCAGGAGCGCGCCGCACGAGGACCCGGCGACGTCGGCGAACTCGATGAGGATGGGGGCGTGGGTGCCGGGCACGCCGTCGATGCGCGCAGCCCCGTCGTAGCGGACGCGCCCGTCCGGCGTCTGGATCAGCGCCGTGGCGAGAGTCTGGGTGTTGCGCATCCAGATCCGGACCGGCGTCACCGGTCCGGACGCGGCCACGAGCCCCTGCTCGATCGCGAACGGTCCGACCGCGGCCAGCATGTTCCCGCAGTTCTGGCTGTCGGAGACCTCCGCCCGGTCAGGCCAGACCTGGAGGAAGAGGTACTCGACGTCCGCGTCGTCGCGGGACGAGGGGCTCACCACGGCGACCTTCGAGGTCAGCGGGTGGCTGCCGCCCATCCCGTCGATCTCCCTCGGGTCCGGGGATCCCATGGCGGCCAGCAGCACCGCGTCGCGCGTCGCGCGGTCGCCGGGCAGGCGGTCGGCCAGGAACACCAGGCCCTTTGACGTCCCGCCGCGCATGGCGGCGCAGGCGATGGCGGTCTGGGTCACGGCGCGTCCTCGTAGTCGACGTAGCGCAGTCCCTTGGCGGCCAGCCGGTCGCGCATGCCGTAGATATCCAGGCCGAGTTCACCGCCGTGCAGCCGGGGCCGCTTGGACGCCTCGCTGGCCTCCCGGTCCAGGGCCGCCTTGAGCACCGCCGGCGCTTCCTCGCGCGGGACGACCACGACGCCGTCGTCGTCGGCGACGACCGCGTCACCGGGCCGGACGTACACGCCGGCGCAGACGATCGGGGTCTGCACGTTCCCTGGCGTCTCCTTCACCGTGCCCCTGGCGGAGATGGCCCTCGACCAGACGGGGAAGCCCATCTCGGTCAGCGTCGCGACGTCCCGCACGCCGGCGTCGATGACCACTCCCCTGACGCCGTGCGCCCGCAGGCTCCCGGCGAGCAGGTCGCCCACGTACCCGTCGTCGCACGGGCTCGTCGGCGTGACCACGAGGATGTCGCCGGGCCGCGCCTGCTCCACGGCCACGTGAATCGACCAGTTGTCGCCCGGGGCGACCTCGCAGGTCAGCGCGTTGCCGGCGATGCGGGCGGGCCGGAAGATCGGGCGGATGTCTGCGCGGAGCAGCCCCGTGCGGCCCTGGGCCTCGTGTACCGTCGCCACCCCCGCGCGCGCCAGGCCGTCGACGACCGCGAGATCGGTCCGGGGGGTGTTACGTACGACGACAGGCACGTCAGCCTTCCTCTGCCGGGTAGGTGGTCTGGATTTAGATGTTACTGAGGCCCCGGTAAACGCCAGGCGCACAGGCGTGCGATACCTCCCTGCCTACCCCGACCCGGACGGGCAGGGAAGGGGGGAATCTCAGGATTGACAGGAACCACAAGCGTCGAGGTTCACCGCACCGCGCTCACCACAAACGCGCTCGCGCGCCAGGCCGCGGCGGCCGGGCTGAGCGGGCGCCGTCAGGCGTCGACCAGCGCCACCGCCTTGTGGTGATGCGCTTCGAGGTACCGCCGCGTCATGAGCAGGGCGGCGATCCCGTCGCCCACCGCGGAGCCGAGCTGCTTGGTCGACCCAGACCGCACGTCGCCCGCGGCGAACACGCCGGGCAGGGAGGTCTCCATGGTGGGGCTGGTCACGAGGAATCCGCCGTCGTCCCGCTCCACCTCAGGGCCGAGGAAGGCGTTGTTCGGCTTGAGGCCGATGAACACGAAGGCCGCGGCGGCCGGGAACCTGATGGTCTCGCCGGTCCCTTGGTCGCGGGCCACCACGGCGGCGAACCGGCCGCGCCCGCCCTCGAGCTCGATGATGTCCAGCCCGGTGTTGATGGTGAACTGCGGATCGGATCGCACCCGGTCCTGCAGGACAGGCGAGGCGGACAGCCCGTGGCGGGCGAGCACGCGGACCCGCTTGGCGAACTCGGACAGGTGCAGCCCCTCCTCCAGGGCCGAGTTGCCGCCGCCGACCACGATGACCTCATCGGCCCCCTTGTAGAAGGGGCCGTCGCAGGTAGCGCAGTAGTGGACGCCGGCGCCGAGGAGCTCGTCCTCGCCGCGAACGGCGAGGCGCTTGTACATAGATCCGGTGGCGGCGATCATCGCGTGCGAGGTGAGCTGCTGCCCGGTGGACAACGAGGTCACCAGGTCCTCGCATTCGCGGTGCACGCTGCTGACCTCCACCGCTGACACCAGCTCGACCCCGTACCGTCGCGCCTGCCTGACGAACCGGTCGGTGAGCTCCGCGCCGGTAATCCCGTCGGGGAAGCCCGGGTAGTTATCGATCCGGTCGCTGATCCCGGCCTGCCCGCCGAGCGCGCTGGCGTCGACGACGATGGCGTCGATGCCCTCCCTGGCCGCGTAGATGGCGGCCGCCAGCCCGGCTGGCCCTCCCCCGACGATGACCAGGTCGTAGGCGGACCGTTCGGCGGTCACGTTGAGGCCGATGCGGCGGGCCAGCGCCTCGTTGCTCGGGTTCACCTCGTGGGTCCCGTCCGCGTAGATCACCGTCGGGATGATCTGCCCGCCGTCCTGTAGCTGCTTGAGCTTCCCGATGGCATCGGGATCCGTCTCGATGTCGGTGTAGGCGTACCGGATCTTGTGGGCGGACAAGAAGTTCTTCACCCGCTTGCAGTGCGGGCACCACGGCGCCCCGTACACGGTCATGATCGGGTCGTCCGCAGAGTTCATCGCGCGCCCCCACTCTCCCTCGCTCCCAGGCCGGCCGCTCCGCGCGGCGGGTGACGGGGACCTGGAAGTGTCACCACCGCTCGTTCGGTCTCATTAGTATCCCCTGGAGCCCCGGCGGCGAGGCCGCGCCGTTCCGCCACCCAGTGCGCCTCCACCAGGTTCGAGGCCGGCATCGTCGAGGTTCCGGACGCGCGGATCTTGCCGCTGCGGACGAGGTCGGTCAGCGCGGAAAGTGTTTCCTCGATATCCGTGTCGGGATCGGGGCGCTGGATCTGATACACGTCGATGTGGTCGGTCTGGAGGCGGCGCAGCGAGTTCTCGACGGCCGTGATGATCCACCGCCGGGACGCACCCTGCTGGTTCGGGTCGGTACCCATGGGGCGGCTGACCTTCGTCGTGAGGACCACGTTGTCGCGGCGGCCCTTAAGGGCCCGGCCGACGACCTCCTCCGAGTCTCCGTACGCGTCAGCGGTGTCGACGAGGTTGATTCCCGCGTCGAGCGCCTTGCGGATGATCCGGATCGAGTCCTCGGGGTCGGGGTTGCCGACCTGGGTGGCGAACATGAGCACGCCGAGCGCGTAAGGGCTGACCTTGATGCCTGTTCGGCCAAGGTTTCGGTACCGCATGAGGGTTCTCCAGACGCGAGCGTGACGGGTGGAGCACCACCGTCCGTTCGGCAGAAATATCTATGCCGAACGGGCCGTGGTTCCGCTCCTGGGCGCGGTTCAGCCTTTCGGAATATTAGCTTCCATATACACTACTTCCGTCGAATGTATCGTGATAGAGGGCTCTGCGGAGCGGGAGGTGGGATGGTGAGTACAGCAGCACCGGCCTGCTGTCCCGGCGATCCTGGGCCGCGCTAAGCGGTCTGTTCCATCTCGGAGTGGTGCCCGGCCGCCCGAAGGCGGGACAGGGTCGCCGCGAACTGGCGCAGCGTCCGCTCCGGCACCGCGGCACCGAGCCTGCGCTGTAGCTCGTCGTCGAAGACCACCGCGGCGTCGGCGAACAGGCGCCGGCCCTCGGGAGTCAGCTCCAGGAGCGACGACCGCCGGTCCTCCGGGTTCGGCAGCCTCCGGCAGTAGCCGTTGGCCTCGATCCGGTCCACTAGCTTGCTCGTGCCGCCGGTGGTGATGCCCAGCTCGCTGGCGATGTCGTAGACCCGGCACTTGGGCAGCCGGTCCATTACCGACATCGGCTCGAAGTGCGTCAAGGGCAGGTCGAATTCGCTCTTCAGCCGGGCGTCGACCGCGTTCCACAACTCGATCTCGAAGCGGATCAGGTCGTTGAACACCTGCCTCAGGTCCGACATGACCGGCTCACCTCCGCCCCCCAGTGTACCGAGCGGTGAAAGCAGCTTCCGGCTAGGCCAGTTCTCCGGAAGCGGGGAGCTGGGGGACGGCGCCACAGGCCCGGTCAAGGCGGAGATCGTCGCCGGAGCCTGCAGTCACCAGCCGATCGACGGGCATGAGCAACCGTAGCTGCCGGGTCACCGAGATCCGCATTGACAAGAACCAGGTCGCGCGCGACTGGATCCGATCGGCCATGGGGCCGTACTGAGTCGGCCAGCATGCCGGAGCGCAGTACGCCCGCCGCCACCTGAGCAAGCCCCGTGCCGGCCATCCTGGCCGACTGGCGCAGCAGATTCTCCGCATCATCCGGCGCAAGCCCGCGTTGGTGCATTACGACGCCGATGGCCACGTTAATAATGCGGCCGGAGATCGCCTCCAGGGCCAGGCTCGCAGCCCGGTCTTCTGCTCGTGCTACCGCCACCATCAAGCGTTCATGGTCGACCAGCGCGATCAGATGCTTGACCATCAGGTCCGCGATCGCAGCGTCGCTCTCGGACGGCTCCCGGTCGGTCCACCAGTGCGTAACTATCCCGGCGTACGGCGGGTAGCCGGTCCGGGACACCACCTGGAACGGGGTTAGCAGCACGTGGTCTGAGCCGACGGGGTTAGCTACGGCTGGTTCGGCGCCGTCAGCCGGGCTGGCCGGGTGTGTCACCCGAAACGGCCGCTCCGCCCCGTCAGATAGCTCGACCTGGCAGCCATCAGCGAAAGCCGGGACGCAGGCCCTGGGCAGGCCGGCGAACGTCACGGCCGGATCGTCAGACCCGCGGAGTCCGCTGAGCGAGTTGGTCAGCGCGGTGCACCATGCCGTGGGCACATCGTCTCGGTGCCGGAAGAAAGCATGGAGGTCAGCCTCCGCGGTGCGTGACGTCGGATCGCCCGAGCTGATGCGATCGGCCATCTCATGCGTCCGCACATCGGATGGATTCCGGCCCGGCGGGTATGGGCGGACAGCCGCCGCCGGCCATGGCCGGGAAACATGCTTCCTGAGCAGGTCATCCGCCGCGCTCACCATATCGTCGGTGAGCATGCCGACCAGTTCGCGATGCTCGCGGGCCGCGGTGGCCATGAGGTGGCCG
Source organism: uncultured Actinomycetes bacterium (assembly GCA_963847965.1). GTDB lineage: Bacteria > Actinomycetota > Actinomycetes > Streptosporangiales > Streptosporangiaceae > Palsa-504. The sequence continues at coordinate 109,949 of CAWKCG010000001.1, forward strand.
GATTCCTCGGCAGGCGGCGCGTGCCCAGGGCCAGGGGCAAGCAGCAGCCGCGCGATCTCGGAGCGGGCCGCCTCGCCCGTCAACTCCAGCAGGTAGAGATGGAAGACCATGTCTGCGTACAGGTAGCCGGGAACGTCGCCGTTGCGGGCCGACCGCATGGTGGCGTCGGCCAGTTCCCGGATGACCGCGAGCTCCTGATCGGACAGCCCCCGATCGGCCAGCCTGCGCAGCGCGGGCAGTTCTACCAGCAGCCGCAGCTCGGTTAGGTCGCGAGGCTGGTTCGCGGCGGACGGCCGGACCCTGGCAGCCATGACAGTCCTCCTCGCGGGCCAACTCGGCGCTTCAAGCCAAGCATCGCGACCCGGCGATGAACACGAAAAACCACACGAAAATCTGGCCGCCGGGAAACTGCGAGCCGCGTCCGGCGGAGGTATTGGAGCTAACTACACGGCCTCGGGCCCAGCCCTGCGAGCCCTGGCCGCATGGCGGAACGTAACTTCCTGCTTGTGCAGGTGCTGGCAGCGGGCGGGGCTGGGGCGGCGGCGTATGCTCGGCGTCGATGGCGCCGTCCGCGGGCGAGGGAGAGGTTTTGGCTGAGCGGCCGGTTGCGTTTGCCGGCGTGCTGCGTAGGTTGCGCGCTGAGGCTGGGCTGACGCAGGAGGAGCTGGCCGGGGCGGCCGGGCTGACTTCGCGGGCGATCAGCTACCTGGAACGGGGTGCGGTCAGTACCCCGCACAAGGACACCGTGCGGCTGCTGGCCGATGCGCTGCAGCTGACCGGCCTCGCCCGGGCTGAGTTCGAGATGGCTGCGCGGGGCCGGGTGAGACTGGGCGGGGCCGACGGGGGGGCGGCGGCCACGCGGACGCTGCCCCGCGATGTCGTCTCGTTCACCGGGCGGCAGCAGGAGCTGGCCGAGCTGGAGGACGCGGCGGCGAGGACAGGCGGGGTGGTGAGCATCCACGCGATCGGCGGGATGGCCGGCATCGGCAAGACCGCGTTCGCCGTCCATGCCGCGCACCGGCTGGCCGACCAGTTCCCGGCCGGGCAGATCTTCTTGCCGCTGCACGGTCACACCCCCGGGCAGCAGCCGGTGGACCCGGCCGACGCGCTGGCCACCCTGCTGCTGACCATCGGGGTCCCGGCCGCCCAGATCCCGGCCCGTCCGGAGGCGCGGACGGCGCTGTGGCGGGACCGGGCAGCCGACCGCCGGCTGCTGCTGGTCCTGGATGATGCAGCAGGCAGCGAGCAGGTCCGGCCGCTGCTGCCAGGCGCGGGCGGCAGCCTGGTGCTGGTCACCAGCCGACGGCGGTTGTCCGCGCTGGAGGACGCGCGGACGATCAGCCTGGACACCCTTCCGCCAGAGGAGGCGGCCGAACTGCTGGTCTGGCTGGCCGCCAGAGCCGGGCTCGACGTGTCGGACTCGGCAGTGCAGGAGATCACCCGGCTGTGCGGGTACCTGCCGCTGGCGATCGGGATGCTGGCCCGCCAGCTGCACCACCACCCCGCCTGGACTGCGGCCGGGCGGGCCGCCGAGCTGGCCGCCGCCGTGGACCGGCTGGAGCTGCTTGAGACGGAGAATGTGTCAGTCGCTGCGGCGTTCGACCTCTCGTATGCGGACCTCACGGAAGATCAGCAGCGGCTTTTCCGCCGGCTCGGGCTGCACCCCGGTGCCGACATCGACGCTTATGCCGCGGCCGCGCTGGACGGCACCGGTCTGGCCGTTGCCCGCCGCGGCCTGGAGGCGCTGTATGACCAGTACCTGCTCACCGAGCCGGCCCGGGCCGGTACAAGATGCACGACCTGATCCGCGAGCACGCCGGGGCCCTGGCCGGCCGCCTAGACCCCGACGATGACAGGGACCAGGCTACCGGGCGGCTGCTGGATTACTATCAGCACGCCGCTGCCCGCGCCGACGCCCTGCTCGGCCGCCAGGCCCGGACCGCCCCCGCCTGGGCGGTCGGCACCACGCCGACCACGGTTCCGGTCCTGGCCGATCGGGAGCAGGCGCTGGAGTGGACCCGGGCCGAGCGCGCCAGCCTGCTGGCCTGCCTGGACCACACCACCGCGGCCGGACAGCACGCCCGCGTCATCGCGCTGACCGCGGGCCTGGCCGGCCTGCTGCGGTACGACGGTCCGTGGGCCGAGGCCCTCACCCGCCACGCCGCCGCGGTGCGGGCCGCCCGGCACCTCGGCGACCGGCTCGGCCAAGCCGAAGCCCTCACGAACCTGGGGGACGTGCGGCGGCTGACCGGGGACTACCCGGCCGCGGTCCGGGACCTGCAGGAGGCACTCGGCATCTACCCTGACCTCGACGACCGGCTCGGCCAGGCTGGCGCCCTCACCTACCTGGGGAAGGCGCGGCGGCTGACCGGAGACTACCTGGGTGCGGCCCGCGCCCTGGAGGAGGCGCTGGGCACCTACCGGGACCTCGGCGACCGGCCCGGCCAGGCCGACACCCTCACCTACCTGGGTGTCGCGCAGTGGGCGACCGGGGACTATCCGGCCGCGGCCCGCGCCCTGGAGGAGGCGCTGGGCATCAGCCGCGACCTCGGCGACCGGCTCGGCCAGGCCGACGCCCTCACCTACCTGGGAGGCGTGCGGACCATAACCGGTGACTATCCAGCGGCGGCACGGGCCCTTCAGGAGGCGCTAGACATCCACCGCGACCATGGCAACCGCCTCGGCCAGGCCGACACCCTCAACAACCTAGGGACGGTGCGGCAACTGACCGGGGATTACCAGGGCGCGGCCCGCGCCCTGGAGGAGGCATTGGACATCTCCCGTGGCATAGGGAGCCGGCGCGGCCAAGCCGACGCCCTTACCTACCTGGGGCTCGTCCGGCGGATGACCGGGAACTATCCGGCCGCGGCTCGGGACCTGGAACAGGCACTGGTCATCCACCGCGAAATGGGCGACCAGCGCGGCCAGGCCAAGGCTCTCAACGAGGTGGGCACCCTGAGCAGAGCCCGCGGCGACCTCGGCCAGGCCGGGGAATGTCACCAGCAGGCCCTGGACCTGGCCCGCCAGATCGGCAGCCCACTGGACGAGGCGCACGCGCTGGCCGGCCTGGGCCGGTGCGCCCTGGCCGCCGACCGCAGAGCCGAGGCAGAAACCGGGCTGCGGCAGGCGCTTGAGATCTTCCAGCGGATCGGCGCGGCCGAAGCCGCCGACGTGTCGGCCGAACTGGACGCTTTGCCACCGTCCGGTATCACGGCAGGCCGGCCCGCCAGCTAGGCCTCGAGCCTGACCGTTAGGTGCAGGCCTGTCGGCTCACGCTAGGCACGTGCGGGTGATCGCCAGCTGTCAGGGAACTTCGGTGCTGCCGTCGGTTGCGTCCGTGGCGGCGTAGGAGCTGAGGACGACGGGGGTGAGCCGCCGGTGCTCATACCGCAGGCTGAGCACGAGCAGGGCGAGTCCGGCGACCACGCCGATCCCTGCGGCGGCGGGCAGCGGGGCCTTGAAGGCCAGGTCGCACAGCAGCGCGATGGTGGCTCCGCCCAGCACGCAGTTGACCGTGATGACCATGCTCGCCATGGTGAACAGGAACGACCAGCGGCCGTATCGCACGCCGTGCTCCGTGCTCGGGGACGGGCCGGCCCCGAAGTACGGCGGAGCAATCGGGGCGAGCGCCGCGTAATATCGCCTGATCAGCTCCATCCGGCGCAGCGAGACGACGTTGGCCACGCTGGTGTCGATCAGCCGGACGATGGTGAACCAGCCGAGCACGAACACGGTCGGCAGGACGGTGAAGGCCAGCGAGGCGAACGCCCTCGGCGAGGAACTGGAGAAGCCGAGCGCTACCAGCCCGCTGGCCAGGGAGGACAGGTAGATGCTGACCCGGCTGCCGCTCTCGCTGATGGTCGAGCTGGCCGTCGACTGCAGCACGAAGTATTCGGTGCCCAGCGCACTCATGAAATCCGGCGGCGGTTTCTCGTCAGCCATCGATTCTGCCTTCCTAGGAAGCAGTCAACAAGGACTATACTTCCACAGAGATCATCACCGGCGCCCTGGCTGCGCTACCGACCGGCGCCCTGGCTGCGCTACCGACCGGCGCCCCGGCTGCGCTACCGAGGTGACATCCGTTGAGTGCCGAATCATCGCCCCAAGCCGCCGCGGTCCCCGGGCTGACCCGCAGCGACCCGCACGGTCCGGGAGTCACCCGGGAACGGATCAGCGGCGGGTTCCGGTATCACGATCCCGCCGGAGCCGAAGTCACGGATCCCGAGACACTGCACCGCATCGGCGGTCTTGGCATCCCGCCGGCCTGGAAGGACGTCTGGATCTCGCTCGATCCGCTGGGCCACATCCAGGCCACCGGCGTCGACAGCCGGGGCCGGACCCAGTACCGGTACCACGAGGCGTGGCGTGAGCAGCGTGACGCCCAGAAGTTCGCGCACATGCTCCGGTTCGCCGGCGCGCTGCCCGCGCTGCGGTCGGCCGCGGCCCGGGATCTCCGCCGTCGCCGCCTCGACCGTGACCGCGTGGCCGCGGGCGCGGTCCGGCTGATCGACCTCGGCCTGTTCCGGATCGGCGGGGAGAAGTACGCCGAACTCGATCACCACTACGGGGCGACCACGCTGCAGAAGCACGACGTCACGGTGACACGCGACGGCGTAGCGTTCGACTACATCGCCAAGGAGGGCAAACGCCGGACGATCACCATCACCGACGCTCCGGTCAGGTCAGTCGTGCGCGCGCTGGTCAGCAGCGACAGCACGTCCGACTCGCTGTTCTCCTTCCAGGACGGGGACATGTGGCGGCCCCTCCGCTCGCACGAGGTGAGCAGCTACATCGCCTCCCGCGCCGGCGCCCACTTCACCGCCAAGGAATTCCGCACCTGGAACGCCACCGTGCTGATGGCGCTGCTGCTGGCCGACGCGGACCCGGCCCTGACCTCTCGGAGCCGCACGAGCACGATCACCGCCGCCGTCCGCGGGGTGGCGGACTGGCTGGGCGACACCCCGGCCGTAACGCGCGCTTCCTATATCGATCCCCGGGTGATCAGCCGCTACAGCTCCGACGGGCAGCTAACCACCATCCCCCGGCTGCCGGCCGTGCTGCCCGCCGCGGCCGAGGCCGAGATCGCCGTAGCCGCGCTGCTGGCCGACGAATCACGGACCCTAGCGTGACCGTCACCATTGTGCCTAAGCTCGGCACTAGTGCTCGTTGACCAGGGCGAGCTTGCCGGGCGGGTGGGGGCCCGTCAGGGCCGCGAACGCGGCCGGGGCGTCGGTGAACGCGAACGTCTCCGCCATCGGTACCACGAGGTCGCCGTCCTGGGCAAGCTTCAGGATCCGGCTCCGGGCCCGGGCCCGGAAGGGCCCGCTGGCCGGGTTTGACGCGCCGACGAAGACGTACCCGTCCGCCTTGGCCCGGGGCGCGGCGGCGATGGTGACCACCCGCCGGCGATCGGCGACCAGGGCGAGCGACACGTCGCCCGCCTCGTCGCTTCCAACCGTGTCCAGCGCGGCGGCGACGCCCTCGGGGGCGGCGGCCCGGACCCGGTCGAGCAGGCCCGGCCCGTAGGCCACCGGGGTTCCGCCGTAGACCTGCACGAATTCGAAGTTCGCCGGGCTGGCGGTGCCCACGACCCGGACGCCGAGGAGCCGCGCTTGCTGGAGGACGCTCACGCCCACGGCTCCGGCGGCTCCGTGCAGCAGGACGGTCTCGCCTTCCCTGGCGCCCGAGGCGTGCAGGAGATCGGCCGCCGTGGTCCCCACGAGCAGCAGGTTGGCCGCTTCAGGGAAGCTCAGCGCCGACGGCTTGGCGAACACGCTGGACGCGGAGGTCGTGATCGCGGTCGTGTACCCGCCGTTGACCTGGGCGACGACCTCGTCGCCGGCTGTCCCGCCGCCCGACGCCAGCTCGGTCTGCGGGCCGAGCGCCGAGACGACGCCCGCCACCTCGTACCCGATCGGCAGCGGCAGCAGCGCAGGGTCCTGCCCGGGCGCGATGTGCTTGGCGTCGGCGGGGTTCATGCCCGCGGCGCGCACCTCGATGGTGACCTCGCCCGGCCCGGGATCGGGCACGTCGACCTCGATGGTGCGCAGGACCTCGGGACCGCCGAAGCCGACCGCCACCCACCTCCGTGCCGTGGTCATCGTTTGCCTCCCTGGCCGTGGCCGGCCGTGCTCAGAAGACGGGACGCTCGGCCCTGGCCACGTTGGCCTCCAGCTCGGCGAGGTTCTGGCGGACGACGAACGCGGGCTGGCCGGCCTCGATCCGCCAGCTCTCTTCGAGGCCGCCGATGTCGAGCGCGTCGAAGCCGAACTCGTTATACAGGCCGGCGACCAGCTGCTTGGCCGCCGCGTCGTCGCCGGCCAGCGCGAGGGCCCGGCGCTTCGGGTCGCCCTCGCGGTGGCCGTCGCCGGACATCTCGGCGGCGTTGATCATGCTGAACGCGCGCACGACGCGGCTCGCGGGCAGGTGGGCCTGCAGCAGCCCCGGCGCCGTGGTCGTCCCGTTGTCGATCTCGGGGACATGCCCCAGCCGCTGGGGGAAGTAGTTGATCGTGGCGATGACGACCATCCCCGCCAGCGGCTCGACGGGTACCCGGTCGATGGTCGACAGCGGGATCGCGACGATCGCGAAGTCGCCCGCGGCGGCCGCCTCGGCGGGTGTCGCCGCCGAGGCCCGCGGCCCGAGGTCGGCCACCAGGCCGGCCAGCGAGTCCGGTCCCTGCGAGTTGCTGAGCACTACGCCGTACCCGTGAGCGATCGCCGCCTGGGCCAGGTTGCTGCCGACGTGCCCGCTGCCGATGATCCCGATCGTGGTCATGCTGCCGCCTCCTCAACGTGGGAACGCCCGACAGCTATATAATTCCATGGAAGCCTCTATAGTGGAAGCAATTTGCAAGAGACGGAGTGAGACGCAAACCCGTAGGACCGCCGCTACAGCGATCGCCTCAGCAGTGAATCCAGACTCTTGAACGAGCTCTCCCAGCGCGCCTCGGCCTCTTGGCCGATCTCCTCGGTGTACGGACCTTGCCGCAGCTCAAGCCGGGTCCTGCCGTTCGCCTCCTCGAGGAACTCCAGCCGCAACCTGGTCCGGTCGGCCGGCCTCGCGCTGCCGATCCGCTCGACGTCCTGGTGGCCGTCGAGCAGTTCATTCTCCACGACCTCGCTGAGCGTCACCTCGACCTGGTAGCGGCCCTCCGGGTCTTCGACGTTCGCCAGCACGAAGCGCTGGAAGCCGCCGGGCCGGGCGTCGATCTGCACCGTCTCGCACGGCACGTAGAACCCGTCAGGCCCGTACCATTCGCAGAGCTGGTCGGGGTCGACGAAGGCCCGGTAGACCAGTTCGCGCGGCGCGTCGAACCTGCGCGAGATGGTGATTTCGTGCTTGATCTCGTCGTTCACAGGTCTTCCCCTCACCTGACCGGGGGCGGGGTGCCCTCGGCGCTGGCGGCCAGGGTCATGTCCCAGCCGCACGTCAGGCACGCGTGCCGGAAGGCGGACCGGGCGAACTCCAGCGCCGCCGCGTGCGGGTCCGGCTCCGACCGGACGTCGTCCCAGTCCAGGATGTACTCCCCCAGCGCCGGATCCCAGCGCGCCGCGGCCGGGGACAGGTCTGCGCCGGCGAAGCCCGGCGGGGCCGGGTGGGCGTAGGCGTAGAACGCGGCCCGGCCGTAGCGGGTGTCGCCCGGCCACCAGCCGACCGCGACCTCCTGGGCGTCCATCGCGTTGCGCATGATGAAGTCGCCGGAGGGCGGGTCGGCGGGCAGCCCGGAGAACAGGCTCACCGCCAGGTCGAACGAGCCCCACCAGGCGTTGACCGGCGTCGAGCGGCCGCGGTAGGGCGCGCGGTACGCGGCCAGGACCAGCGCCGCCTGGGTCGCCGCCGCGAAGTACCTCGCCACCTCATCCGGGTCGTAGTGCGCGTGCTCGAAGTCCTGGTCCAGCGGCGCGCTCCAGGGGACTTCCTGCGGCGTCGGGTCGATCTCCACCGGCCCGCCCAGGGCGCGGACCGCGGCGAGGACCTCCCGGGTGACCTCGCCGACCGGCCGGTGCGGGGTGAGCGCGACGCGCTCGGCCCGGCCGTCGCTGTGCTCGGCGAGCGCCTCGTGCCGGCGCAGGTCGAGCGCGACGACCAGCGCGCCAGAACCGTCGGGCGCGGGCAGCGGCGCCGTCTCCCACCCGCGCGCGGTCAGGCGCAGCGCCGCATGCTGCAACTCCGGCTCGCGCGGCGCGAGCCTGACCGCCAGCTTGCCGAGCACCTGGGTATGCGCGTGCAGCGTGTCGCACGTTGCCCGCCACTGGCTGTACGAGGCCGAAGGCCAGGCTGAGACCATGGCTGGCAGGCTACCGGGGCTATGCCCGCGCGCTCAACCCGGTCACTATATAGGTTCGGTGGTGCGAAGGAGTTCCCATGGTTATGCCGTTGGCGGGGCGCATCGTGGCCGCGGTGATCGGCGGCCTGCTCGTGCTTACGTCGATGTCCAGCCTCATCGGGACGCTGATCGTCTCCCGTCAGGTCGGCAGCCGGCTGACGCGGTGGGTGGACACCGGGGTCGACCGCGCCTACCGGCTGCTGGGGAAGCACGTCGCGGAGTACCGCCGGCGCGACCGCCTGCTCGCCACCCAGGCGGCGGCGGTCTTGCTGACGCAGCTGGCGGCCTGGCTCATCGTCGCGTACGTCGGGTTCGCCCTGCTGCTGTGGCCCTTCGCCGACCGCGGCGTGGTGTCCGCCTTCATCGACGCGGGGTCCTCCATGTTCACCCTGGGCTTCGCCGTGCCGACCGGGGCCGTACCCGCGGTGATCGTGTTCGCGGCCGCGGCGGTCGGCCTGGTGATCATCACGCTGCAGATCGCGTACCTGCCGTCCCTGTACGCGGCGTTCAACCGCAGGGAGACCGAGGTGGCGCTGCTGAACGCGCGGGGCGGTTTCCCGTCCTGGGGACCTGAGCTGCTGGCGCGCACCCATTACGCGCTGGGCACTGACATGTCGAGCCTGGACACGATGCCGGACCTTTACACCCAGTGGGAACGCTGGGCCGCCGACGTGGCCGAGAGCCACACCACCTACCTGCCGCTGGTCCGGTTCCGCTCCCCGCAGGCGCTGTCATCCTGGGTGACCTCGCTGCTGGCCGTGCTGGACTCCGCCGCGCTGTTCCTGGCCCTGTCCCCGAAGGCCGCGCCGGAGATCCCGGCCCGGCTGTGCCTGCGCGGCGGGTTCTCGTGCTTCAACCGGATCGCCCGGGCGATGGGCTACGACATCCCCATCGAGGCCGACCCGGACGCCGGGACCAGCCTGACCTACGCTGAATTCCTCGACGCGGTAGCCCGGATGCGCGAGGTCGACTTCCCGATCGAGCGCGACCCCGAGCAGGCCTGGCCGGATTTCGTGGGCTGGCGGGTCAACTACGAGCGCGCCGCCTACGCGGTGGCCGCCGCCGTCTACGCCGTGCCGGCCATGTGGTCCGGTCCGCGACGGTACCCGGAGCCGCCCATCCCGCCCGTCCGCCCGCCAGGCGGCCGGGCGCTCAAGGAAGCCGCGCTCAAGGAAGTCCCTTCGCGCACCCCGGCCAGACACCGCGGCCCGGCGAGTGAAACTACCGCTCGTTCGGAGAAAAAGGCAATTATCCCGAACGAGCGGTTATGTTACGGGTCGGCATACGCTCACGTGCCTGCGGGCAGCCGCCGCGCGGTGCGGTAGAGGTCGACCAGTTCGACCGTGGTGGTGGCGTCCTCCGCGGACTTGTCGTCGCGCCATCGCCCGGTGAACCTCGGGAACCGCATGGCCAGCCCGGCGTCCTCCTTGATCAGCCCCCAGGCCGCCGAGTAGTGCGGCGACAGGGTCAGCTCGGCGGACAGGATCTCCAGCACGACCCCCGGCTCGAACCAGAAGTCGGGCTCCTGGCGGGCGTCGACCCGCGCGGGGCGTTCCGGGTGCGCCAGCGGCGCCAGCCGCACGGGCAGCGCGGCGAGGTCGGCGTCGGAGAACCCGGCGCCGCACTTGGACACGGTGCGGAAGACGTCGGCATCGGGGTCGTAGGCGGCCAGCAGTACCGCGCCGTAGACCCCGGCGCGCCGGCCGCGCCCCGCGTACGCGCCGACCACCACCAGGTCGAGGGTGTCGGACAGCTCCGTGCGGTAGTCCCGCTTGAGCTTGATCCACAGCCAGCCGCGGTTCCCGGCCTGGTACACCGAGGCGCGGCCCACCGACTTGCACATCAGCCCCTCGCAGCCGTCGGTGATCGCCTGCTCGAACGTCGCGTCCAGCGCGGCCGGGTCCTTCACCTCGGTCGCGGTGGTCAGCCGCAGCCGCGGCCCGGTGGTGATCGCCGCGGCCAGCGCGGCCCGCCGCTCCGGGTAGGGCCGCCGGGTCAGGTCCTGGCCGTCCGCGTAGAGCAGCTCGAAGCAGAACAGCCCGACCGGCACGTCCCGCACCGCCTCGGCGATGCCGTACTTGCGCCGCCGGAACATGACCTCGGCGAACGGATGCAGCTCGTCGGTGGCCGCGTCGAACGCGACGACCTCTCCCTCGATGATCGCCTCGGCCGGGCGCAGCCCGGCGGTCAGGACCTCGACCACGTCGGGGAACTGGCTGCTGACCTCCTCCAGCCGACGGGTCCAGAGCTCGATTGTCCCGTCCGCGGTCTTGTGCGCCTGGAGCCGCATGCCGTCGTACTTGTACTCGGCCGCGCACTCGCCGCCCAGCTTGGCCAGGATGTCCGTGGCGCTGGCCAGCCGCTGGGCCAGCATGACCCGCACCGGGTGGCCCGGGCTGACCTGGATCTGCTCGACCGCGGCCAGGCCGCCGCTGGTCAGGGCGGAGACGACCAGGCCCAGGTCGCAGCAGATGTTGTAGGCGCGCTCCAGCACCGGCCGGGCGGCCCGCCCCCCCGCGTAGACGTGCGCGAGCGCGTCCAGGATGGTGGGCGTGCCGATGCCCAGCCGCAGGTTCCCGGTGACCTGGCGGACCAGGTAGCGGGCCTCCAGCGGGGTGGCCCTGGTCAGCAGCCCGGCCAGCAGGTCCAGCTTGAGGCCCTGCGAGCCCGTCCCTTCGGCGTTGGCGATCTGGCGCAGGGTGTTCACCACCGTGACGACGGTCAGATCCGCCGGGCGGTCGGGCGTGGCCGTAGCCAGCAGGATCTCGGTGGTCTGGCCCAGGTCGCCGGTCTCCCGGACCCGGGCGGCGACCTGCGCGGCGTCGACGCCGGTGGCGGCGGCGACCGCGCGGACGGCCATCTTCTCGGCCAGGCCGAGGTCCACCCCGGCGAACTCCGGCGCGATCAGGCCCTGGGCCAGGTAGCAGACCACCGGCAGCAGCTCGGCCGGGGTCTCGGCGACCAGGGTGGCGAGCCGGTCGATGAGCGCCAGCCGGCCGCTGACCCCCTCCAGGTCGCGGTAGGCCTCGGCGACGATCTCGTACTTCACGGCGCTCCCTTCGTCGCGGACCCTGGGCGTCCAGGCCGCACCTCATGGCACCACGGTAGGAGATGGACCCGGATCGGCGGGCCCAACGGCGCGCCGGGGACGCGGCAAAGCTCTCAATGCTGACGAACTATGACAAATAGGTCGTACCAAGATGGAAACCGCTCAGTGTCAGACCAAGCTGGCATGCTCGGACAGTGGCACGCACTCAGGCGGTCTACTACCGTGACACGCGCGGCACCGAGCCGGTCGACGAGTTCATCCAGGCTCTGCCATCCAAGCGCGCCGCGAAGATCGACGACTTCATAGAGGAGCACCTGAACGGCAATCCGCCGGAGGCGCCGCCTCCGGCGTTCCCGATCACCTCGCAGATCGAAGGCGAGCTTCGCGAGCTTCGGATTCGGTTCGCGAACACCCGCTACCGCATCCTGTACCTTCGCTCGGAGAACCTGATGGTGCTGTTGCACGCGCTGGAGAAGGACACCGTAGCGGTCCCTCAGGCCGACATCGAACTAGCCAAGCAGCGGATGGCAGACTTCAGGCGCCGGATGGACGCCATCCGACGGAGGCCGCCGCGGGCCGCGGGTAACGATGCGCCGCCTGCGAGTCGGCCGGTATGATCCAGTTACCAAAATGGATAAACTAGTTATCGTGACCGACGTAGACAGCCAAGTCAGCCCTCAGGGCAGGACCGCGGCCCAGGCGGCCAGGAGCCGCGCCCGACGCAGCCAGGACTATCGGGCGGCGCGCGAGGAGTACGCGGCGATCCGAGCGCTGCGGGAGAAGAACTGGATCGCCGCCCACATCCGCGAGCGGCGCTATGACCTGGATCTGACCCAGCAGGAGGTCGCCCGGCGGGCAGGCACCTCCCATTCGTTCATCTCGAAGCTGGAGAGCGGTGAGCACATTCCGACGATCCCAGTGCTCAACCGGATTCTTGCGGTGCTCGATGAGCAACTGTTGATCGGCATCGAGCGCAAGACTCCCGGACAAGAGCCCGAGCGCGAGGTGGCGCCAGCGCCACAGTCCATGAGCGCCTGATACAAGAAAGGCCACCTGATGGGAGGCGGGTAAGCTCAAGGAGGCAACCGGCTGCGCATGCGTAAACGGATCTACTTCTCAAAGAGACGACTTGATGCGTTCTTCCCCGAACGACCTCCACGCCCATGGCCCAGGAATTCGCGACCGGTACGCAGGCGAACATTAGAGCTGTAAAATGAGGACCCGACGCCGTGGCTGTTCGGTTCCGAGATGATCATGACGACCGGGATGGCGCTGCCGCGCAGCGCCGCAGGCCAGCGCGCCTACCTTGAGCGGCTGGACGACGCCGGGGTCGCGTGCCTGGCGGTGTCGGAGGGGATGTTCGTGCCGCCGCTGACCAGGGCTTCATCGGCGCAGCGGGCGAGCGCGGCTTCCCGGTCGTCGAGGTGCCCATCCCGGTGCCGTTCATGGCCATATCCCAGGAGGTCGCGGCGGCGGTCCAGGGGGACACGGGGCAGCGGCTGAACGCGCAGCTGCAGGTGTTCGGCGCGGTCCAGTGGCTGGCCGCGGGGAACCTGACCGCCGCGGAGATCTTCGCCCGCCTGGAGCGGCTGTCCGGGTACTCGCTGTACGCCTGCACCCTGCGCCGGACCCGGCTGCTCGACGGGCTGCCGGTCCCGCCGCCTTCCTGCGCCGACCTGATCCCGGGCACGGTGACCAGCCCGCCCACGGTGCCCGGCGGGTACGTCCTGCCCGTCACGGGGCCGCGGGGCACCGCCGGCTACATCCTGGCCATGGAGTCGCCGGACGCGGCCCCGGGCGGGGTTTCGGTGGGGCCCTTCACCGCGGGCTCTTCGGTGGCCGTGGCCAGGCGCGAGGCCCGGTGGGCGCTGGCCCGGGCCCTCGAGGCAGGCCGGGCCGTGGTCAGCTACGGCGACGACCGGACCGGGAAGTGGCTGACCAGCGAGGCCGCGGACCTGCGGGTCCTGGCCGAGCAGGTGCTCGGCGCCGTCGTGGAGTACAACGAGGTCCACGGGACGGGCCTGGTGCCGTCGGTCCGGGTGTGGCTCGAGCACGACCGGCAGACCGACCGGGCCGCCCGGGCGCTGCACGTCCACCCGAACACGCTGCTGTACCGAATCCGCCGGTTCGAGCAGATCAGCGGGCGGTCGCTGGCGTCGACCGAGTCGCTCGCCGAGGTCTGGCTGGCTATGCGCACGACGGCGGCCGTGCCCGAAGGTTAGGGTGATAGGCGACCCGGGAGGCAGGCCAGATGAGCGATGAGGTTCCCTTCGTACCCGACGATTTCGTCGTGCCGCGGGAACTGGTCACTGGCGCGTTCCGGCTCGAGCCGCTGGGCCCGGAGCACAACGAGGGCGACTACCAGGCCTGGATGTCGAGCATCGACCACATCAGGTCGACACCGGGAATGCAGGGCCGGTCGTGGCCCAGGCCCGAGATGACGCTGGCCGACAACCTCAAGGACCTGCAAGGGCACGCGGCGGACTTCGCGGCCCGGTCGGGGTTCACGTACACGGTGCGGGCCAGCGACACCGGCGAGATCATCGGCTGCGTCTACATCTACCCGCCAGGGAAGTCCCAGCCCGGCGTGCGCATCCTGTCCTGGGTCCGCGCCGACCGGGCCGACCTTGACGCTCCGCTGCACGACGCTGTTTCTGAATGGCTTAGGACCGCCTGGCCGTTCACCGAGTTCACGTACGCCCCGCGCTGAGCGCGGGCCTGCCGCCTATGCCTGCATGGCCAGCGCGACGACCATGACCGGTCATCGGCCCGCGAGCTTTAAGGCACGACCTTGGGACCATCGACAACTGCGGCGTCGGAATGCTCCCTAATCGCGGTGACGACCGCAACTGGGTCATCAGGAGTAATGAACGGCAGGATGGCGTGGCCGGTGTCGAGGATCAGCGCGGTTTTCTTGCCCGGGCGGCCCGGATCCAAACTGGCCCAGTAGCGCAGCGTGGTACTCCCCCAGATCCGGCCCTTCCCGGTGAAGGCCCCGATGGGCACCCGGCGCACCTCACGGATGGCCTGATAGGGAATGCGCTTAGTACCCCACGGAAAGTAGTACCCGCGGATAAGCACCGCATCATCGGTGCATTCAATCCAGCGGTCGTTATACAAGGCGGCCACGTTCCAAGCATACGATCTGGGATAAGGGGCCTGTCGCTGCGGGGGGCGGTCCGGAGCCGGTGTTGATACGTAGCCTCAGGACAAGCGAGAGCCTGGGATCTACCTAGCAAGCCGTTCCAGGTTGGCCGCTCAGGTGCCTGGCCAGGGCGGATCGATCGCATGGCGGCGTTCCGACAGTGCCTCGCGGAAGGCGCCAATGTCAGCATCGGAGTGTGCGTCGGCCAGGGTCACGGTCTCGGCCAGGAGGCTCTCGCGCCATTTGGCAGTGACACCGGTGCGTAGCCTATGGCGGGCTCAGCGGCCCAGCGGGAGCGTGGTGACGAGCACGTCGGATACGGGCTCCTCGGCACGCTCGCCGCGCGTGCGGGCTATTTTGCGCCAGCCCCATTTCCGGAAGGCATCCTGGGCCGACGTAGCCGTCGGCAGCACGGTAACCGCCGCGCGCTCCTCGGGGCGGTTCCCAAGGATCAGGTCGTGCAGCGCCTGCCCGATGCCCTGCCGCCGCCATGACGCGCGGACCACGAGTTCGGCCAGCGCGAAGGTGCGGCCGGGATGCTCGGTGGTGATCTCGTCGGGCAGCGGGGTGGTCAGGTACCGCCACCAGGAGGTCGACGGTCGCAGCGGCATCCCGAACGCGTAGCCGACCAGGTAGCCGCCGTGGCGGGCCTCAGCCAGGACGAAGCCCGGCTGCCGGCGCCGAACCCGGAAGCGTTCGGCGAAACGCTCGGCGTCATCGGCGTAAGCCTCGGCGTGCAGGGCGCGCAGTTCGTCCGCGTGCGCCGCAGCCTGCGTCCCGTCGAGTAGCTCGAACGTCACGCCGGGCGCGGACACGACCACCTTCTCTCTTCGCTCCACCTGGCCCGAGGCATGCACCACAGTTCGTTCGGGAGAATCTGAATTTACCGGCCGCTAGCGTCGACCAGAGCCTGGCCGGCGCGGCGTACGGGATTCCGCCGACTCGCCTGGTTATGTTCAGATGCATGTTCGATGAGGGCGACATTCTGGGCGGGCTGAACGAACAGCAGCGACGCGCGGTGATGCACCAGGGCGGGCCGCTGCTCGTGCTGGCCGGGGCGGGCACCGGCAAGACGCGGACGCTGGTGGCGCGGGCCGCGTGGCTGCGCTCCTGCCAGGAAGTGCCGGCCAGCCGGATCCTGCTGCTGACCTTCACCCGCCGGGCCGCCGGTGACATGCTCGCCCGGGCGGCGGCCTCGGGGTCTGGCGGAGATGGTTCGCCGGAGCGAATCTGCGGCGGGACGTTCCACGCCATCGCGCACAAGATAATCCGCCAGCACGCGGAATCGTTCTCGCTGCCGCCCCAGTTCACCATCCTGGACCCGGCCGACGTGACCGACCTGCTCGACGTGCTGCGCCCGGACCACGGCCTGGCCGACACCGGCCAGCGGACGCCCAGGGCGGCCACGTGCGCGGACATCTACACCCGGTGCGTGAGCACCGGGCGGCCGGTGAGCGAGGTCGTCACGGCCAGCTTCCCCTGGTGCGTCCCGTTCACCAGCCAGCTGTCCGGACTGTTCCGCGCCTATACCGCGCGTAAGCGCGCCCGGCACCTGGTGGACTTCGATGACCTGCTGCTCCTCTGGCAGGCGGCGCTGGCCGACCGCACGGCCGGGCCGGTGCTGCGCGGCATGTTCAACGCGGTCCTGGTCGATGAGTACCAGGACGTCAACGCGGTACAGGCCAGCATCGTGCGGCTGCTGCAGCCGGACGGGCAGCAGCTGACCTGCGTCGGCGACGACGCGCAGGCCATCTACGGGTTCCGCGGCGCCGACCCGGCGCACCTGCGGCAGCTGGCCGACGACTACCCCGGCCTGGACATCGTCCGGCTGGACCGCAACTACCGGTCCCGGCAGGGGGTGCTGGACCTCGCGAACCTCATCCGCCCCTCGGAGCCGGGGCTTGGCCTGGTGCTGACCGGCGACCGCGGCCCCGGACGGCCGCCGCTGCTGGTCCGCTGCCACGACGAGTCCACCCAGGCGCGGGAGATCTGCGCGCGGGTGCTCGACGCCTACGAGGAAGGCACCGCGCTGCGGGATCAGGCCGTGCTCGTCCGCGCCTCGCACCACAGCGACATCCTTGAAATCGAGCTCAGCGCCCGCCATATCCCCTACGTGAAATACGGCGGGCTCCGGTTCACCGATACCGCTCACGTCAGGGACTTCCTCGCCGTGGCCAGGATCCTGGCCAATCCCGCCGACGAGCTGGCCTGGTTCCGGCTCCTGCGCCTGCACGAGGGCATCGGCCCGGTCCATGCCCGCCGTATCCTCGACGCCCTTGTTTCCGGACAGGACCTGCCCGGTGGCTGGCAGCAGGCCGCCGGGATCGTCCCGGCGCGGTCCCGGGCCGCGCTGGCGGCTACCCTCGGCCAGCTCGCCACGGCCGCGGGTGAGCCCGCCGCCACCCAGGCCGCTGTGGTCCTCGCGCTGCTGGACCCGCTGATCCGCGCCCGCTACGCCGACTCCGCGGCCCGCCTGGCCGACCTGCGCCGGCTCGCCGACGCGGCCGCCGCCCACCCGTCGCTGCACGACGCGCTCGCCGAGCTGACCCTGGACCCGCCGGTTTCCGCCTCCGACCTGGCGGGACCGCCCCGCCTGGACGAGGACTACCTGACCATCTCCACCATCCACGCCGCCAAGGGCCTGGAGTGGCCGATCGTGCACGTGCCCCACCTTGTGGACGGCGCGCTGCCCAGCGACATGGCGCTCGGTGACCCGGGCGGGCTCGCCGAGGAGCACCGCCTGTTCTACGTCGCGCTGACCCGGGCCCGCGACCACCTGTACCTGTACGTGCCGCTGCGGCTGCACATTCACCGGCGCGGCCGCGACGACCGGCACGGCCTCGGCCAGGTCACCCGCTTCCTCCACCCGCGGGCCCTGGCCGCCTGCGGCAGCGCCACCGCGGCCCGGCCGACCCCGCCGCTGCCCGTGGCCGGTCCCCTCGCCGTCAAGGTCGACGCGGCACTCGGCTCGCTGTGGGACGGCTGACTGCCTCGGGCTCTGTGATCAGGTCCTTTGCAGGGTGGCGACGTTCTGCTCGCCGCCGCCGGTCCAGCGATAGGCCAGCTTCGCGCCGTGCAGCGTGAAGGTCACGGTCCCCGCCACGCACTGCGAGGTCTCTGGCTCGTTGAAGGTGAGCACCGTGGCCGCTTTGCCGGTCAGGGTCAGCGTGTTGACGCAGCTCTGGTTGGTTTCGGAGATGGTCGTCGCGCCGGTCACGAACGTGAACGTGATCGGGTTCGTCAGCCCGACGCCGGGTACCCCGATGACGGAGATCGTCGCCGTACCGGTCCAGGTGCCAGCGAACGCGGACGGGATCGTGGGACCTGTGGCCGGTGCGGTCGTGCCCTGGACGGTGGTCGGCTGCGCCGTGGGGGGCGCCGAAGTGCTGCTGCGGCCAGCACCGGAGGTGGAGCCGGTGGCGGCCGATCCACGGGACGGCGGCGATCCCCTGGTCAACAGCAGGGCGCCGACGACGATGAGGGCGACCACCACTGCGCCGCCGGTGGCGGCTACCGCCAGCCCTCGCCTGGACCGCGGTGACCTGGCCGGAGGCCCGGACGGCGGGGTCGACCCAGCCTGCGGGAGCGGGGATGCGGCCATCGCGGGGACCGAGTCGGCGGGATAGGCCGGGCCTGCTTGATAGGCCGGCCCTGCGGGGTAGGCCGGGCCTGCTTGATAGGCCGGGCCTGCGGGGTAGGCCGGGCCTGCTTGATAGGCCGGGCCTGTGGGATAGGCCAGGCCTATCGGGGCGGTCGGGATGGCCTCGTCGGCGCGGGCCACCGGTTTCGTGCCCGCGGCGGGAAACTGGACCGACGGGTCGACGAGGCGGAGCAAGAGATCGCGGGCACTCGGCCGGCGCTGCGGGTCCTTCTCCAGGCATTCCCTGACCGCCGGGACCAGCGACGCCGACAGGCCGGTGAGATCCGGCTCGCTGTACATGATGCGGTGCATGACGGCCGGCACCGTATCGGTGCCGAACGCCGACCGGCCGGTGGCGGCGTAGATCATGGTCACGCCCCACGCCCAGACGTCGACGGCGCTGGTTGGCCGCGCTCCGGCGAGCTGCTCCGGGGCCATGTAGGAAGGGGTCCCGATGATCCCGCTGGTCATCGTCGACACGTCGGTGAGGCGGGCGATGCCAAAGTCGACGACGCGAGGGCCGTCCGGGCCGAGCAGGACGTTGGCCGGCTTGAAGTCGCGGTGCACGACCCCGGCGCCGTGTATCGCGGTCAGCGCGGTGGCCGTCCCCACGGCCAGGCGCTGCAGTTCGCCCTCACGCAGCGGGCCGCTGGCCATCACGCGTTCCTGGAGCGACGGCCCGTCGATGAACTCGCTGACGACGTAGCGCAGGTCGCCCTCGGCCGACGCCTCGATGACGCCCGCGGTGACGAACGGCTGAACCTGATGGATCGCGTCGAGCTCACGGCCCAGCCGCTCGAGGACCGTGGGATCGACGCTCGACCGCAGCACCTTGACGGCGACCCGCTCTTCCCCGGGCCCCGTGCCGCGGCCAAGGTAGACGATGCCCTGGCCGCCCTCGCCGAGCCTTCCGAGCAGCTCGAAGCGGCCTAGCCTCAGGGGATCGCCAGGCTCCAGCGGTTTCGGCGGCATCGCTTCTCCGGATCGCTAGGCAGTTACGACAACGCTGCCGTAATTCCCGGTGTCCCGCAACGTGGATGAGGAACCGCGTAAGTCCTGGCTACTCGGGCGGAACCGCATAACGGGCGAGCGCGTCCAAAGGTCAGTTTTCCGGACTTCGGGGTGAGGGACCATGAACAGTTTGCGTACGTGCGCCTGCCTGCTGGCCACCGTGGCGCTAGCCGGGTGCGCGACGGTAGGCGCCGTCGGCCAGGGCGGTCGGCACGCACCGGCGACTGGCCACTTGACCGGCACGTTCGTCATGGAAGGCGGCCCGCTGGGTCCGCAGGGGCAGCAGCCAGCGGAGCGGCCCATCCCGGGCACGGTGACCTTGACCGGTAGCGGTCACCATGTGGTCAGCATCCGGGTTGGGAACTCGGGCAGGTTCTCCGCGTGGCTGTCGCCTGGCCGGTACCAGGTTTCCGGCCGGACGCCTGAGATCGAGCAAGCCACCACGGTCCAGGCGGGCAACGGAAGCGCGCCAGGTCGGGAACTGCCGTGCTCGCAGCCCCTGGCCGTCACCATCGCGGCCGCGCATACCGCCTCCATCACGCTAACCTGCATCGTGCCCTGACTGCGACCCGTGCTGCGGTACTTCGCCGACCTTCCCGGGTCCTTCCGCCGCGATGATATTTGATATACCATCCTGCTGACCAGCAGGACAGGGCGGCACCCAGCCAGCAGGCTGGACGTACCTACCGACCCAGCCTTGCGCCACGCGGTAGCTCAGGCGAAAGGAACACGCCAGCCGGGCATCACGCTGTAGCGAGACGGAAGGGGTTACGGTGGACCTGCGGCTAGACGGGAAGGTCGCCTTCGTCACCGGCGCCAGCAAGGGCATCGGGCGGTGCGTGGCCGAATCCCTGGCCCGCGAGGGCAGCAACGTGGTCATGACGGCCCGCAACGCGGGCCCGCTGGAAGCCGCCGCGGAGAAGATCGCCGCCGAGACGGGCCGGGCGGTGCTGCCGCTCGCCGGGGACATGAGCATGACCGCCGACGTGCAGCGGTGCGTCGATGCCACCCTGGAGCGCTTCGGCGCCATCGACATCCTGGTCACCTGCGCGGGCAGCTCGCCGGGCGGCCTGCTCGAGGACCTGACCGAAGAGCAGTGGATGTCGAGCCTGAACCTGAAGTTCATGGGCTACGTGCGCTCCGTGCGCGCGGTCATCCCGCACATGCGCCGGCGCGGCGAGGGCGCGATCGTCCTCGTCGTCGGCAACGACGGCCTCAAGCCAAGCTACTGGGAGATGACCGCCGGCGTGGCGAACGCCGCGGACATCAACTTCGCCTCCTCCGTCGCCGAGCAGTACGGCCGGTACGGGGTCCGCATCAACACCGTCAACCCCGGCCCGGTGAACACCGACCGGTGGGACACGCTGGAGCGCGCCTTCGCCCGCGACAAGGGCGTCACGCAAGACCGCGCGCACGACCTGGCCCAGGAGTCCATCCCCTTCGGCCGGATCTGCGAGCCGGAAGAGGTCGCCGCGCTGGTGACGTTCCTCGCCTCGCCGCTGGCGAGCTTCATCAACGGCGCCCACATCCCCATCGACGGGGCGCAACGCAAGGCAATCATGGACGTAAGGGAGCCTCGCCATGAGTGACGCTGCCGCCACCGCGGAGGTGCGGCCGCTTCAAGTCGAGATGAACGGGATCAACGTCATCTCCGAGAACGAGCGCAAGGGGAACCCGCGGGACCTGTTCTGGCCGTGGTTCGCCGCGAACATCTCGGTGCTCGGCCTGTCCTACGGCGCGTTCGAGCTGAGCTTCGGCATCTCGTTCGTCCAGGCGCTGATCGTCGGCGTGGTCGGGATCGTGGTGTCCTTCCTGGCCTGCGGGTTCATCGCGGTGGCGGGCAAGAGGGGCTCGGCGCCGACGATGGTGCTGAGCCGGGCCGCGTTCGGCGTCAACGGCAACAAGCTCCCCACGGTGGTCTCCTGGCTGCTGACCGTGGGCTGGGAGACCGTGCTGGTCATCTTGGCCACGCTGGCCACCGCGACCGTGTTCCACCGCGTGGGCGTGGGCGGCGGCGACGGCACGAAGGTCATCGCGCTGATCCTGGTGGTGGCGCTGACCATCTTCGGCGGCGTGATGGGCTTCGACCTGATCATGCGGCTGCAGGCCTGGATCACCATCGTGACCGGGGTGTTCACGGTGGTGTTCATCGCGCTGGTGGCGGACAAGATCCACTGGCACGCCGTGTCCGCCATCCACGGCGGCTCGGCCCAGGACCTGATCGGGGCGCTGGTGTTCACCATGACCGGCTTCGGGCTCGGCTGGGTGAACTGCGCCGCCGACTACTCGCGCTACCTGCCGCGGCGCGCGTCGGGCTCGGGGGTGGTCGGCTGGACCACCTTCGCCTCGTCCATCGCGCCGATCTTCCTGCTGCTGTTCGGCCTGCTGCTGGCCGGCTCGTCCTCTTCCCTGAGCTCGGCGATCGGTGCCAACCCGATCGGGGCGCTGACCACCCTGCTGCCGACGTGGTTCCTGGTGCCGTTCGCCATCGTGGCCGTGCTCGGGCTGATCGGCGGCTCGGTGCTCGACATCTACTCCTCCGGGCTGGCCCTGCTCACCCTGGGCGTGCGGCTGCCGCGGTACAAGGCCGCGCTGATCGATGGCACCGTGATGACCGCGGGCACCATCTACGTGGTGTTCTTCACGACCAACTTCATCGGCCAGTTCGAAGGCTTCCTGATCACGCTCGGCGTGCCGATCGCGGCCTGGTGCGGGGTCATGCTGGCGGACATCGCGCTGCGCCGGCGCGACTACGCCGAGCCGGAACTGTTCAGCACGGCCGGCCGCTACGGCGACATCCGGTGGGGTCCGGTCCTGGCGGTCGTGGTGGCCACGGTCATCGGCTGGGGCCTGGTCACCAACACCGCGGCGAGCTGGCTGACCTGGCAGGGTTACCTGCTCAGCGCGTTCGGCCTGGGCGGCAAGACCGGCGCCTGGGCGTACGCCAACCTCGGCGTGCTGGTGGCGCTGGCCATCGGCTTCGTTGCGCACCTGCTGCTCGGGCGTGCGGTCGTGCGAGCGGAAGAAGCAGCGCCACTCCCGGTCGCCGCGACCGCGTAGGCCTGGCTGCCCGCAGCCGCACCCGTCCAACACGCCGGAAGCATCGTCCCCGGCGACTGAGCGGACCCGGGGCGAGGTTATCCTCGCGGTCATGCCGACGTTGGCCGTCGTAGGCGCCGGGCCGAAGGGGATCGCGATCGCCGCCAAGGCGCGCGCGGTGGCGGCGGCGGGTCTCGCCGCGCCGCGGGTGGTGCTTATCGACCCCGGCGCCGTCGCCGGGAACTGGAGCGGGCAGCAGGGCTACACCAACGGCCTGCTGCCGTTGGGCACGCCCGCGGAGAAGGACGTCGGCTTCCCGTACGCGGACAGCTGGGGCGAGGCCTCCCCGGCGGTCACCGCGGCGATGGCCGGCTACAGCTGGCAGCGGCACCTGATCGCGCGCGGCGCTTACGCCGACTGGATCGACCGCGGCCGACTCCGGCCCACGCACCGGCAGTGGAGCGGCTACCTGCGGGAGGTCGCCGAGAAGGCGGGGGCGGAGATCATCGTGGCCCGCGTGGCCGGCCTGGAGGCCGAAGGCGAGCGGTGGCGGGTGGAGATCGAGCCGGGCGAGCCGATCTGGGCCGACGGCGTCGTGGTCACCGGGGCGGGTCCGCCGATCGGCGTGGCCGGGCAGCCGCAGCACCACCCGCTGGTGCTCGACGGGCGCAGCTACTGGCTGCACGAGCGAGCCGTCAGCAAGCACGTGGCCCGGGATGTGTGCGTGATCGGCAGCGGCGAGACGGCCGCCTCGGTCGTCATCAGCCTGGTCGCCAAGTTGCCCAAGCACTCGACGATCGACGTGCTGACCAGCCGCGGGGTGCTGTATTCGCGCGGCGAAAGCTACGAGGAGAACCGCCCGTACTCCGACCCGGGAGACTGGCCGGGGCTGGCCGAGTCGCACCGGCGCGAGTTCCTCGACCGGACCGATCGTGGCGTCTTCTCGCTCCAGGCCGAGGCCGTCCTGAACGCCTCCCGCGGCTTCCGTGCGCTGGCCGGGCGGGCCGTGGAGATCCGGGCCGGCGAACGGCAGGCGGTCGTCACCATCGAGTACGGCGATGAGCGCGAGCGCGTCGCCTATGACCTGGTCGTCGTGGCCATCGGCTTCGAGGCCCGCTGGTTCGAGGGCCTGCTCGGTGAGCAGGCGCGGCGCCGGCTCGAGACCGCGCTCGCCGGGGACGAGCTCGCCCGGCGCATCGAGCTCGATCTGTCGGTCGCCGGCCTGAGCCCGCCGCTGCACCTGCCGGTGGTCGCCGGGCTGGCTCAGGGGCCTGGCTTCCCGAACCTGAGCTGCCTGGGCCTGCTGAGCGACCGCATCCTGCGCCGCTACGTCGCGCTTGACCCGGCGCGCAACCTACAGGAGGTGAGCGAGCGTGCCTGAGGTGACCGAGGAAGCCTGGGAGAGCGACGACTGCGTGCGGCGCGCCGTCATCATGCCGGCGGTGCTGGGCGAGCGGCTCGCGGCCAGAGCTGAACAGTGCGATCTTTCCTTCAGTGACCTGCTGGTCCGGTACGCGGAGGAAGGCCTTCGGCGCGACGAGGCAAACGGCTGATCGCGAGGCTGGCGAATCCGCTCGCCGCCCGGCGCGGGAAACTAAGGACCGCGTGCCGTTCTGGTAGCGGCGGGATTACGGTGTTGTAGCAAATGCTGGCGTTACCGGGCGGAATGCCGGGATGACAACCGGGTGGAGGGGGATCCGAGCGTGGGTGACGAAGAGGGCAGGTTCCCGAGCCTGGCGGACACGATCGCGGCGGTGCGCCGGGAGCTGAGCCTCGCGCAGGCGGCAGGTCAGGGGCAGCCGGTCCAGTTCCGGGCTGGGCCGGTAGAGCTGGAGTTCGAGGTCGCGGTGACCCGCGCCGGCAGCGGCCAGGCGGGGGTGCAGATCTGGGTGCTGACGCTGGGCGGCAAGCTCGAGCGAGAGCACGCGGCCACGCAGCGAATCAAGGTGACGCTGCAGCCGGTGGACCCGGAGACCGGCCAGGACGCGCGGATCGCCGACGCTCGCCTCGGGGCGCCACCGACCGGGCCGCCGCCGTAGCCGGGACGGGTGCCTGGGGTGTGCGGCGACGGTGCGCGGCGGGGGTGGCGGTATGGGGGTTGACCGGTACCGGGTCTGTGAGCTGTACGCGGCGGGCCGCGATGCCGAGGGCTCCGGGTCGGGGTACCGGCTAGGTGACCGGCTGGTGCTCACCGCCCGGCACGTGGTCGCTCCGTCGCTGGCCGGGCCGGGCTGGCGGGTGCTGGTCCGCCCGGTGGGGGTGCCGGGTTGGCTGCCCGCGCGGGTGGAGTGGGAAGACGCTGACGCGGATGCGGCGCTGGTGGTGATCGAGGAGGAGGGCTGGCGGGCTGCCCGGCGGGCAGGCGGTCAGCCTGGCCCCGGCCTACCGGCCCCTCAGCCGCCGGATCCGGCCCGAGCCATCCACGCTACTGCGCCCGGAGCATGGGCTGGTCCCGTTCCTGGGCCGCCAGCAGGCGCTGGACCAGATCACCGGCTGGTGCCAGGACCTGGCCGGTGCTCCGGTGCTGCTGGTGACCGGTGGCGGCGGGTCGGGTAAGACCCGGCTGGGCCGGGAGGCGTGCGTGCAGATGCTGGTGGCCGGGTGGGATGCCGGGCTGGCCGATGACAGGCGCCGGGACGGGGCGGCCATGGACCGGCTGGCCCGGCGCACACTGCTGGTGGTCGATGACGCCGACCTGCGCACCGGCCTGATCGCCGCGCTGGTGGAGTACCTGCGGTGGGATGATGCCGGGCCGCCAGCCGGGGTGCTGCTGCTGGCCCGGGCCGCCGGGGACTGGTGGGACCGGCTGGTCCGCCAGCAGGAGCTGGCCGGCGCCTGCACGGTCCTGGACCTGGGCCGGTACCCGGTCCCGCCGGCCGACCGGGCCGAGCACTTCGCCCGGGCCAGCGTCGCGTTCGCCGCCTACGGCGGCCCCGGGGAGCACCCGGCCGAGCCGCCGCCTGCGGGGCTGGCTGACCCGGCGTACGCCGAACCGCTGCTGATCCACATCGCCGCCATGCTGGGCACGGTCGACATGCCCGCCACGCCGCCGCCGGGCAGAGACCGTGCCCGGGACGGCGACACCGCCGCGGCCCAGCCAGGGGCGCCGGTCCGGACCCGGCTGCTGCGGGCCCTGTGCGAGCGGGAACGGACCCGCTGGTACGAGCTGGGCCAGACAGCGCACCTATCCTTCAACCCGGACCTGCCGCTGGCCGACCAGGTGGCCGCCCTGGCCACGCTGACCGCCGCCGCCGACCAGGCATGCGCCACGGCCCTGCTCGCCGCGCTGCCCGGCCAGGCCGAGGTCACCCGGCTCGGCGCCGACGCGCTGGCGGCATGGGCGCACCGGCTGTACCCGGGGCCGGGCTACTGGAACCCGCTGCGGCCGGACCTGCTCGCCGAACAGCACCTGGCCGACACCGCGCAGCTGCCCGCTCTCGCCGCCGCCGCCGCCCGGCTGGCTGCCGGGCAGGACTGGGAAGCCGGCGCGCTGACTCAGCTGCTGGCCGAGCTGACCCGCGCCGCCCCGGCCCAGCCCGCCATCCGGGCCGCCCTAGACGAGCTGCTCGCCGCGGCCCTGCCCAGGATCGTCGGACTGGCCCTCACCGGCGGCCCGGCGGAACTGGCCGACCTGGCCAGCCTGGCCCTGCAGCTGGCACCCCGGCCCGGCCTGGCCGCCCCGCTGGCCGACCATATGCCCCAGCACAGCGTGCGGCTCGCCGCGCTGGCCGCCACCCTCACCAGCCAGCAAGTCACCCACTACCGGACAGACGCCCGCGGCGGAGATCCGAACGCTGCCAACCGCCTCGCCAGATCGCTGAACAACCTGTCATTCTGGCTGGCCAACCTGGGCCGGCGGGAGGAGGCGCTGGCCGCCAGCGAGGAAGCGGTCACCATCCGCCGGGAGCTGGCCGCGGCCCGCCCGGACGCGTTCCGGCCCGACCTGGCCGCGGCGCTGACCAACCTGTCGGTCTGGCTGGGCGACCTGGGTCGGCGGGAGGAGGCGCTGGCCGCCATCGAGGAAGCGGTCGCCATCTACCGGGAGCTGGCCGCGGCCCGCCCGGACGCGTTCCGGCCCGACCTGGCCACGTCCCTGAACAACCTGTCATTCTGGCTGGGCGGCCTAGGCCGGCGGGAGGAGGCGCTGGCCGCCATTACGCAGGCCGTCACCATCCGCCGGGAGCTGGCCGCCAGATGGCCCGATGTCTACCAACGCGAGCTGGAGCAGTCGTTGCGGGTTGTTGCGTGGCTTGAGCAGGCGAAGGCCTCAGCGGTGAATCCCCCTGGGAAGCCCAAAGCGCAATAACGGACCGTTATCACCCCCCCGGGATCTCGTCTTCTGGTATCGCGAAGCCAGCGGGCCGAGCGGTCAGCGCGGGTGTCCATGTCGAGGCAGAACCGGCCGTTGGAGTTGATGTGGGGCGTGTACGCCACGCAGGCAGGGCCGCGATTGTCCTGCGGATGGAAATGGCTGCCCGGAACTCCTGTCCAGCACTCCCGAGGAGTACAGCGCGGCTTCGGCGCTTCGCCATTGCCCGAGGCCGGTCGCTTACGAACGCTTGACCTGCTCAGCGAACCTGCGCCATGCGGCGGGCGTGAACTGGAGCACGGCGTCGGCCCGGTCCTTAGTGTCCCGCACGAGCACGCGCCGCGCCCGGCTGACCACTTCGACGCAGTTACCGCCACCATTGCCGCTGTAGCTGGACTTGCGCCAGCGGCGGTCTATGTTGTCTTCCATTGCCCTGCTGCCTCCAAGATCAGCGCCCGGCTGGCCACCCGAGGTAGCGCGTCAGCCTGGACGCGAACAAAAATATTCGCTGCCGTGCGGACCAGGGACCTGCTCTCCACGGTGACGTCTTCCACCAGCCTGCTGACCAGCCCGTCCGGCCCGGCCGGGAACAGCTCAGCCTGGAGCGCGTCGGCAACTTCCGGACTGGGCGGACGTTCGCCGGTCTCGGCCTTGGCGATCACGCTGCGGTCATAGCCGAGCTTGGCCGCCAGCGCTTCCTGGCTGGAAAAGCCCGCCGCCACCCGCGCGCGGCGCAATTCGGCACCCAGGAATGAGGCCGGATTGCTCTCTGGGTCGTCCATGGGACACCCTTCCGTCCAGTCGTGGCCGATCGTGGCATACGCCCCCGCCACATTCCAATTGTGCTCCCTAGCTGCCACCTTAGGAAGCGAGATGACGCCCGCCCACCCCCGCCTGAGGACTACCAGCCGATGCCAGCCACCACAGCCGCAGAACAGGCCCCAAGCGTAAACCCGCCGAAACACCCCCTACACGCGATGACCACCTACGAGCTGCGCGACTACCGCCACGACCTGGAAAGCGCCATCGCGTTCTTCGAGAGCCAGACGCCTGTACCCCCGGCCCGTGACCAGCTCCGGGCCAGGCTTGATGACGTGATAGCCGAGCAGGACGACCGCGCCAGGCTGGCCGCCGGTACCTGACCACAACGTGACCAAAACGCGGCCAGCGGCGCACCGCCGGCGCAGGCCAGTGCGGGACTAGCTCTACGTGATGGTAATGTCGCCGCCGCCGCTGTTGAGGGTGATCTTGTACGGAGACGCCGAGCTGAACAGCGAGGACGGGTAGTTCACGTTGCCGGAGTCGGTGTTGGGGGTGGCGATGTCGTACTTGGCCCCGGGCGGGAGGACCAGGTTGATGTTGCCGTCGTCCGAGGTGATGTGCAGGTTGGTCGGCGGCTGGGTGAACACCAGGGTGACGTCGCCGCCGCCGGATTCGATGGTGAGCTGCGGCGCGGACACCGAGTTGGCGTTGACGTTGCCGTCCTCGGTGAAGATCTGCACGTTACCGGACAGCCCGTCGGTGGTCAGGTCGCCGCCACCGGTGTCCAGCCGCACGGTCCCGGCCAGGTCGTCGGCGTTGATGTTGCCGTCCTGGGTGGAGATCTGCACGGTACCGGTCAGCGCGCTGGCGCTCACGTCACCGCCGTAGGTGACGATCTGCACGGTGCCGGCGAGGTTGCCGGCGTTGATGTTGCCGCCGCCGGTGTACAAGGCCACATGTCCGGTCCAGTCGGAGATCGCGACGTCGCCACCGTAGCTCGCGAGCGACACGCCGGTCCGGGCCGGAACCGCGAGGGTCGCGTCCATCCCGCAGTCACTGGCTATGCCGTCACAGTTGATGCCCACGCTGATTCCGGCGGCCGTGCTGCTCTCGGTGATGCCCGGGCGGATGAGGCCGTACTGGACGGTCCCCGTCAGCCGGGCCGGGCCTCCTGAGGCCTCCCGCAGCGTGATGTTGCCCTCGTTGACGTTCACCGCGACCTGGCCGTCGCGCACCTGAACCGGGTAGCTGAACGGGTAGCTTCCCTGCGCGATCGTGGTTATGAGGGTGAAGCCGGTCCAGCCGATCAGGGCGAGGGCCACCGGTACCGCCAGGGCGACCGCGACCCAGCGGCCTGGTGTCATCCGCAGGTTGCCCGGGGCGCGGGGGGCGCCTGCGGCGGTCGTGAGCGTCATGGTGATACCCCGTTCAGCCGGTGCCGAGATAGCGCAGGACCGCGAGCACGCGACGGTTCTCGCGGTCGCCGGGCGCCAGCCCGAGCTTGGTGAAGATGTTGTTGATGTGCTTTTCCACGGCCCCGCCGCCCACGACGAGGGCGTCGGCGATGGCGGAGTTGGAGTGGCCTTCGGCCATGAGGGCGAGCACCTCGCGCTCCCGCGGGGTGAGCTCGCTGAGCGGGTGGCGGCTGCGGGCGAGCAGCTGCGCGACGACTTCGGGATCGAGCGCGCTGCCGCCCTCAGCCACCCGGCGCAGCGCGTCGAGGAACTCGGCGACGTCTGCGACCCGGTCCTTCAGCAGGTAGCCGACCCCGTGCGGGCGGCCGGAGATCAGCTCGGTGGCGTACCGTTCCTCCACCCACTGGGACAGGACGAGCACGCCGACCTTCGGCCAGCGGTCCCTGACCACCAGGGCGGCGCGCAGGCCCTCGTCGGTGAAGGTCGGCGGCATCCGGACGTCAACGACCACCGCGTCGGGGTCGTGCGACGCCACCGCGCGCAGGAACTTCTCCGCGTCACCCTCGGCCGCCGCCACCTCGTGGCCGGCCTCGGTGAGCAGCCTGGTCAGGCCCTCGCGCAGCAGGACGGAATCCTCCGCGATCACTACCCGCATGGCAGGACCGCCGCGATGATCGTAGGCCCGCCGGTCGGGGACTCCACAGAAAGCCGGCCGTCCACCCCGGACACCCGGTCGGCCAGCCCCGCCAGGCCTGGGCTATGCGGGTCGGCGCCGCCGATCCCGTCGTCGCTGACCATGACGGTCAGCGTGCCCGGGTAGCCGTGGCCCTCGACCACGACCTTGGCGTGACTGGCGCGGGAGTGCTTGGCCACGTTGGTCAGCGCCTCCGCCACCACGAAGTAGGCCACCGCCTCCACCGCGGCCTTGGGCCGCACCGGGACATCCACGTGCATGTCGACCGGCACCGGGCAGAGCGCGGCCAGGCCGGACAGGGCCGCGTCGAGGCCGCGGTCGGTCAGCACCGGCGGGTGCACGCCCCGGACGAGGTTGCGCAGCTCGATGAGGGCCTCCTTGGCCTGGGCGTGCGCCTGGTCGACCAGTTCCCTGGCGGCGTCGACGTCGTCGGCGAACTTCGCCTTGGCCCGGCCGAGCTCCATGGCCAGCGCGACCAGCCGCTGCTGCGCGCCGTCGTGCAGGTCGCGCTCGATCCGCCGGCGCTCCGCCTCGGCCGCGTCGACCACCCGCTCGCGGCTGGTCTCCAGCTCGATCACCCGGGCTTCCAGGTCGCGGCGCGGGCCGAGGAGGCGGCGGGAGATGGCGGCGTCGGCTACCGCGAGGCCGCGAGTCAGCTGCGGCGCGGCCAGGAGCAGCACGACGCCCAGGATCGCCGACCCCGCCAGGAAGGCCGCGCCGCCTTGCACGCCGCTATGCGGGCCGCCGCCGAAGTTCGGGCCGCCACCGGGCAGGGCCGAGCTGTAGGCCGGCAGGGTCAGCGCGACCAGGCCCGCCGCCCACACCCCGATGCTGAGCGTCAGCGCGACCGCGCTGATGGGCAGGCGCAGCAAGCCGTAGCCGAGCTCGGCCCAGGTCGCCTTCTCGGAGAACATCCGCCAGCGCGGGACGATGCCCCACCGGTAGCCGGCCCGGCTCTGTTCGGGCCAGCCCGGGATGGCCACGCCGAGCAGGAAGGCGAGCCTGGCCCGCTCGGCCCGGGCGAACCAGCTGGCCAGGCGCAAGGTGATACCCAGCAGCGGGATGCCGATCAGGCCCAGCCAGATGAAGGAGAACCCGAACCCGAGCCCGAAGGTAAACACGAAGATGGCCACGGTCCCGATGAACAGGCCAGCCAGGTGGTCGGTCATGGCGAGCCAGGTGCGCGCGGACACCAGGTCGCGGAGGAGGAACATGCCTCCGACGCTATGACATGGCTCTCCGCGTTGCCATCAGCCGCACCCCCCGGATCGAGGTGAGGCTAACCCCACCGCGCTTCCGTAAGGCCGCACCATGGTTCGGCGGGGGCCTAGGCCGCGAGGCTGGGCAGCATGACTAAAACCTCACGGGGACCCAGCGTGGAACGAGTGGCCGGGTGGTCCGCCCGGCACCGCAAGACCGCCGTGTTCGGCTGGCTAGTGCTGGTCGTCGCGGCACTAGTGATCGGTAATCAACTCGGGACAAAGAGTCTGAACAGCTACGACCCAGGGCAGGCGGGAAAGGCCGAGCACGTGCTCGCGCTTCCCGTCGTCCAGCAGCCCGACAGCGAGAGCGTCCTCATCCAGGGCCGCTCCGCCGGCCAGACGTACGCCACCGACCCGCAGATCCGGGCGGCGGTCCGGCAGGTGGTCGCCGCGCTGCGGGCGCTGCCGCGGTCCGCGGCCGACATCGAGTCGCCGCTGACCACACCGGGGCTGGTCAGCGGCAGGTCGGCACTGGTGACGTTCAACGTCGCGGGCAACCCGAACAACGACGACCAGGCGGTCGTGCCTGCGGCGAACGCGGTCGCGGCGCTGGCGGCCCGCCATCCCGGCCTGACCATCGAGGAGGCGGGCGGCGCCACCCTGGACCGCGCGACCGGCAGCGTCACCGACCAGGACTTCCACAAGGCCGAGCTGACCTCGGTGCCGATCTCGCTGATCCTGCTGCTGCTCGTGTTCGGCTCGCTGATCGCGGCGGGCATCCCGCTGCTGCTGGCCGGGACCGCGGTGATATCGGCGATCTCCCTGCTGGCGATTCCCAGCCGCTGGCTGCCCATCGACAGCACCACCTCGGCGGTCGTGCTGCTGGTGGGGATGGCGGTCGGCATCGACTACTCGCTGTTCTACCTGCGCCGCACGCGCGAGGAGCGCGCGGCGGGACACGACACGCACGAGGCCATCCGCATCGCGGCGGGCACCTCGGGTCGGGCCATCGTCGTCTCCGGTCTTACCGTGATGGTCGCCCTGGCCGGCCTGTTCCTGACCGGCATCGACGTGTTCTCCGGCATCGCCGTCGGCACCATCATGGTCGTCGGCGTGGCCGTGCTCGGCTCGCTGACGTTCCTGCCCGGGATCTTGTCCATGCTCGGCAAATGGACGGACCGCGGCCCGATCCCGTTCCTCGGCCGGCGGCGCACCGCCGCGCACGACTCACGGTTCTGGGGCCTGCTGGCCCGCGCGGTGGTGCGGCGCCCGCTGGCCTGGGGCGGCCTGGCTACGGTCGCGCTGATCGCGCTGGCCGTCCCGGTGCTGTCCCTGCACTTGGAGGACCCCGGCATCCACGAGCTGCCGTCCAACGTGCCCGTGGTCCGCGCTCTGGTCGCCATCTCCGACGCGTTCCCCGGCGGCCCCGAGCCCGCCGAGGTGGTCGTGACCGGCTCCGATCTCGGCGGGCCGCAGGTCAGCCGGGCGGTCGCCGCGCTGCACGCGGAGGCGGCCACGCACGGGGCGATCCGCGAGCCGATCACCACCGCCATGTTCGGGCACGACCAGGTGCTGATCGTGTCGGTGCCGCTGGCGGGCGGCGGGACGGACGCCACGTCCAACCAGGCGCTCACCACGCTCCGCGACCAGGTGCTGCCCGCCACCCTGGGCCGCGTGCCCGGGATCAGCTACGCGGTGGCCGGGCTCACCGCGGGGAACCACGACTTCGACGCCCAGCTGGCCAAGACCGTCCCGTGGGTGTTCACCTTCGTGCTCGGGCTAGCCTTCCTGTTGCTGGGCACCACGTTCCGTTCGGCGTATATTCCGGCGCTGTCGATATGCCTCAACCTGCTGTCGGTGGGCGCCGCCTACGGCCTCATGGTCTTGATCTTCCAGGACGGCCACCTGGCGGGGACCCTCGGCTTCACGGCGTACGGCGGGATCACGCCGTGGCTGCCGCTGTTCATGTTCGTCCTGCTGTTCGGGCTGAGCATGGACTACCACGTGTTCATCCTGAGCCGGATCAGGGAGCTGTGGCTCGGCGGCGCGTCGGCCAAGGACGCGGTCACCCGCGGCATCGCCCGCAGCGCCGGCGTGGTGACCAGCGCCGCGGTGATCATGGTCGCGGTGTTCTCGATCTTCGCCACGCTGTCCCTGATCGAGTTCAAGGTGTTCGGCGTGGCGATGGCGGCCGCGGTGCTCATCGACGCGACCGTGGTCCGCGGCGTCCTGCTGCCCGCCGGGCTGGCGCTGCTCGGCGAGCGGGCCTGGACGCCGCGGGGCCGCCGGAACTACGGCGCGACCGCCTCGGTGACCTGCAGTGAGCCGCCGCGGGAGACGAACGGGTGGTCGCGGACCAGGTCCACCGCGGAGTCCATGTCGTCGGCGCGCAGCACCGAGTAGCCGCCGACGCGGCCTTCCGCGTCGCCTTCGCGCACGCCGTCGGAGGACACGATCATCGACGGTCCGAGCGGGGCGCCTGGGTCGGTCAGGGCATCGCCTACCCTGCCGACCCAGGCGCCGAAGGCGGCCATCGCCTGCTGGCGGCCCTCCTCGTCCTCGGGCATGCCGCCACCGTGGTAAGTGACGAGGAAACTGGGCATGACAGATCTCCTTTGTTTCGAAGTGATCATCCTTTATCTTGTCTGAGCGTGGCCGGCCTGGTTACGGAGCGTCTATGTCCGGCAGGACCGATGTCTTGTCCGGGCGTCCGGGCGGCCGGTACCGTTCGTTCCGAAAGGCGGTACCGGTGGAGCTCCTGACCTCGCCGCGGGGCGACGATCTCAGCGTGCTGCTCGAGCAGGTCAACGTCCGCAGCGCCGTGTTCTGCCTGTCGGACCTGGGCGCCCCGTGGGGACTGCGGGTAGACGGCTCGGCCACGGCGAAGTTCCACCTGGTCCTGGACGGGCGGGCCGTGCTGACCGTGGACGAGCCGGGCGTGCGGCAGGCGGAGCTGTCGGCCGGGGAACTGGTGCTGCTCCCCCACGGGTCGGCGCACCTGATCCAGGATCGCGGCGATTCACCCGCCCGGCCCCTGGGCGACATCCTGGCCGGGCTGCCCGCCGAGGCGGTTAACGGGTCCGAGCGGCTGGCCTACGGCGGCGACGGGCCGCGGACCACGTTGCTGTGCGGCGGGTTCGCGCTGGCCTCGGGGCTGCCGGAGAACCTGCTGAGCCTGCTGCCGGTGATGCTCGTCCTCGACACGACGAGCAGCGGGATCGGCGGGTGGCTGGAACCGGCGTTCGGCCTGCTGCGGGACGAGATCGCGCGCGATGCGCCGGGGGCGAGCGCGGTTCTGGGCAAGCTCGCCGACGTGTTCCTGACCGAGATCGTCCGCAGGTACCTGTCCAGCCTGGACCTGATGAACGCCGCGGTGCCGCCGACCGCTTCCGGGGACCCGTGCGTGGGCGCCGCGTTGCTGCTGCTGCGGTCGCAGCCCGGCGCGCCGTGGACCGTCTCCGACCTGGCCCGCAAGGTGGACATGTCGCGCACGGCGTTCGCCGCGCGGTTCCGCGACCTGGTCGGCGAGCCGCCGATGAGCTACCTGGCCCGGGTCCGGCTGGGCCACGCGGCGGGTTACCTGTCGGCCACGGACAAGACTGTGCGGCAGATCGCGCACATGGTGGGGTACGAGAACGAGGCGTCGCTGTCCAAGGCGTTCCGGAGGGCGTTCGGCCGGGCTCCGGGCGAGTACCGGCGTCAGCAGGCCGCCGCCCACGGGGTGCGGGCGACGCCGGTCGGCTAGCGGTCGGCCGCTATCGGATGGCCGCCAGTGGATCGGCCTTCAGGCCGATGATAAAGGCGGCGGGACATAAGCCGACGGTCCTGCTGGTCGATGTACCGGCGCAGGACAATAGAGAACGGCGGACAGTGTGCATCTGCGGTGGGCCTGGGCGGTGAATGGTCGGTGGCCCGCGGGCTACGCACCGGCACCCGGTGGCCGCTATCGTCGCGGCAGAGCAGACAGCGGCCCCATCTGGCCTGGACCGCTCAGCGGCTTTACTTCCTCAGGTCCTGGCCCTTTCTTCCACGCAGATGGACTTCCCGGGCGCCAGCACGGCCGGCGGCTGCACCGTTTCGTTGGTGGCATTGCTCGGAAGCACCGGTTCGTTGGTGACATCGGGGTTCCCGGCGGCCCCGCCGCCGCCCGCGTGCTCCCGCCACCGGCCGCCAGCCGCTGTTCTGAAGGAGTTCTGGGCCCTTATCCCGGGCTACGGCAGTGTCGGGCCGGATCCCGACCGGCTGCACCGCCAGCGGCAGCCATCCGGCCAATCGTTGGTTTTTCGCTGAAAACTACCGGCATTCCTGCCAGCCTGCCCCTTCCGCAACTTCAGGACGTTGGATGCATACTCCGGCCGATTCCCATACTCCGAGATCACGGCAGTACTGCTTTTGCGGAGAACGCCTCGCCTAATGCTTACGGCCCGGCGTTCAGCGCGTACACCGTGCCGTTGCCGCTGCCGACGTAGACGGTGCCGCCCGCCACCACCGGGCTGGCCTGGACGCTGTACCCGGTGGTGTAGGTCCAGCGGACCTGCCCGGTCGCGGCGCTCAGCGCGGACACCTCGCCGCCGCTGCTGCCGCCGCTGTCGGCGTAGACGGTACCGCCCGCCACCGCCGGGCCAGAGTAGGTGCTGTACCCCGTGGTCGTGTGGGTCCAGCGGACCTGCCCGGTCGCGGCGTTCAGCGCGTACACCTCGCCCTCGTCGCCGACGTAGACGGTGCCGCCCGCCACTGCCGGGCCGGCGTAGACGCTGGCCCCGGTGATGTAGGTCCAGCGGACCTGCCCGGTCGCGGCGTTCAGCGCGGACACCTCGTCGCCGCCGAGCTGGAGGCTGTCGGCGTAGACGGTGCCGCCCGCCACCACCGGGCCGGCCTCGGCGCCGCTTGCGGTGGTGTAGGTCCAGCGGACCTGCCCGGTCGCGGCGTTCAGCGCGTACACCTCGTCGCCGCCGATGTAGACGGTGCCGCCCGCCACTGCCGGGCTGTAGTAGACGGTGTTCCCGGTGGTGTGGGTCCAGCGGACCTGCCCGGTGGCGGCGTTCAGCGCGTACACCGTGCCGCCGCTGTCGGCGTAGACGGTGCCGCCCGCCACCGCCGGGCCAGAGTAGACGGTGTTCCCGGTGGTGGTGTAGGTCCAGCGGACCTGCCCGGTGGCGGCGTTCAGCGCGTACACCTCGCCGGCGCCGCTGCCGCCGCCGGCGTCGGCGTAGACGGTGCCGCCCGCCACCGCCGGGCTGTAGGCAACGGGGCCGATGGTGGTGTGGGTCCAGCGGACCTGCCCGGTGGCGGCGTCCAGCGCGTACACCGTGCCGCCGGCGACGGCGTAGACGGTGCCGCCCGCCACCGCCGGGCTGGAGTCGATGGGGCTTCCTGTGATGTAGGTCCAGCGGAGGCTGCCGGGCGGGCCGGAGGCGTGCGAGCTGGCGGAGCGGTTAGGCGCGCCGGAGGAGTGCGGCCCGGCAGAGCTATGGGGCGTGCCGGAGATGGTGATGACCGCGATGACCAGGCCGGTGATGGCGATGCCTATGGCGGTGGCGGCGGTGATCACCGATCGGCGCCTGATAGCGCGACCCGGGCGGGGCGCTCGTGGTGTCTTCCCGCCTGGTCCCGGGCCGCCGGTGACCGCGCGGCGGTGATCGTCATCCGGAGGAGGCGCCGCACGCTGCCCATCGTCGCCTGAAGGAGCGGTGAGGCCAGCGTCCGGCCTGGCTCCGGCCTGGCCGACCGCTGAGTATGCCGGTGAGGGCGCGGTCACCGTGATCGGGGGACTGCGTCCGCGGGCAGTGGGGCCGCGGCTAGTCCGGGCACCTTGGACGGCGGTGAGACGATCTGGGTTTGCGGGTGACCGGCCGTGGGGGCCGTCCCAGCGGGATAGTAAGGCGCCAGGCCGAGCGCCTCACGCAGCGCGTCGGCGAAGTCCCGGCAGGACCCGTACCGTTTCTCCGGGACCTTCGCCATCCCCCGGGCCAGCACCTCATCCGCAGCGGCGGGCAGGCCCGGCCGCCGCGCGCTCAGGGACGGCGGCGGCTCGGACAGGTGCGCCAGCAGCACCGCCATGCCCTGGTCCCGCTTGAACGGCACCTCCCCGGTCAGCAGCTGGTAGGCCACGCAGGCCAGCGCGTACTGATCGGTCCGCCCGTCCACCGCCCGGCCCTGGATCTGCTCCGGCGCCGAGTAACCCGGGGTGCCCAGGAACTGCCCGCCCCCGGTCAGGCTCACTGACGCCGTCGCCCCCTTGCTCACCCCGAAGTCCGACAGGTACACGTGGTCGGGCCGGCCCGGCCGCGCATCCACCAGGATGTTCGCCGGCTTGACGTCCCGGTGCACCAGCCCGGCAGCGTGCGCCGCATCCAGCGCCGAGGCCACCGGCGAGATGAACCCCGCCGCCCGCTCTGGCGGCAGCGCGCCCTCCTGTTCCAGCACCCGCCGCAGGTCACCGCCCTGGACGAACCGCATCGCGATGAACAGCACCCCGCCGGCCTCGCCGGCCTCATGCACCGGGATGATGTGCGGGTCATCAACGGCCGCCGCCGCCCGGGCCTCGGCGATGAACCGCCGCCGGAACGTCCCGTCCGCCGCAAGCACCGGCGCGAGGATCTTCAGCGCCACCACCCGGCCCAGCCGCTCGTCGCGGGCCCGGAACACCACCGCAAACCCGCCCGTCCCGACCTGGGCCTCCAGCCGGTACCCCGCCAGTAGCGAGCCCGCCCGGAACCCGGCCGGCGTCGGGAAATCCTCGCTCAACACCCCTCCCCGCCATCGCCGCACTGCCCTAACGAGCCCTCGGTGCTCACCGGCGATGCGCTGCTCAGGCGGTCCAAGTATCTGCCCGGCACGCCCTGACCGCCAAGGCCCCGGCGCTGCAGGACCCGGCCAGGCCACGGCACACCGGGCACTGCCTGGCCACTGCCAGCACCGAGAAGGAAGGCATTGCCCTCTCCCCACTTTGTCCCGCTCTCCACATTGGCCCTAGTTGCATCACCTGATCTCCGACTAAGCAACAGTCGGCGGGTTCCTGGGTTTGACTGTGGCCGACGGCGGGGCGGATCGGGCCTGGACCAGGGCTGGCGGAGTTGGCCGGCTGTCGGCGTGTCGTTGTGATCCTTCCTCAGTCTCCGTGGATCATCTCGCCTGAGATGATCTTTCATCGTTCCTGGTGAAGTTGAGGAGGCGCGGGTTGGCTCTGGCCGCTGCAACGCCATCACCGCGCTGCGCTCGCTGTTCCGGTTCGCCAAACGACGCGGCTTGACATTCGCCGACCCCACCCGGCACCTGCGCGGCGGCCGGGGCGGGCGCACCGTGCTGCCGATGACTGCTGGGCAGATCCGGGCTGTCCAGAAGGCAGCCGCCACTCCCGCCCAGCGCCTGGCCATCGCCCTGGCGGCCGTGCACGCCGCCCGCCCTGGGACCATCGCGAACTCACCCTGGACGACATCGATCTGCCCAACCAGCGCATCAGCATCGCCGGGCACCGGCAGCCGATCGGCGAGCTCACCCGCAACGCCCTGCTGGCCTGGCTTGACTACCGGCACGCCACCGGGCCCGGCACCGCCAACCGGCACGTCCTGATCACGCGCAAAAGCGCCCTGGGCACCGGGCCGGTCTCCGCCAGCTACCTCGCCGACTACCTCGGCAGGGACCAGCGCGGCATCTCCCTGGAGCACATCCGGCGCGACCGGATCCTGGCCGAAGCCCTGGCCACCGGCGCCGACCCGCTCCACCTTGCCCTGGTCTTCAACATTGACCACACCAACGCGATGGCCTACGCCAACGCCGCTCGCAACCTTCTCAGCAGCCCCGTCCCATAGACGAGAGTTAGGCACGTCGCACGGAACACCCACACCGGGCTGGAGAGCTGGGCTACGGAGAGCCCCGTGACTGCTCAGCAGGCGGCGCCGCGCTGCGCGCTGGCCGTGAACATGTCGGGCGCCAGTTGCGGATAACAGATGTAGCCTGCCGAGCTCCCGGAAGGGTCACCATGTATCAGCCCTACTCGCCCGCCGGGCCGCCGCAGCCTCCAGCGCCCAAGCCGGTGCTGACCGCGGCCAAGTTCATGTACGGGGGCGCCGCCGTCAGCGCCGCAAACCTGATCGCCGCGCTGCCCTTCATGGGTGACATCCGCGGAAAAGCGCTGGCGGGCACCCCTTCACCGCGACCCCGCTCGCCATCACGGTGCGGTGACAGTCGCCTTCCTCGTCCCGGCCGCCTTGTGGCTGTGGATGGCGCGGGCGGCCAGCCAGGGCAGGAGCTGGGCGCGCATCCTGTCCACGGTGCTGTTCGTCTTGGCGACGCTGCCGCTGACCGCAAGCCGGGGCGTCGTACAGGTGCTCACCGTCGCGCCGGCCTGGCTGATCGGCCTTGCCGTGGTGTGGCTGCTGTGGCGCCGAGCCTCCAGCGCGTTCTTCAAGCCGCAGCGCTTGGTGTGAGTTCCGCCGCCGTTCTCTCCGCTGTCCCGGCGCTGACCGGGCGGGGCGGCGGCGTTCGCGAACTCGCGCCGCGGGAGCAGCTGCAGACGGCACCAAGACGATCCTGGCGGTTCCTGCGCAGCACCGGGAAGGATATGGACATGAAGGAAGGCCGCCGATGAGGCGGCGCCGGGGACCGGCCGCCGCCGGTGACGCTGCGGTCATTGAGAGTTCCTGGCGGGAGCCGGAGCGGTTCGCGGTCCTGTTCGACCGGCACGCCCCGCACATTCACCGCTACCTAGCCCGCCGCGCCGGCCGCCAGGTCGCCGATGACCTCGTCGCCGAGACGTTCCTGGCCGCGTTCGCCAAGCGGAACCGGTACGACCTCGGCCACCCCGATGCCCGGCCCTGGCTGTACGGGATCGCCACCAACCTGGTCGGCCAGCATCGCCGGGACGAGGCCCGCCAGTACCGGATCCGGCAAGCCGCCGCGGCCGAGCCCGAGGTCCCCGGGCACGCCGAAAAGGTGGCGGCCGATGTCACGGCCCAGGCGATGCGCTCGCTGCTGGCCGAGGCGCTGGCCGCGCTGAGCGCCGGTGACCGGGATGTGCTGCTGCTCATCGCCTGGGAGCAGCTGACCTACCAGGAGGTGGCCCGGGCGCTGGCCATCCCAGTGGGGACGGTGCAGTCCCGGCTGCACCGGGCGCGCGCGAAGGTCCGCCAGGTCCTGGCCGGTACCGAGGCGGCGGCGACGTATGAGGAGCTCACGGCCAATGAATGAGATGGAGCTGCTCCGGGAGCTGGCGCAGGAGACGCTCCTGCCCGGACCTGCCGAGCTGGACGCGGCCCGCGCCCGGCTGGTCGCCGCGATCACCCCCGATCCGGCCACATACGCCGCGGCCGCCGCCCAGACCGCCGCGGCCCAGCCCAGTCCGTCCGCCGGCCGGCCGGTCGACCTGCTGCTGCCTGCGGCTCCCGCGCCTAAGCCGGTGCTGAGCGCGGTCAAGCTCATGTACGGGGAGGCCGCCGTCGGCGCCGCGCTGGTGCTCGGCCAGCTGCCCTTCATGGGTGACATCCGCGGAAAGGCGTTCGGGCACCCCCTCACCGCGACCCCGCTCACTGTCACGGTGGTGACAGTCCTCGCCCTGGTCCCGGCCGCCTTGTGGCTGTGGATGGCGCGGGCGGTCGGGCAGGGCAGGAACTGGGCGCGCATCCTGTCCACGGTGCTGTTCATCCTGGAGACACTGGCCCTGATCACTGGGAGCCTTGCCCTCGCGGGGCCGTGGCTGGACCTGCTGGACTGGCTGACCGGCCTGGCCGTGGTGTGGCTGCTGTGGCGCCCGCCCTCCAGCGCGTTCTTCGGCCCGGCTACCGTCCGCGCCGACTATGCGGGCATCACCCTCAGCCGTCAGCGTTACCCCCTGGCGTCCCGCCCGGCCACGTTCGTGCCGTGGCACGACGTGGAGCAGATCATCCTGTACACCGGCTACCAGGACGGCACCCCGGCCCCGTGGATCGGGATCCGGCGCCGGGAGGGCGCCCCGGCCCTGCCGTCCGGCAACGAGCAGGATCCCTCCTGCCCGGTCCCCGGTGTCGCAGCCGGGGCGACCCGGCGGAATAAAGGCCTGCGGCTGGACCGTGAGCGGCTGGCCGCCGTCACTGCGGCGGTGGCGCCGGGAATCTCCGTGGTTGAGGCCAGCGCTGGCCCCGGCCCGGGCGTTGCAGGACCAGGCCGGACAGCCAGCGCCCCAGAAGGACCGGACTAGCGCCGGAGCAGATCGGGGTTGCCCGGAACCACCGCCGTCTGGCGCGCTGCCCGTCCCGGACTCCCGGGGCGGCTGGGGCCTGCGGGACCGCTGCAGTTGCCCGGCTGCACAACCCTGCGCCGACCGTGTGCCATGACGCTCAAGATCCTGCACCAATCCATGTCACAGGCCTGAATGACGCACCACACACGCCACGAACCCACGTTGATCGGGACGCCCATCTCCCCAACGGCCGCAAGTTCGCGATGAGAAACCTTCAGTTGCGCTGAACTCACGGGGGACCAGGTGATACAGCGGGTTATCACCCAGTTTCCCCCGTGAGTTCAGCTGCATCGGGCGCGAGAACTCATCACGGGTGGGTTCGATGCTCACGATCACCGGCGAAGCTCTGTTCGGAAGCCAGGTCTTGAGCGAGCGTGCCTTCGGCTTCCTCGCGAGCGTCGTGTTCCGCAAACAATCCGGGTCGCGCAAGCCCGTCGGCCTAAGCAACTCACTTCTGGGTGCTTGCAGATCTCCGGGCACCCTGGGCCTTCTTCCGCGCTTCGGCCCTCGATATCAGGTGGCCAATGCCGACTAGCGCGAGCAGGAGCCACCACGGGATCGCGATCGCCCAGACCCACGGGTGGTATCCCCCGCTGGCCTTCTGGCCGAGCATCAGCGGCCAGAAGATGACAAGGGCACCTACGACCAGCCGTATGAGAGCCCCGATGATGCTGCCGCCGCCGCGGCCTACACCCGTGGACACGTAGACCGGCCCGACTCTCGTCCCTATTCTCACGTTCTCCCCCCTGTTCCGTATGCGGTTTGGACGCCACTCAGCGAGATCCAGTTGACGAGCGTGACGCAACGAGGCAGTAACAGTATGACGTTGAATCGATACTCTGTGCTCACTTCTGATGCCTTCCAGGCGGCCTCCGGAGGGGAGCATGTCACCAGCCACCTGGTGCAGGAGATCGTAGTCCGCGGATCTGGCGGCGGGCCGCTGACCCCGCTGGCCGACCAGCTCAACCATGACCTAACCCACCTGCAAGGGCAGCGGGTCGAGGGCATGCTTGCACGGCTAGTGGCCCTCGTCGCCACCACCACGCCGACGTCGGTTGCAGACGCGGTAAGCCTGGGCCGGGAGGTCGAGCCACAGCGTCCGGCCGGGGCAGTGCGGGTCAGCGAGGCCGATCCGCGGTTTCTGGGGGTACACGCGGCGATCAGCGTGCCGGGGATGCCGGAGGAGGTCCCGCCGAAGTACGTGCCGCGGGACGTAGACGCGGCCGAGCATGGTGTGCGGGCGAAAGTGGCGGCCGCAGCGCAGCACGGCGGGTTCGTGCTGCTGGTAGGCGGGTCATCGGTAGGGAAGACCCGGTGCGCGGTGGAGGCGGTGGAAGGCGGCGCTACCCGATTGGTGGCTGGTGCACCCGGCAGGCCCGGCCGAGGTTGCCGAACTGGCGCAGGCACCGTTGCCGCGGATGGTGGCCGACTCGCCCACGAAGCCGAAGGCAGGCTGCTGTATTGCTACGCCATCCCGCTGTACCGGCGGGCCGCCGACGCCGACGACGAAGGCGCAGCCTGGAGGCTGGCCGACCTGCTGGCCAGGCGCGGCGACCTAGACGAGGCCGAACAGCTCCTGCGCGGCCAGGGACGCTGACCGACTAGCTGACCTACTGATACAGAAAGGCCGCGGCGAAGAAGCAGAGCGGCTGCGCCGGTTCGGTCTGAACTCGGATGGATCAACTGCCAGCGGATAAAACCGTATTTCATTCTGAAGATACCGGGGTAATGGCCCCTTATCCCTGATAACTCGTCGGCTGTCCTGCGAGGATGTGACTTTCGGCGGTGAGTGGCA
This sequence comes from uncultured Actinomycetes bacterium, assembly GCA_963847965.1. Taxonomy (GTDB): domain Bacteria; phylum Actinomycetota; class Actinomycetes; order Streptosporangiales; family Streptosporangiaceae; genus Palsa-504. The sequence continues at coordinate 152,555 of CAWKCG010000001.1, forward strand.
GGGGATCTTTGCGCTATTTGGCCGGTTTCTCGTGCTGCTGCGGATGGAGCACGGCCCGCTGGGCCGCGACCGCGCCGGTCAGGAACTGCTGCGCTGGGCCGGGGCGCAGGGCTTGGACGTGCCTGGTTCCGCCGGGCACCCCGCCTGCTGAGAGCTGACGGCCAGCGATCCCGTAGCCCGCCGCCGCGACCGCGAACCCGCCGTTTGCTGCTCGTTCTGGCGTGCGGCGCAATCACGCCGTAATCGCGAGTCAATGCCGTGCTGGCACCGTGCTGATAAGCCCGGCAGGCCCGGCCGGGCTGCGCTGCCCCGGCGTCCTCAGCCTGAGAGGTCATCATGTGCCAGCCCTACCCGTCAGCGGCGGGCCGGCCCAGGCCGGACCGGGCGGCTAGCTCCCGCGCCGGTGCCGCACGGTATCCCCGCCGGCTGGCCAGGGCCCGGCCGGGGTGTCCGGACCGGGGCGGGGGCAGGCCGGTTCGGGGACTTGTCATAGCTCGCCCAACGGTATATAACGTCGGTATGGCAGTACGTGCGATGCAGGAAGCAACCTTCCTGATCCTCACCGCGCTGGCCGACGGCAGCCAGCACGGGTACGGGATCATCACCGATGTCCAGCAGATCTCCGGCGGCCGGGTCCGGCTGCGCGCGGGGACGCTGTACACCGCCCTGGACCGGCTGCGCGCGGACGGGCTGATCGGGGTGGACCGGGAAGAGGTCGTGGACGGCCGGCTGCGCCGGTATTACCGGCTCACGCCCGCGGGCACCGGGCGGCTGGCCGCCGAGGCGGCCCGGCTGCAGGCGCATGCCGCCGCCGCGCTGCGGCGGCTGAACGTGGCAGGGGGGATGGCGACATGACCGATCAGGAGCACCTGGAGCGGGCCTACCGGCGGCGGCTGGCCTGGTATCCGCGGGCGTTCCGGGATGAGCACGGGCCGGAGATCCTGGCGGTGCTGATGGCCGGGGCCCGGGACGGCCAGCGGCGGCCCGGCCTGGCCGGGTCCGCGGACCTGATCCGCAGCGGCCTGTGGCTGCGGCTGTGCCCCCGCGCGCCCCGGTCGGTCCGGGCGGCCGTCCGGCTGATGTGCGCGGGCGCGGTCATCCCTGCCGTCAGCCTGATCCTCTCGCTTGTCACGCTGGCCACGGTGCGGATCGTGGGCGGTCTGGTCGTGACCGCGCTGTGGCTGTGGATGGCGCGGGCGAACGGCCAGGGCCGGAACGGGGCGCGCATCTTTTCCACGGTGCTGTTCGGCCTGGTGACGCTGGCCCTGGCCACCGCGCTCGGGCTCGGGGGTCCCGGGCACGTGGCCGGCATGACGGTGCCCAGCCTGGCCCTTTCCGTGCTGAACTGGCTGATCGGCCTGGCCGCGGCAGGGCTGCTGTGGCTCCCGGCCTCCACCGCGTTCTTCAAGCAGCACGGCCTCGCGCAGGCCCAGCACCAGCACCAGGCGCAGATGGCCGCACGCGCGCGGTCCGACCGTCCCGGGGCACGGTGGGCGCGTCAGGTATGAGCCGCGGGCACCCCCTGGGGAAGAGCTGATCATGACTGAGGACGAGACCCGGAAGGTCGCCATCGACGAGCGTATGGCCGCGACCGGTGAGCCGGACAGCGTGGCCGGGCACGCGGTGAAGGACTCCCGCCAGGGCGCCGCCGCCGGCGATCCGGGCGCGATTGAAGACCAGGACACCGCCCCGCGCGGTGCCGGCAATTCCGCCGCGGTGGCCGGGGATGCGGACATCGGCGCGGCCGGACTCAGCGCCCGCGAGCTGGCCGGGCAGGGCCGGGCCGCCGCCGCGGGCTCCGCACCGCCGGCGTTCATCGCGGCGGCCGTTCCTGATGCCCCGGTGGGCAGGCAGCTGGCCTGGCTCCTGGGCGCCGTGGCCGATCTGCCCTGGCCCCGGCAGGTGATCGAGGCTCATTTCAACTCCGGCTTCCTGGCGCAGATCAGCCCGGATGACATCAACTCGTCCCTGGCGCCGTTGCAGGCGCCTTCGGGGGCGTCCCTGCTCGGGGTGCTCTGGCAAGGTCCGTCCGAGGACCCGGTCGCGCTCCGGGCGGCGGCCGCGTTCGGCGACCTGAAGCGGACGGTGGCCATCGTGGTCGACGGCGCGGGTCTGATCGCTGTGCTCGGGTTCACGCCGTATCCCGCTGCGGCCTCCTCCCTGCCGGCGTCCGGCCCGGCGGCCGTTCCCGATACCCCGGTGGGCAGGCAGCTGGCCTGGTTCCTCGGCGCCGTGGCTGGTGTCCCGTGGTCCCGGCAGGTGATCCAGGCCCACTTCGCCCCGGCCTTCCTGGCGCAGATCGGCCCGGATGAACTCAACTCCCACCTGGCGGAGCTGCAGGCGCCCGCGGGGGCGTCCCTGGCCGGGCTGCTCTCCGACGCGGACCATCCGGTCTCGCTGATCGCGGTGGCCGCGTTCGGCGACGTCAAGGTCACGGTGACCGTCGCGGTCGACGGCGCCGGGCTGATCAGCGGCCTGCTGCTGCGGCCGTATCAGCCGCCGCCGGGCAGCTGGGACGAGGTCGACCGGGACCTGGCCGCGCTGGCTCCCGACGCCGGCTTCCTGGCCGCCCGCGTGTCACCCGGGGGGACCTGCACCCCGATCCACCAGGTGGCGTCCTCGACCGCCCGGCCCATCGGGTCGATGTGCAAGCTGTTCGTGCTCGGCGCGCTCGCGGGCGAGATCGCCGCCGGGCGGGTGTCCTGGGACCAGGAGCTGACCGTGACCGACGCGGTGAAGGCCCCGGGCAGCCTGTCCTTGCAGGACGTTCCGGCCGGAACCCGGCTGCCGGTGCGGCAGGCGGCGGCCAAGATGATCTCGGTCAGCGACGGCACCGCGGCCGACATGCTGATCCGCCTGCTGGGCCGGACTGTCGTGGAGGCGCAGGCCCGGCGCTGGTCCGGCCATGCCGCGCTGAACGTCCCGTTCCTGACCACCCGGGAGTTCTTCGTCCTGAAAGATGCCGGCTACCCGGACCTGGCGAACCAGTACCTGAGCCTGGCCCCGGGCCAGCGCGCGGAGTTCCTGGCCGCCTCGGTGGACCCCGTGCCGCTCAGCCAGGCCCAGGCGCACAGCCTGCTCCCGGCATGGCCGGAACCCCGCCACATCGGCTCCATCGGATGGTTCGCCTCGCCGGAGGACATCGGCCGTGCCTACGCCGCGCTGGCGCAGCTCGCGGCCCAGCCCGCCCTGGCCCCCCTCGGGCCGATCTTGTCGGCCAACGACGGCGGCCTCGGACTCGACCCGGCGCGGTGGCCCACCGTCGGGTCTGAGGGCGGCTTCGAGCCCGGGATGCTGGCCTCGGGCTGTTGGGCCACCGACAGCGAAGGCCAGACCTTCGTGGTGGTAGTGATGCTCAGCAACCCGGCGGCGGCACTGCCCGTGGAGTCGGCCGTGCCCAGGCTACAGGCCATCATCCGGGCTGCCTTCGAGCTGGTCCGGTAAACCCCTCCGCCCGGGCCGGGCCGGGTGCGACCGAGGCGGGAGCGTATAGCTCTCAATCCGCACAGTTGCGCTTAGAGGCAAAGGCACAACCTTCCCCCGGAGCCGCGCCGTGCTGCCCGGGCGCCCGCTCGCCCGCCACCGGACTGCGCGCCGATTTCCCAGATCAGGGCCGCCCTCTGCGGGGATATGCCAGGCGCTGACCGCGGCGGCAGGGCGTACCGGGCAGATCGCGCCCCGGTGTTCCGATGGGTGATCGGAGCCAGAGCCCGTTCATCTCTTCCCGCCCCCCTACAGTGGCCCTGGTGCACCCACCTTAAGCAGCAGCGTGCCAGCGCGGCATCGACCCGCGATTGCGGCGTGCTTGCGTCAGTCCGCTCGTCGGCGAAGCAGAAACTCCCGAAGCCGCGCCGGGAAGCGGCGAGACAGGCGTGAATCTCCGCTCCTCGGGGCGGAGTGGTGGTCAGGTGTTGACCGGGAAGCCGAGGTTGACACCGCCGTGGCTCGGGTCGAGCCAGCGGGAGGTGACGACCTTGCCCCGGGTGTAGAAGTGCACGCCCTCGGTGCCGTGCACGTGCGTGTCGCCGAACAGCGACGCCTTCCAGCCGCCGAACGAGTAGTACGCCATCGGCACCGGGATCGGCACGTTCACGCCGACCATCCCGATCTCCGCCTCGGACACGAACCGGCGCGCCGCTCCCCCGTCGTTGGTGAAGATGGCCGTGCCGTTGCCGTACCTGCTGGCGTTGACGAGCTCGACCGCGGCCTCGTAGGACGGCGCGCGGAGCACGCTCAGCACCGGGCCGAAGATCTCGTCGGTGTAGGCGCTCATCTCCGGCGTGACGTGATCGAGCACGCTCGGCCCGAGCCAGAAGCCATCCGCCGTGCCCTCGCCGAGCACCGGGTGGAGCCGGCCGTCGACGGCGAGCGTGGCGCCCTCGCGCACCCCGCTGTCCAGGTAAGACGCGACCCGGTCCCGGTGCGGCCCGGTGACCAGCGGCCCCATCTCGGACCGTGCGTCGGAGCCCGGCCCGACCCGTAGCTCCGAGATCCGGTCGGAGATCCGGCTGACCAGATCGTCGCCGATCGGGTCGACGGCGACCACCGCGGAGATCGCCATGCAGCGCTCCCCCGCCGAGCCGAAGCCGGCCGACACCGCCGCGTCGGCGGCCAGGTCGAGGTCGGCGTCCGGGAGGACCACCATGTGGTTCTTGGCGCCGCCGAGGGCCTGCACGCGCTTGCCCGCCTTGGTGCCGTTCTCGTACACGTACCGCGCGATCGGCGTGGAGCCGACGAAGCTGACCGCGGCGATATCGGGGTGCTGGAGGATGGCGTCCACCGCCACCTTGTCCCCCTGGACCACGTTGAACACGCCGTCCGGCAGCCCGGCCTCGGCCCACAGCGAGGCGAGCAGCAGCGACGCCGACGGGTCCTTCTCCGAGGGCTTCAGCACGAAGGTGTTGCCGCACGCGATAGCGAGCGGGAACATCCACATCGGCACCATGGCCGGGAAGTTGAACGGAGTGATGCCCGCGACCACGCCCACCGGCTGGCGGATCGAGTACGAGTCGACGTCGGTGGAGACGTTCTCCGAGTACCCGCCCTTGAGCAGGTGCGGGATGCCGCAGGCGAACTCGACGACCTCCAGGCCCCGTGATACCTCGCCCGCGGCGTCGGTGGCCACCTTGCCGTGCTCGTCGGTGATCAGCTTGGCGAGCTCGACGGCGTGGTCGCGGACGAGCTCGCGGAACGCGAAGAGCACCGTGGCGCGCTTGGACAGCGAGATGCGCCGCCAGGACCAGAACGCGTCCTTAGCCGCCGCGACGGCCAGGTCCACCTCGGCCGGGCTAGCGAAGTCGACCTGACCGGTGACCTGCCCGGTCGCCGGGTCGTAGATGTCACCGCGGCGCTCGGACTCGCCGTCCCAGGGCTTGCCCCCGATCCAGTGGGTGCAGTGCTTATTTGCTCGCTTCTCCGCGCCCACGGGCGCGTCGCTCGCCTGCTTGCTCACTGCGCCTTCGTCTCCTCGTTGACCGCGGTGAGGGCGTCGATGAGGATCCCGAGGCCTTCCTTCGCCTCGGCCTCGCTCAGCGTCAGCGGCGGCGCCATCCGCAGGGTGTGCCCGTAGAGGCCGCCCTTGCCGACCAGCAGGCCGCGTTCGCGGGTCGCCTCGAGCATTGCGGCCGCCAGCGGCGGGCTCGCCTTCCCGGTGGCCGGGTCGACCAGGTTGACGGCGAACATCAGGCCCTTGCCGCGCACCTCGCCTACGATGTCCAGCGTGCCGGCCGCCTCGCGCAGCCCGTCGATGATGATCCGGCCTACGACGGCGGCGTTGCGCTGCAGGTCGTGGGAGAGCACGTAGTCCAGGGTGGCGTTGGCCGCCGCGGTGGCGAGCGGGTTGCCGCCGAAGGTGGAGATGCCGTTGCCGCGGATCCCGTCGAGCAGCTCGCCGCGGGCGACCACGCCGCCGATGGCGAAGCCGTTGCCCAGGCCCTTGGCGAACGTCATCGCGTCCGGGGTGATCCCGTGCGCCGAGATGCCCCAGAAGTGCTCGCCGGTGCGCCCCCACCCGGTCTGCACCTCGTCGGAGACGATCAGGATGCCGTGCTCGTCGAGGACTTCCTTGTACGCCGCGAACAGCCCGTCGGGGGCCATGGTGAACCCGCCCACGCCCTGCACCGGCTCGGCCAGCAGGCAGCCGACGTCGGCGGGGTGGATGCCAGCCGACAGCAGGGCCCGGAGGTCGTCCACGCAGGCGTTGATGTACTCCTCGTCTGACATATGCCGGTAGGCGGGAAGCCTCCGGTCCGTGCCATGCAGATAATGAGCGCCGAACGGATCGTGGCTCGACATCTTCCACGCCGCTACCCCGGTCACGGAGACGGCGCCGAACGAGCGTCCGTGGTAACTGCCGCGCATCGCGAGCACCAGGCTGGCGTTGCGCGCCGTCAGGGCGGCCAGGAGCGCGGTCTCGTTCGCCTCGGTGCCGGAGTTGGTGAAGAATACCTTCGCGTTGGCGATGCCCGACAGCTTGACGATCTTCTCGGCCAGCTCGACCTGGTTGCGGATCAGGTACAGCGTCGAGGTGTGCACGACGCCGGAGGCGATCTGGCGCTGGACCGCCTCGCGTACCTCGGGTACGTCATAGCCGAGCATGTTGGTGAGGATGCCGGCGAAGAAGTCCAGGTAGGTTCGGCCCTGACCGTCGGTGACGCGGCAGCCTTGGCCGCTGACGATCTCGATGGGCTCGTCGTAGTAGATCCCGACCCAGTTCGGGATGACCGCGCGATGGCGGGCGAGAAGCTCAGACATGCCTCTTAGTCTTTCGGATTCCTCGTGGTCAGCGGAACCGACATCATGTAAGGCGTCTTGGGCTTGGTTTTACATATAGTATCTTCGTGCTTCCCACTGTGGGTGACCTCCTCGGCCTGGACGTCATCAGACGCGGCAGCCCGCAGGTGCTGGCCGGTTTTGAGGGCCTGGGCGCGCGGGTCCGCTGGGTTCACGTCCTGGAGCTCGCGGACGCGGCGCACCTGCTGCAGGGCGGCGAGTTCGTGCTGACCACCGGGATCGCGCTGCCGTCTGATCCCGCGCTGCTCGCGCGGTACGCGGCGGACCTGGCCGGGGCCAGGGTGAGCGCGCTGGCGGTGGAACTCGGCCGGCGGTACGTGGGGACGCTGCCCGCCGCGCTGGTCAGGGCGGCGGCGGACTGCGGCCTGACGCTGATCGCCTTCGAGCGCGAGGTTCCCTTCGTCGAGATCACCGAGGCGGTCCACGCCTTGATCATCGACGCGCAGCTCGAGGAACTGCGCGCCTCGGAGCGCCTGCACGAGGTCTTCACCGAGCTTTCCGTCGCGGGCGCGTCGCCCGACGAGATCGTGCGCCAGGCCGCGATCCTGGCCGGCCGGCCGGTGATCCTGGCCGACCTCGCGCACCGGGTGCTGGCCTGCGAGCCGGGCAGCGCCGACCCGGCCCGGCTGCTGGCCGGATTCGCCAGGCGCAGCCGCGCGCTCAGTCCCGCGGGTTCCCGGCCTTCCGGGCTCCCCGCAGGCCGTGCTCCCGGGTCCAGGCGGACGGCCTACGACGAGGCGTCGGGCTGGCTCGTGACGCCGGTGGGCGCGCGCGGCGAGGACTGGGGACGGGTGATCCTGGTCTGCGATCGCCCGCCGACCGCCACGGACACCGTGCTCCTCGAGCGGACGGCCACTACGCTGGCGCTCGGCCGGCTGCTCACGCGGCACAGCGAGAGCCTGGAGCGGCAGGCGCACCGGACGCTGATCAGCGGGATCATCTCACAGGCGCACGCGGATCCGGCCGAAGCCGCGGTCCGCTCGCGGGCCCTCGGCGTGCCTGTCGACGGGCGCCAGCTCATCGCCATGGTGCTCAGGCTCCGCGAGACGGCTGGGCCGGGCGCGGCGCTGGGGGCGCTCGGGGTTTCCGCCCACGCCCGGGTGCTCGACCTCGCCGACGCGGCGGCCGCCGCGTGCCGGGCCGAGCGCATCCCCTCATTGGTCGGGACGCTCGATGACGCCCGCGCCGGAGCCATGCTCTCGCTCAGCGTGCGAGCCGGGCCCGATGAGGTGCTGACCAGGCTCGCCACCCGGGTCCATGAACGGCTCGGCCCCGACCCCGACGGGCTGGTGATCGGGGTCGGCGAGGCGGTCGGCTCGATCAGGGACGTACGCCGCTCGTTCCTCGAGGCCAGCCAGGTCGCCGACGTGGCGGCCGAGCGCCCGGACGTCCGGGATCCGCGCGATCCCGCCGGTCTCGCGGCCCGGCCAGCCGCGCCGCCGTTCTACCGGCTGCCCGACCTGCGCCTGCGCGGGCTGCTGCACCTGCTCCGCGACGACCCGCGGCTGCAGACGTTCGTCGAGCGGGAACTCGGCGCGCTGCTCGCGGCTGAACCGGACAGCGGGCTCGTCGGCGTGCTGGCCGCCTACCTGGCCGCCGGGGGCAACAAGGCGGAGGCGGCCAAGGCCTCCCACCTGGCCAGGCCCACCTTCTACGAGCGCCTCCGCCGGATCGAGCGGATCCTGGGCACCGACCTGAGGTCGGCCGAATCGCGGACCTCCCTGCACGTCGCGGTGCTCGCCCTGGAGGCGGCCCGCCGTTCGCCGTAGCCATCGCCCTGCCGTCCCTATGATGCTGACCGACCGGATGATCTACCGCGATCACCGGGACGGCCGCAGCCGTTGGTCGCTGGCGCTTGGTATGTGCTGCGGACCGGCGCAGGGTCGTGTCAGCTGCCCTCTGCCCGGTTCTTGAGGGCCTCGTTAAGCGCGCGGAAGCTCGCCTCGGCCCGGGCGAAGGTTCTACCGGAAAAGGCGGTGAGGAGGCCGTGGAAGGTCTCGCTTTGCTCCAGCCGGGTGCCGCCGTCTGCCGGGGTCAGTGCGAAGCGATGCTCGCCGCTGATGATGCCCGGCAGGCTGGAGACCCACCTCAGCTCCGCGTCCGGGTCGGCGACGGTGATCTTCGGCCTGACGGTCATCAGGCGGCCGTTGGCCGGGTGGACGCTCCGCAGCGTGATCCTGTTCCCGACGGCGACCTGCCCGGATGCCTCGCGGAACAGCGGGTTCCACTCGGGGTAGCGGCCCAGGTCGGTCAGGACCGCCCACACGGCCTGCGGCGGGGCGTCGATCTGGATGGTCGCGGACATGGTCTTCATGTGCTGTCCTGCCTGTCGTATCGCCGGCCGCGGGCACGCCGTGGTCCCCGTCATTTCAGCGTGTACCGTACGCCGTTTTCCGCTGAGCAGGCAGCACCGGCCAGCACGGTGCAGCAGAACGCCGCGCAGGTCCAGGCCTTCGCCCGGGCGGCGGCCAGCGGCCGCTATCCCAATCTCGCCGCGGCCCTCGCCGCCGCCGGCCCGCCGCGCAGCCAGGATGACATCTTCGGATCCTGCATCGAGCGCCTCATCGACCTGGCCGAACCGGGACTGCAGCAGCCCCGGTGACAGTGCTCGCTAACAGACCACAGGCTGCCCACTCGAGTGCTCGCTAATCTATTTGAATTTATTCTTTAACACGCTACGAAATATCCTCAAAGGTAACATATCGAGTTGCCGACGGCGCGCCTGGACGGCACGATGGACGAACTACGGGCCGCCAGTACACCACCGAACCCACCCGTCACCCGGTCTGAGCTGAGCTGAGGTCTGGGCTGAGCCGCGGCCTGGTCACGCGTCGAGGACTTGGCCGACCCGCTGGACGACGGGACCCTCGCAGCTCCAGGGGAAGTTGATCCAGCGGTCGGTACGCCTCCAGACGTAATCGCACTTGATCACCGAGCGGGGCTTCTCGTAGATCACCGCGGACCGCACGTCTTCCACCTGGTCCTTGACGAAGGTGTGGACGAGTTCAATGGTCCGCCCGGAGTCGGCGACGTCGTCGGCGATGAGCACCTTCTTGGCGGAGAAGTCCACTGCGCTGGGCACGGGCGGCAGCATGACCGGCATGTCGAGCGTGCTGCCGACCCCGTCGTAGAACTCGACGTTCATGACGTGCAGGTTCTTCACGGCCAGCGCGTACCCGAGAGCCCCGGCCAGGAACAGGCCGCCGCGCGCGATGGACAGGATCAGGTCGGGCTCGAATCCGTCGGCCGCGATGACCTTCGCGAGCTCCCGGGACGCCTCACCGAAGGCCTGCCAGCTGAGATCCTCACGCTCGTCCATAGTCCATTCTCATCCGCAGGGCGTTCTTGCGGGAGTCCTACTCGGTCCGTGCAACGTTCAGCCGGCCCAAGGTGCTCTTACATGGTGTGGAGCCGGTGGTGACCGAACCTCGCGACGAGCTTGCCGCCGTTCCTGACCTCATCCTCGGCGACGACGAGGACTTCAGCGCGTTCGCGGCATCCAGGTGGCCGGGCCTGGTCCGGCTGGCGTTCGGCCTCACCGGAGACCGCTGGACGGCCGAGGACATCGCGCAGACCGCCCTGGCCAAGGCGTACGTAGCCTGGCGCCGGGTCAGCGGGGCGGCCGACCCGGACGCCTACCTTCGCCGCATCCTGGTGAACGCGAGCAACCGCAGGTTCCGCAAGCGCCGGGTGACTGAGCAGCCCGGCGACCCGCCGGAGATGGCGGTGGAGGGTCCCGCCGACCTGGTCGGAGAGCGGGCCGCCCTGCTGGCGGCGCTGCGGCAGCTGCCGCCCCGGCAGCGTGCCGTCATCGTGCTTCGCTACTGGGATGACCTGACCGACGCGCAGATCGCCGCCGCCCTGGGCTGCTCGCCAGGCACGGTGCGCAGCCAACTGTCGCGCGCGCTGGCGACGCTGCGCGCCAACCCGGTCTTCGGAGAAGGTGATGAGTGGTGACCGTAACCGAGGACACCGAACTGCGGCGGCGCGTGGATGACCTGCTGCGGGCCGTCCAGCCATCGATCGTTCCGCTTGATGGGATCGTCCGGCGGGGCAACAGCATCCGCCTGCGGCGCGCGGGGGCCGCCGTAGTCGGCGTCGGCCTCGCCGGGATCATCGCCGTGACCACCCTGGCGCTGCACGACGGCCGCCAGTCGGCCTCTCCGGCCGCGGCTCGCACCGGCCCGGCGGCACCCGGCGGGGTGATCGCCCGCGGGACCGTCGACGGGCACGCGTGGCGGCTGGCCGTCCAGGACATCGCCGACCCGGGCCATCGGTGCCTGCCCGCGATCGTCCTCAACGGGACCGACGCCGACCCGGTTTACCCCGATGCGGGCTACGGCGCCGCCGTGGCTCTGGGAGCTCTGCTTCCCGGGGTCGGCTTCGGGTTCATCCAGCTGCCCGCCGATATCCGCGGGATCATCATCAACGGCCGCCAGGACGTCCCGGCGGTCAACGTGGCCGCCTGCGGGTACCGGTATCACGTCGCCGGCTTCGCGTACTCGCTGGCGCGGGCACCCCGGATCACCGTGGCTAACCCGCCGCCAGGCTGGCCGGCCGACTTTGCCATGCCGGCCCTGGCCACCAAGCCGCCCGCTACGGCAGTTACCCCCCAGAGCGCGGGCATGTGGGTCAACACCGGCCCGGTCCCCGGTGAGGCCGCGTCCGGCCTCGTGGCCGCCGGGCACATCTCCGGGCAGGGCTGGTCGATACGGGTCATGTTCGGAACCGGCGGAGACTGCTACTCGTTCAGCGCATCAGGTTCGCTCGGCAGCGATCAGACGGGCGCCTGCGGCCCGGTCGGCACGCCAGACGGCCCGGAAACCATCGTGGCGCTGCCGCTCGGCTTCTCTTATCGCGACCCAAGCCAGCCCGCCTCGGGTGCCACCGGGTACGCCGTTCAGGTGAGTCCGGGCACCGCTCACCTTGAGGCGGCTCTCTCCAACGGGTCATCCGAGCTGGCGACGCCGCGGGTCGTGGACGGGAGGAAGTACGCGGCGTTCATCGTCCCCGGCCCGCTCCGGCTATCGCGCCTGACCTGGCTCAACGCCGCGCGACGCGTCATCGCCAGCACCACCGCGCTGCCCCCGTACGGGTACGTGCAGTTCCAGCCCTGAGGCGGTCAGCGGCCGCCCTCCTCGACCGGGACGTAGCAGCCTAGCAGGAGATTCATCGACACGCCGTCCGGGTCTTCGGCATCCTTCAGGCTGTCCATGATCTCCTGAAGCTTGCTCACCAGCTCGGCGGCCTTGGCAGGCGAGACCCTCAGGTCGGAGAAGAACAGCACCGGCTTGCGGTAGGGCTCCTCGGCCGGGGTCTCGTTCCCGGGCAGCCGGTCCGCCCGGAACGCGGCCCTGAAGCCGTCGAAATACCGCTCGAGCACCGCCTGCACCACCAGCTCGGACTCGTCGGCGTGCTCATAGAGGAAGCCGCGGGCGAGCGTCAGGTCCCGCTGGCAGGCCTGATACCGCTGCTCAAGGATGCCTGACACCAGGCGAGTGCTGGCCACCCTGATCAGGCCGGCCGCCTCAAGCTGCTTTACGTGCCGGTAGAGCTTGGTCTGCGGCTCACCGAGTTCCGCGGCCAGTTCCTTGACCGACATGACCGGCAGGTCACGGCCCGACTTCATCAGGGCGGCCAGGATCGCCAGCCGGGTCGGGTCGGCCATCGCCTTGAGCGCCTCGACGTCGTTCACGGTCCTGACCGCTTGCGGACCTGCCTCCGCCGCCGCCTCCGCCGGGGACTTTTCCATGGAGACATCTTGCCACATACTCACGATCATGTCATCATTCATGTAATCGTGAATGATTGTGACAAGGTGAAAGGTCAGGCGATGGGTACCTCCGCAACAGCCACCGCTGCGGTGCAGAACGAATCGCGGACTGCGATCGCGCCGCCGCTTCGGCGCAACGTGCAGTTCCAGACGCTGTGGATGGGGATGACCGCCTCCACCGTGGGTGTCTCGGTCGCGGACGTCGCCTACCCGCTGATCATCCTGGCCATGACCGGCTCCCCCGCCCTGGCCGGGCTGTTCGCGGCGGTCCAGGCCGTCGGGATGCTGGCCGCGGGCTTGCCAGCCGGCGCGCTGGCCGACCGGTACGACTGCCGCACGATCGTCATCGTGACGGAGGCCGCCCGGGCGGCCGTTACCGCAGCGGTCGTGGTGGCACTGGTCACCGGCTGGCTGTCGCTGCCCCTGCTGCTCGCCGCCGCCGTGCTCCTCGGCGTCGGGCAGGGGATCAAGGGAGCGGCGGGACTGCTGCTGACGCGTTCGGTGGTGGCACCTGAGCAGCTGACCAGGGCGCTCACGCAGGACGAGGTCAGGATCAACGGCGCGGCCCTGGCCGGGCCGGCCATCGGCGGCGCGCTTTACGGGGTTCACGCGCTGGCGCACGCGCTGCCCTTTATGTTCACCGCGGGGTCCTTCCTGGTGGCGCTGGCCGCCGCGGCCCTGATGACCATCGTGCCGGGTGGAACGAGGCGCCCGGCCAGGCCGGGCGGGCGGGCGGAGGCCGCATCGCCCACCGCCGAGTCCGGGAGCATGCTGGTCGGCCTGCGCACGCTCTGGGACCAGCCGGTACTGCGGGCGGCGACGCTGCTGATCATGTTCGTGAACACGATCGGCGCCGGACTTGACCTGATCATCATCGTGATCTTGCGTCACCAGGCGGTGCCGCCGGGCATGATCGGGCTGGCGCTCGGCGCGGGCGCGGCCGGCGGCCTGGCCGGGGCGCCTCTGGTCACGATCTTGCACAGGCTCAGGCCTGGTGTGCTCATGCTCGCCATGTGCCTGCTGGACGTAGTGATCCTGGCGCTGCTCGCGCTGCCGTTCGGCCCGTGGTGGGTGGCGGGTCTGCTGTTCACCGTCATGCTCGGCGTACCCGCCATCCGGGTTCTGGTTGACATCCTCGTGATCAGGCAGGCGCCGCCCGAGCAGCGCGGGCGGGTCGTCGCCGCGCTCATGACGCTGATCGGCCTGGGCATACCCGCAGGCCTGGCGGGCTGCGGGCTGTTGCTGCAGTTCGTCCCGGCCCAGGCCGCGATGCTGACCCTGGCGGCCACGGAGGCCGTCGGAGTGGCGTACTGCGCCACCAAGCGCCAGCTGCGGCAGGCCCGCTGGCCCGCCGACCCCCCGGCGTAACGACTCGCCCGGCGGACCTGGCCCGCCTGACGGGGCATCACCCCTGGCCGGCCTCCTGCGCTACACGCTCCAGCCGGGCCCGGTAGCTCTCCCACCAGGCCCGGTCGCGGGGCGGCAGGTTGTCGTTGCCGGGGAGCAGCCCGGCGGCCCCGTCGATGAGCTCGCGGACGATGTCGGCCTGCCCGGCGTGCCGGTGCGTCTCGGCGATCATGTGCACCAGGACCTTGTGTAGCGTCACCTCGTTATGATCGGCCCCCCACCAGGGCACGCGGCCGATCGTGTCCAGGGCCAGGGCGCTGATCGTGGCGTCCGAATGCGCCCACGCCCGCCGGTAGAGCCCGACGATCTCCTCGCGCGACTGGTCGGCGGTCGCCCACATGTCCGCGTTGGCCTCGGCGCCTTCGGCCATCCACGGCAGCGGCTCGTCGTAAGGCCGGCCGAAGACGTCGCCAAAGTAGCCGAACTCCACGCTGGCCAGGTGCTTAACCAGGCCAAGCAGGTTCGTACCGGTCGGCACCAGCGGACGGCGGATGTCGTATTCGGAGAGCCCGTCGAGCTTCCAGAGCACGGCGTCGCGGGCCTCCTGCAGGTAATCGTGAAGGTCCCCCTTCGGGTCAGATCCGGTCATGCCGACAGTCTGCCATCCGCTTTCTCGGCGGCCTTTTGGACCAGAGACCACAGTTCCTCGACGTCCCGGCGTTCGGTGGACTCGGCTCCGATCGAGACCCGTACCGACCAGGTGCCGTCCAGCAGGGACGGGGTTAGCAGAGCCGCGCCGGACGCGTTCACCGAGTCGACCCAGGAAAGCGTGTGCGCGTTCAGCGCGTCCGCGTCCAGTACCACGCCATCGTCGGAGACGGTGCCCGTGGGCTCGTGCCTGAGCACGACGGTCTGCAGGTTGACCGGGGCCAGGACACGCCACCCCGGCGTCGACGAGACCTGCTCGGCGAGCCAGCGGGCGTTGTCCAGGTCGCGCCGCAGCCTGGCCCGGATGGCCTCAACTCCGTCGAGTCGAAGGTGGAACCACAGCTTGAGCGCGCGGAACCGCCGACCGAGCGGGATGCCCCAGTCCTTGTACTGAGTCACCTCGCCGTCGACGGTGGAACGAAGATAAGACGGGTTGGTCGACATGACCCGGATCAGGTGTCCGGGATCGGCGACGTACAGCAGCGAGCAGTCGAGCACGGTGCCCAGCCATTTGTGCGGGTTCCAGGCCAGTGAGTCAGCGCCTTCCACGCCGTCGACCAGCCAGCGCATCTCCGGCAGCAGCAAGGCCGAGCCGGCCATCGCCGCATCGACGTGCACCCACATCCCGTACTCGCGGGCCAGCGGGACGATCTGCGCGAGCGGATCCACGGCCGTGGTGCCGGTGGTGCCGACGTTGACCACGACGGCGGCCGGGCGCCGGCCTGCGGCCACGTCAGCCTCCAGTACCGAAGCCAGCGATTCGGGACGCATGGCGTACGTGACCGGGTCGACATCGGCGAACCGCAGGTTGTCCCGCCCGTAGCCGGCCAGGGCAACGGCCTTGCCGATCGAGGAGTGCGCGTGCTGCGTGGTGTAGACCGTCAGCGGCACGCTCTCGGCCTGCATCCCGCCGCGCACCTCGGAGTAGTTCGTCGCGCGCTCGCGGGCCGCGAGCAGGGCCACGAGGCACGCACTGGAAGCCGTGTCCTGGATGACGCCCTTCCAGGAGGCGGGCAGCGCGGTCAGCTCGCGCAGCCAGTCAACGACGACTTCCTCGACCTCGGTCAGCGCAGGGGCGGACTGCCAGGTGATCCCGAGCGCTCCGAGCCCGGAGGTGGCCAGGTCTCCTAGTACGGAAGGGAGGGACGCGTTGGACGGGAACCAGCCGAAGTAGCGAGGATGCTGCACCTGGGTCACGCCCGGGACGACAATGCCTTCCAGGTCGGCCAGCACCCGGCTGAACGGCTCGGCCTCCTCAGGGGCCCGGCCCGGCAGCTTGCCCGCCACCTCACCCGGTCCCACCTGCGCCTGAACCGCCAGCTGCGGGATCCTGGCCCGGTAGTCCGCAATCCAATCGATCAGCTCATGACCGGCCGCCCGGAACTCCTCAGGGCTCATATCGCATCTTCGCTTCCTCACCGCCACCTAGCCGGGTCTCCGGGAATCGACCCCGGCCCAGCTCCGGCGCGTTCCCTCGCAGCTCCAACAACGACGGCGCCAGCCGCACAATAGCTGGACACGGCGCGCACCCTACCCGAGCAGGTTATCGGGACCTTCCTGCCCTTCAGGCTCGCCGCGTCACACGTCCGTCGCCGCCGGGCCGTGGTCCGAGCCCGCCAGTTCGGTGAGCATGGGCCGCAGGCGGGTCGTGAGCGCTGGATCGGCTCGCTCGAGTTCGCCGGTCGCGACGTTGATGGTGGCGGCCAGGGCGCGGCGCAGCTCCGGGTCGGCCAGTGAGCGCACGAGCGTGGTCTCCAGCGGCGCGGTCAGGTTCTCGGGCAGCAGGTGGGCGCCCTTGGCGTAGTGAGCGGGATAGCCGAGCCGCAGGCAGGCCAGCGTGATCACGTGGTCGCGCATGGCGCTGATCCAGTGCTCGGCTTGCCACCGGCGGCCGCGTTCGATGCAGATGCGGGCATGCAGCGCGTGATGCCAGACCAGCCCGGCCAGCTGCTGCGGGTCCAGTGCGGGGAAGGGCTCAAATGGCTGCGGCTGGCCGAAGATGGTCCGCCATTGCGGGCCGCGCGGGCCGAACCGGTCCTGTGCTGTGAAGGTCAGGTCGATCTCGAGCCAGCCCGGCAACAAGAACACGCGGATGATCGGCGGCCCGGCGGTCAGGTCCCAGTGGTGCTGCGCGCCTAGCTCCTGGTAGAGCCATCGCGTCCACCGGTCCGCCACCGGGGTGAGCTCGCCGCGGACGGCCAGCACGAGATCGGTGTCGGACCAGCGGTCGGCGTCTCCGCTGGCGTGCGAGCCGGTGAACGCGGCGCCGGTGATCGCGACGTCGGCTTCGGCGCACGCGACCAGCCGGTTCCGGACCAGGTCCCGTTCTTCGGCCGTGAACATCACGCAACTCCTTCCACCGGAGTACGGCCCGCCTCCTTAGGCTGGCGCTGTGCATCTCGGCCTGGTTGCTGTCGTGGTCAACGAGTATGACCCGGCTATCAGCTTCTTCGTGGAGGGGCTTGGCTTCGAACTCGTCGAGGACTCCCCCGCCCTGACGAACGACGGGCGTCCCAAGCGGTGGGTAGTGGTCCGGCCGCCAGGGGCGGCGACCGGATTGCTGCTCGCGCGGGCTGACGGAGAAACCCAGGCCGCCATCGTCGGAAAGCAAGCCGCCGGACGGGTCGGCTTCGTGCTGCACGTCGAGGACTTCGACGACGCGTACGCCCGGATGGCAGGTGCGGGCGTGCAGTTCCTTACCGCACCGCGCACCGAACCCTACGGCCACGTCGCCGTGTTCCTCGACATCGCTGGCAACAAGTGGGATCTCATCGGCCCCACGGCGTAAGACGGCCAGCTCGCACCCGCTAGTCAGGCGGGCTAGCGGGATCCGCAGGCCAGGCGCCAGGGACCTGGTACGCCTCGTCCGTGCCCGGCCAGGGCGGCCCACGGTCCCTCCAGGGTCATGGCCCGCCAGCGGCTGACGTGGCGGGCACGGGGACGGGCTGCCGGTCGGGGCCGAGCCGGGCGTCGAACCAGCGAGCCAGCCGCCGGCCCGCGTTCTGCATGGGCCGTTCGACCAAGAGGTACGTCAGCGAGCACGCGGCGACGAGTATGACCAGGAACAACATGTCGACGAGCAGCTGCGGCCCGAACGCGTTGTGCGCCGTCCAGCCCATGTGGCGAAAGACGTCAATGAGCATCGGGTGCAGCAGGTACACCGAGTAGCTGATCAGGCCTAGCCAGGTCAGGATCCTGGGCCATCTGACCTCTCGCAACACCATCCCGGCTGCGAACGTCAGGCCGGCCAGCGAGACCGACATGAACCAGCAGCGCTCCCACGTGAGCTCGGTGCTGGCGGACATGCCCCAGGCATGGCTGTGCCACAGGCCGGCCGCGATGGCCAGGCCGAGCACGCTGACCGCGATGGCCACGGCCTTCGGCCATGGGCACTGGCCCTGTTCGGCCCGGTACAGCATCGTCCCGGTGAACATGAACGCCAGGATCGACAGTGCCTCCCACGGCGGGAGCCACGTGCCGTTGAAGGCAAGCAGCGTCAGTCCGGCCAGCGCAGCCAAGGCCGCTCCCAGCATGCGCGGCATGCCGCGCAGCACGACCGCGAAGGCCAGCCCGGTGAGCACCACCGCGTCGCCCACCAGCGCGAGAAGCCGCGGGCTGGACAGGCTGTGAGTGAAGTACGCCTGCGGCAATATCCCGCCAAGCGCGACGGCGGCGATCCCGAAACCCAGCGCGTACCTGCTGCTGGGCCGGTGCAGCCGCGACATGAACAGGGCCGTGAGCAGCAGGTAGAAGATCATCTCGTAGGACAGCGACCACACCACGTTGGGCAGGTTCACTCCGGCCAGCACGTTCGACATCATCAGCAGCTGGGACAGGACCGACGTCGCCGGATCCGCGTCCTCGCCGCGCAGCGAACCGACGTGCATCGCCCAGAGCGCCACCGCGATCCCCACGGCAAGCAGGTAGAGAGGATAAAGCCGGAACACCCGGCTTATCCAGAACGTACGCACGCTGCCCTTGCGCTCCAGTGACGCGGGCACGATGTACCCGCTGATGATGAAGAAGACGAAGACCCCGTAATCGCCTGGGTTGATCCACTGATAGACGGCGGCCTTCAGCGGTCCGGGCACGAAGTAGCCGAAATGGTTGAAGACCACGCACAGCGCCGCCAGCCCGCGGAGCACATCCAGCCAGGCCAGCCGGTTTCCCGTCCTTGTCGCAGCTTCCGGGGCGGGCGGCGACCGGCGGACTGGCCCGGTCACCGCAGCCGGCGCCGGGCCGTTACGGTCCGTCACATCGACGTTATCAGCGTTACCGTCGCTTACCGTGCTCAGATCCACGTCCTCGTTTCCGCTCGCGGCTGGGGCGTCCCAGCCGCGACGACTGCGGTGGGCTCATGCGCCGTCACCAACAGGGCTACCACGCGCCGTCTGGCCGCGATGAGATTTCTCATCCCTTTCTTCCGAACATCCCATCCGGCACACAACGGGCTATGGGGCGCTCAGGCCGCGAGATCGGCTGGGCTACCACCGCCGCCCCGGATCCAACGCCGGTGCGGGTGCGGCTTGCTGCGGCACAATCGGGATCATGAGCAACCTGATCATGAAACTCGTGCCGATCTTGCCTGTCCACGACCCGGGCGCGGAACGCCGTTTCTAGGGGAACGGCATCGGTATTGACCGCTCCCCCGGCGGCGGCTCCGTGACCGGGGCCCTGGTTGTCCTGGTCAACGGACTGCCCGGCTCGGGCAAGACGACCCTGGCCCGCGCCCTGGCCCCGGCCCTAGGCCTGCCGCTGTTCAGCAAGGACGTGATCAAGGAGACCCACGCCGACATGCTGGGTACCGTACTGGCCGGGTGGCCGCAACGCCGCTGGAACGCGGCCATCGGAGCAGCGGCCAGCGAGACGATGTGGGCCCTGCTGGCCGACGCCGCCGCCGGCGCTGTCCTTGAGTCGTACTGGCCGGCCGACGTCCGCCACTTCGTCGTGCGTGGCCTCGGGCGCGCGAACCATCCCAGGCCGGTCGAGATCTGGTGCGACGTCCCGCTGGAGACCGCCCGGCAGCGGTATGAAGCGCGCCACCCACGCCATCCGATCCACGGCGACCTGCTTACCGACGACGAGTGGGAGCGCTGCCGACGCACCGCCCGGCCACTCCAGGTCGGCCCGACCTTGCACGTGGACACCACCCAGCCCGTCGGCGCGGAGGCCATCATCGCCTGGATCCGGTGCGCTGCCGAGGTTCACTGAGGTTCGGGACGGCCGAGGACCACGTGCTGGAAGGTATCCCGGCCCTCCTGCAGGAAGGGGACCAGCCCGGCAGGCTCGAACCGGACCGAGCCCAGCGTCCGGACCGGCATCCAGCAGAACCGGTGACCAGGCTCGCCTCCGCGCCGCAGATCGTCCGGAGCCAGTGCGGCGGGCCAGGCGACGCGGTAGTACAAGCCGATCTCGTGCTGGAGCTCGTTCCCGGCGAAGATATTCTCCACGACAAAGGCCAGGCCCCCGATGGGCAGCTCGTGTCCGAGCTCCTCGGCCAGCTCTCGGGCTAGGGCGGCATCGCCTGGCTCGCCGAAGCGCGCTCGCCCGCCGGGGAGGAACCAGTAGTTCAGGCCCTCGACCGTGCACAGCAGGGCTTCCTCGCCGCGGCCGATAACGGCGGCCACCCGCAGGTTGAAGGTCCCGCCGGGTCCGCTCCAGGAGATGTCAGAGGCCATGGCCACACACTTTCATGCCAGCGGGCGCGTATCTGTGCTTCGCTGTGCAGGGTGAGGGACCGGCGGCGTGGAGGTGAGGATCGGGCATGGCCCGTGATCGTGACGTCGCGGCGTTCGGCGAGCGCGCGGACGGCTATGACGCGGGCTGGCTCGGGCGGATGCATCACCAGCCGCCCGCGTAGCAGCGCTGATGCGTCTGACAAGTCAGACCAGCCTCGCGAGGATCTGGCTCGATACCGAGCCTGGTCGCGAAGGACGACAGGGCGGCGGCCATGACGGCCTTGTCCTTGACGGGCCCGAGCAGGCAGCGGCGCGAGTCCGCGAGCGTATCGCGCACGTCCTTGTCCTCCACCAGCATCCGCCACCATTCACCGGCGGCGCGGGCCACGAGCAGCACGCGGACGCGGCGTCCTGGCACGCCCGATGCGTTCCTCAGCAGGCTGTTCAAGCCGCTTCCCGACCGAACTGCGGTCCACACCGGCCACCTTACGGGCAGCACGACCCCAGCCGCCCAGAGGTAATCGGCCGGCCGTCCCGAGTCTTGCCTTCTGATGCCGGCGGGCTGAGGATGACGGTATGTCCGAGCTGCCGACGTGGGCACGCGACGCGCTCGCCGGGATCTACGATCCCTGCTGCCGGGAGAAGGGCATCTCGGTCATCGACATGGGCCTGGTGCGCTCGGTCCGGGTCGAAGACGGCAAAGCCACCGTCGAGCTGCTGCTGACCTCTGGCTGGTGCCCGTTCGCCGCCACCGTGCTCACCCAGGTGAAGGAGCAGATCCTCGGCCAGCCCGGGATCAGCGACGCCGACGTGTCGATCGTCTGGGACGAGGCGTGGAGCCCTGACCGGCTCTCGCCCCGGGCCCGGTCCATCCTCCGGTTCCTGCCCCCGCCCGCGGCGGTGCCCGACCGCGACGAGTACATCCGTGCACACCTGTCACCAAAGGAGTAGCCCGCGATGATCGACGATGCCTTCGTCTTCGACTGCGTGGCGCACGTCTTCAACTTCGACCCGAAGAACGCGTTCGGCCAGCCGGGCCTGATGTTCGACAATCACCTGTACGCGTTCCACAACGCCCTGACTCCCGATAATGACCAGCACAAGCTGCCGCCGGAAGAGTTCCTCCGCGAGTGGACTCCCTCGGACATCCGCAGGATGGTGTTCGAGGAGTCCGACACCGACATGCTGGTCGCGATGCCGCTGCCGCTGACCGACTTGTTCCGCGACGGCCTGTCGCCGTGGGAGGCCTGTGCCGACCTGGCCAGCCGCGACCCGGACCGCACCGTCTTCTGGGGCTCGGTCAACCCGCTCGAGGGACGCAAGGCGCTCGACCTGATGGAACGGCAGGTCGGGGAGTTCGGTGCCCGAGCGTTCAAGTTCTACAACGTCAGGTACGACTACGGGAAGCCATACCCGTGGCGCATGGACGACCCGAACATCGCCTTCCCGATCTTCGAGAAGGCTCAGGAACTCGGCGTGAACCTGATCGGCGTGCACAAGGGCGTCCCGCTCGGCCCGCAGCCGATCGAGCACACGCAGACCTGGGACATGGACGGGGCGGCGGCCAACTTCCCCGACATCAACTTCGTCATCTTCCACGTCGGGCTGCCGTTCCTCGACGAGACCTGCTGGCAGCTGATCAGGTACCCGAACCTGTACGCGTCGATCGCGGCGACGATCAACTTCGTGGTCCGGGCGCCCAGGCTGTTCGCGGAGATCCTCGGCAAGCTGCTGTTCTGGTGCGGCGAGGACAAGATCATCTACGGCTCGGAGGCACCGCTGTTCCATCCGCAGTGGGCGCTGCGCGCGTTCATGGACTTCCAGATCCCTGAGGACCTCTGCGCCGGGTACGGCTACCCGCAGCTCACCGACCAGGCCAAGCGCAAGATCCTCGGCGAGAACCTGCTGCGCCTGCACGGCATGGACGTCGCCGAGGCGAAGGCGAGGCTCGCCCGCTAGGCCGGGAGACGAAGTGGTCGCCGGGAGTGAAGAGGTCGCCGGGGATATTGTGGTCGCCGGGGATGAAGAGGTCAGCGAGGCCGGTCAGGAGTCGAAAGCCGACAGCCCGGCCTGGGCGACCTCCATGTCCTGGCTGTAGTGGCCGCCGCTGACGCCGATCCCGCCGACGACCGCCCCGCCGAGCTTGATCGGGTACCCGCCGCCGAACACGATCAGGCGATCGATCCCAGTGGCCGCTCCCATGGCCAGCGGCGGGTCGTCCTTGACGAAGTCGTGCCAGGCGTCGGTGGCCAGCCCGAAGCCGACCGCCGTGTAGGCCTTGTCCTGGGCCACCTGGACGGACAGCAAGGGCGCGCCATCCATGCGGCTGAACGCCTTCAGCACCCCGCTGTCGTCGACGATGGCGATCACGAAGGGCTGGCCCATCTCCGCCGCCTTCCGCTCCGCCGCCTCGATCATGGCCTTGGCCAGCTGTGCGGTCACGCTGGCCCGGTCAAATGTCGCTGCCATCTGCACCTCCGATCTCCGGCCCCGGCGCAGCAGGCTGGGCGGCGTACCGCTGTTCGGCCTCGTGCACCTGGGGCAGCCCGATGAAATCCACGAACTCTGCGAACGTGGGCAACTCGTGCAGCGCCGCGGCGGGGGTGCCCGCCCGGGCGATCTCCCGCAGTATCCCGCGCATCGCCCCGGTCGCCGCCAGCAACGTGCTAATGGGGAAGATGACAATCCGGTAACCCAGCTCCTCCAGGCGGTCCAGGCCGATCGGCGGGGTCTTGCCTCCTTCGGCCCAGTTGAACAGCAGCGGCACGCCGGGAAAGGCCCGCACCGCCTCCTCGGCTTCGGCCTCGGTGGTCAGCGCCTCGATGAACAGGACGTCGGCCCCGGCCTCGCGGTACATCCGCGCGCGCAGCAGGGCTCGCTCCAGGCCTTCCACGGCCCGCGCGTCGGTCCGGGCGATGATGACGAACTCGGGCTGCGTCCGGGCGTCGACCGCCGCGCGGACCTTCGCGGCCATCTCCTCCGCCGGGATGACCAGCTTGCCCTCCATGTGCCCGCATTTCTTCGGGGCGACCTGGTCCTCGATGTGGATCCCGGCGACCCCGGCCGCCTCGTAGGCCCCGACCGTGCGGATCACGTTCAGCGGGTTGCCGTAGCCGGTGTCTGCGTCGGCGATGACCGGGACGTCCACGCAGGCCGCGATCCGCCCGGCGTTGCCGGCCATCTCGGTCATGGTCAGCAGGCCCACGTCAGGCCGCCCGATCAGCGCCGCCGAAGTCCCGAACCCGGTCATGTACACCGCGGGAAACCCGGCCTCTTCCACCAGCCGGGCGGATAGCGGATCGAACGCCCCCGGCGCCACGATCATCTCGCCGGAGTCCAGCAGCGCCCGCAGGCGCGCCGCCCCGCCCGGCCGCCTGGTCAGCCGGGCCGTCACCGGGTATCCGCCGCTGGCGAGACCCCAAGCTCCTGATCGCGGGACATGCGCTGATCGTACAGAGGCCGCCGGGCAGGCGGACTTTAGCGGCGTCTGGCGGGGCGAAGTTAGCATGATCTCGGGCTGGCCGGGGTTTGCGAACATGCCGCTGACGCGGCGCGCCGCGGCGACCTCCCGGTTAAACCCTTGGCCACACCGGCTCAGGCCGGTTAATGATGGCTAAGGATCCGGTACTGCCTGGAGTGCACGTTCTTCCCTTTATGAACATGGGACGAAGCACGGCGAAGGGTCAGCGAAGCGCCGTGGGCAGCAGCTCGGGCGGGAAGCTCTGGTAGGCGACCGGGACCAGCCAGCGGCGGATCGCGGCCGTCCCCACGGAGGTGTAGGCCGGCGCGGTGGTGGCCGGCCACGGGCCGCCGTGGTGCTGCGCGGCGACCGCGGCCACGCCGGTGGGCCACCCGTTCCAGACGATCCGGCCCACGATGCGCTCGAGGACGGCGATCACCTGGCGGGCCCGTTCCACGTCGCCGGCCGACTCGGGGTCGGCGTGCACGGTGCCCACCAGGTTCCCGGCCAGCGTGCCGAGGACCGGCAGCAGGTCGTCCACGGACGGGTACGTGACCACCAGCCCGGCCGGGCCGAAGCGCTCGCGGGACAGCAGCGCCACCTCCGCGGCGAACTCCTTCAGCGTGACCTGGAAGGCGCGCGGGGTGGCGCCCCAGGGGCCGTGACCAGGCTGGCCCGCGGCTAGCTCGCTGACCCCGGGGTGCTCAGAAGCCTCCTCCACCGCTTCCTCGTACCCCGCGAAGATCCGCCCGGACAACATTGGGCCGCCCGCCGAGGCGTCGACCGCCTCGGCGATCGCGGCCAGCAGTTCCGCGTCCTCGGGCACGAAGAGCAGGCCCGGGTTAGTGCAGAACTGGCCGGTCCCGAGGGTTAGCGACCCGACGTAACCGGTCGCGATCGCGGCCGGGCGGGAGGCCGCGGCGCCGGGCAGCACCACGCAGGGGTTGACCGAACCGAGTTCTCCGTAGAACGGGATCGGGACAGGGCGTGACGCGCATATCCTGGCCAGCGCCAGCCCGCCGGCCGTCGAGCCCGTGAACCCGGCCGCCGCGATCAGCGGGTGCCGGAGCAGCCGAACGCCCGCCTGTACCCCGTGCACCAGCCCGAACGTACCCGGAGGGGCTCCGGCCGACGCCAGTGCCCCGGTCACGATCTCCGCCGTCACGTCGGAGGTGGCCGGATGCCCCTCGTGCGCCTTGACCACCACCGGGCAGCCCGCGGCCAGCGCGGAGGCCGTGTCGTTGCCGGCCACGGAGAACGCGAACGGGAAGTTGGACGCCGCGAATACCGCCACCGGGCCGACCGGGCGGTTGATCCGCCGGATGTCCGGCACGACGCCCACGGCCGGGCTGACCACAGGGTCGGCGTACCCGCCGTCCCGCAGCACGCCCGCGAACAGCCGCAACTGCCCGGTCGTGCGGGCCACCTCGCCGGTGAGGCGCTCGCCGCCGAGCGCGGTTTCCGTATCGGCGATCACGGCCAGCTCGCCGGTCCGCTCGTCCAGCGCGTCCGCCACGGCCTCCAGCGCCTGGGTGCGGCGCGAGTACCTGGACCAGTCGGGCGCGGCCGCCGCCGCGGCCGCCACGATCGCGTCGAGGCCGGCATCGCTGGTCTCGGCGACCGGCTCCCCCTCGGGCTCGCCGGTGCGCGGGTCGAACCCCTGGATCATCGCGCCCTCCTGGAGAATCAGCGGTTCCCTAGGAGGTTACGCCGCCCGGTCAGCGCGATGCGGCAGGCGGTTCGGCGGCGGGAGCCGCGGCGGCAACGGCCGCCCGGGCCGCCGCGGCCATCGCCTCTCCCTTGCGCCTGGCTCGCTGGCCGTAGATCGTCATCCAGACGACCAGGAGGCCTGCGATCGGGTAGGGCATGATCTTGGAGATGGTGAGGGCCGTTCCGGCCGAGGTGTTCTCCACGATGATGACCCGGGCCGCCGCCTCGGCCAGGTAGGCCACGCCCCAGACGATCGTCATGAGGTTGAATACGCGCCGGAAGCCCTCGTACTGCCAGCGGCTCTCGAAGTCGCGGCCCTTGGGCGTGTCCGGGCCGATGAACTCCAGGGCGAAGCGGAAGATCAGCGGGCGGCGCGACCACAGCGAGCCCAGGCACACCAGGCCGAAGATCCCGGTCGGAACCGAGCCCTCCACCAGGACCAGCCTGGCGTTGCCGCTGGCCAGCCCCAGAACGGTGCCGACGGCGATGCCGAGCAGGACCAGGGCGCCGATGGCGTCAATGCGACGGTGGCGGATGACCGCGAGCAGTACGCCCAGGGCCGGGAAGATGCCGCTGAGCACCAGCGCCTTGACCTCGCTCGCCCCGTGCGACCGCAGCACCTGATAGACCACGAGCGGTCCGGCGATGTCGAAGATGGCAATCGACGCGAAACCCTGCACCCGGGCCCACAGGGAAGCGCGCGATCCGGTTGCTGCGTGCGACTGGCCCATATTGTGCATATTAACACACGACCGCAGTAAGAGGTACACTATATTCGTGGAGGACGTAGCGTGAACGGACCCGAGGTGAGCCCGCGGATGGGGCTGGTCTGCTTCGCCTTCGGCGCGGCGGCGGTGCCGTTCGGCGGGCAGCTGCCCGACGGGCAGCTCTCCGGCCGGGCGCTGATCGAGCTGCTGGCCGACCTCGGCCTGTCGGAGGCGGCCTCCCGGTCGGTGCTGCTGCGGATGCGCAGGGAGGGCTGGCTCGACTCGGAACGGGCAGGACGGGAGGCCAGGTACCGGCTGGCCCCCGCGATCTACTCGGCGCAGGCCAGGATCGAGAGCCAGCTGCGCGGCAAGCGGCCGGCGTGGGAGGGGTTCTTCTACGGAATCCTCTACGAGATCCCCGAGCACGCGCGCGCATACCGTGACCGGCTGCGCCGCGCGGCCCAGCTCCTCGGCTACGCTACGCTGCGCCCCGGCCTGCTCGTGGCGACCAGCGACCGCTGGGCGGAACTCGCCGGGCTGGTGCCCGACCAGCCGCCGCCCGGCAGCCAGCTGCTGCGGATCCAGATCAGGCTCGACGATGCCGACAGCCGCCTGATCGCGGCGCGGCTGTGGGGCCTGGACGCGCTGGCCGCCCGGTACCGGCAGGTCCTGGCCGAGTCGCGGGCCCTGACTGACCAGGCCGACCGGCACCCGGCCGGGGCCACGGCGTTCCGCGCCTTCGCCGACGCGACGATGCCGATCTTCGACGCGAGCGCCGCCGACCCGGACCTGCCCGACGAGCTGCTGCCCGACGACTGGCCGGGCCGCGAGCTGGGCGTCGCCCTCGGGCGAGCCTTCCGGGTCTTTTACCCGCTGATCGCCGGGTACCTGGAGGCCCTGACCGGCTAGGGGCTAGCGGGGGTCGGGCTCGGGGTTGCGGCCGCGCCTGGCCAGGAAGTCGAAGTCGCAGCCCTCGTCGGCCTGCGTGATGTGCTCGCTGTACAGGGCGCCGTAGCCGCGCTCGAACTTCGGCTCCGGAGGGTGCCAGCGCTCGCGGCGGAGCAACCACTCCCGTTCGGCAGAAATGTCTACGGAGAGCTCGCGGGCGGCGACGTCCAGGGTGATGCGATCGCCCGTCTGGACGAGGGCCAGCGGCCCGCCGACGAACGCTTCCGGGGCCACGTGCAGCACGCAGGCGCCGTAGCTGGTGCCGCTCATCCGCGCGTCGGAGATGCGCACCATGTCGCGGACCCCCTGGGCGAGCAGGTAATCCGGGATCGGCAGCTGACCGTACTCGGGCATGCCCGGGCCGCCCTTCGGGCCGGCGTTGCGGAGCACCAGGACCGAGTTGGGGGTGATGCGCAGCGCCGGGTCGTTGATGCGCCGCTGCATGTCGGCGTAGGAGTCGAAGACGACCGCGGGGCCGGTGTGCTTGAGCAGCCGCGGCTCGGCCGCGATGTGCTTGATGACCGCGCCGTCGGGCGCGAGGTTGCCGCGCAGCACCGCGATCCCGCCCTCGGCGGCCAGGGCGGTTTCCGGTGTCCGGATGACGTCATCGTTATAGACGGGCGCTCCGGCGATCTTTTCGCCGAACGAGCGTCCGCTCACCGTCATGCGATCGAGGTGCAGTGCACCGGGGACCTTCGCGAGCTGGCCCAGGAGGGCGGGCAGCCCGCCTGCGTAGTAGAAGTCCTCCATCAGGTACGCGCCCGAAGGCTTGACGTTCGCCAGCCAGGGCACCCGGCGGGAGATCGCGTCGAAGTCGTCCAGGGTCAGGCTGACCCCGGCGCGGCCCGCCATCGCGATCAGGTGGATGAGCGCGTTGGTGGAGCCGCCCAGGGCGAGCACGGCCGCGGCCGCGTCCACGAACGCCTCGCGGGTCAGGATCTGGTCCGGGGTCAGGTCCGCCCAGACCATGGCCACGATGCGCCGACCGCTGGCGGCGGCCATCCGGTGGTGCGCGGAGTCGACGGCGGGGATTGACGCCATGCCGGGCAGGGTCATGCCGAGGGCCTCGGCGGCGGAGGTCATCGTGGACGCGGTACCCATCGTCATGCAGTGGCCGGGTGACCTGGCGATGCCCGACTCCAGGTCGGCCAGCTCGCAGTCGCCGGCCAGGCCGGCCCGGACGTCATCCCAGACCTTCCACATGTCGGTGCCGCTGCCGACGGTCTGGCCGCGGTAGTTGCCGCGCAGCATCGGGCCCGCGGTCACGTAGATCGCGGGGAGGTTCGCGCTGGCCGCGCCCATCAGCAGCGCGGGCGTGGTCTTGTCGCAGCCGCCCATGAGCACCGCGCCGTCGGCCGGGTAGGAGCGCAGGAGTTCCTCGGTCTCCATGGCGAGCAGGTTCCTGTACAGCATCGGGGTGGGCTTCTGGAACGTCTCGCTGAGCGTGGCGACCGGCATCTCGACCGGGAAGCCGCCCGCCTCGAGCACGCCGCGCTTGACCTGCTCGGCCCGCTGGCGCAGGTGCATGTGGCACGGGTTCAGCTCGGACCAGGTGTTCAGGATGACGATGAGCGGCTTGCCGAGGTGCTCCTCGGGCTCGATCCCGAGCTGGCGCATCCTGGACCGGTGGCTGAACGCTCGCAGCCCGGCCGTCCGCTCCCCGCCGAACCAGCGGAAGCTGCGGAGGTCTTCAGGCTTCTTCGGACTCATCGGTGCTTCTCCTACCGCAGGTGGCTTACGCTAGGGATAGCACGAGGTTGCGTCTAGGGTTCCGTCGGCTGTCCGTCAGGTAAACCACAATTAGGACGGCCGGGACTGGACCGAGCGGCGCCGCGACTCGACTCCGTGGGCTCAAGCCCACGGGCTCCGGGGAACACCTGACGGGATAGAAGCCCTGAGGGCTCCAGTTCAGCTTGCCTGAGGAGCCTTGATGGACCCGTCGACCACCCTCTCGCTCTCGGTCACCATGGCCGTCCTGGCCGCCGCCGTCACCCACGCGACCTGGAACGCCATCGCGCATGGCATCAAGGATCAGACGCTCGCATTCGGGCTCATCGGCGCGGGCGGGATCATCGTGGCTATCCCGCTCGTCATCGTGGCCGCGCCGCCGAGGCCCGACGCCTGGCCGTACCTGCTCGGGTCGGTCGCGATCCACGTCTTCTACAACCTGCTGCTGATGCGGTGCTACCGCTACGGCGAGTTCGGCCAGGTGTACCCGCTGGCCCGCGGCATCTCCCCGCCGGTGGTGACGGTCCTGGCCGCGGTGTTCGTGGGCGAGCACCTGGCCCTGCACCAGATCGCCGGGGTGGTCATCGTCTCGGCCGGCCTGGCCGCGCTGGTCTTCGTCGGCCGGTGGCCCGGGCGGGTGGTGGTGCTGGCCGCCGTCGGCACCGGCCTGACCATCGCGGCGTACACGACGGTCAACGGCGTCGGGGTGCGGCTTGCGGCGAGCCCGGTCGGGTACATCGGCTGGCTGATGCTGCTGCAGAGCCTGTGCGTCCCGATGTTCGCCCTCGTGCGGCGGCGCGACGTGCTGGCCAAACAGCGGCCGCGGGTCCTGGTGTCCGGCCTGGCCGCCGGGGCGCTGAGCGTGCTGGCCTACGGCCTGGTGCTGTGGGCGCAGACCCGTGGGGCGCTGGCGCCGATCGCCGCGCTGCGCGAGACGAGCGTCATCTTCGGCGCGATCATCGGCACCCTGGTCTTCCGCGAGCCGTTCGGCCGGGCCCGCATCGTGGCGACCGTCCTGGTCGTGGCCGGCATCGTGCTGCTCAACGTCGGCTAGCGCTGACCGCAAACGTTCACCGGGTCTGCTGTCGCCGCACACTGGGGAGGTGAACCGCGAACGCGCCGAGGCTTACCTGCGGCTGCTGGCCGAGTCCGAGCTACGCGAGAGCGCGCTTCATCCCGGCGGGAGCGCCCGGGTGGAACGGGCCGCCCGGGTGCTGACCGCCGTGGGCGCGCTCGAGGAGGAGGTAGCCGCGCAGATCCTGGGCGACTTGGAGCTAGCCTTCGGCGCCCGCGATACCGGCTCGGCCCGGCCGGGCAGGCTGGCCAGGGAACGGGCGCCGTCCTGGCCGGCGGCGTACGCGCCCGGGCCGTCGGCGGCAGCGGGCCCGGTCGTGCCGCTCGGGCAGCTCGTCCCGGTTCGCGCCGGAGCCGCGGGCGGTGAGATCTTCGTGCTGTCGTACGCACAGCCGGCCTGCCGCGGGCTGTTGACCATGATCGCGCGGACCGGCCCGGGCGGGCCCGGGCCGGAGGAGGCTGTTTCGTTCCTGGACTTCAGCGCCACCGACGACCGGGGGAACGGCTACGGGATGGGCCTGCACGGCAGCGGGGTCAGCGGCCCAGGCGAGTGGATCCTCCGCCTGCATCCCGACCCGCCGCGCGACCTGCGGTGGCTGGATCTGCGCACCGCGGCGGCCGAGCCCGCCGTGCGGGTCGGACTCGACCCGCGGACGGCCGCGGGCCAGCCGCCCGAGGGCGCCGCCGAGGTGAGTGTCAGCGGCGCCGGGACCAGTCCCGGCGAGCACATGCTGAACACCGTGGCGATGCGGTTGCTCGCCGCGGCGGCGGCCTACCCGCCGCACAGGCCGCTGGCTGTCGCCGGGCTCAGGCTCGGCCTGGCGGTCGACGGCCTGGGCGACGTCATCACGGCGCTGCAGGCCGCCGGCGCCTTCCCGCCACGCAGTCCTGTCCCCGCCCAGCTCGCCGCGCTGTGCGCGCAGCTGGACATCACGGGCCACGGCATCACCACGCCGCCGGCCGACCGCCTGCCCGAGCGCTGGGGCAGCGTGCACCTTCAGCTCCTGCGGGGCAACCGGGCCGCGGGAGCGGCCCGCTCCGCCGCGGCCGGCGTCGCACTGCCCGACGTCGAGGGGATCCGGCTCGCGGTCCTCGGCCTGCACGACTCCGGGGACCGCACCGTCGTGTTCATGCACGCCAGCGGCGCGACCGGGGGCGGATCGTTCGAGCTGAACACCTGGCCGGTGATCTGGATCCGCGATAGCGGCGGGTGGTGGCACGCCACCAGCGCCGGCGGCAGCGCGGATCAGGACGGCGAGATCACGATGGCCCTGGAGGTGGCGCCGCCGCTCGGCCGGGACACCGACCGGATCGAGGTGGTCGCCGACTGGCCGTCGGCCGAGGTCCGCGCGAGGCTGCCGCTCCCCTGGCGGTGACGTCCAGGCTGAACGGCCCGGTCGGCTCAGCCGCGGGTGACTGAGGGGGTGCGGGCAGCGGGGCGGCGTCCAGGATTATCCGGCGCAGGCCCCGGGCCGTCTCCGGCGCGGCCAGGGCGAACCGCAGGACGTACAGCAGCACCAGGCCGGTGATCCGGGCCGCGGCCGCCGCGGCGCGGCCCAGGGTGATCCAGGCCGAGGGTTCCGGGCGCCCCGGGCTACCTGACCCTGCGCCCGCGCGCCGTGGGCGCGCCCGTGCCCGCGAGCGAGGTCACCGTGGCCGGTGAGATCGAGGCCATCGCCGAGTCCCTGGGCGAGCTCGTGATCGCCGAGGGCTTGGTCTGCAGCAACGCCGCGGTGAGCGCGCACCAGATGAAGCCCGATCTGCGCCGTTATCGGAGATAACCAGCGTAAGAGTCACAGCAACCTCAGGCCGCTTCGTCCGACGACTCGAGCGGACTGCTGACCTCGGCCAGAATCCGCTGGCTCATGGCCAGGATGGTCCCGAAGGTCAGCCATTGAGCCGGATCGTCTCGCCAGCGCCGCTGTGCCCGGGCCACCGCCTGGCCGGACGCCTGGCCCGTAACAACGCCGTGGAGATCTCCCACCACGAGCGCCGGTGGGTCACGCTTCCGCTGGACGGCGGCCCGCAGGCCGGCGGCGCCGGCCATGATGGGGGTACCGAGTCGGATCCGGACGTGGAAGGGCTGGCCTGATGCCACCATGAATGCCAGCGGCCAGGTGCGATGGGGCATTGCCGGCACCGCGAACATCGCGCGGGCACAGTTCCTGCCCGGCCTACGGCAGGCGGGCGGGATCGCGGCGGCGGTCGCCAGCCGGGACGCGGCGCGAGCCGCGCAGTTCGCCAGCGACAACGGCATCGAGCGATCAATCGCCGGCTACGAGAACCTCATGACTGACCCTGGCCTCGACGCGCTATACATTCCGCTGCCGAATGCCCTGCACGCCGAGTGGACGATCCGGGCGCTCGAGGCCGGGAGGCCGGTCCTGTGCGAGAAGCCGCTCTGCGGCAACCTGCCCGACACGGAGCGGGTGCTTAAGGTCGCAGGACGGACGGGGACGCCGCTATGGGAGGCCTTCGCGTTTCCCTTCCACCCCCAGCTGCACGAGATCACAAAGCTGCTCCAGGACGGTGTCATCGGCGAGCTGATGGAGATCAAGTCCAACTTCCACTTCTCGCTGCGGAACCCGGCCAACATCCGGCTTTCCCGGCAGCTCCAGGGCGGCGCGCTGCTCGATGTCGGCTGCTATCCGGTCCGGCTCGCACAAGAACTGTTCGGGCAGGCCTACGATGCGGCCTGGGCCAGCGCCGTCATGGGCGGCGACGGGGTCGACGTGGACACCTGGGGCGTGCTCAACTACCCGGGCGGCCGGCGGCTCATGCTGTCCAGCGGCCTGAGCCGAAGTTATGACACCTTCACGACGCTGGAGGGGACGAGCGGCCAGATCCGCATCACCAACCCGTTCCACCCCCGCCCGTCTGACTCCTACCAGCTGGTCGTCGGGTCATCCGAGGACCGGACCTTCAGTTCCGGGGCGGACGAGCCCTCGTTCACCGCGGTCATCCGCCACATCAACGCCGTGCTGGCCGACAGCGAGCCGCCCCGGCAGCTGGCGGTCGAGACGTCGCTGCCGACAGCCAGGGCCCTAGCCGACCTGGCCGTATGGTTTAACCCGGCCTGAGCCCGCGCCCCGACCCGCGCGGGCTGGCCGAGCCGCTCCTCCAGGTACGCGGCATCATCGTCTAAGTGGCTACCGAGGGAGTGATTCCCGCTGCGGCGGCGATCCTCGCCGCCTCCGTGTTCGGGTCGCGGCCCTCGGGGACGCAGATGACCAGGCGGCTGAAGCGTCCCGAGGCCACGTCCACCTGGACCGCCGGCCGATCGCGGTACAGGATGCAGAAGTCGTAGCCGTCACCGTGCCGGCGGGTGCCCATCGCCGCGTACCCGGCCAGGCTGACCCCGGCCATCCGCCACCCCCGCAGGCGCAGCCACGGGTCAAGGCTGGGCGCCACGGAGACGATGGAGGACAGGCGGATGCGGACGTCACCGTGGAAACCGCAGATCTTCTCACCAGGGGTGAGGTGGACTACCAGGTCCTTGTCGTCGACGATCAGCTCGGCCATCGGGTAGAGGATACGCTCGCTTGGCCGAGCAGATCGTCGGCGGCCTCGGCGAACAGGGCGGTGTGAGCGTCGGCGTCTGACTCGGCGGTGGCGGCGGCCGCGGACTCGCCGCCGCTGCGCGGCGGGGCCGGGCCGGAAGTGCGGTGGTGCCCGGCGGCGCAGGGTTTCCGCCGGGCACCGTGGCCGACGTGATCGACCTGTTCCTACCCAGAGAAACGGCGCGAGTACTCGTAGGGATCAAGGCGGCATCCCGACGTAAGCAATCCGTCACAATCAGGAGCCGCCGGGCTAAGCCCATGCTGTAATCCACCGTTAGCCAGTGCTCGGGCGTCATCCTGAGCATGATCCAGTCCCCGCCGGGATTGGCCGCGATGTAGGCGTCGCCGCCCTCGGGGCCCAGGTACCGCCGGGCCAGTTCCAGGCGTTCGGCTTGGGTCGCGTCCTCGATGGCCACCGGGCCCTCGACGGTGACGTACTTGTACGGCGGGTTCTCGTCCTGGGCGCACAGGCTGAACCGGCCGGCCGCCATGATGGCCGCCGCCTTGCGCATGCCGCGGCCGGTGATCACGTTGACGGTCCCGCCGGGCGAGTAGGCGTACCAGACCGGGACGGCCAGCGGGCCGCGGCCGTCCTGCGATGCGATGCTTATCACCGCGACGTGCAACCCGGCCAGGAACTCCTCCCGCACCTGGCGACTCATATTGAAGCGCATGGCCTCTCCCGTCAGCTCGGTCCCGTGGTCAGTCGCCAGTCTCCCAGGCCTTCGGCGCCGACGCGCGGCCTGGTTCGGGCTGCCGGGCGCTTATGCCGCGTGCCAGACTTCAGCCAAGTGCCGGTCGAAAGGATGAGGTCATGGTCGAGCCCTACCAGGCGGTGGGCCTGGTGCCCACGATGCGCGGCATCCGCCGCCGGGCCGAGATCGCGGTGAACATCGAGCACATTTCGCACCTGATCAAGGCGGCGTCGTGGCTGTCCAGCCTCGACCTGCCCGTGCGGCTCATCGCCGTCCCCGAGGGCGCCCTGCAGGGTTTCAACGACGAGGTGCTCGACCTGGATCACGAGGAGTTCGCCCGCGAGTGCGCGATCGACATCCCGGGGCCCGAGACCGATGCGCTGGGCGCCCTGGCGCGCCAGTGGAACGCGTTCCTGATGGCGCAGGCCAAGGCCCGTCATCCCGAGTTCCCCGGCCGCTTCTTCAACGTGGGCTTCATCCTCAGCCCCGACGGCGAGATCATCCTCCGGCACCACAAGGTGGTGCCGCTGCTCCCGGTCGAGCATTCGGTGACCCCGCACAACGTCTGGGACAGGTGGATCGAGCTGTACGGGCGCAACCTCGACGCCTTCTACCCGGTGGCCGACACCGAGATCGGCCGACTCGGGTTCCTGATGGCCAACGAGGGCTCCTACCCGGAGAACGCCCGCGGCCTGGCGATGAACGGCGCCGAGGTGGTCTACCGCGGCCCGTACCCGCACCCGCACGTCGGTAACGGCCTGTTCGAGATCCAGAACCGGGCGCGGGCACTGGACAACAACTTCTACCTGATCGCGTGCAACGTCGGCACGTACTACCTGCACACCGACTCCGACGTCCCGATCGACACGTTCGGCGGCGGGTCCATGGTGGTCGACTACCGCGGCCAGGTGGTCGGCCGGCACGACTACAGCGCGGGGTCCTCGTGGGTCGCCGGGACCATCGACGTCGAGGCGCTGCGCACCTTCCGGACCACCGCGCAGTGGGATAACTGGATCAAGGACCTGACCACCGAGCAGTACCAGCTCATCTACGAAGAGCCGGTCTACCCCAAGAACCTGTACCTGGACCGCGCCCCGCTGACGCACGCCGAGTACCGCCGGGAGGTCATCGACCGGCAGATCGAGCTCATGCACGACCGCGACATCTGGCGGCGCCCCGGCACCGGCTGAGGGGCCGGGCCCGCCGGTACGGTCACTAGTGCCGAGGGCCTGGCGGAGCTGGGCCTGGTGAACCGGCGGGATGTCCATTACGTTTCTAGGAAGCGATCTAACAGGATTACCTGACGATTCGATCGATTCATGATGGGCCAGGACATGGTGTTCGTCACATGGCCGACGCGTGACGGCAACATCACAGCGCAGTGGCGGCGAGCCGGAACGGTGACTTGTGTCCGATCATGCGCCCAGGAGATGTGATCATGACGCAACTGATGAGCGCGGCCAAGTCTGATCCAACTGGACTGCCCGCCGTGGCCGGCCGCTCGGTACTGCTGATATCGGCGTTTGACCTGGGGCACCAGCCATTCGGGCTGGCGTCTCCCGCGGCATGGCTGGCCGCGGAGGGAGCGCGGGTGGCTTGCCTCGATCTTGCGGTGCAGAAGCTGGATGAGGCGGCGGTGCGAGGAGCTGACCTGATCGGTTTCTACCTGCCGATGCACACCGCGACCAGGATCCTCTCCGGCGTGATACCGCAGGTGCGGGAGCTCAACCCGCAGGCTCATCTTTGTGCTTACGGCCTGTACGCGCCGGTCAACTCCGAACTGCTGCGGCGGATCGGCATTGACTCGATCATCGGCGGCGAGTTTGAAGAACCGCTGGCCGAACTGGTGCGGGATCTGCAATCGCAGACCACGGGCCTGCGGGGGACACGGCTGCCCGTGGTGTCACTGGGCCGCCAGGACTTCCGTGTTCCCGACCGGGCCGGCCTGCCCGCCTTGTCGGAGTACGCGTTCCTGACTCTGCCCGATGGTTCCCGGCGCACCGTGGCCTACACCGAGGCCACCCGCGGCTGCAAGCATCTGTGCCGGCACTGCCCGATCGTGCCGGTGTACGGCGGCCAGTTCCGGGTGGTGCAGCGCGACGTCGTGCTGGCCGACATCCGCCAGCAGGTCGCCGCCGGCGCGCAGCACGTCACCTTCGGCGACCCCGACTTCTTCAACGGCCCCGCGCATGCCCTCGGGATCGTCCGGGCCCTGCACGATGAGTTCCCCGGGCTGACCTACGACGCCGTGATCAAGGTCGAGCACCTCGTCAGGCACCGCGACCGGTTGCCGGTCTTGCGTGAAACCGGGTGCATCCTGCTCACCAGCGCGGTCGAGTCGGTCGACGAGCGCATCCTGGAGATCTTCGACAAGCGCCACACCCGCGCCGACTTCATCACCGCGGTACGGGCGCTGCGTGAGCTGGGCATCGCGCTGAACCCGACCTTCGTCGCCTTCACACCGTGGACCACGCTCGAGGGGTACCTGCGCTTCCTCACCGAGATCGACGAGCTGGGCCTGGTACCTAACGTCACCCCGATCCAGTACGCGATCCGGCTGCTCATCCCCGAGGGCTCCAAGCTGCTGGAGCTGCCTGAAGTGGCCGCGCTGGTGCAGCCGTTTGACCCCGGATCGCTGGCCTACCCGTGGGTCCACGACGACCCCGCCGTCGACGCGCTGCAGCGCGAGGTGCTGGCGCTGGCCGCCGAGGCGGTGGCCGGCCGCGTGCCGCGCGAGCAGTTCTTCGATGAGCTATGGGCTCTTGCCGCCCGGGCAGCCGGGCACCCGGGCCGCCGCAGGACCCGTGGCCAGGAACCGGCCGGGCGGCCCGTACCCCAACTCAGCGAACCCTGGTACTGCTGCGCCGAGCCGACAGAGACCCAGCTCGCCCCGCCCGTCTAGGCCAAGGAGGACCACCCGATGGATCACGCCGCCGCCGCACAGCAGCTCTCGACGCTGCTGTCGCTGGAGAACCCGCCGATTGCGCTTGCCTTCGTCGACGAGCCGCCAGAAGGCGTCGCGCAGGCAAGCAAGCCGGTGCCGTCGGCCTGCACGTTCTGGCGCCAGGCCGAGCAGGCTACCTTCTACGCCGCCGCCGCGCAGCACTTCAACTGCCCGGTCGGGTCGATGGTCATGGGCTTCGAACTGCCTGCGGCGGTCGGCGAGCAACTCGGCGGGCTGGTGCAGTCGATGTGCGACGCGCGGTACCTGAGCATGGACGAGGCAGCCAAGATCCCCACCGTGGGCCGGCACAGCGCCGGCATCGTCTACGGGCCGCTGCACCAGTTCCCGATCGACCCGGACCTGGTAGTGCTCTGGGTCAACGTGGCCCAGGCGATGCTTTACAGCGAGGCGGCCGGGCGCGCCGCCTGGACCAGCACCCCGATGGACGTGACCGGCCGGCCAGGCTGCGCCGCCCTCCCGCGGGCCCTGCACAGCAACCAGCCCGGCATGTCGCTGGGCTGCGCCGGCATGCGCACCTTCACCGAGATCGGTGACGACATGAACCTGGCGGCGATCCCCGGCAGCGCCCTGGCGGGGTTCCTCGACGCCCTAGCCGGGACGGTGGAATCCAATTCCGCGATGCGCTCGTTCTACTCAGCTCACAAGGCCGCCATCGGCTGACCCGGCCCGGCGCGGCGCACGGCAGGCA
The DNA here is from genome assembly GCA_963847965.1 of uncultured Actinomycetes bacterium. Classification (GTDB taxonomy): domain Bacteria; phylum Actinomycetota; class Actinomycetes; order Streptosporangiales; family Streptosporangiaceae; genus Palsa-504. Next base: position 190,388 of record CAWKCG010000001.1, read on the forward strand.
GGAGATCCGCTGCCGCCCTTGCGGTGACCCGCGGCTCGCGTTACCGTTCAGATCAATAGATGTTGATCTGATAGTGACCGACCATCCTCGATGAGCGGAGCGGGCCATGGCAGGCGGCACAGACGCGGCCGAGCTGGCGATCGAGCAGGCTGAGCTGTCCTGCTGCGCCTCCTTGTCGTCTCCGATCTCCGACCGGGAGGCCGCGGCAACTGCGGCGCGGTTTGCTGCGATGGGTCACCCGCGGCGGATACAGCTGATGAACATGCTGGTCCGCAGCGGCTTCCCGGTTTGCGTGTGCGACCTGGTGACCGTTACCGGGTGGGCGCAGTCCACAGTCAGCCACCACCTCAAGCAGCTGGTCGATGTCGGCCTGCTGCACCGCCAGCAGCGCGGTAAGTGGGCGTACTACTCCGTTGATCACGCCGGGCTGGCCAGCCTGGCCGCCGTGGTGACCGTGCCCGATGCCGACCTCGAGCTCGCAGGCCGCCTCACCGGGGCGATTCAAGGAGATCTGTGATGCACCGCCAGATCCTGTTCGTGCTCGGTGAGCACACCTGCGTTCCCTCCGATCCGCTGCAGGCGGCCAGGGAGCTGGGCTGCCGCTCCCTGGTGTTCACGCCGCAGGTCCCAGGCTGCGGCGAGGACGCTGGCCTGATGGATCAGGTGGAGGTCATTCACGCCGGCCGCCCGGGGGATGCTGTCCGGCTGGCCGGCAAATACCACGCCGAGCAGCCCATCAGCGCGGTCGTCAGCTACGAGGACGGGGCCAGCATCCTCGCCGCCCAGATCGCCGCGGAGCTCGGCCTGCCCGGCCATCCCGTGGCGGCGGCCATCGCCGCGGTCGATAAGCCTGCCATGAAGCAGCGGTTCGCCGCGGCCGGCGTGCCCACCGCCCGGTATGCGGTGGCCGAGGATGAGGAGGACGCGGTCGCGTTCGCGCGGCGGGCGGGATATCCGGTGGTGGTCAAGCCCTGCCGCGGCGGCGCGAGCCAGGGAGTGATGCGCTGTGACGACGAAGCCGGGCTGCGGCGGGACTACCGCCGCCTCCGGCGGATCGTGCGCGATTACGGGCTGGACACCGGCGGCCGGCCGAACCGGGTGCAGCTGGTGGAAGGCTATCTGCCGGGCACGGAGATCTCGGTGGAGCTGGTGGTCGACCGTGGCCGCCCGCAGGTCACCACCGTGTTCGAGAAGCCCCGGCCGCTGACCGGCCCGTTCTTCGAGGAGACCGTCTACCTGACTCCGGCGCGGCTGGCGCCCGGCGTGCAGGCTGCGGCCGAGGCGCTGGCCATTGATGCGGCACTCGCGCTTGGCCTGCGGCATGGGCCCGCGCATTGCGAGATCCGGGTCTGCGAGGACGGGCTGTATGTCCTTGAGGTCGCGGGCCGGCTCTTGGGCGGGGCGTGCGCCCGGGTGTTCCGGGACTGCCTGGGCACGGATATCCACCCGCTGCTGCTGCGGCTGGCCATGGGTGAAGACGTCGAGATACCCGCGGCTGACCCGGATAGGCCAGCCGCGGCCTTGATGCTGCCAGTGCCGGGCGAAGGACGGCTGGTCGCCCTGCGGGGCGTGGACCGGGCCCGTCGCGTGCCGTGCATCACCGACGTGACAGAGGTCGGCTGTCCCGGAGACATCATCGTCCCGTTCCCCGAGCAGGCCTGCTATCCCGTGGGCTTCATCGGCGCCGCGGGCGCCACCCATGAACAGGTCGAGGACGCGCTGGCTTGGGCGTCTTCCAGCATCTCGGTAGAGCTTGCCCCGATAGTGTGCCAACGCTGGACCAGGTCGCTGGACCCCGCCGATGCGACACGCGCGGTCCCCGGCGAACAGGGCGAGCAGACGGTGCTGTCGCTGGCCGACCTGCCCGCTGCCGATGCCCGCCAGCTCGCCGTGTCCCATGTGGCTGACATCATGTTCGGCGAGCTGCCCCGGGCTGAGGCGCTGCGCGAAGCCGAGTGCACCGTGGGCCGGGAGTACCAGCGCGGCGCGCCGGCCGGGGTCTACCTGCCCGGTCAGGGCCTGATGCTCGGATTCACCGATGGTGACACCGGGTACGTGTGCTGCTTCGGGGTGCTGCCTGAGCAGCGCCGTAGCGGGATCGGGTCTGCCCTGATGACTGCCCAGCTCGCCGCGTTCGCCCGCCGTGGTGCCACCACGGCGGTATCGGAAACCGACCCGCGGCTGCCGCTCGGCGCGGCGCTGCTGCGCCAGTCCGGGTTCACCCCCGACCCCGTGGGCGAGGTGGCCGGTTCGCGCGTCTACAGCTGCGGACTGGACTCCGTTGGGCATGCCGCGGTAGGCAAGGAGACCGCCGGTGACGGCTGCACCAGCGCCAGCTGCGCTTGCTGAGGCGCTCGCGGCCGCCGCCGCCCGCCACGGCACGCCAGCCTACGTCTACGACCTCGCCTGCATCAGGGCCCGGGCATCGGGCCTGGCCGGGGCGCTGCCGGCCGGGGTCGGGGTCAGGTACTCGGTCAAGGCCAATCCTGCCCCCGTGGTGTGCCAGGTGATGGCGGGCACCGGCGTGGGCGCCGAGGTGTCCTCCGCTGCGGAGCTCGAGATCGCGCTGGAGGCCGGGTTCACGCCAGGCCGGATCCTGGTCAGCGGCCCATACAAAGAGGAAGAGCTGCTGCGCCGCGTCGGAACGCTCCCCGGGGTGCTGGTCTCCGTCGACTCACTCAGTGAACTGCGGCAGCTCACTGCCCGGCCCGGACCCGCCCGGCGGATCGTGCTGCGGCTGCGACCGGATTACCCGTTCGCGGGCGAGATGTGCGCGGGCTCGCTGAACCGCTTCGGAATCCCGGCCGGGCAGCTGGCCAGCGACGCAGCGGATCTGGCCCGGGCCGCCGGGTGCGCCGGATTCCACGTCTACGGCGGGTCGCAGATCCTCGACTCAGCCGCGGCCGCGCAAGATCTCGCCAATGCCCATGACCTGGCCATGCGGGCAGCGGCGTTGCTCGGCGTGGTCCCCGAGGTGCTCAACCTCGGCGGTGGATTCGGCGTTCCGTACGACGAGCACGGCCGCGAGCTCGACGTGGCGCCCGCAGCCGCCACGCTGCACACCCTGGCCGCCCGCGCCCCCGGCCCGCGGCTCGTCCTGGAGCTGGGCCGCTACCTGGTCGCGGGGGCCGGCTGGTACCTGACCCGGGTCGTGCACCACCAGACATTCGACGGCAGGCCCGCGGTGGTCGTCGACGGCGGAATCCACCACCGGCCCGACCTTTGCGGCCTGGATCTCGCCCACCGCTCCGCGCCGCCGCTGCTGCTCGGGCCGGCAAGAGAAGGGATAACGCCCACCGCCGTCCTGGGCTGCCTATGCCTGCCGTGGGACATTCTGGCCTACGGTGCCGGACTCCCGCCGCTTCGAGTCGGCGATGTTCTCGCTTTCCCCAACGCCGGCGCCTATGGCCTCACTGCAGCTCCGACCGGATTCCTCGGCCACCGCCTGCCCGCGCAGGTGGCTCTGGATGAGCAGACGCTGACCCTTCTGGCCGCGCCGGAGACTGCGCCGCGAGGCCTGCCAGCGAGTGTGCCGTGACCCCGCCCGGCATGCTCGGCGACGAGGGCCAGCGCCTGCTTGGCGAGGAGGAGGGGGACCTGTTCCCGCCCTCGGTCCGGCCCGCGTTCCTGCGCCTGCTGTGGATCGCCCTGGCCGTACTCGCCGTCGCCGCCGCGATCCTGATCACCGCCACCAGCGGGAAGCTGCCATGACCCGCCGGCGCGTGCCCTTGACCTTGCAGGGCAGCGAGGTCGAATGCGCCGCAGCCTGCCTGGCCATGATCGCCACCTACCATGGCCACCACATGACGCTACGCGAGGCCCGGGAGACTTGCACCACGGGCCGCGACGGCGCCAGCGCCGCCGCTGTGGCCCGCGCCGCGCGCAGCGTCGGGCTTACCGTCGCGGCCTGCCGTCCAGCACCCGGCATCTTGCACCAGATCCCGCTGCCCGCGATCGCCCACTGGGGCAGCGACCACTTCGTAGTCGTGGAACGCGCCAGCCGCGCCCGCGTTCACATCGCCGATCCGGGCCGCGGCCACCGCAGCATGCCCACGCCGGAATTCGAGGCTGGCATCGGCCGGGTCGTGCTGACAGCACAACCGGGTGAGGGATTCCAGCGGCGCCCCGCCTCCGCAGCGCCCTTCTGGCGGCGCTACGCCGCCGCCCTGCTTCGCATGCCCGGCACCAGGCTCCCCCTCGCGCAACTGCTTGGCGTGTCTGTCATCGTCCAGCTGCTCGGCCTGGCCGTGCCCGCCCTGGTCCTGATCATCATCGACAAGGTCATCCCATCCCGGGCCGCTTCGGTGCTCCCGCTCATCGGCGGCGGCATCCTCATTCTCGTCGCCGCCCAGCTGATCACCGGTTACCTGCGCGGAGCGCTGATCATCTACCTGCAAGGACGTCTCGATACCCAGGCGATGATCAGCTTCTGCGCGTACCTGATGCGGCTGCCGCTCGGCTACTTCCAGCGCCGCAAGACGGGCGACATCATGCTGCGCGCCAGCAGCGTCGGCATGCTGCGCGAGCTGCTCACCACTCAGATCCTCACCGCCTTCCTCGACCTGCTGATGATCGCCCTCTATCTCGCGGTAATGGCGGTCGCCGACCTGTCCGTCGCGCTCATCGTGCTGGCCGTCATCGCCGCTCAGGTGGCCTTGCTCGTCCTGACCCTGCCGCCCGCGCGGGACCGCATGTCCACCGAGCTCGCCGCCCAGGCCCAGGCCTACGGTCACCTCACCGAGGTCATCGAGGGCATTACCACCCTGAAAGCATCCGCAGCAGAGGACCAGGCCCTGACCCAGTGGTCGCGGCTGTTCCTGCCCTGGATGCACGCGACCCTGCGCCGCACCCAGGTAACCGCGGCGGCCGAGGCCGTCTCCGGCGCACTGCGGATGCTGACGCCGCTGGCCGTCCTGTGGCTTACCGCCAGCCGCGTGCTCGACGGTCATCTGTCGCTGGGCACCGCGATGGCGCTGACCTGGCTTGCCTCCGCCATCGTCGTGCCCCTGTCAGTGCTGGCCGCCAACGCCCAGCGGCTGCAGCTAGCCGGTGCCCAGATGCACCGTCTCGCCGACGTCCTCGACACACCGCCGGAACAGCACACGCTCGCTGCCACTGCGCCCGGGGACCGAGGGTCATCGATGCGCGGACAGCTGGAGCTACACCAGGTCAGCTTCCGCTACGACCCCGTCAGCCCCATGGTGCTGCACGACATCACCATGAGCATCCCGCCAGGCGCCCGGGTCGCGATCGTCGGCGCTTCCGGTGCGGGCAAGACCACCCTGGCGCTGCTCATTCTCGGCCTCTACCCGCCTACGTCGGGCACCATCTGCCTAGACGGCACCGATCTGGCCACGCTCGACCCGCGCATCGTACGGGCACAGACCGGCACGGTCCTGCAGGACCCGTTCGTGTTCTCCGGGACGATTGCCAGCAACATCGCCTTCCACGATCCGGCCATCTCCCCCGCCGACATTGAGCGGGCCGCCCGGATGGCCTGCCTGCATTCCGACATCATGGCGCTGCCGCGGGGTTACCAGACGCGGCTCGCCGAGCGCGGCGGCGGCCTGTCCGGCGGGCAACGCCAGCGCCTGGCCCTCGCCCGCGCCCTCGTCCGCCATCCCGCCATGCTGCTGCTCGACGAGGCCACCAGCCACCTGGATGCGGTTACCGAAGCCGCCATCCACCGCAACCTGTCGGCCCTGGACTGCACGCAGATCCTGATCGCCCACCGGCTCAGCACCGTCCGCGATGCCGACCTCATCATGGTGCTGCATGACGGGCAGATCGCCGAGACCGGCACCCATGCCGGGCTTCTCTCCCGTGGCGGCCGGTACGCCTCCCTGGTCGCCGCGCAGCTCGACGGTCACAGCGACACCATGCGCGCGAACGGGACGCCTGTCGCACTCGCCGGGGCCACGCGGACGGACCCGGATCCCGATGACACCCCGGAGAGGAGGTGAACATCATGACAACCATCGAAGCCGCTGTTGTGCCCGACATTCGGCCGGGCACTCCGGAGCAGGTCAGCGATGCCGAGTTGGATGACATCGTTGGCGGTGCCGTCTCAGGCGTCGCCTGCGGCGGCTGTGGCTGCACGGCCTGATCGACGCCTGCAGAATCGCGGTGGGCGGGCGGCAACCGGACCGCCCGCCCGTCGGCTCCCGTCGCTGACGGTTGGTAGCATCGGGCCTGTACCGCACGGGTAGCGGCCTCCAGTATCCCGCGTCCAGCATGCCCGGGAGGCCCGTCATGCCGTCCGTCCAGGTGCGGCCGTTCCGCCGCGATGACCGCGATCAGCTCACCCGGCTCGTCAACGCCCACGCCGAGGCGGTCGTGCCGGGGATGAGCGTGTCGGTGAACACCGTCCTCGGCTCGCTGGAGCGCCAGCCCAATCGAAGACCTGCCCGAGCTGGCCGGGCCCCCGCTCGAGGGACTGGCGGTGCGCCGCTCCGTCGGGATGACCTGGCCATCCTCGACCGGACTCCATGACCGGACTCCATGACCGACGATGGCCTAAGCCCTCGGGGCGTGCTTCCAGAGGGACAGTGCGGTCTCGGCGTAGGCCTCGAAACGGCGCTGGTCATCCGGCCCGATGTCGCCGGGATCGCCGGGATCGCCGGATAGCAGGAGGTCGAGGAGGCTGACGAGGTCCCAGTAGGGCTGGTTGTCGAGCGTCCGGCCGGTGGTCGCGCGGTAGCAGGCCAGGAACTGCTCGGCGACCTGCTGGCCGTGGTCGATGGCCAGGTTCCAGCGCATGTGCGCGACGTCGAGTTCGGGCGGGCCCCAGGAGGCCTGCGTCCAGTCCACCACGCCGGTCAGGCGGCCCCGCGACCACAGCGTATTACCTGGGTGATAATCGCGGTGGATCAGCGTCTGGCTGGCCGGCGGCGGAGCCTCGCGCACCGCGGCGATCGCCCTGGCCCAGGTCCGCGATCCGGACATCCACCGAGCCGGCCCGGCCCGGGCGCGGTCGTAGTACAGGCGGTACGGGACCAGGTCGGGCCGGGCCCTGTCGCCCGCGTCGTGGATCAGGGCCAGGGCCTCGGCCAGCTGGCGGCAGAAGCCGCTCGCGCCGGTGTCCGCCGGGCGCGGCGCGTGACCGGGCAGGCGGGTCAGCAGGATGGCCGGGACGTCGCAGCGTGAGCCCGCGGGATCGGCGGCCACCTCGAGCGGGGCGGGTACCGCGGTGGTGGCGAGCAGCCCGAGCACGCGGACCTCCCTGCCGACGGTGTAGTCCGCGTCGTCGGCCTCCCAGCCCGGCCGCGCCCAGCGCCGCAGCACCAGGCGGCGGGTCCGGCCGTCGCCGCCGGCGACGTCGACCGCGTGATTAACGTGCCAGCTGCCGGGGCGCAGCCGCCGGGCGGCCACGAGCCTGCTGCCCGGGCCGACCGTGTCCGTCACCCAGCGGACGGCCCGGTCCGGTAGCACGAACGCCAGCGTCAGCTGCCGATAAAGCTCATCACGTGCTTGATGCGGGTGTAGTCCTCAAAGCCGTACATGGACAGGTCCTTGCCGTAGCCCGAGTGCTTGAAGCCGCCGTGCGGCATCTCCGCGACGATCGGGATGTGGGTGTTGATCCACACCGCGCCGAAGTCCAGGCGCTTGGCCATCCGCATCGCGCGGCCGTGATCCTTGGTCCACACGCTCGAGGCCAGCCCGTACTTGACGCCGTTCGCCCAGCGGACCGCCTCGTCCTCGTCGCTGAAGCGCTGCACCGTGATCACCGGGCCGAAGATCTCGTCCTGGATCAGCTCGTCATCCTGGAGCAGGCCCGCCACCACGGTGGGGGCGTACAGGTAGCCGCGCTCCCCTACCCGGTGGCCGCCCGTGATCAGCTCAGCGTGCGCGGGCCTGCGCTCGACGAAGCCCTCCACCCTGGCCAGCTGGTTCGGGTTGTTCAGCGGTCCGTAGTACGCGTCGGGTACGTCGAGCCCGCCGGTCGTGGTGTTACTGGCCTGCTCGCCGAGGGCGGCAGTCAGATCGGCGGCGATGCCGGGGCCGGCCAGGACCCGGGTGGCCGCGGTGCAGTCCTGGCCCGCGTTGAACAGGCCCGCCCCGGCGATCCCCGCGGCCGCGGCCTCCACGTCCGCGTCGTCGAAGACCACGACGGGCGCCTTGCCGCCGAGTTCAAGGTGTACGCGCTTCAGGTCGTCGGCGGCGGCGCGGGCGACCTCCATGCCGGCCCGCACCGAGCCGGTGATCGACACCATGCTGGGGATCTTGTGCGCGATCAGTTCCCGGCCGGTGTCGCGGTCACCGCAGATCACGTTGAACACGCCCGGCGGCAGGAACTCGGCGGCGATCTCGGCCAGCAGCAGGGTGGACACGGGAGTCGTGTCCGACGGCTTGAGCACGACCGTGTTGCCGGCGGCGATGGCGGGCGCGAACTTCCAGACCGCCATCATCATCGGGTAGTTCCATGGCGTGACCTGGGCGCACACGCCGATGGGCTCGCGCCGGATCATCGAGGTGTGATCCCGCATGTACTCCCCCGCGCTGCGCCCCTCGAGCACCCGTGCCGCCCCGGCGAAGAACCTGATCTGGTCCACGGCGGGCGGGATCTCCTCCGAGACGGTCAGCGCGACCGGCTTGCCGGTGTTGCGCGTCTCGGCCTCGACGACCTCGTCGGCGTGCTTCTCGATCGCGTCGGCGATCCGGAACAGGGCCAGGCTGCGCTCGGACGGGGTGCTGTCCCGCCACCCGGGGAAGGCGTTCGCCGCGGCCTGCATGGCGGCGTCCACGTCCTGGCGCCCTGACACCGGCGCGTGAGCGTAAACCTCGCCGGTGCTCGGGTCAACGACGTCGCTGGTGCGCCCGTCACTGGTGTCGGCGTACTTGCCGTTGACGAAGTTCTGCAGCGTACGGTCTGCCATAGCGACCCTCCATGGTCCTCTGCGACACCGTATGACGAGCTTCGCAGAGATGGACTATCTCCACAAGTGAATCAGTTGCTATGTTTATATATGCCTACGAAATCAGTTGGCTGGTATGGGACATTGCCCGTCCAGGAGAAGGAGGCGACCCATGGCGCACAGCCCGAGGACGCTCCCTGCCCATGGCCCTGGTGGTGCCCTCGACGATATCTCCAAGCGCATCATCGAGCAGCTGCAGGAGGACGGCCGGCGTTCCTACGCTGCGATCGGCAAGGCGGTCGGGCTTTCCGAGGCCGCCGTCCGGCAGCGCGTGCAGCGGCTGCAGGACACCGGGGTGATGCAGATCGTCGCGGTCACCGATCCCCTGATGCTGGGCTTCAAGCGGCAGGCGATGATCGCCATCAAGACCGACGGCGACCTGGAGAAGGTGGCCGACCAGCTGGCCGACATGGACGAGATCGACTACGTCGTGGTCAGCGCGGGCTCGTTCGACGTGCTGGCGGAGGTCGTCTGCGAGGACGACGACCATCTGCTCGAGATCCTGGGGCGGGTCAGGGCCGTGCCGTACGTAACGAGCACCGAGACGTTCGTCTACCTCAAACTCCGCAAGCAAACCTACACATGGGGAACCAGATGACCTCCTCCCTCGATGCCATCGCGAACGCCCAGGAAGCCGCCAAGCGCAATCTGTGGCTGCACTTCACCCGGATGTCCTCCTACGCGGACAGCGAAGTCCCCGTGATCGTCCGCGGTTCCGGGGCCTACGTCTTCGACCAGCACGGCCGACGCTACCTGGACGGGCTGTCCGGCCTGTTCGTGAGCCAGGTCGGGCACGGCCGCACGGAGATCGCCGAGGCGGCCGCGCGGCAGGCTTCCGAGCTGGCCTACTTCCCGCTGTGGTCCTACGCCCATCCCAAGGCCATCGAGCTGGCCCAGCGGCTGGCCGAGCTCGCCCCGGGCGACCTGAACCGGGTCTTTTTCACGACCAGCGGCTCGGAGGCGGTCGAGTCGGCGTGGAAGCTCGCCAAGCAGTACTTCAAGCTGACCGGGCAGCCCGGCAAGTACAAGGTGATCAGCCGTGACATCGCCTACCACGGCACGTCGATGGGCGCCCTGGCGATCACCGGGCTGGCCGACATCAAGCACCCGTTCGAGCCGCTGCTGCCCGGCGGCGTCCGCGTGCCGAACACCAACTTCTACCGTGCCCCGGACTTCCTGTCTGGGGATGAGGCGGAGTTCGGGCAGTGGGCTGCGGACGAGATCGAGCGGGCCATCCTGCGCGAGGGCCCGTCGTCGGTCGCCGCGGTCTTCCTCGAGCCGGTGCAGAACTCAGGCGGCTGCTTCCCGCCGCCGCCCGGCTACTTCCAGCGGGTCAGGGAAATCTGCGACACGTACGACGTCTTGCTGGTATCCGACGAGGTGATCTGCGCGTTCGGCAGGATCGGCTACTACTTCGGGGCCGAGCGGTACGGGTACCAGCCGGACATCATCACCTTCGCCAAGGGGGTGACGTCGGGGTACTCGCCGCTCGGCGGGATGATGGTCCGCGACGCGCTGATGGAGCCGTTCAGCACGGGGACGGCCACGTTCCTGCACGGGATCACGTTCGCCGGGCACCCGGTATCGTCGGCGGTGGCGCTAGCCAACCTGGACATTTTCGAGAAGGAAGACCTGCTGGGCAACGTGCGCGCCAACGAGGCCGCGTTCCGCGCCACCCTGGAGCGGCTGTACGACCTGCCGATCGTCGGGGACATCCGGGGTGCCGGGTACTTCTACGGCATCGAGATGGTCAAGGACAAGGTCACCCGCGAGACGTTCACCGACGAGGAGTCGGAGCGCCTGCTGCGCGGCTTCCTTTCCCACGCGCTGTTCGACGCGGGGCTGGTATGCCGCGCCGACGACCGCGGCGACCCGGTGATCCAGCTCGCCCCGCCGCTGATCTGCGGGCAGGAGCACTTCGACGAGATCGAGCGCATCCTGCGCGAGGTGCTCACCGAGGCCTGGACCCGCATCTGAGCCTGCATCCCGCCTGACACCGACACCGGGAGCGATCCATGACGACACGCTCGGCTCGGTCCTGCCCGAGGACGGGGCCGGTGTCCAGGCCCCGTGACAGCGGGCCAGCACTGTTCATCGGAATGTAAAACCATGACCTTCCGCAGCGCCATCTGACGTTTACTCGCCGGCGTTACGTTCGGGCTATGCCGGCGACTTTGGGGGGTTCACGGCCGCCTCGTTCCTCGCTGTCGCGCCGCCAAGTGCTGGCCGCCGGCGGGACGGGGCTGCTTGCGGCGACCGCGGACCCGGCCAGGCCGACCACGGCCCGGCGCAGGGCCCGCATCGCGGCCCGCGACGGCACGCCCGAGCAGGTTCACCTCACCTGGGGCGAAGACCCCGCCACCAGCGTCGTCGTCTCCTGGGCCTCGCCCGGCCCGGCCGTCAGGCCCCAGGTGCGGATCGGGCAGCGGGTCATCGTCGCCGAAGCCCGGCCGTACACCGACGGGATCAGCGGCGAGACCGTCTGGACGTACCACGCGCGCGTCGGCGGGCTCCGGCCCGGCGCCCTCTACGCGTACGCGGTGACCGCCGACAACGACGACGACGCGGACGATCCGTTCAGCGCTACCTTCCGGACCGCGCCGGAAGGCCGGGCTCCGTTCCGCTTCACCAGCTTCGGCGACCTGGCCACGCCGAACACCGGCTGGGTACTCTCCTACGGCCAGAGCGCCTACGCGGTGGAGGCCGTCGAGTCCTTCCAGCCGCTGTTCCACCTGCTGAACGGCGACCTGTGCTACGCGAATCTCAATCCGGCCGTCCAGCCGCAGGTGTGGCGTGACTTCGGCGACAACAACCAGACGTCGGCCGCCAACCGCCCGTGGATGCCGTGCCCGGGCAACCACGAGGTGGAGTTCGGCAACGGGCCGCAGGGGTTCACGTCCTACCTGACCCGCTACACGCTCCCGGATAACGCCGTGCCCGGGTTCGGGGGGCGCTGGTATTCCGTCCGCATCGGCTCGGTCTTGTTCGTCTCCCTCGACGCCGACGACGTCGTGTACCAGGACGCGGGCGCGTTCGTGGCCGGCCCGGACCCGCTGACCCCCGCGGCGTGCACCGGCAATGTACCGATCGAACCTGGCACGTCGCTCTACATCAGGGGCTACTCGGGCGGCGGGCAGACCGCGTGGCTTGAGCAGACGCTGAGGGCCGGCCGGGGCGATGAGTCCGTCGACTGGATCGTGGTCCAGATGCACCAGTGCGCCGCGTCCTCCTCGGCCACCGGGAACGGCTCCGACCTGGGTATCCGGCAGGCCTGGCTGCCCTTGTTCGACCGCTACGAGGTGGACCTGGTGCTGGCGGGCCACGACCACGACTACGAGCGGTCGTTCCCCCTGCGCGGCGCCGACCCGGACGTCGGCCGCGACGCGGCCACCGGCGCGGTGGTCAACACCCTGCGGCCGCGCCCGGTGACGACCGCGGACACCGGGGTGTTCGACACCAGCAAGGGAACCGTGCACCTGGTCCTGGGCTGCGGCGGTGCCGTCGACAACCTCGACGACTACGGGACCAGCGGCTTGGCCGGGCGGCACCAGGCCAAGGTGATCACCCGCGCCAACCGCCCCGTGGCCACCTCGACGCCCGGTGTCTACCACCGGCCGTCGTCGTACGCGGTGGAGGACGCCACCTGGTCGGCCAGGCGGGATACCTCGACCGGCTACGGTATCGCGGTCTTCGACGTCGACCCTGACCGCATGGGCGCCGAGGCGGGCGGCCAGACCAGCATCACGGTCAGGTACTACCACGCCGTGGGCGCGGACCCGGTCAATCCCGCCACCGGCACAGCCGGCGCGCCGACCTCCGACTACACGGAATTCGAGACCTTCACCCTGGTCCGGCCCCGAGCTGACGACTGGCGGTTGACCGGTCGCCGGTCCGCCCGGAGGGCAGCCGCCCGCACCTGAGCGCGCGCCGGCCGGGCGGTCCTGGGTTTTGACTGGCCCGGTGGCGCGTGTGATGATCGCCGCATCGGCGGGCGGGCGCGGCTCGGGCTCCCGGTCTAGGGCACGGGCGGGCGGGGCGGGGTGCTCTCCTGGGACGGCATGGAGTTGCTCGTGGGCAGCGGATACGGGATGCCGTAGTCGATGGTCCCGGCCAGGGAGTCCAGCACCGCCTGCTCGGCCGTGCTGGTCTGGCCGAGCGAGGTGGGCGGCAGCCCGGGGACGCTGGTGTCCGCCGGCCTGGATAGCGCGAGCGCCGCGGTCAGGTCGCCGGTGTAGGCGCGGCGCCAGGGCGAGAGGTTGGGCACGTCGACGCCCCACCGCGTCTCGATGAAGCGCAGCAGCGAGGTGTGGTCGAAGACTTGCGAGCACACGTAGCCGCCGCGGCTGAACGGGGAGATGACCAGGCACCCGGTGCGGAAGCCGAGGCCGATCGGACCGGTGATCCCCTGCGCCGCGGCGGGCAGCGTCTTGGCCGTCAGCCACTCCCCCTCCGTGCCCGGCGGCGGGGTCAGCGGCGGAACGTGGTCGAAGAACCCGCCGTTCTCGTCGTGGACCACGAACAGGACGGTCTGCGCCCACACCGCCGGGTTCGATACCAGCGTCGAGAGCACGCTGTGGATGAGGTACTCGCCGTACCCGGGGGGCGCCGCGGGGTGCTCGCACTCCGCCAGCGGCGGCAAGATCCACGACACCGCGGGGAGCTTGTTCCCGGCCACGTCCTGGACGAAGTTGTCGGGGAAGCGCGGGGTCAGCCCGCGGCCCACCAGCTGGATCCCGGCGGAGGAGAACGGGTTGTTGTAGGCCCTGAAGTAGGGCAGCGGGCTCAGCGCCAGCTCGCACAGGGGGTCGTTGTAGACCTTCCAGCTCACCCCGGCCGCCAGCAGCCGCTCCGGCATGGTTTCCCAGGTCAGCTTGCCGTACTCGGCGATCCGGTTGCCGAACGTCTCCACCACGGGCCCGCCGGCCACCCCGTCGGGGTCGATGGAGGCGGACACGGCCATCAGCCGGTTCGAGTCGGTCGGCCCGAGCACCGAGCTGAAGTAGCCGTCGCAGACGGTGAACGCGTCCGCGAGCGCGTAGTAGAAGGGCAGCTCGGCGCGGGTGTAGTAGCCCATCGTCACCGGTCCGTGCACGGCGCCGTCGACGGCCACGTGGGTGGCCACGAACTTGTCCATCGCGCCGCCGTTCCAGCTCTGGTGCTGGGTCGGCCACGTGTGCGAGATGTCGTTGAGGGTCTGGCCGTCCCGCAGCGGCGGGTCGCTGGTCAGGCGGAACGGCTGCAGGTAGCCGGCCGGGTCGGCGCCCTTACCCGGCTGGTAGCCGAACTGGTCGAAGATGGAGAATTGCCGTCCGCCCACGAACTGGCCGAGGGTCTTGGGATCGGAGAAGCCGCGGACGCCGGACAGCGTCCCGAAGTAATGATCGAACGAGCGGTTCTCCTGCATCACGATCACGACGTGCTCGATGTCGCTCAGGCCCGCCGGGCCCGCTGACACCGCGGTCGCCTCGTCGATCAGCCTGGCCTGCGCGCCGGACAGCTCGCCCACGACAGCCTCCCCTTGGATGTGCCCGCGCAAAGGATACGGTCGGGGCATGGACGTTCTCGTGATTGGGGCCGGGGTCTGCGGCCTGACCACCGGAATCCGCCTGGCCGAGGCCGGGCTCGCCGTGACGATCAGGACGGCGGCCCCGCCGGAGCAGACCACGTCGGCGGCCGCCGGGGCGGTCTGGGGCCTGGTCCGGGTCGGGCCGCCGGACCGGGTTCTGGACTGGGGCCGGACCGGGCTCGAGGTCCTGTCCGCGCTCGCCGACGAGCCGGGCACCGGGGTGCGGATGGCCAGCGGCCAGGAGGTCTCCCGCAGCAGGCTCGAACCGCACTACTGGACCGGGCTCCTGCCTGGCCTGCGGTCCAGCGCGCCGTCCGAGCTGCCCGACGGGTTCGCCGACGGCTGGCACTACACCGCCCCGGTCGCCACCATGCCCGTCTACCTGGGGTACCTGCGCGCCAGGTTCGAGCGCGCGGGCGGCAAGCTCGAGGTCGCCCCGGTCCGCACGCTGGCCGAACTGGCCGGCGAGGCTCCCGTCATGGTCAACTGCTCGGGCGCCGCGGCGCGCGACCTGGTGCCCGACCCCGAGGTCGAGGCGGTCCGCGGCCAGGTCGTCATCGCCGCCAACCCCGGCATCGAGGAGTTCTTCATCAACCGGGACCCGGAACCGCCGTGGATCACGTACATGTTCCCGCACGGTGAGCAGATCCTCCTCGGCGGCACGAACGACGAGGGCAACTGGGATGAAGAACCCAAAACCGAGATAGCCGAACGAATCGTGGCTGGGTGTGCCGCGATCGATCCCCGGTTGCGTGGTGCCGAGATCCTCGGGCACCGCGTCGGCCTGCGCCCGTGCCGACCCGAGGTCCGGCTGGAGTCCGAAGCGCTGGACGGCAGCGTGCTCTGGCACAACTACGGTCACGGCGGCGCGGGCATCTCCCTGTCGTGGGGCTGCGCCAGGGAGATCACCGCCAGCATCTGCGCTCAGTGCTAGCCGGGGGGACGACCCCCCGGAACCCCCCGCGCACGGGGGGACTGCCCGTCCCCCCGTAACCCCCTGGCCACCCGGTAGGCGTCCTGGCAGAGTTCGGCGATCTCGGCCCAGTCGACGTCCCCGTCGAGCCGGACGCCGACCCAGCCCCGGTGGCCGACGTAGGGCGGGCGGAAGAACCGGCCGGGGTCCGACGCGGCCAATTCCTGCTGCACTCCGGGCGGCGCCGCGCACCACAGGTGCGGGAACTGGTTATCGTGGTGGCCGTCCGCCCACAGCTGGACGAAGGCGCTCTTGTTCCTGACGAACCAGGTCGGGACGCCGTGGCTGGCCCGCTCGGTGACCTCGGGCAGGGCCAGGCAGATCGCGCGCAGCCGGTCGGCGAGCATACGACGAGCATAGGATGCCATGGTCGGCGCCCGCCGACTGGAACCAGAGCGAGCCGTGAGGCGTTTGATCGGTACGCACGTATCTGAGCTGGCGCAGTCCGTGTCCAGGCCGGTGCTGCTCCGTCGCCTGGCCTTGGCCGCGATCGCGGCCGTGGCGGGTCTGTCGTACTTCTGGGCCCTCGGCCAGGGCACGCTGGAGTACTACTACGCCGCCGCTGTCCGCAGCATGTCGATGAGCTGGCATAACTTCATCTTCGGCGCGTTCGACCCGGCGGGCACGATCACCCTGGACAAGCTGCCCGGCGCGTTCTGGATCCAGGCGCTCTCGGTGCGGGCGTTCGGCTTCCACACGTGGGCCCTGGTGCTCCCGCAGGCCGTCGAGGGCGTCCTGACCGTGCTGGTGCTCTACCACGCGGTGTCCCGGCTCGCCGGGACGGCCGCCGGCCTGATCGCCGCGCTGATCCTGGCGGTCAGCCCGGCCACCGTGGCGCTGGACCGCGGGAACATCTCCGACTCGCTGCTGATCCTGCTGCTCGTGCTGGCCGCCGACGCCGTCTCCGGGCGCCATCACCGCTGGCGCGGAGAACTCCCGCACGCTCGGCGAGGGAATCGGCGGGCTGGTCCTGGCCGCCGTCTGGGTCGGGCTGGCCTTCCAGACCAAGATGATCCAGGCCTGGATGGTGCTGCCCGCGCTGGGGCTGGCGTACCTGCTCAGCGGGCCCGGTACGGTGGGCAGGCGCACCGCCCGGCTCGCGGTGGCCGGAACCCTGACCGCGCTGGTCTCGCTGTCCTGGATGATCGCCGTCTCGCTGGTGCCCGCGGCGGACCGCCCTTACGTTGACGGCAGCCACGACGACTCGGTCTTCGAGCAGGTGTTCGTCTACAACGGGTTCGGGAGGTTCGGCGACCAGACCCCGCAGCAGCTGCTGGCCGCGCTGGCGAGGTCCGGCAGCAGTCCCCCGAGACCTGTGACGGTTGAGGTGCCAGTGTCTTCTGGGGCAACGCCGGTTCCGCCGCCACCGTCCGCCGGGGCTACGCCGAGTTCGGCGCCAGTGCCCGCCGGGGCAACGCTGGATCCCGCACCACCGTCCGCCGGGCCCGCAGCGGCGGCGCCAACGAATGCGCCCGCGCCATCGGCGAGACCATCGACCACCACGGGCAGCGGAACGCTCCCCGTAGCGGCCGCGCCTAACCGCCTGCTGCGCGGCGGCCTGGGGCGTGATACCGGCTGGCTGATTCCCGCCGCGGGCGTGATCGGGCTCTGGGGCATCGCCAGCCGGCGCCGGCAGCCGCGCGGCGACCCGATCCGGGCCTGCTTCATCCTGTGGGGCGGGTGGCTGGTGACGCTGTTCGCGGTCTTCTCGGCGATCACCGTCATCAACGCCTACTACACCGCGGCGCTGTCCCCGCCGGTGGCCGCCATCATCGGCGCTGGCGTCGCCGCCGCCTGGTCAGAGGAAGGGATCTCCGTCGCCCGGGGTGCGGGCCTCGAGCTGATCGTGGTGGGCACCGTGGCCTACGATGCCTGGCTGGCGTCCGCGTCCGGGGTCCAGAGGCCCGGCTGGCTGGTCCCGGCCGTCATCGCGGTCGGCATCGCCGCGGTCGGCGTCACGGCCTGGGCCCTGATCGCCGAGACCGGCGCCTGGTTCGCGGCGGCCCTGGCGGCGGGGCTCATCGCCGTATCGCTGGCCCCCGCCGTGGCGGCGGCCAGCGTGGCCGTCAGCCGTCATGGCGCCTTTGACACGCCGTTCGAGCCGGCCCAGACCGCGCAAGCCGTCGCGCTGGCCGGGCAGACGCCGGCCAGGGTGAACCCCGAAATCACCAGTTGGCTGACCCGGCAGGACGGGGCACCGTACGTGATGGCGGCGCAGACCGTCGCGGTGCCGTCGCTGGTCATCTACGACCGCGGCCTCGAGGCGCTGCCCATCGGCGGGGTCGACGGGACGACCCCGTCGCCGACCCTGAGCCAGCTGCAGGCCGACATCCGCCAGGGCCGGTTCCACCTGGTCTGGATCTTGGCGGACACCGACCCGCGGATGCAGTGGATCGCCAGTCACTGCGCCCGGCTGTCGCTGCGGCTCTACTTGTGCGAGCCCGCCGACGCCGGCTGAGGTTCGCCGGATACCCTGCGGTATATGAAGTTCGCGATCGCCATCCCGCAGTTCTACGCCGACGGCGAGTTCGACCCCGCCGCGTTCCGCGCCTACCTGGCGCGCGCCGAGGAACTGGGCTTCGAGAGCGCCTGGGCGATGGAGCAGATCCTCGGGTCGTGGAACCAGTTCAGCCCGATGGAGGCGATGACCTACGCGGCCGCCTGCACCGAGCGGCTGCGGCTGGGCTGCGTGGTGTTCGTGTCCACGCTGCACAACCCGGTGCACCTGGCCAAGGCCCTGGCCACGCTGGATCAGCTCAGCCGCGGCCGGATCGAGGTCGGCGTGGGCACCGGCGGCAAGGTACGGCCCTTCGCGGCGTTCGGCGTGGATCCCGCGCGCTACGTGTCGCGCTTCACCGAGGGGATCGCGCTGATGAAGGCGCTGTGGACCGAGCCAAGGGTCACCTTCGACGGGGAGTTCTGGCAGCTCAAGGACGCGGCGATGGAGCCCAAGCCGTTCCAGAAGCCGTATCCGCCGCTGTGGTTCGGCGCGGCCGGGCCGACGGCTGTCCGGCGGGCGGTCCGGCTGGGCACCGGGTTTTTCGGCGCTGGGTCCTCGCCGACCGCGAGGTTCGCCGAGCAGGTCGTGGTGGTGCGGGAGGCGCTCGCCGAGGCGGGCCGAACGCCGGAGAGCTTCCCGATCGCCAAGCGGGTCTACATCGCGGTCGACGACGACCCCGAGCGGGCGCGGGCCCGCGTCAACGCCGCCCTCGGGCAGATATACGGGTTCCGGTCGGAGGCCTTCGAGGCCGCGGCGATCGCGGGCACCGCGGCCCACTGCGTCCGGGAGGTCCGGCAGGTCGCCGAGGCCGGCGCGGAGCTGATCCTGTTCACGCCGCTGTTCGACCAGCCCGAGCAGATGGAGCGGCTGGCCGCCTCGGTCATGCCTGAGTTCAGCTGATGCCGGGCCCCGTGCGCGGCTGCATGATGGCCTGAAGCGTGCTCATCACGTACGGGGACGCTTCGTTGGCCCAATCCGGCGCCAGCAGGCCATACGGCTCGGGCTGGCCCCAGTTGTACTTCACCGTGCTGGTCCCAGGGATGTTGCTCTTGCCGTGCGTGGGGTTGAGCGCCCACCAGCACCAGTCGACGTCGTTGTCGGTGAGCCACGCCAGGATGTTGGCCCACCACCCGCCGGTCGTAGCCGACAGCGAGCCGACGGCGTCCCCGAACTCGCCGATCCAGAGCGGCGCGATCTTCTCGCCGAGGACGTACCCGCCGGCCTTGTCGATCGCCTCGGCGTAGGCGGCCTGTGTCTGGCCCTGGGCGTGGAACCAGGAATAGTCGTGCATGCTGTACACGACCTTGTTAGCCTGCGTGAGCCGCACCGGGTGACTGGCCACGCCGGACAGGTCGGTGGCGTACCCGAGACCCTCGCAGATGATCAGCAGGTGCGGGTTGAGCCCGTGTATCACGTTTCCGATCGTCGAGTACATAGTGCCGAAATCGGTCTCGTCTCCCGGCCCCCACGTCGGGTTCATGACTTTGCCGCCTACCGTCGCCGGACGCGGCTCGTTCTTGACGTCCACCGCGGCGACCAGCGGGTTCGACGCGTACCGCTTGACGATCTCCTGCCAGGTCGAGGTGAACGTGTCCGCCGTCCAGCGGTCGTTGAACCACAGGCCGTTATCGTCCTGGTCAGAGCAGCACCAGCCGAAATCCATCAGGTGGCAGTTGGGGATGACCATCAGGCCGGCTGCGGTGAGCGCCTCGACGCACGCGTCGTAGACCTCCATCGGCGTGGCCCCCGACAGATCGGGGTTGGCGGTGAGGTACTGATCGGGGACCGGGGCGGTCTGCTGGGTCATCCACACGCTGAACGGGAACCGCACGCAGTTGAAACCGAAGCCGATGATCAGCTGAGAAAGCAGGTTGCGGTGGACGGTATCCAGGCCGGCCGGCACCCCCAGGTCCTCGCTGGCGCCGTACCAGTTCACCCCGGCGAGCCGGACGCGCTTTCCGTGCGCGTCCACGATGAAACGCCCGCTTGTCGACAGTGGCGTAGCAATTGACACGTTTAATCACCCCAGTCTCACGTTAACGCAGTAGCCGGCACGGTCAACGGGCCCGCGCGGATCAGGCCCCGGAGTTCGGAAGAATACTAGCGGGGCGTGCGCCAGGACGGCGACGTGCTCGGCGAGGGCGCGCAGGATCCGGGCCTGGGCGGGGTTTGCGGGGCGTGCACCACCGATCGTTCGGCAGAAAATTAGGGTGAGGACATGCGGATCGGATTCGGGGCGCCCGTCGCGGGCGCGTGGGCCACGCCTTCCAACCTGGCCTCCTTCGCGGAGCGGGCCGAGGACGCCGGGTACGCGTCGCTGTGGACGTTCCAGCGGCTGCTGGTGCCCGAGGGCTCCGGCATGGAGCCGGTGTACCGCAGCGTGCTCGACCCGATGGTCGCGCTCGGGTACGCGGCGGCCAGGACGTCGCGGATCAGGCTCGGCGTGGCGGTGGTCAACCTGCCGTTCGTCTCGCCCGCCTACCTGGCCAAGCAGGCGAGCACCGTCGACGTGCTGTCCGGCGGGCGGCTTGACCTGGGCCTGGGCCTCGGCTGGATGCCCGAGGAGTTCACCGCGGTCGGCGCGTCGGCGGCCAGGCGCGGCGCGCGCACCGAGGAGTACCTGGCGGTGCTCCGCACGCTGTGGGACGGCGGGGTCAGCTCGTTTGACGGTGAGTTCTACACGATCCCGGCCGGGCGGCAAGATCCCAGGCCGGTGCAGCGGCCCGGCCCGCCGGTGCTGCTCGGCGGCATGTCGCGGCCGGCCATGGAGCGCGCGGGGCGGCTCGCGGACGGCTGGATCACCTCCAGCCGGGCCGACCTGTCGGCCATCGGCGAGGCGGTCGCGGTGATCGGGGCGGCAGCGTCCGCGGCCGGGCGCGAGCCCGGGGCGATGCGCATCGTCTGCCGCGGGGTGGTCCTGGCCGGGGCCGAGGCCGCGGGGCCCGGTGGCGGGCGCCGGCTGCTGTCCGGCACCTTGGCGCAGATCCGGGCGGATACCGCCTGGCTCGGCGAGCAGGGCGTCACCGAGGTGTTCTACGACCTGAACTGGGATCCGCAGGTCGGCTCGCCGTCGGTGTCGCCGGAGTCCGCGGCGGCGCGGGCTGGGGAGATCCTCGAGGGGCTGGCCCCGCGCTGAGGTTTTGTGCCGCGCTGAGTACGGCCCGGCCTCACTGGCCGGCCTGCGGTGATCAGGCCCTCGCGGTGGGCGATGGCGGCGGCTTCGGTTCGGCTGGCGGCGCCGAGCTTGCCCAGGATGTTCGACACGTGCACGCTGGCGGTCTTCGGCGCGATGAAGAGCACGGCGGCGATCTCCCGGTTGCTGCGGCCCGCCGCGAGGAGCCGGAGCACCTCGCGTTCCCTGGTCGTCAGCGACGCCAGGACCGCGCCGTCGGCCCGGTTATCGGGCACCGTCCCGATCCTGGCCCGGCGGGCGAGGTCGTCGAGGACCCGGCGCAGCGGCCTGGCCTTGAGCCGGTCCGCGGTCTGCGCCGCCTTGCGCCACTGCTCCGTCGCCTCGTCCCTGCGGCCCGCCTCGGCGAGCGCCTCGGCCAGCCGCCACCGCGTCTTGGCGATCTCGTAGACGTAGTCGGGGCCGAACGCATCAAGGACCGCCCGCCACGCTTGCGGGTCGTTGTCGCCGCTGCCCCGGCGGTACTCCGCCTCGGCGCGGGCGAGCCAGCCGCGCCCCTCAGGCCCGAGGATGAACTTCGGCCGCTTGGGGAACGCGGCGCCCTCCCGGGCGGCCTCGAGCAGCTCGGGCGCGGCAGCCATTTCGGTATCGACGGCATTGGCGTCGCCGGCCGCCCGGGCCTGCACCGCCCGGTCGGCGTGCGCGCTCAGGGCGACGGCGGCCGGCCTGATGGCCGACGGATAGTAGCCCCACGGCGGCTCGAAGCTTGCGTCGATCGCGGCCTGGGCCTCGGTCAGGGCCTGCTCGGTGTCGCCCTGCCAGAGGGCGTGCTCGGCCAGCAGCCCGCGCGCGATGTACTCGTCGAACCCGTGCATCGACCAGAACGGCTCGATCCAGGCGCGCCGTTCCTCCACCGCCGGGTTGGCGCGCGCCACGTCGATGAACAGCGCCATCGAGGACAGGAAGGCCTCGGGAACGCTGGTGACCCGGACCGGGAAACCGTCGGCGATCTCCTGCGCGTGGTCCCAGTGGCCGTCGGCAAAGTGGCACTGGAAGTGCAGGTGCTGCACGTCCAGGCCGTACGGCGCCATGTTGAGACCGGTCTGGTTAGCTCGCTGGGTCCCCTCGTGCGCTACCTTCGCGCCGATGGACAGGTCGCCGAGCTCGAGGTGGGCCTGCGCCAGGTGGTACGCGGCCCGCAGCTCCACGCCGAGGACCTTGGCCTCGCGAGCCTGCTTGTGCGCCTGGGTCAGCAGCTTGATGGCCTCGTCGTTGCGGCCCTCGCGATTGCTGATGAAACCCAGGGTCACCAGCGCGTCGGCCTCCACCCACAGCGCGCCCGCGGCCCGGGCCGCGGCGAGTCCGCGCTCGGCCCATTCCCTGGGGTTGGTGTAGTCGTTCTCCCCCAGCAAGGTGTTGGCGTACGTGGAGATCGCCCGGGCGTACTGCCAGGTCGGCGGCTCGGCGGGAGTGGCCTCGACCGTGGCCCTGGCCACCTCGATGGCTTCGTCGAAGGCCTTGTAATCGTCAAGCAGCATCAGGTACGAGGCCAGGCGCTCGCCGATCCTGCTCGCCAGCATGATGTCCATGACGTCCTGGGTCCCGCCCTGGCCCGGCTGGGCGGTGAGCGCCTGCCGCAGGCGCCTGAGCAGGTGCACGGCGCGCTCGTAGTCGCCGCTATCGGCCGCGTTCACCGCGGACAGCAGGCCGAGCTTGGCGCGGGCCATGCCGGCCGCCTTGTCCGGCTCGGTCACCCGTTCCCACAGGGCGAGCGCCTGGTCGTAATGACGGTGCGCCTCGGCCGGCGCGCCCAGTCGCTCCGCCTCATCCCCCGCCCGGACCGACGCGGCGAACGCGCCCGGGATGTCGTGGCTGGCCAGGCAGTGCTGGGCCAGTTCCGCGGCTGTTCCCGGCATCGCGAGCCGGTGCTCGTCGGCGAGCAGCGCGCTCATGGTGGCGTGCAGCCGGGTCCGCTCCCCCGGCAGCAGGTCGCCGTAGACGGCCTCGCGCAGCAGGGCATGCCGGAAGACATAGCGTTCGGTGCCGTCGGGCACCAGCAGCTGGTGCGTGACCGCCTCCCGGATCGCGGCCTCGTACTCGCCCGCCCCCAGGCCCGAGGCGGCCTGCACCAGCTCGTCGTCGGCCTTGGGCCCGACGACCGCCGCGGCGCGGAGCACCTGCTGCGCGGCGTCGGAGAGCTGCTCCACCCGGCTGAGCAGCAGGGCCGCCAGCCCGGCCGGGAGGGCGCTGTGCTCGGCGGAGCCGCTGCCCATGGAGGCGGCGAGCAGCTCCTCGGCGTAGTAGGCGTTGCCGTCGGCCCGGGCCACGATGTCGTTCAGCGCCGTGGCGTCGAGGCGGCCAGGTGCGGTGGCGGTCAGGTGCTCGGCCAGGGCCGAGGGGTCAAGCGGCGCGAGGTCGACCGAGATGACGCTGGGCAGCCGCTGCAGTTCGGCCACCACGGGCCGGAGCGGATGGCGCCGGTGCAGGTCGTCGCTGCGGTAACTGCCGATCAGCGCGACCCGTTCCCGGTGCAGCATCCGCGAGAGGAACGTGACCAGGTCCCTGGTGGAGGCGTCGGCCCAGTGCAGGTCCTCAAGGACGAGGAGCACCGGGGCGGCGGCCGCCAGCTCGGTAAGCAGGCCGAGCACGCCGCCGAGCATCTGCTGCCTGGCCAGGCCCGAGCGGTCCTCGTCGAGCTGCTGTCCGTCGCCGCCCTCTGGCAGCAGCCGGCTCAGGGCCGGGCGCGAGCTGAGCGCGTCACGGACCCCGCTCGACTGCGTGGCGTCCCGGAGCGCGTCGGCCAGCGGCAGGTAGGGGACGCTGTCGCCCAGCTCGGCGCAGTGACCGGACAGCACGGTGTAGCCGCGCCCGGCGGCGAGCGACGCGACCTCGCTGATCAGGCGGGACTTGCCCACGCCCGCGTCGCCGCTGACCAGTGCGACCACCGAGCGCCCGGCCTCGGCGTCGTCGAGCAGGGTGAGCAGGCGGCCGAGCTCGCCGTCCCGCCCGACCATGCGCCCGGCCGACATCCGCAGCACCATGTGCTTGAGTATCCCATCCGCTGCCCGTGATTCCGATTCGTTATGCCCCGGGCGGTACCCTGCGTGACATGGATAAGGTCATCCGGACGGACGCCGAGTGGCGGGAGCAGCTGACTCCGCAGGAGTACAAGGTGCTGCGCCAGGCCGGCACCGAGGCTCCGTACACCGGGGAGTACACCAACACCAAGACCAAGGGCGTCTACCGCTGCCGCGCGTGCGGCGCCGAGCTGTTCCGTTCGGACGCGAAGTTCGAGTCGCACTGCGGCTGGCCGTCGTTCTACCAGCCGACCGAGTCGGACGCCGTGGTGCTCATCGAGGACCGCACGCTCGGGATGACCCGCGTCGAGGCGCGCTGCGCCGCGTGCGACTCGCACCTGGGCCACGTGTTCACCGGCGAGGGCTACGACGTGCCCACCGATGAGCGCTGGTGCATCAACTCGATCTCGCTGACCCTGGAGCCGGAGGCTTCGTGAGCCTGCGGCTGATCCGCGCCGGATCGCTGTCGCCCGGTACCGCGCAGACCGGCGGGATGATCCGGACGGCGGCCATCTCGGGCGAGCTGGTCGGTGCGCAGGCGCTCTGGATGGGGCGGACCGTGGTCCTGCCGGGGACATCGTCCGGCGACCACCATCACGGCGACTCGGAGACGGGCATCTACGTCGTGTCGGGTAACCCCGTCTTCGTGTTCCGCGACCCGGACAGCGGCGAGCTGGTCCGGCTGGAAACGTCGCCGGGGGATTACGTCTGGGTCCCCCCGCACGTCCCGCACCGGGAGGAGAACCCGTCCCCCGACGCCGAGGCGGTCGTGGTGATCGCCCGGTCGACGCAAGAAGCGATCGTCGTCGGCGTACCGGCGCTCTGACCGAGGCCTGGCCGGTTAGTCGGCGTGGCCGTACTGAAGTACGGCCCGTTCGACATCTACCCGGGTTTATCTCCCGGGCTGTGGCGTAGGCGGCCTCACGGCGCGTGTGGGTGTGGCCAAACGAACGCGAGTGACGCCTGCGTCCAGAGGTGGATTTGCGCCGTCAGGGTCTGCTGAGGTCAGTGTGCAAGCGGTCGCCACGGTGCTGTGGTGCGTGGTCATGGCGGCCGCAGCTGGCCATTGGCGAGCTGGCGCCACCAGGTATTTTATCCTAAACAGCGTGTCGCTTCGCTTCGGAGTAGGTTTTTCGCTATCATATTTGATAGTAGATATTTTGCCGAACGGGCGGTGGTGCGTGACTCCAGAACCCATCCCAGGCTCCGGGCAGGACGAAGACCCGCCGCCCCGGCGCGCCGACCCGGGCGATCCCCTCAGCGACGCGGCCGGGCCGTGGCGGCCGCTGCCGCCGGGGACCGATTGGATGGACGATGAGCAGTGGGCGGCGTGCTCGGCGGCACGGGCCGGAGAGTGCGAGCCGGACGATCCGGACCTGGAGGAGGACCCGGACCACAGCCCGCCCGGCCTGACCGGTGATCAGCTCGCCGAGCTGATCGCGGTCGCCTGGGAGATCCCTGCCGCGCGGTTCGGCGCCAACACCCCGCTGGATAGCGCCCCGGGCGGGCTGGCGTTGATGGGGTTCGCCGATGAGGCGGCCGGGCCGCAGGACCGGTACGCCGGCTGTGATGATGACGGGCTGATCGGCGCGATCGGTGCGTGGGACCGGGTGGAGGCGCATGCTGCGGCGCGCAAGCACGCGGCGGTGGCGGAGCTGGCCCGGCGGCGTCCCGAGCCGGAGTGCGCGGTGGACGGGGAGACCGGGATCCCGGAGTGCTGGGAGGAGTTCACGCCGCAGGAGCTGGCTTGGGCGCTGGCCGAGTCGCGGTGGGCCGCGGAGGGGCTGCTGTATCTGTCGTGTGAGCTGGCGGCCCGGCTGCCGGGCACGATGGCGGCGTTCCGGTCCGGGTTTTTGCGGCAGCGCAAGGTGGCGATCATCGCCGGGGCTACCGCGCTGCTGGATGCGGCTGAGTCGCGGGCGGCGGAGGCGCTGGTGCTGGGCCGGGCGGCCACGCTGACCCCGGGCGGGCTGCGGGCCGCGATCGCCCGGGCGGTGATGCGGGTCGCGCCCGATAAGGCCCGCAAGCGGCGGGAGGCGGCGGCCAAGGATGCCCGGGTGGAGCGGTGGCCGGAGGACAGCGGGAACGCGGCGCTGTGCGGGCGGGAGTTGCCGTCGGCAGAGGTGCTGGCTGCGGATCAGCGGATCTCCTGGTGGGCTGGGCAGCTGAAGGCGGCGGGTCTGGCCGGGGATATGGACGTGCTGCGGGCCAGGGCATATTTGGACATTCTGCTCGGCATGGACTCCCGGCCCACCCTGGCCCCGGCCGGCAACCCGGACGCCAGCGCGCAGCCCGGTGCCGGTAACGGCCGCGGCGGCGAGGACGGCCCGGGCGGTTCAGCTCCGGATGGGCCGGGCGATAGCGGGTCCGGTCCGTCCGGGCCGTCGGGTCCGGGCGCTAGCCCGGCTGCGGGCGCGGGCCTGCCGACCGGCGGGCTGCCTCCCGGGTTCGGCGGGCTGCCTCCCGGGTTCGTCGGCCGGGTCACGCTGACCGTCCCACTGACCACCGCGCTGGACCTGGCCGGCCGGCCGGGCGAGATCGCCGGGATCGGGCCGGTCGACCCGGCGCTGGCCCGCGACCTGGCCCGCGCCGCCGCCCGCAACCCCCGCACGACTTGGTGCGTCACGGTCACCGACCACGACGGCCACGCCATCGGCCATGGCTGTGCCCGGCCGGTACCCCGGGCCTCTGGAGGCACCCGCCGCAAACCCGGGCCGCCGGACGGCCCCGATCCGCCCGGCGACACCGGCAGGCAGGGGTTCACCTTCATCCCGGCCGGCGGGCCTGGGCCGCCCGGCGGGTACGGCACTTGGCGGCTATCCACCGGCACCCCCGGGCAACCGGACCTGCTGGTCGACCTGGAATCCCTCGTCGGCCCGTGTGATCACCGGCATGAGGCTAAGGGCCACGATCCGGGGGGGTTGCTGCGGCACCTGACCCAGGTCCGGTACGCCAGTTGCAGCAGCCCGGCCTGCCGGCGCCCGGCCGCGCGGTGCGATTGGGAGCACGGCGTGCCGTATGAGGCGGGTGGACGGACCTGCTTGTGCAACGGGGATTCGAAATGTCGGCATGACCATCGGCTTAAGCAGCACCCGCGGTGGAGCGCCGACCGGCTCGCCGACGGCAACATCCGCTGGACCGCGCCCTCCGGACGCCAGTACACCACCGAACCCACCCGGTATCCCACCTGATCGGAGCATCAGGTCGACCCGCGTGCGCGTCATCAACGCGGCCCGCTGACCTCCGAGCCCGGGTCATGACAGTTGGCATGCGCGGCTAGGCCCGTACAGTGGGCAGATGGCCGGATATTCACCCCAGATGGACAATATCGCGGGCGAGAGCAAGAGACTTTCTGAAGCTCACTTCGACGAACCCGACCGGCAGACGTCGGAGGATCAATTCGCCCACGCCACCGGGAAGATCTGCAAGACCTGCGGGCGGGCGATCGAGGCCGAGCAGCCTGCTCGCCGGCGCGGCGAAACGGACTGGGCGCACGACGTCTGCCCTACCGCGAAGGCGTAGTTAGCGCTGGCGCAGCTAGGGGGGCGCCTGGTGGTCGTGCGGGTCATAGCGCCCGCGATGCACGGCCACCTTGGCGAACCGGGCGTCGCCGACCAGCCGGATCACCGGTCCGTCGGCCTCGCCGGGGTCGTCGCGGCCGTAAATGGCCCGCTTCGCGAACAGTGCGCCGCCCTCGTCGATCACGTGCGCGCCGTCCGGGACGATCACGATCAGCTTGCCGCAGAAGGCGTTGACCTCCAGCGTGATCTCCCGACCGGGCAGCACGGCGTCGGCCAGGTTGACAATTAGAGCACCGAAACGCGCGGTCAGGCGGGTGCGCCGTCCGGCCACCCAGCGGCCCGAGCGGATCACCTTGCTGAAGCGGGCGGCGACCTCGGCACGATCCGCAGCCGCCACCACGCTGGTGTCCGAGGCATCCTCGGCGGGCAGGTCGCGGGTGAGCGGGGCGAGGTCACCGAGTGTGGTCGCGGCGTAGGCGGCATCGAGCCGCTCCGCGTACTCGGTGGTGGTCAGCCGGCCGACGGCCATTGCGCTCCCGAGCACGGCGGCCGTGCGGTCCCGGTCGGCGTCCGAGGCGCGCAGCTCAAGCTGGGCCTCGTCGTAAGCTGGCCGGCGATCAGGCGCGAGCAGATGGTCCTGGCGGGCTTCGGTCATGACCCCTATCGTAACGGCTGACCGAGCTAAACGCGATATACCGCGTTTGGATTACTCGGGGTCTCGGGTGTCGTAGCGGCGAGTGCGCTTGACCGTGGCGCGGTTGCGCTTGGCCTGCAGGCGCCGCTCGTTCGCCGCCCGGCTGGGCCTGGTCGGGACGCGCGGGCGCTGCGGCGGGGCGATGGCGACCCTGAGCAGGGAAGCCAGCCGGGCCCGGGCGGCCTGCCGGTTGGCGAGCTGGCTGCGCTGCTCGGACGCGGCCACGGTGAGGACGCCGCCGCTCAGCCGCCCGGCGAGGCGGTCCAGCGCCCTGGACCGTGCCCACTCCGGGAGCGCGGGCGAGTGCTCGACATCGAAGGAGAGCTCGACCCGGCTGTCAGCTGTGTTGACCGACTGGCCGCCGGGTCCGGATGACCGGGAGAAGCGCTCGTGCAACTCGGCGGCCGGTATCAGCAGCCAGCCGTTCACCCGCAGGTCGTCAGCCACCCTTCGACGTTAATACGTGTCGCCCTGGTCGCGCTCGTAGCGGTCGCGGCAACGCCGGATCGCCACGGCGTACCACGCATCCAACTGGTCGCGTGGCGTGCCGGCGGCCAGCAGCACGGCGGTTCCCGAGGACGGGGCACCGGCGGCGGGCGGTTCCACCGTGAATAGAATGCGCGCGTGGATGGGCCCAGGTGCGCCGGGCCGCAGTTCGCTGAGCAGCAACGGCCTCGGTGCGACAGGCTGGACCGGCGGGCCCGCCGACGCGTCGGCCATAAGGGCCTCCTTGCGGGACCGGAAGCTATCTATCTTGTCCTGCAGCCGCCGGCTGGCCACCTTCAGGCGATCTTCCTCAGCTCGCGTGTTGGCGCGCTGCTCGCGCAGCGCAGCTAGCCGGGTGGCCGCGTCAGACAGCCGGGCTGCGACGGCAGCCGCGAGGTCATCCCGGCCCATCTCACGCGCCTTTCGGCGCTGTCCCTCCAGGCTGGTGAACTCCTGCTCCAGCTCATCTACCCGCAGGTCGAGTCGCCTGCCCGTGGTGGCGAGATCGGCGGCGCCCCGGCGCACCTTAGTGAGCATCTGAAGCTGCCGCTGGTAGGCCTCATCGAACCCCAGATACGTATTCCTGACGGGCACCTCAACGTCAAGCGGGACCACGAGCGGAGGGCCGAGCCCGGGTCCCTGATCGCGCAGGAGGGCCAGCGCCTCCTGGACCAGATCGGCCGTGGCGGGCTCGGTCTCCCTGAGCCTTTCCAGCCAGTTAATGACCTCGGTCGCGATCCGGATCTGGTAACCCACCGGTTAGGCCAGGTCGGCGACGAGCGCGTGCACCGGCTTGCGGTGGCCGGCGTAGAACGGGATCTCCACGCGGGTGTGCAGCCGGGCCTCGGCACCGCGCAGGTGGCGCATCAGGTCCACGATGCGGTGCAGTTCGTCGGCCTCGAAGGCGAGCATCCACTCGTAATCGTTGAGCGCGAAGCAGGCAACCGTGTTGGACCTGACGTCGGGATACTCGCGTGCCATCATGCCGTGCTCGGCGAGCAGCCTGCGACGTTCGGCCGGATCGAGCAGGTACCACTGGTACGAGCGTACGAACGGGTACACGCTCACGTACGCGCGGGGCTCTTCCTCGGCCAGGAAGGCCGGGATATGGCCCTTGTTGAACTCGGCCGGGCGGTGCAGCGCCATCGCCGACCAGACCGGCTCGCTGCATCGGCCGAGCCCGGTCCGGCGGAACCGGACGTACAGTTCCTGGAGCTCGTCCGAGGTCGGCGCCACCCACCAGAACATGAAGTCCGCGTCGGCCCGGAATCCCTGGATGTCGTAGCAGCCGCGGGTAACGACGCCCTTGCCCTCGCTCTGCTCGAGCAGGTCGGCTACCTCGGCTGCGGCGTTGCCGCGCCCCCGCGCTTCCAGCTCTCTCCGGTCGGTCACCCGGAACACCGACCACATCGTGTACCGGAGCAGCTCGTTCAGTTCGCGCGCCCTTGGCTTGTGTGCCGTTCCGGCGGCCTCCGGGCCGCCCGGCTCCGTCATCCCGTGTTCGTCAGACATACCACTATTGTCGGCCACAACGGCGGCAGGGCGGCCTCGGTCAGCGTCTGGCCGCGAGAAACGCGGTGACCTGGCTGGCCACTGCGTGGGCCATCCCGACGCAGGCGGGTATGCCCACTCCGTCGTAGGCCGCTCCGCAGACCGCCAGGCCCGGCTGTGATGCCACCGCCGCGCGTATCCGCGCCACCCGGTCCAGGTGCCCCACGTTGTACTGGGGCAGCGCACCGCCCCAGCGGGTGACCCGGGTGGAGGCAGGCGCGCCGCGTACCCCGGTCGCCTCCGCGAGCTCGGCCGCGGCCAGCGCGGCAAGCTCCTCATCGGCTCGTTGCAGCAGGGCTTCCTCGCCGATCCGGCCCACCGAGCACCGGATGATCTCCATGGGCTCGCCGTCGGGCTCCGCGGACCCGGCACCGGGAAAGCTCGCGCGGTACTCTGGCGGGCCGGCCAGGTGCGGCCATTTGACGGTGGAGAAGGTGACCGCCTTGACGGCCCGCCCGTCGACGGCGGGAACCAGGTACCCGCTCCAGCCCAGCGCCGCGAGCCCAGGCCCGGGAAAGGCGGAGCGCGGGTACGCGAGCGTGACGATCGCCATGCTCGCGTAGCTGATCTCGGCGAACGCCGCGACGGCGGCTGAGGCGCCCGGCACGCCGGCGAGCAGCCGGCCCGCGGGCCGCGCCGGGACGGCGAGTATCACCGCGTCGGCGTCGACGCGCTCGGCGGCCGCCGCCGATCCCACCGTGAGCCGCCATCCGGCCTCGGCACGAGACAGCTCGCGCGCCATCGCCCCGGTGCGCACCTGCGCGCCCGAGGCCTTCGCCAGGAACTCGGGCAGCGTCCCCAGTCCCCCGGCCAGCGTGGTGAACACCGATCCGCCCGCGCGGGTCCCCTCCGCGGGCTGGCCGCCCTGGTCGGCAGGCGGAGCCGGAGCGGGCAGCAGGGAACGTGCCGCCTCCGCCAGCGACCGGTATTTCCGCGACGCGGCAGCCAGCGCCGGCAGCGTCGCGTCGAACGACAGGTCCTCCGAACGTCCCGCGTACACGCCGCCGAGCAACGGGTCGACCAGCCGGTCGACGACCTCCGCGCCGAGCCGGGCTCCGACGTACCGCGCCACGCTCACGTCGCCGTCGCGGGCGGTCGCAGGCAGCTCAAGGTCCTCACCGGCCCTGGCTACTCCCTCGCTGGTAAGCACGCCGGACTTGGCCAGCTCGGCCATATCGGACGGCACGCCCATGAACTGGCGTCGGGGCAGCGGCCGCAGCGCGCCGAGGGTCCAGATCGCGGCCGACGTCGCCCCCGGCTCGACACGCTCATCGTCCAGTCCCAGCTGGGCGATCAGCGCGGTTCCCTCCGGGCGCGTGACGAGCAGCGCCTCGGCTCCCTCGTCGACGGCGACGCCTGCCACCTCAGATACGGAAAGCTTGCCGCCCAGGCACGGCGACCCCTCCAGCACGGTCACCCGCACCGGTTCGTCCCTGAGGAAGTACGCCGCCGCCAGCCCGGCGATCCCGCCGCCCACGATCACTACATGAGGCCGCGTGTCCATAGGGTGCATGCCTTCAGCCTCGCAGACACGCCGCGTGGTGCGGCGCGCAGGGACCGCGTTCCGACGGCGCGCTCGTAACCGCGGTGCGGCCGGGCCGCTGCGCGATCGTGACAGTTGCGGCGGAACCGGTCAGGGTGTGCGCGCCGTCACAACGGCATGCTGAAGACAGTGAGCTTGAACGGCCGGCCCGCGCGGGCCGGGCACGCACGATTCGGGGTCGCCGGGCTGGCGGTGGTCGGCACCATGCTCGGCGGAGCACTACTCCTGGCCGGATGCTCGGGGAGCAGCGCATCTAGCTCGGCCACGTCGAGCGGCCTGTACAAGGCAGCCGCGCCGGCCGGAGTGCCGGCGGCTACCTTGCCCAGCGCGGCGCCGGCGGCTAGAGGCCTCGGGACGGCGCCACAGGGCAGCAGCGCGGTCGCCGCCGTCCGGCTGGCGCCCACGAGCGACATCATCTACACCGCGCAGCTGACCGTGCGGGCGCAGAGCGTCAGTTCCGCGGTGACGAAGGCGACCCAGATCATCGAGGGCATAGGCGGATACGTCTCGAGCGAGACCATGTCGGCGAACCCGGATCACCCGTCGCAGGCCACCGCCACCATCCAGCTGAAGATCCCGGTCACCTCGTACCCGGCCACCCTCAGCCAGCTCGCGACCAGCCTCGGCACCCAGCTGTCGGTCGAGCAGCAAGCCCAGGACGTCACGGAGCAGGTAGCCGACGTGAACAGCCAGGTCGCCTCGTTCGAGGCCGCCATCACCCAGCTGCGCGCGCTGCTGTCGCACGCGGGCTCGGTCGGTGACCTGCTCGACGTGCAGAACCAGATCAACCAGGAGGAATCCCAGCTTGAAGCGCTGGAGGCGCAGCAGCGGGCCCTCAGCCACGAAACCACCTACGCGACGGTAAGCGTCACCATCCTCGGCCCCAAGGCCAAGGCGCCGGTGCACCACCCCAAGGCGCCGCCCACGCTGGGCGGCGGGCTGAAGGCCGGCTGGCGCAGCCTGCGGATCGCGGTGTCCTGGACCCTGGCCTTCCTGGGCGCCATCGCACCGTTCGCCGTCGTCGCGGCCATCATCGCGTTCGTGGTCTACCGCGGCCGGCGCTGGCTGCTCCGCCGGAGGCCGGCGGCCCAGCCTGCCTCGCAGGACAACTAGTCAGCAGGGCCCGGGCAGTCAGCAGGGCCCGGGTAGTCAGCAGGGCCCGGGTAGTTAGCACGGGCCGGGCTGGGACGGCGGGCGGACCGCCCACCCGGCCCGCGCCCGGCCGGCGAGACCGGGTAGCGTCCCGACCATGACGGGAAACCCGGGATGGCAGCCACGGCACGACGACCCGCTCTTCATCTTGGCCATGGATCACCGCGAGTCGTTCGGCAAGACCCTGTTCGAGGTCAAGCACGACGACCCGGACCCCGCGCAGGTCGAGGCGATGAGATCCGCCAAGCGGCTGATCTTCGAGGGCCTGCAGGTGGCCCAGCCTTCGGTGACCTCCGGGCGCATCGGGGTGCTGGTCGACGAGCGGTACGGCCAGGACGTCATCGATGCAGTCGAGACAGCCCAGAGCGGCACCGACCCGATGGTGCTGGCGGTGCCAATCGAGGCCAGCGGGCACGACTGGTTCACGCTGGAGTGGGGCGATCAGTGGCTCGAGCACGTCGAGTCCGTCAAGCCGGATTACTCCAAGGTCCTCATCCGTGACAACCCCGCGTTCGACGCGGCCCAGCGGGAGGCGCAGCTCGCCAGGCTCGCGCAGGTCGGCGCCGGGCTGCGGAACGCCGGCGTGCCGCTCCTTTACGAACTGCTCGTGCCCGCCACCGATGCCCAGCTGGCCCAGGCCGGCGGTGACGCCAGCGCGTATGACCGCGACATCCGGCCGGGCCTGGTCGTCAAGGTGATCGCCGACAACCAGGCGCACGGCGTCGAGCCCGCGCTGTGGAAGGTCGAGGGCCTGGAGACCGTCGAGGCCGCGCAGCAGGTGGCCGCGCAGGCCAAGGCCGGCGGCCGCACCACTGATCTGATCGTCCTGGGCCGCGACGCGCCGGCCGACCGGCTCGACCACTGGCTCGAGGTGGCCAGCCAGGTCGACGCGTTCGTCGGTTTCGCGATCGGCCGCAGCATCTGGGAGGACCCGCTGAGCCGGTACGAGGCGTTCGGCGGAGGTGAGGCTGCGGCGGAGAACGCGCGCCGCGAGATTGCTGACCGGTACCTCGGCTTCATCGCTCACTGGCGCCCGCTGGCCGGGCAGGCGGGCTCAGGCGGGGGGCGGGCTGACTCGTCGTGCACGAGGTCGGCGAGCCTGGCCAGCACGCCGGGGTCGGTTTCCGGCAGCACGCCGTGCCCCAGGTTGAACACGTGACCCTCGGCGGTGCGCCCGCGCGCGACCACGTCCCTGGCCCGCTCCTCTACGACTTCCCAGGGGGCCAGCAGGATCGCCGGGTCCAGGTTGCCCTGCAGGGCCTTGCCCGGCTCGACCCGCCGGACCGCCTCGTCCAGCGGGATGCGCCAGTCGACCCCCACCACGTCGGCCCCAGCCTCGCCCATCAGCCCGAGCAGCTCGCCCGTCCCGACGCCGAAGTGGATGCGCGGCACGCCCGCGGACTCAAGCGCGGCGAAGATGCGGCTGGTGTGCGGCAGGATCGCCTGCCGGTAATCGTCCGGGCCGATCGCGCCGACCCATGAGTCGAACAGCTGGACGGCCGAGGCGCCCGCCGCGACCTGGACCTGGAGGAAGGAGATCGTGATGTCGGCGAGCCTGCCGAGGAGCGCGTGCCACAGGTCCGGATGACCGTACATCAGCGCCTTGGTCAGGTCGTGATTCTTGGAGGGTCCCCCTTCCACCAGGTAGGAAGCGAGGGTGAACGGCCCGCCTGCGAAGCCGATCAGCGGGCGTTCGCCGAGCTCGGCGACGAGCATGGTGACCGCCTCGGTGACGTAAGGCACGTCATCGGCGCCCAGCGGGCGCAGGCGCGTCATGTCCGCAGGCGTCCGCACCGGCGTCGCGACCACGGGCCCGACGCCTGCCTTGATGTCGACATCGATCCCGATCGCGCGCAGCGGCACCACGATGTCGCTGAACAAGATCGCCGCGTCCACGTCGTACCGGCGCACGGGCTGCAGGGTGATCTCCGTGATCAGGTCGGGGCGCGTGCACGAGTCGAGCATCGAGACGCCCTCCCGCACCTTGCGGTACTCCGGCAGCGAGCGGCCCGCCTGCCGCATGAACCAGACGGGCGTGTAGGGAACTGGCTCCCTCCGGCAAGCCTGCAGGAAGGGGGACCTTAGCGGGGATGCGGTCACGTCAGGGATCGTCTCACATGAGCGCGCCCGATATGGGTCGTAACGGTCGGTCCGGAGCCGACGGCAGACACGCCGCCGGAGATCCCACGAACGAGCCCACGGGCATGCGACGATCGGTGTCAAATCGCTTTCAGCCCTGCGCAGTCCGTGCTGAACCGCAAGGAGGAGGTCGCCAGGATGATGCATCTGACCCGGTACTGCACCGGATGCAGCGGCGAGCGACTATTCGAGCAGTTTCACGCGGATCCGGGCGGCTGCCCGGATGTCCCGGACGGTGACTGCCCGGAGTGGGGCTGCACCGCGTGCGGCGACGCCGTGCTCATCGGCGTTCCGGCGGGCGAGTACGTGACCAGCGCCGCCCTGGACAGGGCGGCGTAACCGACCTACCCGCTCCGTACTGGTTCTAGGCTGAACCTGAATCGGTCGAACTTGCATGAAACACGGTGTTCGGGCATGAACCTAAGCGGCCCTCGCGTGAGAAGCAGATGAGCGACACGTACGCTCAGGTCATGAAGGCGGATGACGGGGCGGGGAACCGGCGCGCCGCGCGATCAGGAGCGGCACGGCGATCGGGCCCGGTATCAGGACCAGCATCGGCTAGCACGCCGCTGACGGCGGCCGACAAGCCGGCGCCGGATGCGGAAAGTCCAGCCGAGGCGACCTTCGCCGGCGCGGTGGCCGCCTTCCGGCAGGGCCGCGACGACCAGGCCGACCGCGGCCTGTCGTTCGAGGACGTTCCCGCTCCGAAGCGCCTGGCCCCCTACGCCACGGCCATCGCGGCCGCGGTCCAGCGCGACGGCGCGGACGTCGCGTGGGGTCGGCTGGTGCTGCTCTACGATCCGGATGGCCAGGAAGGCTGGGACGGCGAATTCAGGCTGGTGGCGTACATCCGCGCCGAGGTGGAGCCGGAGATCGCCGCCGATCCGCTGCTGGGCGAGGTCGGGTGGAGCTGGCTCTCGGAGGCGCTGGACGGGCACGTGCCCGGCTACGCACAGCCGAGCGGCACGGTGACCAGGGTCATCACCGAGGGCTTCGGCGCCAAGCGGGATGAGCTTCCCCTGACCGGGTTCGAGCTGCGCGCATCCTGGTCCCCGACCGCCCCGGGAGGCCCCGGGAGCCGCGCGGCGCGCAAGCGACCCGGCAGAACGGCCAGGGCGGGCGGCCCGGGCCAGAGCGACCTGGACGTCCTTGACCTGCCCGCGCACATCGCGGCGTGGTGCGACTGCCTGTCGGCCGCGGCCGGCCTGGAACCGCCGGGCACCCGGGCCTTGCGGCCGCCGGGGCACGGGTGAGCACAAGCACGGAGGTCGGCGGGCAGGACGGGGGCCCTGCGCCTGTCCCGCTGCTCGAGCCCCGGGGTGGCCTGCCTCCCGTCGTCGAGACCAGCGGCGCCCTAGCCGAGGTCACCGACAGGCTGGCCAGGGGCGAGGGCCCCGTGGCGGTCGACGCCGAGCGAGCCTCCGGGTACCGGTACGGGCAGCGTGCCTACCTGGTCCAGCTGCGGCGGGCCGGGGCCGGTACGGTGCTGATCGACCCGATCGCCTGCCCCCGGCTTGCCGGCGTCGACGCCGCCCTGGCTGACGCCGAAGCCGTCCTGCACGCGGCGTCGCAGGACCTGCCCTGCCTGGCCGAGCTCGGCTTCCGGCCCCGTCGGCTCTTCGACACAGAACTGGCCGGCCGACTGCTCGGCTACCCGAGGGTCGCCCTGGGCACGCTGGTCGAGGAGGTCCTCGGGTTCCACCTGGAGAAGGGCCATTCGGCCGCCGACTGGTCGGCCCGCCCGCTGAAGACCGACATGCTGCGGTACGCGGCCCTTGACGTCGAGATGCTGATTGAGCTGCGCGACGCCCTGGCCGACCAGCTCGCGGCCCAGGGCAAGACCGAATGGGCCCGCCAGGAGTTCGCGGCGGTGCTCGCCGCCAAGCCCGCCGCGGCGCGCGCCGACCCGTGGCGGCGAACGTCAGGCATCCACCGCGTGCAATCGCGGCGCGGGCTGGCCGCCGTGCGGGAGCTGTGGAACGCCAGGGACACAATCGCTCAGGCCGCGGACCTGTCGCCGCGGCGCGTCCTGCCCGACACGGCGATCATCGAGGCGGCCAGGTCGTTCCCGACCAGCCACGGGCAGCTCGTGCGGATCACCGGGTTCGCGGGCCGCCAGGCCAGAAGGCACGAGAGTGAGTGGCTGGCCGCGATCGCCCGCGCGCGGTCAAGCGCCGACGGCGACCTGCCCGACGCCACCAGCGGGCCGATACCGAACGGGCCGCCGCCGGCGCACCGCTGGGCCGAGCGCGACCCGGTCGCGGCCGCGCGCCTGGCCGCGGCGCGCGCGGTGCTCACCACCATCGCCGAGGCCAGTAGGCTACCGGTAGAGAACCTGCTTTCCCCGGACGTACTGCGCAGGCTCAGCTGGGATCCGCCGCAACCGAGCGACCCGGTGACGGTTGGCGAAGCGCTGACGTCGTACGGGGCCAGGGCCTGGCAGGTTGAGCTCACCGCCGGTCCGGTCGCCGAGGCGTTCAACGCCGGGAAGAGCAAGCCGCCGGACGCGGGAGACACTGAGTATGGGGACTCTGGCTAGCGCGAACCCCGCGGGGACTCCGCTGCCCGGCTTCCTCAACGTGGCGGTCGGCCCGCTCGACCACTACGGCGTCTGGGCCATAGCCCTCCTGATCCTCCTGGAGAACATCGGCGTTCCGGTGATCCCCGGCGAGGCGGCGCTGATCGCGGGCGCCATATTCGCGGGCACCGGCCGGGCGGGGCTGAACGTCGTCGAGGTCGGCGTGGTCGCGGTCGCCGCGGCGGTCGTCGGCGCCGAGATCGGGTACCTGATCG
Source organism: uncultured Actinomycetes bacterium (assembly GCA_963847965.1). GTDB lineage: Bacteria > Actinomycetota > Actinomycetes > Streptosporangiales > Streptosporangiaceae > Palsa-504. Next base: position 228,428 of record CAWKCG010000001.1, read on the forward strand.
GGAGGCTGGCCGGCCGCGAGCTGGTCCTGCGCTACGGCAAGTACGTCCTGATCACCCCGCACCACCTGGACCGGGCCGAGGCGATCGTGTCCCGCTTCGGCGGCGTCATCGTCATCATCGCCAGGTACATCGTGGGACTGCGCGAGGCCAACGGCATCATCTCTGGCATCACCCAGATGCGCTGGCTTACCTTCGCGTCTTTCAACGTGTTCGGGGCGTGCGCCTGGGTCGCCACCTGGCTGACCATCGGGTACGTGGCCGGCGACCACATCGACGCGGTCTACGGCGACGTCAACCGGTTCGCGCTCTACGTGCTCCTCGCGCTCGCCGTGCTGCTCGCCGGCTACATCGTCCGCCGCGTCGTCCGTCGTCGACGAGCCTCCCACGTGACCAGGCAGGGCCCGGCCACCGAGCAGAGCCCGGCGACCGAGGAGAGCCCCGCGACGGAAGAGAACTCTGCGGCGGAAGAGGGCCCAGTAGCGGAAGAGGGCCCAGTAGCGGAAGAGAACTCAGCGGCGGGAAAAGGCTCGGCGTCGGAAGAAGCCTCAGCGTCTGGAGAGAGCTCAGCGCCGGAAGAGAGTTCAGTCGCCGGAAGGAACTCCGTGACCCGGGAGGACCCGGAGACCGTGGAGAGCCCCGAGACCGTGGAGAGCCCCGAGACCGTGGAGAGCCCCGAGACCGTGGAGAGCCCCGAGACCGTGGAGAGCCCCGAGACCGTGGAGAGCCCCGAGACCGTGGAGAGCCCCGAGACCGTGGAGAGCCCCGAGACCGTGGAGAGCCCGGTGTCCCGGGCATGCGATTCTGCGACCCAAGAGTCCGCTGTGACTACAGAGTTCGCAGAGGCCAATGGGCACCGTCCGACTCAGGAGCCCTCGGATCGAGGCATCAGGGACTAAGGCGTCAGGGACTCTTGAGGGTCATCAGGGGATCTTGGGCATGGCAAGAATTCGGGAGGCTTTCGGGTTCGTACCGCTCTAGCGCAGCCAGTTCACCGGACGCTGCGTGGACGACCCAGAAGGCGCCCTTGGGCAGCACGGGATCCTCGGGCACCGCCGACGGTGCCCCGAGCGCGGCGCAGGCCGCGGCCAGCGCCTGCGGCAGGTTCTCCCTGTGCAGGCAGACGACAGCCGCCCGGCCGGCCGCCATCAGGTCACGGAAGAGGGGGCCGAGGGTGTCACCACCGGTCGTTCGGGATATATGGGGGTCGGCGGAGCGGCGCGGCACCGCCAGCGCGGCCTCAGCCTCGACTGACCCGCCGAAGCCGGCCGCATACGGCCGCACCGTCTCGATGCAGCGCAGCGCGGGCGAAGACAGGACGCGCGCGCTCGGCGCGAAGCAGGCGAGCAGGCCGGCCAGCAGGCGCGCGTCCGCCGCGCCCTCGGCGTCGAGCGGGCGGAGGGCGTCGTCGGCGGGAGTTCCGGCCCGCTGACCCGCCGAGGCGTGCCTGAGCAGGATCAGCGGGACCGTGGGCCGCGGGCGCAGGGCGGCGAGGACGGCCGCGTCGTGCGGGTAGCTCAGCCGGCCGGGGGCCCGGGCCAGCGGCACCCACGACACCTCGTCGATCTCGTGGCTGGCCTGGGCCAGGCCGTCCTGGCTGAGCGCCGACCAGTAATCGACCCGCTTGGGCCGCCCTGCGGCGAGGTAGTCCACCGTCGGCAGCCTGGGACCGAGGACCGGGCGGACGCTGGTTTCCTCGAAGACCTCCCGCACCGCGGTGAGCAGCAGGTGCTCGCCCGGCTCGCGCTTGCCCTTGGGCAGCGACCAGTCGTCGTACCTGGCCCGGTGCACCAGCAGGACCTCGGTACCGCTCGCGGCGGGGCGCCACACCAGCGCGCCCGCCGCGAGGATCGTCTCACTCACCGGCTCGGGACATCAGCCCGGCTCGTCAGCCGAACGAAGCCGCCGCTCCCCCACCAGGGTCTCCTGCACGTCCCGCTGCGGGTTCCCCCGCTCGTCACGGTTGTGCCGCGTCCAGTAGCCGTCCGGGTTGAGCCACCAGGATGAGGTGCCGTCGTCCATGCCGAGGTCCATGAACTGGCGCAGCCGCCGCTGGTGGCCGGGGTCGGTGACCTGCACGATCAGCTCCACCCTCCGGTCCAGGTTCCGGTGCATCATGTCCGCGCTGCCGATCCAGACCTCCGCGTCCTCATCGCCGTCGGCGCCGAAGGCGTAAATCCTGGAGTGCTCGAGGAACCTGCCCACCACGCTGCGGACCCTGATGTTCTCCGATAGCCCGGGGATGCCCGGCCGCAGCGCGCAGATGCTGCGCACCCACAGGTCGACGGGGACGCCGGCCTGCGAGGCGCGGTAGAGCGCGTCGATCACCACCTCGTCGACCAGCGCGTTGCACTTGAACGCGATCCTGGCGGGCAAGCCGGCCCGCTGCCGGTCCCCCTGCCGGTCGATCCGGCTCACGATCCCGGTGCGCATCGACTCCGGCGCCGCCAGCAGCCGGCGGTACGAGCCCGGCCTGCTGTACCCGGTGAGGTGGTTGAACAGCGAGGTGACGTCCTCGCCGACCGCGGGATCGGCGGTGAGCAGGCCGAAGTCCTCATACACCCGGGCCGTGGTCGGGTGGTAGTTGCCCGTGCCCAGGTGGCAGTACCGCCGCAGCGTCCCGTCGGCCTCCTCGCGCACGATCAGCGCCATCTTGCAGTGCGTCTTGAGCCCCACGAAGCCGTAGACGACGTGGCAGCCCGCCTCCTCCAGCTTGCGCGCCCAGGTGATGTTGGCCCGCTCGTCGAACCTGGCCTTGATCTCTACGACCACGACGACCTGCTTGCCCGCCTCGGCGGCCTCGATGAGCGCGTCCGCGATCGGCGACTGGCCGCTGGTCCGGTACAGCGTCTGCTTGATGGCGAGCACGCCCGGGTCCTCGGCGGCCTCCTCGATCAGCCGCTCGACCGAGGCGGCGAACGAGTCGTACGGGTGCTGGACCAGGATGTCGCGCTCGGCGATGGCGGTGAAGATGCTGGAGTCCTTGGAGACCGCCCGGTTGGACGGGACGAACGCCGGGTAGCGCAGCTCGCCGATGGTCAGGTCGGCGATCGCGGACAGCCCGCCCAGGTCGAGCGGCCCGGACACGCGGTACACCGCGCGGGCGTCGATGCCGAGCTCGGTGACCAGCTTGTCCAGCACGTCGGCGGACATCGTGCTCTCGACCTCGAGCCGCACCGCAGGCTCGAACCTGCGCCGGACAAGTTCCCGCTCCATCGCCTGCAGCAGGTTCTCCGTGATGTCCTCGTCCACCTCCAGGTCCCTGATCCTGGTGACGCGGAACGCGTGCTGCTCGATCACCTCCGCGCCGCCGAACAGGTCGGCCATGTGCGCGGCGATCACGTCCTCGATCGGCACGTACCGGTTCTGCGACACCGCCAGGAACCTGGGCAGCAGCGGCGGCACCTTGACCCGCGCGAACATGGTGTTGTCGGTCCCCGGGTCGGCGATGATGACGGCCAGGTTGAGCGACAGCCCGGAGATGAAGGGGAACGGATGCGCCGGGTCCACCACCAGCGGGGTGAGCACCGGGTAGATGCGCTGCCTGAACAGCTCGCTGAGGGCGTCGCGCTCGCCGGACGCCAGTTCCTTCCAGCGCAGGATCTCGATCCCGTGCTCGGCCAGCTCCGGGTTGATCCGCTCGCTGAACGCCCTGGCGTGCCTGACCGTCAGCTGGCCAGCCAGGTCCAGCGTGTTCTCGAGCACCTGGCGGGGCAGCCGGACCCCGGTCCCCTCGACGGGGAACCCGGCCACCATCCTCCTGACCAGCCCGGCCACCCGGACCATGAAGAACTCGTCCAGGTTGTTCGCGAAGATGGCCAGGAACCTCACCCGCTCGAGCAGCGGGATGGACTCGTCCTCGGCGAGCTCGAGCACCCGCTCGTTGAACCTGAGCCAGCTCTCCTCGCGGTCCAGGTAGCGCTCCTCGGGCAGCGCGGCCGAGCCGGCCTCCCCGGTCCCGCCTGCCTCGCCTGCTAGCAGCGGCCCAGCGTACGCTGCGTCAAGCGACCCTTCGAACGGCCCGTCCATGACACCCATTGTCCACACACCGCGAACGCCGGGAAACGCGCGGGACCGCCTTTAAAGATCCTTTAATCCGAACGACCGGCGGTGACACCCCCGGTCACGGCATCGGGAATCCGGGGATGCCCGGCCTGGGCTGGATCGGCTGGACGCTCATGAACTCCGGGCCCTTCTTGGAGCAGACCGCCAGGCGGATCGGCACGAACGACGCGCGGGCCTGCTCCGGCAGCATGACGCGCAGTTCGGGCACGGTCACCTGCGCGCACGCGGTCGGCTGGAACCGGCCGGTGCCCATGACGCTGAGCACCGAGTGCGCGGTCGCTCCCGGTTCGAGTATCACGGGCTGCGCGCGCACCGAGGTGTCGTGGACCGCCGCGCTGCCGATCTGGGCGCCGGCGAACGCGGACACTTCGGGGTACCCGTACAGGCTGCACGCGCGGGGGGAGACGTTGGTGAACTCCAGGGTGTACGTGGTGCCGGCCGACAGCCGGGGATGCGGCCCGGCGCCGGGCGGCGATCCGGTCGTCCCGAGGCCGAGCCAGGCCTCGAGCCCCGACGTGGCGCACGGGGTCCCGATCAGATTCGAGGACAGGGTCGCCTGGGCAGGATGGGCCGGGACGCGGGTGAGCGTGACGGCGAGTGCGGCAGTTCCCGCGAAGGCCACTACCGCGATCACGCGCCATGCGAAATGGCCATACCTCGTCATCGCGGACCCCATCTGGCGTTCGCTTGGACGATCCCCCGCGGGCGGCCGGGTTAACCCTGTAATCGTGCTTTAAGTGAGCTTCGGGCGGTTTCCTGCCCATCCCGCCCGGTCGGCCATCGGCCGCCTCCGCTCGGTTGGCCATCGGCCGCCGGCCGCACGTATCGTGACCGCATGGGCGTCGCAGCCACAGAGCCGGTTCCGCCCGATCCGCTTCCGCTGCGCCGCAACAGGGACTTCCAGCTGCTGTGGAGCGGGCAGGCGGTGTCCCTGCTCGGCTCGCAGACGTCGAAGATCGCCTACCCGCTGCTCGTCCTCGCGATGACCGGCTCGCCGGCCAAGGCCGGGATCGCCGGCTTCGCGGCCATGCTCGGCTACCTGCTGTTCCCGCTGCCAGCCGGGGCGCTGGCCGACCGGCATGACCGGAAGCGGATCATGATCGCCTGCGACGCCGTCCGGCTGGTGGCGATCGGCAGCATCGCCGTGGCCTACTGGGCCTCGCACCTGACCTACGCGCAGATCCTCCTGGCCGGCTTCGCCGAGGGCACCGCGACCATATTCTTCAGCCTCGCCGAGCGTGCCGCGCTGCCGCTGATGGTGCACCCGACCCAGCGCTCCACCGCCATCGCCCAGAACGAGGCGCGCACCAACGTCGCGCAGCTGGTGGGCCCGGCGCTGGGTGGCGCGTTGTTCGGGCTGTCCAGGGCCGCGCCCTTCGTGGCGGACGCGTTTTCCTACCTGGCCTCGCTGGTGACGCTGCCCTTCATCAGGACGCCCATGCAGGCCGCCAGGCGAGGCGCCCCGCGCAGGATGCGGGCCGAACTCCGCGAGGGCCTGGTCTTTACCTGGCAGCAGCCGTTCCTGCGGTACGCCTCGATCTTCGGCGCGGCGGTGAACCTGCTGATCCAGGTGGTCGTCCTTGGCCTCATCGTGCTCGGCAGGCACGACGGGGCCTCCCCGCGCAGATCGGCATCATCGTCGGATGCCTCGGCGCGGGCGGCATCGCCGGTGCGCTGGCCGCCCCGTGGTTCCAGCGCAAGGTCCCGGCCGGCCTCACGATCACGGGCTGCATGTGGATCTGGGCGGTGATGCTCGCCGTGATCGCGGCGGTGCACGCCGTCCTGTGGCTCTACCCGACGGTGGTGGTCATCGGGTTCGTCGGCCCGGCGTGGAACGTCTCGGCCCAGACGTTCCGGATGAAGATCACGCCCAACGAGATGATGGCCCGGACCAGCAGCGTCAGCCTGCAGGTCGCGTGGGGGGTGATACCGCTCGGCTCGCTGCTGGCCGGCTTCCTGCTCCAGGTCCTGTCACCGCCCGCGGCCATGGCCGTGGTCGCCGCGGGGATGGCGGGCACGGCCATCGCCGCCACCGCGCTCGCCCCGGTGCGCAACGCGGGCCGCCGGACCCCGGGAGCATCCGGGGAGGCCGGTTCCGCGGGCGCCGCGGGTTCGGTCGGCCCGGCGGGTCCAGCGGGCGCGCCTCAGCCGGCTGGCTGAGCGCCGCCTGGCTGCCTACGGGGCCGCACCCAGGTCGCCTAACGGGGCCGCACCCAGGTCGCCTAACGGGGCCGCACCCAGGTCGCCTTACGGGGCCGCACCCAGGTCGCCGGCGAAGGCGGCCAGGTCGAGCAGGTGAAGCAGCGCATCGCACCACCGCTCACTCGGCGGCCGGTCATCGAAGTGCCCCAGGCACTCGTTCGCCGCGTCCAGGATCGCCCGCAGCACGGCGCCGTCGGGCGCCTGGGGATTCCGTGATCCCGTGCCGTCGGGGAGCGGCGGCCAGGCCTGAGTCCTAGAGCCCGGCTCGCCCTCCAGGATCGCCGCCGCCTTCCGCGCCATGGTCAGCCCGAGCGCCCCGGCCAGCAGCAACCTCTGCATCGTCAGGACGCCATTGTGGTCAGTCATTCCGCCTTGCCTCCGTCGTCCACCGTGGCCGTCCCGCCTTCGGCTCCATGATGCGGAGGGGCAGTGACATTCCCGCCGCGTAGTGCTTCTGTAGAGGCAAGTCGCGAAGGGCAGGGTGAACTCGCATGGCCGCTGAGGGCACGGGCGACGGGGGCCCGACCTGCCTGACCGCCCCGATCTGGCGCGCCGGCTAGCCGCGATGATCGTGATACTGGCCGGAGTGTCAGGCAGCGGTAAGACGACGGTCGGCAGCTTGCTGGCCGGACGGCTCGGCTGGCCGTTCGCGGACGGCGACTCGTTCCACTCGGCCGCGAACGTAGCGAAGATGACCGCGGGGATACCGCTGACCGACGAGGACCGCTGGCCGTGGCTGGCGGCCATCGGCGCCTGGATCGACGAACGCGCCGCCGCCGGCGGCTCGGCGGTGGTGGCCTGCTCGGCGCTCAAGCGGTCCTATCGTGACGTCTTGAGGAAGGACCGCCCAGAGGTCCGGATCGCTTTCCTCACGCTCGATCGCGCCACGGGCCTGGCCCGGCTGACGGCCAGGCACGGGCACTTCTTCGCGGCTGGACTGCTCGACAGCCAGCTGGCCGACGTGGAACTGCCCGTCCCCGACGAGGGCGTGCTCGTGCTGGACAGCAGGCAGAGCCCGAGCGAGTTGATAGATGAGATCATGTCCGGCCTGGGCCTGCGTCAGCCCCCTGACCGCCCCGATCTGCGCGCCGCCCAGCTTTAGTTCAGTGAACGTTTGACCATTAGGGCGAGCAGCCTCTCACCTGGGGGCCTCGCCGCTGCGGCGCCGCGCCATCCCGTGCTCAACGGGCCGCTGATGTGGTCCACGAGATTCCCGCTGACCTCATGAGCCACGTCCGTGTGCTGGGTCGCTCATGAATTCGAGATGAACTCGATTTTTGCGGGAGGATCCGGGCTTGCGGGAGGATCCGGGGGATCATAGTGCACTAAATCCTCCCCGGAACCCGGATCCTCCCCGATCTTCCCGACCGGGACCGCACCACGCCGCACACGGGCATCACCAGCCACGTGAGTGGAGAACCGCTCGGTCAAGCCTAGGCTGGAGTCACTAATTGATGCGGGGTGGGTACGGCTGGAGCCGTTCTCGTCTTCAGCACGGACGGCACCGTACGGGTGGCGGTCCAACCCGTCTGCGATTGCGTCGGCCCGGTTCTTCTACCTATGTAGACATTGTTGCATCTACTTATGTAGAGTCCCTGTCGTGACGTCACGTCGTGAGTTCTCGCCGCAAACGCTGTCGGTCCTGGCCGCGCTGTACGAGCAGCAGTCGCGGTGGCAGCACGGGTACGCGCTGGCCAGCCAGACGGGGCTGAAGTCCGGGACGCTGTACCCGATCTTGATCCGGCTGGCCGACCGTGGGCTGGTCGAGGCGTGCTGGCAGGAGGAGCCGCAGCCGGGCCGTCCGCGCCGGCACCTGTACCGGCTCACGGCCGACGGGCTGGCCAGCGCGGCGGGGGCGCTGGCCGCCCCGGCGCGGCAGCAGGCCGGACGGCAGGCGGCGGCCGCAGGCGCGAGGCAGCCGATCGGGCGGGGCGTGGCAGCGCCCGCGGTGCCATGAGCTGGCTGAGCCGCGCCGGGGCGCGGCTGCTCCCGGCCGAGCGGCGGGACTGGGCCGAGGCGGTCTGGGCCGAGGCGCACGAGGTGCCCCTAGGGTGGCCGCAGCTGGCCTGGCGGGCCGGCGGTGTATGGCTGATAGCGAGGGAGGCCAAGATGGTGCGCTGGATCGGCAGCCGGGTATTGCTCGCGGCGGCGGCCGGGGTGGCCGCCTGGGCGGCCTGGCCGTCCGGTGCTGCCGCCATGGTCCGGGCCGACGTCATCGCCACGGTGCTGCTGCTGGCTGGGCTGCCGCTGCTGACCCGCTGGCTGCTCGGGCCGCCGGACAACCGGGCGGCCCGGCGGCTGCGGACCTGCTGTTACGCCGCGGTCCTGGCCCTGATGCCGGCCAAGGCCGCCACCGAGCTGTTCCTGGGCGCGGTGCCGCGAGGGGGCATCGACCTGCATACCTACGACAGGTTCCAGTGTCCTAATGCCGTGCCCGTCGTCAATTGCCTGGTGCCGGGCACCTCGACCGGCGGTCCCACCGTGCCGTCAGAGGTGATGCTGCTGCTCCTGACGGCCTGCGGCCTGGCCGTCACCCTCGCGCTGACCGCGCGGCGCGCGCGGGTGGCCCCGGCCACGCTGGCCATCGGCGTCGGCGCGGGCCTGGCGCTGGGCGGCGTGATGTACGCGCTGGCACCGCTCGGGTTCAACCCCAGGTTCCCGGACCGGCCGTGGCTGCACGGCTCCGCGGCTGGCCCGCTCACGGCCGTGCTGTGGATCGTGCTGCTCTGCGCGCCGCTGGCCGCTGGCTTCGTCGCCGGGCTGCGCTGGCACGTGCCGGACGACGCCGTCCAGGAGGAGAACGCCCGCGCCTGGCAAGGCCTCGCCGCGGGGCTGGTGTCCGGCGGCGTCGGCGCCTCGTTCGTCACCGTGCTCGGCGCCGGCACGACGGCGCTGCTGGTCAAGTCGGCCTGGGTGCGGGGTGTGCTGTACCACGGGCAGCACCTGACCGCCTCCGCGGTCTACGGCCGGGAGCTGTTCGCGAGCCAGGACGTGGGCGGTTATTTCGTCCTTCTCGTCGGCTTCCCGATCATCGGGCTCGCGATGGCCCTGACCGGCGCGGGGATTGCCTGCGCGGCCCGCCCGCTGCCGAACGGAGGCAGGCCTGGCGCCCCGGGCGGCCCGCCCGAGCAGATGTTGTATGAGGGTGCGGACTTGGAAGAGCGCGCACGGGAGCCGATACTGCCCGCACCGGAGCCGATACTGACCTGGTGGGGGGGAACCGGCGGATGAAACCAACTGAATGACAACCGCGCTATTGGCCAGACCGCGCGGTTCGTGTCCCGCAGATCATTACACGGGATTAGTGCTCAGCCCGCCGCGGGAGCGGCTAGGCGCCGGGGGGGCGGCAGGCGGACCAGATGGCCGCGCTGTTGTGGAGCTTGACGCGCTCGCCGCGGCCGAGGGCCTTGGCCAGGTCGGCTTCGGCGGTCTCGATGCGCAGCCATTCGGCGTAGGAAACGGGGTTGATCCCGCGCCCGGCTAGTACCGCGGCCAGCGGCCACTCGTCCGGGTCGGTATCGGCGCTTCCCCCGTCGTCCGGGAACTTCAGCAGGCCAGCGCGGGGCAGCGGGACGTCGCCCTCACCCGGGCCGCCCGCCAGATCCTCGAGCAGGGAGCGGACGGTCTCCGCGGCGTCGGACTTGTTGGTGCCGATAACGCCGGTCGGGCCGCGCTTCAGCCAGCCGGCCACGTACTCCCCGGGCAGCGGCGAGCCGTCGGGGCCAAGGACGCGACCCTGCGCGTTCGGCACCACGTAGGCGCGGGAGTCGAATGGCACGCCGGGCAGCGGAACGCTCTGGTATCCGACCGAGCGCAGCACCATCTGCGCGGGCAGCGTCTCGAACTGGCCGGTGCCGGTGAAGGTCCCGCTGGCGTCGATGGCGGTCCGCTCGAGGGTGAGGCCGGTGACGCGGTCGGTACCGAGGATCTCGGTCGGCCGCAGCCAGAACCTGATGACCAGCCGTCGGGAGTGCCCGGATGCCGACGGCTCGACGGCCCCGCCCTCCGCCCACTTGGTGATCGCCACCACGTTGCCGCGGACGCGCCGGTCCTCCTCCACGAGCGCCGCGCCCTCGCCGGCCAAGTCGAACGTGTTCAAGTCAACCTCGTCGGCGTGGACGATGACCTCGACGCCGGGCAGTTCGCCGAGCTCGCGAAGTTCCTTGGTCGTGAACTTGGCCTGCGCGGGACCGCGCCGCCCGATCATGTGGACCTCGCGCACCTTGCTCGCCTGCAGCGCCTCAAGGACGGGCTGCGATACGTCGGTCGCGAGCAATTCCTCCGGGTCCCTGGCCAGGATCCGGGCGACGTCGACGGCGACGTTGCCCACGCCGATCACCGCGACCGACTCGGCGTCCAGGGTGAACGCGTCGGGGTCCACGTCGGGGTGGCCGCAGTACCAGTTCACGAAGTCGGTGGCGGCGTAGCTCCCCGGCAGGTCCTCGCCGCTGATGCCAAGGCGCCTGTCCCGCATCGCCCCGGTCGCGTAGATCACCGCGTCGTACGCCGAGACCAGTTCGTCCCGGGTGACGTCCTCGCCGAGCCGGACCCCGCCGACGAAGCGGACGTCCGGGCTTTCCAGGACCTTGCGCAGGTACTGCGCGATCGACTTGATCGACTTGTGGTCAGGCGCCACGCCGTAGCGGACCAGGCCGTACGGAGTGGGCAGCCGGTCGATCACGTCGACCCGCACGGGGACCGACAACGGCAGCGCCGCCGCCTGCTTGACCAGCGCCTCGGCGGCGTAAAGCCCGGCGGGACCAGAGCCGATTATGGCTACGTTCAGCATAGAGATTTACGCTACTCGAACGCGCGACCCTCCGGCGCTGCCTCCTGCGCCTGGGGCGCCTCGGGCGCCTCGCCGGATGACCGGCGCGCCACGGCCTCGGTGATCCGCAGCGCCAGTTGCTGCGGTGTGAGGCCCGCCTCCTCGAGGACCTCCTGGCGCGTCCCGTGCGCGAGAAACTCCTGCGGCAGCCCGAACGTCTTCACCGGCACGTCCACGTCGTTATCGCGCAGCAGCCGTGCGACGGCGTCGCCGAAGCCGCCGACCCGACCGTTATCCTCTATCGCAACCACGAGCCTGTACTGCCGGGCGGCATCGGCCAGGGCTTGATCGACGGGCTTGGTCCAGCGCGGATCTACCACGGTAACGCCTATCCCGTGATCGGCGAGCCGGTCCGCGACCTCGAGCCCGGTCAGCGCCGTCGGCCCGGCCCCGGCGAGCAGGACGTCCGTGCCTTGGCCTTCGGGCGGCGTCCGCAGCACGTCCATGCCGCCGAGTTTGGCGACAGCCTCGACCTCCCCGCCTACCTGGCCCTTGGGGAACCTGACCACCGTCGGGCCGTCGGATACCTCGACCGCCTCGTTGAGCAGCTCGGCTACTCGCTTGGCGTCCCGGGGCGCGGCGATCCTCATGCCGGGGACCAGCTGCATGATCGAGCCGTCCCACATCCCGTGGTGGCTGGCGCCGTCCGGTCCGGTCACGCCGGCCCGGTCCAGGACGATCGTCACGGGGAGCCGGTGCAGCGCCACGTCCATGAGCGTCTGGTCGAAGGCGCGGTTGAGGAACGTCGAGTAGATCGCCACGACCGGGTGCATGCCGCCCATGGCCAGGCCCGCGGCGCTGGTCACCGCGTGCTGCTCGGCGATCCCCACGTCGTAGGTCCGGTCCGGGTAGGCCGCGGCGAACTGCGCCAGGCCCGTCGGATACAGCATCGCGGCGGTGATCGCGACCACGTCGGCAGGCGCGCGCCGATGGCCAGCATCTCGTCGCCGAAGACCCTGCTCCACGTGCCCGGCGCGGCGCCTGCCGCGGGGACCTGATGCAGGCAGTCGATCTCGTTCTGCTCGGCGGCCGCGTAGCCGAACCCCTTCTTGGTGATCACGTGCAGGAGCACGGGCCCGCCGAAGTCACGCGCCCGGCGCAGGGCGGCCTCCAGCAGCCGCTCGTCGTGCCCGTCGATGGGGCCGACGTATTTCAGGCCTAGGTCCTCGAACATCACCTGCGGCTGGAGGACGTCCTTGATCCCCTTCTTGATGCCGTGCAGCGTCCCGTACAGCGGCGGGCCGACCAGCGGGGCCCGGGATACCGTGGTCTTGATGTAGTGCAGGACGTGCTCGTACCGCGGGTTGACGCGGATCGCGGCGAGGTGCTCGGCCAGGCCGCCGATCGTCGGCTGGTAGGACCAGCCGTTGTCGTTGACGATCATGACGATCCGCGAGTCCTTGGCCGCGGCGATGTTGTTCAGCGCCTCCCAGGCCATGCCGCCGGTCAGCGCTCCGTCGCCGATGACGGCGACCACGGTCCGGTCCGGCTCGCCGCGCACCTTGAAGGCCTTGGCCAGGCCGTCGGCGTAGGACAGGCTGGTGGAGGCGTGCGAGTTCTCCACCAGGTCATGCTCGGACTCGGCCCGGCTCGGGTAGCCGGTCAGGCCGCCGCGCTGGCGCAGCGTGCCGAACTGAGCGAAGCGGCCGGTCAGCAGCTTGTGCACGTACGCCTGGTGACCGGTGTCGAAAACGATGCGGTCCGTAGGCGAGTCGAAGACGCGGTGGATCGCGATGGTCAGCTCGACCACGCCGAGGTTCGGGCCCAGATGACCGCTGGTCTTGGCCACCGTCGGTCCCTGCGCCCACTCGATGAGGACGTCGCGGATCTCCTGGGCGAGGCGGGTGAGCTGGTCCTGGCTGAGTCCCTTCAGGTCCTCGGGGCCGTTAATGCACTCCAGCAGGGTCACGGTAGGTTGCTCCTCGCATGCTGTGCGGCCTGACGGGGACGTGAATTAGCAGTTTACGGCCGTAATCTGGAGATGGCTCGCGGCGCGCGCCCCTTAACCGACGCGCGCGTCGTACTTAAGGGGCGATCGCCAAGCCGGTCCTGAGCGGCGACGGCGTCGCTGGCCGGTTGTTCCGCGGCGGAAGGAAGGACCATCGGCCGCGCGGCCAGTACGCCGACGGCGAGGCCGACGGCGGCCAGTGCGAGCAGGATCGCGACCGGGATGTCCCAGCTGCCGGTGGCCGTGTGCAGCAGCCCCAGTTCCAGCGGCCCGGTGCTGGCGAGCAGGTACCCGCCGGACTGCGCGAAGGCGGATAGCGAGGCCGCCGTGCCTGGATCAGGGGATCGCGCCGTCATGAAGTAGATGGCCAAGCCGAGGCAGGCCCCCTGGCTGAGGCCGAGCACCAGGACCCAGAACGGGGCCGTACCCACCGGAGCCCAGAGCGATCCGGCTAGGCCGACGGCCATCGCGATCATGCTCGGGATCACGAAGGCACGCTGGCCTGGCGTGCGGTGCGCGAGCACGGGCGCGATCGGCGCGGCGATGAGGTTACCGACGCCCATCAGGGCCAGCAGGTTCCCGGCGGTGACCGCCGAAGTGCCCCGGTCCTGGAAGATCGTCGGGAGCCAGGAAAGCGCCGCGTAGTAGAGCAGGCTCTGCAGCCCCATAAACGCGGTGACCTGCCAGGCCAGGGCGTGCTTGTGGACCTCGATCCTGGGCGGTGCGGTGGCGGCCGTTGAGCGGGCGGCGCCCGCTTTGGTGTACCTGAGCTGGGGTAGCCACAGCAGCATGGCCAGCGCGGCCGGCGCCGCCCACACGCCGAGCGCGATCCGCACCGAGTCGCCGGAGGCGTGGTAGATCGGCACGGCGAGCAGCGAGGCGAGGATGGCGCCCGCGCACAGCGCGGTCAGGTAGATGCCGATCAGGAACCCGGCCCGTTCCGGCCAGCGCCGCTTGGCCATGCTGGCCAGCAGCACGTTAAGGATGGCGATGGCGGCGGCCGCCAGCGCCGTCCCCGGGAACAGCAGGGCGCCGGGCGCCGCGCCGCGCAGCAGCATCCCCGCGGCGAGCACGCCCAAGGCGACCAGCAGGACCCGTTCCTCGCCGTGGCGCCGGTTCAGCCAGGCCGCGAAGGCGGAGGCGACGCCGAAGAAGACCACCGGCGTGGCCGCGAGCAGAGACAGCGCCACCGTGGACAGGTGCAGCCGCGCGGCCAGGTCGGGGAAGAGCGGCGGAAGGTTGGAGATCGCGATGCGCAGGTTGAACCCGGCCGCCACCATGGCGACGATGAGCAACGTGGTCTGGTAAGGCCGGTGGCCGCGCGCCGGTTCGTCGTCGGTCACGGTATGAGCAGCAGCTTGCCCGTCGTGCGCCGGGCGGCCAGATCCTCCTGCGCCCGGCCGGCCTTGGCCAGCGCGTAGCTGCCGCCGATCCTGACCTCGAGCTCGCCCCTGGCGACCAGGTCAAACAGCTCGCCAGCGCGCCAGTGCAGTTCTTCGACGGTGGCGATGTAGTGCGCCAGCGTCGGCCTCGTGGCGAACAGCGACCCTCCTGAGTTGAGCCGCTGCAGGTCGAACGGCGGCACCTGCCCGCTCGCCGCCCCGTAGAGCACCATCATCCCGCGCGGGCGCAGCGCGGCGAGGCTGTCGTCGAAGGTGTCCTTGCCGACACCGTCGTACACCGCGTGCGCGCCCACGCCCTCGCTGGCCTCGGCCACGGCGGCGCGGAAGTTGCCGTAGCCGGTGACGTAGTCGGCGCCCGCCGCGCGGGCGAGGTCCTCCTTCTCCCCGCCCGAGGTCGTGGCGACCACGATGCCCCCGCGCCGGCGGATCAGCTGGGTCAGCAGCAAACCGACCCCGCCGGCGGCCGCGTGCACCACGGTGACGTCGCCGTGCCGCACCGGGTAGGTGCTCGTCGCCAGGTAATGCGCGGTCAGCCCCTGCAGGATGACGGCCGCGGCGACCTGGAGGCTGATCCCGGCGGGTACCGGAACGGTGCGGCTCGCGGTCACTGCCACCTGCTCGGCGTAGCTGCCGCTGGCACCCGGCCAGGCCACCCGGTCGCCGACGGCGAGCCCGGTCACGCCCTTCCCCAGCGCGGTCACGATTCCCGCGCCTTCCGCGCCCGGAATGAACGGTGCCTCGCGGCGGTAATGCCCGATGCCCTCGCGCTGGTAGATGTCCATGAAGTTCACGCCAGCCGCGGCGACCTCGACCAGGACCTCCCCCTCGCCGGGTTCCGGTACCGGACGCTCCGCCACGCTCAGCACCTCAGGCCCGCCCTGACGCTCGGCCACCACCACGCGCATGCCCGCACTCTCCCATTCCGCCCGCTGCCAGACCAGCCTTACACAAGCCCGGATCGCCCCGAGCCACGCGGTACGGATTTGAACATGTTCAAGATTGGCTGCGCGGCGACCTATCGCCTTATCGACTCGACGGCTCCGGTCGCGGCGCGCCTGATCCGGCTGGCCTGGGTACCTGGGCTGCGGTCCACGACCCGCCGGCTGCTGTCCGTCATGGATGACGCCCGGCGCCCGTGACAGGAAGCGCGCGTCAGGCCGGTTGCGGGGCCGGGTTGTTCGGGCTGCCGGCCGGGTACTGCCGCGAGATCAGCTCGGTCCGGACGGACGCCATGTGCGAGACGGTGTTCGCGGCGGGACCTGGGCCGGACGGCGGCGGGACGGTGACGGTGGCGAGGACGTCATCGGTGCGCGCAGTGGTGAGCGTCAGCACGTCACCGAAGGCGGGCGCGGCCAGGTCACGCTTGGTCAGGTTAGGCAGGCTCCAGCGCTGCTCCACCGTCCGCAGGATCGAGGTGTGGTCGAGGGGCGTCCCGCCGGCCGGTACCCGGTACACCGTTCCCTGCTCGATCAGCGGCGACACGAGGACGGCAGGAACCCGGACCCCGAAGCGGTCGAAGCCGAACCCGAATTCCCCGGTGTCGTCGTCGGGCGGCACCGCCCCCCAGGGGGGCGACACGTGGTCGTAGCAGCCGCCGTGCTCGTCGTAGGTGATTACGAGCAGGGTCCCCGGCCAGCCCTGTCCCGTCCGCAGCGTCTCGTATACGTCGTGGATGAGCTGCTCGCCGAGGGCCACGTCGTAATTGGGGTGCTGGCTGTTACCCGTTGACGACCAGCTCGGCTCGAGGAACACGAAGGGCGGCAGCGTACCGTCTTTCGCCGCGGCCTGGAAATCGCTGAACAGCCCGAAGTGGCTGGCGTCCGCATTGCTGATCTGCGTGAACGTCGATTTCGTCAGCGGCTCTTTGTCATAGCCGTATACCGACCAGCCGAGGCCGGCCGCGTCGAGCAGGCCGAAGATGGTCGGCGAGCTGAACGTGTGGGTCTTATCGTCCATGTGACCCTGGCTGGTCGCCGCGCAGGCGAAGGCCCGGTTCGGCAGGGTCTCCGTCGGTACCGACGCGAACCACTGGTCGCAGACCGCGTACCCCTTGGCCAGCGCGGAAAGCACGGGCAGGGCCTCGGGTGTGTAGCAGCCCATGATGTTGCCCTCGACCGTGCCGGATACGATCGGCCAGGACGTAGGGTCTTTGGACTGCCAGCCGAGGGTGTAGCCGAAGTTCGTTACGAAGCTCTGGCCGGGCGCCGCCAGCCCGGCCGACGCCGGGCCGTTGTTGTTGCCGTATAGCTGGTCATTGGTCGCCATGTAGCCTTCGCCGGGGTCCGCGCCGGGCATGAAGTACGCGTTCGGCGTCCCTGTCCCCGGCTCGTTAGGCGTCGGCGGCTCGATCCGGAACACGCTGACCGACTGCCCGTTCGTGCCCGGGTTCGCCTCGGCCCCGGTCAGGCCGTCGAACGGCTGACCCAACGCTGACAAGTTGCTGGGATAATACAGATACCCGAGCATGTGGTCGAAGGAGCGGTTCTCCAGCATCAGGAGCACCACGCTGTTCACCGAATTAAGGCCGCCGCCGTTAGCCATCCCGGTCCCCTCCCAGTCGCCTGAAATCCGTCGAAACCTTACCGCGCGCATCCGGCCACGTGCACGGAATTGCCGCCTATCGCGCGGCGCGCGCCTCCGGACTTGGCTCGGCGGCGGATTCGGGCCTGGTCTCTTGGGCCGGGGCGGCTGGCTTTGCGGTCAGCATCCTGGCGACCAGGCCGCCCGCCGCCAGTGCGCCGCCGACCACGGCTACCGCGGTGAGCCGGCGGGGCAGCGCGGGCCCGAGGCGGAACCGGCCGGGTCCGGCGGCGGCCAGGGCGGCTGCCGCCGCCAGGTTGGTAAGCGGGAGCTCGAACCCGCCCCTGGCGGCCAGCGGGCCCTTCGCACGGTGGGTGGTGGCCGCGACGCTCATGGCCCCCATGATCGCCAGGGGGCCTGCCGGGTCGGCGGCGCCCGCCGCGGTGAGCAGGCCGCCGGCTAGCTCGGTAGCTCCGGCGGCCATCGCCATCTGCCTGCCCGGCCGTAGGCCGATCCGGTCGAAGCCGGCGCCGGCCCGGTCCAGCCCGGCCCCGCCGAAGCTGCCGAATAGCTTCTGGGCACCATGAACCGCCAGGTACGCACCGAGCACGAGCCTGGTGCCGAGCAGAGCGGCGTCGCGCATCATATCCGTCATGTCCGTCCCATCGTCTCGTGATCGTATGGTCTGGCCTGCGTGCCCTGGTCGCAGGCGCGCCTGCCGCAGCCGCGTTCGGCGGCCAGCCGCACCATGGCCTGGGTCATCTGGACGGTCGTGGGCGGCTTGGGCAGCCCCGGTGAGTCCTGCCACCTGAACGCGTCCAGGGCCAGGGCCACGAACCGCCGCCACGCGTCGGGCGCATCGGCGCGCGTGACCTGCATGACCGCGGCGGTGGCGATCAGCAGGAGCAGGAGATCCTCGCCCACGAAGTCGCCCCGCAGCGTACCGCTGGCCTTGGCGCGCTCGATGAGCGCGATGACGTGGGCGTTGGCCGTCGTGCGAAGCTGCTCGATCTGCTCGTCCGCGGACAGCGTCATGGACAGCAGGTCCCCGAGACCGCGGTCGCAGGCCTGCAGTTCGCAGATTCGCTGCACGAACCCAGCGAAGCCGGCCCACGGATCGGTGACCGCCAGGGCCTGCTCGGCGGCCTGGGCGTACAGGGCGATCTTGTCCACGAGCGCGGCCGCGACGAGTTTCTCGCGGGTAGGAAACCGCCGGTACAGCGTGGCGATGCCGACCCCGGCGCGGGCGGCGATCACCTCCAGCGGGGCCTCAAGACCCTGCTCGGCGAAGACGTCCCTGGCCACCGCCAGGATGGCGGCGCGGTTCCGTTCGGCATCCGCGCGCAGCCCGCGCGCACCAGGAGATCCCGGGGCACCGGGACCTGGCGCGCTGCGGCCTGTCATCCGTCTATGGTAGACGATCTGGAGGCACCCCTCCGGAACCTGCTAGCATCGTGCCCTGCCATCGGAGTACCGAACGGAGAAAGCCTTGGAAACCAGCCCGGGTCCCTGGATCGTCGCCCTCAGGCACTCACACGACCGGCTGCAAGCCATCGTGGAACCCCTCGACCTCGGGCAGCTTGAGCAGCCTGCATATCCGAGCAAGTGGTCGGTCGCCCAGGTGCTCTCGCATCTGGGATCCCAGGCCGAGATCTTCGGCCTGTTCCTGGCTGCCAGCCTGAGCGGGACGGAGCCGCCGGGCCGGGAGGCGTTCGGCCCCATCTGGGATACGTGGAACACCAAGAGCCCGCAGGCGCAGGCGACGGACGCGCTGAACGCCGACGAGGCCACGCTGGAACAGTTCGAATCCCTCGACGCTGACCAGCGGGCCCGGATGCGGCTGCCCCTGTTCGGGATGGACCTGGACATCACCGGGATAGCGCGCATGCGGGTCGGCGAACACGCCGTCCACACGTGGGATGTCGCGGTCGCGCTCGACCCGGCGACGACGGTCGCGCCCGACGCCGTCGCGCTGCTCATCGACACGCTCGGCCAGCTCGTGGCCAGGGCCGCCAAGCCGGACGGGGTGCAGCGTCGCCTGCGGGTAACCACCACCGACCCGGACCGGACCTTCATCCTCCAAACCGGCGAGTCCGTGACGCTCACGCCGGCGGAAGCCGAGGAGGGCGAGGAAGGCCTGCCCGAGCTCCGGCTGCCCGCCGAGGCGTTCATCCGCCTGACCTACGGCCGGCTCGACCCCGACCACACCCCGCCGGTCGAGGCCTCAGGCGTCGACCTGGACGAGCTGCGGGCCATCTTCCCCGGCTTCTAGTGACCCGGGTTCGCGCCGATGACGACGGCGGAGTTCACGTCGTCGGAGAATTCCATGTGCGCGCTCAGGCCGCTGGCCGTGAAGGCCGCTATGGCCGGTATCGCCTGGTGCGCGCTGGTTTCGATCAGCAGGTGGCCGTGGGGAACTAGCCAGCCGGGCGCTCCGGCGGCTACGCGCCGCAGGATGTCGAGGCCGTCCGGGCCGCCGTCCAGGGCGACGCGCGGCTCGTGCTCACGAGCCTCGGCGGGAAGCAGCCTCATCTCTACGGTTGGCACGTAAGGGACGTTGGCGACGACGATGGCGACGCGGCCGCGCAGCGCCGGAGGCAGCGGATCGAAGAGGTCACCCTGGTAGACCTGGCCGCCGGAACCTTCCAGGTTGCGCCGGGCGCAAGCCACGGCGGCCGGGTCGATGTCTACGGCGTGCACCTCGAGCCGGTCCGCGGAGGCGGCCAGCGCGGCACCTATGGCGCCCGCGCCGCAGCATAGGTCGACCACGATGGCAGTCCCCCCGTGAGGGGGGCCGGGGGGGTTTGGGGGGCCGAGGGGGCTTGGGGGGAAAGGCTTCCCCCCAAGATCGGGGGGATCCCGGGGGGTCGTCCCCTCGGGGTCAGCAGCGCCCCCCCGGATCAGCAGCAGGGCCTGCCGGACCAGGAACTCCGTGCGCCGGCGCGGGACGAAGACGCCGGGGTCCACGGCGATCCGCAGGCCGCAGAACTCCGCCCAGCCGAGGACCTGCTCCAGGGGCAGGCCGGCCACCCGCCGGTCGACCATGACACCCAGTTCCTCCGGCGTCCGCGCCGCGGAGCTGAGCAGCCGGGCTTCATCCTCGGCGAAGACACAGCCGACGGCGCGGAGCCTGGTGACGATGGCGGGGTCGGCGATATCCATAGGGAGGTAAAGGCTACCGCCGCCGGGTGGCGGGGCTGGAACTTCAGATCGCCCGGCGGCGGACCAGCCAGACGGTTACGGCAATGAGCAGCACGGACAGCGCGAGCAGCCAGCCGCCCTCGATCCACTGGAAGGCCCAGAACCGGCTGCCCGGCTGATAGCTGCTCCACTGCGTATATCCGTACTGAGTGAGGCACTGCCCGGGCGAGAGATTGCCGTTAGGGCAGAAGTGGTTGAGCGCGCGGACAATCGCGGATCCCCGGGCGGGGAAGGCGAAGGTGCCGCCCTTGGTGTACCACTTGTTTACGATCCACGCGGAACCGGGCAGGTTCAGGTTGCTGGTGAGCAGCGGTGTCATGTAGTGCTGGCGCAGGTAAAGCGCGGTCGTCAGGGCGAGCCCGGCGTAGATGGCCAGGGTGGCGGCGAGCGCGGGGACGACTCGGCGGATGAGCATCCCGGCCAGGACGCCGATCGCGAAGGCGGCCAGCGTCCAGGCGGCGAACGCCACCCCGACCAGGTCGAATATGTCGGTAGCGAAGGGGTTCGAGTAGCCCGCGGCGGTGAATGGGCCGAGATACCAGGAGAACAGCACGCTGAACGCCCCGACGGCGGCGGCCACCATCACCGCGAGCAGCACCAGCTTGGCGAGCGTCCAGCGCCACCGGCCGATGCCCTGCGTCCAGGCGAACCGGAAGGTCCCGGTCTCCAGCTCACGGGCCAGCGCCGGAGCACCGACGAACGCCCCGATCAGCGCCGGCACCACCTGGAGGAAGACTCTGATGAGGTTCACCGCCACCGCGTATCTGCCGGTGAAGTTAATGTTGCAGGCGAGTGAGTTCGCCTGGTGGCAGTAGGTCGCGTAGGCGTCGTGTATCTGAAGGCCGGAGAGCCACAGGTACACGGCCAGCGCGCCCAGCAGCGCGGCCGTCCCGGCCAGTGCGGCACGGTGCTGCCGCCAGGTGACCCACGCCATCCGCCGCCATGGCACCGGCCGCAGGCCGACGTCGTGCTTCGGACGGGCGGGCAAGGTCAGCGCGGTCATCGCGTCACCTCCGACGGTACGCCAGCTTCAGTTAGCAGAGTGCGGCCGCGAGCCGGGCCGGGCAGCGCCGCGGCTCCGGGCTCGCGCAGGTAGGCCAGGGCGAGTTCCTCCAGGCCGACCGGGTGTGCCTCCCAGCCGGGCGGGACCGGATCGTCCGCGCTGGCCCGGACCAGCATGTGGGCCTGGGCCTCGGCACGGCGGACGTTCACCACCGGCCGTTCGGCGTATCTTCCGGCCTCGGCGGCCGGGCCGGTCAGCACGAGATGGGAGGCGAGCAGGTCATCGACCTCACCGGCTACCTGCACCCGCCCCTGTGACATCAGGATGAGGTAGTCGGCCACCCGCTCGAGCTCGGCCAGCACGTGCGAGGAGAGCACCACCGACACCCCGTCCTCGGCCGCCGCGGCCAGCACCGTGGCCATGAAGTCGTGCCTGGCGATCGGGTCGAGCATCGCCACCGGCTCATCAAGCACCAGCAGCCGCGGCCGGCGGGCCAGCGCCAGGGTCAGCGCGAGCTGCGCTTGCTGGCCGCCCGACAGCTTCCCGGCCTTCCGCTTCAGCGGGATGCCGAGCTCGGCCAGCCGGGCCCGCGCATAAGGCTGGTCAAAGGTGCGGTTCAGGTTGGCCGTCAGGTGCAGCATGTCGGCGACGGACAGGTTCTTGTACAGCGGCGTGTCCTGGGCGACGAACGCGATGCCGTCCAGCGCGGCGGGTGACCCGGCGCGATGCCCGCCGAGCACGGTGACGCCGCCCGCGGTCGGGGTCGCCAGGCCGACCGTCAGGTTCAGCAGGGTGGTCTTGCCCGCGCCGTTCGGGCCGACGAGCGCGGCCACGTGGCCGGCGGGGATCTCCACCGTGCACTCGCGCAGCGCCCAGGTACTCCCGTAGCGCTTGCCCAGGGCGCTGGTCTCGATGACGTTTTTGTTCATGCGACGCCCTCCGTCTCGCCGCTTGCCGCGCCGCCGCGGTCGCTCTGATCGGCGCGGCGCTTATAGAAATCCCGCAGCGCGCTGGTGAACAGCGCGACCACCCCGTCCTCGTCCAGGCCCGCCGCGTTGGCGGCGTCGAGCCAGCCGAGCAGGGTCTTGCGCAGCCCGGCGAGTTCGGGGAGAGCGACCTGGCTCAGGGTCGCCCGGATGAACGTGCCCTGGCCCGGCCGGCCGGCCGCCAGGCCCTTCATCTCCAGCTCGCGGTAGGCCTTAAGCACCGTGTTCGGGTTGATGGCCAGCGAGGCAACCGCGTCCCTGACCTTGGGCAGCTGGTCGCCGGGCTTGAGGTAGCCGAGCCGCAGCGCGTGCTCTACCTGCTGGACCAGTTGCAGGTAGGTCGGCACGCCGGAGCCAGGGTCGAGCCGGAACTCGATCGGCGACGCAGACCCGGCCGGCCGTTCCGGCCGTTCCGGCTCCGGTCCGCCCCCGCCACCGGCGCTGACCCCTTTATCTATAGTCATAGGACAAAAGTACAGACAGGGGTGCCGCTGTCAAGGCGGTAAGCCGCCTGCCGGTCAGCGTGGGTCTTCTGAGGCGGTTGGGGCATGGCAAGCCACGTGCGGTCAGCGCAGCGACGTCACGGGCGGGCTCGAGCGCTGCTGGTACCGGCCCTGGGCCAGCTTTCAACCAATGGGTGCGGCTTGCTACCGATTCTAGGGGTGTTGCCCAGATCCCCTGCGGGTTCGGGCTGGTCGGGGCATGTGTCGTCGAAGCCGTCCTTGTTGGGTCTAGGAGGTCGGCGAGGTAGCGGAGTGTGGTTTCGGTGAGTTCGGCGCGGATGGTGACCTGCCGGTCGGTCTTGTTCCAGAACAGGGACACGTCGAAGATCTCGAATAGCCGGGCCTTGAGCTTGGGCGGCAGTCCGGGCAGGATGTCCCCGGCGAGCGGGAGCCGGTCGAGCAGGGCCGTGTCGGCGGCCTGCGGGGTGGTCTTGGCTAGGGCGGTGAGCTGGGCTTCGAGTTGTTCGCGTTCGTCGTGGAGTTCGGCGAATCGGGCTCGGATGCGGGCGCGGTATGCCTGGTTGCCGGTGTCGTTGCGGTCGGCGGGTAGGTCTTCGAGTTCCAGGATCTTGGAGTTGTCTGACGACGTTCACCGTGTCCACGACGGGCGGTGTCTGCGGCGTTAAGGGTGTCTATCGGGGCGATTCGGCGGGTTCGTGGGACGCGGGGAGATGGACGGCGTCACCGTGGCCATGAAGAGATGGCAGCGGCCCTCCCCGTGATCTCTTGGCTGTGACTGCGGGGAAGGCCGCCTGGCGGTGCCGGAGGTGGCACCTGGTGGTGACGGTACGGGGTTGTGCTGAGGGTGTCGAGTCGCGTCTGCTGGCCGGGCTGCTGCGGTGCCCGTGCGGCGGGGTGCTCGGCCCGTGGGGGCATGCCCGCCGGAGGCGGATCGCGATGCCGGGCGGCTGGGAGGAGTTCCGGCCGCGGCGGGGGCGGTGCCGCCGGTGCAGGCGGACGCATGTCCTTCTTCCTGCGGGCTTGTGGTCGCGGCGCCGTTACGGGGCCGCGGTGATCATGGCGGTGCTGGCGCTGGCGGTGCAGGCCGCGGCGGCGGGCCGGGCGGCAGCCCGGCCGTGGCTGCTGGTCCCGCACGGCCGGCGCCAGGTGCCGGCGTCGACGGCCCGGTCGTGGCGGTCGCGGTTCGCCTCGCATGCGGCGGGCCTGCGGGAGCAGGTGATGCGGCTGCTGCCGCTGGTATCGGCCGGGGAGGCGGCCCGGCCGCTGGTGCCGTCGGGGTCGCCGGCCGGTGACTGCCTGGCGGCGCTGGAGGCGGTGACGGCCGGGCTGCGGGGGCGGCCGGGGCTGGACGCGGTGTCGGCGCATGAGGTGGCCGGGCACCTGTCCGGGGGGCTGTGGCTGGCGCCTCCGGTGCCGGTGCTGGAGTTCAACGCGAGCCTGTTTCCCGCGGTCGCCGTGTCGCCTCCGTGATCATGCCGGCGGGCGCATGGTCGGGATATCCGGTCATGAACCGGGCATTTTCTGGAGGCAGTCATGACGGCAGCGGACCGGGAGGCCGCGGCCCGCCGGCAGCGCGCGCAGGAGATCGCGCTGTGGCGGTGGACGCTGGTCGAGCCGGCGATGGACCCTGCCCTGACGGCGCGGCAGCGCGGCCAGGTGGTGCGGGACCTGGCGTCCCGCGGGCACGAGGGGCCCGACGGGAAGACGAAGGTCACGGTGTCGCGGCGGACCCTGGACCGGTGGGTCGTGGCGCGCCGCGGCGGCGGGTTCGAGGCCCTGGTGCCCGATCCGCGGCAGTGCCCGCCGCGCACCGACGGCGAGGTCGTCGACCTCGCGGTCGGGCTGAAGATGGAGAACCCGGCCCGGACGGCGGCGCAGGTCCGCCGGATCCTGATCGCCCGGCTGGGCCCGGCGCAGGTGCCGACCGACCGGGCGATCCAGCGGTGGTTCGCCGCCCGCGAGCTGAACACCCGCCCGGACGGGCGGCCGCCCGAGGCGTTCGGCCGGTTCCAGGCCGATGCGGTGAACGAGATCTGGACCGCGGACCTGATGAACGGGCCCGTGATCGGCGGCCGGGACTGCCACCTGCCGGTCATCATCGACGACCGGTCCCGGTTCCTGCCCGCGGCCCGGTTCGTCCGCCGCCCGGACGCGTTCCGGTTCGCCGGCGTGTTCCGCGCCGCGCTCGCCACCTGCGGCGTTCCGTCCGTTTTGTATACCGACAACGGCTCGTGTTATGCCGACAAGTCGCTGCGCAGGACCTGCGCCGTGCTCGGCGTCAAGCTGACCCACAGCGAGCCGGGACGCCCCCCCTTAACCGGCCAATATCACCTCGGCCCGGGAATCTTCGGGGGATCTGGCCTGCCTGGCGATGTCAGGGGATTTTCCTGGATTTTCCGGCGTGTTGTGTTGATCGGATCGGGTCAATGCGCGTTACTCGTGTTCCATGACAGATGCGGACGAACTGCGGGTTACCGGGAGCGGGGAACGCTGGCGGATCGAGGGCGGGGGGCGGGCAGCTGACCGGCGGTTGTGCAATGACTACCTCGGCTACCTAGCCGACCGCCGGTATTCCCCGGCCAGCGTCCGGGCCTACGCGTTTGACCTGCTGCACTTCGCCCGCTGGCTGGCCGGGGAGGACATCGCCCTGGTCGCGGTGGACACCGATGCGCTGCTACGGTATCTGGCCGCGTGCCGGGCCGAGCGGCGCGACGGGCAGCATGAGAACGTGATCTCGCTGGCCAGCGGCCGGGCGGCCGGGTTCGCCCCGGCCACCATCAACCGGCGGCTGGCGGCGATCTCCGGCCTGTTCAGCTTCCGGTCGATGCGTGATCCCGCCGCCGTCAGCCCGGTGCCGCGTGGCCCTGCCGCGCGGCGGACCGCGGTCGGGGAGCGGGCAGGGCTGCTGGCTCACCTGGACCGGCCGAAGCCGCGGTCGAAGCTGCGGGTCCGGGAGCCGCGGCGGCTGCCGCGCGGGCTGGACCGCGCCGAGACCGCCGCGCTGCTGGGCAGCTTCCGCACCGACCGGGACCGCGCAATCGCCGGGCTGATGCTGCTGTCGGGGCTGCGCTCGGCGGAAGTGCTCGGCCTGCGGGTGGCCGACATCGACATCGGCCGCGGCTGGGCGCGGGTGAGGGGCAAGGGCGACAAGGAACGCCGCGTGCCGGTCGATCCCGACGTCGCCGGGTTGATCCAGTCCTACCTGCTGGCCGAGCGCCCGGAAACCGCGAGCCGGGCGCTGTTCGTAGTGGCGAAGGGTCCGCACCGGGGGCAGCCGCTGACCACGGCCGGGCTGCGCCGGGTGTTCCGCTATCACCGGGAGATCTCCGGGGTGGCTGCCGGGCATCCGCACGCGCTGCGGCATACGTTCGGTACTGCCTTTCAAATGGGCAGAATTGCATTTGATGCATCATTCGGCAGTTCGTGTGAACACGCGCTGCCTGCGGCGCAGGCTGCGGCCTTACGGCGCCCTCGGCCTGCCAGGGCGCCGCGCGGCTATGGTGACCTGGGACTTCACGGCCCGCCTGGACCGGATGCAACGATGATGCGGCTGATGCCCTTGCGCGGCGTGCATCATCGTTGCGCCTGCTGGCATCGCGATGCATCCCGTAGCAGCCGGTTGCACCGGGTGCCTCACCGGCGGCCGCGGCCAGCGGTGTCCGGCCGGCACCGCAGCTGCGAGGGACGCGCCGGGCTTGGTCGCATCATGTGCCTGAGCTGGCAACCAGCCGCCCTCGTTGCACCTGGTGCATCCCCGCGCCCCGGAAACGGACGTCACCGCGACCGCCGGTTCGCCCGTCAGCCACACGCACGCTGACTCGCCGCCGTGGCGCGGACGTGGCCCGCTCGTCGCAGCCGTCGGCCGCCGGACGCACCTGACCTGGACCTGCTACACGGCCGGGCAGACCATAGCGGTGATCACCAACCCAGGAAGTAGCATCCAGGCGCCCCGCTCCGGCTGAGGTATTCAGCGTGGTTGGAACATTGCTCTCTACCAGTTACGCCGGCTGCTCGCTGCAGGCCCTGATGGCGTTGCTCGGCCACGTGTCAGCGGAGATGAGCCTGCGCTACGGCCGGCTGTTCGACGCCACCGTCCGCGACGAGTACACCCGGGCGCTTTCCCTGGCCAAGGCCCGGCTCGGCCCGGTCCTGCCCGGCGAGCGGACCCAGCTGCCCGTCATCGGCGGGAACTGGCGGGACGCGCCGCTGATCAAGGCCCGGCTGGCCGGAGGGTACTGCCTGCGCACCGCCGCCCAGGGCTCCTACGCTTACGCCAACATCTGCGAGCACTGCCCGAACTTCCGTTCCGAGGCCAGCTTCTTGCCGGTGCTGCAGCTGCAGAAAGCCGACGCCCAGGCCCTCGCCGCTGACGCCGAGCAGCGCGGCTGGGGCGACGAGGCCGCCCGCCACCGCCGCCTCATCGAACGGCTCGACACGCTCATCACCCAGGCCGATGCCAGCTGAGCACGACGAACTAGCCAAAGTCGAGGCCGCCTGCGCCGCGCTGGCCGCCGCCGGCAAGCCCGTCACCTTCGCCCAAGTCGCCGGGCACGCCGGAATCAGCCGCACCACTCTCTACCGGCGCGCCGACCTGCGCGCGGTCGTCGACGAGCACCGCGCCCGCGGGCACGACGCCACCACCCTGACCGGCCTCACCGTCCAGATCGACCAGCTGCGCCGCAGCCTCGAGGCCGTCGCCGCCAACGTCCGCCGCCACGAAGAACAGCTCCGCCGACTTGAACGCGCACGCCGCACCGACGCCGGCTAAGACCGCCCGCCGCACGGAGTTATCCACAAGATGATCTTCGATTGGCCGGTTAACCGATGGGCCGCGGGAAAGTGGAACGCGTCATAGAAACGATCCAGCAGCAGTTCATGGTCGAGGTCACCGGTGACGAGGACCGCCCCGCCCGCCGGAAGGTGTCGTCGCTGGAGGAGCTCAACCGGCTGCTCGAGGCGTGGGTCCGCACCGTTTACCACGGCCGGATCCACTCCGAGACCGGGGAAACCCCGCGGGCCCGCTGGGACGCAGCCGGCCCGCAGCTCCTGCCGGACCCCGGGCGGCTCCGGTACGCGTTCGCCTGGAGCGAGGTCCGGCTGGTCCGCAAGACGGCGACCGTTGAGCTGGAAGGAAACGTCTACTCCGTCGACCCGTTCCTCGCCGGCCGGAAGGTCGAGCTGGTCTTCGACCCGGCCGACATGACCGAGGTCGACGTGTACTGGCAGGGCCGCAAGGCGGGAAAGGGCGTCCCCCAGGTCATCGGCCGGCATGCCCATCCCAAGGCCCCGCCGGACGAGGATGACCCGCCGGCCCTGAAGCTGACCGGCATCGACTACCTCGGGCTCGTCTCCGGCGCCGACAGCGCCGCCCTGGCCGGCCGGCTCCGCCTGTCGGCCCTAGACGACAGCCAGGACCAGGACGGCGGGAAGGAGGAGCAGTGAACGCCGAGACGCTCGCCCCCGGCCGGCTCGCCGCCCTGCTCGAGGACACCGCCGCCGGGATGCTCGCCGACACCGCCGCAGCCGGGCTGATCATCGCCCACGGCCACTTCCTGCACGACCCCGCGTTCCGGCGGATCATCGCCGCCGGCTCCTCGGTCGCCGACGGGCAGCCGTTCGCCGTCATCTGCTGGAACGCCGCCGTCACCGCCCTGGAGCTCGGCTGCCTGCACGCCACCGGCTCCGAGCGCGCCGTCCTGCTCATCGCCGCCAGCATCGCCGAGGGCACCCCGGTCTCCCTGCGCGACTGCCTCGGCAGCCTCGACCGCCGCAACATCGCCCTCATCGCCGACGCCATCACAGCCGCCAACGGATAGACAGCCCCGGAGCCGGCCCGCGCGCCCTCCGGGGCACGGCCGGCGGGAAGGAACGACCATGATCCCGAACCTGCAGTCCCACTACGGCTTTACCCGCATGCCATTCACCAAGGACATCCCCGTCCCCGCGCTGTTCTCCTCCGCCGCCTGCAAGGAAGCCGTCGCCCGCCTGCGCTGGCTCATCTCCGCCCGCGGCCTCGGCGTCATTACCGGAGAAGCCGGGCCGGCAAGACCGCCTCGCTCCGCGCGGCCGTCGACGGACTGGACGCCTCCCGCCACGCCCTCATATACCTCCCGAACCCCCAGGTCGGCGTGAGGGGCATCCACGGGGCCGTGGCCCAGGCCCTCGGACAGGCACCCCGGTTCCACCATGCCACCCTCATCCCCCAGGTCGAGGCCGCGCTCGCCGCCGAGGCCGACGAGCGCAACCGCAACGTCATCCTCGCCATCGACGAATCTCACCTGCTCACCGGCGAGCAACTAGAAAGCGTGCGCATGATGACCAGCCACGGGCTCGACTCCGGCTCCCCGCTCACCGTCCTGCTCATCGGCCAGCCGACCCTCCGCCGCCGCCTGCGCGTCGGTGACATGGCCGCGTTCGACCAGAGAGTACAGCTGAAGTACGCCTTCCCCGTCCCCGCCCTCACCCCCGCCGAGGCCGACGGGTACATCCGGGCGCACCTCACCCACGCCGGCCGAACCGACACGCTCTTCTCCGACAACGCCGTCCGCGTCATTCATTCCCATGCCCGCGGCATGCCCCGCGCCATCAACCGCCTCGCCACCACAGCGCTGCTCGCCGCCTGCACCGAGAACAAGACCATCGCCGACGAGAAAGCCGCCCGCACCGCCATCGCCGAGGAAACCGCCAACGCGACAGACTGACCACCAAAACGACACCGCGTCCACCCAGCCCCGCCCGGCACCCGCCAGGCGGGGCTAATTTCGTCCCTCCCGCGGACACCGCGAACGTCACCTTCACGGACATCCTGAATGTCGGGGGTATCACTCTAGGTGTGTAAAGGAGTAACACAGGGTAATCATATACCGGGTGGGGACACCCGCTGAATCAGGGGGGAACAACGGTGAAGTCCGTGAACAGGGGAAACGCGGGGCAAGATGCCCTGGTGCGGGATAACGGCGCGATGCCGGGGATGGCCGGGGATGATCCGTATCGCGACGGGGCAAGCCCTCGTGCGGGCGGCCCGGCCGGGCCCGGGCAGGACCCGGCGCGGGTGCCGCTGCGGGAGCTGATGGATGACCGGCTGCTGGATGAGCTGCTGGACCGGTCCCGGGATGCGGCCGGGGGGCTGCGGCTGACCGGTGAGGGCTCGATGCTCGGCGAGCTGGTCAAGGCGGTGCTGGAGCGGGCGCTGGAGGCCGAGCTGACCGCGCACCTGGGTTATGGCAGGCACGACCCGGCCGGTCATCACTCGGGGAACTCCCGCAACGGCACCATCGCCAAGACGGTGCAGACCGGGGTCGGGCCGGTGGGCCTGGCGGTGCCGCGGGACCGGGCCGGGACCTTCGAGCCGCTGCTGGTGCCCAAGCGGGCCGGGCGGATCGCCGGCGGCCTGGACGACATGATCATCAGCTTGTACGCGCACGGCATGAGCGTGCGGGACATCCTGCACCACCTGGAGCAGGTCTACGGCACTCAGCTATCCCACGAGACGGTCTCGCGGATCACCGACGCGGTGCTGGAGGAGGTGCGGGCCTGGCAGTCCCGGCCGCTGGAGCAGGTATACGCGGTGGTGTTCCTGGACGCGATCGTGGTCAAGGTCCGCGACAACCAGGTCGTGCAGAACAAGCCCGCCTACACCGCGGTCGGCATCGACGCCGACGGGGAAAAGCACGTACTGGGCATCTGGCTGGCCAAGACCGCCCCGGAGACCGCCACCGCCGGGGAGGGCGCCCGGTTCTGGAACTCGGTCATGACCGACCTGCGCAACCGGGGCGTGCGGGACATCCTGATCGCCTGCTGCGACGGGCTGACCGGGTTCGAGGACGCCATCACCGCGGCGTTCCCCGGCACGGTCGTGCAGCGCTGCGTCGTTCATCTCATCAGGAACGCCCTGCGCCCGGTCGCCCGCCGCGACGCCGGCGCCGTCGCGAAAGAACTGCGCACCATCTACACCGCGCCGACCGCCGAGGCCGCCTTCGACGCCCTGGCCGCGTTCGCGGCCTCACCATGGGGCCGCAAGTACCCGCAGGCCGCGAAGGTGTTCGAGGACGCCTGGGACGCGTTCACCCCGTTCCTGGCCTTCAGCCCGGCCGTCCGCAAGCTGCTCTACACCACCAACGCCATCGTTATCTCCAGCCCGGATTTGGGCGTCTTCGCTGTAACCGCCGCGGGTGTTTTGTGTGCTTTTCCCTACGTCGTGGATGCATTACCTGAACAGTGTCTCCGCCGCAGACCAGGTACGTTCCCCTTTGTCGCTGCTGTTTTTAGAACTAGGTGGCTACTGCCTGAACGTTGTTCAGCGACATGTCTATGCCGCAGACGCCCTGGTCAGATGCGGCGTAGACAGGGACGACTTCAGATAACCATCGAGTCGCTGAACTACCAGCTGCGCAAGGTCACCAAGGCCCGCGGCCACTTCCCGACCGACGACGCCGTGGTCAAGCTGCTCTGGCTGGCCATCATCAACATCGAGGACAAGCGCGCCCGCGAGCGCGCCGCCCGCCGCCAGGACACCGGCAAGCGCTCGGACCAGCCCGCCCGCCTGGTCGAGGGCCAGCGGGTCCTGGGCTGGCGCGAGGCCCTGAACGAGCTCGACATCGCCTACCCCGGACGTCTAAGGTAGGACCAGCTGAGAGTAACAATTCAAAAACATTTACACACCTGAGGTTACAAGCTCTGAATGTCGTCTAACAGGAGTGCTGGGCGGTCTCGATCCGGACGATCCTCGCCTTGAGGGTCTTCTCCTGGGCGGCTTGGTCGGCGGCTGCGGCGGCGTCGGTGGCGGGGAGTTGGGCGGTCAGCAGGGCGGCGCGGTCGGGGCCGAAGACGCGCTCGGCGAAGAACAGGGCGGCGAGGCGGTCGAGTTGGGTTTCGGGGATCTGGACGCTGCGGGGGTGGTCAGGGTGGCTGGCGGCGTGCTTGGGGTTGGCCCAGTCGTGCGGGCACCGGTAGTAGGCGCTCTGGTTGACGGTGTAGGTGTTCCCGGCCATCCGCCGCTGGCAGTCCTTGCACCGGACCCGGCCCCGGTAGGGGTAGAACCGGACGGTGGCCGGGTGGGCGTTCAGCCCGGTCCCGTCGCGGCTGGACCGGTGACCGGCGGCCACCGTCTGGGCGTCGTCCCAGGTCTGCCGGTCGATGATGGCCGGGTGGACCGGGGCCGGTGACCAGAGCCACTGGTCTGGGGGGACGGGGGATGATGCGGCCGTTGCGGTTGCGGCGGCGGCCGTAGACCATGTGCCCGGTGTAGTTGGGGTTGCGCAGGATCTGGGCCAGGTTCTGGGCGGTCCATCCGGTGGCCGGGGTTACCGCCGGGTACCGGGCCGTGTCGGCGTTGAGCCGGGCGGCGATGGCGGGCAGGCCGAGCTTGTCGATGGCGCGCCAGGTGAAGATCCGGTCGATCACGGGGGCGCGGTCCGGGTCGAGGATCAGGCGGGTTTTGGTGCGTCCTTGGGCGGCCTTGAACGGGACCGGGTGCGGGATCCGGTTAGCGAGGTAGCCGTAGGGCGGGGTGCCGATGTTCCAGCCGTCGAGGGAATGCTCGATGAGTCTTTTCCAGATCTTTTCCTTGAGTTGGAGCCGGTACCATTCCGCGACGCCTTGCTTGACCCGGCGGACCAGAACCGTAGTGGCGTTGACGCCTTCGATGTCGGCGGGCTCGTCGGTAGCAAAGAGTGGGATGCCCTGCCGGGAGAGTTCTTTTTCCAGTTTCAGCGCGTTGAACATGTCGCGGCCGGACCGCTCGATGTCTTCGCAGATGACGGCAGCGAATTTCGGGGTGGGTGAGCAGGCCTCGGCGAGCAGGTCGGCCATGCCGCCGTCGCGGGGCAAGTCCGTGTCGGTGAAGTGGGTGTAGGCGTGGCCTTGGCTGCGCTGCTCCAGGTCGAGGCCGCCGGATTCGATGTCCCAGTAGATTGCAGCGAGGAACCAGCCTGCCGGGAGCCATTGCTGGGCGGAGCGGAGCTGGCGGCGCAGGGACGCGCGGGGGTCCTGGAGGGTCAGGGTGGAGGTCCGGCCGATGAACGCGACCGGGACAGGCTCGGCGGTCACAGGCTGGGCCTGGCCAGCGGGCCTTAGGTGTGTTCGGGGTGCTGGCTGAGCCATTGCAGGACCTCCATGATGACTGCTGCCTGCCGGGCGTCGAGTTCCCGGCCGCGTTTCCCGGTGGCGATTCTTATCTTGTACCGGACTTTGATTCCGTCCGGCCTTTCTTCCTCAGGAATATTATAGCTGATTACCCTGGCATTATTAACCATTCCCGGTGAATTACTGTCCTGTATTTTCCTGGCGGCCGTACATTTCCGGCATGATTTGCTGTTCCTTTCGCGGCAGTAATTGGTGCGGTGGTGCTGGTATTTGCGGCGGGGAGCGGCGGGCGATTGTTTGGCCGGGGTCCTGGCTGGTGCGGGGCCGGGCATGGCCGGGGGCCGTACGCTCGTGCGCGAGGCCGGGCCGCCCTTGCCCGGCCCTGTGGGTCCGGCCTGGCCCCCCGGCCTTGCCCGGCGAGGGACCCGCGCCGGCCGGGTGGCTAAAAAATCGACCAGAGCGGCACCTGGCTCGGGTGTCCGGGCGGGACACCTGCCGGGACGTCCGAGTCTGTCCTGCTGGCGGGATGGGGTGCTGTCCCGGCCGGGACAGGGGCAGGACAGGCGGTCATGGCGTCCATGCTCGCGTTCCGGCGCGGTTGGCGAGCCGGGGCCAGGCGGCCCGTAAGGTGACTGTCACGATTCCATTGGATGCGATGGGTGACTGGTGTCTCAGGAGTGCGCGGTCATGTACCGGAGCACCACATCGGCGTCTGGGCTCTCGGCGGCCAGGCTGGAGTCTGGGTCGTCCTCGGCGACGAGCCAGGTGCCGTGCCGCTTGTCCCAGGTGGCGGACCAGGACGGGTGGGTGGCCAGGAACGCGGCGATCCGGGCGGCGGCGTCGGGGGTGGGCAGGTGGCAGGTCACGGGGGCGCTCCCAGCCGGAGGGCAAGGCTGTCCTGTCCAGGATGACATGACACGGTACAGCGTGCTACAGCACGCTGTGGCAGGTAGGGGTTTGTCGCCTCCCGGTAAGGTCGGCCCATGCCGCCGCGCCAGGGCCCCGTCCCGCCATGGATGCAGGTCAGGGACATCCTGCGGGACAAGATCCTGGCCGGGGACCTGCCCCCCGGAGCCATGGTGCCGTCCATCGTGACCATCCACCAGGAATACGGCATCGCCAAGACCACCGCCCGCAAGGTCCTGGCCGCCCTCAAAGACGAGGGCCTGATCACCACCACCCCCGGCTGGGGCAGCTTCGTCAGCGACCGGACCGGCTCCCAATTCCCGTAGTGTCCCGCCCGCGCGGCGCGGGTGGTTGTGCTTGCACCTTCCCCGGTCATTTGTGCGGCGGGTTCCCTGGTGTGCGGTTCCGGATTGGTCCCCCCTGCTGACTGTTTACTCACGGAGTAGAGCCGGAGGTTCCCTGACTTCGCTCTCGTTACCCCCAGGGGAGAGAGTGAAGTCAGGAAACAGGAGGCGGCACGCAGCGAGCACGTTAGTGCAGGCAGCAGGGGGGACCGAGCCGGAACCGAGGCGCGCAGCGCCCGCACCCGCGGGCTCGGCGCTGTGTCGCTCTGTTCGTACCTTGTCTGACAGCTGTGCGGGCCTCGGCGATGACGACGGCTACGGCTGCCGCCGTTCTCCGTCCGTTGACTCTAGCTAGCAGTGCGCCACCGTAGGTTCCGATTTTCTTCTCATTGTTCTCATTGTTCTCATTGCGCTTTGCCGAACTGGCCATAAGCCGCCGCGAGCCGGCGATGGGCGGCCTGTCCCGCGCGGCACGCGCAAGGCGGCGGCCATACTGGCGGCCGGCCGGTTCACCCTGTGCGCCCAGGACGAGAACCCGCCGTTCAAGTACGTCACCGTCGAGGGCCCGGTGACCATCGAGGACGCGGCCGAGGACGAGCGGCGGGAACTGGCCCGCCGGTACCTGGGCCCCGAGGGCGGCGACGCCTACATCGCGTCCGTGCCCGGCGGCGACAAGATCTTGCTGAGGCTGACGCCCGAGCACTGGCTCACCGAGGACCAGGGCAAGGACGCCGACTAAGCCCAGGCGATTCCTGATTGTGACGGATTGCTTACGTGGAGGTTCCGCCTTGGTCCGCGTGCGTATCCGTTTCGTTCCCCTAAGTAGGAACAGGCTGATTTGTGTCGGCCCCGGTGCCCGGCGGAACCCTGCGCCGCCGGGCATCCCCAGCACCGCAGACCCGGCCCTGGTCAGGATCGTCAGCCGCCACCCGAGGTGGAACACCGCCAGGTGTTGACATTCGTCCGGGTGGTGTGGTGACCGCAATTAAAGGGAGAGGGAAGAGGGAAAATGGGAACCCGAAAACGCATCGCGCTGGCGGTCGCCGCGCTGGCGGTAACGCTCGCGGCCGTGGCCGCCCCGGCCGGCGGGGCCCGCGCGGCCGAGCCCCCGAGCTGCGCGCGGGTGACGTGGGAGGGCAACGGCGGCTACATCGCCGTGCAGGAGAGCGCCAGCCGCACGCTAAACTGGGTCATCGAGCTGAAGCCGCCGGACCTCCTGTTCGGCGACTGGAGCGTCAGCACGTACCTGAACGGCAAGAACACCGGGTCCGGGTTCCACCGGGCCGTCCTGTTCGAGACGCGCAACCCGCACGGGTCGATCCGGAACGTCCCGCCGGGCGAGCGGTTCACGGTGCACGCGGAGCACACGTTCAACCTGCTCGTCGTCGAGCGGGTGTGGCAGGCCATCCCGGCCGCCAGCGAGACCGGCTGCATCACCATCTGAAGGGGGGCAGAGATGCTCGGCACAGTCAGGGCCTACGACGAGGACGAGGGCTGCGGCGCGGTCGCGCCGGACGGCGGCGGGCCGGACGCCTGGTTCCATTTCGCGCAGATCGAGATGGACGGGTTCCGCGCCCTGGCGCCCGGCGACCGGGTGGAGTTCGATGACGTCCGCCGCACGGAGGAGCCCGGCTTCGCGCTCCAGGTCACGGGCGGGATCAGGAAGGTCCCGGTGAATCCGGCGGGCTAGACCGTCCCGCTGTAGTCGAGGGTCACCGGGTCCTCCCCGGACCGCCAGATGTTCCCGGCGGGGCGGAGGGCCCGGTCGGTTCGGCTTCATCAGGTTAATCATGTAGTGGGCGACCCGCACGGTCAGCAGATCCACGCGGCGAGGCCGGGCACCTCCACGGCGATCGTGGTCCCCTTGATTCAGGGCATGAGCACCGACCCGGGCGGTGACCACGCGGTCGTATGGAGCGCCAAGCCCGTCGAGCTAGACCTGGCCACCGGGCAGATTCATGCTCTGCTGCCGACCAGCCTGCCGCGCGGCTTCTCCACCACCGGCGTCGCCTGGTGAGGACCGGTCGCCGTGTGTAAGGGTGCGACGGCGCTGCCCGGCGCACCGCGCG
This sequence comes from uncultured Actinomycetes bacterium, assembly GCA_963847965.1. GTDB lineage: Bacteria > Actinomycetota > Actinomycetes > Streptosporangiales > Streptosporangiaceae > Palsa-504. The sequence continues at coordinate 264,447 of CAWKCG010000001.1, forward strand.
GGTCTTGCGGCACGCGCCGTCAGACGCTCCACAGCGCAGGCCCGCCCGTAGCCGCCTGCACGCGAGTTGGGAAGGGCGGGTCACTTCCCGGTACGGAGCGGCCCCGCTACGGCTCGAAATCAGATCGGGTACGCGGCTTCGACCATGAGACGGCGCACGGGGCTGGCCGGACGGTTGGGGGATTTGTTCAAGATGGCTCTTCTAGGCAGGTTGCCACAGCTAGACAGGTCCCGCGGTCCTGGAAGAGCATCATCCCAGGCAGGAGAGGTATCTGGCCGTACCGCAGCGTGCAGCGGACGCACGCGCGGGGCGGGCGCTGTACGGCCATTGTGAGCCTTCGGTGTGGTGATGCAGGTAGTGGCTGCGTGTTCTCCGGGCGGGCCGGTGGTTCGCCGTCGGCCGGGGAACGCTGGCGTACAGTGGTCCCGTGGGAGAGATTCCGCTCGAAGAAGTACCGCGCGAGGTAACCGACGCTGCGCATGACGCTGCGCGTGGCCAGGTCATCTATCTCACCGAGCACGGTGAGCGACTCGCCGCGATCGTCCCGGCCGAACTGGAGAATCTGACTCCTGCGCAGTTTCGCGAGCTGCTGGAGGACTTCGCCGACGCGCAGGCGGCACGCGAGGCGCTGGCCGAGGTGGAAGCTGGCGGCGAGCCGGTACCGGCCGAGCACGTGTGGGCGGAACTCGGCCTCGGATCGTGACGTCTGGCCGGTACGCGCTGGAGTTCGCCCCGAAAGCCCTGCGGGCACTGCGCAAGCTCGATCGGGCCCGTGGTCGAGCGCATCAAGGCAACAACGGAGTCGCTGCGGGTAGATCCCAGGCCCGCAGGCGCGAAGATGCTCACCGGGATGCACGGGGTGCTGCGGATCAGAGTCGCAGGTGACTACCGGGTCCTGTACACGGTCGACGATGACCGACTGGTCGTCTTGGTCGTGGACGCGGGCCACCGCCGGGAGATCTACCGCTAGCGTGCCTGGAAAGGCCGTGCCGCAATACCGTCATACGGCCTCGGAGCCGGTAGGCGGCCTCGATCACGAGGCGGCGCGCCGAGCCACCCAGACGGGTGGATGAAGGAACGTGGTAACGCTCGCTGGACCGAGGGAACCGGGAAAGTCATGGGCGACCTTTCCCGGTCCTGGCAGCCGCGCGGAAGTGTGCCACGCTGGGTCGGTGAGGATGCGGCAAGGCTGGGAGGCCCAGGCCCGGAACTGGGCGGAGTTCGCCCGGACGCCAGGCCACGACCATTCGCATGAGGACATCAATCTGCCGGTGCTGCTGGACCTGCTGCCACCGCCCGGCCGCGGGACCCTGGACCTGGGCTGCGGGGAGGGGCGGCTCAGCCGGCTGCTGCGGTCGCTGGGCCACCGGGTGGCCGGGGCCGATGCCGCCCCCACTATGGTGCGGCTGGCGGCCAGCCATGAGGCCGCCGCCCCGGCCGTGCTGGCCGATGCGGTTGCGTTGCCGTTCCGGGACGAGGCGTTCGACCTGGTCGTAGCCTACATGTGCCTGCATGACATGGACCAGATGCCGGACGCCGTCGCCGAGTCAGCCCGGGTCATGGAGCGCGGCGGGCGGCTGTGCCTAGCTATCCCGCATCCGGTTAACTCCGCCGGCTGCTTCCAGGGCCGCGACGGGGCCGCGCCGTTCATCATCGCCGGCTCCTACCTGGATCCGGCCCCGGCGGAGTGGGTGGCTGAGCGGGGCGGCGTCCGGGTGGTCTTCCACAGCGAGCACCGGCCGCTGGAGGTCTACGGCCGGGCGCTGGAGGCGGCGGGCCTGCTGATCGAGGCCATCCGGGAGCCGAAGGTGCCTGACGAACTGCTCGCCCGTCGGCCCGGCCAGCGGCGCTGGCAGCGGATTCCCCTGTTCTTGCACGTCAGGGCAGTGAAGCCGTAAACGAGGCGGCTCCCCTTGTCATCACTTCGGCCTCACCATCCCCACTGGCCCCGCCGATAGACGGGATGTCGGAGCAGATACATGGCTTCGATCACGAGGCGGCGCGGTGGACCGGCCGGACGGTTGGGGGATTTATCCCAGTCCGCTCTAGGGGATGCGCTGTACGGGTGCTGTGTGGGGATTGTCGGGGTATGCACAAGATGGTGTCGGTCCGGGGCCTGCCAGGCCGGCAAGTTCGGTCTTCGCGTCTTACTGGGCACCTCAAGCGTGCACCGTCGTGATACCATAACGGTATGGCTATGACACTCCGCCTGCCGCCTGAGATCGAGGATCAGCTCAAGCAGGTCGCCGAGATCGAGCACCGCAGCGTGCAGCAGACCATCCTGGTCGCGGTCGAGGAATACCTGTCCGTGCGAGAGACCGCTGAGATCCTTGCCGATCCGGCGGCGCTGCGGGGCCTGGCCGAGGCCCGGGAGTCCGAGCGGGCCGGTGACGTGGTCTACGGCGCCGAGGGAGCGCGCGCGCTGCTGGCCGAGCGCAAGCGGTGAGTGCTCAGCCTTATGAACTGGGAATGACCCGCCCCGCCCGGCGCGCGATTTCCGAACTGCTCCCGGAGGATGCCGCTGCTGCGGCCGTCGAGTTCATCACGGGACCCCTCCTGGAGGCGCCTTACCGGGTCGGCCGACCGCTCCGCGACGCACTGACCGGATTCCACAGCGTCCGGATCGGGACCCAGTGGCGCGTCCTCTACCGGATCGACGAATCAAAGCACGCCGTCATCGTGCAGGACATCCAGCACCGCTCGACGGCTCACCGTCACCGGTAACTTCCAGCGCGCTGTCTTACTGCAAGCGAGAGGGAGCCGCCAGATTAGGAGACTCGCTCGGCCCCCATGCTCACGGCGACGTGTCACAAGGTGAATGTCGCCTCGACCACGAGCCGACTTACTGGCCGAACCGGCGGGTCGGGAGATCTATGCAAGACGTCTCTTCTCGTCCGGCAGCGTGCGCCCAGGCCGTTCTGAGGGCGAGGATCTCGGCGGTGCTGTTCTCCCGGGCGATATACGGGATGTCCAGTGCGTAGCGCATCCGCTCGCGCGGGATCCGGCGGTGCACCTCGGTGACGTCTTCGAGAATCGCGCGGTACAGATCCGTCCCAGCCATGCAGTAGACGTCGAGCAGCACCGGCCGGTCGGCGGCTCTGAAGATGTGGGCGTCGTCCAGGTCGCACCTACCCCACCAAGGTGTCGACTTCCTGTATTCCGCATCGATCAGCTGCGCTGCCCGGCTTACCTCCCTGAACTCCGGATCGCTCTGCCTGGTCCGCCACCGCTCGGCGAACTGCTTGACGACCGGATGATCTACGGGAGCGACGAATTCCAGGAAGACCACCGAACCGCCGCCCTCGAGGCCGGCCGCCAGCTCGATCCTCGGCAGCCACCGATTGCCAGCGCACTCCCGGCACAGGTCCACGAACGATGCTCTTATGTTTGTCAAGGGGGTCGTGTGACATTTTCTGATCTCATTTCTGGGGTTCGGAAAAAGGATGTGAAGTGACAGTTTGCTGGGTTGCGGACAAGACAGGGAAGGTCCACTCGGGTGAGCGAAAGCTCTTATGAGGTCACGCCCAGCAGGTCAAAGATGAGGCCGGGGACGGCCGACGGCTCGTTCGAAGGCCAGCAGGTTCGCGGCAGCCGAATATCGGGTCAGGCCGTCCCCGGGGTATAAGCGTCAGCCGGCGTCAGGGCGCAGGTGCGGGTAGACCTGGCGGGCGACGTAGCGCTTGAGGCAGCGGATGATCTCGGCCTTGGACTTTCCTTCTTTGGTGCGCCGCTCGACGTAGGCGCGGGTGGCCGCGTCCGAGCCCATCCGGGTGAACACGATCCGCCACAGGGCATGATTGGCCTGCCGGTCGCCGCCGGGGTTGAGCCGGTGCCGGGTGACTTTCCCCGACGATGCCGGGATCGGGGCGGCCGCGCACAGGTGCGCCCAGGCGGCCTCGGAGCGGAGCCGCCCGGGGTGGTCCCCGGCCGCGATGAGCAGCAGCGCCGCGGTGTTAGGGCCGATCCCGTACAGGGCGAGCAGGCCGGGAGCGCGGGCGGTGACCAGCGGGACGATGAGCTCATCGAGGCGCTCGAGCTGGCCGTCCAGGAACACCGCGCGCCGCCCCAGCTCGCGCAGCGCGACCCGGGTGGCATAGCCGGGCACGTCGCCGGGCCGGGGCCGCAGCGACGCGATCCCGGCGACCAGGGCGGCCGGGGTGTGCCGGGTGAACCGGGCCCGCAGGTCATCAGGGCCGGTCAGGATCAGGGCCCTGGCCTGGTTGATCGTCCGGGTGCGTTCGCCCGCGGCGCTGCGCTTGGCGACCATCAGCGCGCGGATCGCCTCGACGGCGCCGTCGCGGCCCTTGGGCGCGCCGCGGGCCCGGCCGGACTGGGCGGCCCGGGCGGCGCTGACCGCATCCAGCGGGTCGGACTTGCCCTGCCGGCGGCGGTCCTGGCGGTCGGAGCGGTCCACCTCCACGACCCGGATGCCGGCGGCCGCCACGTGGCGGGCCAGACCCGCGCCGTAGCTGCCGGTCCCTTCGATCCCGACCAGGGCGACGGTGCCGAACCCGCCCAGCCAGCCGAGCAGGCGGGCGTAGCCGGCCGGGCTGACCGGGAACTCCCGGACGCCGAGCAGCCCGCCAACCGAGTCCAGTGCGGCCGCGACGTGCACGTCAGCGTGGGTGTCCACACCGCCGGTGATGGCGCGTGTTTCCGCGCATGTCTCTACGATGGTCAATGCCGTCCCCTTCTCTGGTTGAGGGATGGCACGCACCCGCTGGCCGTCGGACCCGTGAACCCCGGCCTCTTGCACAGGACGGGCAGATCAGACCGGCACGCCGGTGGGTGCCAGAAACCTGGGCCCGGCCGACAGATCGTCTCGCAGGACAACGCATCGGCGTCAGCCGAATCGGAGGTCAGGCCGGGACCCAGGCCCCTGACCCTACGCCCGTACCACCTCAAAACCGGGCAGGCAGGGCCGGAAGCACTATCCACAGTCTCCCTGCCCAATATGCCGGGTCAAACGGGCAGACCCTCGCGACGAGGGATCCCTCCGGGGACCGCAGCGCTACCGCCCAGTCGCCCACCCCGCATGGCACCCAGCCCGCTGTGGCCAGGTCCGCCAGGACCTGGCGATGAGACAGCGACTCCCAGGGCAGGTCGGGAATGCCCGGAAGGCCCGCACTCGGTTCAGGCACTGCGGCATCGTACCGGCGCGCCACCGCGCGACGCACCGGATTTATGGCCTAGCCAGCTGTCAGAGCGGGTAGGCGGCCTCGATCACCAGACGGCGCGCCGAACTGGCCGATCGGTTGTGAGATTTAGCCAAGATCGCTCTTCCGGGTAGGGTGCCACCTCCACATAGTTCATGGCCACCCGCCGGGTGCATCATCCCAGGCAGGAGGGGTACGAGCCGGAATCACGACGTACAGCGCCCGGACGCGCGGGCGCTGGGGTGCGCGCCCGGTGTACGGGTGCCGTGTCGGGTCTGTGTCGGCCAGTCTGGTTGCTGGGCTAGTTGCCGCGCTGGACTGGCCGGACATTTCAGGACTTATTCAAGCTGGCTCACCCCGTCAGTTCCCAATGACCTGTCTTCAGTGCGGTCGGCAGCGAGCGTGCGAACGCCCGGCTCGGTGGTGCCCTGACAGCCCGGCGCGCGGCCTGGACGCTTGCCTGGACACAGCCCGAACCCGACGACTGCCGATTCCCGTATCCATCGAGTAGTGAAGCAGTGACGATCTGAGATCGCGAGAGCCGGCAGCCTACAGCCGCCCGGAGGGTCGCACTCGGGTGTGTCGACTCACTGTGCCCTGCTGACTCGATGACGGAGGAAGAGGATGTGCCGACGATCAGTCGTCAGTGCCAGGCTGACCGGTATAGCCGGTGCGCTTATCGCTGCTGCGGCGACAACGCTCGGTCCCACCACGATGGCCAACGCCAGCAGCACGAACGTGGCTGTCGGCCCCGCGGCGACTCAAGCAGATTCGGGTGGCGCCTTCGTAAGCGCCATCCCGCATGGAACGTCCGCGCCGAACATTCCGAAAACTCCGCGTAACGGCCAGTGCACAGGAGAGTGGGCGAACGGAATTTCGGACGTATTCTACAAGCGGGGTACATCGGGACGACTCTACTGGGACTTCTATCTGACTAAGACGGCCATCGCGAAGCTTGGGCCATCGGTAATCGTGGATATGACTTTCGCGTCCGTAAACGGAAGGCAATCAATCCGCCGTACGGCAGTCATGCAGCGCGGGCGACCTATGACTTCCACGCTAGCCTGCTCAATTATGGTGTAATCGGTGGCGGTTACGACACGATTAAGACTGGCGACAATATCGACTTCATCTGGTTTATAACCGGCTCGACGGGCGCCAAAGCTTACCGGTACACCTTCTGCAAGGTGCCTAAGCCCGGCGTAGGCTAAGGCCGGTGTATCGGTCCGGAGGCGCCCACGCCCAACGGCCTGCGGGCCGACGCTCGGTTAAGCTGTCGGGCAGCACCACCCCGGAGACGTTATGCAACCAAAGCGGAATGTTGGACCTGGACCTCGAGATCCGTGGACTGATCCCAGACCGGGAGATGCGGATCACCAAGCTCAGCGTTGATCATCAGTCTGTCGTCCTGCATTACCGCATCAGTCCTGCCCTTCCAGACAGAGACCCGGAAGACGGGAGCCCGTGGCTGACCTGGGATTGGAGCGGCGTCGACGATCTCGGTAACGAATACGTTTCGTGGGGCGGCGCGTACGGTACCAGCGACGACGGCAGGTCCACCGGCGGTGACCTGACCCTCACGCCGGCTCCGGAGGACGCAGCTCGTCTGCTGCGCCTTCATCTGGCGCCTTTCCGCCACCACGAAGGCGACCTCGGCGCCGCCACGGCCGAGATCCCGCTCACCCTCGATTCCTGGGAGATCGGCTGAACCGCAGATTACGCCTTTCTTCATGGTGCCGACCAAATACGGCACTTCCTCGACACGGGCCGCTCGGCGCGCGTTCATAGCGGGACCATGCATGTCAGAACGAGTAGGTGGCCTCGATCACGAGGCGGCGCGCTGGGCTGGTCAGACTGTTGTGGGATTTATCCAAGACCGCTCTACCGATCTCGTACGCACACTGTGCGGGGATTGTGCGGCCTGTGTGTGCCGGGGAGTAGCGAGTGCCGTCACTTACTAAGGAGAACACGGGTTCCTAGACTCAGTTCGAACGGCTGACCTGCTCAAACGTCAATGTCTGGTCTACAAACTCCATTTCTTCTTAGTAACTGGTATCCGGGCTGCCCTTAGCGGCATGGGCCTCACAGGTCGATGGTGGCGCCTGGTTCGAGCCGGGTCAGCGTGGCATCGCGGGCCTCGGCGGCGAACTCCAGGTAGCCCTCCAAGACCATGAGCCCGAATTCGCTGAGCATGGCATCGTGGATGGCGAAAGCCCGACGCGGGTTCACTTCGCGGAAGTAGTCGACGAACTCGGCGGACTTCAGCCACGGAGCGCACACCGGGACAAGCAGCGTCGGCACATGCTCGTCGGGAACGGTGAGCGCATCGCCGGGGTGGAACAGCTCACAGTCCACCAGGAACCCTATGTTGGGGACGACCGGGATCTCCTGGTGTGACCGGGCGTGCTCCTGGCCGTGCACATGGACCCGGAAGCCGGCCACGGTGAACGTATCACCGTGCCGGGCCGGCTGGACCCGGCCGCGGAAGGAACCGAGCTGGCCGGCTACGGCCGTACTTGCCCGCACCTGAAGGCCAGGCCGGGCATCAAGAGCCTCGCAGAGCGCTCCGGCATCCAGGTGATCGGCGTGCTCGTGCGTGATCAGCACCGCGTCGGCCTCGGCCAGGGCCTGCGTTCCCGAACCGAACGTGCCCGGGTCAATGACCAGTGTCGCGCCATCCTTGACCAGCTTCACCCCGGCGTGGGCGAGTTTGGTGAGCCTCATGGCGGCTGAGCCTACTGTCTGGTCACGGCGGCGAAGGCGGCCACGGGCACAATCCGCGAGCACGCCGTCGCCATGACGTGATCACAACGAACTACAGCTGCCGTGTGGTCTGAACCAGAATTTGATAAGGCGGCCACCCAGCTAAGTTAGCGTCCGGCAGTGTCTTCTCACCTTTCAGATGAGAAGTCCTCAACGGCCATGGGCGCTCAGAGTGAATAAGTGGCCTCAATCACGACACGACGCCCTGAGCTGGCCTGACGGTTGTGGGATTTATCCAAGATGGCTCTTCCGGGTACGGTGCCACACCCACTGACTACGTAGAGATACCGAAGGGTTCGATGTTAGTGATGGGGCTGGAAGGACGGGGATATGGTCGGCCCAGGGTTCTCTGGCTACCCGGAGGCGAGCAGGGAGCGCAGGACGTACTGCATGATGCCGCCGTGCCGGAAGTAGTCCGCCTCGCCCGGCGTGTCGATCCGGACGATGGCCCGGAATTCCTTGCCGTCGGCCGTAACAACCAGTTCGTTCGGGATGGTGCCTGAATTAATTTCCTCGATGCCCCTGATGTCGAAGGTCTCCTTCCCGGTCAGGCCGAGCGAGGCGGCCGACTCGCCGGGGCGGTACTGCAGCGGCAGCACGCCCATCCCGATCAGGTTGGACCGGTGGATGCGCTCGAAGGATTCCACGAGGACCGCGCGCACGCCGAGCAGCAGGGTGCCCTTGGCGGCCCAGTCGCGGGATGAGCCCGAGCCGTACTCCTTGCCGCCGAGCACGATCAGCGGAGTGCCCTCGGCGAGGTAGCGGCGGGAGGCCTCGTAGATGCTCATCTGCTCGCCGTCCTCGACCGTGACGCCGCCCTCGGTGCCGGGGGCGAGCTGGTTGCGCAGCCGGATGTTGGCGAACGTGCCGCGGATCATCACCTCGTGGTTGCCGCGCCGGGAGCCGTAGGAGTTGAAGTCGCGCCGCTCCACGCCGTGCGAGATCAGGTACTCCCCCGCCGGGCTTTCCGTCTTGATCGCGCCGGCCGGCGAGATGTGGTCGGTGGTCACCGAGTCGCCGAGCATGGCCAGCACCCGGGCGCCGTGGATGTCGGTGACGGGCGCGGGCTCGGTGGGCATCTCGTCGAAGTACGGCGGGCGGCGCACGTACGTCGACGCGTCATCCCAGGCGTACGTGTCGCCCGCGGGGACGTCCAGGCCGCGCCAGTTGTCGTCGCCGGCGAACACGTCGGCGTAGTCGCGGGTGAACATCTCCTGCGCCACCGCGTCCCTGACGACGCCGGCGACGTCCTCGGGCGAGGGCCAGATGTCGGCCAGGAAGACCGGCCGGCCTTCGGGGTCGGAGCCGAGCGGCTCACGGGCCAGGTCGATGTCCATGGTGCCGGCCAGCGCGTAGGCGACCACGAGCGGCGGCGAGGCCAGGTAGTTCAGCTTCACGTCCGGGTTGATCCGGCCCTCGAAGTTCCGGTTCCCCGACAGCACCGCGGCCACGGCCAGGTCGTTGGCGTTGACCGCCTCGCTGATCGCGGGCGGCAGCGGCCCGGAGTTCCCGATGCAGGTGGTGCAGCCGTAGCCGACCAGGTTGAAACCGAGCTTGTCCAGGTAGGGCACCAGCCCGGCGCGCTCGTAGTAGTCCATGACCACCTTGGACCCGGGGGCCAGCGAGGTCTTCACCCAGGGCTTACGGTTCAGGCCCTTATCGACCGCGTTCTTGGCCAACAGGGCGGCACCGACCATGACGGAGGGGTTGGACGTGTTCGTGCACGAGGTGATCGCGGCGATGACTACCGAGCCGTGGTCGACGCTGGTCGTGGTACCGTCCTCCAGCGTGACGTGGATCGGGTTCGACGCCCGGGTGCCGTCGCTGGTAGCGACGGGATCCGACGCCGGGAAGGTGCCGGCCAGGCCATTGTCCAGGCTGGCCTCGTGCACGTAGCCGGGCAGGGCGTCGCGGAAGGCGGTCTTGGCGTCGGCCAGCGCGATCCGGTCCTGCGGGCGGCGCGGGCCGGCGATCGACGGGACGACGGTGGACAGGTCGAGGGCGAGTTCCTCTGAGTACCGCGCCTTCTTGTCCGGGTCGTGCCAGAGGCCCTGCTCCCTGGCGTACGCCTCGACCAGCTCGAGTTGCTCGCGCGGGCGTCCGGTGAGGGCGAGGTAGTCGAGGGTGTTCTGGTCGATCGGGAAGATCGCGCACGTCGAGCCGAACTCCGGCGACATGTTGCCGATCGTGGCGCGGTTGGCGACCGGGACCGCGGCCACCCCCTCGCCGTGGAATTCGACGAACTTGCCGACCACGCCGTGCTTGCGCAGGAGTTCGGTGATCGTGAGCACGAGGTCGGTGGCGGTCGCGCCGCTGGGCAGCTCGCCGGAGAGCCGGAACCCGACCACCTTGGGGATCAGCATGGAGACGGGCTGGCCGAGCATTGCGGCCTCGGCCTCGATGCCGCCGACGCCCCAGCCGAGGACGCCGAGGCCGTTCTGCATGGTGGTGTGCGAGTCGGTGCCGAGGCAGGTGTCGGGGTAGGCGACGCCGTCCAGGGTCATCACGACCCTGGCCAGGTACTCGATGTTCACCTGGTGCACGATGCCGGTGCCCGGCGGGACCACCTTGAACTGGCTGAACGCCTGCTGGCCCCAGCGCAGGAAGCCGAACCGCTCCCGGTTGCGGATGAACTCGATCTCCACGTTCCGTGTGAAGGCGTCGGGCCGGCCGAAGACGTCCGCCACCACGGAATGGTCGATGACGAGCTCGGCGGGGATGAGCGGGTTGATCTTGGTCGGGTCGCCGCCCAGGGCCTGCATGGCCTCCCGCATGGCGGCCAGGTCGACCACGGCGGGCACGCCGGTCAGGTCCTGCAGGATGACCCGGGCCGGGGTGAACTGGATCTCGGTGTCGGGCTCGCGCGCGGGATCCCAGTCCACCAGCGCGCGGACCTGATCGGCGGTGATGTTGACGCCGTCCTCGTTGCGCAGCAGGTTCTCCAGCAGGATCTTCAGGCTGAACGGGAGGGTGTCCGATCCGCTCACCGCGTCGAGGCGGTAGATCTCATACTCCCGGCCGGCCACCTGGAGCACCGCCCGGCTGCCGAAGCTGTTCGCGGTCATCGTTGCTGCCTCCTCGGTCGCACCCGTGCTCAACCTACAGTATCTCGACATCAAGCTACACCGAAAGTATCTCGACATCAAGCTAATTGGGAGTGGCGAGGACCGGGATCCGCATGGGTCGTTAGGATGGCGCCGTAACCGGCGGTATCCGGCCAGGAGAGGACGTCACGGGATGCGCTTCGCGATCAAGACACGGCCCGAGCATCAGACCTGGGAGGAGATCCGCGACGCGTGGCTCGCGGCGGACGAGATCCCGCTGTTCGAGTCGGCGTGGAACTGGGATCACTTCTACCCGCTGACCGGCGACCTGACCGGGCCGAACTTCGAGGCCTGGACGATGCTGGGCGCGATGGCGCAGGCGACGCGGCGGATCCGGATCGGCTGCCAGGTCACCGGCATGATCTACCGGCACCCCGCCGTGCTGGCCAACATGGCGGCGACCGTCGACATCATCTCCGGCGGGCGGCTGGAACTGGGCCTCGGCGCCGGGTGGAACCAGATGGAGTGCGACGCCTACGGCATTCCCCTGCCGCCGCTGCGGGAACGGTTCGACCGGTTCGACGAGGGGGTCGAGGCCATCGTGGGCCTGCTGAGCCAGACCACCAGTACGTTCGGCGGCCGGTACGTCCAGCTCACCGACGCCAGGTGCGAACCCAAGCCGGTGCAGCGGCCTCATCCGCCGATCACGATTGGCGGCCGCGGCCGGACGCGCACACTGCGGACCGTGGCGCGCTGGGCTCAGCAGTGGAACGCCATCGCGAGCAGTCCGCGGGAGTGGCTGGAGCTGAGGCAGGTGCTCGCGGGGCACTGCGCCGCCATCGGGCGCGACGTTAACGAGATCACCTGCTCGGTCAACGTGCGTATCGAGCCGGATACCGGCTTGGAACCCGCGGTGGAGGAAGCCGCCGCCTACCGTGACGCGGGCGCCGACCTGATCATCATGAACCTCCCGCTCCACGCCAAGCCCGATTCCCTCAGGCCCCTGGCGGAGGCGCTGGCGCCGCTGGCCTGAGGTTCCTAGGAGTCGCCGCCCGCGGCCAGGCGCTCGTGCAGCGCCGCGCTGGCGCTGGCCATCAGCGGGTGGACGCCCAGCTCGGTGAGCATCGCCGCGGCCGCTTCCATCTCGGCGGCCCGGCGCCGCGCGTGCTTGACGGTGCCGCTGACGATCCGCTCCAGGGTGGCCGGGTCGGCCGCCGTCAGCTCGGCGGCGATGTGCTCTCGCAGCCACGGCTCCACCCCGGCCGCCCTGGCGGCTTCGAGCGCCTCGACGATGGCCGCTCCCATGCCCTTGTAGAAGACGCTGCGCAGGAGCTTCTGGCGCGCGGCGAACCCGGCCGGGCCCTCGAGCACCTCGATCTCGGCGCCCAGGGGCCGTAGCGTGTCCGCGAATCGCGTGGCCCCGTCCCCGCTGGCCAGCATGGGAACGCGCAGGCCGCGCCCGGGTACGGGCGCCATCATCGCGACGTCGGCGAAGGGCACCGCTCTGGCCTCGGCGATCTCCGCCAGCCGGAGTTTGGTGCCGGGGGAAGCCGTGTTCAGGTCGGCCCACAGGGCGTCTTCGCGCAGGCCGGCCAGCCCGGCCCTGAAGGCGTCCACGGCGGCCGCCGCGCTGTTGACGCTCAGGACCAGGTCCGCTCCTCGCGCCGCCTCGGCTTCGCTGCTGGTGTCCGTGATCCCCCCGGCCGCGGCGACCGCCGGGTCATAGCCGCGGACCTCCACGCCCGCGGTCAGCAGGTCGTGAGCGATCACCGAGCCTGCCTCGCCCAGGCCAAGGACGGCTACGGTCAGCGGGCGCGCGGCCTCGTTCACCAGGTACGGGGCGGTTCGGCGGCGACGCCCGCGCCTTCTGGGGCACCAAACTGGCGGCCGGACTGGCCGAACTGGCGGCCGGACTGGCCGAACTGGTGGCCGGGCTGGCCGAACTGGCCGGCCTGTCGGTCGCGCTGGCGCTCCTGGCCGTCCTGCTGGCGCGGCTCGATCGGATTCGCGTCGGCCTGAGCCGGCAGGCTATCGGCGCGCCTCGCGGCGGCGGACTGCCTGAAGTACTCGCCGATCAGCTCGCGCTGCTGGGCCAGGAGCTGATCGAAGTGCTTGTCGACGTTCTCTTCGCCGATCGCTTCCGCGGTCAGGTAGAGGTCCTTGATTTGCTCGAGCCTGCGGGCCTGGGCGTACGCCGGCTCCTCCGGGCCTTCATCGCCGACCGCGCCGGGCTGCACCCGCGGGTCGTCGTCGATGCTCGCGGGCGCCGCCATGGTCGCGTCCGGTCCTGACTGCTGATGCCGCGCCGCGTTCGGCGGCGGGCCGCTGGACGGCATCAAAGGCTCGAAGGGACCGCGGGCCTCTTCCCGACCGGGGGCGCCCGGGTCCATCGACAGGTCGTACCAATAGGCGGCTTCGCGCTCCTGTGCCCTCTGGTCCGCGAGATAGCCCGCCCGGGCGCTGGGATCCCGGTACACGAACACGTCGTCGTCGGACCGGTCGGGACTTCCCGGGCGCGCCGTCCGGCCGGTCCGCCCCGCGCCCGCAGGCGGGACTGGATAGTCCGTCGCGCGGATGACGGGTGCGTAACCGCCCATGAAGGTTCCTGAGGCGCCCTGCTGAGGTCCTGGGGGCCTGGGGGGCGTCGGCCGGCGGCCGCCCGGCGGGACGTAGCCCGGGCCACCGGGCGAGGCGTAGCCAGAGCCACCGGGCGATGCGTGGCCAGCGGCGCCTGGCGGGGCGTAGCCCGGGCCACCGGGCGGGCCGTAGCCAGGGCTACCTGGCGGTATGTGGCCGGGGCCACCGGGCGGGCCGTAGCCAGGGCTACCTGGCGGTATGTGGCCGGGGCCGCCTGGCGGGCCGTAGTTGGGGTCGCTCGGCGGGGCGTGGCCGGGACCGCCGGGCGGGGCGTGGCCGGGGCCGGGCGGGGCGTAACTTGGACCGCCTGGCGGGGCGTTACGCGGGCCGCTGGGGGCGTAGCCGGGGCCGCCTGGCGGCGGGTGGCTAGAGCCGGCGTGAGCGTGGCCGGGTCCACCGGGGGCGCCGGATCCGCCCGGGACTCCGGGTCCGTGGCCAGGGCTGCCCGAGGTGTGGCCGGGGTTGCCCCGCGAGGGGTAGCCAACGTTGCCCGGTGGCGGATAGCCATGGCCGCGGGGCGGCCACCCGCCTGCGCCTGCTGGCCCTGGCGGCTGTCTTTCCTGACCCGGCCGGTATCCCTGGCCGGGCGGACCCGGATGCCCGGCCGGGTCGGCTTCGCGCGGTGGCTGGGGGCCGCTTGACCGTGGCTGGGGGCCGCTTGACCACGGACCCTGGGGTTCGCGCGACGGCGTAGCTCCGCGTCCCGGCGCGGACGGGCGAGGCGGGCCGGGGTCGCGTGGCCCGGAGGGCTGGCCGGGCGGCGGGGTGGACCAGCCGGGCGCGGCAGCGGGAGGCGGCGAGGCGGGGCGGGGCCGCATCGGCTCGCCGGGCGGCCCAGGCGGCTGCGGCTGACGGCTGCCCGGGGCCGGGGGCTCCCGGCCGGGTCCTCCTGGGTATGTGCCCGGCTGGTAGGTGGGGCGTGGTGGCGCTCCTGCCCGACCCTGGGGCCCTTGAGGTCCTTGGGGTCCAAGAGGCCTTTGGGAGCCGGATGCGTACGTGCTTGAAGCCCCCTGCGGTGGCCACGGGCTTTCCGTTGCTTCCGCGGAACCTGGCGCGCGGGCATCGCGGGGGATGTCGAGCAGGCCGCGCGGCGAGTACACGCTCGTCGGGGTCAGCACCGGTTCCCGGCGCGGGCGTGCGCCAGCATCGCGGACCGGCTGCCCGGCACCGCCCTGGGGAGAGCCGGCGCCGAGGCGCTCGCGGTCGTGGTCCTCGGCATCCGCGCCGCGCTGCCGGTGGCCCGACGGTCTCCGGGGCTTCGCGGCATGCGCAGACCGCCGGGACGTCCCACCGCCCCTGGCGAGGGCGAAGACCAGGAGGCTGACCAAGCCGACCGCCATGAGGGCCAGGCCCACGGGAAGGCCCAGGGCTTCGATATGACTGACGGGATGCTTGCTGACCAGGCGCCTCGTGATGCTCGCGCCCACGAGAAACGCGCCCAGCATGACCATCACCGCGCCCGCCACCGTCCCGGGCGTGGCGAGCCGCACCCTCGCGGTGGCCGAATCTGAGCGCACCGATCAACGATCGCATCGCGGTTAGCGCCCCGCAAGCCATATGAGCAGGTCCGCCCGGCAGGACTTGCCTCGCCGCCAGGTCACCTCGGCCCGAGAGCCCCACGCGACTGACCTGGAATATCTGTTTCGTGCGACCGTCGTGGGCCGACGCGCCGTGGTGGCGATACGTTATGGGCATGATCACCCAGGCAGATAAGGCTAGCAGGTTCCTGGCTCTGCACCGGGCGAGTGAACCGCTCCTGCTGCCGAATCCGTGGGACCTGGGCTCGGCCAAGCTCCTCGCCTCGCTGGGCTTCGAGGCGCTGGCCACCACGAGCTCGGGGTTCGCCGCCACGCTTGGCCGCAACGACGGCTCGGTGAGCAGGGATGAGGCCCTGGTGCACGCCGCGATCATCGTCGCAGCGACCGACCTGCCCGTCTCGGCCGATCTGGAGAACGCCTACGCGCATGAGCCGTCGGGCGTCGCGGAGACCATCAGGCTGGCCACCGAGGTCGGCCTGGCGGGCTGCTCGATCGAGGACTTCAGCGGGCGGGACGATGACCCGATCTACGAAACCCGGTTCGCGGCTGAGCGCGTGGCGGCGGCCGCGGAGGCCGCCCACGAGGGCCGCGTCCCGATCGTGCTGACCGCCCGCGCCGAGAACTACCTGCACGGCCGGCCTGACCTCGCCGATACGATCGCCAGGCTGCAGGCCTACCAGGAGGCCGGCGCCGATGTCCTGTACGCTCCCGGCCTGCGCAGCATCGAGGACATCCGCCAGCTGATCCGGGAAGTGGACCGCCCGGTCAACGTGCTCGCCATGGCCGGCGCGCCGAGCGTGCCCGAGCTGGCCGAGGCCGGCGTGAGCCGGATCTCGGTGGGCGGTTCGTTCGCGTTCGCCGCCCTCGGCGCGCTCGTCAGCGCCGCCACCGAGCTGCGCGACCAGGGCACCTACGGCTACCAGGCCGTCAGCGCCGTGGGCAGGCAGGCCGCGATCCGCGCCTTCGGCTGACGCGCTCGGCTTATACCTGCGGCGCTACGTCGGAGGCGATCAGCTCCAGGTGGTCTCGGTCGCTCAGGTCGAGCACCTGCAGGTAGACGCGCTCCGCGCCGATCGCGGCGAACTCCGCGATCTTGGCTGCGACCTCTCCCGGCGTCCCGCCGACCCCGTTTTCGCGTGCGTCGTCGGGGTCCCGGCCGGTCGCGGCCGCGCGCCGGCGGAACTCGGCCTCGTCCTTCCCGCAGGTCACCGTCTGGGCCACCGAATACGTCATGGAATCCGGGTAGCGCCCGGCGGCCTCGCACGCCTCGCGGACGCGCCCGAAACCCGCCGCGGATTCCTGCACGGATGAGAACGCCACGTTGAACTCATCGGCGAACCTGGCCGCCAGGCGCGGCGTCCGGCGGGCGCCGTGGCCGCCGACAATGACCGGCGGGCGCGGGCGCTGCGCCGGCTTCGGCAAGCCTGGCGAGTCCGCCACCTGGTAGTGCGCCCCGTCGAAGGAGAATGTCTGGCCTTCAGGCGTCGTCCACAGTCCCGTGATGATGGCGAGTTGCTCCTCCAGCAGGTCGAAGCGCTCGCCGAGCGGCGGGAACGGGATGCCGTACGCCGCGTGCTCGGCCTTGAACCAGCCGGTGCCGAGCCCCAATTCGACCCGGCCGCCGCTCATCTGGTCCACCTGCGCCACCGTGATCGCGAGCGGGCCTGGCAGCCGGAAGGTCGCCGCGGTAACCAGCGTCCCGAGCCTGATGCGGCTGGTCTCCACGGCCAGGGCGGCCAGCGTGGCCCACGAGTCGGTCGGGCCCGGAAGCCCGGAGACGTTACCCATCTTCAGGTAATGATCGGACCTGAAGAAGGCGTCGAAGCCGAGTTCCTCGGCCGCAAGCGCCACCGCGCGCAGCGTCTGGTAGTCCGCGCCCTGCTGCGGTTCGGTGAAGATCCGGAGTTTCATGGGTCCATCCTGCCAGGCGACGGCGGATCACCCGGACCCTCGGGGACGAAGAACCTGTCCCAGGACACCTGGCCGGCCCGGGTATACCGGCCCAGCCAGCCCACGCCGGTCCGGACATAGCACGGCGCCAGCGTTTGCGGCGCCATCGCCGGCCGGACCGCCTCGATGATGACGATGACGGCCTGGCCGGACCCCAGGGTCTCCTCACCGGCCCGCATGGCCCTGCCGCGGTCATCGGTGATGCCCATGGCGACAGAAGCTTCGGAGGTACCGCTCAGTGCCGTCCAAGAGTAGAAGATCATGATCTGCCCTGGGGTCTTACTCCGCGTGGCCGTGGCGGCCCTGACGAGCGGCCGTGGCGGCCCTGACGAATTCAGACGTTAACGCACTCTTGCTTCCTCGTCTAATCTCGACTAGTGTCGAAGCGTTGCGATTGGCAATATTGCCAATCGAGTACGGTACAAGGGTGTCGATAAGCGGCGAATCGGACCCGAGAGCATACGTGCGCCTGGCAGCAATGCTGCGCCTGGCAGATCGCGGAGGGTACCCTCGCGCCCGGGATGCCGACGCCGTCCATCACCACCCTCAGCCAGGAGTACGGCCACGCCCGGCAGACCTGCGCTAAGGCACTGCGCATCCTGGAAGAAGAGGGCCTGCTGACCCGCATCCCCGGCCTCGGCTACTACGTCGCGGGAACCACGGCCAAGCCGGGCTCCTGACCCGGTCCGGCGGACGGTGGCCCTTCTCTCACCAGGCTGGCGACGCATTCGACGTGGTGAGTCATCGGGAACGCGTCGAACGCGCGCAGGCCGCGCAGGGCCCAGCCGCGCCCTGCGAGCAGCCCGATGTCGCGGGCCAGCGTGGCCGGGTCGCAGGACACGTACGCGAGCCGGAGTGCCCCGTTCTCCGGGGTGCCGAGGTACTCGACGACCTCCCGGGCCAGCCCTGACCTCGGCGGGTCAGCCACCACCAGCCTGGCCGCGGGCAGGGCTCTCCGCTCGCCTCCTGGGCGCAGCAGCGCGGCCACGTCGCCCCTGTGCACCCGCGCCCAGGGCCATTCCCTGAGGTTGTGCCGCGCGTCCCGGACGGCCGCTTGGTCGGCCTCGACGCCGATCACGGTCCCGGTCGGCCCGACGGCCCGGGCCAGCACGCCGGCGAACAGGCCCGCACCGCAGTACAGGTCGAGCGCCACGTCGCCGGGCTGCGGATCGAGCCAGGCGATGACCGCGCTGACGAGGGCATCGGCCGCACCGGGATGCACCTGCCAGAACGCTCCCGCGCTGACCCGCCAGTCCCGTCCGGCCGCGCGCTGGCTCAGGTAGGGCCGACCGCGCAGGGGGGTCATGCCATGCCCAGCGCGGCGCAGGACCGAATCGGCACCAATCTCACTCACCGGTCCGGAGCCGCCCGGGTTATCCGCGACCACCCGCGGTCGGCCGCCCGCCCGCCGGGCGCCCGGCGTGCGGTGGCCTGCTCCCCCGCCGGGCCTGCCTTCCGGCGAGATGATGACGGCTCGCTCGCCCGATCCGGCCGCGACCAGCGCCTCGACGGAGGCGACGCCGTCCCAGCGCCGGCCGGTGATGCCGAGCTCGGTGATCGCGGGGTGGGCGATCAGGCACCTGGCGATGTCGACGATCTCGTGAGAGCGATGCGCGCGCAGCCCGGCCACGCCGTCCGCGCGCACCGCGAACTGGACGCGCGTGCGCCAGCCCAGGCCCGCGCCACCCCCGGCGTCCGCGTCCTCGGGCAGGGGTTCCACCGTGACCTCCGCGTCCAGGCCGGCCAGTCGCCGCAGCTGCTGGCGGATCACGGCGGCCTTGAGCGATCGCTGGGCGGGCAGGGCGGCATGCTGCCAGTCGCAGCCGCCGCAGCCACCGGGCCGCGCGTACGGGCAGGGCGGCTCCACCCGGTCGGGTGACGCGGCCAGGATCTGGATCGCCTCGGCGCGGGCCAGGCGCGTCGTGACCTCGGTGACGCGCGCGAGCACCCGCTCTCCGGGCAGCGCGTGCCGGACGAACACGACCGGCCCGTCGGCGGGCCGGGCGACGCACCAGCCGCCGTGAGCCGCTTCCGCCGTCGTCAGCTCCACGACCTGGCCGGGGGTGTAACTCAGGGGAATCATGACGTGCAGACCCTACCTCGGGGCCGCAGGGCCGGCGTGAACGCGGCCATAACCGTTGCCGCAGGGCTCGGGTGACTGCGCGGGGAGGTGACGGTACCTTTGGCGAGGCGGCCCTGATCGGGGAACCGTTCGTCATGGAGGATGGTCGTGCACATCGTGATCATGGGTTGCGGGCGGGTCGGGTCGACGCTCGCTCACATCCTCGAGGACCGGGGCAATAGCGTCGCGATCATCGACCGGGATCCCGAGGCATTCCGCAAGCTCCGGTCGGGTTTCAAGGGCAAGCGGGTCACAGGTAACGGCTTCGACCGGGCGGTCCTGATCCAGGCGGGTATCGAGCACGCGGATGCGTTCGCCGCGGTGAGCAGCGGTGACAACTCCAACATCATCTCGGCCAGGGTCGTGCGAGAGACGTTCGGCATTGAGCGGGTCGCGGCGCGGATCTACGACACACGGCGGGCCGAGGTCTACGAGCGGGTCGGCATTCCTTCGGTCGCCACGGTGCGCTGGACCGCCGATCAGGTGCTCCGCAAGCTGCTGCCGGAAGGCAGCGAGCCGCTCTGGCGGGACCCCACGGGCAAGCTCGTGCTGGTCGAGCTTCCCTTCTCGCCGGTCTGGATCGGCGAGAAGGTCAAGTCCGTCGAGGCCCGCACCATGACCAGGATCGCCTTTGTCGACCGGCTCGGCCAGGCGTTCGTGCCCGATACGAGCACCGTCCTGCAGGAAGGGGACGTGATTCACGTGATCGCCAGGGAAAGTGATCTCGACCGGATCGCCGCCGCCTTCGCGGCGCCAGGAGGCGAGCGCTGATGCGAGTCGCGATTGCGGGGCCGGCGCGGTCGGCCGCTCGATCGCCAGCGAACTGCTGGAGAACGGGCACGAAGTGCTGCTCATCGACAATGACCCCAAGGCGATCGCGGTTGAGAGCGTGCCGCGCGCCGAATGGCTGCTCGCCGACGCGTGCGAGATCAACTCCCTCGACGAGGCGGAACTGCACAGGTGCAACGTGGTGATCGCGGCCACGGGCGACGACAAGGTGAACCTGGTCCTGGCGCTGCTCGCCAAGACCGAGTACGGGGTACCGCGGGTCGTGGCCAGGGTGAATGACCCGAGCAACGAGTGGCTCTACAACGAGTCGTGGGGCGTCGACGTCGCGGTCTCCACCCCGAGGCTGATGTCCGCGCTGGTGGAGGAGGCGGTCAGCGTCGGGGACCTGGTACGCCTGATGACCTTCGGGCGGAGCGAGGCCAGCCTGGTCGAGCTGACCATGCCGACCGGGGCGCCGCTGGTCGGCGAGCGCGTCGGCGGGATCGAGTGGCCCGCGGACACCGCGCTGGTGGCGATCCTGCGCGAAGGCCGGGTCCTGGTACCGCACCCGGACGACCCGCTCCAGGCCGGCGACGAGATGTTCTTCGTGACCAGCGAGGATGTCGAGGCCGAACTGGCGCGCCTGCTGAGCGCTAACGAGTCTCGGTGATCTCCGGGCCGCGCTCGAAGGGGTTCAGGTCGGTGCGGAACCGGTTAGCCTCCTCCGCCTGCGCCTCGAAGGCCTGACGCACCTCTGGGGGCAGCCGCAGCTCAAGGATTTCCCGCGGCGGTACCGGATGCTCGCCGCGCACGACCACGATGTCCCTGAGCACGTCCTCGAGCACCAGGGCAGGCGCGCCGCCGACGGCGGCGGGGCCGCCGAACATGGCGCGGAGGAACCAGCGCGGGCCGTCTACGCCGACGAACCTGACCTGCCGCAGGCCGGACTCTGGTTTGTTGGGTTCGGCGGGCACCTCGGCAGCGAGCTCCATCCCGAATGGTCCCGGCGACTCTTCGCTCTTCCCGCCTGCGCCTTCCACATCGGCGGCGATCTCGGCGCGTATGTCGTCCCACAGCGCGCCCCGGCGGGCGGCGGCGAACGCCTGGAGCAGCATGTCGCTCTCACCGTGCGCGACCCTGACCCAGGCGCCCTGCTGCTCGGCCATGACGAGCTGGATCTCGTACTCCTGGTCTTCGCCGCGCGGTACGTGCAGGCTGCCGAGGTCTACGCGGTCCGTGTCGGGGTGCGCCTCCCCCGCATCCCACGGGCCGCCTCCGGCGCGCAGGGGCCCAACAGGATGCACTGCGCGGGCCGACTGGTCGTCGAACGACTCGTCGTCCGCGGGCTCATCCCCGCTTTCCCAAGCGTCCGCTGAACGACGTCGACGAAACACTCCGCACTCTCCTTGCTACCTTTGCTCAGGGTATCTCTGGGACGGTCATGGCTGCGTCGTGCCCGCCCGTGGACCCGAAGCCGCCGTCGCCCCGCACTGAGCCCGGGAGCACCTCCACTTCGTGGAACACTGCGCGCTCCACCCGCTGGATGACCAGCTGCGCGATCCTGTCCCCGCGCTTGAAGCTGACCGGGAGGTGCTTGTCCGTGTTCAGCAGGGTCACCTTGATCTCCCCCCGGTAACCCGCGTCGACCGTCCCCGGCGCGTTAACCAGTGTCACCCCGTATTTGACCGCCAGGCCGGAGCGCGGGTGCACGAAGGCGGCGTACCCCGCGGGCAGCGCGATCGCCAGCCCCGTCCGCACCAGCGCACGCTCGCCCGGAGCCAGCTCGACGTCCTCCGCGGCGGTCAGGTCCGCGCCCGCGTCCCCCGGGTGCGCGTACGAAGGAAGCGGAACGCCAGGGTCGAGGCGCTTGATCAGCACGTCGGGATCTGAGCGGGCCAACGAAAGGCTCCTTCCTGCTCCTACGCAGGGTGAGGATAGCGCGGCAAGCGGGCGGTGTCGCGTCGGACTCGCGGCCCCGACCAACTACCCTCGACAGCATGCATGAGTACCGCGAACGGCTGCGCGCACCGCTCGCCTGGTGGCTGCTGGCTCTGCCAA
The DNA here is from genome assembly GCA_963847965.1 of uncultured Actinomycetes bacterium. Taxonomy (GTDB): domain Bacteria; phylum Actinomycetota; class Actinomycetes; order Streptosporangiales; family Streptosporangiaceae; genus Palsa-504. The sequence continues at coordinate 286,483 of CAWKCG010000001.1, forward strand.
GCGCCCTCATCATCGGCGCCACGGTGTACGCCGGGCTCCCGTGGCCCTGGCCGATCATCATCGTCGGCGGCGTCGTGGTGGGCTGCGTGGCGATCCTGATCAGCCTCAGCCAGGGGCGCGTCGAGGTCGGGGCCGGCGAGGTACGCGCAGGAGGCGCTGCGCTGCCGCTGACGGCCGTCGGCGAGGTCGTCGCCCTGGACGAGAAGCAGACCACCCGGCTGCGCGGCCCGCGAGCCGATCCGGCGGCGTATCTGTACTCGCGGCCCTTCCTCAAGCAATCGGTTTACCTGTCCGTCGATCCGACGGCGTTGGCCGCCCGCCCGGCGACGCCGAGGGTTTCCGGGGTCCCCTACTGGCTGATCGGTACCAGGCATCCGGCGGAGCTGGCGGCCGCCGTCGAAAGGTGCCGGGTACCTAGCGGCCAGGAGCCGGTGACATGATGGCGCGAACGGGGCTAGAAGGAGGCAGTGGGATGGCAGGTAAGAAAGCGGATCTGAGCTCTAAGATCGTCAGCGGCATCGCGGCGATGATTGCCACCTTCCTCGCTCGCAAGGTGGTCGCGCTCGCCTGGACCAAGGCCACCGGCAAGGAGCCTCCCGCGCATCCCGAGGATCCGGACGTGGCGCTGTCCGAGGCGCTCGGCTGGTCCATGCTGACCGGTGTCATCGTCGGGGCAGCGAAGCTGCTCGCGACCCGGGCTGCAGCGCGCAGAACGCACAGCGGCCCGGACAGCGAACCCACCACCGTCGCCGACGCCTAGGCCGCGCACTCCCGGCAGACAAGCTGGCCATTGCGGTCTTCGGCAAGCTGGCTCCGGTGGTGTACCAGGAAGCACCGCGAACACGTAAATTCGTCCGCCTGACGCGGTATCACCCGGATCGAGAGTTCCTCGGTCGAAAGGTCCGCCCCCGGTAGCTCCAGGGACTCAGAAACATCGTCGGGGTCAAGATCGATAGTGCTCGATGACTTGTCCATCCGGCGCGCCTGGAGCTCCTGAAGGCTGTCCTCGGTCAGGTCGTCGTCCGTCTTCCGCGGGCTGTCGTAATCGGTAGCCATCTGAAGTACTCCATCCCCCTTCATCCGTAGTGCGCACTCACTGCGCGGGTGTAACGCTTTCAAGGCCGTAGTTGTGCCCGATTCCGGCGGGGAATTCTGTCACGTTCGCGCCCAGCGCACACGCGCCACGCCGAAACCTTGGCCAAGCAGGTTAGGAGCCTGGGGCGCGGGCTAGCCGAAAGGTTCTGTCTCCAAAATTTCGTCGCGTTCCGGGTCTAGCCGGCTGAGGAACGCGTCGAGTTGCGGGTACAGGTCGGGGCCCGCGGCGACCGTCATGGAGGTGCTTTCGGCCCGGCCGGACAGCCCGCCGACGACGGCGCCCGCCTCGCGCGCGATCAGGGCGCCGGCCGCGTAATCCCAGTAGTTCAGGCCGCGCTCGAAGTAGGCGTCGACCCGTCCGGCGGCCACCGAGCACAAGTCCACCGCGGCGGAGCCGCCGCGCCGGATGTCACGCACGTTCGGCAGCAGGGCCGCGATCACCTGGCCCTGCACCCGGCGGCGCCCAGGATCGTAGCCGAAACCGGTCCCGACCAGCGCCCGGGCGAGCGCCACGCCGGTCGTGCACTGCAGCGAGATCGCCGCCGCGGGGTCCTCGCCGCGGTGGAGCCAGGCGCCGTGGCCCGCTACCGCGGTGAACGTCTCGCCGCGGCGCGGAACCTCGACCACCCCGGCCAGGACGATCCCGTCCACCTCCGCGGCGATGGATACGGCCCACTCGGGCAGGCCGTACAGGTAGTTCACGGTACCGTCCAGCGGATCCACTACCCAGCGCACGCGGGCCGGGCGGTCCCGGCCGCCCAGGGTCTGGCCGCCTTCCTCGCCGAGAACCGTGTCGCCGGGGCGGATCGCGCGGATCCACTCGGTAATCAGCGCTTCGGACCGGCGGTCCATCTCCGTCACCACGTCGGTCGGGCTCGACTTGGTGTCGATAACCTCGGGACGCTCATCGCCCCGCCACGAGGCGAGCAGCCGCCCGGCCTCGGCCGCCGCGTCCACCGCGATCCGCAGCAGCGCCGCGGGATCGGTCACCTGGGTCCGCCGCAGCAGTCCGCGGGGCACGTGTGGCTGGGCACGCCCATGATCCCCAGGGCGGCCTGCTCGCGGTCTGGCCCGAGATCATCCGGCCAGGCCAGCCGCTCCCGCACCAGCTCGGTGATCATCGACGCGAAGCGCGGGTCGGTGCCTGGCGTGGCGGCGCGCGCGAAGGCAAGCCCCAGGGATTCGGCGGTGTGCGCTGCCTCGAGGTCCAGGTCGTGCCTGACCTCCATGTGGTCGGTCACGAACCCTACCGGGATGACCACCACCGCCTGGGTTCCCGACTTGGCCAGCTCGGCGAGGTGGTCTCGCACGTCCGGTTCCAGCCACGGCACCGACGGCGGTCCGCTCCTGCTCTGGTAGGCGAGCGTCCATGTGTGAGGGGTACCACCGATTCGTTCGGCAATAAGGCGGGCGGCCTCGGTCAGCTCGGCTACGTACCTGCGCCCGCCGCTGGGGCCGCTGGCATCGGCCATCGCGACGGGGATGCTGTGCGCGGTGAACACCAGGTGGGCACGCTCGCGCACGTCGCCGGGCAGCGTGGCCAGCGCGGCGCGCGCGTGATCCGCGAAGGGCTCGATGAAACCCGGGTGGTTAAAGAAGCGCCTGATCTTGTCGATCATTGGCGCACTAGGACCGGCGGAGGCGCGCGCCCGCTCGATGTCGTCCAGGTACTGCCTGCAGCTTGAGTAGGAGCTGTACGCGGACGTGACGAAGGCGAGGGCCCGCCGGACGCCGTCAGCGGCCATCGTCCGCACCGTGTCGGCCAGGTAGGGCGACCAGTTGCGGTTCCCCCAGTACAGGGGGAGCGACAGGCCGCTCGCCGCGAAGTCGGCCCGCACCGCGGTCAGGAGATCCCTGCACTGCTGGTTGATCGGGCTCACCCCGCCGAACGCGTAGTAGTGTTCGGCCACCTCCGCGAGCCGTCCGGGCGGGACGCCGCGGCCCTGGGTGACGTTGCGCAGGAACGGCATCACGTCATCGGGGCCTTCGGGACCGCCGAACGAGACGAGGAGGAACGCGTCGTAGGCGGGCATGCCTCCATCCAACCAGGGCGCCCGGGTTGGGCATGCCACAGGGTGGCGGGGCCCGCGGGCCCTGACCCGGCGGAACTCCGGCCGGACCCCGCACCGGCCTGTCCGATATGGTCATGATCGTGGGGCCATGCGACGATGACGAGGATTGACGACGCCGAAAGGGCCGCCGGCCGATCCCCGATCAGCGTGCTGACGCGGCCGCTGCGGCCCTACGCGGACATCTTCCGGATTCCCGGCGCCTGGCGCTTCTCTGCCGCAGGCGTCATCGGGCGGATGCCGATGTCCATGTTCGGGCTCGGCACCGTCCTGCTCATCTCGGCGACCACCGGGAAGTACGGCGTGGCAGGCGCCGTGTCCGCCGCCGGCTCGCTCGGCTACGCGTTCTCCTCTCCGCTGGTCGCGCGGCTCGCCGACTCCCGCGGTCAGCGGAACGTGCTGCTCGTGCTGATCGTGGTGTTCGCCACCGGCAGCGCCGGCTTGATCGCGGCCGTGCTGCTACGGGCGCCCACCTGGGTGTTTTTCGCACCCGGCGCCGTCGCGGGCGGAACCATGCCCTCCCTGGGCGCCATGGTCCGGGTCCGGTGGAGCGTACTGCTGGCCGGCTCTCCCCGGCTGCACGCCGCGTTCTCCTTCGAGTCGGTCGCCGACGAGCTGTGCTTCGTCATCGGTCCCGCCGCGGTGACGCTGCTGGCCACCGAGGTGTTCCCCACCGCGGGCATCGGCGTCGCGGCGCTGTTGTGCGTCGCGGGGACCTTGTGGTTCGCGGCCCAACGCGGGACCGAGCCCGCAGTGCTCGCCCGGGGGGACGACCCCCCTGGACCCCCCGCGCACGGGGGGGCTCCCCGCCCCCCCGTACCCCCCCGGGAGGCCGCCGCGCCGGGGCTGGTGGTGCTGGTGCCCCTGTACCTGCTGCTCGGGGCGATGTTCGTGTCGATCGACCTGAGCACGGTCTCGTTCGCGCAGCACTTCGGGCACAAGCCGCTGGCCGGGTTCATCCTGGGCACGTACGCGCTCGGCAGCGCGACCGGCGGGCTCTGGTACGGGTCCAGGCAGTGGCGGGCGCAAGCCCAGAACAGGTTCGCGGTGACGCTGACGCTGACGGTGGCGGGCGTGGCCACGTTCTGGGCCCAGCCGAACCTGCTCACGCTGACCTGCTGCATCTACCTGTGCGGGCTGACCATCGCGCCGACGCTGATCGCCGGGTTCAGCCTGCTGGAGGCGCAGGCCAGGCCGGGCCGGACCACCGAGGCCATGTCCTGGATCAGCAGCGGCATCGGGGTCGGCCTCGCGGTCGGCTCGTCGGTGGTCGGCTTCATCATCGACGCGCACGGCCCGCGCGTGGGTTACGCGTTCGCCGCCAGCTGCGGCGTGGCCAGCGTCGCGATCTGCCTGCTGGGCCTGCGGCGGCTCCGGGTCAAGCCCGCGGCGGCCTCGGCTTAAGCTGCTGACATCGCTAGCCTCGTCGCGACCATGGAGCCTTGATGCCGGGTAGTTCGGAGCACGTGCCAGTCATCGCGGTGGCGAGCGGGAAGGGCGGCGTGGGCAAGACCACGGTCTCCGTGAACCTGGCCCTGGCGCTGACGGCGCAGGGGCAGCGGATCGGTCTCGTCGACGCCGACCTGTACGGCCCCGACGTGCCGCGGATGATGGGCCTGCGACGCAGGACCGAGGCGCAGCACGTGACGCTGTTCGCCCGGCCCGGCGCGCCGAGTTCCCGCCTGCAGAGCGTCAGCCAGCACGGGGTGCAGCTCATCTCGGCGGCGCTCCTGCTCGGCGAGAACCAGGGCCTGGGCATCGGCGGCGGCATCGCGCAGCTGCTCGTCCGGCGGCTGATGTCCGACACCGACTGGGAGGGCCTGGACTACCTCGTGGTGGACCTGCCGCCGGGCACGGCGGACATCCAGCAGTTCGTCTTTGCCTTGTCCGGCCGGCCCATGTGCGTGCTCGTGGTGGTGACTCCGCAGGTCATCGCGCACCAGGACGCGCGGAGGCTCATCGCGCACCTGGCCCCGCGCGCCCGCATGTCGCGAGCGGGAAGGGCGAGCCCGGCCGTCGTGGTCGGCGTGGAGAACATGAGCGGCCAGGTCTGCCCGAGCTGCGGGCAGACCACCCCGCTGTTTCCCTCGGCCCCGGAGCAGGAGAGCATCTGGGAGCTGATCCCCAAGCTGGCCAGCATCCCGTTCAGTCACCGGGCCGCGCAGGACGCCGATGACGGGCAGCCGGTCATGATCACCGGAGCCGTCCCCGAGCAGGTCGCCGCCTACCAGCTGGTCGCCGAGCAGGTCCGGAAGCGGATCGCGGATCCGGGCGCGGCCTGAAGCCTGATCGCTGGCCACGGGATCAGCCGGGTGCGAAGCGGATCTCGTGGGCCGCGTCCGGCGCGCAGAACGCGAGCATCCGCTCGGCTTCACGGGCCACCAGGTCACGATCGCGTACCGGGCCGAACAGCTCGATGGTCAGCGCGGCGGTCTTTGAGTTCCTCGCCAGGCGCCACATCCCGGCGACGAAGCCGTCGACGAGGACCGATCCGGGGAAGACGCCGTTGATGGTGTAGAACCTCTGCAGGTTCCCTGCGCTGATCACGCGAGTCCGGTCGCCGTGCGCGAGCAGCAGGTTGTCGAACTCGGCCGCCAGCCGGACCGGCGCGGGTACGTCCGGGTCCGGGCGCGGGGCCGACGGCAGGTCGAACAGCTCGGCTCCCTGCTCATCTCGGAAGGTCACCAGGGACGGCCTGAGCTCCTCAAGCACGGGCCGCAACCCGGTCAGGCCCGACCACGCCGCTACGTCCTGGACCGTGGCGGGGCCGAACGCGGCCAGGTACCGCGTGACCAGCCCGGCCAGGGTCTCAGGGAACCCGGGAGCCGCGTGAGCCCGACGGCCAAGCCAGTGCTCGGCCGAGGTGTGCGCCGACCGCCCGGCACGGCCCCAGACGGCACGCGGCGGCACCTGCACGAGCGGGACGTGCGCGCGGACCGCCTGCGCGAGGGCGGGCGGCGGGTGATCCGGCCAGCGCCCGGCGAGCGCCTCGCCGAGCTGGCTGAACGTCATCGGCGCGGATTCCACCAGGTCCCGCCCGGCCGCGGTCAGGGCTGCGGCGTCCACGCCGGCCAGCTGCTTGCCGAACGTGCCGCGCAGCCCGCGCTCGAGCACCGGCTGGAGGAGGCGCCGCAGCGGCAGGCAGTCACGGGCCGACACCAGGTGGATGGTGCCGCGCATCAGCGCGATCCTGACGACGCTCCGGTCGGTGATCAGCGAGGCCAGGTCGTCGGGCCGGAACCCGGGCAGCCGTGACCAGAGCCCGTAGTAGGGCGGGAACGGCGCCTGGGCCTGCAGCCCGACCAGGTGCTCGATGGCCTGGATCATCCGAGCCCGCCGGGCGTCAGCATCATCCGGCAGGTCAGGCTGGTCAGGCTGGTCGAGCAGCAGCTGCCGGCTGAGCAGGGCGCGGTTGAGGGCCCGCAGGCTCAGCACCTGTCCTGGCATGGACGGTCAACCTCAGTAGCAGATGTTCGGGTGCAGCCAGCGCCGCGATAGGCCGAATGTGCGGCGGTAACGAGACGGAAGGCTACTCTCTTGCTATGAACCAGGAGGCAAGCCGGGGCTCTGTCAGCGCCGCGCCGCGCGAGGCCGCACCGCGCGAGGCCGCGCCACGCGGGGCCACGCCACGCGGGGCCGGGCGGCCGCCGAGGGCAAAACCTGCCAGGCCGTCGCTGGGCGGCGGTGCCCCAGCGCAGGACCGTGAGCTGCGCGCGCAGGGCCGGGAGACCGTCCGCAGGCTGCTCGAGGCCGGGATGATCGAGTTCGAGGTCCGCGGCTTCCACGGGGTGCGCGTCGATGACGTGGTGCAACGCGCCGGTATCTCCCACGGCACGTTCTACTTGTACTTCTCCAACAAGGAAGACCTCTTCAAGGCCCTGCTGCGGGACGCACTGCACGACATGGAGATCGTGGCAGGCGATTTCCCGGTCGTCACCAGGGACGATACGGGCCTGACGGTGCTGCGCCAGTGGGTGCGGAAGTTCTTCAGGGCGTACGCCGCGCACGCCACGGTGATCCGCATCCTCAGCCAGGCTGACCTGGTGCCCGAGGAGGTGTTCGGAGACGGCCTGCGGCTGTTCTTCAGCATCGCCGAGGCGATGACCACGGGCATGACCGCGGCCGCCGAGGCGGCGGGCAGGCGCCAGGAGAACGCCGAACTGACCGCCATCGCCTGCCTGATGATGCTCGAGCGGGTGAACTACCTGATCAGCGCGGAGGTCCCGCTGCCGGAAGACGACCTGGCCGACCGCATCGCCGACATCATGTTCGCGGCGTTCGGGCTGAATCTGCCCTAGCCGCGCCCCTGGCCGCCCCATCGCCGCGCCCCTGGCGGCGGCACGGCGGCGAGCGGGGTTGGCTATAGCACCGGCCGGCTTCGGGAAGACTTTCTGCGTGCGATTTCTCCACGGGAAGGCCCCCGAGTACGACCTGACGTATAGCGATGTCTTCATGGTGCCGGGCCGGTCGGCCGTCGGATCACGGCTGGACGTCAACCTGGCCACCGGCGACGGCAGCGGCGCCACCATCCCGATCGTGACCGCCAACATGACCGCGGTATCCGGCAGGCGGATGGCCGAAACCGTCGCGCGGCGCGGCGGCGTCGCGATCCTGCCGCAGGACATCCCCGCCGACGTGACCGCGGACGTGATCGCCTGGGTGAAATCGCGGGACCTGGTGGCGGAGACCGCGCTGACGCTGCGGCCGACCGATACCGCGGGCGACGCGCTGAGCCTGCTGCCTAAGCGGGCGCACAACGCGGTGGTGGTGGTGGAGGACGGGCGGCCGGTCGGCGTCGTCACCGAGGCGGATTGCCTGGGGGTAGACAGGTTCACTCAGCTCCGCCAGGTGATGTCGGCCGATCCGTTCACGCTGCCCGCCGGCACGCCGCCGGAGCAGGCGTTCTCGCTGCTGCACGAGGGACGGCACCGGCTGGCGCCGGTGGTGGACTCCTCCGGCCGCTGCCTGGGCATCATGACCAGGACCGGCGCGCTGCGCGCGACGCTGTACGCCCCGGCGCTCGATACCTCGGGCCGACTGCGGGTGGGCGCCGCCCTCGGCGTCAACGGCGACGTGGCGGCCAAGGCCAAGCTGCTGCTCGACGCCGGGGCGGACGTGCTCGTGGTGGACACCGCGCACGGGCACCAGGAGAAGATGATCTGCGCGCTGCAGGCCGTGCGCGGCCTGACGCCCTCGATCCCCGTGGTGGCCGGCAACGTGGTCACCGCCGCCGGGGTCGGCGACCTGGTCGAGGCGGGAGCGGACATCGTGAAGGTCGGCGTCGGGCCGGGCGCGATGTGCACGACCCGGATGATGACCGGGGTGGGGCGGCCGCAGTTCTCCGCGGTCCTCGAATGCGCCGAGCAGGCCAGGAGGCTCGGCGCGTTCGTCTGGGCCGACGGCGGGATCAGGCACCCGCGGGACGTGGCGCTTGCGCTCGCCGCCGGCGCCTCCAACGTGATGATCGGGTCGTGGTTTGCCGGCACGTTCGAGTCGCCGGGCGACACATTCCGGTCCCCCGACGGGCGGCTGTACAAGGAGAGCTTCGGGATGGCATCGGCGCGCGCCGTGCGCCTCCGCTCGGCCAGCGACTCCCCGTTCGAGCGGGCGCGCAAGGAACTCTTCGAGGAGGGCATCTCCTCGGCGCGCATGTACCTGGATTCGGTACGGCCCGGAGTGGAGGACCTGATCGACATGATCGTGGCCGGGCTGCGCTCCGCGTGCACCTACGCGGGGGCGCGGGACATAGCGGAGTTCAGCGAGCGGGCCGTGGTGGGCGTGCAGAGCGCATCCGGCTATAGCGAGGGCCAGCCCGTCCCCACCAGCTGGTGAACTCAGCCCGTCGCGTTGAGCCAGCGGACGGGCGCGCCGTCGGCGGCCCGGCGGAACGGCTCGAGTTCGTTGTCCCAGGCCGTGCCGAGTAGCTGGCCGAGCTCGTCCTCCAGGGGCACGGAACCGACCCGTGCGGCACGCGCCATCACGGCACGCAGCCTGTCTTCGGGTATCACGATGTCACCGTTGGCCGCCGTCACGGCTGTGAACGTGCCGAGCTCAGGCGTGTAGCAGTGCCGCACGCTGTCACAGCCGGGCGAACTGTCCTCGGTGACCTCGAATCTGAGCCGGTTCCATCCGGCCAGCGCGGAGGTGATAGCTCCCGCCGTGCCCGGGCGCGCCTGCCAGCTGAGCTCGGCGCGCAACGATCCGGGCGCGGCTGGCTGACCGGCCCAGGGCATGCTAACGGGCACCCCCACTATCCCCGCTACGGCCCACTCGATGTGGGGACACAGCGCAGGGGGCGCCGAATGAACGTACAAAACACCAGTTGCCGACACCGTGCCTCCTCTGACGTCGCTCGCCTTCCCCTGCGGCAACATCAGTTCGGCACGGAGTGCTCTACGTATTCTGCCCCATGCGGGCGGCCATTACCAGCACTCCGGCCAGTAAGGCCGCGAGAATTCGCAAACATAACCAGCGCGGCGAGCACAACCACCCCCACGGCGGCCCACGGAACGTAGTCGCCGAGCCGGTCGTAGATGGTCCTGGCCGAGACCGCGGGCAGCCCGAGCCTGACCGTCACCACGCCGTGCCCTGACTGCCCCATCCAGGCCAGCAGCCTGCCCCTGGCGTCGTAGGCGACCGTGTCTCCGGTCAGCGCGGCCTGGACCACGGGCCGCCCGGTCTCGGCCGCGCGCACCGCGGCGAGCGAGGCGTGCTGGTCCGGTCCCCACGTGCCCTGGAAGGTCGACGTTTCGGACTGGTAGACGATCAGCTGCGCGCCCTTGTCCGTGTCGACCCGGGCCATGTCGGGGAACGCGGACTCGAAGCAGATCAGCACGCCGATCGGCAGCGGCTGCCCTTCACGGTCCGTCGCGTACAGCAGGTGCGCGCCGGGTCCGGGGATCATGTTCGACGACGCCGCCTTGCTGATCCTGGTGAGCCAGCCGAGCTGCTGCCGGAACGGTATGTACTCGCCGAACGGCACCAGGCGCGTCTTGACGTAGATGCCCTTGATCCCGGAGGGGCTGACCAGGACCGCCCACTTCTCGTGGCCCTTGCCGGGCGGCGTGGCGTCCTGGTCCACCAGGATCTCGGCCCCGTCCTCGGCGGACAGCGCCTCGATCTGGCTCAGCAGGACGTGGTTGCTCGGCATCGTGAGGTCCTCGGCGATGCTGCTCTCGGCCCAGACGATCAGGTCGGGCCGAACGCCGTCCAGCGTGCCGCCCCGGCTCAGGTCGGCGGTCAGCGCCTGCGACGCGTGCGAGCGCAGGCTGGCGTCGAGGACCACGCCCGGCTGCACCATGGCGATCGTGACGTACCTGACCGCGTGGCTGGACGGGGTGAGCGCGAACGCCAGCGGCCCGGCGCCGACGCTGGCCACCCCGGCGACAAGGGCCAGGACGGCCAGCCCCGACCGCCACGAGGCCCCGGGCAGGACGGCCGCGCCGATCCGCGGCAGGGACTCCAGCGCGATGACGATGGCCACGTTCGCCAGCACGAGCGCGAAGCTGATCAGCCAGACCCCGCCGACCGAGGCGAGCGCGAGCACGGCGGGGTGCTGCCACTGGCTGACGCCGAACACCGCCCACGGGCCGCCGAACCCCTGCCAGGACCTCAGCCACTCGGTGAGCAGCCAGCAACTCGGTACCACCACGAGAGCGGCCAAGGCCCGCGGCCAGCTGAGCGGGGGGCGCAGCAGCTTCTGCGCGGCCACGCCGAACGGAATCCACAAGATGCCGAACACCGCGCCTACCAGCAGCACCGCGGGGCCGATCTCGGGCGCCATCCAGTACAGCGTGGCGATCAGGTACCCGGCCCCGAACCACCAGGCGCGCACCCCGCCTTCTCGCGCCGTGGGTGACCTGACGATGAGTATCAGCCCGGGCACCAGCCCGAACCAGGCCAGGAACTCCAGGTTCGGGTCGGGGAACGCGAGCACGAGGAGCGCGCCGCAGAACAGCATCAGGAAGCGGACCGACCTGATCCACCTCACCGGCTTCGCCAGCGCGCTACGCCACCGCACGTTCCTATTGTCGGCCGGCCCGGCCAATCACCGCGACACCGACCTGACTACGGCGTCGGCTCAGGCCCGGCCGGTGCTCAGCTCGCAGCCAGCGCCGCGACCGCGTCCGTGGTCAGTCCGGCCAGGCTGGGCACGACCAGGCTGGCCCGCGCGAGGGCGTCCGGCTCCGGCGGATACCGCGGCTGCGGGACCGCGACCACCCGCAGGCCTGCGGCGGCGGCCGAGCGCAGCCCGTTCGAGGAGTCCTCGACCGCCGCGCAGTCCGGCGGCGGGTAGCCGAGTGCGGCGGTCACGGCCAGGTAGATGTCCGGCTCCGGCTTGCCGTGCGCCACCTGCTCGGTCGACATCACTGCCGAGAAGCAGGAGCGCAGTCCGCTCGACTGGAGCACGGTGTTGATCAGCCGGGGAGGCGAGGAGCTAGCCACGCCGAGCGGCCAGCGCGCGGCGAACCGGCGCACGGTCTCGACCGCGCCATCCATGAACGGCACGTGCTCGGTGTAGCGGGCAGCCATCCGGTCGATGACCGCCGTCGCGACCTCGTCCGGAGGCAGGCCGACGCCGAGGTCCTCGGACAGGTACCTGGCCCATTCGGGCGTGCTCATGCCCATGAGCCTGCGCTGCGCGTCAGGGGCCCAGTGCCCGCCCCGCTCCGCCACCAGCGCCCGGCGCACCTGCTCCCAGACCGGCTCGGAATCGATCAGCACGCCGTCCAGGTCGAACACGACCGCCCGGATCATGGATGCGTATCACCTGCCGTTCCAGACAGCCGATCCAGCTCTAACCCGCTCTAACCCGCCTACACTAGCACCGCTCCCGTCTCGCCGATCATCAGGAAAGATCTTGAACATATTTTCGTTAATTAGCGCTTGAGGTAGCGCTTATATGTTAGACTTGACGCAGAGTTCTTCCCGGATCACTTCCGAACGGCGGTGGTGCATGGCCCCGGAATCGTTCCCCGATCGCGAGCCAGACGGCGAGGAGCCGGACGGCTCCGGCCCGCGGCCCGCCGGGGACGAGCCGCAGGGTGCCGGCGGGATCCCGGTGGATGACTGGCAGGATCCGGAGGATGAGCCGCAGGGTGCGGAGCAGGGCCTGTTCGTGTGTCTTCCGGCGGAGGAGCTGACCTTGTCCGGGTTCGGGCAGAACGGCCGGGCCGACACGATGGCGCCGGGTGCGCTGCTGGCCACGTTGCTGGAGGCGGTCGCCGGGGAGGGCGGGTCGGGGCTGACCGGGCTGTCCGATGACCAGCTGATCGGGATCATCTCCGGTATCCGTAGGATGGAATCGCGCACCGCGTGGATGCTGATGGCGGCGCTGGCCGAGCTAGTGCGCCGCCGCCCGGCGGTCGAGCCCGCGGACAGCGGCCAGTACGGGTTCAGTGATTTCGCCGCAGATGAGGTGGCTGCCGAGCTGCACCTGACCGGCCCGTCCGCCGCCGGGCAGATGCAGTACGCGTCCACCGTCGAGGCCCGGCTGCCGCGCTGCTTCGCGGCGCTGTCGGCGGGGCGGATCCACCCGGTGCACCTGCGGATCATTGACGATGAGACAGAGCTGCTGTCCGCGGAGGACGCCGCGCGGGCCGATGAGGTGCTGGCCGAGATGGCGGGTCGCTGACGTTCGGGCGGCTGCGGTCCAAGGCACATCAGCTGGTCCTCACGCTGGACCCGGAATGCCGCCCGCCGCCGCAAGGAGGCCGCCAAGCGGGACGCCCACGTCCGCTACTACCCGGAGCTGTCCGGGAACGCGGGGATGATCGCCCAGGAGCTGCCGCCCGATGAGATCCTCGCCTCCTGGCAGCACATCGAGCAGCGGGCGCTGGACCTGCGCGCCGCTGGGATGCCGGGCACCTTGCGCGAGCTGCGCGTGCACGCATTCCTCGACCTGCTGCAAGAGCGGGACAGCCGCCTGGTCCCCGCCGACCCGGGCCCAGACCAGGCTGGCCGCCCGCCCGGACCAGACCATGACGGCGGCCCCGACGGCCCGCGGGAGCAAGATAACGGTCCGGGCGGGTCCGGCGGCCCGGGTTCTGGGCCTCCGCGCGGTGGCCCGGGCGGGACCGGTCCGGGCGGCTACCCCGGCCGGGCCCGGCAGGACGGGCCGAGCGTGGCCGCGCTGGTGAACATCACCGTGCCGCTGGCTACCTGGCTGGGCCGGTCCGATACCCCGGCCGACGTCGCCGGGTACGGGCTGGTCGACGCCGAGGACGCCCGGGACCTGCTGGCCGCGGCAGCCCGCCACCCGCACACCCGGTGGTGCGTCACCGCGGTCCACCCCGACGGCACCGCCGCCGCGCACGGCTGCGCGGCCGGCCGCCACCCGCCCCCCGGCCCCGCCAGCGGCGGCCAGTCTCCGGGTCCCGGCCCGGACCCGCCACCCGGCACCGTCAACCCCACTGCTACCGGCACCCACTCCGCGGGTCCCGGCCCGGACCCGCCACCCAGCATCATCGGCCCCACCGGCTCGGCCACCACCTGCGACTGCGCCGCCGGCCCGGACCCGCCGCAGGGCATTGCGCCCCGGGACTACCTGGCTAGCCTGCGGATCCGGATCGCCCCGATCGCCCGCGGCCACTGCGACCACGCCCGGGCCGAGGCCGGGTACCGGCCCAGCCGCGTCCTGCAGCACCTGGTCAAGGTCCGCAACGCCCGGTGCACCGCGCCCGGCTGCGGGCGGCCCGCGGCCCGGTGCGACCTGGACCACACCGTGGCCTGGGACCAGGGCGGGATCACGTGTGAGTGTGACCTGGCTCCGCTGTGCAGGCATCACCATCGGTGTAAGCAGAGCCAGGGATGGAAACTCGAACAACCGAGCCCAGGCATCCTGGTCTGGAACACCCCGGCCGGACGCACCTACGCCACCACCCCCACCGGGTATGCCGCCTGACCGGCGGCCGCGCCGCCAGTTACGGCGTCGCAGCAGGATGGCCCGCGCGGAAGCAGCCGGGTCGGCCGGGTGCAGCAAGACCGCCCCGGCCGACTAGCTGCGTAGCCCTCGGCTAGGTGCGGGAGGCAGCCTCGGTGAGGGCGCGGGAGACCAGGATCCTAGCCAGGTGCTCGCGGTACTCGCGGCTGGCCCGGATGTCGGAGGCGGCGCTCGTGCCCTCCGCGGCGTGCGCGGCGGCGGCGGCGAGCGACGCGCCGCCGGCCAGGGTGGCCTCGGTGGCGGCGGCGCGCATCGGCGTTCCCGCCATGTTGACCAGCGCCACCGCTCCGCCCTGGACCGCGACGCCGACAATGGCCCAGTCGATCGCCCGCTGGGTGAACTTCTGGAACGACCAGCCGCGTGATCCTGCGGCCGGCTTCGGCACCCGGATCTCGGTAAGCAGTTCCCCGGGCTCCAGCACGGTCTCGAACAGGCCCTCGAAGAACTCACCGATCGGAATCTCCCTGGAGCCGTCGGTACCGCGGGCGACCACGGTCGCGTCCAGCGCGAGCAGCACGGCGGGCAGGTCGGAGGCGGGGTCCGCGTGCGCGACCGAGCCGCCGATCGTACCCCGGTGCCGGATCTGCGGGTCGCCGACCTGGCCGGCTGCGTACGCGAGCAGCGGTAGCTCGCGGGCGAGCAGTTCGGAGTGCTCGACGTCGTGGTGCCTGGTCAGCGCGCCGATGGCGATCTGAGATCCCAGGTCGGCGATGAAGGACAGGTCGCGCAGGGCGCCCAGGTCGATGATTACCTCCGGGGCGGCCAGCCGCAGCTTCATCAGCGGCAGCAGCGAATGCCCGCCGGCCAGGTACTTCGCGTCGTCGCCGTACTCGGCGGCCAGGTCGAGGGCCTCCTCGGCCGACCCGGCCCGCTTGTAGGTGAACGATGACGGGATCACGAAGACACCTCCGCTGCCGCCAGCGCGGCCCTGACGATGTTGTGGTAGCCGGTGCACCGGCACAGGTTGCCTTCCAGGCCCGTGCGCACCTGTTCCTCGGTGGGGTGCGGGTTCTCCCGCAGCAGCGACACGATCGCCATCACCATGCCCGGCGTGCAGAACCCGCATTGCAGCCCGTGCTGCTCGTGGAAGGCACGCTGCACCGGGTGCATGACCCCGTTGCTGGCCAGTCCCTCCACCGTGGTGATCTGGTGCCCGCTGGCCTGGGCCGCGAGCACCGTGCAGGACTTCACGGACTCGCCGTCGAGCAGCACGGTGCAGGCGCCGCACGAGGTGGTGTCGCAGCCGATGTTCGTGGCCGTGAGGTCTGCTACGTCGCGCAGGAAGTGCACGAGCAGCATGCGGTCCTCGACGTCCGCGGTGATGTCCTTGCCGTTGACGGTCAGGTCGACCTTCACTGGTCACTGCCTTTCTGGGCCCTTGCCTGCTGAGCTTCGTTGATCGCCACCCACACTCGCTGCGGCGTAGTCGGCATGTCGATGTGCCGGACGCCGAGGTGCGCGACGGCGTCGATGACCGCGTTCTGGACCGCAGGGGTCGAGCCGATCGTGCCTGCCTCGCCGATGCCCTTCGCGCCGAGCGGGTTCAGCGTGGTCGGGGTCTGGCTGTCGACCAGCTCGAAGCTGGGCAGGTCGGGCGCGGAAATGGCCGCGTAATCGGCGAGCGTGGAGGTCTGCGGGTTGCCGTCCGCGTCGTACAGCACCTCCTCAAGCAGCGCCTGGGCCGCGCCCTGCGCGATCCCGCCGTGCCGCTGGCCCTCGGTCAGCACCGGGTTCAGCACCGTGCCCGCGTCATCGACGGTCACGTGCCGCAGCATCTTCGCCTGGCCGGTCTCGGTGTCAACCTCCACCACACAGACATGGGTGCCGAACGGGAACGAGGGCGCTTCCTGGACGAAGCTCACGTCGGCGATGAGGCTGCCGCCGCTGGCGTGGCCGGCCACCTGACCCCAGGACAACGCGGTGTCCGGGTCGCCGCGAACCTGCCACAGCCCGGTGCTCGTGTCGAGTACGACGTCGGCTTCGGCCGCTTCGAACATGTCCGCCGCGTGGTGCCGCGCCTCGTCCCTGACCTCGATCGCCGCCTTGTGCACCGCCGAGCCGCCGAGCTGGAGCGAGCGGGACCCGTAGGTGCCGACGCCGACCGGGATCAGGTCGGTGTCGCCGTGGATGACCGTGACCTGGTCCATCGGGATGCCGAGTTCGTCCTGGACGAGCATCGCCCAGGCCGTGTGGTGGCCCTGGCCATGCGCGGAGCTGCCGGTGTAGACGGTAGCGGAGCCGTCGTCCTTCACCTCGAGCTTGGCGGTCTCGCCGGCGGCTGGATCGGGCGCGGTGATCTCCACGTAGGAGGACAGGCCGATGCCGAGCTGCTTCGGGTCGCCGCTGGCGCGCCTGCGCTCCTGCTCCTCGCGGAGCTCGCGGTAGCCCGCCGCCGCCAGGGCCTTGTCCAGCGCCTCTTCGTATTGCCCGGTGTCGTACATGGCGCCGGTCTTGGTCTGGAAGGGGAACTTGTCCGGGGCGACGAAGTTGCGCCGCCTGACCTCCGCCGGGTCCATGCCGATCTCGGCGGCGAACAGGTCGACCGCGCGCTCGATGGCCGCGGTGGCTTCAGGCCGGCCGGCCCCGCGGTAGGCGTTGATCGGCGTCGCGTTGGTCACGGCCACCCGGAATCCGGTCTGCACCTCCGGGATGTCGTACACGCCGGGCGCCATCAAGGAGGTGAGGAAGGGCAAGAACCCGCCGACCCGCGCGTAGGCGCCGGCGTCCTGGAGGATGTCGATCCGGTAGGCGAGGATGCGGCCGTCCCGGTTGCCCCCGATCTTGATGTGCTGCAGCTGGGCGCGTCCGTGCGTCATGCCGACCAGGTTCTCGCTGCGAGTCTCGGCCCAGCGCAGCGCTCTGCCGGTCTTCCGCGCGGCCCAGGCGACGATGAGGGCGTCCCGGTCGATGCCCACCTTCGCGCCGAACCCGCCGCCCACGTCGGGCACCACCACGCGGATCTGGTCCGGTGCCATGCCGAGCGCGCCGCACAGGATGAGCCGGCACAGCTGCGCGTTCTGCGAGCTGTGCCAGACCGTCAGCTTGCCGTCCGCGTATACGGCCGCCGTGGCACGCCCCTCCATCGGCAGGCAGGCCACCCGCTGGTTGACGATGTCGTGCTCGACGACCACCTCGCAGGCGTCGAACGGGGCGTCGTCGGTAGATACGGGGTTCGTGATCGGGACGTTGCTGCCCCCGGCAGGGAACAGGAGGGTGTCGCTGGTGACAGCGGCCGCGAGTCCCACCACCGCGGGCAGCGGTTCGTAATCCACACTGACCAGGTCGGCGGCGTCCTCGCCCTGGTAGCGGCCGTCGGTGATCACTACCGCTACCGGCTCGCCGACGAAGCGCACGGTGTCGACCGCCAGCAGCGGCTCGGCCCACGGGCCGCCGAGAGGCATCGGGCCCTCGCCGCCACCTTCTCCCATGTCCGGCGGCGGGCCCAGATCGTCCATGTCGCGGACGGTCAGCACGGCGACGACCCCGGGTTCGCTGAGCGCCTCGCTGGCGTCGATTCCCGTGATGCGCGCGTGCGCGACCGGGCTGCGCACAAAGGTCACGCGCGCCGCCTGGTCAAGTTCCGGCGTCCGCAGGTCATCCACGTAGACTCCACCCGCGGTCAGCAGCCGCGGGTCTTCCGTCCGGATGACCCGGGTCCCCATAATGCTCATGTAACCCCTCCGGGCTTCGACTCCAGCGGCCTTCGCCAGCGAAACTACACCTGAGCGGCCGGGGGGACCATTGCCGCCCCCACAAAGCCGCCAAGGGGCAATTATGACCGAACCACGCTGGTAGGTGACGAAGGCCTGCCGAAACGGCCACATGGCCGCCTCAGGAAATTTGTTAGCGTCGAAACCATGCTAGAGGCCGTGAACTGGTCCGCCCGCCTGACCGAACTGGCCCGCAGCGCGGGCGTGCCCGGCGCCGTGCTCGGCATCTGGGCCGGGATCGCCGGGCCGGCCGTGTTCACCGGCGCGTGGATCGTCAGCTCCCTGCGCCAGACCGGGCACCCGGCCGCCGAGATACAGATCAGCGGGCTCGCGGCACCTGACGCGAGGGATCCGTGGATCATGATCGCGGGATTCCTGGTGCTAGGCGGGTGCAGCGTGGCGTTCGGCGCCGCCCTGCGCGATGCCCTCGGCGGGCGGGTCCGCTCGGGCCTAGCGCCGAGGCTCATCCAGGGGGCCGGGCTGGCCACGATCGCAGCCGGGCTCCTGCGCCGCGACCATATGCTGCTCACCTCGGGGAGCGTCTCGTGGCACAACCACGCCCACGACGTGATCAGCGCCGCCATCTACGTCGATCTGGTCGTGGCCCAGGTGCTCCTGGCCGCGCGGTTCGGCCGCGAACCGCGAGCCGGAGAGGCGGACTGGCGACCCTGGCGGCCCTGGCTCCTGGCCAGCGCCGGGGCCACCGCCGCGCTCCTGGTCGCGTTCGCCGCCGATACGTCCGCGCCCGACGCGGGCATCCTCCAGCGCGTCGCGGTGACCATCCCGCTGGCGGCCATCGCCGTCGTCGCCGCGCGCCTGGTCAGGACCCCGTCGAGCGGTCAGGCAACGTCAGGTAGACGGCCCGGAAGAGCTCCGCGAACCGCTCGGCCTGCGCCTGTTCCCCGGTCACGCCACTAGATTTCCTGCCAGGCCATGCATCGTCAATCCCGATGGATCTGCCAGGGAGGACCGCGCTGAACTGGATTTGCGAGGGAGGACCGCGCTGAACGCCGCCGCAGGCGAGACGATTTCCCTGATCGCGCTGCTCGGCGTGCTGGCGTGGGCGGTGACCAGGCCCCGCGGCTGGCCGGAGGCGGTCGCGGCGGTGCCCGCCGCCGCGGTGCTCATGGCCACGCGGGCGATCCCGGTCAGCGCGGCCGCCGCGGAAGCCAGGCGGCTCGGGCCGGTGATCGGCTTCCTGGCCGCGATCTTGGTGCTCGCTCACCTGTGCGACGACGACGGGCTGTTCCGGGCCTGCGGCGGGTGGATGGCCAGGACCAGCGCGGGACGCCCGCGCAGGCTGCTCGCGCAGGTCTTCGTCACCGCGGCGGTGACCACGGCCGTGCTGAGCCTGGACGCCACGGTCGTCCTGCTCACCCCGGTGGTGTTCGCCACCGCGGCGAAGCTCGACGTGCGGTCCAAGCCGGACGTGTACGCGTGCACGCACCTGGCCAACTCCGCGTCGCTGCTGCTGCCGGTGTCCAACCTGACCAACCTGCTCGCGTTCGCCGCCACCGGGCTCGCCTTCGGCCACTTCGCCGCGCTGATGGTGCTGCCCTGGGTGGCCGTGATCGGCGTGGAGTACGCGGTATTCCGCAGGTTCTTCGCCTCGGACCTGCCCGCGGGGCGGGGGGACGCCGGGACGGACACGGCCGACGCCCCGAGCCTGCCGCGGTTCACGCTGGTCGTGGTCGCCCTCACGCTGGCCGGGTTCGTGGTAGCGTCCGCGGCGGGCGTGAGCCCCGCCTGGGCGGCCCTCGCCGGGGCCGCGGTGCTGGCCGCACGCGCGCTGGTCAGGCGGCGCACCACCCCGCTCAGCATCCTGCGCGCCGCCGACGTGCCGTTCCTGGCGTTCGTGCTCGGCCTGGGCATCGTCGTCCAGGCGGTCGTGAGCAACGGGCTCGGCTCGGCGCTCGCGCCGCTGCTCCCCGCCGGCACGTCGCTGCCCGCGCTGCTCGCCGTCGCGGCGCTGTCCGCCGCCCTGGCGAACGTCTGCAACAACCTGCCGGCCGTCCTGGTCCTGCTGCCGCTGGCCGCGCCGTCCGGAGCCGGCGCCGTGCTGGCCGTGCTGCTCGGCGTGAACATCGGCCCCAACCTGACCTATACAGGTTCGCTCGCGACGCTGCTCTGGCGCCGGACGCTCCATCGTCACGGGTCGGCGCCGGACCTCGGGGAATTCACCAGGCTTGGGTTGCTCACGGTCCCGGCCGGGCTCATCATCGCGGTGCTGGCCCTGTGGCTGGCCCTGCGCGGTTTCGGAGGCTGATCCGGTGACTGAGAGTGATACCACCGCTCGTTCGGTATTCATATGGGTCGTCGAGGGCACGTGGCGCGCAGCGGTGGACGCGGCGCTGAGCCTGGCGCCGGCCGATGCGTCGTTCACCCTGCTGCACGTCACGGACGACGCGGGGCCGGACGCGGCCCACGGCGCCTACCGGGGCATGTTCGGCCGCGCCGGGCCCGACCCCGGCGTCAGGCTCGATGAGCTCGCCACCTCGGCGGCCGCCGACCTGCTCGAGGCGGCCGCGCGCAGGCTGGGGCGCCGCTGTGCGCAGCTCGACATTCACGGCCATACCGAACGAGCGGTGGTGACCGCCACCGCAAGCGCGGATCTGCTGGTCATGGCGCGGGACGGTGACCAGTCGCGGCCCGGCCCGCGGAGCCTGGGCCGGGCCGGCCGGTTCATCGTGGACCACGCCGGCTGCCCGGTCCTGGTGGTCTGGCCCGGGCCCCCGCCCCGCGACACGCCCGGCGGTCCCCGAACGCCGGGAAAGCCGGACACGGAGCGCCACGGCTTGTAGCATCTCACTCACGAGGCGTAGCGAAGGGCAGCCGACGTGACCGAAGTAATCGCTCAGTCCCGCGTCATCGCTCTGGACAGGCTGTGGTCGGCCGATGGCATCGGCTACCGCGGCGACCTGCTCGATACCGTCTTCGGCTGGTCCGATCTCGGCCAGCTTCGCCGGCTGGTGGCGGCGCGCTGCGCGGCCGCGGGCCTTTCCGGGCCCCAGGTGGAGGACTTCATCCTGGCGATTCACGAGATCGCGGCCAACGCCATCATGCACGCCGGAGCCGGCGGCCGGCTGATCCTGCGCCGGACCGGGGCCGGCCTGCGCTGCCTGATCACCGACACAACCCCGGTCATCCCGGCTATCCCCCTGGCTTCTCCGCCCCTGGACAACGTGAGGGAGTTCTGGAGTTCCGGCGCTGGCCCGGCGGGTGGGGACCTCAGGGTTCCGGACAGCCTGGCCGACGCCCGGGAGCGGCGCGAGTGCGACCTAGGCGGGGCCGAATCCGGCCGCGGCCTGTGGCTCGCCGCTCAGCTGGCCGACGAGCTGAGCATTACCTCGGGTCCCGAGCGGACGGTCGTGTCGCTCTACAAATACTTCGACTGACCGTCAACCGCGAGTTGACGAACGGGTCACCGTCAACCTATGGTTGACGTATGGAGCAACAACCGGTAAGGCTCGACAAGCTCATCGGCTACGTCACGAGCCAGGACGGCACCGCGCTGGATCACGTGTCGGCGGCGGTGCGGATTTCCGAGTACCTCGACGACCTGGCCGACAGTCTCATCGGCCACTTCGTCGACCAGGCGCGCAGGTCGGGCGCCTCATGGACCGAGATCGGGCAGTCCATGGGCGTCACCAAGCAGGCCGCGCAGAAGCGCTTCGTGCTGAAGGGCCCCGTCCAGGGCGAGGGCATCCCGACGGGGCCGGGCGGGAAGCTCGGGGAGCGGTTCACGGACCGCGCGAAGCGCGCGCAGATCGCGGCGCGCCAGCTGGCGGTCAAGCACCGGAACGAGGAGGTCCTGCCCGAGCACGTGGTGCTCGCCATGCTGCACGAGCCTGAGGGCATGGCGGCCAGGGCGATCGCGGCGCTCGGGGTCTCCACCGAGGCGGCCCGCGAGGCACTGTCCGCGGCGCTGCCGCCGGGCGCGACCGACGAGCAGGCGCGCGAGCACGTCCCGTTCGGCCCGCGGTCCAAGCACGTGCTGGCCCTGGCGCTAAGCGAGGCGCTGGGCCTGGGGCACAACTACATCGGTACCGAGCACCTCCTGCTGGGCGTGGTCAAGGAGGAGGAAGCCCAGGGCGGCGGTGTGCTGACCGGGCTCGGCCTCACCGAGCAGCGCGTGCGGGAATGGCTGGTCCCGGAACTGGCGCTGCTGGCGGCGAAAAAGCGCCGCACCGGTTAGCGGGCGGTGCTGGCTAGCTGGGGTGCTGGCTAGCTGGGGTGCTGGCTAGCTGGGGTGCTGGCTAGCTGGGGTGCTGGCTAGCTGGCGGCGCGGGCGGACAGCGGGCGGCGGCGCGCGGTCTTGAGGTCGGGGTCGCCGAGTACGGGCGGCTGCCAGCCCGAGTCGGCGGGATTGACCGTCACACCCGGCGGGACAACCTGGTCGATCCGGTCGAGCACGTCGTCGTCCAGCGCCACGCTGGCCCCCGCCAGCAGGTCGGTGAGGTGGTCCATGGTGCGCGGACCGATGATCGCCGACGTCACGGCCGGGTGCCCGACCACGAAGGCCAGCGCCATGTGGATCAGCGAGCACCCCGCGTCGGCGGCGATCTTGACGAGTTCCTCGACGGCCGCCAGCTTGGCCACGTTCCCCGGCAGCGACGGGTCGAAGCGCAGCGGGATGCGCTGGGCGCGTCCCTTGGTCATGTCGATGTCGGCGAGCCGGCGGATGCGGCCGGTCAGCCAGCCGCCGGCCAGCGGGCTCCAGACCATGACGCCCATGCCGTACTTCTGGCAGGTGGGCAGGACGCCCCCCTCGATGCCGCGGACGAGGATCGAGTAGGGCGGCTGCTCGCAGCGGAACCGCACGTGCCCGCGGCTCTGCGCGACCCACTGCGCCTCGACGATCTGCTCGGCGGGGAACGTGGACGACCCGATCGCGCGGACCTTGCCGCTGCGGACCAGGTCGGAGAGCGCGGACAGGGTCTCGTCGATGTCGGTGTCCATGTCCGGGCGGTGGATCTGGTACAGGTCGATGTAGTCGGTCTGGAGGCGGCGCAGGCTGTTCTCGACCTCCCTGACGATCCAGCGGCGCGAGTTGCCGCGCATGTTGGGGTCCCGGCCCATCGGCATGTGGGCCTTGGTGGCAAGCACCACGTCGTCGCGCCGGCCGGCCAGCGCCTTCCCGACGATCTGCTCGGACTCCCCCGCCGAGTACATGTCCGCCGTGTCGACGAAGTTGATCCCGGAATCGAGCGCGGCGTGGATGATCCGGATGCTCTCGTCGTGATCGCGGTTTCCCCACGCGCCGAACATCATCGCGCCGAGGCAGTACGGGCTCACCTTGATCCCGGTACCGCCGAGCGTCCGCATCCGCATCCTTGACGCCTTTCCCTCGCCCCGGCCGGTCAGTTCCCCATAATAGGAACCCCGGCCGTCTTACCGGCTGACCGAGAACCGCTCGCCGTCCTGCCCGGCGTCCTCCTCGTCCGGGGCGTCCTCTCCGAACTCCTGCAGGCCGAAGACGTAGCCGAGGGCACCGACGGCGAAGATGACGAGGAACGCCCACCAGGCGGGCCCCTTGATCGCGATCTCGACGAGCAGGCCGAGGAAGGCGGCGATCATGGTGACGATCCCCATAATGGCCTGCGCCCGGCTGCGGAGTTCCTTCTGGCGCTCGTCAGGCCGCGAGCCGGCCAGCGCACCCTCGTCGCTGTCGTTCCCGCCCCGCCGGTACACGACGAGCACGCGCGCGGCCACGCCCACCGGGGCCGCGGACGCGTACCACCACCAGCCGGGGCCGCCGCGCACCAGCCAGGCGGCGACGAAGGCCGCGCCGGCCAGGGCGTACGCGAGGGGTACTCTCAGCCGCGCTGGTATGAACGTCTTCACGCCCCCACCTCCTCATCATCTGGGTCAAACATCTTCTCGACCGGCACCTCGAAGAACCGCGCGATGCGGAAGGCCAGGGGCAGTGACGGCAAGTAGCGGCCGTTCTCGATGGAAATCACCGTCTGCCGCGACACGCCCAGCGCCGCCCCCAGCTCCACCTGGGACAGACCCCGCTGTATCCGCTGCTCACGTACCCTGTTCCGCATGATGTCAAGGTACCTTTACTTGCCGGTCATGTCGAGCAACCTTTACCGCTCTGGTAATCATTGCTGAAGGCATGTATATATTTGACTTAGGCATCGATTATTGGAAACCCCGGGGTTGACACCATGGGCGAGCTGACGGCAAGTAACCCGACCGCAGGGAACGACCAGGCGGACGACGCCACGGTGGCGGCGGTGCGGGCCTTCAACAGGTTCTACACGAACGTGATCGGGCTGCTGCGCGGCAAGTACCTGGACACGCCGTACTCGCTCACCGAGGCCAGGCTGCTGTTCGAGCTGGCCCAGCGGGACGCCAGCGAGGTCGCCGGCCTGCGGCGGGTCGTCGACATCGACGCGGGGTACCTGAGCCGCATCCTGGGCCGGTTCGAGGACGACGGGCTCATCGCCCGGCAGCGCTCGGCCGCCGACGGGCGCCGCCAGGTGATCAGGCTGACCGGGGCCGGCCGGGCCGCCGTCGCGGGCCTGGACGAGGGGTCCGCCGGCCAGACCAGGGACATGCTGGCCGGCGTCCGCGACGAGGACCGGCGCAGGCTGCTGGACGCCATGCGCGTCATCACCGACGTCCTCACGCAGTCCCCCCTGTCGCGGGGTTACCTGCTGCGGGCGCCCCGGCCGGGCGACCTGGGCTGGGTGGTGTCGCGGAACGCGGCGGTCTACGCGGAGGAGTTCGGCTGGGACGCCTCATACGAGGCGCTGGTGGCCAGGATCGTCGCTGACTACATAGACCACAGGGATCCCGAAGCCGAGGCGGCCTGGATCGCCGAGGTGGACGGCGCGCCGGCGGGCTGCGTGTTCTGCGTGCGGGAGGACGCCACCACCGCGCGGCTGCGGCTGCTGCTCGTCGAGCCGTGGGCCAGGGGGCTCGGGATCGGTGCCCGGCTGGTCGAGGAGGTGCTCAGGTTCGCCCGCGGCGCCGGGTACTCCGCCGTCACCTTGTGGACCAACGACGTGCTGGGCGACGCGAGGCGGATCTACGAGCGAGCCGGGTTCAGCCTCGACGATGAGACCCCGCACCATAGCTTCGGTCAGGATCTCGTGGGCCAGAACTGGTCCCGCCGGCTGTAAGGGTCAGGAAACCGTGAGGGCCAGCGCGGGGACAAGCTGGTCGGACGGGGTGAGCGAGCCGTGCATGCCGAATAGCCTGGACTCCCCCGGCTCCTGGGTCTCGGCCACCACGGCGAAGCTGCCCGCGGTGGCGACCACCACATCGCCGATCCGGTCGGCCATGCGCGCGTCCACGGGACCGAACCATCCTTCCTTGATGGCCTCGTCCCTGGCCAGGACCCAGGCGCGCTCGCCGAGCACCTCGCGCCAGGTGGCCAGGACGTCCCCGGCGGCACCGGGCCGCACGTAGAGGTGCCTGGCGCGCGGCTCGCCGCCCAGCAGGGCCAGCCCGGCCCGCAGTTCCGGCGTCGCGTCCACGTCGAGCCTGTCCTCCGGGCCGACGTCCACCATGCCGTGATCGGCCGTCACGTACAGGGCCGTACCGGACGGCAGCGCGTGCGCCAGGTGCTCGGCCAGCTTGTCGACGTGCGCCAGCTGGTAGTACCAGGCATCGGACGCGACCCCGAACACGTGCCCGGTGTTGTCGAGGTCGCCGTGGTACACCGAGACGAACGCGCGCCCGTTCTCCGCGCAGGCCGCCGCGGCCTGCGCGGCGAGCGCGCCCATGCTGTCGGCGGGCCGGAGCTGCGCGCCGCGCAGCGCGGCCGTCGTCAGGCCCTTGCCGCGGAAGGAGCGCCGGGCCACGTGGACCGCCGCGATGCCGGCGGCCGCGGCGCGCTCGTAGAGCGTCGGCAGCGGCTGCCACTGCCGCGGATCGACCCGCGAATCCCAGCGCATGCCGTTGAGCAGCCGATTCTCGCCGGGGATGATGACCTGGTAGCCGAGCATCCCGTGCTGGCCCGGGGGGCGGCCCGTGCCGATCGAGGCGAGGCTCGTGACCGTCGTGGCCGGGAACCCGGCGGTGATCGGCCTGGAGTTACGGGCGAGTTCGGAAAGGAAGGGCGCGGCGGCGGGATGGTCGCGGAGGAGTTCCCAGCCGAGCCCGTCCACGATCAGCAGGCACGCCCTGGCGGCGGGCGCGAGGCCGAGCGCGTTCTCCGGCTCCGGCGGTCCCGGCTCCAGGGAGGCAAAGATCGAGGCTGACAGGTCAGCCAGGGTCGCGGCCCCGTAGGACGGCACGATCGGCGGATGTCTCGGCTCGAGCGTCATGCGGGAATCCTCGTTTGCTACTCGTGGGCGCCACTTCTCCTATGCCGGAACATCGTGTCACTGCTCGGGCGGCAGCGGCAAAGCAGGTCCGTTAGTGGCCCGGCGCCGCGGTGGCGTCGGAAAGCGCCCGCGCGAAACCCAGCACCTGCCGGACGGCTTCCTCGCCGTCGGCGGCCGAGCTCACCCGCAGCGAGAAGTCATCGGCCGTGATCGTGCCCAGGTAGCCGTGGTCGGCCTCGCAGCTCTCGTCGCCGCAGTGGGCAGGCTCGAGTTCCAGGTGGGACAGGACGTTCCAGCCGATGCTCAGCATGACCTCCGACGGCATCGTGACGCCCGGCGTGTAGGCGGCCGGGTCCGGGACCACCCGGGTCAGCGCGACGGATGAGATCTTGGCGAACCGGATCGCCTCGGTGCTCGTCTCGGCGCGGGGCCTGCTGTCGGGATCGTCGGCCGGGTGCTCGTCGGTGTGCGAGTACACCAGCCGGGTCGGGGTGAGCGCGAGCACGGTCATGTGCCTGCGCACCTCCATGCCGGGGTCGAAGATCGCGTCGTGGTGGACCACGTAGGCCGTGACCGGCTCAGCCCCGATCGCCGAAGCCACCGCGTCGGACACCAGGCCCGGGTAGTAGCCGTGGTGCTCAATCTCGGCCCACAGGCCGTCGGTCATGGCAGGCGTTTCCCTCATGACCCCATCCTGCCCTGTAGCGCGGCATGCTCGCGCACAGGACCGGATCTAACCGGCCCGGACGTCGACGTCCTGCGTCCCGGCCGACATCCCCGGCGGCCTGACCCCGGTCAGGTGAAAGACCCGCTCCTCCTCCGGCTCGGGCAGCGCCATCGAGCTCGCGCTCGGCGCGGGCTTGGGCTTGCGCGGCTTGCGCGGCCCGGACCCGCCGCCGCGGCCCCGGTACACGATCAGGCCGTTGATCGGGTCGGGCACGCTGTCCAACGCCGACCGGACCGCGGCCAGGGCGCGGAACGCCTCCCACTGCTGGTCGGAGTCGAAGAGCACCTCGAACACGACGCCGTACTGGTGCTCGTGCCACTCCCAGTAGATGGCGCCGTTGGTGATAGCCGCCTCCGTGAGCTCGTCCTGGTGCGCATCCTTCCACCGGCGGGCGGGCAGCTCCGCCGCATCGAAGACCTCGATCGACCACCACTCGGACAACGCTTCCCCACCGCCATCCATCCCAGTTAAACCCCATTTGAGATAGTACGTCTTCAGCTGGCCTGCCGATAGGCTGCTTCGCCATGAGAGGAAACGGCCCGAGGCTCTCCGTGACGCTGCTCACGGTGATCCCGGCCGGTGACCAGGGAGCGGCACCGGATCCGGGGACGGCTCCGGATGCGGCGGGGGCCGCCATGGCGTGGGCGCCGGCCGTCGGGCTCCTGCTGGGCGTCATTGCCGCGGCGGTGCTGCTCGCGGCGGATCATCCGCTCGGCCTGGGCGCGCTGGCCGGGGCGGTGCTCGCGGTCGCCGCGCTGGCCATGCTCACCCGCGGGCTGCACCTGGACGGCCTGGCCGACCTGGCCGACGGCCTGGGCAGCGGACAGCCCGGCCCCGCGGCCCTGGACATCATGCGCCGCTCGGACATCGGGCCGATGGGCACCGTCACCGTCGTCCTCGCCCTGCTGATCCAGGTCGCGGCGCTCAGCCAGGCCGAGGCGTCGGGCGACGGGCGGGGACCGGCGGCGCTGATCGCCGCGGTCGTCACCGGACGGCTGGCGATCACCTGGGCGTGCCGGCGGGGCGTGCCCGCGGCCAGGCCGGACGGGCTGGGCGCGCTCGTGGCCGGCACGGTACGCCCGGCGATCCCGGCGGCGATCACCCTCGGCACGCTCGCGGCGGCGGTCGCGGCGGTAGTGATCTCCGCGGCGGTGCTCGGCGAGCCGCTCGGCTGGACCCTCCCGCTAGGCGTCGTCGCCGGGCTCGCCGCCGCCTTGGGGCTGGAGCGGCACGCGGTCCGCAGGCTCGGCGGCATCACCGGCGACGTCCTGGGCGCGCTGGTCGAGGTGGCCACCACCGTCGCCCTCGTAGTGGCCGCCGCGGGCCCGCGAGCCTGACCGCGACCCGCGGCTGACCAGCCGGCCGGGGTCACCGCCGGAAACGGTCGCCGATCCGCTGGGCGATGGTTTCGGGCGCCAGGTCGACGGCACCCTCCCAGTGCAGGCGCTCGAGGAACGTCGAGTCCGAGCGGTAGCAGGCCTTCAGGTTCGACCGGCAGGCCAGGCGCAGGTTCAGCGGGTAGCCCTCGGTACCTTCGGGCGCCCCGTAGATGGCGCAGTTGAAGCTCTCGAACCCCATCTCCGCGTACGCGCCGAGGGCCAGCGCCAGCCCGTGGGCCAGTTCCTTGGTGAGGTCCGGGTCCAGTTCCGCGGGTGAGGCGACGCCCGGGGCGAACGCCCTGATCTCGGCGGGCGCGATCGGGGCGAAGCTGACCAGCCACTCCACGCGGCCGGTGTTCCCCAGGTACCGTTCCCCGGCGCGGCGCTCGGCGTCCAGGTAGCCGGCGAACCGCTGCGCCGGCACGTCGGCGAGCATGCGCTGGACCGTCGTCGGCTGGGAGTCGACGATCCCCTGCATGTGGGGATGGAACAGCGAGCTCCCCGAGGGGAGCATGTGGTTGGCGTTGATCGAGGACCAGCGTGACTCCGGCTCGGCCGCCATCACCGCCCTGGCGAAGGCGACCTGCGTGGCCAGGTTGTCGGACAGCAGTTCCCCGGTGATGGCGGCGACCGGCAGGTAGTGCAGCCTGGGCGAGTAGACCGACACCGAGCTGTGCGAGGAGTACGCGTGCAGGTTCGCGAACAGCACGGCCTCGCCACACGCGATCCGCCCCTCAGGGTGGATCGCGTGCGGCAGCATGGGCGTCAGCGCCTCGAGCCGGCCCGGGCAGAACGGGCACGTCGGCTGCGTGTCGCGCGCGAACGCCTCCAGGTCGAAGTCGCTGGCGGGCATCAGGCCGCGCTCGGGCAGGATGCGCGAGGTGTGCCCGGTCAGCGGGTCGAAGCGCACCTCGATGATCGCGCGGACGAGCTGGCCCGTGGCGGGCTCGATCATCTCGGCGGTGAGCAGCTCCCGCCGCAGTTCCATCTCCCGGGGTCTCAGCCGGTGAACCACATGTACTCGGTATTGAGGGAGTACTGGGTCATGCTCGCGAACGAGGCCGGCGGACCCGAGATGTTGTCCTTCCACACCGCGACAAAGTCGGGGCTCGGCTGGAACAGGCCCGGCTGGTTCGCGGTCAGGAAGGACGCCTCGGCCTTCACCGCGGCCGGGTTGCCGCTACTCACTGAGGCGTTGATCAGAGCGTTCGCGGTCGGGTTGTTGTAGTCGCCTTCGTTCAGCGAGCCGGGGCCGTTGAAGACCCCGAGCTGGGTTGGGTAGGTGGCGTCGGTGAAGCCGCCGAAGTCCTCCATCGCCCACTTGTTGATATACGTCTTGCCCGTCGGCACCGGGTCGTCGTAGTAGGTGATGATGTAGTTGTAGGTGGCGCTAGACAGGTGGATCGTGATGCCTGCGCCGGCGGCCGCCGAGGCGAAGGCGGTGCACTGCTCGCCGGCGATCGCCGGGGATGAGGTGTAGATCAGGTTGAACGCCAGCTTCGTGCCGGCCGGGATGCCGGCCCCGCAGTCCGTCGGCCCGGTGCCTGCCCGGGCGCACGTATCGGTGCCGGAGGTGTTGATCGTCCAGCCGTGGCTCTTCAGCAGCGAGATCGCGTCGGCAATGCTGTACGGGTACGGGTCGGTCACCGCGTCGGACGGCGTGTACGGGCTCTGGGGCACGGACGGGACGGGGCCGTAGGCCGGGCCGCCCGCGCCGCCGAAGAACGCCTTGATGTAGCCCTGCTCGTCCTCCAGGTGCGCGAGCGCCTGCCGGATGTACAGCTGGCCGATGATGTTGTTGAAGTCACCGGTCGTGTCGGCGAAGTTGTACGTGATGTACGCGAAGCCGTAGTCGGGGTAGCCGAACACGTTGTAGCCGCTCGACTCGACGATCTTCACCTGCTTGATGTCGTCCAGCGGCAGGTACCCGATGTCGATGCTGTCGGCGCGGACGGCGTCGAACTCGGCCGTGTCGGACGTGAACGGGACGGCCTGGAGGACGGACACCTTCGCGGCATGCGGGCCGCCGTAGGCGGGGTTCGGCGTCATGGTGAACGCGCCGGTGCTGCTGTCGAACGCGGTGAGCTTGTAAGGGCCGTCCACGATCTGCCACAGCGGGTCCGTGGCGTAGGTGCTCAGCGACATCGCCTGCTTGTTCAGGTAGTTCCAGATCTTCGTCGCGTTCGCGGGCACGGTGAAGTCGAGCAGCGGCCCGCTCGCCGACGCCTTGGCCCAGGCGTGAGCCGGCATCGGGGTGATCTCGGAGAGTTCGTCGTCATAGAACCACCCCGGGTTGACCGCCTTCTTCATGGTGAACACCACGGTGCTCGCGTTGGGCGTGGTGACGCTCGCCACCTCGTCCGGGATCCCGACGCCCGGGCTGTACGGCCCCCAGTTGGCCGGGTCCTCGTTGATGGCGGCCTTGATCTCGTCGAAGAAGAAGAGCACGTCCCTGGAGGTGATCGGCTGGCCGTCGGACCACTTGTAGTTACTCTTGAGCGTGATGGTGGCGGTCGTGTCGCCGTTGGACCACGTTCGGGGGGTTAGCCAGGCTCATCAACGGCGTCAGCGTGGGCTCGACCCCGTTGCCGAACCAGTACAGCGGCCGCCACAGCTCTTCGGAGAAATCGCTGGTGTCGTTCACCGAGAACGCGGCGGACGTCACCAGCGGCAGGATCCAGGTGGGCGCGGCCCCGGGCGGTTCGGCCCAGGTGATCGTGCCCGCGTGCTGCGCCCCGGTCGCGGCGGCCGGGATGGTGCCGAACGCTCCGCCGAGCGACGTCGAGGGCGTGGTGTTGCCGCTGGACTTTCCGCTGCTGCCGCTGCTGCAGGCCGCCAGCGCGGTAAGGCCGGCCACGGCCAGGGCCAGGGCGGCGAACCTGATGCTCGGACGCGCCATTCTGCTCATCGCCGTACTTCCTCTCCTTGCTATCTGGGTCATCGGCGGCGCAGCCTGACGTCCAGCGCGTCGCGCAGCGCGTCACCGATGAGATTGCAGGCCATGACGGTGGCGATGACGCAGAACCCGACCGGGTAGATCAGCCACCAGTAGCCGTCCAGCATGTACTGCGTCCCGTTGGACAGCAGGTCACCCCAGTCGTACTGGGGGTAGTGCAGGCCGAAGCCGAGGAAACCGAGGTAGGCGACGGCCAGGATGGCGTCCGCCACGTTGAACGTGACGTTGACGATGATCACGCTGAGCGCGTTGGGCAGCAGGTGCCTGTTGATGAGCCGCCACTGGCTGGCCCCGGCGAGGCGGGCGGCGGAGACGAAGTCCCGCACCCGCAGGGACAGCACCTCACCACGCACCAGCCGAGCCGGCACCAGCCACGTGAAGGCGCCGAGGATGAGGCTGAGCGACAGCACGGAGGCCCCGTACTTGACCGCCACGATGAGCACCACGAACAGGAACGGGATCGAGAGCAGGACGTCCACCACGCGCATCAGCGCCGAGTCGAGGAACCCGCCGACCAGGCCGGAGACCGCGCCGTAGAACGCGCCCACCACGATGGCCACGATCGCGGATAGGAAGCCGATCTCCAGCGAGGCCTGGCCGCCCTTCATGATCTCGCCGAGCACGTCGATGCCCTCGTCGTCGGTCCCGAGCGGGTGGCCGGCCCCCGGCGGGGAGTTCGCGATGTTGAGGTTGGCGGTCAGCAGGTTGGCGTGGTACACCAGCGGGCCCACGAAGGAGAAGAGCACGAAGAAAATCAGCAGGCCCACGCCGACGACGGCGAGCCTGTTGCTCGCGAACTCCCGGATGGCCAGCCGCCAGCCGGTCGAGATGGGGCCGATCTCGCCGCCCTCCGGCGCGCGGGTGATGTCCAGCGGCGGGAGGGACTGGGGGCTGGGTCCGGTCAGTGCTGCCTCCTGTAGTCGGGTCAGGCCAGCCGGATCCGCGGATCGGCCACGGTCAGCGCGATGTCGGCGATCAGGTTGCCCAGGACGGTCAGGATGGCGCCGATCAAGGTGTACGCCAGGAGCACCGGGTAGTCCTCGTTCTGCAGGCTGTTGTAGAACAGCAGCCCGAGGCCGTTGTAATTAAAGACCACCTCGGCGATGAGGTTGCCGGAAAGGAGCGAGGGGATCGACAGCCCGACCAGCGTGATCATCGGCAGGCAGGCGTTGCGGACCAGGTGCCGCGTCAGCACGAGCCGCTCGGGCAATCCCTTGGCCCGGGCGACCTTGATGTAGTCCTGCGCCAGGGTGTCCATCGCCGCGGACCGCATGTACCTGGAGTAGCCCGCCAGGACCAGCAGGGTCATGCAGACGATCGGCAGCGTCATCTGCCGCCAGTCGCCGATGACCGTGATGAGGTTGTTGGACTGGCTGGCCTCGTAGCTGAAGACGTGGAAGCTGAGCGCGAAGATCTGGATCGCGATCAGGTACAGCAGGTAGTCCGGCATGGCGTAGGCGGTGAACGCCAGGCTGGTGGTCACGTTGTCGCCGATGGTGTTCCGCTTGACCGCCTGGTAGATCCCGAGCGGGATCGCGATCAGCACCGACAGCACCAGCGAGGTACCCGACAGGTAGGCGCTGAGCATCCAGCGCTCGTTGAACAGCGCCGACACGCTCTGGTTCAGCTTGAACGAGTAACCGAAGTTGCCGTGCAGCACCCCGTCCACGTAGTGCCAGTACTGGCTGAACACCGATCCGCTGAACCCGTGCTGGGCGTTCCATACCTCGATCGCGACGAGCGAGGCGCGCGGGCCCAGGACCACCCGGGCCGGCGACGGGTAGACGATGTGCAGCAGGCCGAAGGTGAAGATCGAGATGCCGATCAGGATGATGACCGAGGTCCCGCACCGCCGGACCAGGTAAGCAGTCACCCGCCACCCTCCTGCCGCTAACCCCGGCCGACCTGCGCAGCGCCCCCGCCCTTCTCGGTTTACCACCAGGAGATGAGGATCGTCTAGACACGTCAGGCCAGCCTGATCCGCGGATCGGCGACGGTCAGCGCGACGTCGGCGACCAGGTTGCCCGTCACCGTCAGCACCGCGCCGATCAGGGTGTAGGCCAGGAGCACCGGGTAGTCCGCGTTCGACAGGCTGTCGTAGAACAGCAGCCCCAGGCCGTTGTAGTTGAAGAAGCTGAGCGCGAAGATCTGGATCGCGATCAGGTACAGCAGGTAGTCCGGCATGGCGTAGGCGGTGAAGGCCACGCTGGTGACCACGCCGTCGCCGAAGGTGTTCCGCCTGACCGCCTGGAAGATCCCGAGCGGGATCGCGATCAGGATCGCGAGCGTCAGCGCGGAGCCCGACAGGTACGCGCTGAACCCCCAGCGCTCCCCGAACAGCATCGCCACGCTCTGGTTCAGCTTGTAGGAATAGCCGAGGTTGCCGTGCAGCACGGCGTACATGTACTGCCAGAACTGCACGATGACCGGCTCGTCGAAGCCGTTCTGCGCGTTCCACGCGTTGATCGCGGCCGGCGACGCGCGTGGCCCGAGGACGATGATCGCGGGGGACGGGTAGACCAGGTGCAGCAGGACGAACGTGAAGATCGATATGCCGAAGAGGATGACGATCGACGTCACGCACCGCCGGGTCAGGTAAGCAGCCAAACACTCGCCACCTTCCTCGGCCGGCCCCGACACGAAACACTCCTTCATCCCGGTGTACCAGCGGCAGGTCATGACGGCTACACCAGGCGTGTTTCAATTGCGACAAAAGGCCTTGGGAAGGTAAGGAAAAACGCCGATGCCAGCCACGCACGACGTGTTCAACCAGCCGCCGCCGCTCGCCGGGTACGACGTGGCCGGCGATCCGGCCATGCTGGGCGCGCTGCGCCGGGAGGGCGCCGGGTGGGCGGAGGACGCCATCCGCGAGCTAGGCCGCCTGGCCGGATCTGCGCAGGCCCAGGAGCAGGGCCGTCAGGCCAACGAGCACCCGCCGGTGCTGCGCACGCACGACCGCTACGGGCACCGCATCGACGAGGTGGAGTTCCATCCGGCCTGGCACGAGCTGATGACCGTGGCGGTGCGGCACGGCCTCCACGCCGCGCCGTGGCGCGATCAGCGCCCCGGGGCGCACGTGGCCCGGGCGGCGGGCTTCTACGTCTGGGGCGCCGCCGAGACCGGGCACCTCTGCCCGGTTTCGATGACCTACGCGATCGTCCCTGCGCTGCGGAACGCCCCGGCCCTCGCCGAGCGCTTCGAACCGCTCCTGGCCGCCCCGGAGTATGACGTCGGCCTGCGGGCGCCGGACACCAAGCGGGGCCTGCTCGCGGGCATGTCGATGACCGAGAAGCAGGGCGGTTCCGACGTCCGGGCGAACACCACCAGGGCGGTGCCCACGGGCGACGGGAACTACGCGCTGACCGGGCACAAGTGGTTCACCTCCGCGCCGATGGGCGACCTGTTCCTGGTCCTCGCCCAGGCGCCGGGCGGGCTGTCCTGTTTCCTGCTGCCCAGGGTCAGGCCGGACGGCACCAGGAACGCCATGCACCTGCAGCGCCTGAAGGACAAGCTCGGGAACCGGTCGAACGCGTCGGCCGAGGTCGAGTACGACCAGGCGGTGGCCTGGCTGGTCGGCGAGGAGGGCCGGGGCGTCCCCACCATCATCGAGATGGTGAACATGACCAGGCTGGATTGCGTGCTCGGTGCGGCGACCGGGATGCGGGCCGGCGTCACGCTCGCGGCGCACCACGCGAGATACCGGATGGCCTTCGGCCGGGCGCTGGCCGACCACCCGGCGATGGCGGGCGTGCTCGCCGACCTGGCGATCGAGTCGGAGGCCACCACGACGGCGGCGATCCGCCTGGCCGGAGCAACCGACCGCGCGGCGCGCGGGGACGAGCAGGAAGCCGCGTTCCGCCGCGTGGCGCTCGCGGCGACGAAGTACTGGGCGTGCAAGCGCGCCCCCGGTCACGCCGCGGAGGCGCTCGAGTGCCTGGGCGGCAACGGGTACGTGGAGGAATCCGGGATGCCGCGGCTCTACCGCGAGGCGCCGCTGGGGTCCATCTGGGAGGGCTCGGGCAACGTCGCCGCGCTCGACGTCCTCCGCGCCTTGACGCGGCAGCCCGAGACGGCCGAGGCGTTCTTCGCCGAACTCGAGCTGGCGGCGGGCGCGGACAACAGGCTGGACCAGGCCGTCGCCCGGCTGCGCAAGGAACTCGCCGACCCCGCCGAGGCGCGCGCCCGCCATATCGCCGAAGCCATGGCGCTCGCCCTCCAGGGCGCCCTGCTGGTCCGGCACGCTCCCCCGGCGGTCGCCGACGCGTTCGCTGCGTCCCGCCTGGCCGATGACTCCGGGTCGTGGGGCCGTGCCTACGGAACGCTCCCCTCCGGCGTCGACACCGCCGGCCTCGTCGCCAGGGCCACTCCGGAAACCCTCGCGGGCTGACGGGCCGCGCCGAGCCGGGGGGGTGGACAGTGAGCGACGTCCTGGACCGGGCCGCCCCGCCGCCGCAGGTGACCGTGCGGTACGGCCCGCGGCCAGAGCACGTCATCGACCTCAGGCTCCCGCCGGACCGGCCGGCCCGGGGTGCCGCACCGCTGATCGTGCTCGTCCACGGCGGGTTCTGGCGGCCCGCGTACGACCGGAGCCACCTGGGCCCGATGGCTCACGCGCTGGCCGCCGCCGGGCACGTCGTCGCGGTTCCCGAGTACCGCCGGGCGGGCATGGCCGAGGAAGGCTGGACGGGCACCTTCGACGACATCGCAGCGGCCCTGGACCAGGCCGGCCCGCTGGCCGAAAAGCACGGCGCGGACCCCGGCCGGCTCACCTGGGCGGGCCACTCGGCGGGCGGTCACCTCGCGCTGTGGGCGGCGGCCAGGCCGGGACTTCCGGCCGGGTCGCGCTGGCGGGGGCCGTGCCCGGCCACCCACGTCGTCTCGCTGGCGGGCTGCAATTCATTGCGCATGTGCGCGGAATGGAACCTGGGCGCCGGGGCGGCGCGCAACCTTATGGGCGGCATGCCCGATGAGGTCCCCGAACGCTACGCGGTCGCCGATCCGGCCGCGCTGCCCCCTCCGGCGGTTCCCGTCACGCTCGTTCACGGCACCGACGACGACACCGTGCCGATTGCCATGAGCCGGCTGCCGCGCGCCGGCCTGCTCGTCGAGATCCCCGGCGCCGGCCATTTCGACCTCATCGATCCGCTGAGCCGGGCCTGGCCTTGTGTCCTCGCGGTGCTGACCGGCATTCATTTGCCGTCGTAAAAAGAGCTGTGTCCCCCTGCGTTCTGGCGATGCAGGAGGACACAGCGTCCGCGAATAGCGCCGACGGACGGGCCGTGACGCTAGTTTCCGGTGGCGGCCCGGAACCTGACGACCAATTCGGCTGGCACGCGACCGCGGTCTTTGACCTCGATACCCTGCGCCTTGGCCCACTCGCGGACCTCGGTGGTGTTAAGGCCGCTGGCCGAAGACCTACGCCCGCCCCGCACCGGCCGCCGGGCGACCGCACTGCTGCTCTTCCGCGCGGCATCGACGTACTTCGCCAATGCCTTCCGCAGCGCCGCAGCGTGCTGCGTGTTCAGGTCGATCTCGTAGTCCGTACCATCCAGCGCAAAGCGGACGGTGCCCTCGGCAGCACTGCCGTCGATGTCATCAATGAACAAGGTCTGTATCTTCTGGGCCACGCGCACTCCGTTCCTCTGGTTTGATTAATGCACCAGAATAGATGATAGACGCCAGATAAGCTTGCAGCGGCCCCCCCCGTTGAATGAGTTCAGCTTATCCGGTCCTGACGAAGCCGTAAACGCCGTGTTTGGGTTCGACCTTTGGCTCTCTGGCCGGTCCGACATCGCCATATTTCCGCCCGGCGCCCGTGAGCTACCCAGTGTCACTAGTTCGGCACATTGGGATGGCGCTTACCGCTGATCAGAGGAATTGCGTACCGGCGGGCAATTGCTCCCGGCACCCAGGCAGTGAGCCCCGGGCGCGCCGCGAACCTGAGCCGGTCCGGCACCATCGCCCGCCGGCCCGCCGCCTCCGGGCCACGGACGCCACAGGGCGCCTCGTGCCCGTGGCCCTCGCCAGCCGGCAAGCCCGGTCATGCCAGCCGGGAAAAGCCACGCCCCGTGCCGGCCTTCTCATCTAATCCAAGACCCTTCAGCGCGCCGACCTTTTCCCGCCACCGATGTACACGGCCCCGGCGTCGCGCGGGTTCAATGCGATCACTATTTCTTTTACCGAACGATTCGTGGTGGCACTCCCGGGCACGCGGCCACGGTCGACCGGGAAGTGGCGGCCCCCGGGATGTCACGATCCGCGCCGGCCCGCCCGGGCGGGCGGAGCCGCCCCCGGAGCCATGTGCTCCGGGTGATGCAACAATGACGCGTGGACCTCGAAGCGTACGAGCTAGTGCTACTGCGCACGCCGGAGAACGCGCCGGACTACGACGACGCCGAACTCGACCGGATCCAGCAGGAGCACCTCGCCCATCACGAAAGGCTGCGCGCGTCCGGGCACGTGGTGACCAACGGCCCCGTCTCGGATCAGCCCGACCCGGCGCTGCGCGGGCTGGCCTTCTACCGGACCGGTTCGCTGGAGGAGGCCCGGCAGCTCGCCGAGGCCGACCCGGCGGTAGTCGCCGGGCGGCTCACCGTCGAGATCATGACCTGGTACTGCCGGCCCGGCACGATGACCAAACCTGGGCGGCCCGTTTCCCTGTAGGAGGAAGCATGGACCAGGACGCCGGTTCGGAGTCCGTCGGGCGGCTGCGCACCCTGGCCATCGACCACATCCGCGAGGACCGCTGGGCCAACCTGGTCGCGCTCGAGCCGGATCTGCGGACGGACGGCCAGTTCTGGTCGAGTCTGTGGGGCCCGTCGTGCGCCGTCGCCCGCTGGCACTGCGGGCGCGCAGACGCCCGCGACCTGCTGGAGGAGTGCATTGCGGCGGGCTTCTACGAACCGGACTTCGGGACGGCGTTCGAGGAGTCGTTCGGGACCGAGCCGGACTGGCCGGCGCTGCACGCCCGGATCGCGGCGAGCGTCCCGCCGCCGCCCGTCGAGCTGATCCGCTGGCCCTGCGCACGGCCCATCCTGCCGCTGGGGCTATCGAGGCTTGACGAGACCGGGGAGGCCCGGCTGGCCACCCGCCTGCCGGAACCGCAGGCGAGCGCGCTGGCCACCGCCGAGATGCTGCTCGGCTGGGTGACCCGGCGCTGGCGGCATAGCGGCGCGACCCACGACTACTCACAGGACGCGAACGTCGTCCTGGACCGGGTGGAGCGCGGCGAGCGGTTCGGCTGCCGGGAGTACAACATCGTGCTGGCGCAGGCGCTGAACGCCGTCCAGGTCCCGGCCCGCCGGATCAGCCTGTTCCGGCGGGATTACCACGCGGGAGCCGCCGGCGTGCACGCAGTCACCGAGGCGTGGATCGACGATCTCGGGAAGTGGACGCTGCTCGACGGGCAGAACGGCGCCGTCTGGCGCGACGCAGACGGGATACTCCTCAGCGTCCTGGAGTTGCAGCGCCGATACGAGCGCGGCGACCAGCCGGAGTTTTCCGGGTCCGGGCCCAATTGGGACGCGGGCGGCGGAGCCGGCGCCGCCGTGTGGTTCGGGCAATTCCACGCCGCTTCGGTAACAGACACCCTGGCCTGGTCGGCCGGTCCCTACGCGCCGATCCTGGAAAGGACGACAGTCATCGAAAGCGAGCAACTCGTCGATACGACGGACGGCGTCGCACCGGATCTCGCCGCGATCAGCACGGGCGTCGCCGGCAGGGACGGCCGCCCGGCTCTGGTCTTCCGCACCGAACACCCCTACGCGCGCGGATTCGGCGTCAGCGATGCCGAACGCGGGACGACTACCGACCTTCCGCCCGGGCAGCCGTTCCCGCTGGCCCGCGAGGCGGGCGAGTATCGCCTGGCTGTCGCCGTGACGACCCGCTACGGCACCCTGACCCCGCAGCCGCTGCACTACGTAGTCCGCTGACCGGCCCACTGGAGTAGAGCTGATCGTTAGCCTGAAACGCCTGCCCCCGGTTTTGCTGGCCGGGTGTAACGGGGTTAGCGTGCCAAGCATGGCAGCGGATGGGCGACGGCACATAATCGCGATCGGCGGCGGCATGCTCATGCCGGATGACCAGATCCCCCTGCACCTGGACCACGCGCTGCGCGTGGCCGGGTCGCGCGAGCCGAGGCTGTGCGTGGTGGGCACGGCGGGCGGGGATGACCCGCGGTGGCCGCTGGCGATGTACGACCGGTTCGCCGGGCACGCGGCGCGGGTCAGGCACCTGGCGCTGTTCCCGATGCCGAACGTCGCCGATCCGGAGGACCTGCTGCTGTCGCAGGACGTCATCTTCGTCGGCGGCGGCAGCGTGGCGAACATGGTGGCCGTGTGGCGGGTGCACGGGCTTGACGTGATCATGCGCAAGGCGTGGCATGCGGGCATCGTGCTGGCCGGGTCGAGCGCCGGGGGGATCTGCTGGTTCGAGGGGGGAACGACGGATTCGTTCGGCCGCGAGCTGCGGGCGTTCACCGACGGGCTCGGGCTGCTGCCCGGCAGCTACTGCCCGCACTACGACTCCGAGCCCGGCCGGCGTCCGCTGTACCACCGGCTGATCGC
The DNA here is from genome assembly GCA_963847965.1 of uncultured Actinomycetes bacterium. Taxonomy (GTDB): domain Bacteria; phylum Actinomycetota; class Actinomycetes; order Streptosporangiales; family Streptosporangiaceae; genus Palsa-504. The sequence continues at coordinate 326,207 of CAWKCG010000001.1, forward strand.
GGACGGGACGCTGCCCGGCGGGATCGCCTGCGGCGACGGGGCGGCCGCGCACTTCACCGACGATGTCGTGACGGAGCTGATCGCGGACCGGCCGACGGCGGGCGCGTACCGGGTGTCGTTGTCGCCTGGCTCCGGGGTCACGGAGACCCCGCTCGAGGTCCGGTACCTGGGCGAGGACTGACCGAGCGCGGGCGGTCCGGCTCGTCGGCGGGCGCGGGGGCGAGCCACATGGAGATGTGCGCGGGCTGGAACGCCTGCTGGGTGACGCCGATCAGGTCGTGCCGGAGGGTGTCGAGGTCGACGGTGTGCCGCAGCCGGGCGGTGAAGGCGGCCACGATGGCCTCGGCGTCGTAGCGGGAGCGGTTGAACCGGCGGTCGACCGCCCGCTGCACCCGCCGGCGCAGCGGGTTGAACAGCGCCGCGATGACCAGCGTGGCGGCGGCCACGTCCCACGAGCCCCTGACCGGCAGCACGTGGGTGGCCAGCAAGACGAGGCCGGCGAACAGGCCGCCGAGCAGGGCCGTGATCAGCGCGTAGGAGACCACCCGGCTGACGATGCGATTGAGCTCGTACAGCCGGTACTTCAGCACCGCCACCCCCAGGCAGGCGGGCAGGGCGGCCGTACCGAGGATCGCCAGCGCGTTGGTCACGGACTGGGCGTCCCAGCCGGGGATCTGCTCGACGGCGAGCGTGGCGATGAACACGCCGAAGTACGCGAACACGAAGATGGCCGCGCCGCCGTAGAGCCACTTGAGCTGCTGGCGGTGCACGCCGCTCGCGTGCCGGTAGGCCGGTACCTGGAACACCAGCCAGGCGATCCAGCTGGCCAGGGCCCCGGCGATCATCACCACGTCGAGCGCGCGGAACGCTCCGGGCGACGGGTTGGCCAGGCTCCCGCTGGCCTGGACGCGGACATCGTGCCCGGCGGCGACCAGCACGCCGCGGCTCGAGGTGGCCAGGCCGACTAGCAGCCAGCCGGCCGTAGCGACTAGGGCGGCCCGGTGCCACCGGCCCGCAGGCAGCGTCCCGTCGGGGAACAGCCACAGCAGCAGCGTGACGGACACCAGGAACATCGGCCAGCATTCCTCGAGCACCACCGCCACCCAGCCGAGCGGCAGCGTCCCGTGGTGCATCCGGTAGTCCAGGACGAGGTACTGGCTGGCGGGGCTGCCCTCCACGATGATGATGGCCAGCAGCAGCCAGCCGATCGGATTGCCCTGTCGTCGGGTGGCGAGCAACGTCCCCACCGCGGTTGCGGGCACCACGCCGGCCGCCGTGACCAGCGCGTCGGCCACCGGCCCGCCGGTCCCTGGCTGGCGGGTGAGGTGGTCCAGCACGACGGAGGCCACGCTGAGCCCGAGGATGATTGCGGCGAGGGCGAACGCCAGCAGCAGCCTCGCGCGTTGCAACCACACGGACTCCGTGCTCACCGGGCTGTCTCCCGTCGGTCAGGACCGGACACAGCTAACTGTAGGCACGCAGCGTCCGGGAAACGTTACGGCGATCGGCTATGACCGCTTGGTCGCGCGGTACAGCGACCAGGCCAGCGCGGCGAAGGCGGCCAGCGGGACGAGCCACCAGGCGCTCACGTGGGCCGCGTGCGTGAGCAGCGCGGTGAGGCCGAGCGCGACGACCACGATGGCGGCGACCTGCCAGTCGTCCCCGATCACGAAGTCGTACCAGAAGGCCCCGAAAGACTTCAGCGCGCGCACCATCAGCCTGTCACCCCTCCCGATTCAGGCACCGGGGTTCTGGCGGCCCGGCCAGGTCGGCGGCTGGACGGTAGCGGCGTATCCAGGCGATGTAGGCGAGCGACACCAACGCCACCACCGGGACGATCACGAGCAGCGCGGCGTCGCCGCCAGGCCAGGTGACCCCCGCTCCCTCGGCACCCCAGAAGGAGCCGAACGACGTCAGCATGATCCCCACGGCGAACTTCATCGCGTTCTCTGGGACCTTGGCCAGCGGCGCGCGCACGGCGATGCCGGTCACGGTCACCACGGCCACGGCGATCGCGGCGCCCACCACGGCGGCGCCGAGGTTGCGCTGGTTGTCCCCGAACGTGATCACGATGAACACGACCTCGAGCCCCTCGAGCAGGACGCCCTTGAACGACAGGGTGAACGCGTACCAGTCGCTCACCCCGCGTCGGGACGTCACCGGCGCGGCCTTCGCGGCGGCCACCTCGCGCAGGTAGGCGCTGGCCTCGTCGTGCAGCGCCTTGTGCCCGCTGGCGCGCAGGATGGCCTTGCGCAGCCACTGCAGCCCGAAGATGGCCAGCAGGGCGCCGACCACCAGCCTCAGCACGTCGAGCGGGAGCAGCGTGATGGTCGGCCCGAGCACCCCCACGACGGCGGCCAGCACCACCAGGGCCGCGGCCATGCCCTGGAACGTCGATCGCCACTGCCTGGTCAGGCCCGCGGCGAGCACGATCGTGAGGGCTTCGATGGCCTCCACCGCGCACGCGACGAAGACGGTCAGGACGAGGGGAAGCGCGGCGGTCACGAGACCTCCTTCAGGCAGGGAGTCTTGCGTAGGTCGGCGACAATGTTCGGGTGACCGATAACACTGCCGACAAGGCGGCGAGCACGAACTGGCTCCTGCTTATATACCGGGTACCGCCCGAGCCAACCAGGCTCCGGTCCACGGTATGGCGCCGGATCAAGAGCCTGGGCGCTATCTACCTGCAGAACTCGGCCGCGGCGCTGCCCGCCAGCCCGGCCACCGAGCGCGCGCTGCGCAAGCTCAGGAGGGAGATCCTCGACATGTCCGGCACGGCGGTGCTGCTGTCGTGCGAGGTGCTGGCCGGCGAGTCGGACGTGCACGACGCGTTCCAGGCGGCCAGGAACGATGAGTACGAGGAGATCGTCGACCGCTGCGAGGATTTCCTCCAGCAGGTCAAGAAGGAATACACCGACCACCACTTCACCTACGCGGAGCTTGAGGAAAACGAGGTCGACCTGGTCAAGCTGCGCAACTGGTTCGCCAAGGTGCGGGAGCGCGACGCCTTCGACGCCGACGGCCGGCACGCGGCGGAGAAGGCCATCGAGACGTGCGTGCAGTCGCTCGAGGCCTACGCCGCCCGGGTCTACGCGGAGGAAGCGGAGAGCCGCTGACCGCAGGCCCCGTACCGCAGGCATCGCCATCTCCTCTGGTGGGTTGCAACCACTGTTAGGTTATAGTACTAACCGCAGTCATGACCAATCTGTGACCATTGCTTCATCTGGGCGTCAACTCCTGGACAGCCTCCGTACGGATGGGCTCGTCACACTCTGGTCCATGATTCGCAAAGACCGGCGCATCGGCATGCGCCTGATGGCGGGGCTAGCGAGCGGTTGCCTGCTGGCCCTGACCGCCTGCTCCTCCAGCTCGAGCAGCTCGAGCACCGCGTCTGGCTCGACCTCGGCGCCGGCTTCGACGGCCGCCAAGGTCACGCTGGTCGTCTACTCGGCCCAGGGGTACGACTCGGCCATGACCAAGGCGTTCACCCAGGCCACCGGCATCCCCGTCAAACTCGACGACAACTCGACCGGCCCGCTGCTCACCCAGATCGAGGCCTCGAAGAACAACCCCAACTGGGGCCTGCTCTGGGTAGACGGCGCGACCGCCTTCGCCGGCCTTGACGTCCAGGGCCTGCTACTGAAGGGCTTCGAGCCCAGCGTCGCGTGGAACAGCCTCGGCACCCAGTCCCTGCCGGCGGACAAGAGCTACGTCCCGACCGGCGTCACCCTCATGGCGGCGCTCGCCTACAACAAAAACAAGGTGCCGAACCCGCCGACCACCTGGCAGGAGCTCCTCCAGCCGCAGTGGAAGGGGCAGGTCGGCATGAACGACCCGTCCCAGTCCGGCCCGACCTTCCCGTTCATCGCCGGGATGATGAACTACCTGGGCGGCGTCAGCGCGGGTGAGTCCTACTTCAGCAAGCTCAAGGCCAACGGGCTGGTCATCCACCCGACCAACGGCCCCACCCTGCAGGCCCTGACCAGCGGGCAGATCAACCTGGCGCTGGTGCAGAGCTCGGCGGCGATCGGCGCCGCGCTCGGCGACAAGAACATCGGGATCGCCTACCTGCCGCCGGTTACCCTGCTGCCCAGCGCGCTTGGCATCGACGCCAAGGCGCCGCCGGCCGAGCAGGCGGAGGCGGAGAAGTTCATCGAGTTCGTCCTCTCCCCCGCGGGCCAGAAGGTCATGCAGAGCGGTGACCCGACCGGCGACTCGCTGTACTACCCGGTGATCCAGGGCGTCAACCCGCTGCCCGCGCTGCCGTCGCTGACCAGCGCGAAGACGCAGACGATCAACCCGTACACCTGGGGCCCGATGGAGGGCACGATCAACACCTGGTTCGACGGCACCATCGTCCGTTGATCAGCAGTACCGTCCCCGGCGGGACGAACCGCCCGGGACCGTCCCGCGCACGGGCGGGCACCCGCGCGCCCGCGTGCCCGCCTCGGGCCCTCGGGTCTGCCGGGCGGCTGGGCATGCCGCTGTTCTGGCTGCTGCTCGCCGCGTTCATCCTCCTGCCCTGCGCCTGCTTCCTGGTGCTCGCGGTCTCGCCGCGGCTGTTCAGCCAGGGCAACCAGTGGTTCACCCTGACCTACCTGCACCAGGCGCTGACCGGCGCCACCGCGGTGGCGATCACCAACTCCCTGTGGGTCAGCTCCGCGGCCGCCGCGCTGGGGATCGCCATCGGCTTTCCCGTCGCCTGGCTGGTCTCGCGCACCAACCTGCCCGGCCGGCGGTTCGTCCCCGGCGCCATGTGGCTGGTCCTGCTCCTGCCGTCGTGGCTGCCCGCCCTCGGGTGGGAGCGGATCGTCCAGCCGGACGGCGTGATGTACCGGCTCGGGCTGGACTGGCCGTGGGTCACCCACCTGATCATGGGCCCGTTCGGCGTCGTGCTGCTGCTCGGCCTGCGCTGCGTGCCGTTCAGTTACCTGGCCATCACCGCCGCCATGGCCGGGCTCGGGCAGGAGTTCGAGGACGCCGCCCGGGTGCACGGCGCGAGCCGGCTCCAGGCCATGCGGCTGATCATCCCGATTCTGGCCCCGGCCATCTGGTCCGCGCTGGCCATCGGGTTCGCCGAGTCGATCAGCGACTTCGGCGTGGCCGCCACGCTCGCCTACAACTCGAACTTCTCCCTCGCCACCTACCAGCTGTACGCGGCGATCGGGAACTTCCCGCCCAGCTTCCCGCTGGCCGCCGGCATGGCCTGGCTGCTCGTCGCGGCCGTGGCGATCCCGCTGGCGCTGCAGGCCAGGGCGCTGCGCGGCCGGTCGTACGCGGTCCTGTCCGGCCGGACCCGCCAGGCCGTCCGCCGTGAGCTGCGCGGCTGGGGCCAGGTCCTGGCCACCGGGGGCGTGGCGCTGTTCTTCGTGATCGCCCTCGGCGTCCCCGGGTTCGGGGCGGTGAGCGCCTCGCTGCTCGCCGACTACGGCGGCTCGTTCTCGCTGACCCTCGCGAACTACCACGCGCTGTTCGCCCAGACCAACCTGGCCGCGGCCGCGGGCGGCGGGCTGCTCAGCCCGCTGGAGCGGTCGCTGGTCTACGGCATGATCACCGCGACCATCACGGTGACCGGCGGGTTCATCGCCGCCAGGCTGCTGTCCAGGCGCAGGACGAAGGCCACGGGCGCGCTTGACTTCCTGCTGCTGGCCTCCGTGGCGCTGCCCGGCGTGGTGTTCGGCGCGGGGTACATCTTCGCCTACAACCTGCCGATCATGTCCCGGCTCGGGATCAACCTCTACCAGACGGTGTGGCTGCTGATCATCGCCTACTCCGCGTCGAGCCTGCCGACCAACGCGCGGGTCCTGGTCGGGGCGGTGTCGCAGCTGCAGCCCTCGCTGAAGGACGCCGCCCGCGCGCACGGGGCGGGCGCGCTGGTCGCCTGGGCGCGCGGGGTGCTGCCCGTGGTGTCCCGGCCGATCGTCATGGCCTGGCTGTTCACGTTCTGCGGCGTGTTCCTCGAGCTGCCGCTGTCGCAGCTGCTGTACGAGCCGGGATCGCCGCCCGCCTCGATCGCCATCGAGGACAACCTGTCCACCTACCATTTCGGTGTGGGGATGGCCCAGTCGGTTCTCGCCGTGGCCTTCGCGCTCGGGGCGGTCGGCGTGGTGCTCGGCGGTTACCGCTTGCTGGCCCCGGCCTGCTGGCGCCGGATCGGAGGAACGGTGCGTGGCTGACCCCATCACGATCGAGAAGCTGGGCAAGACCTACCCGGGCGGCAACGTGGCCCTGCACGAGGTGTCGCTTGACGTCGAGCCCGGCCACTTCGTGGTACTGCTCGGCCCGTCCGGCTCGGGCAAGACGACCATGCTGCGCTGCCTGGCCGGCATCGAGCGGGTCACCTCGGGGCGGATCACCATCGGCACGCAGGTAGTGGCGGACGGCAGGAGGCACGTGCCGCCGGATCAGCGTGACCTGTCCATGGTGTTCCAGGATTACGCGCTGTGGCCGCACCTGTCCGCGCGGGACAACGTGGCCTTCGCGCTGCGCCGCAGGAACCTGTCCCGCGGACAGTGCCGGGCGCGGGCGCACGACATGCTCGGCCGCGTCGGCCTGGGCGCGCTCGCGGAGCGGTACCCGAACGAACTGTCGGGCGGCGAGCAGCAGCGCGTCGCCCTGGCCCGCGCGCTGATCGCCGACACCGGCCTTATCCTGTGCGACGAGCCGCTGTCCAACCTGGATGCGGACCTGCGCGAGCGCATGCGCGTCGAGATCTCCTCGCTGGTCCGCGAGGCGGCGGCGACCACCGTGTACATCACGCACGACCAGGCCGAGGCGTTCGCCCTGGCCGACCAGGTTGGCGTGCTGGAAAAGGGCCGGCTGGTCCAGGCGGGCACCCCGGAGGAGATCTACACCCGGCCGGCCACCCCGTTCGTGGCCAGGTTCACCGGCCTGGCCGGCGAGATGCAGGTACGGATACGGGAGCGTCACCCGGGCGGGACGCTGCTCGTCGAACCCGTGCTGGGCGGCGGCGCCATCAGCGAGTTCGCGGGCGGCCCCGACGGCCCGTCCGGCGCGTTCCGCGCCCGCGCGCCGCTGGAGGACCTGGGGGCGGGGACCGCGCTGATGATGATCCGCCCGACCGGGGTGCGGCTGAGCCAGGACGGCTCGGCCGAGCGCCACCTGTCCGGCCGCGTCACCGACGTCGCCTTCCGCGGCCGCGGCTACGAGCACGCCATCGACCTGGACGGCAGCACCCGGCTGACCGGCGTCTTCGCGGACTTCCGCGTGGCGCGGGGGGAGGTCGTCGGCCTGCGGATGGACCCGGCAGGGTGCCACCTGTTCCCGGCCGAGCCGTCAGCTGCTCACGACCATGAGCCCGAACGAGCGGGCTCTTATCCCAAAGAAGCTCGGCGTCATGGGCATGCGAGCACCACGGCAGGGGCGTCCTAGAGATCGACGTGGGCTAGGTCATCGCTAACCAGGCTGACGAGCTTGGGCAGCAGGTCGTCCCAGAATCCGGTTGATTCATGCTCGGCATCGGCGATGATGGTCCTGTCACCGACGCCGATGGCCTCCGACCAACTGCGGAACGCATCCGAACACGCAGCGGCCTTGACCGCCACTTCGTCGAAGCCGTTCCAGAACTCTGGCGAATTTGGCAGCCATTGATTGATCTGGGGCAGCCTGGCGACAGACTCGGCACAGGCGACGGCCGATTCCGCGTCGGACAATGTTGGGGCGATGTAATCTTTTATCGCGTCGACGAGGCCTTCCGCGGCCGCGCTCACCGAGGTGTCAAGGTAATTGACGCCGATAAAAAGGCGCACAGGCCCGTCCAGCGATCTGACGCTGAGGGTCGACCCGGGCGGGACCAGCGCGGACGAGCCGACGTACCGGCCGCCGTTGGCACCGGGGATTTCCAGTCTCTCCGCCAGGTTCAAAAGCTCCGAGCCGGTCTGAGGCATGCTGACGGTCATCAGGGGTAGCGCCACGCCCTGCGGCACCTCGAAGCTCAGGACACCCCAGACAGACGTATTGGTCACCTGCAGGAACGTACCGTTGAGACCCGCGCACGCGCTATAAACCCCGGACCAGCCCCGCAGGTTTTTGATGGGAGAGCATGACGGCAAAGTCGGCTCCTGGTGAGCCAGCACGACTGCCTTAAGATGGCTGGTGTGGGGGACGGCGCCTGCTGCCTGCCCGGGTCCGCAGGCAGTAATTCCCGCGGCGATCACTGCGGCAAATACGACAGCGGAAAAAGACCTGCTACGGAACATCTCCCCCTCCTCCGCCCACCGCGCAGTGGGTCGATGCCTAGTCTCACCGGCGTGCCTCGTGGCCGCAATAGGCTGTTGCGCGACGTTCAGCGTGAGGCTCTCCAGGTCCGCGACGAAGCGCAGCCGGCCCAGAGTGTGTTCACGGCGTCCCGGAAACACTTCCGAGACACCTCACCGAAGGGACTGGTTGCCCGGTACGCGGGCCCTTTCCGGCGTACGGCTGGATGCTCGCCGATGCCCTACGATCAGCAGGATGACGCTCACACTGCTTACCAGCCAGTCAGCGCCGACTGCGACCGAAGCGGATGCCCTCATCATCGGGGTGTTCCAGGGCGCGGATGGCCCAGTCCCCGCTACGGATATTGAAGACTTCGACCTGATGGGCGCCCTGACCGCGCTCGGCGCGACGGGCAAGCCCGAGGAGATAACCAAGATCCACACGGCGGGGCGCCTGGCGATCCCGGTCATCGCCGCCGTGGGCCTGGGCCCCCAGGAGGCCGACCAGGACGGGGCCGAGCGTGAGGCCTACCTGGAAAGGCTCCGCCGCGCGGCCGGAGCCGCCACGCGCGAGATGCCATCCCCGCGGGCCGCGCGCATCGCCATGGCCCTTCCGGCCGACCAGCCGGACGAGGCCGAAGCGGTGGCGCTCGGCTCGCTGCTTGGCGGCTACTCCTTCAGGAAGTACCGGACGACGGAGAACTCGCCGGCTGACACCGAGCTGATCGTGCACACGGCGCACGGTGCCGCCGCCGACCGGGCCAGGATCCTGGCCGACGCGATGACGCTGGTCCGTGACCTGGTGAACACCCCTCCCCGAGACCTGGTGCCCGCAGACCTGGCTGCGGCCGCCGAGCAGGTGGCGGCCGCGAGCGGCCTGGGCGTGCTGGTCCTCGACGAGAGCGACCTCGCCAAGGACGGGTACGGCGGCATCATGGCGGTGGGCATGGGCTCTGCTCACCCGCCGCGGCTGGTCCGGCTCGAGTACACCCACCCGGACGCCGAGCGCACCGTGGTGTTCGCGGGCAAAGGCATCACCTTCGACTCGGGCGGGCTGTCCCTGAAGCCGTCCAAGGCGATGGAGACGATGAAGGCCGACATGAGCGGCGCCGCGGCGGTGCTCGGCGCGCTGCAGGCCATCGCCGCGTTCGGCCCGGCGGTCAACGTGGTCGGCTACATGTCGATCGCCGAGAACATGCCGGGAGGCGGGGCGCAGCGGCCGTCCGACGTCATCACCATCTACGGCGGCAAGACCGTGGAGGTACTGAACACCGACGCGGAGGGCCGCCTGGTGCTCGCGGACGCGCTGGCGCGCGCCGGGGCCGACACGCCGAGCCTGCTCATCGACATCGCCACCCTGACCGGGGCGCAGGTCGTGGCCCTCGGCACGCGGACCTCCGGGGTGATGGCCAGCGACGATGCGCTGGCCGCGCAGGTCGCCGAGTCCGCCGGGCGGGCAGGCGAGGCCATGTGGCCGATGCCGCTGCCCGAGGAACTGCGCAAGGGGCTCGACTCGACCGTCGCGGACATCGCCAACGTGGCCGCGGACCGCGGCGGCGGCATGCTGGTCGCCGGGCATTTCCTGCGCGAGTTCGTGCCCGACGGGGTCCGCTGGGCTCACCTGGACATCGCGGGCCCGGCCTTCAACGACGGCAGCGCCTACGGGTACATCTCCAAGGGCGGCACCGGTGCGGCGGTCAGGACCCTGGTCCAGATCGCGCTGGACGTGGCGGATGGCAGGTTTGCGGGCGGCTCTGGCCAGCCCGAAGGCAAGTGACATGATGAGGCCAGGACGGTAAGTCAGGAGGCTACAGGGGTGGCAGAAGGCGTCGGCAGCTACAACATCGTCATCCTCGGCGGCGGCAGCGGCGGGTACGCCTGCGCGCTGCGCGCCGCCGAGCTAGGCAAGCGCGTAGCGCTGATCGAAAGGGACAAGGTCGGGGGGACCTGCCTGCATCGCGGCTGCATCCCGACCAAGGCGCTGCTGCACGCGGCGGAGATCGCGGACCAGGCGAGGGAGAGCGCGAAGTTCGGCATCCGGACCTCGTTCGAGGGCGTCGAGATGCCGGGCGTGCTCGCCTACCAGGGGTCCGTGGTCGACCGGCTGTGGAAGGGGCTCCAGTCCACGATCGCCAGCCGCAAGATCGACACCATCATCGGCGACGGGCGGCTTATCTCGCCCACGTCGGTGCGGGTGGGCGACGCGGTCTACGAGGCGGACCATATCGTCCTCGCCACCGGGTCGGTGCCGCGCAGCCTGCCCGGGCTGGACATCGACGGCACGCGCGTGATCACCTCGGACCAGGCGCTGCTGCTTGACCGGGTGCCCGGCTCGGTGATCATCCTCGGCGGCGGCGTCATCGGGGTCGAGTTCGCGAGCGTGTGGCGGTCGTTCGGCTCCGACGTGACGATCGTGGAGATGATGCCGCAACTGCTGCCGCTGGAGGACGAGGCAAGCGCGAAGCACCTGCAGCGCGCGTTCCGCCGGCGCGGCATCGCCTACGAGCTCGAGGCCATGTTCGAGTCGGTCAAGCACAGCGAGGCCGGTGTCACGGTGTCGCTGGCCGGGGGCAAGACCCTCGATGCCGAGCTGCTGCTCGTCGCGGTAGGCCGCGGGCCGGTGTCGGCCAACCTCGGCTACGAGGAGAACGGGGTCGCGCTCGACCGTGGCTATGTCGTGGTCGACGACCTGTGCCGCACGAACGTCCCGACGATCTCCGCGGTCGGCGACCTCGTCACCATCCCGGGACGTGGCGGGCACCCGCAGCTCGCGCACGTCGGGTTCGCCGAGGGCATCATGGTCGCCGAGCGGATCGGCGGGCTCGACGTCACCCCGATCGACTACGACGGCGTGCCCCGGATCACCTACAGCGACCCTGAGGTGGCGTCGGTGGGCCTGACCTCGGCTCAGGTCGCCGAGCGCGGGCTCACCACCGTCGAGCTGAACTACCCGCTGGGCGCCAACGGCAAGAGCGTCATCCTGCAGACCCAGGGGGCGGCGAAGGTCATCGCCGAGTACGGCCCCGACGACTCAGGGCCCGGGCGCGTGCTCGGCATCCACCTGGTCGGCGCCAGGGTGGGCGAGCTCATCGCGGAAGGCCAGCTGATCTACAACTGGGACGCCGAGCCCTCGGATGTGGCCAAGCTGATTCATCCGCACCCGACCCAGTCCGAGATCATCGGCGAAGCGCATCTCGCCTTGGCCGGCAAGCCCTTGCACTTCCACGCTTAACTTGTTCCTCAGTCCCACCCAAGGAGTTCACGAGAATGTCGGTCTCCGTATCCATGCCGCAGCTCGGCGAGAGCGTCACCGAGGGCACCGTCACGCGCTGGCTGAAGAAGGAAGGCGAGCGCGTCGAGGTAGATGAACCGCTCCTCGAGGTGTCGACGGACAAGGTGGACACCGAGATCCCCTCGCCCGCGTCGGGGATCCTGCGCGGCATAGCGGTCGACGAGGACGAGACGGTCGCGGTGGGCGCGCAGCTCGCCGTGATCGAGGAGGAAGACGATTCGGCTCCCGCCCCTGCCCCCCAGGACGCAGCCGCCCCGGGCGCCGCTGAGCCAGAGGCCGCCGCCGAGCCCGAGGCCCGTGAACCGGAACCCGCGCCCGCCGCCGACTCTGACGGCGCGGGGTCAGTGCCCGGCTACGCCCCGCCGCCCACGTACGCCCCGCCGCCCGCCTACGCGCCGCCGCCGACGTACGGCCAGCCCGCGCAGGCACCACCGGCCCAGACGTCGCCTTACGCGGTTCCGACTACGTCAACGCCCGCCGCACAGCCACCTGCGGCCCCGACGTCGCCTTACGCGGTTCCGACTACGTCAACGCCCGCCGCGCAGCCACCTGCGGCCCCGACGTCGCCTTACGCAGCGCCAACGACAGAACTAGCGGCCGCCCAACCATCGGCCTATGAACAGCCCGCCGCCCGGGCCGCCGAGGACACGGCCGCGGGACAGGCCGAGCCGGACGAGGAATACCCGTCGCCCCCGCCGCTGCCGGGCGGTGACTCGCCCTACGTCACTCCCCTGGTCCGCAAGCTCGCGGCCGAGCACGCCGTGAACCTGGAAGAGGTCACCGGTACCGGCGTCGGCGGGCGCATCCGCAAGCAGGACGTCATCGAGGCCGCCCGCGTCCAGCGCGAATCCCAGCCGCAGGCGGCCCCGCCCCCGCAGGCACCCGGGGCGGTCTCGGCGCCTCAGCAGGTGCCGGGGATCACCGTGCCCCAGCAGGCCCCCGGGGTGTCAGAGGCGGAAGAGGCGCAGCCCGCGCCGGCCGCCGCCCCGGTGGCCCGCGCGGTACGCCCCGCGGTCGTGCCGTCTTCGCTGCGCGGCACCACGCAGAAGATGTCCAGGCCCCGCCAGGTGATAGCGCAGCGGATGGTCGAGTCGCTGCGCGTCTCCGCGCAGCTCACCACGGTGGTGGAAGCCGACGTGACGGCGATCGCCAGGCTGCGCGAGCGGGCCAAGGGCGCTTTCGAGGCCCGGGAAGGCGTCAAGCTCACCTTCCTGCCCTTCTTCGCGCTCGCCGCCGTCGAGGCGCTGAAGGTGCACCCGAAGCTGAACGCCGTGATCGACGGAGACCAGGTCACCTACCACGACGCTGAGCACCTCGGCGTGGCGGTGGACACCGAGCGCGGCCTGATGGTGCCGGTCATCCACAACGCGGGTGACCTGAACATCGGCGGGCTCGCCCGCAAGATCAGCGACCTCGCCCAGCGCACGCGGTCCGGGCAGGTTGGCCCCGACGAGCTGGCGGGCGGCACGTTCACGCTGACCAACACGGGCAGCCGCGGCGCCCTGTTCGACACGCCGATCATCAACCAGCCGCAGGTCGCCATCCTCGGCACGGGGACCGTGGTCAAGCGTCCCGTGGTGGTCGAGGACGCGGCCCTCGGCGAGGTGATCACGGTGCGGTCGATGGTCTACCTCGCGCTCACCTACGATCACCGGCTCGTCGACGGCGCCGACGCAGCCAGGTTCCTGAACACGATCAGGACCAGGCTGGAAGAAGGGGCCTTCGAGTCAGAGCTCGGGCTGTAGCCCTGCCCCGGCCCGGATGAAAGTCGCGGTCACCGGATCGTCCGGACTCATCGGCAGCGCGCTGGTGGTCAGCCTGCGCTCCGAAGGCCACCAGGTGATCAGGCTGGTCCGCCGGTCGCCCCGGACGGCCGAGGAGGTGCGCTGGGATCCGGAGTCGGCCGACGCCGGGCTCAGCCCGAAGCCGGAGGCGCTGGCGGGCCTGGGCGCCTGCGTCCACCTGGCCGGCGCCGGAGTGGCCGACCGCCGCTGGACCTCCAGGTACAAGGCGGAGATCAGGGCCAGCCGGGTGCTCGGGACCCGCGCTCTGGCCGGCGCTCTGGCCAAGCTCGGCCCGGCCCCCGCGACGCTGCTTTGCGCTTCGGCCATCGGCTGGTACGGGGACACGGGCGGACGCGACGTCGATGAGTCGGCCCCGGCCGGGACCGGCTTCCTCGCCCGCCTGGTACGGGACTGGGAGGCGGCCACCGGTCCGGCCGCCGAGGCGGGCATCCGCGTCGTGAACCTGCGCAGCGGCCTGGTCCTCACCCCGGCCGGCGGCCTGCTGGCCAGGCTGCTCCCGTTCGCCCGGCTGGGCCTGTGCCCGAGGTTCGCGTCGGGCACGCAGGCCATGAGCTGGATCTCGCTGCACGACGAGGTCGGCGCCATTGTGTTCCTGCTTTCCCGCAAGGACATCACCGGCCCGGTCAACCTCACCGCGCCCGCCGCGGTCACCAATGCCGAGTTCACCGCGGCGCTCGCCGCCGCCGTCCACCGCCGCGACCTGCCCTGGCTGCGCGTCCCGGCCCCGGTCCTGCGCCTGGGCCTGGGCGAGGCCTCCGTCGAGCTGCTGACCAGCACCCGGGTGACACCCAAGCGCCTGCTCGAGGCCGGTTTCAGCTTCCGTGACCCCACCGTGCCTGAGGCGCTATCCGGGGAACTCGCCTCGGGCCGGGAAAGGCACGCCCGCGTCCGTTGATATCCCGCCGGGCCGAGGGGCTCGTGCCGTCGTCTGCCGCACGATGAGGCGTGTCGGGCAGAACTCGACGGAACTGCCGGATACGTCTTCGGTGATGAGGCTGATGGCGAGCGACGCGGCCTTATACCCCATGTCGAACATGGGCTGACGTATCGTGGTCAGCGGCGGTGCCAGGTACCGGGCGAACGTGTCGTCGAAACCGACGATTGACATCTGCCGGGGTATCTGGACTCCCTGGGAGTACAGGGCCTGGATGGCGCCCGCCGCGACCAGGTTGGAGACTGCGAACACCGCGGTCAGGTCGGGCGCCTGAGTAAGCAGGCGCCGCATGTAGGTTGCGCCTGCCTTCATGCCTCCCCAGCCGCCCTGCTCGCGCGGGTAGCGGCCAAGCACGATGTGAGCCTCGTCAATCGTGTGGCCTCCGGCGTGCAGGGCATCCCGGTAGGCGTCGAATCGTTCCTTCGGGATCCCCACCGTCGTGTCGGCGGTGCCGGGCAGGAACGGCTCGCCCAGGAAGCCTATCTTCCGGTGCCCGAGGTCGAGCAGGTGGCGCATCGCCCTGGTGGCCGCCGCGTAGTTGTCGATGACGATGGCCGAGGCGGCCCCGCAGAGCCGCTGCTCGATTTCTACGGCGTGCACGCCAGCGTCAAGGGCGAGCTGGACGTTCTTGCCGTGGACCGCGGTGGTGAAGACGATCCCGTCGACGCGGCGCTTGAGCAGCGCCTCTACGCATTCGCGTTCCCGGTCAGCGTTGCCGCGGGCGTTGAACAGCAGCACGTTGAACCCCTGCTCGGCGGCCGCTTGCTCGGCGCCGATGACGACCTCGCCGACGAAGGGGTGCGAAAGAGCGCCATGCAGGATGATGCCGAGCGTGATCGTCTTCTGGCGGCGCAGTTCCTGGGCGACGATGTTGAGGCGGTAGCCGCTGTCGCGCAAGGCCTGCTCGACGCGTTCGCGCGCCCGCGCGGAGACGTAGCCGCTGGCGTGGATGACACGGGACACGGTCGCCGTGGACACTCCGGCCAGGGCCGCGACGTCTTTGAGGCGGACATCGTGCATAACGAGATCCTAGGCGGCGACAGCGCGCAGCCCTCAGGTTCCGCCCGCGGTGGGCGCCGACGGCCGGCCGGGCGCTCGCTGAACGCCTGGCGCAGCACCGCGGCGGCACGGTCTACCGCATCCCTGGCGTCCGGCGTGGCCGCGAGGAGGTGAAAGAAGCCATGATTCGCGCCCGGGTAGTTGCGCAGCTGCACGGGGACGCCGTCGGCGGCGAGCCTGCGGGCGTATTGCTCGGTCTCGGCGCGCAGGATGTCGCGTTCGGCGGTGATGAGAAAGGCGGGGGCCAGGCTGGCCAGAGATGCGGCCCGCATCGGTGAGGCGTCGGCGTCGCGCCGCAGGGCCGGGTCGGGAACGTATTGCTGCCAGATGTACTGCATGTTGTCCCGCCAGGCGATCCCGAACACGGCCGGGCCGGCGGGGCCCTCGTGCCGCTTCGCGAAATCCTCCCGGTAGGAGGCGTCCGGATCCGCATCAAGGACCGGGTAGATGAGAAGCTGCATCGCAAGGGAGAGCCCATGGTCGCGCGCGCGGAGCGCGACTGCGGCCGCGAGGTTGCCGCCGGAGCTGTCCCCGCCTACGGCGACCTGGCCGAACTGGCCGAACGCCCACCGGGTCGCACGCCACGCGTCGTCGGTGGCCGCAGGGTAGCGATGTTCTGGCGCGCGCCGGTAGTCAACGGACAGCACCGCGCAGCCGGCCCGGTTCGCGAGGGCGCGGGCCATGGTGTCATAGCATGCCGGGTCGCACAGCATCCAGCCGCCACCGTGAAGCCAGACGAGCGCGGCCTGGTCGTCACCTGCGGGCCGGTAGAGCCGGGCGGGCACGCCGCCGCAGGTGATTTCCTCGATAGAGCTGATCTCCTCGGGGTCGCCGGTGCCGGCCAGTGACAGGGCGCGTGCCTCCTGGCGCAGTTCGGTGAGGTCACGTTCCCGCATCAGCCGTGGCGCCAGGGTTTCCGGGCTGGCCGGGGAGGGGTTCATGCCGCGACCTCTCGTTCGACGCAGTCATGCAGGGTACTGAGGAGCGTAGCGGCGCGCTGGTCGCCGGGATCGTTGCGCAGCAGGTTCATCGCGTAAGAGAAACCGAGCCGCTGCCGTGGCCAGCGGCCGTGGACCGACCCGCCCGCCCCCCCATGGCCGAACGCATCCGGGACAGGACCGAGGGTGAATCTGTCGGTTTGCAGCTGGAAACCGACGCCGAACGAGGTCAGGCGGTCTAGCAGCGGGTCGTAGCGGCTGCTGAGGACCGTGCTGCCGAGCTGAAGGGTCGCTGGCGACAGCAGCTTGTCGAGGCCGGCGTAAAACCGTGCGACCGAACGCGGGGTGCCGATGCCGTTGGAGCTGGGGACTTCGGCGCCGTGCCAGGCCGGCTCATTCCAGGGAAAGCTCGCGGGCTGATAGCGAGGCGGGTTCTCCACCGCGCGCCGCAGCGGGTCGGTTATCACCGCGCCGTCCGGGGATCCGGCCCAGGCTGGCGCCAGCTCAACGGCCGAGACCCGCGGTTCGAGGTCTTGGGGAAGGCCTATCCATATGTCCAGGTTGAGGGGGTCGGCGATTTCCTCGGCAAAGAACTGGCCGACGCAACGTCCGTCGACGCGGTGTATGAGCTCGCCGCACAGCCAGCCGAACGTGACCGCGTGGTACGTGCGCGAAGCCCGCGGGTCGCTGCTGCGCGGCTGGCGGGCGAGCAGTGCGGCCATCCGGCGCGCGTCAGTCGCCTCCCGCCAGGTGACGGGCACCTCCAGGCCGGGCAGGGCGACGGTGTGTGAGACGACGTTGCGGACCAGCACCTCTGCCTTGCCAGCGGCGGCGAACTCGGGCCAGTAGCGTGCGACGGGCGTGTCGAGCACTAGCTGGCCTCGTTCGATCAGCATCAGGATGCAGGCGGCGACCAAGCCCTTGGTGCCGGAGAACAGTATCTGGAGTGTGTCGGCGGTCCATGGCCGTCGCCCGGCGCGGTCGGCGATCCCGCCCCACAAGTCCACCAGCGGCTCATCGTCCCGGATGACCGCGAAGGCCGCGCCCAGATCGCCGCGCTCGGTGAAGTTGCGCCGGAACTCCTCGGCCACCCGCCCGAACCCGGGTGCGACGTATCCGCTCGTGCCCACGCCCTACTCATCCCCTTCGCGCAGCGTGTCGTCGATGCCGTTGCAGGCGGGCTCAGCGCCCGGGCGCGCGGGCTGCCACGCCGCCCGGTCGCGGCCGGCGCCGTCGTGCGGCCCGGCCCGGACGTCGTTTTGCCATTGCGGGAACTGATGACAGGCCGCAGCTCCCTGGCCCGGGACGGCCCGGAGCCCAGGGCGCTCCGTCCAGCAGCGGCTGATCGCATAAGGACACCGCGGCGCGAAATTACATTGCCCTGCGCCGGGCTGCGGCTGCCCCGGCGGCCGGGCCGGCCGCCGGGCGGCCGCCGTGTGCCGCTGCCGCTGTGACCGCGGATCGGGGACCGGCGACGCCTGGTGCAACATGTACGTGTAGGGGTGGGCGGGCTGGCTGGACACGCGTCCGGCCGGGCCGGTCTCCATGACCTGTCCCTGGTACATCACGACGACGCGATCGCAGAGATACCGCACCACCTCAAGGTCGTGCGAGATGAAGACATAGCTCAGCCCGGAGGCAGCCTGCAGTTCCTGCAGCAGGTTGAGGATCTGCGCCTGGACAGACAGATCCAGGGCACTGAGGGGTTCATCGAGGATGACGAGCTGGGGCGAAAGCATCAATGACCTGGCGATGGCGACCCGCTGGCGCTGCCCGCCCGACAGTTCGCCGGGGTAGCGATCGGCCGCTTCGGCCGGGAGCTGGACGCGATCGAGCATTCCGTGGACCCGGGCCTGCACCAGGGCACGGTCCCGTTCGCCGTAGGCCTGCAGCGGTTCGGCGAGGGTGCGGCCGATCGTCCGGGCGGGATTCAGGCTGCTGTAGGGGTCCTGGAAGACGAGCTGCACATGCCGGTACAAGCGGCGGCGCCCGGCAAAGTCCAAACGGCTGATGTCCTCGCCGCGGAAGCGCACCGAGCCCGACTCGATGGGAGCCAGCCCGACGACGGCCCGCGCGACCGTGGATTTACCTGACCCAGACTCCCCGACCAGCCCGACGGTCTCGCCCGCGGCAACGTCGAAACTGACCTCGTGGGCGGCGAGCGTGACCGCTTTGCCGCGCCGGAATGACACCGATAGCCCGCAGATTTCGAGGAGAGGCGCCGTCATCGGGCGGTCGCCTCCTGGAGAACCTGCTCGGTGTGCACACAGCGCGACAGCCTGCTGCCGCCGTGCTCGCCGAGCCGGACCGGGCCTGCCCGGCACGCGTCGTCGGCGAAACGGCAGCGCGGCGCGAAACGGCATCCCGCGGGCCACGCGCCGGGAGAGGCGACGCGTCCCGGCAGGGCGTCGAGCGGCTGCCCCGGGCGGGCCAACGACGGGTGGGAGCGCAGGAGGCCGAGCGTGTAGGGGTGCAGCGGGCGGTCGAACAGCTCCTGGACGCGGCCCTGCTCGACGACCTGGCCCGCGTACATGACCATGGTCCGGTCGCAGATATCGGCTACGACGCCCCAGTCGTGGGTGATCAGCAGCACCGCCATACCGGTCTCGCGTGAGAGCCGACGCAGCAAGGCCAGGAGCTCGGCCTGGACGGTGACGTCCAGAGCGGTGGTGGGCTCATCGGCGATGAGTAGTTTCGGCCTCCCGGCTAGCGCCAGCGCGACGGCCACCCGCTGCGCCATGCCTCCGGACAGCTCGTGCGGATAGGCTCGCGCGGACCGCTCGGGATCGGGAAGTTCGACGTGGCGCAGCAACTCAAGGGCGCGCGCCCTGGCCGCCGGGCGCGGCACGCGGTCGTGCCGGCGGATCACCTCGGTGAGCTGGCTGATGACCGTGAACGTCGGATCCAGGCTCGCTTGAGGTTCCTGGGCCACGTAGGCCAGGGCGGACCCGCGCAGCGGGTCGAAGGTGCGATCAGGCATCGCAAGCAGGTCATCGCCTGCCCAGTGCGCTTGCCCGCTGGCGACCCGCAGGCTGGCTGGGAGCAGGCGCAGCAACGCAAGGGCGGTGACGGTCTTGCCGCAGCCCGACTCTCCCACCAGTCCCACCGTCTCTCCCGCAAAGACATCGAAGCTGACGGAGTCAACGATGTCCGCCGGGCCATGCGGCCCGGGCCGGGTCACCGTCAGTCCGCGCACGGAAAGCAGCGCGGCACGATCGCCCGCGGGCTCTCTCGCCGGGGGCGCCGGGCCGCGGCGGTTCGCGGTGCGGCCCGGCGAGCCGCGGTGCCTGGACGGCACCGCGGCGGTCTCCACGGCGGCGTCCCGGGCGGCGTCTCCCAGCAGGCCGAAGGCCAGGATGGTGACCGCGATCAGCGTTCCCGACGGGACCAGGAGCCACTCCTGCCGCTCGATCACCGTCGACGCTTCGGCGACCATCCCGCCCCAGGTCGGTGCGTTGGGATCAGCGATCAAGCCCAGGAAGGCCAGGCCAGTCTCGAACAGCAGGGCGTAGGCGGCGAAAAGCGACGCCTGGACGATGACGGGCCCGGCGATCCTCGGGAGGATGTGGCGCTGCACGATCTGCCCGTGTGACAGGCCCGACAGGCGAGCAGCGGCGATGAAGGGCTCCTCGCGCACCTTCAGCGTCGCGCTGCGCACGACGCGCAGCATCGCGGGCGCTCCCAGCAATCCGAACACGACCATCGCGGCGTCCTCGTTACCTGGCACCACGGCCAGCACGACGAGGATGAAGATGATCGGCGGAACGGCCATCACGATCTCAGCCCCCCGGCTGAGAGCACGATCGGACATGCCGCCGGCGTATCCCGCGGCCAGGCCGAGCGGGACACCGATCGCGAGGACGACGGCGAGCCCTTCGGCGACGGACAGCAGGCTGCGCTGCCCGCCGTAGAGCAGCCTGCTGAGGACGTCGCGGCCTAGGGTGTCGGTTCCCAGCACGTGGTGCAGGGTCGGGCCGGACAGGACATTCTCCAGGTCCTGTGCTCCCGGGTTGTAAGGGGCGATGATCGGTGCCGCGACGCACGCCAGGATCAGGAGGACGAGGAACGCCAGAGCCGCCACGGCGACCGGCCGGCCCAGGAGACGGCGGGCGAACAAGCGCGGCCGGCCGACACCCTGGCGGGGCAGGAGCTGAGGCAGGGCGGTCACGACACGCGCACCCTGGGATCAAGCCAGGAGTAGGTCAGGTCGACGAGCAGGTTGACGCAGATCACGATCACGGTGAAATAGACGGCCACGCCCTGGATGAGCGGCAGATCGTGCTGGCTGGTCGCCTGCACGGCCAAGCCGCCCAGGCCCGGCAGCGCGAATACCGACTCGACCAGGACCGTGCCGCTCAGGCTGCCGATGAAGATCAGGCCGGTGACGGTGACCACGGGGATCGCCGCGTTCCGCAGCGCGTGCTTGCCGATGATCGACCACCGCGGACGCCGGCGGCCCGGAGCGTACGGATGAACGGCCGGTCGAGGACGTCGCGCATCGCGTCCCGGGTCTGCTTGGCGATGACCGCCACCCCGGGCACGGCCAGGGTGACGACCGGCAGCACCAGGCTATGGAGCCACCCGGCAGGCGACTGGCTGATGGGAACGTACCCGGTGGCGGGGAAGAGCCGGAGGGTCACGGCGAACCAGGAGATGAGGAGGAGTCCGAGGAAGAAGTTAGGGATCGCCAGGCCTGCCAGCGCGATCGCATCGACGGCGCGGCCCAGTGCCCCTGCGTGCAGCGCCGCCACGGTGCCGAGGACGACACCGACTGAGGCGGCGACCAGGGTTGAGCCGACGACCAGGGACAGCGTGACGGGCAGGCGGCTGTCGAGCAGGGAGACGACCGGCTGCTGCCAGAACAGCGACGTGCCCAGGTTCCCGTGAGCCGCGTGCGCCAGCCACTGCCAGTACCGGACGGCCAGGGGCTGATTCAGCCCGAGGGCCTGGCGCAACTGCCCGACCTGCGCCTGGCTGGCGTCCGCGCCGAGGATCGTGCGCGCGACGTCACCCGGGATCAGCGCCGCCAGCAGGAACGTCACCGTGGGCACGATCACCAGGAGCGGCAGCGAAAGCGCCAGCCGCCGACCGATCAGTCCGAGCATGCCCGTTCACCTCGTCCCGCCGCCGGGGCCACGGCCGCCCTCGCGAGATGCCTGGCCCCTGCGCTCTTCTCCCAGGCGGCGGTCACGTCGCCGGCCTGATCTCGGTCATGTAGACCACGTTCCGCTGCGGGGTGGCGTTCACACCTGTCACGTCCGGCCGGTAGAGCACCACCAGCGGCGTCGCGACCACCGGGACGAACCAGGCCTGGCTGACCAGGTAGGACTGCATTTGCTGCGCAATGCCCGGCTCTGCCGCGGCAGGTGCGGCGTTCAGCTCGCTGTCCAGGGCCGTTAGCTGCGCGCTGGCGGTCTTGAACGGGTTGAAGCCGGCCTCCGGGCCCCACAGGTCCGCATAGTCGAACGTTGCGGGGAGACGCCCGAAGCTGAGGGTGGCTGCCGGATAGCTGCCGCTGGTCAGGGCCTGGAAATAGGCGCCGTCGCTCGTCGTGATATCTGGCTTGACCGTGATGCCGACACTGGCCAGCTGGCAGGCGAGGGCATCCGCAAGCAGATCCTGGCCGACAGCGGCGATCGACACGACTGGCAGGGTGAACCCGTGCGGGTAGCCTGCTGCCGCCAGAAGCTGCCTCGCCTTCGATGGGTCGTACGGGTAGGCCTGTTCAAGCGCGGAGTCGTAGCTGTCCCAGCCGGGGGCGGCCATCTGGGTGATCGGAACCCCGTAGCCTGAGCCGATCACGTTGGCCAGGGCGCTGCGGTTGATGGCGTAATTGAGCGCCTGCCGGACCTGCACGCTGCCGAGCGGCCTGTCGATCTTTCCTCCGCGGTCCAAGATGTCCAGCCCGAGCAAGAGCGTCACGGGATCGACGTACTTCAGCCCGGATCTGTCCGCAACGGGGACGCTGGTCACCGGCTGGTCTATCGCCACCTGGACCTGGCCCGTCTGCAACGCCTGCAACGCAGCCGTGGGGCTGGCGATGACCTTGATGACCACCTTCGCCCAGTGCACCGCGGACTTGTTCCAGTAGTAGGGATTGGGCACGTAGGTGTAGGTCGCTCCCGGGACCGTGGCGGCTGTGTCCAGCATGTACTCGCCTGCGCCGTCCGTCTTGGTGGCCAGCGATTCCGCCTGCACCGCTTTCGGGCTGCCGATCATTCCCATGGCGAGGATCTGGCCGAAGATCAGCTCAAGATCCGGCGTCAGCAGGCTGAACCGCAGGGTCAGCGTCAGCGGGCCGGTGACATCGACCGACTGAAGGGCGCTGAGATACGTGGCTCCCCCGTTGCCGGACCTCATCTCGTACTGGATCCAGGTCTTGACCGCCCCGGCGTTCAGCATGGTCCCGTCGCTGAACCTGACGCCCGGCCGCAGCCTGATCGTGAAACTCTCGTTATCAGGTCCGTAACTCCAGCTCTCGGCGAGCCCCGGCTCGAAGGTGCCGTCAGCCGCCTCGACGATGAGGGGGTCGTACGCCAGGTCACTGTACGTCTCGTTGGCCGGCTGGCCGATGGCAGGATCAAGGCTTGACGGGGCGCTCGTCGTGGCCACCGTAAGCGTGCCTCCCGCCTGCCCGGTGGTGGCCGGACCGCTGGAAGCGCTGCTCCCGCAGCCACCCGCCAGCGAGGTAGCCATCAACACCGCGGCCGTCGGCGCCAACGTCCGTGCCCTGGCCGTACCTGAACAGGTGCGCTGCTGCCCGCAGCTCCGCGAGAACCCCAGCCAGCGGGTCAGATTATGCGCCATGACTGTTTCCTCTCCCGCCGCGCGCGAGATGCGGGTGGCGTTGGCTAGCGCTAATGTGTCATCGATACCACATGTAATCGATACCACATCGATGACCAGCCTGTAAACCACTTGTCAGCGCAACTTTTCGGTCACGGCACGATCACAGCTACCGCATGCTGTCACCTGTACCCGGTGGCCGACGGGAGGGCGCGAGCGAACCGGGTCAGCTCCAGCACGGGCAGTTCACAGGTCCTGGCCGCGACGGCGTGCAGCGCCTGCTTGACCGCCTCCTCCATGGCCTGGCCCCCGCCGCCCTCGATGGTGGTGAACATGGCACCGGTCCGGTTCGGCAGCCCGCCGTCCCGCACCACCCGGACCGCCTCGGCCACCACCTCCCCAACTCCGTCCCCGATCCCCAAAGGGTGACGGAAAACGCGGCGAGCACAGCTACTCCTGTGGCTCGCGGGCGTCTTCGGCCGAGTATGTCTGCCCGGATTTCGGCGTTTCGAGGTTTGTTCAGGCCATAATTTAGCTACTATATTCGTACACGTCAAGACCATCCTCCCGAACGGCGGTGGTGCATGACCCCAGGACCGGCCCCCGGCCACGGGCGCGACGAAAACCCCGCCCAGCACCCGCGCGGGCAGGCTGACCCCCTGCCAGAGGGAGACCCGGCCCGGCCCGCCCCCAGGCCGATTGACCCGCTGCAGGGCGAGGCTGGGCAGTGGCGGCGCCTCCCGTCCGGGGCGGATTGGATGGACGACGCGCAGTGGGCGGCGTGCCTGGCGGCCCGGTGGTCTGAGGATGAGCGGGCCGATCCGGACCGGTGCCCGGACCCGGACGGCCCGCCGGTGCCTGGCGAGGTGGACCTGGACGTGATCGAGGCCGAGTGCCGGGAGATCACCGCGGATGAGGCCCGGGCGGCGGCGCTGGCGGCCCGGCTGGGCACAACCGGGGCGCTGGCCGCGGCCGCGGCCCGCGCGGCGGGCCGCCGCGGCCCAGGGCTGCCCGGGTCGGCGGACAGGTTCCCCGGCGAGTACCCGGGCCCAGCGGCCGGGTTCGCGTCCGGCATGCCGCTGGATGCCGCGCCCGGCTGCGCGGTGCTGGGCCTGTTCGCCGAGGACGGGGCCGGCGGCGACGGGGCCTACTCGGATGTGAGCGATGATGAGCTGATCGGGCTGATCTGCGCGTGGGATCGGGTGCAGGCCCACGGCAGTGCCCGCAAGCATGCGATGGCCGCGGAGCTGATCCGCCGCCGCCCGGCGCCGGGGTGCGTGCTGGAGGGCGAGGCGCGGATGCCGGCCGGGTGGGAGGAGTTCACCGCGGATGAGCTGGCTGCGGCGCTGGCCCAGTCGCGGTGGGCGGCGGACGCCGTGCTGGGCTTGGCGCATGACCTGGAGGTCAAGCTGCCCGGCACCAGGGCCGCGTTCTGGTCCGGGGTGCTGCCGGAGGACAAGGTCAAGATCATCGCCGCCGCCACCCAGCTGCTGGACGCTGAGGAGGCCCGCGCCGCCGAGGCCCTGGTGCTGGACCGGGCCGGGCGGCTGACCCCGGGCGCGCTGCGGGCCGCGATCGCCCGGGCGGTGATGCAGGTGGCCCCGGACAAGGCCCGCAAGCGCCGGGAGGCGGCGGCCAACGATGCCCGGGTGGAACGGTGGGCCGAGGACTCCGGGAACGCGGCGCTGGTCGGCCGGGAGCTGCCGCCCGCCGAGGTGCTGGCCGCCGATGAGCGGGTGTCCTGGTGGGCGAAACAGCTCAGGCAGGCGGGCCTGGACGGCAGCATGGACGAACTGCGGGCCCGTGCCTACCTCGACCTGCTCCTCGGCATGGACTCCCGCCCGGCCCGGCAGGCTGGCGATGGCAGCGCCACAGACGACACGAGGCTGGAACGCGACAGCGCAGACGACTCCGGCACCAGGGGGCCCGGCGCGGGCAGTGACGGCCCGGACGGTGACGGCCCGGACAGTGACTTCGCGGATGGTGACGGCCCGGACGGTGAGGGCCCGGACGGTGAGGGCCCGGACGATGGCGGCCCGGACAGTGACTTCGCGGATGGTGACGGCCCGGACGGTGGCGGACCGGGCGATGGCGGTTCCGGCCCGGGCGAGCCTCGGGGACCTGGCGGACCGGCCGCGGGCGCGGTCCCGCCTGGGTTCGTGGGCCGGCTCAACCTGACGGTGCCGCTGGCCACCATGCTGGGCCTGGCCGCCGGCCCGGCGAGGCCGCCGGGATCGGCCCGGTCGACCCCGCCCTGGCCCGCGACCTGGCCCGCGCCGCCGCCCGCAACCCGAAGACCACCTGGTGCCTGACCGTCACCGACCAGCACGGCCACGCCATCGGCCACGGCTGCGCCAGGCCGGCACCGAACCAGCCAAAACGACCAGAACCGGGCGCGCGCGCCGGGCCCGGCCCGCCCGCAGGCCGTGGGTTCGCCTTCACCGCCGAACACGGACCCGGGCCGCCCGGCGGGTACGGGACGTGGCGGCTGTCCACCGGGATCCCCGGCCAGCGCGACCTGATCGTGGCCATCGAGCCGGTCACCACCGACCCGTGCGAGCACCGCCGCGAGGCCGCCGGCCATGATCCGGGGGTCCTGCTCCGGCACCTGGCCCAGGTCCGGTACGCCACCTGCACCGGGCCGGCCTGCCGGCGGCCCGCCGCCCAGGCCGACTTCGAGCACAACATCCCCTACGAGGCCGGCGGACGGACGTGCATCTGTAACGGCCACCCGAAGTGCCGGCGCGATCACCGGGTCAAGCAGCACCCGCGGTGGCAAGTCGAGCAGCTGGCCAGCGGAAACATCCAGTGGACCACCCCCGCAGGGCGCCGGTACACCACCGAGCCGACCCGGTACCCGATCTGACCAGCGACCCGCCGGGGCAGTACGCGCACGACCGAGGCCCGGTTGGGGTGACGAATCCGTAGTTCCCCCGGCGGCGACCCGGCATAGCCGTTGACCAGGTGAAACAAGCTCGGCTCATGACTACGCAGACACGTAATTCCCGTGATCAAGGGCTCTACCACCTGCTGATCCCGGCTGTGCAGAGAGCAGGAAGCTGGGTGGACACCGGCCAGTGGTCAGGCCACGTCCTCCGGATAGCCCGCTGCGCCGCGATCTGGATCGCGCTGCCCTTGTGAATCGGCCCGTCCGCACCATCCGCCGCGAGATCCACTGACGTAGTGATCACGGGGTGCTGGAAGTCGTGGCGGAGGGCGAGCCGGAAGGGGTCGGGGTGGGAGTGGGGGTGGGACTGGGGTGGGGGTGGGGGTGGGGGTGGGGGTTGGCGAGGCGGACGGGGACGACGAGGGAGTCGCGGACGGGGAGCTGGACGGCGAGTGGGACGGGCTGGCGGGAGCCGAGCTGCTGCCCTGGGCCGGACCGACCAGGTTCGGGGGCTGCACCGCCTGGTGACCGGTGAACAGCAGGGCGATGGCCGCGATCGCGACGCCGAGCACGGCGATCGCTCCCCCCGTCGCCACCCCGGCCGCGAACGAGCGCCGGTCCCGGCTGCCCTCGGTAGCCCGCCGCGAACGCAGCCCGGCGGGCAGCGCCGCCCGGCGGGCGGCCCAGCTGTTGACGGGCGCGGCGGCCAGGCCGAGCGTCGGGACCAGGAGCAGGCCGGCCAGCAGCGGGCCGCTCAGCTGGGTGGCCTTGGTCAGCGCGCCCACGATGCCCGCGAAGCCGAACAGCGCGAGCGTGGACTCGGCCCAGTTGGCCCGGAGCGCCTCCCACCACCTGGTCCGCTCGCTGGTCTTCGGGGTACGCAGGAACGCGGCCTTCTTGGCGAACAGGCCGAGCACCGACGCGCGCGCCACCACGAGCGAGGTGGACTGCCAGATGAAGAACGCGCCGAGCGCGTCGCGCCAGGTGGCGCCGGTGCCGCGGCGCAGCAGGGACACCGCGCGGACCAGCCCGAGCAGCACCATCGCCGGGACCGCGGCGACCAGGAACACGGTCAGCTTGCGGAACAGCTGGCCTCCCCCGGTGGCCAGGTTCGCCGCGCCAGCCAGCAGGAAAATGAAGAACAGCAGGCCGAGCAGGTCGCCGTACCATTGCGCGCCGCCCGCCAGGTAGGCCCAGCGCTGTCCCGCGGTCAGGTGGTTCTCCCGGCTCTGCCGACCGGGCATGAGCGAGCGCCAGTGCATGCGCAGGACCTGGATGCCGCCGAAGCACCACCGGTACCGCTGGCCCTTGAGCGCCTCGAACGTCAGCGGCATGACCCCGTGGCCCCACGACTGGTCCACGTGCAGTCCGTGCCAGCCGGCCCGCAGCAGCCGTAGCGACAGCTCGGCGTCCTCGGTGATGCACCATTCGTCCCAGCCGCCGAGCTGTTCGAGGACCACGCGCCGGATCAGCCCCATGGTCCCGGCGAAGATGGCGCCGTCGTGCTCATTGCGTGACGGCTGCGAGACAGCGAAGAAGTACTTGTAGGAGTAGTACAGCCGCCGGTAGTAGCGCGCCTGGGTCCAGTCCCGGTAGTCCTGCGGTGACTGGACGAAGCCGATCCATGGATCGGCGAACGCCGGGGCGCAACGGCGTAGGAACCCGGGCTCGATCTGGTAGTCCGAGTCGATGACGCCGATGACCTCGGCCTCCGGGGAGGTAAGCCTGCGCAGCGCGTAGTTCAGCGCCCCCGACTTGTAGCCCGGCCAGTTCGCCAGGTGGGCGAACTTGACCGCGTGGCGCGCGCACCAGGCCTCCACCGGCCGCCACAGGTCCTCGTCATCGGTGTTGTCGTCGATCAGGATGACCTCATAGCGCGGATAGTCGAGACGGAGCAGCGAGCGCAGCGTGTCGATGACCATGTCCGGCGGCTCGTTGTGCGCCGGGACGTGCAGGCTGACCATGGGCAGCTCGCTCTCCGGCACGGACAGCCTGGTGGCCGGGGTGATCCGGCGCCGCCAGTGTTCGGTGCCGAGCGCATCGCAGATCTCCCACAGGTACGCGCAGCACAGCAGGGCGGCGAAGACCTCCAGCACCCAGAGCAGCAGACCGCCCGCGGTGCTGGCGGGCCCCAGGTGGCTGTCGAAGGTCCACTCGAGCGCGTAGACCAGGTACACCACGAACAGGAAGATGCTGGACGCCCAGCAGATGTGGGCGCGGGCCGACCACCGCCTGGTCACCGGCAGCCAGATCAGGCTCGCGAACACCAGGCCCGCGACCCCGGCCACCAGGTTGTGCTCGGATGCCCCAATCGCCCGCAGGATGAGCGCCACGGCCGCGGCCAGCACGGCGGTGCCGATCACGGCGAGCGCGAACCGCCGCACCGTCGGCCAGGTCCCGGCGCCGCGGGCACGCCGCCGGATGGGCAGGAACAAGGTCGCCGATCCCAACGGCGCCGCCACGATCGCAGCCAGCAGCACGGCTTGAAGCATGAAACCCCTTTGCCGCCGCACCCTGCGCGCGGACGTCTCCGCTGTCGCGGCTACCCGGGCGAACGCGCGTCATTCATGACGAGCCGGGAAAATGGCTCCGGCCGCGCCCTGACGGTGGTGCGGGCCGGGGACGATAACCACCGCCGTTCGGGGTAAAGAGAAGCGCGGCCAGCGGCCCGGGCGGTCAGCTTTCAGGTCTGCGGCTGCAGGACGATGTCGAAGGTTGCCTTGCGGAACGGGCCGGTGAGGCCGTACCTGGCTGACTGGTCCGGGTCGTCGATGGGCGTGAACTCGGTGATCAGGCTCTTCTTTACCGCGAAGACGGCGTCCGATTCGATGTAGGGGCCGCCCGCCACGAAGATGTGCGTGGTCAGTTCGCGGTGGCCGGGGGCCGTCACGATGAAGTGGATGTGCGCCGGCCGGTTGCCGTGACGCTTCGTCGCGGCCAGCAGCGTGCCGACCGGGCCGTCGGTCGGGATCGGGTAGGAGGTCGGCACGACGGTGCGGAACCAGAAGGCGCCGTCCTGGCCGGCGGTGAACAGGCCGCGGCCGTTGCCGCGCGGTTGCACCTCGGGCTGCTGAACGTCGTAGAAGCCCTGGTCGCTGGCCTGCCAGACGTCAAGCACGGCGCCTGGCAGCGGGGTGCCGTCGGCCGAGAGCACCCGGCCTTCCACCACGCAGGGCGTACCGGAGCCCACGAGATCGATGGTGTCGCCGAGTTCGCGGCGCGGTGAGGCCACCACGTGGAAGGGGCCGAGCACGGTGGATTCGGTGGCGCCCTCGGTCTTCCTGTTGTTGATCGTTTCCACCAGCATGGAGATGCCGAGCACGTCCGACAGGAGAATGAATTCCTGCCGCTCGTCATCGCATTTCTGGCCGGTCGCGGTGAGGAACTCGATGGCGCACTGCCACTCGCCGATCGTGGGCTCGGTGTCCCTGACGAAGGCGTGCAGGTGCCTGACCAGGTGAGTCAGCAGCTCGCGCAGCCGCGGGTCCGGCGTGTCGGCGAAGCTGTCCACGACCGCGTCGGCAGCGGTTTCCTCGGTGAAATCGGTGGCCATAGCCGACAGGGTAAGTCGTGCTCCTGACGCAGGGCCAGATCAGAGACCGGGCCGAGGTGGCGGAGCTTGTCGGGGTTCACGACGGAGCGGAGCGCCTGCACCATCCCGTCGGCGACGTCGAAGGCCAGGACGCTGATGACCCGGCCTTCGGTGTCGTAGGACACCGCGCCTGGCTGGCCGTTGACCCAGGCCAGCTCGATGCGCACGTCGAGCAGGTTGAGCCTGCGGACCAGCCCGAGGATGAACCGGGCCACCTGGTCGCGCCCGAGCACCGGCGTGCCCACGGCCTGGGCCTTGCCGCCGCCGTCGCCCACCATGATCACGTCGGGCGCGAGCAGCTCGAACAGCGCGTTCAGGTCGCCGCCCGCGGTGGCGGCGAGGAAACGGCGGGCCACCTCCTCGCGCTGCTCGCGGGAGGCCTCGAAGCGCGGCTTGCCCTCGTCCACGTGGTGGCGGGCGCGGGCGAAGATCTGCCGGCAGTTCGGCTCGGACTTGCCGGTGATCTCGGCGATCTCGCCGTAGTCGTAGCCGAACACCTCGTGCAGCAGGAACACGGCGCGCTCGGTCGGTGACAGGCTCTCCAGCAGGACGAGGAAGGCCATGGACAGGGAATCGGACATCTCCGCCTGGTCCGCCGGATCGGGCTCGGCGTGCTCAGTCCCCGCGACGAGCGGCTCGGGCAGCCAGGTGCCCACGTAGGATTCGCGGCGCACCCGCGCGGACCGCAGGTGGCTGATCGCCAGCCGGGTGGTGACCGTGGCCAGGTAGGCCTTGGGCGAGGTGATGCTGGCGCCCTCGCCGAGCACGCGCGTCAACCGCAGGAACGCTTCCTGCACGATGTCCTCGGCGTCGGCGATGCTTCCGGTCATCCGGTAGGCGATCGAGAACATCAGCGGCTTGAACGTCGCGTAGCGGTCTGAAATGGAGCTGGGCTCGCGGCCCGCGTCCGGCCCGGCCTCGACTGCCATGGCTACTCCTTCCGTCCTTTGTGCCCTCTACGACGCGGCCGGACCGGTCGGCGTGACACCACGGCCGATCCGTTTTAAGGCGGAGAGCGGTCGCCGGCGGGGACGTCTCCGGCCGGGACGGGGTCGGGCCCCTGCCTCAGCTGGGCGGGGAGAGCCTCCTCCAGACCGGCGGCGAGCAGCGGCACCCGCCACAAGGGCGGGACAGAACCGGTGATCCCGGCGAGCTCCATCACCGTGTGGAAGGTGACCCGGACGAGCCGGATGGCGGCGGCGAACATGATGAACGCGAGCGGGAACTCGGCCAGCAGCGCGCTGAGCACGCTCATCGTGAAGCCATTCGAACCGTAGTCGAGCGCCGTGTCGAACCACGCGTCGCAGACAAGCAGCGTCCCGGTGATGATCATGAAGAAGATGACGACCTGGCGCTGGTACCAGGCCGCCCAGGCCGTCGCGGCGAACCCGGCCAGCTCGGCGATGTCCAGCCCGACCCAGACGGCCCGCCAGTCACTGGAGGTATACCGGGCGGGCAGGGTCAGGATGAGGAACGCGATCCAGCCGGCCAGCCCGATACAGCACGCCGCCATCAGCATCAGGCCGAACTGCCTGCGCCGCCGGACCTGCGGGTCCATCACGTGTGGCAGGCCGATAGCGGCCAGGGCGCGGGCCAGATCCCGCCGCTCGTCCGGACTCATCTGGCGGAGCTGAGCCTCGTCGATCACATAATCATTCTGCGCCCGGTGGATGGGCGGGCCGCTAGCCGGGCCACGGGACGGGCCACCGTGCGGACCGGCGTACGGACCGGCGGCGTGGCCGCAGACCTGCGCGTAAGCTGGGGAAAGTGAGCGAGCTCGGGTACTTTACCTTCGGATCTTCCCTGGTCAGCTACGTCGAGGGCTGGGAGTTCCAGCGCCGCGTGCACGCCAGGCGGGTGGCCGACCAGGTTCCCGACAGCTGCCTGCTGCTCGAGCACGAGCCCGTGTACACGGCGGGCAAGCGGACGGCCGCATCGGACCGGCCGTTCGGCGACCCGGGCGCGCCGGTCATCGACGTCGACCGCGGCGGCAAGATCACCTGGCACGGGCCCGGGCAGCTCACCGGCTACCCGATCATCAAGCTGCGCGAGCCGCTGGAACGTGGTCGCCTACGTGCGGGCGCTCGAGGAGGCGATGATCCGGACCTGCGCCGACTTCGGGGTCACCGCAGAGCGAATCGCGGGCCGCAGCGGCGCGTGGATCTGCGGTGGCTCTGGTGACCGCGCGTGGCCCGCGCGGAAGGTCGGCGCGATCGGCGCACGCGTCGCCAAGGGCGTCACCATGCACGGCTTCGCGCTGAACTGCGACTGCGACCTGTACTGGTACGACCGGATCGTCCCGTGCGGCATCAGGGACGCGGGCGTGACCACGCTGTCGGTCGAGGCCGGGCGCCCCGTCACCGTCGCGGACGTCACCCCCGCCGTGCAACAGCACCTGGCCGCCTCGCTCGGCTACCGTGCCTGGCGTCAGCTCTACGACCTGGCCGCCCTCAGCGGTGAGGTCGCCGCCATCGCCTGATCTTCCGCTGGGCTAGGCCGCGCGGCTTCCCGCTTATCATCCTCGGCCGACCGCGCCATACCCTGGAGAGGTGGTACTCGCCCCGGAGGGCCGGCGCATGCTGCGCCTCGAAGCCCGCAACAGCCAGGTCCCGATCGAGCGCAAGCCGCCCTGGATCAAGACCAGGCTGCGCACCGGGCCGTCGTACACCGAGCTGAAGACCCTGGTCCGCAGCGAGGGACTGCACACGGTCTGCGAGGAGGCGGGCTGCCCGAACATCTTCGAGTGCTGGGAAGACCGCGAGGCCACGTTCCTCATCGGCGGCGAGGTGTGCACGCGGCGCTGCGACTTCTGCCAGATCGACACCGGCAAGCCCGCGCCGCTCGACGAGGGGGAACCGCGGCGGGTCGCCGAGTCCGTCGCCGCGATGGGCCTGAAATACGCGACGGTGACCGGCGTCGCGCGCGACGACCTGGCCGACGGCGGGGCCTGGCTATACGCGCAGGTCTGCCGCGAGATCCACGCGGCCGTACCCGGCTGCGGCGTCGAGCTGCTCATACCCGACTTCAACGCCGAGGCGGACCGGCTCGCCGAGGTCTTCGGCGCCCGGCCCGAGGTCCTGGCGCACAACATCGAAACCGTGCCGCGCATCTTCCGCAGCATCAGGCCGGGGTTCAGGTACCTGCGCTCGCTCGACGTGCTGCGCGCGGCGCGCGAGGCGGGGCTGGTCACGAAGTCCAACCTGATCCTGGGGCTGGGCGAGGAACGGCACGAGATCACCGGGGCCATGCGGGACCTGCGGGCCGCCGGGTGCGAGCTGCTCACCATCACGCAGTACCTGCGCCCGACGCCGCGGCACCATCCGGTGGAGCGCTGGGTCAAGCCGGAGGAGTTCGTCGAACTCCGCGAGGAGGCGCTGGCCCTCGGGTTCGCCGGGGTCATGTCCGGGCCGCTGGTGCGCTCCTCCTACCGGGCCGGCCGGCTCTACGCGCAGGCCATCGAGCACCGAACCCGGTTACGAATCGGCTCGGCCGAGAGGTGCGCTGGCGTGGCCATGAGCGACCGCGGCCGCGCAAATACGACACGCCCGATCGCCTGCCCGCGCCAACGCCGGCCTGATGCGGCAACGGGGTCGGTTTGAACCGGGCTGATGCCACATCGAGCCAGCCTGGAGGCGCGATGCTGACTTTTCTGTTGGCCTGGCGGTTTCTGTCCGGGGCGGCGGAACCGTATGCTGCGGAGCATGGCGCGCATGTCGAGAAAGCCCCGGTCTGCTGACCCTTCCCTCAACGTGGATGCGGCTCAGGAGTTGGCTAACGCCGGGCGGCTGAAGCAGATACGCATGATGGCGGGGCTGGTACAGCGCTCCAACCCCAAGGCGATGCCGATCGTCTTCGGCAGCGGGCTCGGCATCCTGGCCGTGCTGGTGATCGTCGGGCTGTTCACCGGGCTGGCCCCGTTGCTCATCCCCCTGGGCGTGCTGCTCGGCGTGCTGGTCGCGATGATCTTGTTCGGCAGGTTCGCCCAGAGGGCCCAGTACGCGGCCATCGAGGGACAGCCGGGTGCGGCCGCGGCGGTGCTGGAGAACATGCGCGGCAACTGGACCGTGACGCCTGCTATTGCCGCTAACAGGAACCTGGACGTGGTGCACAGGGCCGTAGGCAGGCCGGGCGTCATCCTGGTCGGGGAGGGCTCCCCCACCCGGCTGGCCAGCCTGCTCGCCGCGGAGAAGAAGCGCGTCGCCCGGGTCGCTTATGAGGTGCCCATCTTCGAATTCCAGGTGGGGAACGAGGAGGGTCAGATCCCGATCAGCAAGCTGCAGCGGAAGGTCATGCGCCTGCCCCGCAACCTCAAGCCAGCTGCGATCAGCGACCTCAACCACCGGCTGAAGGCGCTGCAGCCGTCACTGCAGGCTCCCAAGGGCCCGATCCCGAGGAACGTCAGGCCGCCCAGGATGCCCAAGCCCAAGGCACGCTGAGGTACAGGCCGCGATATCCGCGGGGCTCGATTTGGTTCGCCTTTTACAGGCGCACCACGATGGTGTCCGCGGCCCGGTCGTGCACGCCCCGCCTGTCGAAGTCGGTGAGCAGCGGCAGGACGACGGTCAGCAGGAGCGCCGTCCGCACCAGAGCCCAGCGGAAGCCGACGAGGCCGCCACCGGTCCTGATCACGCGGATACCGCAAAGCCGCTTCCCCACCGTGGTGCCGGTCAGCGCGGTGAGCACGTAAACCTCGACGGCGAAGACGGCGATCGTCCAGTACGTCGAGTGCGTCAGCCAGTACGCGATGACCAGGCTGAGCAGCCAGTCGACGAACAGCGCCAGGACCCGCCGGTTAATGCTGGCCACCGACCTCGGGCCCCGCTCGGGCAGGCCGAACTGCTGGCCGGGATACGCTCCGGTCTTCGGCCTCTCCCGCCCCTGGGGTGCCGCCGGGTCGGCGTCGGTGGCCGCGGGGGCAGTCAGCTGCGCGGTGCCAGCTTGCGCGGTGCCAGCTTGCGCGGCGCCAGCCTGTGTGGTGCGGGCCCGTGGGGAGCGATCTTGCGCGGCGCCAGACTGCGTATTACCTGCCCGGGCGGTGCCAGCGCGCCTGGCGGCGGATCTGGCGCGGGTTGCGCCACCGCGGTTACGGGACTTGCTGGCCACCCCACCACGGTATCCGTTCCGCGTCGGCGGGCGAGCGGCGGGCCACGACACCGGTCCGGCCACGCCGCCGATGAACCGAACGCCGACCGGGCGGCGGACGATAATGGGAGCCCAGAGCCGTGCGCTGAGCCGTAACATCCGCGAAACACGGCAGACACGGCGCGGAAATTGCCGGCGGCTAGCGTCCGAATCGCATGGGTGAGAACCGAACGCGTGCCGTGAGAACCGAAAGCGTGTCCCGTACCCGGGAGGGTTGATGTTCAGCAGTGCCGAGGAAGTCCTCCGCTTCATCTCCGCGGAGAACGTGGAGTTCATCGACGTCAGGTTCTGCGACCTGCCGGGGACGATGCAGCACTTCACCGTGCCCGCGGAGTCCTTTGGTGACAGCGTCTTCACCGACGGCCTCATGTTCGACGGCTCGTCGATCCGCGGCTTCCAGCAGATCCACGAGTCTGACATGCAGTTGCTGCCGGACGCGGCCACCGCGATGCTCGACCCGTTCCGCGCGCGCAAGACGCTGAACCTCACGTTCTTCGTTCATGACCCGCTGACCGGCGCCCCGTACAGCAGGGACCCGCGCAACGTGGCCCGCAAGGCGCAGGACTACCTGCGCGGCACGGGGATCGGGGACACGGCGTACTTCGGCCCCGAGGCGGAGTTCTACATCTTCGACTCGGCCCGCTTCTCGACCTCGGCGAACGAGGGCTACTACCACATCGACTCCGTGGAAGGCGCCTGGAACACCGGCAAGGACGAGGCCGGCGGCAACCTCGCCTACAAGCCCAGGTACAAGGGCGGCTATTTCCCTGTGCCGCCGATGGACCACTACACCGACCTGCGCTCGGAAATGGTCGCCAACCTGATCTCGTGCGGCATCGAGGTCGAGATGCAGCACCACGAGGTCGGCACGGCCGGCCAGGCCGAGATCGACATCAGGTTCCGGCCGCTGCTGGCCATGGCCGACACGCTGATGGCGTACAAGTACATCGTCAAGTCCACCGCCCGCGCGGCGGGCAAGACCGTGACGTTCATGCCGAAGCCGCTGTTCGGCGACAACGGCAACGGGATGCACTGCCACCAGTCCATCTGGAAGGACGGCGCGCCCCTGTTCTACGACGAGGTGGGCTACGCGGGCCTGTCGGACACCGGCAGGTACTACATCGGCGGGCTGCTCCTGCACGCGCCGTCGCTGCTGGCCTTCACGAACCCGACCGCGAACTCCTACCACCGGCTCGTCCCCGGCTTCGAGGCCCCCGTCAACCTGGTCTACTCGCAGCGCAACCGCTCGGCCTGCGCGCGGATCCCGATCACCGGCACGAACCCGAAGGCCAAGCGCGTCGAGTTCCGGGTTCCCGATCCGTCCTGCAACCCGTACCTCGCGTTCGCCGCGATGCTGATGGCGGGCCTGGACGGCATCAAGAACAAGGTCGAGCCGCCGGAGCCCGTGGACAAGGACCTGTACGAGCTCCCGCCGGATGAGGCGGCTGCCATCCCGCAGGTACCCGGCTCGCTCGATGAGGTGCTGGACAACCTGGAGGCCGACCACGCCTTCCTCACCGAAGGCGGCGTGTTCACCGAGGACCTCATCGAGGTCTGGCTGGACTACAAGCGGACCGTCGAGCTCGACCAGATCCGCCTGCGCCCCCACCCGCACGAGTTCGAGCTGTACTACGACGTCTGACGGCTAAGGAGGCCGTGACCTGCGCCGTTGCGACGCGGACGGGGTGCTGTTCCGTCGCTGTTCCGTCTGGGCGGTGATGACGGCATCGACGGCGCAGACCCGCGACCTACGCCGACGATCAGCATCGACCTCCTGGCAGGAAGCACCTCGCTGTTCGGCACGACTAAAACGCCTCTTTGTAGGCACAGCGGACGTATCAACCGCATCGACTAATTAACCGACGATGCTTCGCGCCAAGGCTGTTTTGTCGGTAATGATCCCCGCTACCCTGGGGTCTGCGGCTAGACGCCGAATCTCTTTTTCGGTGTTCGCAGTCCAGACAAGACATGGAATCCCGGCAGCGGATGATCTTTTTATAACACCTAGTTTGGCCAGAGTGTAGTGAGGTGCAATATAGTCAGCAGATATACTTTGAGCCAGTTCGACTGGATACAACTCTTTAATTCGAG
Source organism: uncultured Actinomycetes bacterium (assembly GCA_963847965.1). Classification (GTDB taxonomy): domain Bacteria; phylum Actinomycetota; class Actinomycetes; order Streptosporangiales; family Streptosporangiaceae; genus Palsa-504. The sequence continues at coordinate 362,949 of CAWKCG010000001.1, forward strand.
TGCGCAAATATGGTTTAGGCGAGCCGACGCCGACAAGCAGCCCTGTTTTAATTGATGGAGCGAAACTCTTGGCCTGAGCGATTGCGTCGGGCAAGAACGACGTTACAATAACCCGGTCTTTTGCTGATGCCGCTTTTATTCCCTCAATTACTTCACCAACATACCCGTCTTCCTTCAGCTCGATATCAAGCATAACTCGACCCACGCAAAGCTTCAAAATATCGGAAAAGAGGGCGGGCTCCGTGCCAGTAGAGTTGGTAATTTGCTTTCTGTCAAGCTCGGAAAGGTCAGTGCCATCAATCTGCGAATCGTGGAAAGCTATCATCTCACCGGTTCGGATTTTACGCACGTCAAATTCAATCATGTCCGCTCCGGCATCGATAGCAGCAGAGAATGCGTCCAGAGTGTTTTCCAGGGAGTTATCAGTCACACCCCTGTGTGCAATCACATATTTTTTCTGATTCATTTCCCTTCCTATCTAATACCATTTATCAGCAGTTTAACCAGCGGTTCTTCAGGAGCGGCCAGGCTCATACATAGCCAGTCTGCCTTATCCCCTTTGATTACGTCCTTACTGAATAGCGGGAGCGGCAACGTCCGCTAGCCGGAAGCCTGAGAGGCCCGCCATGCATCGAGGAACCAGCTGGACGACCACTGCTTGTCCGCCCCGACACCGCTGACTACCTCGATGCCCAGCTCGGAGCACACGTCCCACTCCGGTATTGACCGTTCATCGACCCGGTCGCCGCCCTTGGTGAAGACAGCGGGCCGCAGCCGCCGCAGTGCCTCACGGACGGTGGCATCACCGTCGATCTCGAACGGCACGACGAAGTCAACACCGCGGATGGCGGACACGATCAGGCAGCGCGTCTGCAGATCCTGGAACGGACGGCCCTTCTTCGCCCGCAGGAAGGCATCACCGTTGACGATGACCACTACGACGTCGCCGAACTGCGCTGACGCCTGGATCGAGCTGATGTGACCGGGATGGATCGGATCGAAACCGCCGCTGGTCGCCACGATCCGGCCGGCTGGCCTGATGGAGTCGAACTCGTCGAAAGAAACGACCGGTGCCCCGAGATCATCCATCCGCCCATTATGGCGGCCAGTTAGCGACACTGCCCCAGAAGGCGGGCCGGTGATACCGGCGCTCTGTTCCGGCTGACATCGATCAGCAGTGCCAAACGACGCGAACCGATGCGCTGAAATCCCAGCTCAGCAGCATGATCGCAGGTTCCGCAACCGGCACCAAAAGTTCCAACTGTACTTCGACGTATGACCGGCTACGCCCAGGGATCAGTCACGACCAGAACTGGTCAAACGCTCTCTGATCGTCGGCGAGGGACCATACCTCCGTCACTTTGCCATCGGCATCAAGCTTCATCGCGATCACCGGGACCACGTTGTAGGGCGTCCCTTCGTGCTCGCCGGTGACGTGATTGAAGATCATCAGGTGATCGTCACTGGCAAGGAAGCTCTCCACATCCCCCTGCGGGTCCCATCCCTGGCTGGCTCTGACCAGCGCATCCATCACCGCCTCTCGTCCTCGGTACGTGCCGCTCATGGCATTGTTCCCGGCAAAGTGCAGGACGACGTCTTCAGAGAAGTACTCTCTGAGGACATCCAGACGGCCGCTGTTCCACGCCTCCCAGGTCCGCCGCACATCGGCGGCATTCGGATGTTCAGTCATTGCTGGCCTCCAGGCACTGCGTCCACGTACACACATCTATTCCGTAAGGCGGTGTTCCGCTACGACCAGAAAGCGTTTACCGCGTCCTGATCATCAGCCAGGGCCCAGTATTCGGTGAACTTCCCGTCGGGATTAATCCGATAGGCCTGAGCTAGCACGACGTCCAGATGCCTGTCATCTCGGTCCGCCGTTACCCGCGTGAAGACGCCGCCGTGCGAATCGTCGGCGAGGATATCCTGAGGCTCGCTCCGCAAGCCCCCACCGGTGAGATTCCGGACCTGCTCAAAGTATTCGAAGATCGCGTCTCGCCCACGGTAGTCGCCACTCAAGGGATGGTTTCCCCCAACGTGCCAGACGACGTCTTCAGTAAAGTACTCCCGATAGGTGTCGAAATCTCCCCGATTGAAGGTCGAGATTGCCTTCCGGATGAGACCGACATTGGGATGCTCAGCCACGACGTTTCCCTTCCACTCAGTGTGCTGAAGCGCTTGCTGGTCTGGTCAAGGCAGCGCAGACCAAAAAGCGTCGTATGCTGCCTGCTCCTTAGTAAGGAACCCGAAACCTGGCTGGACTCACACCCACGGCCGCCAGCTACCCCCACCCTACGACCTGAGAAGTCGACGCGTAACTGGCACAACAGACAAATCTGGTGCAACAGACAAATGCAGAAACCCTGCCGTCCGATATCGACATCATGCGCGGGCTTGACCGGTCCGGGCGGGTCGGCGCCCGGTCAGCCCGCGAGGGCGGATCTAAGGCGGTCGAAGGCTCGCGGGGCAGGGAGCCGGGCGAGGGATTGGCTGATCAACAGGGCGCACTCCCGCGGCGTGGCGGTGGTGGTGTCGCATTCGATGTCGTAGCTCCCGTAGGAGTGCACCTGCCGGAGCTGGGCGGCGGCCTGTCCGGGCTCCCGGTCGCCGCGTGCCTGTTCCCGTCGTGCCAGTTCCCGTCCTGAGCAGCGGACGCCGACGAAGACGACGTCCAAGCCGTCGAGCACGGTCAGGCAGTCAAGCAGGCGCCACTGCTCGCTGAGGACGTAGTCGACGACCAGGTCGTTGCCGGCTTGCGCCATGCCCGCGACCGCGCGGTGAAAGCCCGCCCTGGTCCGGGCCAGGACGGCGGCAAGCGCGTCGGGCCCCAGTTCCAGCGTGCGTTGCCGGGCGCGCATCTGGTTGATCGCATCGACGGACATGTGGAAGAAGGGGCGGTCCAGGACCAGCAGGAGCTCCTCGGCGACGCTCGACTTGCCGGAACTGGATGTCCCGTTGAGGAAGATGACCTGCCCGGTCCTGAGCACTGCGGAACTCATAACGTCATTCTGGCCGGGCTCGAACAGGTACTGGCCTGGCGCTAGCCGTCCTCATCCCCTGGGATGTTTGCGCCCTCGGCGTGTTGCTCGGGCGCACCCTTGATCGCGATCGGCGCGCGGGTCTCGAGAGCCGCGTCGAAAAGCTCGGCCACCGACTTGCGGATCTCCTCGCGCAGAGACGCCCTGTCCTCACAGAGGTTCTCGATGTTCCGCTGGTAAAGAACGAACCTCATCCCGAAGACGACGCGCGAGCGTGCCCTCGCAGCGAAGTCCCCGCCCAGCCCGACAAACAAGCTGTCCGAATCGCCGCCCCCGGTGCTGGGCCCTTCCAGATGCCACCGGCGATCCGGATCTACACCCCGCTCGACCCGCGACTTGTCCGGCAGCAACGCCACCTCCGCTAGGGCGCCGGAGGAACCGCCCGTCTGGGAGTCATGAACCCTGATCTCTGCATCAGCCTCCGCCTGGAAGTCAGCGCCCGCCATCCGGTACGGCACCACCCAGGTGCCCGGACCGGGGGTGAGCGCCGCCGCGGCGGCGAAGTCGGCCCGCCCCGCCTCCGGGTTGTCCGCGTCGAGCCAGACCTTGACCTGGCCGCGCAGCGCCCACCCAGGAGCGAACCGGCTGGCCGATTCCAGAAGGTCATCGAGGCGTCCGCCCGCCTCATCGAACCGGCCCTGGCGGTACAGCGCCACCGCCAGGCGCCACAGCGCCTGGGCCGACGCCGGATCAGCGTCGGCCGCCGCCTGGGCGGCCCGGCGTGCATCCTCAAAATGCCCGAGCCACCACAGCGCCTCCGAGGCGAGCACGAGCGACGCGATCCGGACCGCGGGCACCGGATCCCTCAGGTGGCGATGGGCCGCCCACAGCGCCCCAACCGGATGATCAGGGCAGCTGCGCGTGTGTTCCCGCAGCGTCTCCAGGGCATCCGCCGCCGATTCCCGGCCGTCATGGCGGTGTTCGGCGGGAACAAGGTTGAGCCACCGTGCCGCGGCGTTTCTCAGCGGCTCGTCTAGTTCGAAGTCAGGCGCTTGGGGGTTCGCCACGTAGCCGGGGCCGGAGTGATGGGAGGGCCGGGGCCCGGCAATAACAGAGGGTGTCACATCATCTCCCGGCCTGGGACACACGATCGTTTCCTTGCCTCGGGCCGCGCCCGCTACAGAGCGGCAAGATGTCCGTCTACTGTAGTGGGCCGATACGCGGCGCAGGAACCGCCAGATCGTTCTGTCCCGACCGCGCCGTCGCCGAGCGCGCTGCGGGAGTGATGGGCCGATGACTTATCGGCCTGCGCCGTTAGACCAGGCGCCTCAGTCGTTAACGGTGTGACGGTGGCCGCTTGGGCAGATGCCTATGGTGCAGTCGTAGAAGCCCTCATCGAAGACCGGGAAGGCATTCCAGTCGGCGCGGCAGTAGTTCAGGTCGCAATCGGGACAGTAGAAGGGGGCCAGCTCCCAGTCGATCCGCCTGAGCGCGACCGGGTTGGGTGCATCGCTGGTGACCACCTCCCGGACTGCCTCCAGGGTGGCGGCGTCGGCGAACCTGCTGGCCGTGCCGAGGAAGTAGTCCACGACAACGGCGTCGCGGTGGTAGGTCTCGCGGCCCAGGGGCGGCCCCATATCGACGCTGGAGCCTGCCCGGGCGACCTTCACGACGCCCGCCATCTCGCCGCAGGCGGCGCAGCGGAAGCTGGCGGCGGCGGCGGGCCCGATCCGCTGCCCGAACCGGGACATCCCGGCTGTCTCGCCTGCCTCGTCGGCGCGCAATCCCTCCATCGACCGGTATATCCGGGCGTGGTCCTGCCGCTGCCGCACAGGTACCCGCTTGTCGACGGCCCTGAGCTCGCGCACGTGGTCGATGCACATCTGGACGGCTGGCCAGTCGAGTACGCGGTAGCCGCCCCCGGTGCGCTGCCACATGCCGGCGGTGCATAGCTCGGCGGCCAGGATCAGCGGATCCGCGGCGGGGCTGTGCAGGTCCTGGCCGGTCAGGCTGGCGACGTACTCGTCGGGGACGAACCCGGGGCGATCGCAGGCGGCGGAGTGGGCGGTCGCCGTGACGTGCAGCTGATAGGCCGCGGCCGTCATCACGTGGTCCCGGCGGTCGAAGGTGTCGGCGGCCCGCAGGATCTTCCGCCTGGCGCGGTCCAGGTTCTCCCGGGCCGCCGTACCCTGATCGCTGCTCATGGGCGCCATGGCGGGCGGCCGGGTTGCGTTGGCGTGCTCATCGGCTTCCTCCGTCGGCCAGCTGGGCAGGTGTTCAGGTCCAGGTGTCGCGCATGATGACGGCCCGCCCTCTCCGGATCGACTTCGTACTGTAATCATATAGCTACATAATGTAGCTAGAGATGATCTACGGGTCAAGTCGGGCTAAGTCATGCCTTGCGCGGGACAGCGGGTGCGTGGGGCCCCACCACGTTCGCCGGGATGCGGAAGGACCGGCCGACCCGGATCGCCTGGAGGTCACCGGCGTGCACGAGGCGGTACACGGTCTGTTTCGACACCCGCAAGATCGTCGCCGCCTCGAACACGGTCAGGAACCTGGTGCTGGCCGGGGAAGAAACGTTGCCGGTCACGGTGCCTCCTTTGAGCTCCGGCAGGACACGGACGTGACGGACACGGCCCTATCCGCGCAGGTGTTAGGCATGGCGTTCCAGGTAAACCGAACCACACGGAACAATCCGATGCCAGTTGCGTGACAAATAGTGCTGCAAGTTGCAGCCGGAGACATCGGTCAGCTGACGGATATCGTTCAGCACCGAGCCGCGCCCGCCCGGGGAAGGCGCCGGGCCGCCGAGGGTGTGCGGGCAGGCGAGGGTGTGCGGGCAGGCGAGGAGCCTGTTACAGGAACTGGCCCGGCGAGTTCTCCGCGTCGCCGTTCCACACGACAGCGACGACCTGCTCCGGGTCGATCACGGCCCACCCGCTCTCGCGCTCAAGGCGGATCATGCCGTCGGGCCGGAACTCCACGGCGGTCAGCTTCTTGTGCTCGGAGACGGCGAACCCGATGTGGCCCACCCTGGTGACCACCAGGGAAATCGTCCCGGACTTGCCGATAAGGGGCTTGAGCAGGTCCTGGATCGTCTGGCCGGTCATGCGCCATCACCTCCCAGATATGGCTACGAGCAGGTCACGTCTTCGGGCGGAATACCCCGAGGGGCTGGGCCACGAGCTGGGCGACCGCGCCGGATTCGTCCAGCTCGAACTCGGCGGTGATGCCGGGCTGGCCCTTCACCCCGAACCGCAGGCCCCGTCCCGGCTGCAGTTCGAAGGGCGGCGCGCCGGGCAGGGTGGCGGTCAGCACGTTGTCCTCGCGCAGGGCGATCACGATCTCGATCGGGCCCATGGCGTAGGTACCGCACAGCCGGCGGAGAACCTCCGGATCCTGCGCCCGCGTGTCCGGCAGCCGGTCGAATCGCAGCGGTTCGACGGAAAACTCGAACGGGACCGTCAGGGCGGTGATGTCGCCGTCCGGGTCGGAAAGGAACATCAGCGGGAACACGGGGAACTGATCGCTGAGCTCGTGCCATTCCAGGTCGAACGTCTCGTAGTGGCGATGCGCCAGGCTGAGGTCCATCGTGCCCAGCCGCGGCCGAAGGGTGCCCTCTTCGAGGGTGATGGTGAGCGTGCCGTAGCCGGGATGCCTGTACTCCCCGGCGTAAGCGTCCAGCGGCCTGGGCAGCGGAGCGTCGGGGACGACGCGGCGCGCCTCGCGGGCCTCTCGGACCCCGCCCCGGATCGCGTCGAAGCGAGACTTGAAGGTCGAGAACCAGTCGAACGGCTCCAGGCCGAGCAGCTCGTCGAGCACCCGGTAGGCGACGACGGGAGCCATCGCGCTGGAGGAGGTATTGGTCAGGACAGCCACCCCGATGCCCTGATCGGGCAGCAGCATGCACTCGGTCTGGAACCCGTCGATGCCGCCGGCGTGCTCGAAAAGCCGGTGGTCGCGGTACCGGCCGATCAGCCACCCCAGCCCGTAGGCGTGCCGGGTGGACGCGGGAAAGGTCTGGTCATCCGGCAGCACGATGTACGGCGCGTGCTGGCGCGCCACCGTGTCCGCCGACATGACGGCCTTCCCGTCCAGCTCTCCGCCGTTCAGCTGCGCCAGCAGCCACCGGGCCATGTCGCTGGCGCACGAGTTGATCGCGCCGGCCGGCGCCATGGCCGTCACCGGCCGCTGCGGCACGCGCACGACGGCGCCCTGGCGGCGCTCGTAGGCGGTGGCGTGGTCCGGATCGGCCTCCATGTCGCCGACCGACAGGTTCGAGCGATCCATCCCGAGGGGCGTCAGCAGGCTGGTGCGCAGGTAATCCTCCCAGGGCACGCCGGTGAGCACCTCCACGGCGTGCCCCGCCACCAGGTAGCCCAGGTTGCAGTACTGGAACACCTGGCGCAGGTCCTTGCTGAGGGGCAGGAACCGCAGCCGGCGGACCAGCTCGGCGCGGGACAAGTCCGGGTGGCCGACCCAGGCCAGGTCGTGGCGGGGCAGGCCGGACCGGTGGGACAGCAGGTCGACCACGCTCACCCGGTCGGTCACCACGGGGTCGTGCAGCCGGACATCGGGAACGTAGTCGCGCAGTGGCCGCTCCCACTCCAGGAGGCCGTCGTCGACGAGGGCACCCACGGTGGCGGCGGTAAAGGCCTTCGTGGTGGACCCGATGGCGAACAGCGTGTCCGCGGTGACCGGGAGGTCCGCCTCCAGGTCCCGCCGGCCCCACCCCGCGGCCAGGATGACGTTCCCGTCCCGGACGGCGGCGACGGCGCACCCGGGGACCTCCCAGGCCGCCAGCTGCTCGGCGACGAACCTCTCGATGCTCCCGTTCCCGTTGTCCACGCTTCCACGTTACGTGCCGTCCACGCTCACTACGATGGGGCCCGGGAGACGCGACCGAGGAGTGGGTCATGTGGTGGAATTCGTTCCTTACCGACGAGCGCGCCGACATCACGGCGGAGGTGATCACCTACCCCGGCGGTTACGGGGACGAGATCCACGCCTACGTCGCCAGGCCAGTCGCGGACGGCCCGACGCCGGGGATCGTGGCGGTGCATCACCTGCCGGGCTGGGATGAGTTCTACCGGGAGTTCTCCGAGCGGCTCGCGCGCCACGGGTACACGGTGATCTGTCCCGACCTGTACTGCCGTTTCGGCCACGGCACCCCAGACGACGTGGCGGCCAGGGTCCGGTCGGAGGGCGGCGTCCGCGACGACAGCGTGGTGGGCGACTGCGCGGCCGCGCTCGCCTGGCTGAAGGCCCAGCCCGCGAGCAACGGCCAGGCCGGCATCATCGGCACCTGCTCGGGCGGCCGGCACGCGCTGCTGGCCGCCTCGCAGGTCGACGGCTTTGGTGCGGTCGCCGACCTGTGGGGCGGGGGCGTCATCGCGTCCGAGGACCAGCTGTCGGAGGCCCGCCCGGTCGCGCCGATCGACTACACCGCCGATCTGCGGACCCCGCTGCTCGGGCTGTTCGGGAACGACGACTCCCACCCCTCGCCCGAGCAGGTGGACCTGCACGAGGCCGAACTGGCGCGGCACGGCAAGGCCTTCGAGTTCTACCGGTACGACGGGGCCGGCCACGGCTTCTTCTACTACCACACCCCGATGTACCGACCCGAAGCGGCGATGGACGGCTGGGAGAAGGTCTTCGCCTTCTTCAGCCGCGAGCTATCCGGCTGAACGCGCGGGGGTCGTAGGGTTCTGCCATGCCGCGACCCGACCGGAGTAACGCCGTCGATCACATCGTCGTGATCATGTTCGAGAACCGCTCGTTCGACAACCTGCTCGGCCGGCTGTACGAGCCGGGCGAGGTGCCCTTCTTCGAGGGCGTCACGGGCCGGGAGCTCAGCAACCCGGTCCCGGACTGGGCGGCGGACGCCGGGACGAGCCCGACGGTCGTGCCTTACGGGATCGCGGCGAACATGAACACGCCCTCCCCCGACCCCGGCGAGGAATACCAGCACGTCAACACCCAGCTGTTCGGGCTCATCAACCCGCCGGGCAACCGCGGCGTGCTGGCCGAGCACATGACCGCCCCGTACAACGCGCCCGCCAATTCCGCTCAGCGTCCGACGATGGACGGGTTCGTCAGCGATTACGTCAGCGCGTTCACGGCGGAGCAGGGCAGGCCGCCCGTCTTCGAGGAGTACGCGCAGATCATGACGGGCTACGCCCCCGGGCAGCTGCCGGTCATCTCGACGCTGGCGCGCGGCTTCGGGATCTTCGATCACTGGTTCTGCGAGGTGCCGTCGCAGACGTTCCCGAACCGGTCGTTCTTCCACGCGGCCTCCTCGTCCGGGTTCGTGGTGAACATGTCGCCCGCCGACTCGTTCCCGGTCCACAACACGGCCGAGACGATCTTCGAGCGCCTGGAGGCCAACGGCCTGACCTGGCGCGTCTACTGCGACCCGCCGAGCCACCTCTCGATCACGGGGATCATCCACGCGCCCAGGCTCCTCGACCGGTTCGAGACGAACTTCTTCACCACGGACCGCTTCCTGGCCGACGCCGCCGGCGGGGAACTGCCCACCTACTCGTTCATCGAGCCCAACCTGCTGTACGGCCACAACGACATGCACCCGGCGTTCGACGCGCTGTTCCCCGGGGCCGACCTCGACCCGCCGTCCGCGCTGCTCGGCGGCGAGGCGCTGCTCGCGAAGGTCTACGACGCGATCCGCTCGTCGTCCTCGCCCGACGGGTCGAACGCCTACAACACGCTGCTCATGGTCACCTTCGACGAGCACGGCGGCACCTACGACCACGTCCCGCCGCCGCCGGCCGCGCCCCCGGACGCTTCGGCGCCGGCCGGGCAGATGGGCTTCGCGTTCGACCGGTCGGGCCTGCGCGTGCCAGCCATCGCCATCTCGGCGTGGCTGCCGGAGCGGACGGTGATCCACGGCGAGTACCGGCACACCTCGGTGATCCGGACCATGAGGGAACGCTGGCCGCTCGGCGCGCCGCTGACCGCCAGGGATCGGGCGGCCAGGGATCTCGCCCCGGTCTTCACCCTTGACCGCCCGCGGGACCCGGCCGGCTGGCCCGAGGTCACGCCGCGCCCGGTGCCGCCCTTCGACCCGGCCCGCCTGTCGCCCGAGGCTCGCCTGAAGGGCCTGTCCAAGGCGGCCTGCTTCCCGGTCCTGGCGCTGGCGAAACACCTGGGCCTGCCGGCCCCCGACCTCGATCAGGACGAGGCGATCTGCCGCGCCGACGCCATGGCGCTCATCAGCGACGCCTTCGGGCACATGTTCCCAGGCCTTCGCACCGGCTAGCCTGCGTGCCCGTTGCCGGCCCCTGCCGACCGCCACCAGGCCGAGGACGCAGCCGCGGAGGGCATCCCGGCCGACAGGTAAACCTCGGGCGTTGGCGGGGTGCCCGCGCCAGGGAACAGCGTCCGCAACTGGCCCTGATAGGCCCGGATCAGCTCGGCCTTGGCCTCGGCCGCCTCGGGCCACCTCGTCGCGTCTAGGCCGTGGCGGTAGATGAAGGCGCTGCTGGCCATATCGCGCTGACCGTGGCGGAAGTCGTCGTAGTAAGCGACCGCGGCGCCGCTGCTCTGCGCGGCGGTGCGGACCAGGACGGGGTCCACATGCCCGCCCACGGCCAGCGGCGCCAGCACCAGGTTGACCCCTGAACCCGCCACCCGGTGGATGATCTCGCGCACCTCGCGCAGCGTGCCGGCGTCGGCGGAGACGATGCGGCCGGAGGTGGCGTACGCGCGGTAGAAGGGATAGACGTGCGACATCCGGGCCGGGCTCTGGTTGGCGGGGCGCCGCCGGAACAGCGCTTCGGTGAGCCCGGCGTGCACGCACGTTATGCCGAGGGGTTCCAGCGCGGCGCGGTCCTCGGCCCGGCGCCACTGGTAGACCGCCTCGGCATCCCGCGCCCCCACCCGGCGCAGGTACCGCCGCGCCGACCTCGTGTACGGTCCCTGCCCCCCCTCGGTGAAAAACGTCACGACGGTCACCGGGGTACGGCTGGCAGCGTAGGTCAACAGCGCGCCGCACGAGAGCACCGCATCGCCCAGGTGCGGGGCGAGCACGATGACGGGCACGCCCGTCTCGATCAGCCCGGCCAGGACGTTCTCTTGCGTTTGTCTGCATTCTGCGGTCATGGTGCCGATTTCCCCGGGAAATTGCAGGTTCAGGCCCGCGCCCGATGCGGATGATCCTGGGAATTCGGGCGCATTGCACCGCAGCATAAATGCGAGGCGGAGCCGGAGGCAACCTATTCAGAAAAACGCCGGCGCAATTATCTATAATTGGGCCGGGAAGGGACGTAATCGGCTAAAGGCAATTGATCATGCTATTATCGCTATGAGGTGTTATGGCGCATGAATGCTGGGCAGCAGCCCGTGGTCCGCGCGGCGGCCGCGGCGGACCTGGAGCAGGTCGCGGCGATTTTCGCGCACTACGTGACCGAGACCGTGGCGACCTTCGAGGAGGTCCCGCCGACCCCGGCGGACTGGCAGCGCCGGCTCGATGACCTGTCCGGCCGGAAGCTGCCGTTCCTGGTCGCGGAGGCCGGCCCCGGCGGCCGGGAAGTCTGCGGGTACGCCTACGCCAGCCCGTGGCGCCCCAAGCCGGCCTACCGGCATACCGTCGAGGACTCGGTGTTCATCTCCCCCGGGCACACCGGACGCGGGCTGGGCCGCGCGTTGCTCGGCGCCCTGCTCACGGCCTGCGCGGACGCCGGGGCGCGGCAGGTCATCGCGGTCATCGCGGACACCGGCAGCGACGCGTCGGTCGCGCTGCACCGCCGGTGCGGGTTCGCGCACGCGGGGCGCCTCGCCGGCGTCGGCCGCAAGCAGGGCCGGTGGATCGATACCGTCCTCATGCAGCGAGAACTCGGCCCGGACCGGTGAGCACCGCGTTCACGGGCCACGAAGGCCGCTGGCAGGCCCGGCTGGGGAAGCTGAGGGACGTGGTGCGCCAGGAACTGATCACGCGGCAGCTTGACGCGGAACTGCCACCACCGCCCGTTCGGCTCATCGATTTTGGGTGCGGTCAGGGGACGCAGGCCCTGCGGCTGGCGCGGCGCGGGTACGAGGTGACCGGGGTTGACGCCTCGGCGGAGCTGCTCGCCCGGTTCGAGCGGGACCTGGCCGCCGAGCCGGCTGAGGTCCGCGCCCGGGTGCGGGTCCAGCGGGGCCTGATCGAGGATTTTGCCGAACGAGCGGTTTCTTCGCCCTTCGAGGCCGTGCTCTGTCACGGGGTGCTGATGTACCTGGCGGATCCCGGTCCGGTCCTGCGGGTCATCGCCGGGCTGACCGCGCCGGGCGGGGTGGTGTCGCTGCTGGTCCGCAACGGCGACGCGCTGGCCATGCGGCCCGGGCTGCTCGGCGACTGGGCGGCGTGCGCGGACGCGTTCGGGTCGGTCACGTACGCGAACCGGATCGGGGCCACCGCCCGGGCCGACCGGCTGGCCGACCTCACGTCGCGCCTGGCGGGCTGCGGGCTTGAGGTCAGCGCCTGGTACGGCGTGCGGGTCTTCACCGACATCGCGCCCGATGACGCCGGACCGCCTCCGGACCTGCCGGCCCTGCTCGCCTGCGAGGAACGGGCCGGGCGCACCGATCCCTACCGGCAGGTGGCCGCCCTATTGCACGTCATCGCCCGGCCACGGGCACCAGGATGAGGTACGCCTGCCCGAGGAGTCCGCGGTAGCCCCGGTGTTCCGGGCTGTACACCGAATTTCCGCGGGCCTCTGACCTGGGCGGGCCTGGTCCTTCGCCCGGTGAACTGGGGGTACGCGCCGGGCCCGCCTGGTTGACTACGGGGGCGGGCACCTTAAGGTAAGTACTGCTGTGAGAGATTACGAGGTCATTGAGCGGATTGACGCGTTCTGCAACGCCGTCCCGCGGCGCCGGGCGCAGGCCCAGGAGTTCGGTCCGCTCGTGCTCTTCGTCACGACCGGCCCCGGGTGGCCCTATTACGCGCGGCCCAAGCGGGGCCTGCGGCCGCCGGTCACGGCCGCCGACGTCCGCGCGGTACGGGCCAGGCAGCGCGAGCTGATCATCCCCGAATCCTTCGAGTGGATCGAGGAGGCCGCCCCCGAGATGGCGGCGGCCGCCGCCGCGGCCGGACTCGACGTCGTGCCGCATCCGTTGCTGCTGCTCGCTTCGCCCGGACCGGTGCCGCACCTGCCCCCGGGGATCACCGTGCGCATCGTCGCCCCGGAAGAGCAGGAACTGGACCGGATCTGGGCGGTGCCGGCCGTGGCGTTCGGTCATCTGGGCACGGCCGTCGGCGAGGCGGGCGCGGCCGAGCGGGACAAGATCGCCGCAGACCACGACGCCGGCACGATCGCGATGCTGCGCGAGCGCCTGCGCTCCGGGCATTCGGTGCTCGCCGCGGCGTTCGGCCCGGACGGTCCGGTCGCCGCGGGAAGCTACCAAGCGGTAGACGGCGTTGCGGAGATCACCGGAGTCGGCGTGCTCCCGACGCACCGCCGCCAGGGCCTCGGCGCGGCCGTGACCGCGCTGCTGGCCGCGGACGCGCTCGAGGGCGGGGTGGAGACCGTCTTCCTGTCCGCCACCGATGAGGTGGTCGCGCGGGTCTACGCCAGAATCGGCTTCCGCGAGATCGGTACCGCCATGATCGCCGAACCCGCGCACGCCTGATCGGCTCCACGGGTCGTCTCGCCCCAGGCCCTTGTCAGTGGCTCATGACACGATGTCGGCATGGCTGAATCTGATCTGAAGGCCGATCTTCACCGCTACCTGCAGGACGCCCGGGAGGCGCTGCTGTGGAAGCTGGAGGGGCTGTCCGAGTACGACATCCGCCGCCCGCTTGTGCCGACGGGCACCAACCTGCTCGGCCTGGTCAAGCACCAGTCCGGCGTCGAGATCGGGTACTTCGGCGACACCTTCGGCCGGCCCAGCCCTGACCAGCTGCCCTGGGACGAATCCGATCCGAACTCCGACATGTTCGCGGCCCCTGACGAATCGCGCGAGTTCATCACCGGCCGGTACCGGCGGGTCTGGGCGCACTCGGACGCCACGATCGAGGCCCTGCCGCTCGACGCCGTCGGGCACGTGCCCTGGTGGCCGGCCGACGCGAACGAGGTCACGCTGCAGCACGTGCTGGTCCGCATGGCCACCGACACCAACCGGCACGCCGGGCACGCCGACATCCTGCGCGAACTCATCGACGGTTCGACCGGGCTCACGGCGGACTGCCTCAACCTGCCGCCCGGTGACCAGCCCTGGTGGCAGGCCTACCACGACCGCGTCGAACGCGCCGCCCGGGAGGCGGCCGGGGCCGACTAAACGCGTCGCCCGCTTGGTGAACGGCCCAGCAACAGGTCGCCAGGGTCCTTGCGCCCGCCGCTGGTGGAGGTCTGCTCCGGCGGGAGCGCGAGCTCAGCCTTCGACGGCAGCGGCCAGCACGCGGCGGAACTCCACCGATACCCGGTCGGCGCGGGTGTGCAGCTCGGCGGCCGGGTCGAGCGGAAACTCCAGGCCGGATAGCGCCCGCCGCTGCAGGTCCAGGTCCTCCTCCAAGATCGACATCTCGTACTTCGCGATGCTTTCCGCCGCTTCAGGGTCGGTCAGGCCCGGGCCGGTCACGGTCTGGTACAAGCGGCAGGTACGCGCGTCCTCGGGCTGCGCGCTGAAGGTGAGGAACTGCCACCCGCCCGCGTCGAGGAACTCCAGGAGCAGCGTCGCGGTCAGCGGAGCCTGGTACCCGTAGGTCATCCGCCGGCGCTGGATCGCCGGCCGGGAGCCGTCCTGCACCGCGGGGTCGGTGAGGTTCGTGAACGTGTGCTCGCGGACCGCGGTGAACGACAAGCCCCGACGGTCGACATCGGCCCTGGGGATGGGCTCGGGACCGGCGCCTCCGATGGTGGCCGCGTGGACGAACGGGAAGTGCGCCTCGTCGAGGAAGTTGTCGATGAGGATCGCGGCATTGGCTTCGACCTGGATGACCGGGAGGATGATGGTCGCGATCCCGTGGCCGTCCAGCGGTGCACCAGGATCCAGTTCCGGCAGCGGAGCGCGCGGCGGCTTCGGAGCGAGCCACACGATGCCGCCGGCCTCGGTGACCTCGGCCGGGCGCTGCAGCCTGGCCCGGTCCGGGATCGACGCGTCGTCCTCTAGCGCGGGGATGTGCACGCACCGGCCGCCGACGTCAAACCGCCACCCGTGATAGGTGCACTGGAGCGTGCCGTCGTCGACGAACTGTCCGGCCGAAAGCCGCGCCCGCCGGTGCGGGCACGCGTCGGCGAAGGCGGCCACCTGGCCGCCGAAGCGCGCCACCACCCAGCCCTGGCCGGCGATACGGACCGCGAGGGGTTCCCGGGCGACGTCGGCGGACAGCGCCACCGGATGCCAGAACTCCGCGAGAGCCGGATGCGCGTTGGTGAACTCCCCTGACGTCACGGCACTATGGTCGTGGAATGCTGTCACGCTGGCAAGGCGGGTCCGCCGCGCTCGTCGTCACGCTGCTGACCTGCGTGCTGATCATCGGTGATCTGGCCGACGCCGGGATGCGGCGCTGGTGGGACCTCCACGCGCTCACCACCGACACCGTGGCGGGGCTGCTGGTGCTGCTGATCACCGTCCTGGTCGTCGACCAGGTGGTCAGCCTCAGGCAGATCAACGACCGGGCCCGCGCCGTCGGTGCCCAGGCGGCCATCATCTTGGGGCAGGCCGTCCGTGCGTCGCGGGAAGTGTCGAAGGCGCTGGCCCAGGGGCTCGGCCCCGGCCAGCGCGATGCGGCCTCCGGCGAGTTCCGGACCTACATGATCACGCTGCTGGTGGGCGCGCCGGTCCTGATCGACGCGAAGGTGTCGAGGGATTTCCTCGAGCAGGCCCAGGCCCTGGGCGGCGAACTGGCCCTCGCGCTGGGGCTGGGGCCGACGGCCAAGGCACCCAGCTCGACCACTGTCACGGACGCCCGGCTGAAGGACGCGATGAAGCGCCTCAGGGAGCTTTCGACCCCCCTGCTTCAGGTGCTCGATCCGCAAACCCGGGCCGCCGTGCAGGGTGACGACGCGGCGTTACCGTCCTCCTGCGCGGACATGCCGGGCGGATCGGCGCGTACCTGGTCACACTACGCAAAAGATCGCGTTGGACAGCCGCGCCGCCGGCTAGGCTGCCGCCGTCTTCGGGGCGAAATGTGCGGGTGGGGGTGGAGGGGATGGGCGACTTCGAGGAGGTCGAGCGGCTTCAGGCCGGGATCCGCGAGTGGCTGCTGCGGACCTCGCGGAACGGCCGCAGCGAACTGCGCGACATCCAGGCCCGGGCGGTGCTGCCGTTGCTCTGCGCGGCGGCCTTCGGGTCGGCGCTGGCGACGGCGGGCGATCTGGCCAGCGCCTCGGCCGTGGCCAGGATCGGGGTCCTGTCCTCGGTTGACGCCGCCGTTCTTTCTGACCTGCTCCGCGGCACGCTTGAGCACGCCCGGTCAGCGCACTCCTCCGCTGACCCGTCGCGCTACGACATCCAGCGGGAGATCAACCTGAGCCTCAAGGAGGCCCTGGCCTCGCGCGACGGCCAGGCCGCCGAGGTGCGATCCGACATCGCGATGGTGCTGCAGGAGATCGACGCGGGCGGTACGGTGTTCCGCGCCGCGATCGAATCCGGCAACGAGGAACTGCAGCGCGACGTGCTCGCCGCGGTCGAGGCGGTGAGCACCGAGTGGGGCGAGATGGCGTTCATGCTGACCGACCTGGCCCGCGCGGCCGGGGACATCCAGGACGGCCTCCGCGGCCAGGGTAGCGAGCTGCGGGCCGCGAGCGAGCAGGTCGGACGGCAGTCGGCCGACGTGCGCATGATCCGCGAGGAACTTGCGGTCATGGAGCGGCGCACCGGAGGGTGGCTGCCCGCTCCTGGCCAGCCCCCGCGCTGGGCCGACGGGTGCCCTTACCGCGGGCTGCTCCCGTATGACCGGGCTCACGAGGCGGTGTTCTACGGCAGGGAACGGCTCACCGCGGAGCTTACGGGGATGCTGGCCGAGACCGGGATGGTCATGGTGACCGGCGCGTCGGGGGTCGGCAAGACCTCGCTGCTTCAGGCCGGCCTGATCCCGGCGCTGGCCAGGGGCGTGCAGGTGCCGGGATCGTCCTCATGGCCCGTGATCAGCATGACCGCCACCACCCGCCCGCTCACCGAGCTGTCCGTCAGGCTGGCGCGGCTGGATGGCCGCGATCCTGCCTCGGTCCGGCAGGGTCTGGCCGAGACGCCCGGCAACGCTGACCTGCTCATCAGCGAGATCATGCAGGCCGCGGCCGGGCCCGCAGGCGACGGCGATGAGGATCAGGCGGTGGGCGGCGACGCCAGTCGGCTGGTCTTGATCATCGACCAGTTCGAGCAGGCATTCACGGACGCGAGCGAGGAGGGCAGGTGCGAGCGGGCCGCGTTCATCGACGCGGTGTGCGCGGCGGCGACCAGTCCGACCGGGCCGCGGGGCGAGTCCCCGGCGCTCGTCGTGCTCGCGGTCCGGGGAGACCACTGGGACCGCTGTGCCGGCTATCCCCAGCTCGTCCGGGTCATGCAGCAGAATCAGCTCATCGTCGGCCCGCTGGCGGACGCCGCGCTGCGCCGCGTGATCACCGGGCCGGCCGAGGCGAGCGGGCTGCGCGTCGAGCCTGGCCTCACCGACGTCATCCTGGCCGACCTGGGCACGGCCGGGAGCGAGCGGAACACCGGGGTGCTGCCGATGCTTTCCGAGGCCATGGTGCTGACCTGGGACAAACGCGAAGACGGCCAGCTGACCAGGCGAGGTTACGAGGGCGAGGACCAGCGGGTGGGCGTCGCCCGGGCCGTCGAGGTCAGCGCCGAGGCCACCTACGGCCAGCTGACCCAAAGCCAGCGGGCGATGACCCGGGGTCTCTTCCGGGCCATGACGGCCCCGGACCCGGACCTCCGTCCCGCCCGCCGGACGGTGACCAGGGCGGACCTGCGCGCTGCATTCCCCGCCAGCGAGCGGCCCGGGGTGGACGCGGTGCTGGAAGCGTTCGCCCGCGGACGCCTGGTCGTGCTGGACGGCGACCGGGCCGAGATCGCGCACGACGTTGTCTTGCAGGCTTGGCCGCGGCTGCGCGGCTGGCTGGAAGAGGATCAGACCAGCGTGGTCCTCTATGGCAAGCTCGCCGATGACGCCGCCCGGTGGAACGCGAACGGGAAGGACGCCGCCCTGCTGTACCGGGGGGTCGAGCTCGCCGCCGCCGGGCAGGCCATGCGCGTGCGGGAAGCTGACCCCGGCCGGTTCCCGCCGCTCTCCCCCGCTGAATCGGAGTTCCTCCGGGTCAGCGACTGGGTCATGGCCCGCCGCGTGTGGCGGCGCCGGATCCTGGCGGGTGTGCTGGCGCTGGCGGTCATCGCCGCTCTCGTCGTGGCCGGGGTCGCGGCCCACAACGGCAGGACGACCGCCGGCCGGCAGAGCGCCGCGGCCGCCTCGGAACGCCTGGCCTTGCAGAGCACGGCGCTCGACGCGGCGAATCCCTCAACGGCGGCGCTCCTGGCCGCGGCCGCCTGGCGGATCGCACCGACCGCGCAGGCGCGGTACAGCCTGCTCGAATCGCTCGCCCAGCCGGTCCGCGGCATCTTGACCGCGCAGTCGGGCGTGGTCACCGTGCTGGCCTACAGCCCCGCCGGCCGGACCCTCGCCGCCGGGTACCAGGACGGCACGATCCGGTTGTGGGATATTGCCTCGCACCACCTGATCAGCACGGCCAGCCTGGGCGCCGTGCCCCTGGCCCTGGCCTTCACCGGAGGCGGCACGACGCTCGAAGTCGCCGATTCCGACGCCGCCGGCTCGTGGAACCTGGCCAACCAGGCACGTATCGCCCTCCGGCCGCTGGCCGGTTTGTCCAACGGGGACTCGGTCGCGTTCAGCCCGGACGGAAAGATGATCGCCACCGGCGGCCGGGACGGGATCATCCGGCTCTGGGATACGGCCAGCCAGCAGGAGATCGGCACGCCGATGAGCTCGGACGCCAGTCCCGTCGACGCCGTGGCGTTCAGCCCCGACGGCACCACGCTGGCCACCGCGAACACCGACGGGAATGTCCAGCTGTGGAACACGGCGACCCAACAGGTGACCGGGCCCGCGCTGATCGGGGCCGGCGCGGCGCAGGTCAACGCGCTGGCGTTCAGCCCGGACAACACCGTCCTCGCCACCGGCAGCCAGGACGGGACCGTGCGACTGTGGGAGGTCGCCACCGGCAGCCAGGACGGCGCGCCCATGGCGACCGGCTATCCCGTGAACGCGCTGACGTTCGGCGACGGCGGGACCACGCTTTCTGCCGCGGAAAACGACGGCTCGACCGAACTATGGAACGTCGCCACGCAGACCCAGACGGGCGCGCCCCTGACCGCGCCGGGTTCAGCCAGCGTGAGCGCCCTGGCCTTCAGCCCCGGCGCGGGCGCGCTGGCCACCGGGGGCGGCAACGGCACCATCAGCCTGTGGAGTCCGACCGGCTTCTACCAGCCATCGGCTCCGCTGATCGTCGGCAGCCAGTACCTGGCCGCGGCCACGGCCGGGCGCCCATCCGCGGTGCTCAGCGCCAACGGCGGCGTCCTGGCCACGGTCGGCAACCGCGGGACGGTCCGGCTCTGGGACGTGACCTCGAAACGGCCGCTCGGCGTGCCCCTGAGCAACCAGGACGCCGTGACGGCGTTCGCCGTGAGCCCGGACGGCGGGACGGTGGCCGTAGCCGCCGACGGCGTGCGGTTCTTCACGGTGGCCAGCGGCGCTCCGGTCGGGACGGGATTGCCCGCCTCCGGCGGCAACGGAACGTACGGCGGCTTGGCGTTCAGCCCGGACGGGACGCTGCTGGCCACCATCGGTGCGGACGGCACGGCCAGGCTGTGGAAGGTGGCTACTCAGCAGCAGGTCGGCGGTCCCATGGACGTCGGCCGACCGGGCACGTTCACCGGGGCCGTCGCGTTCAGCCCCGACGGGAACGTGCTCGCGACGGTCGGCGCCGGCGGCCAGGCTCAGCTGTGGAGCGTGGCCACCCAACGGCCGGTCGGGAGGCCCATGGCGGCGGGCGCCGGGACGACCGTGCTGGCGTTCAGCCGGGACGGCCGCATCCTGGCCACGGCCGGCGCCGACGGCAGCGTCCGGCTGTGGGACGTGGCCACCCAACAGGAGATCGGCGAACCCATGACCGCCGGCACCCAGCCGGTCTACGCCGCCGCGTTCAGCCCGGACGGCACCATGCTGGCCACGGCCGGCGCCGACGGCAGCGTCCGGCTGTGGGACGTGGCCACCCAACAGGAGATCGGCGAACCCATGACCGCCGACACCCAGCCGGTCTACGCGACCGCGTTCAGCCCGGACGGCAGCACGCTGGCCACCGCCGGCGCCGACGGGTTCGCCCGGCTCTGGGACGTGGCCTTCCCGGCCAACCTCCTGCAAGCCGCCTGCGGACTCGCCGATGGCTCCCTGACCCGCCAGCAGTGGGCTGATTACGCCGGCACGCAGCCCTTCCAGCAGGCCTGCCCGGCGAGTTAACCGCCGCACGGACGACGCTCCGGGCTGATCGTGTCAGGATTAGCGTTATCGGCAACAGAGGCAGGCACACCGTCCGCGCACCGGCCGTTCGCTCCAAGGCGGTGCTCGCGGCGCTGATCTCGTGCCTGTTCATCGCCGGGGCCGTCGTCGCGGGCGTAGCCATCCACAGATCGGGAAGCCTCGGATCATCGCCTCCCGCCGGATCCCCGACCGCCGCCGGAACCCAGGGGCACACCGTGGCGCCGACGCCCACCGCGTCCGCTGTCCACCCAGCACAGGCCGATCCATTCGGGACGACGGCGACCGCATACCTCTCCGCACGGTCGGGTACCGTCCTGGCCGCCGTCTACGACCTGCGCACCGGCCAGACCTGGAGCCTGGGCACGGGGCCGCCGCAGGCCGAGGCGAGCGTGGTCAAGCTCGACGTCCTCGAGACGCTGCTGGCCGAGCGGGGCGGCAGCAGTGCCGGGCTGGCGGCCAGCGATCGGTCGCTGGCCCAGCTGATGATCGAGGACAGCGACAACAACGCGGCGACGAGCCTGTGGTACGAGGTCGGGGGGCCGGACAAGATCAGCTCGTTCAACGCCGCGGCCGGCCTGACGCGCACCACACCGTCGTCCTGCGTGGTCTGCCCGGGGTTCCCGTGGCCAGGCTGGGGGCTGACCACGACGGTTCCCACCGACCAGATCGCGCTGCTGCGGGCACTGGTCGAGCCGGGCCCGCTGCTCACCCCGGCCGATCGCAGCTACGCCTTGGGGCTGATGGAGAACGTGACCCCGTTGCAGCGGTGGGGGGTATCCGGCGGCGTTCCCGCCGACGTCACGGTGGCGTTGAAGAACGGCTGGCTTCCGCTCGACAGCGCGGATACCAACTGGCAGATCAACAGCGTCGGATGGATCTCGGGCCACGGAAGGGACTACCTGATGGCGGTGCTGACCACCGGGAACCCCTCCGAGCAGTACGGCATCGACACGATCGACCAGTTGGCCGCCATCGTATGGAACGACATGAGCTGAGCGGCCCGCAGGGCAAATCCCGAAGCTCAACGGGACCGGCGCAGCCCCGGCTCAACGAGAAACCCGGTGCCGCCCGGGCTTGACGGCGGGACCTGGGCGCTCCTGGTACGGAACGGCGGGACCTGGGCGCTCCTGGTACGGAACGGAAGCCGGGGCGTCGAATGACCTTCCCGTCCACCGATCCGTCATCGCGGGTGACGGAACCACAGCGGTTGGCTCAGGCTGGGCAGCCACGGAAACGCTGCTGGCATCGGCCACCGGGCGCCCGCAGACAGGACAGAACCGAGTGCCCGGCCTCCATTCGTGGCCGCAGGCTAGGCGCCGCGGCTGGGTCGGCGGGCCGCTCTCCTGGGAGAGCGCAGGCCCCGGTTGCGCATTCCCCGTAGCAGGCGGGGGCGTCGGCAACCGTGGCCTGGCCTCAGCCGTTCCGCGCGGGGCGGCAGCGCTGGCCTTCTTGCCCGCCGCCGCCGCGGCGCCAGCCCCGATGAGGGAGAGAAGAAATCCACCCACCGAGAGGACCAAGACGATCGCGCCAATCCACGTCAGCACGCTCGCCATGGAAGACAGATCCTGAGCGCTCGCACACGAACTGGCGACACCAGGGTCAAGAACCTGGCCGAAACGACCCAGACCGCTGGAGCAGGCCGAGACTTCGTTCGCCTCGGCGTGCTTAACGACTAGGCCGACGACCAGAAAGAGCAGCCCACCACCACTGCCGCCGAAGAATCCGCTGCTTCTCCTTGCCACCCTGCTTCCTCTCCGCTACCCGCGAGCACCGGACGTGTCCTTTCCTTGTGGGCAAGATAAGCATCTGCGCCGTTAAGAAGAACCGCCTGATCCGCAATTCGCGATAATATAACTGTTAACCTGCTGCCAGGAACCCGACGATTCGAGGCCAGTCATCAAGCCCGCGACGAGACCACCGAACGGATCTGAGGCTTCGCTGGCCACTTCCTGCTCTTCTTGCTTTAGAGAACTAACGATATTAGCGACCTGAGGTTCGATTGCAGGAGGAGAGTTCTGTTGCAGCGCTTCGAAGATCGGGACCCATTGTCCCACCGCAGAAATGGCCTTTACAAGATCTTCCAGGCCGTTACCGTCCGACATGTTTCCGTAGGCACTCAGGTACTGGGTCTTCTGTTGTGCCAGCGTCCGGCAGAAATCAGCAGCAGTAGGCGGCGGTGATGAGCAGGCCGCTATCAGGCAAACGCCAAGCGCAGCTGCCGCAAGCACGCAGAGTCTCCGCACAGCATCCTCCCTTCATTTCGCAAAGCGCAGCTGATCCGATAGCAGTCCAATTGTAACTAGCTTCTCGCAAACGGATTGTCCGGCCTCTTCTGGAAGGGCGTTCCGCTGGCTTCGCGGCCAGCTCGTATTAGCCTGGGCAGGACGCCGAAGACGTACGGGATGAATGTTACGAAGCCGAAGACCGCCAGGAAAATGACCCAGTACGATTTCCTGCGATCGGCGGCTGCCCACACTGACGCGGGGCGCCGGGCAGCGTCTATGGCTAGGGCGATGTTAAAGACGACGATAATCCAGCCTACCGCACTCACATTATTCTCATTTCTTTACTGGGACGCTGACCGCCGGTTCAGTAGTCGGCGGAGCGTTCTCCCGTATAACTGCTGGTCCCGTTGATGGAAATGCCGCATTGCGGGCAGAAATTGTCGCCCGCCACGTAACGCGTACCGCACTGGGTACAGAAGCTCTGGACCGGCAGGGCGGGTCCGGCCGACCAGGCGGGCGCGGCAACCCGCCCGAGATCGTCGCGGGACGTGCGCACTTCGGGAACCGCCGCATAGGCGGGCAGTTCAGGCGTCGTCGTCCGGGGCTCGGCGATCCCCGATCGCGATGCGCCCGGGAATGCGGTCTGCGCGCTCACATAGAAGTAGGTCGGCATATGATAGAAGGCAAATTTCCGCGGAGCTGGCTGGAGCTTCGGTGGTGCCTGGCTCAGCCTGACAAATTCCGTCCGTGCTTCGGGTTTCATCTCGGGGTAATAGGCCAGCCGGTAGGCAGCCGCCCGGTGAGCGATCTCCTCGGCCACCAGCGTGGCGTCGATATTCTTGGGGAGCGTTAGGTCGAGCGCCCTGCGCACTGCAGTGCCTGAAAGCTTCTGTGAATACTCGAGCCGGATAGCTTCCGCCGAGCCGAAGCCTGATTTCGACGACGCTCCTACCGCCTTCAGCCACGGATAGCGGATATGGCCGACTAGAACCTTACCCCGGCTCCTGCGCGCGGCGCGCACCTTGCTTACGGCATTCGCCGTGATCGCGATCGCGGCGCCTGCTCCCCCAAAGCCGACCCAGCCGCCGCCCTTGTCATATTTCTCGCACGCGAGCGCGAGCCGACCGTCGGTGATGTATATATCAATCTTGACGTCACGAAGCCTGACGAGTGTCTTGAAGCCATTGCCACTGACCTCTATCACGGAAACCGCGGTGGCTACGGCCCTCATCACATTTGACCCGTCATAAGCGTCCAGGGCAATAAGCTCGGGCTGTGATACATCGCTCAGAAGCGGGTGAAGCGCATCGTCACCGGTATCCTCCCCGGAACGGATGGCCAGGACCTTAAAGCTCACCGCAGTTCCCCCGCCCAGTGGCAGGAGGCCGCATAGTGCCGGTGCCGCGGCCGGGAATCTCGGCGGGTACGGGTTCTCGCCGCCGACTGTGCGCCGATGGCGGCGGACACGGCAGAGTTATCCGCCAGGGCCATTGCGTGTTCCCCCCAACGCCCGGTGGTTACAGCTTGGGACAACTGCTACTTCGACGTCTGAGTCCCTACCCAGGTTGACATCCCGGACCAGGATGTCTCCGTGTCGGCGTGGGCTGGTTAAAGGATCTTGATCCACCCCGGGGAGCCGCTGCGGGCTAATCAGGCTCGCTTATCAGGACCGTAGGGCGCTGCCTACCGCCCTTGCCTGGTTAGCCTGTGCCGTGCCGACGTGGGACGACAGCGATCGGGTCACGGCCATGATCGTCTCCTGCGGCCGAGAACCTCTTGTACTACAAACGGGGAACTACGACGTCTACTATAGGCAGCCACCGTGGTCGGCGAGGTCGCCTGCAGTCGAGGCCCCTAGGTATCGGAGTCCCGGTGAGATCGGCTGCGGCTAGTGTGGGGGTTCCGTGTGAGCGATGGCCGTCGCTGTGGGCACTGCGGTGCGCCGCTTGGCCCGCGTGACCGCGTGTGCTTCTCCTGTCAGCGTGCGGTCGACATGGCTTCCCCCGGCCCCGGGCCGGCTCCGGCCGCCGAGCATCTTCAGGCGTCGTTTACCCGGGCCCGGCAGGCTGACCGACCACCGCAGGCATTCCACTACGCGGAAACTCCTCCCGGTCGACAGGCCCGCGCGCCGCTAGCAGAGGGCCCTCCGGTCCCGCAGCTTCAGGTCGAACTGGTGTGGGGCCGGGATCGCCGACTGCTCGCAGTTCCTGCCACGGGCGCCACGATCGGGTCCACGGCCGAGGCAGATCTGGTGGTCCCGGCGGCATTCCTGGCGCCGTGCCACGCGCGTCTCGTCCCGCGCGACGGCGCCTGGATGGTCGAATCGCTGGCCCCGGGCGGCCTGGTCCTCCTGCACGGGGGCGCGGTGACACGCGCCCATGTCGCGCATGGCGACGTGTTGCGCCTGGCCGACCGGGTGGGAAACTTCGTCACGGTGCGGCTGCCTGCCGATATCAGGACGACGCCGAGGGAAGGCGCGCTCCGTGCCGCCCTTCCCGGGCCGGACGAGTCTTACCTCATCGGCAGCGCCCCGAGTTGCAGGGTGCGCCTGGACCATCCGCTGATCCAGGCGCGGCACGTCGCCGTTCGCCGGGACTCCTCAGGAGTGGTCTGGCTGGAGGATCGGGGCACCCCCGCGGGGACGTACCTAAACGGCCACCGCCTGCGCGGCCAGGAGCGCGCCCGCATCGGCGACGTCCTACAGGTCGGCCCCTACAGCGCGCGCCTCGGCCCGACCGCGCTAGAGCCGCTCGAGCAGCTAGCCGGGGTGGACGTCCAAGTCCACGCCGCCCGGGTGGATGCGCCAGGCACGAGGACCGGGCGGGGCCGCACGCTGCTCGAGCAGGTATCGCTGCGGCTAACTCCCGCCAGCATGACCGCGGTGGCTGGACCGAGCGGAGCAGGCAAGACCACACTGATGAGGCTGCTATCCGGGCAGCTGCCCGCGGCTGCGGGCAGCGTCACGTACAACGGCGTCGACCTGACCCAGTGCCGCCAGGCCTACGCCGCGCTGATGGGTTACGTGCCGCAGGAAGATATCGTCCACGGCGACCTTACGGTGAACGAGGCTCTGGGCTACCAGGCGCTTCTGCGGCTCGGGCGAGGGTCCGCGGCGGCTGCCAGGGACGCCCGCATTGAGCATGTCCTGACCACCATGGGGCTGCTGGACCAGCGGAACCAGGTGGTGAAGACGCTTAGCGGCGGGCAGCGCAAGCGTGTCTCGATCGCATGCGAGCTGCTGAACGAGCCGAAGATCCTGTTCCTTGACGAGCCCACCTCCGGGCTCGATCCCGGGCTGGACAAGCGCATGATGCTCATGCTGAGGCTGCTCGCAGACCAGGGCCGCACCGTGATCCTGACCACGCACGCCCTGGCGCAAGTGGATGTATGCGACACGCTGATACTGGTCGGCCCTGGGGGTCATGTCATCTACGCGGGCCCGCCCGCCGCGGCGCTTGGCTGGTTCGGAGTACAGGCCCTGAGCGACGTCTTCTCGTTGATCGAGACCCCCGAGGCGGCCAGGCAGGCGGCGCGCCGACTGCCTGCCTGGAATCAGCCTCAAGCCCGGGAGCAGCCTTCGCACACAGGAGAGGCACCGGTCACTCCCCTGTCTCCGGCGGCTGGGCGGGATGGCGCGCTGGGCGGCGCCCGCCCGCCGGTCGGATCCTCGGCCTGGCGTCGTACCGTGATCGATCAGGCGCGCATCTTCGCAGGCCGCTATGTCCGGCTGATCGGGCGGGACCGGACTGCGCTTGCGTTCAGCCTCCTGCAGGGGGTGGCGGTGGCCCTGCTCACGGCCATCGCGGTGCCCAAGCCCTTCAACTGGGCGACCGCGGGTAACGCGCCAATGCTGGTCTTCGGGTGCGCCGCGGTCTGGTTCGGCATGATCGGCGCGGTTCGGGAACTGGTCAAGGAGAGAACGATCTGGCACCGTGAATTCCTGGCCGGCGGAGATATGCCGGCCTACCTGGCTTCGAAGGTGGCGGTGCTCGGCGTCCTGGCGGCCTTCCAAGCGCTATCGCTCACGGTGGCGACCGACTGGACGCTGGGACTGCCGACGGGAGGGGCCCCAGGGGATCCGTTCATCACCATGTTCATCACCCTCTGGCTTGCCATCTTGAGCGGGATGGCGCTGGGCTTGCTGGTGTCCGCGGCCTCGAACAGCGCGGATCGCGCGATGAGCCTCGTACCGTACCTGCTCATCACCCAACTGGTGCTCTGCGGCGTGCTCTTCCGGCTCGGTGCGGTCACTTTCGTGTCGTGGATCATGCCGGCGAGGTGGGCGGTATCGGCGCTAGGCGGTATCGCCGGGCTATCGGCGACGAGCCTCGATCAGACTTCTGGCCTGTATCCGCATTCCGCGCTGGGACTCGCTTCCTGCTGGCTGATGCTCATCATCCTGGCCGCCTGCGGGCTGACCGCCACCAGTTGGCTGCTCTACCGTCAGGGACGCGGCTGGAGCGTCGGGTCAGACACGGCGAGACGGCAAGACGCGGCAGCCGGATCGACGGCACCCAGTTTCCAGACCGGAGCTGCCCATGTCTGAGGCATCCGCGCTCGGCATCGACCTCGGCACCACGTTCTCAGTGGTGGCGCAGGTCAACGACGCCGGGCTACCTGTCGTCCTACCCAATGCCGAAGGATCCCCGACGACGCCCTCGGTGGTGCTCTTCGACGGGGGTCAAGCGGTCGTGGGAGCCGTCGCGCGGGAATCACTGGCCACCGAGCCGGAATCTGTCGTTCAGCTCGTGAAACGGCACATCGGATCCGGCTGGACGTTCGATTACCGTGGCGTCTCATACCGGCCGGAGCATATTTCCGCGCTGATCCTACGCAAGCTGGTCCAGGACGCGCACCTGCTGGCCGGCCCGGTCATGCAGGCCGCCATCACGGTGCCGGCCTACTTTAACGATCCGATGCGCGCGGCCACGCTCCGGGCGGGTGAGCTGGCCGGCCTGGACGTACTGGGGTTGCAGTCCGAGCCCACGGCGGCCGCGCTCGCCTTCGGTTACGACCAGCGGCCGGTCGGAGCCACTGGCGTCGTGGTCGATCTCGGCGGCGGGACGTTCGACGTGACCGTAATGGAGTACGACGGAAACACCCTGACCGTCCGGGCCACTGGCGGAGATGCCTACCTCGGGGGAGCGAATTTCGACAAGGTCCTCTTCGACTACTTCGTTGAGCAGTTCCAGGCTGCCCATGGGCTCGACATCAACGACCCGGAGGCGCTGTCGCTAGAAGAATGCACCCAGGTTTCCCAGGACTGGCTCATGCGCGCGGCGAGGGCCAAGCACGACCTCACCGCTCGCGACCGCACCGCCGTCGCGCTTCAGGCCGGAGGCCTAACGCTGCGGGCCGAGGTGCGCAGGGAGGACTTCCTCGCCCGGTGCAGGATCCTGCTGGATGAGATGACGGAAAAGATGCTCGACGTCGTCGCCGCGGCCGGGGTTACCCCGAGGGACATCTCGGTGGTGCTAGCCGTCGGCGGGTCAACACGGATGCCGGCCGTGCGGGCCAGGATGCTGGACATCTTCGGCATGGCTCCCGACACGTCGGTTCGCCCGGACGAAGCCGTGGCGCTCGGGGCGGCGCTCTTCGCCGCGCAGCGCCAGATCGAACGGGGCGGCGCGGTGGTGATGGAAGCCGGCGCCCGGGACTACCTCGAGCGGCTGTCGGTAACCGACGTCGCCGCTCACAGCCTGGGCGTCAGCGCCTTCGAGGTCACCGCGGGACAGCGGCCGGTCATGGCGCCGTTGCTGCCGAGGAACACTGCCCTGCCTGTCTCGGCCGAACGCACCTTCTTCACGATGCGGCCGGGAGAGACCACCATTGTGATCCCGGTTCTGGAAGGCGAGTCGCGCGATCCCGATCTCTGCCGCCGGGTGGGCACGGTGGTCATCGACCAGCTACCGCCCGGACGGCCTGCTCACCAGCCGGTCAGCGTCACGATGAGCCTGAACCGGGACGGCATCCTGCAGGTGTCGGCGGCCGACGTGACCACGGGGGCGGAGGCCAGCACCACTATCGTGCATAACTACATGGCCGACAACGGCGAAAGTGTCGCTGACCAGACGGCCAGGACCCTCCTGATTGATTAGCCCGGGCACAGGAGACTTAACCCATGGAAGTGATGGCAAACAACGACTGGTACGCATTCCTCAGGCTTTCCCCGGAGGCGACGGACGAGGAAATCCACAGCGCTGTGGAGCGCCTGAGCCGTCAGGCCGCGGCGCTGGCCGCGACAGCGCCCGAGCGCTCACAATCGCTGCGCGAGACCATTCGTTCCATAAAGCGCGACTTGCTGTCCGGACCGGAGAACCGGCAGCGCTATGACGCGCTTCGCTCGCAGCGTCTTGCCCCGCCGCCCGTCCCCACCCTCGCCAGGCCGGTGCCACCCACCTCCCGACCGGAGGCGTCCATACCCGTACCGTCCGAGCCAGTCCCATACGCAGTCCAGGGGCCTGGCTCACGCCTCGCCCGGTTCCTTCGCACCGGCTGGACCTGTCCCGCGTGCGGCAAGGGTGGAGTGCCCAGCGACAAGTTCTGTACCAAGTGCGGTACCCCGATACAGCCCATCCGGCCTGAAAGCGCAGCGACCGGGGGCACGTCGAGGCCGCGTGTCACGTGCGCCACCTGCGCAAACCCGCTCGGCCCGACAGACGCGTTCTGTGCCAAATGTGGTAGCCGCCGCTGAGCGCAAAGTAACCATCGAAAGCGGCAAAAGTCACTATTAAGCAATAATCCTGCTATCCGGACAAAGGTGGTCTAGAGTCACGGACCAGCACTCGGACACGCTATTCGGGAGGGCTAGCAGTGCCGACCTGCATCAACGGGCATTACCTGCCTGGGGGAACCGCGTTTTGCGCGGTGTGCGGCGATGACGTCCGCCTGCGCTGCGACCAGGGCCACCCAAACAAGGTCGGTGCGCGCTTTTGCGCACGATGCGGCGCACCGATTGCCGTGCAGGGCCCGCCGGGCGCCGGGCCGACTCAAGCCGGTATTCCCGGTCCGGGTGCGCTGGATGGCATACCGCAGCCCACCGAATACCTGACGCCGCTCCTTATGGCGGCTCCGCCGCCCGAGCCGGAGGCGCTGTCACCGAGGAGCGTGACCGGGCAACCACCGTGGAGCGTGACCGAGCAACCACCGTGGAGCGTGGCCGGGCCACGCCCCGCGTCACCCGAAGCGCGGCCGGGGCTGTTTCATGATGGCTTGACACGGGCGGACGGGTTTGCTGCGCCGCCTCCGGCCGGCAGATCGCCCGGACATGTCGCCGACGCCGGATTCTTCCCGGCACCCCATTCCGCCGACGCCCCGGATTACCCTCCTGCGACCATCCAGTTTCCGAGCGTCGATGCGCAGCTACCCGCCACCAGCGGCCGCCATCGCAGCGGGCAGCCATCCGACGACGACGCAACGCCCCCGCACCGGCGCTCACGACGCGGCCTCATCCTGGGCATCGCCCTCGGCCTCGTGGTGGTCGGGGGCGGCGGCGCGGCGGCAGCGATCACCCTGCTGCACCGTCACCCCGCGCCGCGGACAACCGCGGACCAGGCCACGCAGCAAGCTTCCAATCCGCCATCCGAACCCGCACCGTCCGTCACCGCTAGCAGCCAGAGTCCCACTCCCACCGCTACCCCGCTGCTCGTGGGTCCCGCCGGATGGACTCTTCCCAAGCCCATCGATCAGCAGGCGTACCAGAACAACAACGCCGTGATCAACTCTGTGTCCTGCGTGACGGCCGTCGACTGCTTCGCAGTGGACAGCGCCGGTAACGTGCTCATATCCACGGCCATGAACTCATGGCAGACCGCGACCACCGATTCCCAGGCCCAACTCACGTCGATCTCTTGCGCCTCGGCGCAATTCTGCGCTGCCGTGGACAATTCGAGCGATGTCATCGTCTTCAGCGGCGGCAGCTGGAGTGACCCGGTGAGCATCGACTCCGGCAACCAGCTGACGAGTGTCTCGTGTCCGACCTCGACCTTCTGCGTCGCCGTCGACAACGATGGCAACGCGTTCACGTTCACCGGATCCGCGACCCAGTGGTCACCTGACAGCCTGGGCCCGAATCAGGGCACGATAGCTTCTGTATCCTGTCCGAGCGTTAACTTCTGTGCGGCAGTCGACCAGGCTGGCAACGTCTACACCTACGACGGAAGCTCATGGAGCTCGGCAGACGACATTGATGGCAGCAGTGAGTTCACCCAGGTCTCTTGCTTCAGCGACGCATTCTGCGCGGCCGTGGACAACAACGGCGATGTGGCGGTAATGACGAACGGCGACTGGTCTGTCGGATCCTTGCCGTCGACCGCGACCGGTATCTCCTGCCCCGCAGCGGGCTATTGCGTCGCGGTTGACAATAGCGGCGGCGCCCTAGTCTACCAGGACGGAAGCTGGTCAAAGCCCGCCAAGATTGACGGCAACAATAACTTCGAGGCCATCAGCTGCGTTGCCGTGAATACCTGCATAGCCACCGATCAGTATGACAATGTCATGTATTACGCGCCCTCAGGATAATGCACCCCCCAGGCAACACGCCTGACACCCAGCCCTGACTTTCCCTATCAGCTTTAGGAAGGTGAAGCGGAATGACCTGCTCTCAGTGTCAGGCGATGAATGACCGCGACTCGCTGTTCTGCGCCAATTGCGGTACCTCGCTTACCCGGTCCGTCCCGGGTCCTGGCGGGCCGGGCGCCCAGCCGCAATCGACCATTCTGACCGGTTATGGTCAGGGAGCACCACGCGCCGCGGAGGGTTATCACCCTCCCAGCCTCCCGGCCGATGAGTATGCTCAGGGAGCTCCGCGCCGACCGTACGCCCCCCGCCACCATTCCCCGGCCGCTCCGTCCGACCTGTACTCGTTGAGCGTGCCGGCCAGCCACTTCCCACCCAACCCCCCGGGCACTCCGTCCGACCAGTACTCGTCGAGCGTGCCGGCCAGCCACTTCCCACCCAACCCCCCGGGCACTCCGTCCGACCAGTACTCGTCAAGCGTGCCGGCCAGCCACTTCCCACCCAACCCCCCGGGCACTCCGTCCGACCAGTACTCGTCAAGCGTGCCGGCCAGCCACTTCCCACCCAACCCCCCAGGCGACCGCTACTCCTCTGGCGCACGCGTTCCGTACTCCCCTGGCGCACACGTTCCGCGCGCCCACGCACCGGCCGGGGCGTTTCACCTGGACCTACGGCGACTCAGCCGGGTGGACCAGACGGTAGGCGGAGCGAGCCTGGTCCTTTTCATCTCGCTCTTCCTGCCCTGGTTCGGGTTGACTGTTCTTGGCTCGAGCGTCACCATCAGCGGGACGTCGACGCATGGGTATCTCGTTCTCGTCGCGATCCTGGCAGTTGTGCTGATCGCCTATCTCGTACTGCGATCCGGCTGGGACGAGTTTCCGGTCAACTTGCCCGTGGCGCATGCGCCGCTCCTGCTCATCGGCACCGGCCTGCAATTCCTCCTCGTCGTTATCGGATTCTTCTCTGTACCATCGGGCCTCAACTGGGAAATCGGGGCATATCTGGCCCTGATCGCGTCCGGGGCCGCCGCCGGCCCAGTAATCATTCCGGCGATCCGCTCGTGGCAGGCTAGCCGCTGACACCCAGATTTCAGTTCGTGTCCTAGTCCGGCCGCGCGCAGCCATAGTCGGCTGCGCCGACCCTCTGTGTGTGGCCAGCGTGGCCGGAGTCAGGTCGGCTAGGGCACGGCATTCCCTAGTCAGGTGAGCCTGATCGGGAACCCCACCGAGCAGTACGGCATCGACACGATCGACCAGTTGGCCGCCATCGTATGGAACGACATGACATGAGCAACCGGTCGGTGCATCCCCGGGCTGATCCACCCGCGGCCCAGGTGACCCGATGCCGTCCGCTCGATCGCTAGGTCCGGGTCACGCAGCGGATGCGCTGCCTCATGAGCCGACCGTAACGGCAGCCGGGGCGGCGCTGAGGCCGCCGGGCCGGTTACCCGGGGCGGGCGGGCGGGCTGTGGCTGCGCAGGACCTTGGTCTTGTCCCGGTTCCACGCGGTGGTGGTGCCGTCCGGGTGCAGGATCAGCGTCCAGCCCCAGCGGTGGATCACCACCTGGTGATGGAACGTGCACAGGAGGATGCACTCCTTGACGCTGGTCGGCCCGCCGTCGGCCTTGTGCCGGACATGGTGGACCTCGCAGGCCCTGGCGGGCTGGTTGCACCCGCCGGTCCACTGGCAGTGCCGGTCCCGCTGGATGACCGCGGTGCGGATCCCGGCCGGGACCGTGTCGGAATACCCGATATCCAGCGGCAGGCTCGGCCCGGCCAGCCGGGCCCCGAGCTGCTCCCGGCGCAGGAACGACGCCAGGCCGCCGGGGCCGGAGACCAGGTCCACGGCCCGGCCGATGATCTGCCGTTCGAGCATCTCCCGGGCGTGCGCGGTCAGCGGCTGGCCGTCGCAGCACGGCGGCCCGGACCGGCCCGGGCCACCGGGTCACCGGCCTGGTCGTGGTCGGTGCACCCGCCGTCCTGGCCCGCACCGGCACCGGCATGGCCCTGGCCGCATCCGCCGGGCCCGTGGTGCCCGGCCAGCGTCACGCACAGCTGGACCAGGTCCTCCAGCACGCCCGGATCCACCTCACCGGTCACCACCGGGACCACCATCGCATCACAGCTCAGGCCGCGGGCCGCGTCCCCGTCCAGCCACGCGCCGCCGTCCCCGCCGCCGACCGCGGCCTGCGCCCGGGCCGCCGCCCACCGGGCCCGCGCCGCGGCGACCCACTCCGCCTCCAGGGCCGAGTCCCCATCCAGCGCCCGCAACTCGGCCAGCGTCACGTGCACCAGGGCCTTGACCGGCTGCCCGGCCCGCTCCGGCAGCAGGTCACTGGCCGCCAGCCGGCGCATCGCCTCCTGCAGCCCGTCATGATAACGCTGCTCATGGGTCCGGGTATCCGCCGCACCCGCCGGAGCCGACAAGCTGTCCAGCACCGCGCCGACCAGCGCCGCACACTCCGGCGTCAGCTCCCCCGCGATCACCCCGGCCCCGCCGAACGTCGTCTCCAGCCGCACCGACCGGTCCCCGAACCCGTCCTCCGGGCCCTGGCCGGGGGGCAGCGACCGGGCGTACATCTCCGCGGCCAGCCCGGCCAGGTCCCACTCATCAGCCCCGGCCCGCGCCGCGGTGACCAGGATCTGGTCGGCAGCATCCCGGCAGCCCTCCGGCAGCCGGTCAGACCAGCAGCAGACCGCCCGGCCCACCGACTCGCTCAGCACGCTCCCCTCGGCCAGCGCCGCGATCACCCGCGGGTGCGCCACGGCCCGCCGGGCCCAGGCCACCTGCCCGCGGGCCGCCGTCTTGGTCACCCGGGTCTGGTGCCGCAGCCACGCCGCCCGCGCTGTACTCCGCATCGGCGGCATAGCCCTGGCTGGCCGTGAACGACCCCAGGGTCCGGGCCCGCCCGGCGGTCAGCATCGCGCCGGCCTGCTCATAGCCGTGCAGGCACGCGGCCTTGGCCGCGTCGGGCATCGCCGCGGGGTCGGCGGCGGCCGCGAACCGCAGCGCCGCGCACGCCGCCTGCAGGGCCTGGCTGGCGCTGGCGTAGGCGGGGGCGGGGGCGGGGGCGGTGCTCATCGGGGTGGTCACCTCCGATCAGGGGTGCGCGGGGGGCGGGTTGTGGTCCCGCCATGCAGGCGAGTGCGGTGTCCCCAGGGGGTTGAGCCGGATCGTTCGGCCGGGAAAGATCTTTGATCTTTTATTCGAGTTTACCAGTCTCCGCTGACATTTTCCGGAAACGACACGCCGCGTAGCGCAGAGATATCGGGTTGACGCGGTGCTCGCGGGCCGCAAGCGTCAGCGTTTTATCGCTGTTTGCTGTTATCGCGGAGTGGGACACTGATCGACCGTGGAGACACCGCCCCCCGAGACGTTCAGTGACCGGGATCTGCTGGTCGCGCTGACCGGGCACTGGGATCTTCGGGCGGACAGCGTGCGGTACGTGCCCAAGGGAGCCGGCAGCTATCACTGGCTTGCCGCCGCCTTGGGGCATGCCCGGTATTTCGTGACGGTCGATGACCTCGACACCAAGCCGTGGATCGGTGATCAGCGCCAGGTGACCTTCGGCGGGCTGCGGGTCGCCTATGAGACAGCACGGGTCCTGGAAAGCCAGGCCGGCTTGTCGTGGGTTGTCGGCCCGCTGCAGGCCAGCGACGGTTCGGTCATCGTGCGCCTGTCCGATCAGTATGCGGTGAGCGTCTTTCCGTTCGTCGAGGGTGTCGCGGGCCGCTGGGGAGATCGTGTTCCCCGAGATCGCCGGACGGCGCTGCTGCGTCAGCTGGCGGGGCTGCATCAGGTCACGGGCCAGGTGGACGCCGGCATCACCCGCAGGCCCCTTGACCTGCCGGAGCGGCCCCTGCTGAGAGCCGTCTTGGATGCTCTGGGCAGGCCCTGGCGGGGAGGCCCGTACGCAGAACCGGCCCGCCATGCCCTGGCCGGCCAGGCCGAGACGGTGTCCGGCTGGCTGGCCGAACTGGACGGTCTGGCCCGGAGCCTGGCCGCGGCGCAGGAGGAGCAGCTGGTTGTCACGCACGGCGAACCGCATCCCGGCAACCTGATCATGACCAGCCAGGGGTTGCGGCTGATCGACTGGGACACGGCGGCCCTGGCCCTGCCCGAGCGTGACCTGTGGATGCTCGATGATGGCTCGGCCGGCGCCTTCGGACCGTACGTGGAGGTGACGGGCAGAGGCGTCAACGTTACGGCTGTCCGCTTCTTCAGGCTGGCCTGGACCCTGTCGGACATCGCCTCCTTCGCGGCCATGTTCCGCGCCCCGCACCAGCAGACGCGCTGGACCGGCCAGAAGTGGAGCGGCTTCCTGCGCCTTCTCGGCGGCGCTCCGCCGGCCCCCTACGGCTGAAACCAGAGCCCGCGGGCCGTCAGGACATCCCATCGGCGCCTTCAGCTTTGCTACGGTTTTGCAACTCGTTTTGGCTGGGTGAGGCGCTTCGAGACATTTGCCCGTTAATATTTCGTGGCGTGATATAAGTTCATCGCGATCACGAAGGGAGTCCTCAATTTCTACGAACGATCTTTCAGGGAATCTCAGAACCAGAGCGACAGGAACCGGGTCGGCCGGGTCGTCGTCGCCCAGCATGCTCACAAGCGCAAAGGATGGCTGATTTTCCCGGCGGGCAGCCGAAGTGTCGGCCAGAGCATTCAAATCCAGCCCAAGGGGACGTACAGTGAGTGCGAGACTTGGCCTGGGAGACTTCGACTATTGACGAACGGAGTCAGGAGACGCTTTGGGGGGTTCCGGGCAGTTCTGCGTTCAGTGCGGCCGTGAACTGAGGCCGGACTCGCGATTCTGCGTCCGCTGTGGACACGAGCACATGACCAGCGATCGGGAGTACGAGGCCACGTCGACCATGCCCGTGCCCGTGCAGGGCGACGCCGTTCCGCCTGGGCTCCCATCCGGTGAGCCGGCCTGGCCGTCGAAAGGGTCATACCAGCCAACCCAGACCACACCTGGACTGGCGCCGCCCAGTCTCCCGCTCCCGCCAGGCGACTTCCGGCCCCCGCCCACCCAGTCCGCGCCTGGAGTTGGTGACCTCTGGCGTCAGCCCGACCGGTTCTCTCCTTCGCCCGTTGGGCCTATCTATAGAACCGGCCCTGGGGTTCCGCAGCCAGCCGACCCGCTGCGTTTCCCCGCGCCCGGCGGGCCTGTCTATCGAACCGGCCCTGGAGTTCCGCAGCCAATCGACCCGCCGCGTTCCCCCGGCCCGGCCGGTCCGCCGCGCTCCCCCCGCCCGGCCGGGCCGGGGCGCTCCCGGCGGACGTTGGCGCTAATCCTTACCGTGCTGCTGGCAGCCGGGCTGGCCGCCGCTGTTGCGGTTTACGTTCTGCGTCCCTCGCATTCCACCAAGAGCAGCGCAGCAGCTAACCAGACGGGCACCGCCACGCAAGGGGCTGGGCCCAGTCCGACATCACCGCCGACAAGCTCCGGTCCGGCCTCATCGCCAGCGACCGTCTCCGAGCAGCAGGCGGCAACCGACCTCGCCGGGCTTCTCGCGCAGAGCGTCCAAGATCGCAGCTCGATCGTGGCCGCGGACACCGACGTAAGTGACTGCGGACCCACGCTGAGCCAGGACCCGCAGACGTTCCAGAATGCCGCCGCATCGCGTCAGCAGCTGCTCAGCCAGCTGGCCGGCCTTCCCGGACGTTCCGCGCTGCCTGCCGCCCTGCTCCAGGACCTGACGGGCGCCTGGCAGGCCTCGGAGGCAGCCGATCAGGATCTCGGCAAATGGGCGCAAGATGAGGTCTCCCAGGGCTGCACCCAGAATGATCAAGCAGACCCCAATTACCAGGCGGCTGGCACTCCCGATAATCAGGCGACCACCGACAAGAAGGCCTTCGTCAGCCAGTGGAACCCCATTGCCACGCAGTACGGGCTGACTACATATCAGTGGAATCAGCTATGACCGGGACACTCACGTCACCGGCGCTGGCTTCTTGAGGAACACGCAGCCTGGCCAGAGCGGCCGGAGTCAGGCCGGATAGCCTGCCGCACTCCCTGGTGAGGTGCGCCTGGTCGGCGTATCCGGCCCGCACCGCCATCGTGGCGAGGTCGCGAGCGCCCTTCCGCGGGTTCCCGGCGAGCGCGTCGATCTGCGCGACGAACCGGCGGAATCGTAGCACCCGCTGCAGGGTCTTCGGGCCGTAGCCGACCGCGTCCAGGCAGCGGCGGCGCAAGTGCCGCTCGCTGAGCCCGATCTCCGCGGCGACCTCGTCGGTACGCACCTGCGGATCCTCCAGCAGCTCCGCCGCCCAGGTCACGGCCTGGTCCGGTGCGCCGTCGGCGATGAGCGCGGCCGCCACGTCCAGCGCGCGGACCATGGCGGTATCTGGATCGAGCGTCCCCGGTAGCCGCCTCGACTCGCCGCGCCGTAGATCAGACAGGTCGACGCGCTGGTCGCGCAGCTCGCCCAGCGGGACGCCCAGCGCCGGGCCGCCGACGGCGGGCCGGAAGCGGACGCCGATGACGATGGTGCCCGCCGACATCACGGTAGGTACCGGACCCGTGTCCGGGCCTGCCACGAACGCGCCCCGGCCCGGCTCCCAGATCAGGTCGGTACACGCGTCGGGCAGCACCAGGCCTTCCCTGTCGCCGGCGCCGTCCGGGGTGACCTGCGCCCACAGGCACGCGACGGCGTGCCGCAGCCCGGCCGGGGCCGCCCATTCCGTGTACCCGGGCGGCAGGTCGCGCACGGCCGGGCCGGCCTTGGTGCGGGCCCGGGACTCCATGCTGCCAGCTTGCCACGCTGATGGCCGTTTCGTTCAATACGGCCGGCGGGTGGATGTTCAACTTCCCGGCCTGGTCACCGGCCGCGGAGCGGGACTGGCGCGGCTTTATCACCGTCGACGTGCTCCGCGTCCTGCGGGCCAACGGCCGCTGGTAACCCGCCTCGCAGAAGGGCCGCGGCCGGGTAGCGGCCCGGGATCTTTGTCTAGGGACGGCCGGCGTGCGGTGCGGGCTGGCCGGGCGCCGCGAGCAGCTGGCCGGTCCAATCCGGCCCGTCGCTCATCGCCGCCTGCATCCCGTGCCATTTCGCGGCCGCGATGAACAGCGTCCTGCCGTCCTCGCCGCCGAGCATGCAGGCAAAGCATCCTCGGTCGACGGCGACCATATCGAGCACCTGGCCGCCCTCCTGCACGCGCACACAGCGCTGGCCGGGAACGCTCGCGACCCACACGGCACCGACCGCGTCCGCGCAGATGCCGTCGGGCGCGTGCTCAAGGTCAGCCCAGACGCGACGGCCGGCGAGGGTGCCATCGCCGGCCACCTCGAACGCCACGAGCTGCTGGGCGTGCGAATCAGCGACGATCAGCGTGCGGTCGTCGTCGACCAGGGCCATGCCGTTGGGCCAGGGCAGGCCGTTCGCGACCTCGCGCATGCTGCCGTCCGGCTGGACACGCACGATGCCCGGTCCCCCGTTGACGTAGGCGTTACCGGCCGCGTCAACCACGAGCTCATTGAACGGCGGGCGGCCAAGAGCGGTCAGGTCCGCCACGGTGTCCAGCGTTCCGCCCGGCTCCCGGCGCAGCAGCCTGCCCTGCGGCCCGTCGACGACGAGCATCCGCCCGTCCGGAAGCCAGTCAATGCTCAGCGGAATGGTCTGCGGCGCCAGACGAGCGATCACCTCGCGCTGGCCGTCATCGCTCACGGCCAGCACTTCGCCTGCGCCCCAGTTGCAGAGCCAGGCACGTCCGTCGCGCCACCGGGTCGACTCCGGAAAGCCCAGGCCGTCAGCCATGACGCGGATCTCGCTCATCTCATCGTCTTCCTCTGCTCGCCCTGTCTCATCGTTGGCGGCAAGTACTAGACGGTACAGTACTTAGCAGAGAACGGAACTGTCTAGTACTATCCTTCAGGGGCGGGGGGGCAACGCAGGGCAGGGGCAACGCAGGGCAGGGGGCAACGCAGGGCGTGGAGGCAACGCTATGACGGCCACCAGCACGGTTCGCGAGCAGGACGAACCGAGATCGAGCCGCAAGCGCCGAGCCATCATGCAAGCCGCCGCGGCGGCGTTCCTCCGCAACGGCTACGTAGGAACCAGCATGGACGAGATCGCTGCCTCGGCCGCGGTATCCAAGCAGACCGTCTACAAGCACTTCGCCGACAAGGAGCGGCTGTTTTCTGAGTTCGTCACCATGACGGTCATGGAGGCCAGCAACTCCGTCAGCGACGAGGTGCTCAACCTGGAACACAGCACCGACATCGAGGCCGACCTGCGCGGCTGGGCTCGGCGCACGCTCGCCAGGGTGATGCAGCCGCCGATCTTGCAGCTGCGCCGGCTGGTCATCGGCGAGGCGAACCGGTTCCCCAACTTGGGGCGGGTCTTCTATGACCTCGGACCGGGACGCTCCATCGAGACGCTCACCTCAGTCTTTACCCTGCTCGCCGAGCGGGGCGTCCTGCGGCTCGATGACCCCGCCCGGGCGGCCGAACAGTTCAGCTGGCTAGTCATGTCGATTCCCATAAACCGGGCGATGCTCCTCGGCGACGACCAGCTCCCTGCCGAAGACCTCGACCGATACGCCGACACCGGCGTCAAGATCTTCCTCGCCGCCTATGGCGGGCACGATCCTGGTAAGACACACGTCACGACTCGACCGCTGACGGCGCGGTCAAGATGATCGCTTACGGCGGCAACCCGGCCGAGGCGAAGAAAATCCGGCGGGCATTCCGGGAACTGACAGGGGCCCCGGCGGCCGAGCAGGACGACTAGAGCGCCGGTCAAGTAGCGGGGGCCCGATTTTCTTGGTGTGAGCGGTTGACGGTGGTCGAGTGTGTTATTCCCTGTTCGTAGCGGGTGGTGAAGGATCGGCTACGAGTCAGGCAGGAAGCGTGGTGCGTCCTGTGGTGTGGCGGCCGCCAGTGGAGCCGCCGCCGGCGGAGCAGGTGGTGATCGGGGCGGTGCGGCGGGCGAAGCTGTTCGTGTTCTTGCGGCTGCACCGGCATGAGCTGTTCGACGGGGGGTTCCAGGCCGAGCTGGCCCAGGCGTATGCGGACAGGCCGAAGGGGCAGCCGCCGGTGCCGCCGGCGCAGCTGGCGCTGGCGATGGTCCTGCAGGCCTATACGGGCGTCTCTGATGATGAGGTGATCGAGGCGACGGTGATGGACCGGCGCTGGCAGCTGGTCCTGGATTGCCTGGGCGTGGAGGAGCCGCCGTTTTCTAAGGGCACCTTGGCGGGGTTCCGCAAGCGGCTGATCGAGCGTGACCTGGACCGGCGGCTGGTGGAGCGGACGGTGGAGCTTGGCCGCGCGGACGGGGGGTTCGGCGCCCGGGCGCTGCGGGCGGCGCTGGATTCCTCCCCGCTGTGGGGGGCGGGCCGGGTGGAGGACACCTTTAACTTGATGGGACGCCCTGCGGAAGGCTCTGGGCGTGATCGCGGTGCCGCAGGGGCGGGGGCAGGCCGCAGGGACCGCCATGGTGGCGGCACAGGCCGGGGTGCCGCAGCTGGGCGCCTCCAGCATGACGGCGGCGCTGGATGCGGACTGGGATGACCCGGCCGCCCGGGACCAGGCGCTGGCCCAGATGCTGGGGCTGCTGGACCAGGTGGAGGCGTTTACCGCCGGCCAGTTCGGGGACGCGGCGGCGGCTGCGGCGGTGGCCGTCGCGTGCCAGGTCCGCGACCAGGACGTGGACCTGGCCGGCCCGGCGCCGGCGCTGCGCCGCGGGGTGGCCAAAGACCGGCGGATCAACGTGGAGGATAGCCAGATGCGGCACGGCCGCAAGTCCCGCTCGGTGCTGTCCGGCGGGTACAAGCGCCGCATCCTGCGCGACCTGGACACCGGGCTGGTGCCCGCGGTGGGCATCACCCCCGCCAACGCGCCGGAGGCCAGCGTCACCGACGCCCCATAGCCAAACTGCGTGCGAGCCTGACCTGACCGCTCCCGGGCCCGTCACCGCTCATTGCGCCTGATCGTGCGAAAGCGCTACTGGATGAGCCTTAGAGTTCCATCTCTGGCTCGGCGTCCTCGATCTCCGCAACGGACTCCGGGACGTCCGGCTCGTAATGGGTGCCGGTAACAACGGACCTGTCAGCACCACTATGGCGTCCAGTTTCCTGAACGCGGTTGGCGCCGTTGTTACCGGCACCTCAAGTTCAGCAGGCTGGCGTTTTGATCTGGTTGATCACCTCGGACGCTGGTGCCCAGAAGATGCCGTAGGCCGCCGAGGTCATCTTGAACCAGCGGTTCGTGGAATACCCCAGATTGGTCCACTCGCCGTCCTGCCAGCAAAGCATCCCTGCGGTCAGCTTGCCGGGCGTCTCGAAGTAGTAATCGCCCAGGTTAGGCACGGCAAAGAGGTCGCAGTCTCCACCCCGGACGGAGCAGTACGTACCCGCCGCCGCAGCCCCGGGCGCCGTGGCTACTGACACTGCCCCGCCGGTACCCAAGGCAGCCAGGACTACCCCTCCTGACGCCAAGAGCATCCTGGCCCGCCTACCCAGTGAACGCTTGGTTGCCATATCCCCTCCTTTGTTAGCCCTGCCCATCACCTGCGGGCAGCATTGTTGATGCCGTGACTTTTAATGCTTGGCGCCGAGGCATTTCAATGGCAGCGGCACACATGATTCCCGGCACGATCCTGCTAGCAGAAACGACCACCAATACCGGTATCCCCGAAGTCCCGGGTTACTTTGCGTGCTCGCGCCCCCCTCCGCGTTACATACCTCATAGAAGACGCGGAGGATCAGCCATCGGTTTACCCCATTCGTGCCTGCCCTTCCGCCTGGCCGCTGTCCGTGGCATGAGAAAGCTCCATTGGCGGCCGGGTCTGAGCCTCCCGTTTTGGCCGGTAAAAAGTCCCTGCTCCTCGCGTGTCGTGTCCAGGGAGAGCAGCACGGCAGCCCGCTCCCACCGCGCCGCCGCTCATTGCGCCCGATCGTGCAAAAGCGCTACTGGATGAGCCTCAGCTCGGCAGCTGTCTCGCGCGCTGCGGTCTCCTTCGCGGGGTTGGCTTCCCGCCACTCACGTAGAACCGGCGGCGGCCTGGTCGAGTACCGCGGTCAGGAACGTTTCCCTGGCGAGCTTGTACACCGTTGCCTCGGTGTGGGCGATGACGCTGGCGGTGCGGGGGACGGCGCGCGAGAGCGCGATCTGCCCGATTTCCTCGCCGCGCTCGCACCGCCGGATGAAGCGCCCGTCCTGGAAGACGTCGAACTGTCCCGCGGCGATCGCGTAGTAGGCGTCCCCCTCCTCGCCTGGCCGGATGAGGACCGTCCCGGCCGGTACCTTGACCGGGACGAGGGCGGACGCGAGGCGTTCGACCTCGGACGCCGGCACTTCGGCGAACGGTGGCAGCGCGCGCAGCAGCGCGATCTGCACGACCGGCACGGGCGCCTGGGCGTCCAGGCTGAACAGGGCGCGCCCGCCAGCGGCGGCGGCCAGGGGCAGCATGGCGGCTATGCCAAGCAGGGCGAGCCGGCTGCCGCCAAAGTGCACCAGCACCGGCACGAGCATCGAGCCGATCGCGAGCCCGGCCATGGTGAGCCCTTCCAGGAGGCCGAAGACCTGGCCCAGGCAGTGGGCCGGGACCGAACGCTGCAGCAGCGACCGGCTGGCGACATCCAGCAGGGCGCGGCTCGTCCCGGCCACGGTCAGCAGCAGCACCGTACCCGCCGGGTCAAGGCCGGCCGCCAGTGCCGCCAGCGCGCCGCTGAGCAGCAACGCCGCGCCCAGGATCGGCCCGCCCAGGCGCCGGCCGACCAGCAGCGCGCTGACCGCGGCGGCCAGGACCGCTCCTACCCCGTAAGCGGAGTTCAGGTAGCCGGCCCAGGCTTGCGGGCGGCCCAGCACGGTAACGGCCAAGATGACGAACAGCAGGTCCAGCGCACCGACCACGACCGCCTCGGCGGTCAGCAGCGCCAGCACCAGCCGCAGCCGCGGCTGCCGGGCGGCCAGGCGCACACTCGCGCCCAGGCCCGCCGCTACCGGGCGAACATCCTGCTGCGGCCCGGCCAGCGCCGGTACCCGGAGCCTGAACACCAGCAACGCGGCGAGCACGCCGAGGGCAGCGCACACCCCGAACACGCCCGCCACGCCGCTGGACCAGATCAGCACCCCGGTCAGCGAGCCCGCGGCCGCGATCCCGGCGGCCTCCACCCAGCTCACCGCCACGTTGGCCGCCGTCAGCTGGTCCGGCGTGGCCGCCAGCGACGGAATCAGCGTGGCCTGGGCCGGGCGGGTCGCGGTGACGGCCGTGGAAGCGACCACGGCCGCCGCGTAGGCGGCCATCGGCACGCCAGCGGCGATCGCGACCGCGGTCGCGCCCATTCCGGCCGCCTGCACCAGGTAGCCCCCGGCCAGCAGGACGACCGGGGAACGCCGGTCTGCGAGGGCGGCGAGCACCGGCGCCAGTAGCGCCGCCGGGACCAGCTGGGCCAGCGCCACCGCCCCGGCGACCGGGGCGCCGCCGCGGCTGTAGGCGTAGACCAGCATGGCAATCCACACCGAGTACTCGGTGAGGATGAACAGCGCGTATCCCCCCGCCACCCGCCGCAGGCCTCTGTTGGCGGCCAGCGCGCGGAAGACGCTGGTTTTCTGGATGCGGTCGCCGACACTGGGGCCCTCGGCGGCACGCTGGTGGTCCGGCTCGATGGTGCAGGTCAACGAAGTCATGACGGCAGAATCCGCGAGCAGGGCGGTCCCTCACATCGACAGCCATACGTATTTCGGCCTGCGAGATTTGACTACGCCGCCGCGCTCAGATGCACACGCCCGGCGGACTTATCCGTAGAAGACCGGTTCCATGACCGTGCGGGCGCGGCGGGCGGCGCGGCGGTAGTCCTGCTCAAGGGCCTGGGCGGCGTCGCCGGGAGGGTAGCCGAGGAGGCGGGCCACGGCGGTCAGCTCGCCGTGCTTGGTCGGCAGCGTGTCACCGGGGCGGCCGCGGACCAGGACGATCGCGTTCCTGATCCGCCCGGCCAGCTCCCACGCCGACATCAGGGCGCCCGCGTCGCCGACGGGCAGCAGGCCGGCCTGCACCGCCGCGGACATCGCCTCGCTGGTCCTCGTGGTGCGCAGCCCGGGCACGGCGTGGGCGTGCCGCAACTGCAGCAGCTGCACGGTCCACTCGACGTCGGAAAGCCCGCCGGGGCCTAGCTTGACGTGGAGCGCCCGGTCCGCGCCGCGCGGGATCCGCTCGGCTTCGACCCGGGCCTTGACCCGGCGGATCTCGCGGAGCGCGGCCGCGTCGATCCCTCCCCCTGCCTCCGCAGGGCCGCAGGGGTAGCGGAATTCGGCGATCATCTCGGTGAATTCGGCGCCGAGGTCGGCGTCGCCCGCGGCTGGTTCGGCGCGCAGCAGCGCCTGCGCCTCCCACGGCGCCGACCACCGCCGGTAGTAGGCACGGTAAGCGGCCAGCGTGCGCACCAGCGGGCCCTGGCGGCCTTCGGGGCGCAGGTCGGCGTCTACGACCAGGGCCGGATCGGGTACCG
The DNA here is from genome assembly GCA_963847965.1 of uncultured Actinomycetes bacterium. GTDB lineage: Bacteria > Actinomycetota > Actinomycetes > Streptosporangiales > Streptosporangiaceae > Palsa-504. Next base: position 407,609 of record CAWKCG010000001.1, read on the forward strand.
GCAGCGAGAGCAGCCTGCGCAGTTCGGCGGCGACCGCATGGGCGGCGTCCGAGGCCAGCCTTTCTGGCTGGCCGGGCAGCGGATCGTGCACGAAGAGCACATCCGCGTCGCTGCCGTACCCGCACTCGTGACCGCCGAAGCGGCCCATCGCGATCACCGCGAACCGGGTCGGCAGCGGCTGGCCCAGTTCGGCCGACACCTTCTGCAGCGCTACCGCCAGCGCGGCCTCCACCGTAGCCCGGGTGACCGTGGTCAGCGCCTCTGCCGTCACCGCCAGGCCCTGGGTTACCCCGACCACGTCCGCCGCGGCGATGCGCAGCAGCTCGCGCCGGCGGGCCGACCGGACGGCGGTCGCCGCGGCCTCTGCGTCTTCGCCGTACCGCTGGGCCGCCGCCATCATCTCCGAGCGCAAGGCAGGCAGGCTCCGCGGGACGAGCTCGGCGTCATCGCCGAGCATCGCGACCGCCTCGGGCGCGCGCAGCAGCAGGCCCGTCGCGTAGCGGCTGGAGGCGAGGACGCGTGCCATCCGCTCGGCCGCCTTGGTCTCGTCGCGCAGCAGCCTCAGGTACCACGGGGACTGGCCGAGCGCGTCGCTGACCTGCCGGAACGCCAGCAGGCCCGCGTCGGGCTCGGCGGCATCGGCGAACCAGCCGAGCAAGACCGGCAGCAGGGTCCGCTGGATCGCCGCGCGCCGCGAGACGCCCGAGGTCAGCGCGTCGATGTGGCGCAGCGCGCCCGCCGGGTCGGCGTAGCCGAGCGCCTCGAGCCGGGCCCTGGCCTCGGCGGGCGTCAGCCTGGAGGCGTCGGACGGGAGCCGGGCCACCGCGTTGAGCAGCGGACGGTAGAACAGCTTCTCGTGCAGCCGTCGGACCTGCATCGCGTGCTGGCGCCACATCGCGTCGAACTCGGCCGCGGGATCGGCGCGGTTCACGGGGGCCGGGGACGGATACCACCGGTCGTTCGGGTTATCTGTGAACCTGATCGCCCGGCCGAGCCTGCGGAGTACGGCGGGATCCTCGGGCAGGGTGTGCGTGCGGCTCAGCCTGTGCAGCTGCAGCAGGTGCTCGGTGCGACGCAGGAAACGGTACGCGGCGGCCAGTTCCTCCGCGTCGGCGCGGCCGACGTACCCGCCCGCCGCCAGCGCGGCCAGCGCGGGCAGCGTCGCGGGCGCGCGCAGGGTCTCGTCGGTACGGCCGTGGACCAGCTGGAGCAGCTGGACGGCGAACTCGATGTCCCGCAGCCCGCCGGGGCCGAGCTTCAGCTCGCGCCCGGCTTGCCTGGCGGGCAGTGATCCCTCTACGCGGCGGCGCATGGCCTGAACGTCCTCGACGAAGTGCTCGCGCCGCGCCGCCTGCCACACCAGCGGGCCGAACGTGTCCGCGTACGCCTGGCCGAGCGCCTTGTCGCCCGCTACCGGGCGCGCCTTCAGCAGCGCCTGGAACTCCCAGGTCTTCGCCCAGCGCTCGTAGTACGCGCGGTGGCTGGCCAGCGTGCGGACGAGCGGGCCGCTGCGGCCTTCGGGGCGCAGGTTCGGGTCGACCGGGACGATGCTGCCCTCGGGGGTGGACCGGGCGCACACGCCGATCAGGCCCGCGGCGAGGCGGCTGGCGGTGGCCAGCGCCGCGGTCTCGTTTCCGTCCCCGGGGCTGGCCGGCTCGGCGACGAAGATCACGTCGACGTCGCTGGCGTAGTTCAGCTCGCGGCCGCCGCACTTGCCCATGGCGACCACCGCCAGCCGGCACGGCGCGGATCCGGCCGCGCCCGCCGGGAGCTCGGACCTGGCCACGGCGAGCGCCGCCTCCAGGACCGCGGCGGCGAGGTCGGCCAGTTCCTCGCCGACCTCGTCTACGGTGGCGGCGCCGGTCAGGTCGCGGGCGGCCAGGTGCAGCAGACGGGTATGGTACGCCGCCGCCAGCGCGGCGGCGGGATCGCGCTGGGCGGCGACCGGCTCGGGCAGGCGCGGGTCGGCGCCCACCGCCCGCAGCATGTCCTCGCGCAGTCCGGCCGGGTCGGGGCGGCTGACTTCGCCGCGCAGCAGCTCGGCGGCCTCGGGATGCCGGGTCAGGTGGTCGGCCAGGCCGGCGCTGACGCCTAGCACCGCGGTCAGCCGGTCGCGGAAGTCCGGCTCGTCACGCAGCGCCTGGTACAGGGCCGGCGGGTCGTTCGCGGCCACGGACACCCTGGCCAGCCCGGCCAGCGCGAGATCGGGGTCGGCTGAGGCGGCCAGCGCGGCCAGTACCGCGCCGGCTTTCGGCTTCTCCCCTGTGCTGTCGAGGTCATGGCCGCCGGGATACCCGCCCGGCAGGCCGAGGGCGGCCAGATCCGTGCGGAGCAAGCGTTCGGCCCGCGCGGCGTCCGCGAACCCCATCCGGGCCAGCCGCCCGGCCAGCGTGATCCGCGAACCGCTCACGCCAGCAAAGGTATTACGCGATGCCTCAGCCGTGCGGCGACCCTTCGCCGACCGGGCCGATTGTGATCACGACGAAGGACAGCGTCGCACCGTTGAGCACCAGCGTCCCGCCGCCGTTCAGCCTGACGGTCAGGCGGGTGCCGTCGTTCATCGCGGTGGCGATCTGTTCGGCGAGGTTCGGCGGGGCATTATCCGGCAACTCATACCCGAGATGCCCCTCGGACGGCCCGTGCGCGGTCGGCACGTAGAGGATAGCTGTGGATCCCATGAGCGTTGACGGCATCGACCCGGAGGGGTCGTCCAAGACGGCCACGTGGGCGTGCTTGTCAGAAAGGATCATGGTCCCGATGAGGGGCGCGATGACCTGTAGGTTCAGCGGATGCCCCTTCAGCTGGCTCGTGTTAAACGGCTCGCCAAGAAACCACTTCGTCGGGTCACCCGAGATCTGAATGTAACTGGGCATGTGCGCTCCTTATCGTGTTGTTGCTCCGGGGTCAGCGATCAGGCCCAGGCGTGCGCCCACGGTCGCTGCTTCTGTGCGGTTGCGGACTCCGAGTTTGTCGAGGATGCGGGACACGTGGACGGCGACGGTACGGTCGCTGATGAACAGGGCGCGGGCGATCTGCCGGTTGCTGTCCCCCCTGACCAGGCAGCCGAGTATCTCCAGCTCCCGGTCGGTCAGGTCGAACCTCGTCCCGGGCTCCGCAGCGCGAGCAGGCTTAGCCGCGCTCGGCGCTAGCCTGGCCCGACGCGCCAGGTCATCGGCTCGGGCGAGCAGCGGGGCAGCCTGGAGTTCTTGGGCCAGGGCTTGGCACGCGGTCAGCGCGCGGATGGCCTGCTCGCGCAGGCCGGCCTTGAGCGCGGCGGCGACCTCGCGCAGCCGTGCGTACGCCTCCCGGTAGGGCCAGCCCTGCCAGGCTTCGGCCACGGCACGCCAGGTCGCGCGGGTATCGTTCCCGAGTCGGCGTGCTTCCTCGGCCGCCACCATGGCGCCGAAGGCCGCCACATCCGGCTGCCCGTGCCCGTGCTCGACCACGATGGGCCCGGCGCGTTCGGCAAAGGTGGCGGCCAGTTGCTCCCATCCGTCCGGGATGTCGCGTGGTCGCGCTGCGGAGGGCAGCAACGCCAGATCGGCGGCCAGCCGCGCGCCGGTGGCGAGCAACCGGATCTCTACCTCGGCCATCGCGGCCCCGGACAGGGCGGCGAAGCCCTCGACCACTTCGACGGCCGCCACAGCCAGGTCATCAACGTTCAGGGCCTGCTCGGCCAGCCAGGCGTGCAGGGATCCGGCCAGTCTCGGATCATCCGGGGACTTCCGCAGCGTCGCGGCCAGGTCGGCCACGCGTTCGGCCTCGCCCCTGCCGACGGCCAGCTCCAGTTGCAGGAGCTGGAAGTAGCGCGTCCAATTAGTGGTCGACTCGGCCAGCAGCTCAGCTAGCAGCCGATCGGCTTCCGCCCACCGACCGCTCGCGACAAGCGCGGACGCGGCATTGTTACCGATCCCGGTGGTGATGGCCGGCGGCGCGCCCATACCGATCACCGCGCTCCGGCCGGCCTGGCCGGCCTCGACCGCCTCGGCGAAACGCCCGGCGCGGTACAGCAGGTAGACGCGATTTGCCGCGGCGCGAATGGTGTCCTCAACGCTGGCCGCACTAACCGCGAGCGTGAAGGCCGAACGCAGGTCGGCCAGGCCGCCGTCCAGATCGCCGTGCTGCGCCGTGATGATTCCCAGGGTGGCCAGGCCGTGCGCGCGCTCCGCGTCCGCGCCGGCTTCCTGGGCGACGGCCACCGCCCGGACCGCCAGCGGCTGCGCCGCGTCCAACTCGCCGAGCAACACCCGCCAGGTGGCCACTGCGGCCAGGACCCTGGCCTGCAGCCGGGACGGCGGCCCGGTTTCGAGTAGGACCATGGCCTGCTCGGTGGCTTCCACGGCGGCCTTGAGGTCGCCCGCTTCCCACCGGTAACGCCCGAGGCGCTCGAGCCGCCTGGCCCGGTCCACTTGCGGGGCGGCGCCGGACTGGGCTAGCGCGTCCGCGGCCCAGGTGGCGGCCTGCTCTGAGTTGCCGGCCCAGCTTGCCGCTCGCGCCGCTTCTTCCGGCAGGTCGGGCCCGGCTTCTGGCAGCCAGCTCGCAAGCTCGATGGCCAGGGCGTAGTTCTTGGCCGCCTCCGGGTAGGCGCGGACGGATACCGCGTGCCGCGCCGCTACCACGGCGGCGGCCGCCGCGCGGTCCTGGCTGCCCGCCAGCTGCCAGTGCCTGGCCAGCAGGCCGGGATCAGACCCGGGGCGGTCGGCAAGCGCCCCGGCTAGGCGGCGGTGCAGGAGGCGTCGCTCGCCGGGGAGAATCTGGGCGTAAACGACCTGGCGGATCAGCGCGTGCCCGAACGCGTAGCCGTCGCCGTCCGATACGAGAAGGCCAGCATCTACCGCCTGCCGAACCGCGGCAAGCACGTCGGCCTCGGGCAGCGTGACGGTGGTGGCGAGCAGCTCATGAGACATGCCGCCGTCGGCCACGGACACCTGGTCGATCAGCGCGCGGGTCTCCGGCGTGACGCCGGCCGCCTTGGCCAGCACGGCGTCGGTGATCGAGGCGGGCATCCGGCCGGGGCCGACGCTGGCCAGTTCCCTGGCGTAGAGCGGATTGCCTTCCGCGGCGGAGATCACCGCGGCCCTGGAGTCCTCACTGGCTTGTCTGGGCAAGAGATCGGCCACTACCTCGCCGATCTCCGCCGGGGTGAGCGGCGCCAAGCGCAGGCTCAGGACCCGCGGACGACGCTCCACCTCGGCGAGCCATCGGCGGACGCCGCCGCTGAGCTCGTCGTCACGCAGCGTCGTGACCACCATGATCGGCTGCTCGCGCAGGCGGACCGCCAGGAAGTCCAGCAGCTCCCGGGAGGACTCGTCGGCCCAGTGCAGGTCCTCGAGGACCAGCAGCACCGGCGCCTGGGCGGCGAGACCGGTCAGCACCTCGAGCACGCGCAGGAACAGGCGGTGCCGCTGGGTCAGCATGTCGCCGGGGTGGTCCTCATCGAGCAGCCACCCGGCGTGGTCGCGCAGGGCGGCGACGAACGGCCCGTAGGCCAGCGCGGCGCCGGCCAGCGGCGCGGACTCCCCGGTCAGCACCTGCGCGGTCGTGGCGCTGGCGCACAGGTCTTCGACCAGCCGGGTCTTGCCGATGCCCGCCGGCCCGGTGACCAGGACTATCTGGGCCTGGCCCGCCTGCGTGCGCGCGTACGCGGCCGCCATGGCATCCCGCTCCACGGTGCGCCCGATGATCGGCAGGGTACCCCCCACAGGAGAAGTGTCCCCGGTGCGGTGACCCGTGTCGATATCGGCCCGAACAGGCCGTGCGCAGCGGCCGCCGGGCAGCTCAGCGCCTGGTCGAGGCGGCGTCGTCAATGTCCCGACGGCGTAGTCAATTTCCCCATGCCCGAATACGTATAGGTGCCGATGTGGCGGACCCCCGTGCTCGCGCATTCTCATGTCGTGGCCGGAACGCACAGGGGCCCGGCCAGCTAGAAATCCAAGATCACAGATCTGACCAGAGAGAAGGCCATGTACATGCACCCGGAGATCAGCAGGCAACTCGCCGACGAGCGCCGCCGCGACATGCTGACCAAGGCCCAGAACGACCGCTTCGCCCGGCAGTTCCGCGGCGAGTCCGCCACCGCCCGGCACCGCCAGCCGGTCACCTACCGCCTCTGGCGTCGTGTGCGCCCGGTCACCCGCCCGCACCTGGAGCCCCAGGTGTGACCGCACCACCACCAACCCTGCGGCCCGCGCCGACAGCCGGGCCGCAGACCCATGCCCGGCGCGTCTATAGTGAGCGTCGTTCGGCGCAGCCATGGGAGTACGGCGTGAAGTATTTGTACATAGCGGGCAAGTGGGCCCCGGCCTCGGACGAGGGCACCTCGCAGACCATCAACCCGTTCGACGCGACCCCGCTGGAGAGCGTCGCCGAGGCGTCCGCGTCCGATGTCGACGCGGCCGTCGCCGCCGCCCGGGAGGCATTCGACGCGGGCCCGTGGCGCCGCTCGACGATGGCCGAACGCACCGCGCTGCTCAGCAAGGTCGCCGACCTGCTGCAGCGGGACCGCGAGCAGCTGGCGTACACCGAGAGCCTGGACACCGGCAAGACGCTCAACGAGGCCCGCGCCGACGTGGACGACACGACGTCGGTGTTCCGGTACTACGCGGGGATGGCGGGCACGCACGCGGGCCGGGTCGTGGACCCGGGCCGGGCGGGCGTGGCCAGCCGGATCACGCACGAGCCCGTGGGCGTCTGCGCGCTGATCGCGCCCTGGAACTACCCGCTGCTGCAGATCTCCTGGAAGCTGGCGCCCGCGCTGGCGGCGGGGAACACGGCGGTGCTCAAGCCCAGCGAGCTGACCCCGCTGTCCACGATCGCGCTCGTGGCGCTGGCCGAGGAGGCAGGCGTCCCGCCCGGCGTGGTGAACCTGCTGCTCGGCCAGGGCGGGACGGTCGGCCAGGCGCTGGTCTCGCACCCGGCGATCGACCTGATCTCGTTCACCGGCGGGCTCGGCACCGGCGAGAAGATCATGGCCGCGGCGGCCCGCGGGGTGCGCCGCGTCGCGCTCGAGCTCGGCGGGAAGAACCCGAACATCGTGTTCGCAGACACCGACTTCAACACGGTCGTCGACAACGCGCTGACCGGCGCGTTCCTGCATTCCGGGCAGGTGTGCTCGGCAGGTGCCCGGCTGATCGTCGAGGACAGCCTGCACGACAGCTTCGTCGCCGAACTCGCCGCCCGCGCGGACCGGATCCGGCTCGGCAGCGGCCTGGACCCGGACACCGAGTGCGGGCCGCTGATCTCAGCCGCGCACCGGGCCAAGGTGGAGCGGTACATCGCGCTGGGGCTCGCCGAGGGCGCGGCGCTCCTGGCCGGGGGTGAGCGCCCGTCCTCGCCCGCGCTGGCCAACGGGTTCTTCCTGCGCCCGACGGTCTTCGCCGGGTGCCGGCGGGACATGGCGGTGGTGCAGGACGAGGTGTTCGGCCCGGTGGTGACGGTCGAGCGGTTCCGGACCGAGGACGAGGCGATCGGGCTCGGCAACGACACCGCTTACGGCCTGGCGGGCGCGGTGTGGACGAACGACGCGGGCCGGGCCGAGCGGGTCGCAGGCGCGCTGCGCCACGGCACGGTCTGGATCAACGATTACCACCCGTACCTGCCGCAGGCGGAGTGGGGCGGCTTCGGGAGGTCGGGCATCGGGCGCGAGCTCGGCCCGTCCGGACTGGACGAGTACCAGGAGAAGAAGCACATCTACCAGAACACCAGCCCGGCGCCCTCCCGCTGGTTCTCCGGGTAGCCGTCTCTCGCTTTCAGGCGCGGTCCAGGCCTGCCAGGCCTTCGGCCATCGAGCGGAACAGCGGGTCGGTGAAGGTGGTCAAGGTCGCGTAGACCTTGTTGATCTTCCGGTAGGCGGCGACGGATGGTGCGTCCGGGGCGAACTCGTCGCCGGCGGTGACCATCGCCGCCGTGGCCTGGCCGAAGTCCGGGTAGATGCGATGGCCGACGGCAGCGCAGATGGCGGCTCCCACCCCGGCGGCGTCGTTGACCGTGGTGCGGCGGGCCGGGCGCCCGAAGACGTCGGCGACGATGTGCATCATCAGGTCCGAGCTGGATCCGCCCCCGGACACCAGGATCGACGGCGACCGGCGGCCCAGCGCTCGTTCCATCGCCGTGGCGTTGTTCTCCATCGTCAGGGCGATGCCCTCGAGGATGGAGCGGTAGATGTGGGCGCGGCCCTGGCTGCCGTCGAAGCCGAGCAGCGCGCCGCGCCGCCAGGTCGCGTGAGTGGGCGCGAGCCAGTCGGGCAGGGTCAGCAGCCCGTTGCTGCCCGGCGCCAGCTCGCTGGCCTCTTGGTTGAGGGCGTCCTGCAGGCGTGTTTCTCCCGTTGGCCGCTCCTCGCCCGGCGGGCCCTCGAGGACGCCGCGGTACCAGCTGACCGTCCACATGCCGCGGCGGACCCCGGTGCTCTCGTACAGGTACTTCCCGGGCTCGGCCGCGAAGTTGGCCCAGTAGCTGTCGTCCGCGCTCCGCGAGGACTCACCGATGGTCATCGCCGCGATATAGGTGCCCAGCGACAGCAGCACGGTGCCGTCATCTCGCAGGCCGCTGCCCAGCGCCTCAACGGCCTTGTCGTTGGCCGTGGCGTACACCGGCAGGCCGGCCGGGAGGCCCGTGGCCTCCGCTGCTGCCTGGATCACCTCGCCGAGCAGGCCGCCCGGCGGGACCAGGTCGAAGAGCATGTCGCGCGGCATGCCGGTCGAGGCATAGGCGGCGGGATCGCTCGAACCAGGTCGCCGTGTCCTGGTCGATGGGCCACACGCCCTGGTAGTTGGCCGCGGCGTCCACGAAGCGGCCGGTCAGGCGGTGGGTGATGTACCCGGAGGAGGCGGTGACGTAGCGGGTCAGCGGGTTGTCCGGCTCGTAGGGGCGGGAGACCCGTTCGTCCATCCAGCTCATCACCGGCTCGGTCAGGCTGCCGTCCGCGGCCAGCAGGGCCCGGCAGAACCGGATGGTGCACAGGCCGACGGCGGCGATATCGGCCGGGTTCCCCGGGAACCGGGCCAGGGCGTCGCGGCAGGCTTCCCTGACGGAATCCCAGATGTCGTCGCCGGGGTGGACCGCGTGCCCCGGCACCGAGGTGTCGTAGGGCTTGAGGAGCCGACGGGCCGAGGCGAGCCGGTGGCCTCGGCGGTCGAAGATCGTCACCTTGGTGCTCTGCGACCCGTTGTCGATGGCCAGCAGGTACGGGGTCACGGTCAGCTCGCCGGCTCGGGCGTGCTGGCGGCTGGCTCGGGCGTGCTGGCGGCTGGCTCAAGCGGGAAGATCGTGCCCGCGTTCATCACGCCGTTGGGGTCGAACGCGTGCTTGAGGGTCGAGAGCAGGTAGTAGGCGCTGCCGTGCTCCTGCTTCACCCAGGGCGCGCGGTACTTGCCGATCCCGTGGTGGTGCACCATCGACCCGCCCAGCCGCAGGGCTTCCTCGACGATGATCGCGTTCAGCGGCTTGTGGTAGACCTCGATCTCCTCGCGCGGGCTTGAGTTGATCACGTAGTCGTAGACGAAGTAGAGGTTCGTCCCGGTCTGGTAGCTGTGCGAGGAGTGCGCGCCGAGCATGGTCAGGTCACCGGCTCGCGGGAACTCGCTCCGGACCCGGCTCATGACGGCGTCGAACAGGTCGCCGACCCGTGACCAGTCGACCGATACCTCGGTGGTGTAGCCGAGACGGGCGTGCTCGAGCATGTCGGCCTGCTCGGCGTCGATCTTGTCCTGGCCCCAGTTGAGGTTGTCGAACCAGCGCTGGATCCGGCCTGCGTCGACGCGCTCGTGCGGGCGTCCGGAGAACAGTTCCCCGATCGCCTCCGCCGTGGCGTCGGCGAGGTGCTTAGGGCCCTCGGCGACGAGCACCACCACATTCTTCCCCCGGTAGAAGTCGGCGAAGTGCTGCCTGGCGTCCTCGGGCGAGTAGACGCGGCAGACCGAGGGGCGGTAACCCGCGGTGATCAGCTCGCGGACGGCGTCGATGCCTTCGGCGAACTCATCGACCAGGAAGCCGAAGTACCGGTTGTTCTCGGGCTGGTAGCGGAAGAGCTTGACCGTGACTTCGGTGATGAAGCACAGCGCGCCCTCGCTGCCGATGACGATATGGCGGATGTCCGGACCAGCGGCCCGGCGCGGCACGTTCTTGATGCGGGTGACCTGCCCCCCGGGGAAGACGGCCTCCAGGCCGACAACCAGGTCCTCGATGCCGCCGTACAGGGTGGAGAACTGGCCGATCGATCGCGTCGCCACCAGGCCGCCCATCTGGGCGAGCGGCTTGGACTGGGGGGAATGCCCGGTGGTCAGGCCCTGGGCCCGCACGGTGTCCTCCAGGCGCTGCAGGCCGACGCCGCACTGCGCCGTGGCCATCATGTCGACGGGGTCGATCGACACGATGGCGTTCATCCGCGAGCCGTCGACCACGAGGCTGTCCTCGACCACCGTTTCCAGGCCGCCCTCGGTGGCGGTCCGTCCGGTGCGGGGCACGACGTTGACGAGGTTGTCCTGGGCGAAGCGCAGGACGGCCGCCACCTCTTCGGCCGACCCGGGGTAGACGATCGCCGCCGGGAACGGCCCGTCGTAGATGCCGTGCACGGCGGTGTACTTCTTGAACCGGTCGACGCTGGCCGCCTTCAGCTGGTCCTCACCGGTCACGACGGCATTGGGGCCCAGCAGTCCGGTCATCGCCTCGACGATCAACTGGCGGTTCAGCGGGGATCGGGATGGGGCCATGGTCGGTTCTGCCCTCTCTCGGCGGACTCAGCGGACTCAGCGGACGAGGTACCCGCCGTCGACGACCAGGACGTGGCCGTTGACGTAGTCTGCGGCCCGGCTGGCCAGGAAGACGACGGCCCCCATCAGGTCGGCGACCTCACCCCAGCGGCCCGCGGGGATGTGCTCGACGATACGGCGGTCAGCGGCGGGATCGGCCCGGGTCGCTTCGGTGATCGCGGTCTTGAAGTATCCCGGGGCGATGGCATTGACCTGGATGTTATGGGTCGCCAGCTCGTCGCAGTAGGCCTTGGTGAAGCCTACGAGTCCGGCCTTGGTCGCGGCGTAGGCGGGTGAGCGCTGGCCGCCGAGGAAGGAGAACAGCGAGGCGATATTGATGATCTTGCCTGATCGCTGCTCGATCATGAACTTGCTGGCCTCGTAGGCGAATTCGAAGGCCGCGGTCAGGTTGACCGAGACCATGGGGTCCCACTGGTCGCGGCCGAACTCCTCCACGCCGGCCAGCAGGGCGATGCCGGCGCAGTTGACCAAGATGTCGACCGAGCCGAGCGTCTCGACGCAGCGGCGGACGAGGGCCGCCGGGACGCCTGGCTGCGTGATGTCGGCCGCCACGAACTCCATCCGGCGCCCGGCGCCCTCGATGAGACGGCGGGTGGTCCCGTCGTCCTCGGCCAGGCCGACCGCGAACACGTCGGCGCCGGCCTGGGCCAGGGCGAGGGAGAAGGCCCGGCCCAGGCCGGTGTTGCCGCCGGTGATGAGGGCGTTCCGCCCGGCGAGGGAGAACAGATCGAGGCTGAAGTCGGCGATGTCCATGGGTCAGCTACCGTCCGCGGCGGGAAGTGGGCTCGTTGCTGGGAAGTGGCTCGGTTGAGAGGTTAGCGGGTGGGCCTCGGGCGAACCGGCCACCGCCTGTTCTGGACGCTTCACCCGGTGTGGTAGGCATGGGTCATGCCTGAACTCATCCCACGCGACGTGCTCTTCGGCAACCCCGAACGCATCAGCCCGCACATCTCGCCTGACGGCACCCGAATGGCCTGGATAGCGCCCCGCGAGGGGGTGCTCAACGTCTGGGTCGCGCCGATCCGGGCCGCCGACGCCCCGGAAGGTTCCGGTGTCGACTGGGACGCCGCGACGGTCGTGACCGACGACACCGACCGCGGCATCCGGGCCTACACCTGGGCCAAGGACGGCCGGCACCTGCTCTACGTGCAGGACACGGGCGGGGACGAGAACTGGCGGCTGTACGACGTCGACCTGGAGACGATGGAACGGCGCGACCTGACGCCGTTCGAGGGCATCCAGGCGCGGCTCATCGCCACCCGCAAGAGCCACCGCGACGAGGTCCTCGTCGGGCTGAACCGGGATAACCCGCAGCTGCACGACGTCTACCGGCTGGACCTCAAGACCGGGGAACTGGTCAAGGAGATCGAGAACCCCGGGTACGCCGGCTGGCTGGCGGACGAGGACATGGTGGTCCGCGGGGCCATCGCCCCGCTGCCCGACGGCGGCTACGACCTGCTCGTCCGGGACGGCGCGGACGCCGGCTGGCGGACGCTGCTGACCATCACGGCCGATGACGCCCCGGCCAGCGACGCGCTCGCGTTCACCGGGGACGGGAAGTCGATGATCGTCATCAGCTCGCTCGGCGTGGACACGGGGCGGCTGACCAGGGTCGACCTGGCCTCGGGCGACGGCCAGGTGCTGCTCGAAGACCCCGAGGCGGACGTCACGGGCGCCCTGCTGCACCCGGACACGCGGGAGCCGCAGATCGCCGTGGTCCTCAAGGACCGTGCCGAGTACCACGTCCTCGACCCGGCGGTGGAGCCGGACTACCAGGCGATCCGGGCGCTTAACTCGGGGGATCCCGGATTCGCCGGGCGCGACGAGGCCGACGCGACCTGGCTGATCGCTTTCAGCCAGGATGCCGGCCCGGTGCAGTACTTCGCCTATGACCGCGCCAGCCGGAGGGGCAACTTCCTGTTCACCAGCCGTCCCGAGCTGGCGGCCTACGAGCTCGCCCGGATGGAGCCGTTCTCCTTCACCGCCCGCGACGGGCTGACCATACACGCCTACGCGACCTTCCCTCCCGGAGGCGGCCGGTCCGGGCTGCCTACGGTGCTCAACGTCCATGGCGGGCCGCAGGCTCGCGACGCGTGGGGCTGGGACCCTGAGGCGCAGTGGCTGGCGAACCGGGGCTACCTGTGCATCCAGGTGAACTACCGGGGCTCGACCGGGTACGGCAAGGCGTTCGTCACGGCCGGCGACCGGGAGTGGGGCGCCAAGATGCACGACGACCTGCTGGACGCGGTCGCGTACGTGGTGGCGCAGGGGTGGGCCGACCCGGCCAAGGTGGCCATCTACGGCGGTTCCTACGGCGGATACGCGGCGCTGGTCGGCGCGGCGTTCACGCCGGACGTGTTCTGCTGCGCGGTGGACGTCGTCGGCCCTTCGAACCTCCAGACGCTCCTCGAGACGATCCCGCCGTACTGGGCGCCGATGAAGATGCAGCTATACAAGCGGGTGGGGAACCCCGAGACGGACCAGGAGTTCCTGTGGTCGCGCTCGCCGCTGTCGCGGGCCCGCGACATCCGGATCCCGCTGCTGATCGCCCAGGGCGCCAACGACCCCCGGGTCAAGCAGGCCGAATCGGAGCAGATCGTGGCCGCCCTGAAGGAGGCCGGGATCGAGTACGAGTACATGCTGTTCCCCGACGAGGGGCACGGTTTCGCCAAGCCGCAGAACCGGCTGAAGTTCTACGCGGCGGCCGAGCGCTTCCTGGCCAGGTACCTGGGCGGCCGCTTCGAGGAGTGAGCGCACCGGACCGCAGGATTAAGCGGGCCGTAACGCGGTACCAGGCAGGCATGGACCGCATTAGGCGCGGCATATCGGGCATCGTTACTCCCAGCCCGGATACCGTTACTCCCCGCTGCAGACTGGCGCCGACCGCCCTGCTCTGCGCGGTCACGATGCTCGCCGGGATGGCCCTGAGCGGGTGCCAGGTGAGTTCGGCCAGCACCTCGGCGCCTGGAGGGTCGGCAGGGACCGTCACCGCCAGCGCCGCCGTGTCGATCCCTGGCACGCACCGGTCGAGCGCCACGTACACGATCTCGTCGCCGGTCAGCGCGCTCGTGGTCACAAGCCAGGTGGGCAACGTCACGGTGACGGGCGGCAGCGGGTCGACCGCGACCGTCACCGAGCACAGCACCTACTCCAGCAAGCCGCCGGTGACCATGCGCACGGTCAGCGGCGGGACGCTCAGCGTCGGCTACGCCTGCCCGACCGAGCTCGTGTGTACGGTCTCCTATGACATCCAGGTGCCGCGCGCCGCGGCGGTCCAGGTGACGGCCGATGCGGGCAAGATCGTGCTGTCCGCCCTGGCCGGACGGCTGACCGCCAAGGCCGTCGCCGGGCTCATCACGGCCACCGGCCTGACCGGCGCGTCCGTCAGCCTGACCACCGACGTGGGCGCCATCACCGCCGACTTCGCCGCCGCGCCCGCCTCCATCCGGGCCGTGACCCGGGTCGGCGCCATCACCCTGCGGGTGCCGACGACAGGGACCTACACGGTGAACGCGAACGCCAGCGTCGGCCGGGCCACCGTCCGCATCCCGCAGGCTCCCTCGGCCCCGCACACCATCACCGCCACGACCGACGTCGGCACCATCCTGGTCGCCTAACGCCGGGATCGGCGGGCTGGCGTCCAGCTAGGGCGCCGCGGGGTCAGAGCGCGGTCGAAGCGTCAGAGTATGGGCAGGTAGCGGTCCAGCTCGTACTCGGTGACCTGGCGGCGGTACTCCTGCCACTCCTCGCGCTTGTTGCGGAGGAAGAAGTCGAAGACGTGCTCACCCAGGGTTTCCGCGACCAGCTCGCTGTCCTGCATTACCCTGATGGCCTGGTCCAGGTCCTGCGGCAGGGGCCGGATGCCGAGCGCGCGGCGTTCGGCCGAGGTGAGCGCCCACACGTCATCCTCGGCCCCCGGCGGCAGCTCGTAGTCGCCCTCGATGCCCTTCAGGCCGGCCGCCAGGATCACGGCGAACGCCAGGTAGGGATTGCAGGCGGCGTCCAGCGACCGGAATTCCACGCGGGTGGAGTTGCCCTTCTGCGGCTTGTACATGGGCACGCGGATCAGGGCCGAGCGGTTGTTGTGACCCCAGCAGACGTACGCGGGCGCCTCGCCGCCCGCGCCCGCCGTGCGTTCGGCCGCGCCCCACAGCCGCTTGTAGGAATTCACCCACTGGTTGCAGACCGCGGTGATCTCCGCCGCGTGCTGCAGCAGCCCGGCGATGAAGGCCCGGGCGGTCTTGGACAGCTGGAACTCGGCGCCCGCCTCGTAGAACGCGTTCTTGTCGCCCTCGAACAACGACACGTGGGTGTGCATCCCGGAGCCGGGGTGATCGGTGAACGGCTTCGGCATGAACGTCGCGTACACACCCTGCTCGATCGCCACCTCCTTCATCACCAGCCGGAACGACATGATGTTGTCCGCGGTGGTCAGCGCGTCGGCGTAGCGCAGGTCGATCTCCTGCTGCCCGGGCGCGCCCTCGTGGTGGCTGTACTCCACGGAGACGCCCATCGACTCCAGCATGGTGATCGCGCTGCGGCGGAAATCGTGCGCGATGCTGTGCGGGGTGTGATCGTAGTAGCCGCCTGCGTCGATCGGCCGCGGCTTGCCGCCCGGCTCAGGGCGCTCGCGCAGCAGGAAGAACTCGATCTCCGGGTGCGCGTAGAACGTGAAGCCGAGCTCGGAGGCGCGGCCGAGGTTCCGCTTGAGCACCCAGCGCGGGTCCGCGTGCGACGGCGACCCGTCGGGCATCGAGATGTCGCAGAACATCCGGGCCACGCCCGGGTACTCACCGCGCCACGGCAGCAGCTGGAACGTCGCCGGGTCCGGGCGCAGGATCATGTCCGCCTCGTAGATCCGGGCGAAGCCCTCGATCGCGGAGCCGTCGAAGCCGATCCCGTCGGCGAAGGCGCCCTCCAGCTCGGCGGGGGCGACCGCCACCGATTTCAGCGTGCCGAGGACGTCGGTGAACCAGAGCCGGACGAACCTGATGTCCCGCTCCTCCAGCGTGCGCAGCACGAACTCTTCCTGCCTGTCCACGGCAATCACCATAGCTTCCCGGTGTTTCCGCGCTGTTACATAGGCTGGAGGTGTGACGAGGCTGAGGATCGCGCTGGCCCAGGTCGATGCCACGGTCGGGGACCTGGACGGGAATGCCGAGCTGATCGTGGAGTGGACCCGCCGGGCGGACGCGCGGGGGGCGCGGGTCGTGGTGTTCCCCGAGATGATGCTCACCGGGTACCCGGTGGAGGACCTCGCGCTGCGGGCGTCTTTCGTGGAGGCATCGATCGCGACGCTGCACGCGGTGGCGGCGCGGCTCGGGGCCGAAGGGCTCGGCGGGCTCGCGGTGGTGACCGGTTACCTGGACCGCAGGACCGACCTCGCGCCGCGGACCGGGCTGCCGGCGGGCGCGCCGCTGGACGCCGCGGCGCTGCTGTACGGCGGGCGCGTCGTCATCACCTCGGCCAAGCACCACCTGCCGAACTACGGGGTGTTCGACGAGTTCCGCTACTTCGTGCCGGGGGACACGCTGCCGGTGTTCCGGCTGCCGACCGAGGACGGCGAACATGTCGACATCGCCACCGCGATTTGCGAGGACCTGTGGCAGGACGGCGGGCCGGTGGCGGTGTGCGCGCGGGCCGGGGCCAGCCTGCTCCTGGTGCCGAACGCCTCACCCTACGAGCGAGGCAAGGACGACGTACGGCTGGACCTGGTCGTCCGGCGGGCCCGCGAGGCGAGGGCGGTGCTCGCCTACGCCAACATGATCGGCGGGCAGGACGAGCTGGTCTTCGACGGCGACTCGATCCTGGTGGCCGCGGACGGCACGCTGCTGGCCCGCGGGCCTCAGTTCGAGGAGGCGCTCGTGGTCGCCGACCTGGACCTGCCCGCGGCCGCTCCCGGGCCGCTGCCCGGTGACCAGCCGGTGGACGCTGAAGACGGCACGACGATCACGATCCAGCGGGTGGCGCTGCCTGGGTCGAAGGACGCTCCATTCCTGGATCCGGCGGAGATCACCGAAGGGACGTTCTGGCCGCGGCTGTCGGACCCGGCCGAGGTGTACGCGGCGCTGGTGACCGGGGTCAGGGACTACGTGCGCAAGAACGGGTTCCGTTCCGTCATCCTGGCGCTGTCCGGGGGGATCGACTCGGCGCTGACCGCGACGATCGCCGCCGACGCGATAGGGCCCGGCCACGTGCACGTGGTACTGATGCCGAGCCGGTACTCCTCCGAGCACTCGGTCAGCGACGCCGAGGACCTGGTCAAGCGGCTTGGCCTGCACGCGGTGACGATCCCGATCGCCTCGATGGTCGACGCGTTCACCGACGAGCTCTCCCCCGCCGGGTTCCCGCGCGCCGGGCTGCCCGCCGAGAACCTTCAGGCCCGGGTGCGCGGAGTCGTCCTGATGGGGCTGTCCAACGCGGCCGGACACCTCGTGCTGACCACGGGCAACAAGAGCGAGATCGCGACCGGCTACTCGACGCTGTACGGCGACTCCGCGGGCGGGTTCGCCCCGATCAAGGACGTGCCCAAGACGATGGTGTGGGAGCTGGCCCGCTGGCGGAACGCCGAGGCCGTCCGGCGCGGCGCGGTGCCCCCGATCCCGGAGAACTCGATCGCCAAGCCGCCGAGCGCCGAGCTGGCGCCGGGGCAGCTCGACACCGACTCGCTCCCGCCCTACGACGTGCTCGACATGCTGCTCGACGACTACGTGGAAAAGGACATGGGGGTCCGCGAGCTGATCGCGGCCGGGCACGACCCGGCGCTGGTCGAGCGGGTCGTCCGGCTGGTCGACGCCGCCGAGTACAAGCGGCGGCAGTACCCGCCGGGCCCGAAGATCAGCCAGAAGAACTTCGGCCGCGACCGCCGGCTCCCGATCACCAACCGCTGGCGCGAAGCGCTCCCATAGCTAGGGTGGCCGTGTGGCAGAAGAAGCGTTCGTCGCGCACACGACGGAGGGGCCGATCGCGGGGCACGTCAGGGGTTCGGGGGCGCCGCTCTTGCTCCTGCACGGCGGGCCGGCGATATCGGACTACATGGACATGCTCTACCCGGAGGCGGACGGGTGGCGCGGCGTCCGGTACCAGCAGCGGGGCCTGGTTCCCTCGGCGGTCAGCGGGCCGTTTACCGTCGAGCGCCACGTGGCCGACGCCGTCGCGGTGCTGGACACGGTCGGCATGGGCCGGGCGGTAGTGCTCGGTCACTCATGGGGCGGCCATCTCGCGCTCCAGCTCGCGCTCGCCCGTCCCAACCGGGTAGCCGGACTCGTGATCGTGGATCCGCTCGGCGCCGTAGGGGACGGCGGGGTCGCGGAGATGGGCCAGCACCTGGTGGACCGCATGTCGTCCGGCGCGGCCGCGCAGTTCGGTAAGGTCGCCGCCCGCCTGGCCGGACCCGGCCCCACCGACGCCGACGCCCTGGAGTCGCTGAGCCTGCTCTGGCCCAGTTACTTTGCCGATCCGGCCGCGGCGCCGCCGTTCCCGCCGCACCTGAAGACCTCGCTGGAGGCCTACAGGGAAACCTTCGCCTCGGTCAACGAGCACCTGGCGGGCGGTTTGAGCGAGAAACTGCGCGAGGTGCAGGTGCCGGCGGTATTCGTCTTGGGTGAGCGCAGTCCCATGCCGCTCAGCCAGGGCCAGCAGACCGCGGCCCTGATGCCGGAGGCCGAGGTGGAGGTCGTCCCGGGCGCCGGGCACCTGCCCTGGCACGAGCAGCCAGGCTGCGCGGCCGCGGCGCTCGCCGCGGTACGGGCCCGGGCCGCCGACCTGGATCCGGCCGGCTAGCGCCGGGGAAGGGCGCAGGGACTCAGCCGGGGAAGGGAGCGGGGTTCAGGAGCGGGCGGAGCAGCCGAGGAGCAGCCCGTCGACCAGGCGGGTGGCGAAATCCCCGTCCAGCGTCCCGCCCACGGATTTCTCCTGGGCCATGATCGCCCCGGTCAGCGTGAGCATCGAGATCTCGACGTCGGTGTCGGGACGCAGCTCGCCGGTCTCGATACCCCGGCGGATGACCGCGCGGATCATGTCGCGCCGGGGCTCGACGACCTCCGCCTTGTACCGCGCCATCAGCCGCGGATACTTCTCCCCCTCGCCGAGCAGCAGCGCGTAGCGGCGCGCCTTCCTGGGATCGGCCTTGTCCGCGCACATCACCTCGACGATGGCGAGCAGGTCGTCGCGGACCGATACGCCCTCGGGCTCCGGGTACGGCGATTTCAGCGAGCCCAGCGCGGCGAGCAGTAGCTCCTCCTTGTTGGGCCAGCGTCGGTAGATGGTCGCCTTGCCGACCCCGGCGCGCGCGGCGACGAGCTCGACGCAGACCCCCTCGAACCCCTGCTCGGCGAACAGGTCAAGCGTCGCCTCGATGATGGCCTGCTCGGCCGCCTCGCTGCGCGGGCGGCCGGGCCGGCGGACGGACGCCGTGGCCGACCCGGTGTCCGGGTCGGCCACGGTCACGGGCTGCATGGCGAAGTCACACCTCCCGATCGGCGGACTTGAGCATGTCTCGTTCCATTATGGCCAGCTCGGCCTCGTAAGCGCGATCCTCCGCCGGCTCGGCCGTGGCGGCCGGGCGCGGGAGCCCGGGCATCCAGCGCACCACGACGAGGGCGCCCGCGACCGCCATCAGCGCCGCGACCAGCGTGGTGGCGTGCATGGCGTGGACGAACGCGTCGTTCGCCGGGACCAGGATCGACCGCCCGGCCGTGCCCAGCTGCTGGGCGACCGCCTGGGTGCCGGTGATCGACGAGGAGGCGGTGCCGCGGACCGCGGCGGGCAGGTGCGTCAGCGCCGGGCTGAGCGAACTGCGGTAGAAGTTGGCCAGGATCGAGCCGAGGACCGCGACGCTGAGCGCGACCGCGACCTGACGGGAGATGTTGGTCAGCGCCGAACCCGCGCCGGCCCGCTCGCGCGGCAGCACGTCCATGACGGCCGCGGTGGCGGCAGGCATGACGGCGCCGATCGCCGCGCCCTGGACCGCGAAGATCACACCGAGCAGCCAGATCGGCGTCGCGGTGCCGAGCGTGGCGTAGCCGGCCAGGGCCAGGGCCATGACGAACAGGCCGGTGGCGCCGACCGCCTTGGCGCCGTAGCGCCGGACCAGGCCCGCGCTGCGCGGTGAGAACAGCAACTGCCCGGCCGCGAACGGCACGGTCAGCAGGCCGGCCTCCAGCGGGCTGTAACCGCGGACGTTCTGCAGGTAGAAGCTGGTGAAGAAGAACACGCCGCCCATCCCGAAGAACACCAGCGCGATCGCTCCTACCGAGGCGGACAGCCGGTGGTCGCGGAACAGCCGGATGTCCAGCGACGGGTGCGCGATCCGGGTCTCGTACCAGGCGAACGCCGTCAGGGTGACCAGGCCGCCCGCAATCGGGCCGAGCACGATCGGGTGGACCCAGGAGCCGATGTCGCCGCCCTGGACGATCCCGTACACGAGCAGGACCAGGCCCGCGATGGACAGCAGCACGCCCAGGTAGTCGATCCCGCCGGCCTCGGTGTTGCGCGACTCGGGCACCAGCATGAAGGCGAGGGCGGCGCCGATGACGGTCACGGGCACGTTGATCAGGAAGACCGAACCCCACCAGAAGTGGTCGAGCAGCACGCCGCCGAGCACCGGCCCGGTGGCGATCCCGAGGCCGACCGCCATGGCCCATAGGCCGATCGCCCGCGGGCGTTCGGCGGGCTCGAAGACGTTGGAGATGATGGAAAGCGTCTGCGGCATGACCGCCGCGCCGCCCAGACCCATCGCGGCCCGCGCGAAGATCAGCTGCTCGGGCGTCCGTGAGTAGGCCGAGAGCAGCGAGGCGATGCCGAACAGCGCGAGCCCGATCATGAGCATGCGCTTGCGGCCGATCTTGTCGCCGATCACGCCGAACGTGAAGAGCAGGCCGGCGAAGACGAGCGTGTAGGAGTTGATGGCCCATTCGAGCTGGCTCTGGCTCGCGCCGAGGCCCCCGCGAGGCTCGGCGATAGTCTTCAGCGCCACGTTGAGCACCGTGTTGTCGATGACGATGGCGAGCAGCCCGACGATGAGCACGCTGAGAATGACCCAGCGCCGACGATAGATCGTCTGCGTGTCCATGTGTCCCTTCCGGATCACTTGAAGCTTGTGGGCGGAACCGGGAAGGCGAGGGACCATCAGCGTGTTGCCATGATCAGGACTTCCGGGCACCGCAACTATCGATACGGAACAGTCTCGTATCGGAATCTATTTCCGGTACCCAGGCGTGATCCACGTCACATTCGGGCTCGGCCCGTGGCTATGGCGCGGGCCCGCTCCGCGATCGTCCCTGATCATCCCGAACGGGCGGTGGTGCCCGTCATGTGCACTTCTTCCTCAGCGGCGGGTCCGGCCGGGGACGGGTCAGGGCCTGGGCGTGATGTCCGCCTGACGGAGGAGGCCCGAGTCGGGGTCGGCGAGCACGGTGAGGGTCAGGCTGGCGTGCTCGCCGATAAGTTCCGCCGCCACCGAGGATGTGCCGTTGCCTGCGGTCCAGGCGCCGAGGCGGCACGGCCCGGCCCAGGCGGCCGCCATCCGCAGCCGACGGGCCAGCAGGCCGGTGTCCACGGTGCTGTCGGCCGGGATGGAGGCCGGCCAGCAGCGGTCCGTGCCGTTCAGCCACGCGAGGATGGCGTCGAGCGTGCCGAGCAGCGGCGAGCCGCGGCCCGGCGGCACGGCGAGCGTGAGGGACTGCACCCGGGGCGGGAGTTCCGGGCTGAGCTGGATCTGCACCTGGACCGTGCCGCGTTCCCCGGCCAGCCACCAGCGGCAGTGCGCAGGCGTGTCGAACTCCGGGCGCCGGTGAGCATCGTCGCGGAAATCGCCGATGCGCTCGCGGATCAGGGCCAGGGTGCGCCGGCGTTCGGCGAACGGCGCGTCCTGCGCCACGTTCGGCGTGCACAGGCGGGTCGCCTCGGCGTCGTCCCAGGCCCGCAGCAGCCCGCTGACCTCCTGCTGCGCGGCGAGCGTGGCGGGCCACGGGGCGGCCGCCGGGGCGAGCGCCACGAGGTACCCGCGAGCGGGCGCCTGGGCGCGCCGCAGCACGAGGTCGAGAAGCCGGGCGGCGAGCGGCTGCATACCGGAGTACGTGCTGTTGCCGAGCGCGATCACGCCGGTCCCCGAGGCCGGGTGCCAGCGCATGTTGCTGCCGAACCCCGGGTACCCGCCGCTGTGGCTGACGATCCGGCCGAACCAGGGATGCTCCTCCACGAACAACCCGAAGCCGTAGGCGGACAGCGCCGGCGTCACCGCACCAGGGAAGTCCTCGCCGGAGTCCCATCCGGTGAGGACCTGCGGCAGCTGCATCTGGCGCCGGGTGGCGCGGCGGACGGGGTGCGCGCCGCCCGCCTCGGGCGGCCCGGCCGGGAACGCGGCGGCAAAGCCGGCGACCCACCTCGTGAGGTCCCGCACGCAGCTGAAGACCCCGCCCATCGGGGCGAACGCGCCGCACGGGTCAGGGGGGACCTCCGACCACCACTCGCCGGGCGCGCGGCGATATCCACGGGCGAGGTCGGCCGCATCGAACTCGGCCGGCTCGAACCCGGTGCGCGACATGCCCAGCGGGCCCAGCAAGCGGTCGCGGATGTAGTCCGGGTAGGCGATCCCGGTCACTGCGCTGATGACCAGGCCGAGGATCGCGTAGCCAAGGTTGGAGTACTCGAACCGGGTACCCGGCGCCCAGTTGAAGCCCACCCCGCCGGCGAGGAAGGCGGCGAACTCATCGAGCGGGAGTCCCTGCTGCCGGTCACCCCACGGGTCGTCGGTCGGGAAGCCCGCGGTCATCGTCAGCAGGTGCCTGATGGACACGCGCGGCGCGTCCGGAGCCGCCGACGGCCAGCGGCGCAACTCGGGGACGTACGCCTCGGCCGCGTCGTCCAGGCTCAGCGCACCGTCGTCGCGGAGCGCGAGTATCGCGGACGCGGTGAAGCTCTTGGTCATCGAGGCGATCCGAAAGACCGTGCCCTCGTCCGGGGCCGGCCCGCCCAGATACCGCTCGCCGAGCCCGGCCGCGTGCACGAGTTCGCCGCCCATCACGATCCCGTAGGCCATCCCGGGCTGCCCGCCGCGCTGCTGATAGCCCGCGGCCAGGGCGTCGACGTCCGCGAAGTTGATCATCGCCCCAGTGTTCCAGACCCCGGAGTTCTAGACCCGGAGGTTATACCGCGCACGCTCCGGGGCGTGCGATCATGAAGGCGTCCGGGTACGCCGCGAGGGCGACACGAGACGTGGAGGTAGCACAGATGTCAGAGCATGCTGACGCATCCGTGGCCGCGACAGGACGGCGGACCACAACCCAGGGCGAGCCGCTGTACGGCGGGTCGGGCACCGGCCGGCGCGTGACCGTCCGCGACATCGCCGGCGCCAAGGCGCGCGGCGAGAAGTGGCCGATGCTCACCGCGTACGACGCGCTTACCGCCGGGATCTTCGACCGGGCCGGGATTCCCGTGCTCCTGGTCGGCGATTCGGCGGCGATGGTGGTCTACGGCCACGACACCACCATCCCGGTCACCGTCGATGACCTGATCCCGCTTACCGCGGCCGTCGTGCGGGGGACCAGCCGGGCCCTGGTCGTGGCCGACCTGCCGTTCGGCTCCTACCAGGCCTCCCCCGGCGCCGCGCTGGCCGCGGCGACGCGGTTCCTGAAGGAGACCGGCGCGCACGCGGTCAAGCTCGAGGGCGGCCAGCGGGTCGCGCACCAGGTCGAGGAGCTGGTCGCGGCGGGCATCCCGGTGATGGCGCACCTCGGCCTGACCCCGCAGTCGGTGAACGCCTTCGGCGGTTACCGCGTCCAGGGCCGCGGCGAGGACGGCGAGCGCCTGCTGCACGACGCCAAGGTGCTGCAGGCGGCGGGCGCGTTCTCCGTCGTGCTCGAGTGCGTGCCCACGTCGCTGGCAGGGCGCGTCACCGAGGCCCTGACCATCCCGACGATCGGCATCGGCGCCGGTCCCGCCTGCGACGCCCAGGTCCTGGTCTGGCAGGACATGGCGGGCCTGTCCCCTCGCACGGCCAAGTTCGTCAAGAGGTACACCGACGTGGCGACCGTCTTGCATGAGGCCGCCACCGCCTTCGCCGAGGACGTCACGAGCGGCGTTTTCCCCGACGAGGAGCATTCCTACCGCTAACGGTCAGACCCACCGTGGCCGCATTATTGTTTCCGTCCGCACAATGAAGCAAGGCCCCCTCCATGTATGAGATGGAGGGAGCCTTGCTCGGCCTCGCCGCACCGGCCGACCAGTCACCTGGTTTTCGGCGCTGCGCGCCGGCCACCGGGGCCAGACACCCGCGTTAAGCACCGGTTTCCCGGTTCCTGCCACGTTCCCCGGGTTTACCCCTGGGTGGTGCCCGTTTCCGACGGTGAAACCATTTCTAGTGCCTGCGCGGCCCCGGCGCAAGGGTTTTCCCCGAAGTAATCAGCCAGATTTCTTTCCACACGATTTCCACAGGAGAAATCGTTGTTATCCGCACCTAAGGTTAGTTATCCACTAGCTTATTAACACCATATCCACAGATCGCTCGACCTAATTCCCGTAATACCTCGACAGCGGTCGCCGAGCGTAATCGAGCGCTCTTTCGCGCGATTTTCGCTCAACCGCGGATTTACCGCCCCATAGCCGACACCGGCTACTGGCCGGAGCAGCGGGCTCCGGCCAGCGCGGCCCGCCGGGCTAGGCGAGCGCCTCGGCGAGCAGGGCGATCTGGTCGAGGCTGGACGCGGTCGGGACGAAGATGATCTCGTCGCAGCCTGCGGCTTCGAACGCGCCGGCGTAGGCCCTGACCAGCTCGGCGGTGACCGCGGCGCCGGCGGCGATCATGCCGGCGATGTCGCCCAGCCACGCATAGTAGTGGTGGAGGTAGTCGTCCGCCTGGGTGCGGGCGTCGGGCCCGAGCGCGAAGTAGGCGAGCGTGAGCTTGCGCGGCCGGCCCGTCCGGCCCGCGTCGTGCCAGGCCTTGTCCACGCCCGCCGCGGCCTGGGCGAACATGTCCGGCGTGCCGCCGCCCATGATCCAGCCGTCGGCCAGGCGGGCGGCCCGCTCGAAGCTGGCCTCGGTCGATCCGCCCAGGATGATCTCGGGGCCGCCGGGTCGCACCGGTTCGGGCCCGATCCCGCCCGCGTACCCGAATTTCGCGCCGGACCAGACCCGCTTCATGACCGCCAGCTGCTCCTCAAGGACCCATCCCCGGCCGCGGGTCGGCAGCCCGCTGGCGGTGAAGTCATCGTCGCGCCCGCCCAGGCCGAGGCCCAGCACCAGGCGCCCGCCGGAGAGCCGGTCGAGCGAGGCCGCCTGCTTGGCGAACAGCGCGTGGTTCGTGTACAGCGGCGCCAGCAGCACGCCGGTGGTCAGCCGGATCCGGCTGGTGACCGCGGCGGCCGCGGACAGGGCGGTCAGTTCCTCGTAGTTCGGGTAGACGAGCCTGCCGATCGTACCCAGGGTGCTGAACCCGGCTTCCTCGGCCTGTATGGCCCAGTCGATGAGCGTCCGGCCTTCGGTGCCCGGGACCGTGTTGGGCAGGCCGATTCCGATGTCCACGCGATACCTCCTTTAGGCTGGGGTGCTTGTCCGTCCGGGTCGAGCCTACTCACAGGGAGAATGGCGGGGCTGGGGCGGGGCACCACAGGTCGTTCGGGATAAATGGGGTTTTAGATGTCGGTGATACGGATCCCGGCGTGCGCCTTGTAGCGGCGGTTGATGGAGACCAGGTTGGCGGTCAGCGCCTCGACCTGGCCGCAGTTGCGCAGGCGCCCGGCGTAGACGCCGCGCACGCCGGGGATCCTGGCCGCCAGGGCCTGCACCAGGTCGGTGGCCTGCCGGTCATCGCCGAGCACCAGCACGTCCATGTCGATGGTCTCGACCTCGGGATCGAAGAGCAGGACCGCGGACACGTGGTGGAAGGCCGCGACCACCCGGCTGTCCGGGAGGAGCGCCGCGGCCTGCTCGGCCGCGCTGCCCTCGGCGACGGGAAGCCGGTACGCGCCGCGGCTGTCGAAGCCGATCGGGTTCACGCAGTCCACCACGATCTTGCCCGCCAGGTCGGCGGCCAGCCCGGAGAGCAGCTCACCGTGGCCCTCCCACGGCACCGCGGCGATCACCACGTCGGCCTCGAGGGCCGCCTCGCTATTCGGCAGGCCGCGCACGTCGTGCCCGATCTCCCTGGCCACGGCCAGCGCGCGGTCGCGGCTGCGAGACCCGACGATGACCGGGTGCCCGGCCATCGCGAACCTGCGGGCCAGCCCGCGGCCCTGTTCCCCGGTCCCGCCGAGGATCGCGATGACGAGGCCGTCGAGGGACGGGGTTTCTTGCTCAGTCATGGACCGTATCCTGCCACCAGGGGCGCAGAGGACGAGGCGCCGAGGGGGTCCCCGTGAGCGGTGCCGAGGGGTTCCCTCGCGAGCGGGGGCCGAGGGGGCTTGGGGGGCCGAGGGGGTCCCCGTGAGCGGTGCCGAGGGGTTCCCCCGCGAGCGGTGCCGAGGGGTTCCCCCGCGAGCGGGGGCCGAGGGGGTTTGGGGGGCCGAGGGGGTTTGGGGGGAAAGGCTTCCCCCCAAGCTCGGGGGGTCCAGGGGGGTCGCCCCCCCGGACAGACACAGCCCCCCGGACAGGCCCAGATACTCCCTGTACGTTTATGGCTGCGCAAACGGACTTTTGCGGGCACCATTAGATACGTGGACGCGAACCAGGTGGCTACGCTCCGTGCGCTTCTGGCGCCGACCGGATGGCTCGACAGGACCCGCGCGTTCGCACGAGGGCTGCGGAGGGCGACCCGGACGCCCGGCGGTCTCCTCCTGGTCGGCACGCCCGACGAAGAGCCCTGGCACCTCACCGCTCACCTGGACGAGGAGTCGCGGCTGGCCGCGATCCCCGAGCTGATGCCGACGCTCGTGCGATGGCGCGTCCCGCCGGGCGCGCCCCCGCACCTGCGGGTAGGCCTGGAGCGGCTGGAGGCCGCCAGGCGCGGCGAGACGCTGTTCGTCGTCACCCCGACGAGCGCCCCGGTCCCGCTGCTCGAGCGGGTCAGCGACGCGCGGCGGTTCGGGGCCACGGTCTTCGCGCTTGACCAGGGCGATCCCGAGCTTGAGGCGCTCGCCCACGAGGCGCTGACGATCCGGCCGGGGGACGGGGTCTCCGTGCCGGTCTCGTTCGGGGTGGCCCAGCACCTGATCAGCGCGGCGTGCGGTGAGCTGGGCGGCGCGCGCGGGGAGTTCGGCGCGGCGGGGCAGGAAGGGCAGGACGGCTCCGGGCCGGCGCGCGCGCCCGGTCACCACCGTTACCGGTCCGGCGTCCGCGGCCTGAGGGACCGCGTGGCGCACCTGCTGGACGTGGTGAGCGGCCCGAACCCCTGACGGGCCCGGAGTCGGGCTTGGTACCCCGGGCTCGGACCCGGGGTTGAGCGTTGCGGTCCTCGGGCTCAGGAGTCCAGGCTCAGGACCATGGTGGGGCGCTCGATGATGTGGTCGGGGCGCAGCGGGCGCACAGCGGTGCCGATGGCGAAGAACTCGGTGGTGTGCGAGCCCCAGGTGTGGCTGTGCTGGCGCAGCTGGACGCCGACGATCCCCTCCGCGTGCAGCGCCTCCGCCTCGGCCTGCATCCGGCTCATGGCCAGCTCACGGGCGTCGTAGAGGGCCTGGGTGAACTGCTCGATCTCCACGTTCCTGCCGATGTTCCCCATCTTGGTGCCGAGCCGCTGGTGGGCGATGTGGTACACGCACGTACCCATCACCATGCCGAGCGGCGCGTAGCCCGCGCGGATCAGCGTCCAGAAGTCCTGGCCCGACAGGTCCGAGGTGAACGGCTGCTTCTTGTTGTTGCGCCAGTTCTCCACTCCCCCGCCGCCGGCGCCTTCCTCGGCCTTGACCGCGGTGCCCACCGCGATGAACTCCGCGACGTCGGCGCCGAACTCCTTCAGCTCCACGTCCAGCCGGACTCCGACGATCCCGTCGGCGCGCAGCGCGTCGGCCTCGGCCTCCATCCTGGTCATGGCCAGCTCGCGGGCGTGGTACATGGCCTGGGACAAGACGTCGAGCTCCTGGTTCCTGCCCCACCGGCCGACCTGCAGGCCGACGTGGTAGATCGAGCTGCCGAGCACCAGGCCGAGCGGCCGGAACCCGGCCTCCCGCACCAGCAGGAACTCGTTGACCGACAGGTCCGAGGTGAAGATCGAACCCGCCCGGCCGGGCTGCAGCTCGGCGAGGCGGCGCATGGCATCGTGCGGGACGCCTGCGGCATCCAGCTCGGTCGCTATGTTCTGCTCGGTCATGCTCTCTCCTAATGGCCGGCTACGCGCTCACGGGCGAGCTAAGGCTGTTATATCCGGATCCTGGCCGCCTGGCGCCGCTGCGGGTCCAGCGACATGACGGCCAGCGTCGTCTTGTGGGATCCGCCCTGCAGGCTGGGGGACGAGAACCTGGCGATCGCGGTGCCGACGCAGGTGGCCTCCACGATGTGATCGCGGCGGCCCTCCATCGCCGGGCACTCGCGCTCGCGCACCCGCATGTCTATGGCGGCGATCACCACGCCCTCGCCGCCGAGGCGCTTCACGTCCCTCTCCAGCTGCTGGCGTGAATCGTGCCTGGCGTCGTTGACGAGCTCGGTGTACCCGACGACCTCGGCGTTACCCGAGCCCCACCGGGTCTGGCCGACGGTCAGCCAGTCGTCGTGCCTGGACCCGATCGAGATGCCGAGCGCCAGCCCCGAGGGCACCCAGCCCTTCATGATCAGCTTGGCGAAATCCTGCCCGGACAGGTCGGAGGTGAACGGCCGCTTGTGGTTGTTCCAGTGCGACACGGGGGGCACGCCGGGCGCGCGGATCGCGGTGCCGATGGCCTTGAACTCCAGCCCGCCGGCGGGGAACGCTCCGATGGTCAGCAGGACGCCGACCACGCCGTGCCCGCCGAGTTCGGCGCACTCGGTGGCCATCCGGTCGATGGCCTTGTGGCGCGCGTCGTACATCGTCTTCACCAGCGGCGCGAACGACCCGAACCCGCCCTGGGAGGACACCTGGGTGCGGGTCCTGGCCGGCATGCCGAACTGCCCGTACCCCCACGCCCCCGGGCAGTTGTACCCGCCGGTGTAGCCCACGTTGTAGACCGCGGCGCCGAGGACCTGCCCGACGGGCTCGAAGCCGACGCTGCGGATGGCCACGAACTCGTCCGAGGTCAGCGCGGATCCCCACGTGCCGCTGCGCCGGATCTCTTCCATCCGGGCCTTGGCGGCGGGGGGCAGTTCTTCGCTCACGCTCCTAGCCTAATATCGCCTGATACCGCGGCGGCGCCGAGCCGGAACCTAATCCTTGCCGTCCCACTCCTTGTTCCTTTGCTGAACCGTCTCGAGCGCCCGTTCCGCCGCCTCGCGGGTCGGGTACGGACCGAGGCGGTCCTTGCCCGGGGTGGGTCCGTCGTCATCTTCCACGCGGTGGTACTTGAGGCTGTACCACCACCGCTTTCCCTGTTCACTGTCCATGCACATTAGACTCGCAAAGCATGGCGACAATGCTTCACCCGGGCCGGCTTTCACCGACCCGCCAGGTTCCTCCAGAGATTCCGCGCCCTGAGTACGTGGGCCGGAAGCACCCGAGGACCGGGGAGCCCGACGTCAAGACGCCGGAGATCATCTCGCAGATGCGGGTGGCCGGGAAGCTGGCCGCCCAGGCGCTGGCCGAGGTCGGAGCGCACGTCGCCCCCGGCGTCACGACCGATTACCTGGATCAGGTGGGCCACGACTTCCTAGTCAGCCACGGCGCGTACCCGAGCACGCTCGGCTACCGCGGTTACCCGAAGTCGCTGTGCACCTCGCTGAACGAGGTGATCTGCCACGGGATCCCCGACGACACGGTGATCAACGACGGCGACATCGTCAACGTGGACATCACCGCGTACCTCGGCGGCGTGCACGGCGACACCAACGCGACCTTCTGCGCCGGGGATGTCGACGAGGAGTCGCGGCTGCTGGTCGAGCGCACGCACGAGGCGATGATGCGCGGCATCCGCGCGGTGGCACCGGGCCGACCGCTGAACGCCATCGGCCGGGTGATCGAGTCGTACGCGCGGCGGTTCGGCTACGGGGTGGTGCGGGACTTCACCGGGCACGGCATCGGCCGGACCTTCCATTCGGGCCTGATCGTGCCGCACTACGACGACCCGGACAACGACGTGATCATGGAACCGCGGATGACGTTCACCATCGAGCCGATGCTCACCCTCGGCACGATCGAGTACGACATCTGGCGCGACGGCTGGACCGCGGTGACCAAGGACAGGCAGCGGACCGCGCAGTTCGAGCACACCATCCTCGTCACCGAGGACGGCTACGAGATCCTCACCCTGCCGTAGCGGGGCCGGCGCTCGATGGGCGACTACGCCTTCGACGAAGACACCCGGGTCTGCCCCTCAGGGTCCGCCGGTGAGTTCACCGCGGCGCTGACGGGCCGGTGGGGCGGCATCACCGGCGCCGTGAACGGCGGCTACATGCTGGTGCTGTGCGCGCGGGCGCTCGGGCTGGTCGTGCCCTTCCCCGACCCCATCGTGATCTCCGGGTTCTTCCTGCGGCCGGGAACGGCCGGGCCCGCGACGATCACGACGTCGCTGGTGCGCAGCGGGAGGACCACGGCGTTCGGCGAGGCGGTGCTGGCGCGTGACGGCAAGGAGGTCGTCCGGGCCGCCGCCGCCTTCGTGACCCTGGGCGGCGACGGGCCGGTGCTCAGCGAGGGCGCGCCGCCCGACCTGCCGCCGCCGGAGGACTGCGTCGCCGTCCCGGTCGGCTCGTTCGGCCTGGCGACCATCGCCGAGCGCGTCGAGTTCCGGTCCCGGAATCTGCCCGGGTGGTTCCTCGGCCGGCCGATGGGCCGGCCCGCGAGCGAGTTCTGGATGCGGTTCGCCGACGGGCGGGACGCTGACCTGCTCGCCCTGCCGCTGCTGGTCGACTCCACCGCCCCCTCCGTGCTCGAGCTCGGCGCCGGGTCCGCGACCGTCCAGCTCACCGTGCACCTGCGCGCCCATCCCGCGCCCGGCTGGCTGGCCTGCCGGGCGACCACCCGGTTCGTCAGCGGCGGCTACCACGAGGAGGACTTCGAGGTCTGGGATTCGGCGGGCACGCTGGTCGCCCAGTCCAGGCAGCTAGCCGTGCTCAGTACGTGAGCCGGCGTAGCGCCTGGCTACCCTCCTGGCCGCGCCGTAACTCCCGGGACGCCCTGCCCCTCGGTCGCGGGCCGGTGCGCGCGGGCGTGCAGGCTGATCGAGTACCCGGTACCCAGGCCGCGGAGCCCGTGCTGCTGGCCGTGCACCCGCACCGGGCCCGGACGCAGGGCCGGGCCGCAGGCCGCTCCCTCCGCCGCCTCCCCGGCGATCATCGTCGCCACGTCGCAGTCGCAGACCTGCCCGCCGTCGCCGGGCGGCAGGATCACGAGCCAGGCCTGGTAGGCCGCGCACTGCTCGACCGTGACCCTCACCGGACGGTCCGGCTCGAAGCGGACCAGGCCCCACCACCGTTCGGGGGTGGCGGCGATTATCCGGAGTTCGCGGGCCAGCGTGCCGAGGGTCAGCCTGCCAGCGGAGCCCGAGTCTCCCGGGTGGCGGGGATACCCCTCGCGGCCCGGCTCTGCTGCGGGCGGCGCGGGAGCCGGCAGGACGGCCTCGGCGAGCCTGGCGATCTCCGGGGCAACGGACATATCTGCGGTCAACTCTGCGGTCAACGGGGGATCCTTCGTGTACGGGGCGGACGCGCCCCAGGGCGACAACGGTCAGCTGATGGTCGTTGTCAGCGACAACACGAAGGACAGGCCACGCGCGCCATCATCACGGCGACACCTGAGCGGTCACCGTGAGCGCGGGCGATTTGGCCTGGCATGGTGGACAGCATACACGGCAACGGCCCGGGCGGGACGGGTGTCAGCGCGTGTCGCCAAGCTGCCGGACCGCGGCCCGCGCCGAGTCCGCGTCAACGCTCTGGCCGCCGTCCGCGCCGTCGGCGGCCCAGGCTGCCGCGCACAAGGCACGCAGGCCGTCGATGCGCTCCCCGCCGCCGGTCAGCTCCAGCCGGCCGGCGTTCACGCGGGCGGTCCAGCCCCCGCAGCTGGCCGCGCCGTCCTGGCTGGCCACCGCGGGGTGCGGCTCGAGCAGGCCGCTGAGATCCTCCGCCAGGTAGGTGGGGCGCTGTGACGGCGGCGCGAGGACGGCCTCGGCCGGGCTGGTCACCCCGGTCAGCACCAGCATGCTGTCCGCGCCGACCCGGTGCGCCGACTCGATGTCGGTGTCCAGCCGGTCCCCCACGACGAGCGGGTGCGTCGCGCCGGTCCGCCGCACCGATTCCTGGTGGAGCGGCGGTTCCGGCTTGCCGGCGACCAGCGGGCGGACGCCGGTGGCGGTCGCGATGACCTGGACGAGCGACCCGTTGCCCGGCTGGTTACCGCGGCGGGTGGGCAGGGTGAGATCGCCGTTGGACGCGACGAACAGCGCCCCCGCGGCGACCGCCAGACCGCCCTCGGCCAGCGCCGAGTAGCTCACGTCCGGTGAGTAGCCCTGGACTACCGCCTGCGGCCTGTGCACGGCCGTGCTCACCGGCCTGAGCCCGCGTTCGCGTAGCGCCATCCGCAGGCCGTTGCCGCCGATGACCAGGACGGGGGCGCCCGCCGGGAGGCGTTCGGCCAGCATGCGGGCGGCGGCCTGGGCGGAGGTCACCACGTCCCCCGGCCCGGCCTGGACGTCGAAGCTGGTCAGCAGCTCGGCGATGGCCGCGGGCGTCCGGAAGGCGTTGTTCGTGACGTAGGCCAGCCGCATGCCCGCCGCGGCGGCCTTGCGCAGCGCCTCCGCGGCCCCGGGGATCGCGGCGCCGCCCAGGTAGACCGTCCCGTCCAGGTCGAGCAGCCCGACGTCGTAGGCCCCCTCGAGCGGCTCGGGGCTGCCGCGCAGGCCTTGCGGCGAGCCGGTCACTCGGAGCCCTCCTCGGCGGCCCTGCGGGCCGCCTCCCTGGCCCGCAGCGTCGCGTGCACCGAGAAGAGCGCTTCGTTGTAGTGCGCGGCATCCGGGCGCATCGCCGCGGCGAGCGCGAGGTACTCGGCCGCGCCGGCGTGGTCACCGATCCTGGTCAGAGCCAGCCCGAGCCCGAAGTGCGCGTAATCGTCGGATGGGCTTGCCTCCACGATCATGCGGAAGTTCTCCGCCGCATCCGCGTACCTGCCCGTGTCGAACTGGGCCCGGGCCAGCGCCTCGCGCACGCTGCGGGACTCCGGTACGGCCATCGAGGCCCGCTCCAGCAGCTGGGCCGCGGCGGCCGGGCTGCCACGGCGCAGGAGATCCAGGCCGCGCAGGTACACCTCGTGCACGTCATCGCCGGAACCTTCGGGAAGGTCCTGGCCGGGGAGGTTTTCCTCTGGACGGGAATCCCTGCTGCCTGTTGATCCTTCTGACATGGTGTGCAGACCCTTCCGTCCGGCGCTGGTTCCGGTCTCGTGCTGGCGCCCTTCCGCGGCATCCGCTACGCCCGCGACCGGGTGAGCGGCATCGCAAACGTCACGTCACCACCGTACGACGTGATCAGCGGCGGCGTTCTTGAGCACCTGCGAGCGGCGGACCCGCACAACGTGGTCCGTCTCACCCTGCCGGGCCGGGACGCCAGAGCGACCCAAGCTGCCGCCAGGCTGCTGCGCGAGTGGCTGTCCACGGGCGTGCTGATCCGGGACCGGATGCCGGCACTGTACCTGTACGAGCAGAGCAGCGCGAACTCATCGTGGCGGCAGCGGGGCATCATCGGCCTGGTGCGCCTCGGCTCGCCCCAGGCGGCGGGCATCCTGCCGCACGAGGGGGTCCTGCCGGGCCTGGTGGCCGACCGGCGGGAGCTGATGGCGGCCACGCAGGCCAACCTGGAGCCGATCTTCCTTATCTACGACGGCGGGCAGCCGCGCGACCCCTCCTGCGAGAGCGCGCTTGCCGGGGATCCCGGGCGGACCGCTACCGAGGTGATCGATGACATCGCGACGGAGCGCGCGCCGCTGGTGACCATCGACACGGAGGACGGCGTGACACACCGCCTGTGGCGGATCGGTGATCCGGCCGAGCAGGCCACGATCACCGCCGACTTCTGCGGACGCCGCGCCCTCATCGCTGACGGCCACCACAGGTACGCCGCCTACCTGGACCTGCAGTCGCGCGCGCGGGCGTCGGGCAAGGGCGCCGGACCGTGGGACTTCGGGCTGGCGTTCCTCGTCGATTCCGCGGCCTACCCGCCGCTGCTCGGCGCGATCCACCGGGTGCTGCCCGGCCTGCCGCCGGACCGGGCGGCCGAGCTGGCCAAGGCGGCGTTCACCGTAGAGGACCTGCCGGCCGGGCTCGACCTGGCCGGCGCGCGGCGCAGGCTCGCGGAAGCCGGGCGAGAGGGGACCGCGTTCCTGCTGGCCAGCGATTCGGGCTTCCGGCTGCTCAGCCACCCTGACCCGGCGGCGATCGCGGAATCGATGCCGGACGGGCTTTCTGCGCCGTGGCGGTCGATGGACGCCTCCGTGCTGCAGCAGCTCCTCATCGGGCAGCTGTGGGGCATCACCGACAGCGAGCGTGACGTGCTGGTCTACCATGACGCCGCCGACGCGCTGCGCGCGGTTCAGGGCGGGTCTGAAGGCGCTGACGGGACTGCAGAGGCGAACGGGACCAGGGGCACCGGCGCGGGTACCGCGGTGATCTCGAATCCGGTCTCCTTCGAGGCCGTCATCGAGATCGCGGCGCTCGGCGAGAGGGTGCCGCGCAAGTCCACCTCGTTCGGCCCCAAGCCGCGGACCGGCCTGGTCCTGCGCACCTTCGGCCCGAACGAGGAAACCCCGGTTGGTCTGGGACAATGATCACGTGCACGAGGAAACCACGGCCGACCCGCCGCGCACGCAGCCCACGGACGTCACGCCGCTGGGGCGCGACGTCTTCCAGATCGACACCCGGATGGCCGGGTACGACGGGATCACGGCCGGCTACCTGATCAGAAGTGACAGGCCGTGCCTGGTGGAGACCGGCACCGCCCCGTCCGCGCCGGTGGTCCGTGAGGCCCTAGCCGGGCTGGGGATCGGCCCGGCCGACCTGGCGACCGTCGTGGTCACGCACATCCACCTGGATCACGCCGGCGGCGCCGGCGACATCGCCGCCATGTTCCCCGCCGCGGACATCGTGGTGCACTACCGGGGGGCGCGGCATCTGGCCGACCCGAGCAGGCTGATGGCCGGGGCCAGGGCGGTGTACGGCGCCGCGCTCGAACGGTTCTTCGGCGTGCTCGCGCCGGTGCCGGCCGAGCGCATCATCGCCCTGGAGGACACGGGAACGGTAGATCTAGGCGGCGGGCGGCGCCTGGACAGCTACTACTCCCCCGGGCACGCCAAACACCACATCGGCCTGGTCGACTCGGACAGCGGCGACCTCTACGTCGGTGACGCAGCCGGGGTGTACCTGCCCGAGACGGGCGACTTGCGGCCCGCCACGCCGCCGCCGGACTTTGACCTCGAGACCGCGCTGGCCTCGATCAGGAAATTCGCCGCGCTGCAGCCGTCACGCCTGATGTTCAGCCATTACGGTCCCGTCACCCCGGTCGCCGAGACGCTGGAGCGGTCGGCGGAGGAAATCAAGGTCTGGGTGGAGGAAACGCGCGCGGCGCGGAACGCGGGACTCGACCTCGATCACGCGATCGCCATGGTCCGGGATCGGACTAATGCGCGGTACGCGGCTTTCCGGCCGGAGGTCGATCCCGCCATCCCCGAGAAATTCGACCGGATCAGCGGCACCGCCTCGAATGTCAGCGGGATCATGTACTGGCTCGACATGACGCAAGAGCCCGGCCGCTCCGGCCCCTAAAGCCGCGGCGGGAGAGCATGGCGCTGCGGGCGGTGGTGGTCGGCGGCGGCCTGGGCGGGATGGCAGCGGCCGTTGCGCTGGCGCAGGCCGGGATCGATGTCCGGGTGTACGAGCAGGCGCAGCAGCTGACCGAGGTCGGCGCGGGCGTGTCGCTGGCGCCGAACGGGCTGCGGGTGCTGGAGCGGCTCGGGGTCGGCGGCGGGATCGGGCGGGTGGGCGCGCGGTACGCCTCGGTTCAGCTTCTGCGTCCGACGGGCGGCCCGTGCGGCCGCGCGCACCGCAATCCGGACCTGACCGGGACCCGGATGCGGATCGGGGAGATCCACGATCTCGAGGACCTCAGGGCCCCCGAACTGGCTGAAACGGACTGCCTTCATCATTCGCTCAGTTCTCGACTCAGGGCCTCAAGGTGCGCATTAATGTGGCCCAGCTCAGATCAGAACATCTTCAGGGCGCTATTCCTGCTGGTCTTCGTCGAACTCGGCGGGGTCCCCGAGTTCTGCTTCGTCCTCGAGCTCGGCCAGGTCCTCGAACTCGATGCCGTCCAGCTCGGCCAGGCGCTCGGCCGCGTCGGTTTCACCGTCGGTATCGGCGTCGGCCGCCCTGGCGAAGGCCTCGCGGGCCTCGTCTTCGCGCCCCGCCGCGAGCAGCGCATCCGCGTAGGCGTAGAGCAGCCGGGCGGACCAGGGACGCGACCGCTCGCTGGTCAGCTCGGGGACCTGCAGGACCACCACCGCGGCGTCGGCCTGACCCTGATCCCTGCGGATTCCCGATTCGACGATCCGCAGTTCGATCTGCGTTGCGCGATCGAGCCTGCTGACATCCGCCTCGCGGATCAGCGCCAGCGCCCGGTCCGGTCGGCCTAGAGCCCGCTCGCTATCGGCCATGAGCGGAAGATTGGCCTCGCTGCCGGTCATGCGGCGGGCGGCGCGGAGCTCGGAGAGCGCCTCTGCCCACCGGCCCGTCCGGTACGCGGCGATGCCGCTTACCTCCCTGACCACGCCGACCCGGGCCGCCAGGCCCCGCGCGACTTGCGCGTACGCGAAGGCCAGCTCCGGATCGGGCTCCTGGCCCGCTGCGACCAGATAGCGCGCCACGCTGTCGGCCAGGTCGTTGGGGAGGCTGTTCAGCTGAGCCCTCACTTCGGGAACTAGCTGCTCCGCGCTGACCGAATCGGGCACGCGCAGCCGGTCCTGCCTCGACTCGAACGCCGAAGCAGTTCGCCGGTCGGCCGGGACGCCGGGACGACGCGAGGGAACGCGTGAATCGCGCCCGGGAAGTCCGGGACGACGCGCAGGGGTCCTGCGATCGTAGCCGGTGCCCTCGGGAGTGCGCCTGCGCGCGGGCCGGTCCGACTGGCGATCGTCACCGGGGCGCGCTCCGCGCCCGTAGGGCGCGCTACGGCCAGGCCTTTCGCTCCAGCCCCCGCCTTCTCCCCGGTCGGTGCCCTCGCTGCGGCGAGCACCGGTCCGGCGAGCACCGGTCCCGGGAGCACTGGTCGCGCGGGTATCCCGCCAGCCCCCGCCTTCTCCCCGGTCAGTGCCCTCGCTCCGGCGGGGGCGCTCGCTTCGGCCGCCGCCTTCGCCGCGGCTGGCGCCCCCGGGCTGGCGGGCACCGGACCAACCAGCACCGGTCCTGGTGGCACTAGTCCCGCGGACACCTGTCCGGCGGGGACCCTCGGTACGGCTGGCGCCATCGGTCCGGCCCGCTTCGGACTGATCGCGCGCGCCGAAACGCCTCTCGCGCTCTCCGCCACCGTCCCCTGACCGTGTTGCCCGCGAACCGCCTGGCGTACGGCTGCCCCAGGATGATCCGTCGGCTGGAATCCGGCTCGTCCGGCGCGCCGCGTCTGCGCCTGCGGTGCGCGTGGTCCTTCTGGGGCCTGCGCCGGCAGTAGTGCCCGCGCCGCCCGCCCGTCCCCTCGTCGGCGTGCCGCTGGCCCGACGCCCGCTACTTTCACCGGAGACGGACTTCCGGCCTGTCGCGGTACCGCTCCGGTCGGTCCACGGGTTCTTGCCCCCGCCGGGTGCGGGCCTGGCCCGTCCCGAGCCAGTCCGGCTACCAGGAGCACCGGAGCCACGAGAAGCATCATAGGCACCCGAGCCAGCGGAGGCACCCGACGCACGCGAGGTCCCGGTCCGGCCGGTCCCCCTGGCGCTCTGCGGATTGTCTCCGCCAGCGCGCAATCCGCCCGTACGCGCCCCGCCCGTGCGCGAGCCACTGCCGGTGCGCGCGGCACCGCCCGTCCAGGCACTCCCGCCCGTGCGCGAGCCACTGCCGGTGCGCGCGCCACTGCCCGTCCGGGCACTCCCGCCCGTGCGGGCAGCCCCGCCCGTGCGCGCGCCACTGCCGGTGCGGCCGCCACCGCCCGTGCGCGCGCCGGCGCTCTTGCTAGTGCCGCTCGCCCGGGCGCCGCTCGTCGCGCGTCCCTTCGGCGC
>CAWKCG010000002.1:0-19515 GCA_963847965.1 uncultured Actinomycetes bacterium
ACCCCCCGTTGGCGTCCACGAAAAGCTCAGTGTCCGGCCCGATGACGTCCCGGGCGAGGGCCACCCGCTCTATGTCCCGCCGCTCGCTGGTGCCCCAGCTCTCGCCGATCTTGATCTTCACCCGCGGGATGCGGTCCTTCTGCACCCAGCCGGCCAGCTGCTCGCGGGTCTGGTGCTCGTCGTAGCTGGTGAAACCGCCACTTCCGTAGACGGGGACGCTGTCGCGCGCCTGGCCGAGCAGCCGGGTCACTGAGACGCCGAGCAGGCGCGCCTTGAGGTCCCACAGCGCTATGTCCACCGCGGAGATGGCCGTCGCCGCGATCCCCGGGCGCCCGATGTTGCGCACGGCACGGGCCATGGCCTCGGCCGATCCGGGCACGTCCATCGCGCTGCGGCCGATCACGGCTCCGGCCAGCACGTCGGCGATGACGCCGCCGGCCGCGGCGGCCGCATAAGTCCAGCCGATGCCTCGTGCTATCCCGGCCCGGACCGAAGCGAGCACCATTATGGTCTTGTCCCAGGCGAGCGTCCCGTCCGCCTCAGGCGCATCCGTCGGGATCACGTAGGCGGTACTCGTGATCTCCCGCACGATCGGCCCGTCATCGCGCACGCTGAACCCCTTCGCGTCATGCTCCGTCGTTACCGGCTGACTGCTACCTGCACGGGCCGCACTCAAACGCCGAGACCGGCCCCTCGCGATAGCGGCCTAGGTCGCTCCGGGTGACGAACGTCACAATCGCCAAGGTTTATCTTCGCCCGGCTGGGCTAGGCGTGTGTGGTTCCC
Source organism: uncultured Actinomycetes bacterium (assembly GCA_963847965.1). GTDB lineage: Bacteria > Actinomycetota > Actinomycetes > Streptosporangiales > Streptosporangiaceae > Palsa-504. Next base: position 785 of record CAWKCG010000002.1, read on the forward strand.
GAATGTAGGAGACAGGCGTTGCTACCAGGTGCCCAGCTGCGGGATCTTACCGATACTGCGCTGCTGGCGCGGCTGCGCCCGCTGGCGAAGGGCAGTCCCGAGCGCGCCGTGATCTGCGAGATCCTGGTTGAGCGCTACACCGGGATGGTCCGGTCCTGCGTCCGCCAGTACCGCGGCAGCCCCGTCCCGGCCGAGGATCTGATGCAGGTCGGATACGTCGGGCTGCTGAAGGCGATCAACAACTTCGACCCCGCGGTCGGGGAAAGCCTGTCGGCCTTCGCCCGGCCTTGCGTCAGCGGCGAGATAAAGCGGCATTTCCGCGACAAGCGATGGCAGGTACACGTGGGCCGGCAGGAGCAGGAGCTGCTGCTGGAGATGCGCAAGGCGGATGAGGAGATGACGCATCAGCTCGGCCGGGCCCCCGTCGACGGCGAACTGGCGCTCAAACTCGGCGTCACCGAGGACGACATCGGCGAGGCGCGCCGCGCGGGCCTGGTGTTCAGCGCCTACTCCCTCGATGCCCCGCTGTCTGACCGGGATGACCCGGCGCAGCTCGCCGACCTGCTCGGCGAGGACGACGAGGCCATCGAGCATGCCATCGACATGGAAGCGGTTAATTCTCACCTGGAAGAATTGCCTGAACGCGAACAGCGGATCCTCGTCCTGCGGTTCTGGGGCAACCTCAGCCAGGCCGAGATCGGCGGCCGCCTCGGCATATCCCAGATGCACGTGTCCCGGCTGCTCAGCCGGGCGCTGGCCCACCTCAGGGACCGGCTGATCGGCGAACCGGCGGGATCGGAATGACGGGGTACCGGAGCGTGCCGGACCGCGAGCATGGCGCTGAGCCGCCCAGGACACAGCCTTCGAGCTGGCAAGACTGGCAGCGTTGGGTGCAGGACGTCGACTGGTCGGACTGGCGCTCGTGGCTGCGGCGCGTCGCCTCGACGGACTGGACGGCAGGCCCCTGGCCAGGCGCTCACTGGGATCAGGCTCCCCTGGCCGGGGAGGTGTCCCTGACCTTGCGGGCGTTCGGCGAAGACGAGCCGGGTGACCGGATCGGCGAGCATCTCGCGGCAGCCTGGCCGGCCTTCCGCGAATGGTGGCGTGAGGGCGCGGCCCGCCCGACGGTCGGGCAGGCCCGGGCACGGCTCGAGGAGCACATGCCAGAGCTCGTGCCGACGTGGCAGCGGCTGGTCGGCATGCTCGGCGACGATCCCGAGGCGGCAGCCGCGCTGGCCTTGTGGAACCCGCCACCGTTCCTGACCGGCTGCTCGCAGGCGGCGGTGCTGCCCGGCGGCCCGGCGCTCGTCCGTAACTACGACTGGGACTACCGGCTGTTCGAGGCGGTGGTGGCCAGGACCGGGTATGGCGGGAGGCAGGTCCTCGGCATGCTCGACTGCCTGTGGGGGCTGCTGGACGGGGTTAACGACGCGGGCCTGGCCGTCTCGCTGACCTTCGGCGGCCGGCCGCAGGTCGGCGAGGGGTTCGGGATCCCGCTGGTGATCCGCTACGTGCTGCAGACCTGCGAGACGGCCGGTGACGCGGTGCAGAAACTGCGCCGCATCCCCGTGCACATGTCCTACAACGTCACGGCGATCGACCGGGACGGGCGGCGCGCGACGGTGTACCTGGCCCCGGACCGGCCCGCTCAGGTAACCAGCCTGGCCGTGGCCACCAACTACCAGGGCACGGTGGAGTGGGCGCCGTACGCCGCGGCCATCCGGACCGTCGAGCGGCAGGAGCATCTGGAGGAACTGGTGGCAGCCGGGGCGGATGGCCCCGGCATCGTCGCGGCCTGCCTGCGGCCCCCGCTGTACGCCACCCGTTTCGGTGCGGGCTTCGGGACCCTCTATACCGCCGAGTACCGCCCGGCCGACGGTGCTGTCCGTTATCACTGGCCGGAATGCACCTGGAGCCAGTCCCTGGACCATCTCCGCCCCGGCACTGTCCAGGTCCGGCTCGGCGGCGCTGACGTCGCCCCGCCACCCTTCTCATCGCGAGACGCTGCGGCGGAGTAAGCCCCGGCCGGCCGGGTAGCAGGCGCGCCATGACCCGCTTCGACACCGGCAAGCTCCAGCACGCGCTCACCGAAGCCGTCGACGGCGAGGTCCGGTTCGACGCGGGCTCGCGCGCCGCCTATGCGCAGGACGGCTCGAACTACCGCCAGCCCCCGATCGGTGTGGTCGTGCCGAGGACGGCCGACGCCGCCGCGGCCGCCGTGCAGGTCTGCCGGGATTTCAGCGTCCCCGTGCTGTCCAGGGGCGGCGGTACCAGCCTGGCCGGCCAGTGCTGCAACGAGGCCGTCGTCATCGACTGGACCAAGTACTGCCACGAGGTCATCTCCGTGGACCCGGGCGGCCGCGCCGCGAACGTGCAGCCGGGCATCGCCCTGGACCAGGTCAACGACGCCGTCAAGAAGTACGGGCTGATGGTCGGCCCCAAGCCGTCCACCCACGTGAGCTGCACGATCGGTGGCATGATCGGCAACAACTCGTGCGGCTCCACGGCCCAGGCCTACGGAAAGATGGCCGACTCGGTGCAGCGCCTGGAAATCCTCACCTACGACGGCCTGCGGATGTGGACCGGCCTGACCAGCGACGCCGACTACACGAACATCGTGGCCAGGGGCGGACGTGAAGCCGAAATCTACTCCGGGCTCCGGGCGATCCGCGACAAGTACCTCGGCCAGATCAGGACCGGCTACCCCGACATCCCGCGCCGGGTGTCCGGCTACAACCTGGACTACCTGTTGCCCGAGAAGCAGTTCCATGTGGCCCGGGCCCTGGTCGGCAGCGAGTCCACGCTGGTCACCGTGCTGACCGCAGAGATCAAGCTGGTGGAGATACCGAAGTTCCGCTCTCTGGTCGTCCTTGGCTACCCGGACATCGCGCAGGCCGCCGACGTCGTCCCGCTTGTCGTCCGGCACCACCCGCTGGCCTGCGAGGGCCTGGATGACGTGCTGATCTCGCTGGAACGCGAGGAGCACCTGGGCGGCGCGGCCCTGGACAAGCTGCCGGAGGGATCTGGCTGGCTGATGATCCAGTTCGGTGGCGGCACCGAGCAGGAGGCGAAGGAGCGGGCCGACGCGCTGATCGAGGCGGTCCGGACCGAGGGGGAGCATCCCCGCCCGCACGTGGCCTACCTCGAGGATCCGGCCGTGGAGGACAACCTGTGGTCCGTCCGCGAGCTGGGCCTGGGCGCCACCGCCTACCCGCCGGGCAAGCACGAGACGCACGAGGGCTGGGAGGACGCGGCCGTGCCGCCGGACCGGCTGGGCGACTACCTGCGTGACTTTCGCGTATTGCTGGCCCGGCACGACTACCACGGCGCATCCCTGTACGGGCATTTCGGGCACGGCTGCGTGCACACCCGCATCCCGTTCGAACTGCGCACGAAGGCGGGCATCGCGGCGTACCGGTCGTTCGCGGAAGAGGCCGCCGACCTCGTGGTCTCCTACGGAGGCTCGCTGTCCGGCGAGCACGGCGACGGGCAGGCCCGGGGCGAGCTGCTGCCGAAGATGTTCGGCCCGGACCTGATGCGCGCGCAGGGCGAGCTCAAGGCCCTGTTCGACCCGGACAACCGGATGAACCCCGGCAAGGTCATCCAGCCGTACCGGCTGGACGAGCACCTGACGCTGCGCGGCTGGTTCCCGCCGGAGCCGCGGACCTTCTTCGAGTATCCGCACGACAACGGCAGGTTTTCCGTCGCCGCGTCGCGCTGCGTGGGGGTCGGGAAGTGCCGCGGCGACGAGGGCGGGGTGATGTGCCCGAGCTACCGGGTCACCCGGGAGGAAGAGCACTCCACCCGGGGCCGCGCCCGGCTGCTGATGGAGATGGTCCGCGGCGAGGTGATCACCGGCGGATGGCAGTCCGAAGAGATTCGCGACGCACTGGACCTGTGCCTGGCCTGCAAGGGATGCCGGAAGGAATGCCCGGTCGGCGTCGATATGGCGACCTACAAGGCGGAATTCCTCGCCCATCATTACGCGGGCAGGCTCCGTCCCGCCGCGCACTACTCCATGGGCTGGCTGCCGCTTATCTCCGCGCTGGTGACCGCCGTCCCCGGCCTGCCCGGAGTAGTGAACACCGTGACCCATACGCCGGGCCTTTCCCGGATGGCCAAACGGGCCGGGGGCATCGACCCGAAGCGGGACATCCCGCGTTTCTCCGGGCAGCGCTTTACCCGGTGGGCTGCCTCCCGTTCCCGCGGCGCCCACGGGGGCCGCCGCGTGATCTTGTGGCCGGACACGTTCAGCAACAACTTCCATCCCGGGATCGCCCGGGCCGCGGTCGCCGTGCTCGAACGCGCAGGTTTCCAGGTGGAGGTGCCCACTAGGCCGATGTGCTGCGGGCTCACCTGGATCTCCACCGGCCAGCTCGGCATGGCTTCCCGGATACTGCGGCGCACCCTGCGCGCGCTGCGGCCCGCGCTGCGGGCGGGCGTGCCGGTCGTGGTGCTCGAGCCGAGCTGCGCCGCGGTATTCCGGTCCGATGCCGCCGAACTGCTCGGCTCGGACGACGCGCGGCTGCTGGCCTCGCGGACCAAGACCCTGGCCGAACTGCTCACCGAGGCCGCCTGGACACCCCGGGGCCTGCTCGACGAGCTGGGCGAGCAGCCGCCACCACCAGGCGTTCCGAGCCGGGCGGTCGTGCAGGTGCACTGCCACCAGCACGCGATCATCGGCTTCGACCCCGATCTTAAGCTACTGGGGAAGTGCGGCCTGGATGTCGAGGTGCTCGATGCCGGCTGCTGCGGCCTGGCCGGCAATTTCGGCTTCGAGCGCGGGCACTACGACGTGTCTGCAGCCTGCGCGGAGCGCGGGCTGTGGCCCGCCGCGCGGGACGCCGACGCCGACACCGTCATGCTGACGGACGGATTCTCCTGCCGTATGCAGCTGGCTGCCGGCCGCACCGGCCGGGAGGGCTGGCACCTAGCCCAGCTCCTCGAGCGCGTCACCCGATCACCAGGCGCGGCCACGGACTCTTAACGGCAGCGAAACCACCCACTGGACCGCGGTCTTCATGGCCCAGTTTCGGTCTTCTTACGCCGGGTAGCCAGCGGCTCATGGGACCAGGCGAATGGGCTGCGCCCGGAACGGGCAGGCACCCCGATCCGCGGGACGAGTCGCAGGCGCAGCGGGATGACCGGAATCTCGGCGAACTCCTCCAGGAACTGCGGGTCGCGGGCCTGGGCGTGCAGGTCCTGTTCGGGTTCTTGCTCTCGCTGCCGTTCACCAACCGGTTCACCCGGCTGAGCCCCGGCCAGCGGGACCTGTACCTGGCCAGCCTGGTGCTGGCGGCGGTCTCGACCGCGCTGCTGGTCGGACCGGTCGCCTATCACCGGGTGGTGTTCCGCCGGGGCCAGAAGGAACGGCTGGTGCGGGCGGCCAGCGTGATGGCCATCGCCGGCCTGGCCGCGGTCGGCCTGGCCGTCTCGGCCGCGGTCCTGCTGGTGACCAGCTATGTTGGTGGCGGCCTCGCCGCGGGCCTGATCACGGCCTTCATCGCCTGCCTGTTCGGCCTGTTGTGGTTCGCGTTCCCGCTCACCCGCCGCCACTAACCGCGCCGTGCCAGATAGCGGCGTTGTTCGTCCCGGCCTGGGCGAGTCAGCACTGACCAACCGCAGCAGGTCAGCGCTTCGGCGATTCCCCGCTCTGGAGTTCCTCGGCGCTGCTCTGCGCGCCCCGGTGACCCGCCAGCGCGGCCGCCTCGCGTTCGGTTTCCGCGTTCAGCTCGGCGCCGAGCAGAACCGCCAGCCCCACCAGGTAGAGCCAGAAGATGAGGATCACCACTCCGGCGAACGCCCCGTAGGTCTTGCCGTACGAGCCGAACCTGGCCACATAGAACGAGAAGCCGAGCGATGCGAGCAGGAAAATGACCGTACCCAGCAGTCCGCCGGGGCTGACCCAGCGCCAGCGGGGCGTCTCGCGGTTCGGCCCGACGAAGTAGTAGACCGAGAACAGCAGCGTGATCAAGGCGATGGTCACCGCCCAGCGCACCACCGTCCAGATAACTGTGAAGGCGGTACCGCTCACCCCGACGTGGCCAGCGATCCCCGACCCGATCGACGCCCCGAACACGATCAGAGCCGAGGCCACTCCGCCGATGATCATCGTGGCCAGCATGAGCGGGAACGCGTAGAGCCGCTTGGTTACGAACTTACGGTCGACCGGGACTTCGTAGGCGATATCGAGCCCGGTCTCCAGCGCGGCCATGCCGCCCGAAGCACTCCATACCGCGACCGTCACGCCGATGATCAAGGCCGTCAGCGAACTGGCCGACGAGCGGGTGGTGGCCGACTGGACAGCCTGGCTGAAGACCGTCCCAGCACCCGGCGGCAGGGCCTTGTCCAGGCCGTTGACCAGCCGGTGCAAGCCGCTCGCTCCGATGTGCGCCAGCTTCGCCACGCCGAGCAGCGCGATGAGCGCCGGGAACAGCGCCAGGAACCAGTGATAGGCCAGGCTCCCGGCCGTGATGCTGCACCGGTCACGGACGAACTTTTTCCCGGTGCGCTTGAACGTATTCTGCTCGGACAGCATCGTGACAAGCTGCCCGGTCGTGTGCTCTTCGTGATCGGGCAATTGAGTCCCGCTTGAACGTTCCACAAGATCGTCCCTTCGTCCGCTGGACTGCTGGTTTAGTTCCGCGCGCCTACCCAGTCGGCCGCAGGTCTAACGTGACCGCGCCACCAGGGAACGTCGCGTCCACCGCGACCTGCCACATGGCCATGCGGAACGTGCGCGACCGCCAGTCGATGGGCCCCGATTTCTACCGCGACAGCGCGCCACGAAACGCGCGGCCCGCGCTAACCGGCCTGCGAGTGACCGTGCGATTCGGGCACTGACTGACAGCTCGCGACGGACGGCGCCATGCCGGACCGGCACGGGTGGGCGGTGGAGCCGCTGACGGCCAGGAAGACAAGCAGCGCCGCCAGGCCCAGCACGACCGGGATGGCGATGATCGCGCGCCGCCTACCGGTCAGCCAGGCCCGCCGAACGCTGGCCCTCGGCGGCAGCGACTCCGTTCGCGGCGCTCCGTCATCCCGGGTCAGCCGGGTGAAGATCGCGAACATCGACCTGAGCCGGGGCTCGCCGCCTTCCAGAACGCTCTCGATCCCGTGCAGGACCCGCTGCTGGCTGGCCGGCAAACCCACCACCGTCCACTGCCCGGGGAAACCCCGGCGAAACTCTCCGTTCGCGGCCGGAACGCGATCGCGCGTTTCGACCAGGTCGAAGGCGTCAGCGATGCCGAGCGGGACAAGGCGTGGAAGCGGATCCGGGCGGCGGCGGAGCGCTTCGACGTCGAGGTTTCCGAATCCGACTGGCGGGACCTGGCCAAGGGCGGCAAGGACCGCCAGCGCTAGGCCGAGCCGGCGGTCCAGGACCGCCTTTTCTTACTGGGCGGGCCAGGCTTCAAACACTGCGGGGCACCGGAAAGGTGTTGATCGTCTTGCCGCGGGTAGGAGGGGCGGTCCGCTACCGACGTCAAGGAGATGCCCACTATGGCCAAGCGCCACATCGATCCGGTCCTACAGCAGCTAGCTCAGGCCATCAACGAGTCGGGCCAAGCCGCGGCCCCGGTCGTGGTCTCGGTGCACGGCACCGTACTTCACGGCACCCTGATCTCGGAGCAGAGGTATTTCAGTGAACTCGTGGAGGGAAACCCCCTCATGAGCGCGCTGGAGCCGTCCTCTGGCCTGCTGGGCAAGGAGTACACCACGGAGGCGGAAGCCGCATCCGCCCGGCACCTGCACATACAGGCGACGGGTAACCGGGGCGACGCTGAGCTTGCCGAGGGCCTGTGGCGCATCAGCCTGGAGGCCGTCGACGGATGGACCCTCCGCGCCGGCGCCGAAGCCGATCGGGGGCCGTTTGCCCGCCTGCTCGGCAACCCCTAGCCGCTGCTGGCATGCCGCTACGGTTTGACCGGTGTCGCCCGTGAGGAACGCGGCCAGTGCCGGGCAGCACGATTTCGTGGTGGTGGCCAACAGGCTGCCGGTGGACAGGCGGTCCTGGTTCAGGTCGCAAGCCCGAGCCGCGAGCGGGTCGAAGCCTACCGGGCGCTGCGTGACGAAGTGGAGCGGACCGTGAGCCGGATCAACGGCGAGCATGCCGAGGTAGGCAGCCCGCCGGTGCACTACCTGCACCAGTCCTATCCCCGGGAGGAGATGGCCGCGCTGTACCTGGCCGCCGGCGTGATGCTGGTCACTCCGCTGCGGGACGGCATGCGCCCTCCGGCCGGGATGCCCGCACCGAATGGTTGAATGCCCAGTGGGTGCGGGTGGATGACTGGATAGCCGCTACGCGGCTAGCAGCCGCTCAGGGGCCGGCAGCGGCGATCTGCTCTGTGGTCAGCCCACGGTCTTGTGTGTTGTCGGTGTCGTCCATCGTCCGCCTCACCGGCCTGTCCGCTGATCGTAGTAATCCGGGTCCGAGGCCGCCGGACCGGCGCCGTTGCTTCCCATGCCAGCCGGCCCATCGGTCTGCGCGGTGGCGCTAGTCCCCGGGTCCTGCAGCTCCGGTTCGGCAGTGACGCGCTGAGGGCTGCTGGCGCCGACTGGCTGCGCCTGGCCGGTGGTGCCGGCTGCTGCGCCGTTGCCGTCTGGACGCAGCAGTTCGTCGAACAGGGACCGGTACCGCAGTAGCGCCTCGCGCAGGTCTTCGGTGCTGGCCTGCTGAGTCTCGGAGCGCTGCCGCACCGCGTGTGCGAACCGGTAGTTCTCGACGGTGTCCGGGTAGTCGACCGATACCAGCTCGGCCTGCGCATCGAAGTCCTTCATCGGGTAACCCCGCGCCTGCATGACGCGGGTGATGAGGGTATCGGCAGCAGTCGTGGCTTGCGCCGGCTGATCGACGAAGTGCTCCTGCACGTCACGCCATTCGTCCGCGAAACCCAGGCGAGTGGCTTCCGGCAGTGGCTTGACCTCGAACTGAGCCCGCTGCTTCTCGCGTGCGCGAAGGTCGGCCTCGGCGGCACGCTGGTCACCGCGGTTCTCTACCGCCCGGTCGTATTCCGGGCCGAAGCGGTCACGAAGCATCGCAGTTTTGCGCTTCTTGGCCCCCACCGCGACCAGCGCGACGACGACCACCACAGCGATGGCGATCACGACCCATACCCAGGTAGCCATCAGATCCTCCTGTCATTGGATCTGCCTCCTCTACCCGGCCGCAGAAACTTAAACGGCGGGCCGGGCCGGAGGCTAGAAGTAGTGTCTCCGCCCGCCCACCGCATGACCGGCCATCCCGAGCAGCATCAGGATCGCGCCGACCACGACCACGATGATGCCGATCGTCCAGATAATGGCGATTTTGGCGACAAAGCCTATGATGAGGAGAATTATGCCGAGGATGATCAAGGGGGGCTCCTAACAAGGTCGGGCCGCCGTCCTGGACGGTGGCGAGACTCGCGATACCATGCCGCTTGGCATTCACTTTCCAGCTAACCTCCGCCGCCCCAGCGCGGAAACAGCCAGAAATCGCAAGCCTCATCACCCAGACCGATCACCGGCCACCCGCACAGGCGTCCGCGCCCGGGCAGGCGCCACACCGGTCGACGAGCATGAACACGGCGGCCTGTGACCCCGACCCGGCTGATCGGTGTCTTCCCCCTGCGGCCGACGTGGACGAGGCGGCCGGGCGCTCCGGCACGTGGCGGCGGTCCAGGGCGGGGCTGGGTGTACCCGCGTGCGGCTGCTGTATCCGATGGCTTATTGTGCTGCCTGGCCGACGGCGGCGAGCCAGCCGAGCCGTTTTGACATCGCCTGCGCGCAGCCGACGACGGCGTGCACGTGTCCGGAGACTTCGGTGGCGCGCCACAGCACCGACCATGGATAGTAGGAAGCCGGTTCGGTGAGCGGCCGCCAGATGGTTCCGGGCAGCGCGGTGATGCAGGAGGAGGGCACGCAGTACAGGCAGCGTCCCTGGGCGACCAGGTCAGCGGCCGCGCGGATGCTCTCCACGGTCCCCCCGTAAACAGCGGGGGTGAAGCCGGCGGCCCGGCACATCTCGACGGTGAACTGGTTGAACTCCGGGGCCTGCGCTTCCTCGGCGAGCAGCAGCGGCTCCGTGGCCAGCTCTGCGACCGGCACGCCGTCCAGCCCGGCGAACCGGTGACCGGAGGGCACCAGGACCCCGAGCGGGTCCTGGCGGAACAGCAGCGACGAGACCTGGGGCGGCGCGAGCGCGGCCCGGCCGATTCCGACGTCCAGGCGGCCGTCGGTCAGCTGCTGGTACTGCTCGGGCACGCCGACCTCGACCTGGTGGATGACCAGGTGGGGGTAGCGGGCCTGGACCTCGTGCAGGATCTGCGGCATCGAGTCGTAGCTGGAATCGATGATCCCGACGCGCAGCGGCGCGGAGGCGCCTACCGCGCGCCGGGCCGCCCCCGCGGCGCGGTCCGCGTGCGCCAGGATCTGCCGCGCCTCGACCAGGAACACCGCCCCGGCAGCAGTCAGCAAGACATGGTGCGTGCTGCGGTCGACGAGGCGGACGCCCAGCTCGCGTTCGAGCCGCTGCACCTGCTGGCTCAGCGCCGACTGGACGATGTGCTCCCGCTCCGCCGCCCGGCCGAAGTGCAGCTCCTCGGCCAGCGTCACGAAATAGCGGAGCTGGCGCAGCTCCATACCCGCCGCCAAGTCCGTGTCCTGTCCATCCCTATGCTCCTTGCAACTGCCCGCTGGATCGCGGGACGTGGTATCACCGCAGTCGGCCGCGATGAACCCGCCTGCACGCCTACCCAGCCCGGGACAGGAAAACCCTGCGCCTAGCCTATTTCCGCGCCCGGGCTCGTGGAACGCGTAATCGGCCGTCTCGCCGGTGACCGGCTGCTGATCTGTTCTGGTGATAGGCCCTGCTCAGGTTGCCCCTTTCCGCAGCGCCGCTATCAGGGGTTGACTGGCCAATGTCCAGCCTGGCCGGACCCGGCGTCTCCACCACGATAAGGGGGCCTGCCATGATCCCCGCCCAGAACACCGCCGTCGGCGCGCCCGCCATCAGCCCGAACGGCTCAGCGCCCCGCTGTGAGCACCTCGACGGGCTCCAGCCGGTCACACCCCGGTCGGATCACTGCCGGGACTGCCAGGACCGCACGGACCGCCGGGCATCCCTCGTGGTCTGCCTGAGCTGCGGCTGGGTGGCGTGTTCGGATGACTCACCGGACCGGCACGCCAGGGCGCACTACGAGGAGACCGACCACCCGCTCGCCGCCGCCCTGGAGCCCGGATCACGCTGGAGATGGTGCTACGTCCACCAGCGCCCCGTCTGAGCTGCCCGGCCCCGCACGGGCCGGTTCTCCGCCACACCTGCGGGCACGGGAAGCATCGTGATATAAGCGCCTGCGCAGCATGAGAACGACTAGAACAATTATCACGATGACGACTACCGTCCCGATACCGATATACATCGACTTTCCTTTCCTGGCAGCGCCCGGCGTCGATTGTCGATGCGTTTTCATGGCGCCATCTTCGAGATTGCGTTTCGATCCAGCTACCCTCACGTGAACCCTCAAACCGCTGGCGCAGCGCGGGCTTTGCCAGGCGCGACCCACAGCCAGCGCATGCCTGCGGTTACCGCCTTGGTCCAGCGGAGAGCGGGCCGAGGTCCGGATACCAGCGGTACTCGCGATCTACACGGCTTGACTACGCCAAGTCCGGCCTCCAGGTCAGTGACCGCCGCCGGGCAGGATTTCGCGGGCCTTGGTCATCAGGCCTTCCTTGAGCACGCCCCACCGGTCCGGGTCGCCCTTCAGCAGCGCCATGGCGGCGTTCTTGGCCTGTTCGAAGGTGGCGTGCGGCGGAATCGGCGGGACGTCGGGGTCGGTCCGCACGTCGAGCACCGTCGGCCGGCCGGCGGCTAGGGCCTGGTCCCAGGCCGCGCCGACCTGGCCAGGCTCGCGGACCGCGATCCCGCCCAGGCCCAGGCTGCGGGCGAAGCCCTCGTATGAAACGTCGGGGAGCCGCTGGGATTCGGTGAATTTCGGCGCGCCTTCCATCGCCCGCATCTCCCAGGTGACCTGGTTGAGGTCGTTGTTGTGCAGCACCACGACGATCAGCCGGGGATCGGTCCACTGCTCCCAGTAATGCTTGACCGTGATCAGCTCGGCCAGGCCGTTCATCTGCATCGCTCCGTCCCCGGCGAAGACGATGACGGGCCGGTCGGGGTGTCCGAACTTGGCGCCGATGCCGTACGGCACGCCGGGACCCATGGTGGCCAGGTTCCCGGACAGCGAGCCGCGCATGTCGCCGCGGAACCGCAGCTGCCTGGCGTACCAGTTCGCGGACGAGCCGGAGTCCGCCGTGACGATGGCATCCATCGGGAGCCGCGTGGACAGCTCGCGGAAGACCAGCATCGGGTTGACCGGATCGGCTGCCACCTCGGCCTCGGCGTCCATCGACCGCCACCAGCCGACCACGCCCGCCTCGATGGCCTCCCGCCAGGAGCGATCCTCCTTGTGCTTCAGGTGCGGGATCAGCGCCCGCAGGGTGGTGGCCGAGTCCCCGACGATATTGACCTCGTAGGGGTAGCGCATCCCGATGAACTTGCCGTCGATGTCGATCTGGACGGCGCGGGCCTGGCCGAACTCGGGCAGGAACTGCGTGTAGGGGAAGCTCGAGCCCACGGTCAGCAGCGTGTCGCAGTGCATCATCATCTCGTAGCTCGGCCGGGTGCCCAGCAGCCCGATCGAGCCGGTCACGTACGGCAGCTCGTCGGAGAGCACGTCCTTGCCCAGCAGGGGCTTGGCCACCCCGGCGCCGAGCAGCTCGGCGACCTCCTCGAGCTCGCGGCGTGCTCCGCGGGCGCCCTGCCCGGCCAGGATGGCGACCTTGGAGCCGGCATTCAGCACCTCGGCGGCCTCGATGATCGCGCGGTCATCGGGAGAGACGACCGGCCAGCTGGTGCCCAGCGACGATGGCACCATCTTGAACTGGTGGGTGGGTGCGGAGTACTCGAGTTCCTGGACGTCGGAGGGGATGATCAGCGCGGTGGGTGCCCGCTCGGCCACGGCGGTGCGGATCGCCCGGTCCAGTACGTTGGGCAGCTGCTCGGGAACGGTCACCATCTGCAGGTACTCGCTGGCGACATCCTTGAACAGCGAGAGCAGGTCGACTTCCTGCTGGTAGGAGCCGCCCATGGCGCTGCGGTTGGTCTGGCCCACGATCGCCACCACGGGCACGTGATCCAGCTTGGCGTCGTACAGGCCGTTGAGCAGGTGGATGGCGCCCGGGCCCGAGGTCGCCATGCAGACGCCCACGCGGCCGGTGAATTTGGCGTACCCGACGGCTTCGAAGGCGGCCATCTCCTCGTGCCTGGCCTGGACGAACTGCGGCTTGTTCTCGGCCCGGCCCCATGCGGCCAGGATCCCGTTGATCCCGTCGCCGGCGTAGGCGAATACGTGCTGCACGTCCCAGGAGCGCAGCCGCTCGAGCAGGTAATCGGCAACTGTCGGTGCCATGTGCTGTTCCTTCCGTGACCTGTTGATGTGTCAGGTGTTACCGCCGGATGCGCCGGCGATCAGGTGGTCGGCCGCGCGGGCGGCCACGGCCATGATCGTCAGCGCGGGGTTGGCGCTGCCCTGGGTGGGCAGCACGCTGCCGTCGGTGAGGTAGAGGTTGGGTACCGCGAAGCTGCGGCAGTTCTCGTCCACGACGCCGTGCCGTTCGTCGCGGGCCATCCGGGCCCCGCCGACCAGGTGGGCGTAGCGCTGGATGGTGATGACCTCGCCGGCGCCGGCCGCGTGCAGGATGTTCTCCATGACCGACTGCGCCGCACGGGCCAGGGCCCGGTCGTTGTCGCACTGGGAATAGGAGAAGCGGGCCACCGGCAGGCCGTAGGAGTCCTTCTCCTCGGCGAGCGTCACCCGGTTCTCCGGCAGCGGCAGGAATTCGCACAGCGCGCCCAGGCAGGACCAGTGCACGTAGTCGCTCATGTACTCGCGCATCGCGCTACCCCAGTGCCCCTGGGCGGCGACGTGCTCGGCCCAGGTGATCGGCAGCGGCGAGACGGTCTGGACCGAGAATCCTCGCTTGCAGTCCCGGGCGGGGTCGGTCTCGTAGAACTCCTCGGTGCTCACCTCGGGCGGCGGCGCCTTGTACATCCGGACCTCGGCGTCGAAGCGGCCCGCGGTCTGCGGCGCGCCCTGGACCATGAGGTAGCGGCCAACCTGGTCGAAGTCGTTGCACAAGCCGTCGGGGAAGCGGCCGGACGACGAGTTCAGCAGCAGCCGGGGCGTCTCGATCGAGTACCCGGCCACGGCCACCATCGCGGCACGCTGAAAGCGCTCCCTGCCGCCCGAGACATAGTGCAGTCCGGTCGCGCGACCGGTGCGCTCGTCCACGGCGATGCCGGTGACCATGGCGTCGGCGCGTACCTCCGCGCCGTGCGCCAGGGCGTCGGGGACGTGCGTGATCAGCGGTGACGCCTTGGCGTTGACCTTGCAGCCCTGCAGGCAGAAGCCGCGGTAGATGCAGTGCGGCCGGTTGCCGAACCGGCCGTTGCTGATCGCCACCGGGCCGACCTTGGCGGTGATGCCGAGCTTGGCCGCGCCGCGCAGGAATACCTCTCCGTTCCCGCCGACCGGGTGCGGCCGGTAGGGGTAGCCGTGCGGATCCCCCCACGGCCAGCGCTCGCCGGCCACGGGAAGCTCCTGCTCGATCTGCTCGTAGTACGGGCGCAGCCCGGAGTAGCCCACCGGCCAGTCGGCGCCGACGCCGTCGAGCGTGCGGGTCATGAAATCGCTCGGGTGGAAGCGCGGCGTGTACCCGGCGTAGTGGACCATCGAGCCACCCACGCCCCGCCCGGAGTTGTTCGATCCCAACGGCACCGGGTCGGCGCCCGCGATCACCCGCGGGTCGGTCCAGTACAGGTGGTGGGAGCCTGCCTCGTCACTCACCCAGTCTGTATCCGGGTCCCAGAACGGGCCGGCGTCCAGGGCCGCCACCTTCCAGCCCGACCGGGCCAGCCGCTGCAGCAAGACCGAGCCGCCCGCGCCGCAGCCGACGATCACCAGGTCGATCTCGTCCTCATCGGCGAACCGCCGCATATCGCGCCGGAGGCGGTGGTTGGTCCTGGTGCCGTCATTGGGCAGCAGCCAGGCCGATTCGTTGCGCGCGCGGAACACCGTCCCGCAGACCCATCAGGCCCCCTCCTTGACGGGGTCCTCGGCGGGCCGCGCGTCGCGGACCTCGAACGGCTCGAGCTTGCCGACCCCGGCGTTCTTGTAGCCGCGGGGGTAGGCGGGCCCGGGGAAGCCGATCTCGGTCCAGGCGAACGGATGAGAGTAGAAGGCTGTGCAGGCGTACCGGGTCCACAGGCTCCATACGCGCACGGCCGGCAGCCCGTGCCAGTCGGCGGACTTCAGGTCCTGGACGGCCTGGACCAGCGCTACCTGATCGGCCCCGGGGGCGCCGGCGAACGAGGTACCGCAGCGGCGCCCCGCGTCCGCGTCGAGATACGACAGCGTGTCCCGCCAGGCCTGACCGTCCTCGGGCATATCCGTATATCGCCAGCCGTCGGTCTCGCCCGCCGCCAGCCGGGAGTCGACCATCTCGCAGACCGGGACGGCCAGCTCGCCGTCCTGTTCGTCCTGGCCGGTGAGCAGGTTGAGCAGGACGCGGGCGCAGGGTGCCTCGGGTCCGGTGAAGAACTTCAGCGCCGGGGGCGGCCCGATCCTGGCGGCCACCACGTCGGCGGTCGCCTGATCCCAGTGCCGGGCCTGGCTCAACGCGTCAAAGCCGGGGAACCGGGCGGTCCGGCCGCGGCCTCGCTCCATCTCGCCGCTCACTTCTCCCGCCGCAAGATCGCGGCCAGCAGGCCCATGCCGCCCACCATGGTGACCAGCAGCGGAGCTAGCAGCGGCGGCCCCATCTCCATGTTGTAACGGGCGTTCCGCCAGCCACCCGGCTTCTGGGCGATGCCGCGGGCGTGCAGGTATAGGCCCTGCAGGCCGTTGGCTACGATCGCCGCCGAGGCGATGGGCAAGGCCGTCTTCGCCATCCGGCGGCTGCAGAACCCGGCCACCCCGGCGGCCGCGCCGATCGGCCCCAGCGCGACCGGCAGCCACATCATCTTGTTGCCGAAGCTGGCGCTGTCGTGCTCGAAGTAGATCTCCGCCGCCGTCACCAGTGCCCCGGCCGCGGTCAGAGCCGACAAGCCGCGCTCGAAGTGCCCGGTCTGCACATTCCGCACCATCCGGTCGATACCGTGGACGGTCTGGCCGACCGCACTGCGGCGGGTGCGCCGAGACGTCATGTGCTCCTCCTGATGGCCGTCGAACGCGGGATTCTCTCCCGCGGCCTTCCGTTCTCGCCCCAGGCGGTCGCACTACCCCGCCAGCCCGTGCCAAACCTGGTGTACGTTGCATGCCTGAACCAGGAAGCCGGAAAACCAGCGCGCTGACGGGATAGATCGCTGGTTTGCAGGTAGCTATGTCTGGCGGAGGCTAGTTGCCGATTGCGGAGGAAGATGGATGTCAGGGCTGACGTAGACAGACCGCCGATTCTCGACGTGATGTTCGATTCCCGCACCCTCCATGTGCTGAGGGCGGACGTGCAGGTTCAGGCCAGCCGGGCCGGCTTCCCAGGCCACCGGGTCGACGACATGGTGCTGGCCATTCATGAACTGGCGGCCAACGCCGTCCACCATGGTGCGGGAACAGGCCGGCTGCGGATCTGGAATCTGGCGGGAGCATTCCACTGCCAGGTCGACGACGGCCCGCTCGCGTCCGATGGCGCGGCCACGCCGGGAGCCGGTCACGAGGACGGCGAGGCCACCGAGACAGAAAGCCCTCCCAGCCCTAGCGCAGTAGGCTCGTGGCAGGCCACACTCGGTCACGGCCTGTGGGTCGTGCAGCGGGTAGCTGACCAGTTGCAGGTCAGGTCCAGCGCGCAGGGCACGAGGGCCACGGTCACCTTCAACCCGTCGCCGGAGAAGCGGTAACGCCCATGCCCATGCTCCAACGGCCGCCTCGATGTTCTCCGAGCCACAATCACGTCGTGTGGGGGCAGCTGGCCGCGCACGCGGCCGGACATGGCCGGCGGGAGTCGGTCGTCGACGTGTGCGCGGTTCCCATCCGGGCCCGGCCTGAACATCTGCAAGCGCTAATACCACCGTTCGTTCGGGCATAATTTAGGAATTTTCCGAACGAACGGTGGCGCTTGGTCGGCCTCCCGCATGAGCGCCCCATCCGGTCCGGATCAGCGCTGGGCTCGCTGTCCACCTCGGTCATGATCCGGCCACGACCCGTCGGGTGAGCTGCGCCAGGCGCGCCACTCAGGCCGATGGCGAGCCCGGCATCCGGCTGCTGGTGTGCCTTACCTCCGCGATCATCCAGGCGGCGCGCGGCGCCTACCACCGGGCGCTGGAGGAATTCGCCGCCGCCAGGCGGATGCAGGCGCTCATGGTGGGCGAGCACGGGCTGACTACCCGCGTGACTGCCTGGACGATCGCCACCCAGGCCCGGCTCGGGATGGCCGGGCAGGCGCGGGCTGGCCTGGCCGCCCTCGACGGCCGGCAGGCCAGCGCAGGCGAGATCCGCAACGCGGCCGCGGTGATCCGGCTGGCCCAGCAGGATCCCGCGACCGCCCGCCGCGAGCTTCGCGCCGTCCTCGACGGCACCGTCTCCGTTCTTTCCTACCTCACGCGGGTCGAGGCGCACCTGCTGGACGCGCTCGCCTGCCGCGACCTGGGTGATGAGCGCGCGTCACGAGAGGCCACCGAACATGCGCTGAACCTCGCCGAGCCGGACCGGCTGATCCTGCCCTTCGCGATGACCGGCGCATGGCAGCTCCTCGAAACCCTGCCGCGACACGGCACATCGCACGCGGCGCTGATCACCGACATCCTCGACGCCATCCGCAGCGGTGCGCGGGCGGGGCTGAGCCAGCTGGCCATGATGCCGGCCGAGGAGCTCAGCAGAAGTGAGCTGCGCGTGCTGCGCTACCTGCCGACGAACCTCACCCGCCGCGAGATCGCCGGCGAGCTGTCGGTATCGGTACACACCGTCGACAGCCACATCCGCCGCATCTATGCCAAGCTCGGCGCCGCCGACCGGACCGCAGCGGTGCAGCGAGGCCGCGAACTGCGGCTGCTGTCCGTCGGCCGCATCTGAATGCCCGGCGGTCACGGCTTGCTGCCCCTGATCATCCAGGCCGGGATGCACGAGGTCCTCCTGGGCGACGCCGAACCTGGGAACACCTCAAGACCGGAGCATCGCGCAAACTCAAGGTCACGCCCTGACGGACCCGGCCACCGCGCATGCCGGCCCGCGCTCACCGGATCCACGTGATGCGGTTTCACCTGCCCGCACGCGACCATGTGGTCATGGACTGGGTACCTTCCCTGTATATGATCCGGGTCGACGGGCATCTCGGGCCCATGGCGCTGTCCGCGTTTCCGGGGATGACGCCACGGCAGACGGGCACGCACACGGTGCTCGCCGGCTGGCTGGACCAGTCAGCACTGTACGGCGTGCTCGCTGCGATGGAGGCCCTCGGCCTGGTCCTGCTCGAGGTCCGCCAGATGGAGCCGCACGGAACATCACTGGAATCCGGGGACACCCGCTCACCCTGAGGGCCGCCAGCGACACCGCTCACCATCACCGCGCGAGCAGGCGCAACTGCCATCACCAGTGCCTCATCCGCGACCCGCACTCCGGACACCTGCTTACCCAGCAGAACCCCGCGCCCCAATTGGGGGGCCCGCAGACGGGGCATGGCCGACGCCAGCAGGGCGAATCACT
>CAWKCG010000003.1:0-253168 GCA_963847965.1 uncultured Actinomycetes bacterium
CTGTCTGGCCTAGTTCTGGCGTAGCCTCGGGTGTATGAGCGGGACGACGACGGCTAGGCGGCGGGTGCTGCGGGTGCCGGTCGGCGGGGCTGCGCAGCACCGGGCCGACTTGCTCGCGGTCGAGGAGCCGCTGGAGATCCAGGTCGACGGCAGGCCGCTCATCGTGACGATGCGCACCCCTGGTGACGACATCGACCTGGCCGCCGGGTTCTTGTTCACCGAGGGCCTGCTCACCAGCCTCGATGAGGTCCGCGAGATCCGCATGTGCGACCAGAACGTGGCCGCGGTGACCTCCAGGCCTGGGCACGCGCTGGCCGCCGGGCCCGGCGCGGCCAGGAACTTCCTGTCCACCAGCGCCTGCGGGATATGCGGCAAGGACAGCATCGACGCGGTCCGGGTCCGGTCCGCGTTCGACGTGGCGGGCGATCCCGTCCGCATCTCCCCGGCCGTGCTGGCCGCCCTGCCTGACCGGCTCAGGGACGCGCAACGGGTGTTCAGCAGCACCGGCGGGCTGCACGCGGCGGCTCTGTTCACCCCCGACGGCACGCTGCTGGTGCTGCGCGAGGACGTCGGCAGGCACAACGCGGTGGACAAGGTGGCCGGCTGGGCGCTGCGGTCCGGCCTGCTGCCGCTGGCCGGGCACGTCCTGCTGGTCAGCGGGCGTGCCTCGTTCGAGCTGGCGCAGAAGGCGCTGATGATCGGGGTGCCAGTGCTGGCCGCCGTGTCCGCGCCGTCCTCGCTGGCCGCCTCGCTCGCCGAGGAGGGCGGCATGACCCTGGTCGGGTTCCTGCGCGGCACGACGATGAACGTCTACACGGGTGCACACCGGATCAGCGGCGAAGGCGTCTTAGCTGGCTGGTAGCCTCCCGGTCCCGTCGTGGATCTGGTGGTCACCGTGAACCGCGGGGTGCGGGCTGCCTGTCCGCTGGAGACGGGGGAGCACGGGGTCATTTGCGCAATGACGCCTTAATCGCGGGTCAAGGCCGCGCTGTCATGCTGCTGCTTAAGCGCGCGCTGCTGCCCTCCGCGCGAATAAGCGTTACCGTTACCTCCCGAGCATCCGGAAGGGGTCGCGATGGACCAGCGCTACCCGTCCAGCGGCCAGCCAGCCGACCCGGCGCAGGCCGCCCCGGGCACTCGGCACCGCGGATGGGACCCGACAGTGCTGCTGGACCCGGGTTGCTACGAGGAGCGCTACAAGGTAGCGGGCGCGGCGCTGAGCCTGGCCTTCGGCCTGCTGGTGCTCGGCGTGCTGGCGGCCGTCCTGGGCTTCGCGCGGCACCCGCAGCTGATCTTCGCCGCGCTCCCCGGGTTGCTGGCGATACCGACGGTGCTCGCGATGGCCCTCCATCCGGTCGCGTTCCGCGCCGACCATGCGGGCGTGACCCTCGGTGCCGTGCGGATGCTGCCGCCCCGCCCGGCCGTATTCATCCCCTGGGCGGACATCGAGAACTTCATCCTCTACCCGGAAGGCTCGGGGAGGAAGGCGGTCGAGTGCGTCGGGGTGCAGCGCCGCGAGGGAGCCCCGGCCCTGCCCTACGGCAACAAGTCGGCTCCGGGCTGCCCGGTCGGGAGTGTCGCGGCCGGGGCGGCCCGGCGGATGACCAACTGGCGGCTGGACCGCGAGCGGCTCGCCGCGGTCACCGCCGCGGTGGCGCCGGGAATCCCCATCATCGAAGCCCAGAAAGCGATCCCGGCTCGCCCATTGGGCGACCACACTCACCCTTGGGCCGGCCCCGCGCCAGATGTGATCCAAGCGCCGGGTGCGCGGGTTTGGAGCAGCTCTCCCTCGACCTGCGCCTTACGGAGTGATTTGCCCGTCAGGCGGTGGGGATGAGGCTGCTGCGGCAGCGTCGCGGCCAAGACGGTGGCGCAGTGGGCGGCGCGCCCTAGCCGACCGCGGCGACCTGGTAGAGGTCGATGCCGTCGGCGGAAGCCGAACGGGCCACCTGGCCGCGGGCCGCGAGCACCTCCAGGTGCGCGGCCGTCTCGTTGACCGCCAAGAGCTGGCTGAACAGGTCCAGGTCGCCGAACGCCCGGTGCCTCCTGGTCCACGTGATCGCCTTCGCTACCTCGTACGGGGTCGCGTGGCCGGCCTGCACGGCGTCGAGGATCTCCGCCAGTCGGGCGTCGTGGTGGGCGAGCAACTCGTTCACGCGATCGTGGGTGCTGGCGGTGACCGGTCCGTGGGCCGGCAGCAGCCGGGCATCGGGCAGGGCCAGCATCCGCCCCAGCGAGCTCAGGTAGTCGGCCAGGGCCATCCGGTTGCCCGCGGGCTCGAACCCGATCGAGGGCGTGATGTGCGGGAGCACGTGGTCGCCAGCGAACATGATCGTGGCTGCGGCGTCATGGAAGACGACGTGGCCCCGCGTATGTCCGGGCGTGTGAACCGCCCGCAAGGTCCGGGTCCGCAGGTCGAGGTCGGCCCCGTCGGTGATCCACCGGTCCGGGTCTTCCCAGTCGACGATCGCGGGTGGCTGGCGGTTCTGCAGCCCTACCTCCCGGAGCAGATCCTGGGCACCCAGCCTGCGCAGGCCGTCAGCAGCGAACCAGGCGGCGCGCCGGCCGTTGACCATTTCCCTCGTCGCGATCAGGTTGGCGCGCTCTTGTTCCCCCAGGTGGACCACGTTGCGGAACGCCCGCCGAAGCTCGATGGCCAGGGAGTAGTGGTCGATGTGGACGTGCGTGACGAAGAAATTCCTGATGTCGCCGAGCTCGCAGCCGATCTGCGCCAGGCCTTCGGTGAGCCGCTCCCTGGCCTGGACCAGGGCGATGCCCGCGTCGATGAGGTCGACTCCCCCGGCGTCGGTGATCGCGTAGACGTTGACCGCCTTCAGCCCGTCCATCGGCAGCGGGAGCGGGATCCGGTGCACGCCCCCGCCGAGATCCTCGACTCCCGGCTCGGTCCAGGCGTACCGGTCAGCCTCGGACATCGCTCATCGTGTCACTGACTCTTTCATTCCGGTGGAACGCGGCAGGACCCGCGGCCCTTCGCAGGTCTTTTACTACTGCGAAGTAACCATACCGGAGGGCCGGACGTCTCTTTCCGTCCAGATCGTAGGCCCGGCCGGGAACGCGCCCTCAGCCTGGGTCAGCGTCAGCAGGCACCGCTCGATGCTCAGCTCGAACACGACCTCCTCATCGAAGCCCGGCCAGACCTTCCCGTCCCGCTCGGCCAGGAACTGCCCGCGGACCACGCCGATGGCAAGGGCGTCCGTCACTTCACGGGCCCGGCCGGTGACCGCGAAGCCGTCGTCGGCCTTGGGCGGCGGGCAGGTCTCGCTGTGCAGCGCGTAGCGCCCGTCTCGCCGAAGGTCCTGCTGCTTGGGACCGGCCTTGATGAGCAGGTGCAGCCCGGCCGGGCCGATGACCGGGCAGACCGGGTGCACCCGCGGGCCGCCGTCGGGGCGGACGGTGGCGAGGAACGCCAGGCCGATGCC
Source organism: uncultured Actinomycetes bacterium (assembly GCA_963847965.1). Lineage (GTDB taxonomy): Bacteria > Actinomycetota > Actinomycetes > Streptosporangiales > Streptosporangiaceae > Palsa-504. The sequence continues at coordinate 3,441 of CAWKCG010000003.1, forward strand.
CCACTGGTAGAACTGCCCGCGCCCCGCGTCGGCCAGGGCGGGCTGCTGCCTGCTGAATTCGCTCCAGGTGATCATCTCGGGGACGCTACCCGGCTATCGCTGACACGCTATGTCAGCAATCTGGCCCTAATCTTGATCAGGTGCGCGCCGACCGGTTGCTGTCCCTGGTCCTGCTGCTGCAGGCGCGGGGCGCCGCGACGGCCCGGGCCCTGGCGGCCGAGCTCGAGGTGTCGGTCCGGACCGTATACCGCGACCTCGAGGCGCTGGCCGCGGCCGGGGTGCCCGTCGTAGCCCAGTCCGGGCCCGGGGGCGGATGCCGGCTCATGGACGGCTACCGCTTCCCGCTCCGGGGCCTGCGCCCCGAGGAAGCCGAGGCCCTGCTCATCCTGGGGGTACCCGGCGTGCTGCGCGAACTGGGCCTCGACCGGGCCCTGGACGAGGCGCACCGCCAGATCCGGCTCACGGCCGGGATGGCGGGCGGCCAGGGGCCGGACGCCGCCGGGGGGCGCGGCGCGGCCCTGGTGCACCTGGACATGCCGCGCTGGTTCGCCGGCCACGACGAAGTCCCCTGCCTGCGCGATCTGGCCCGCGCGCTGCGGCTCGGCCGGCGGCTGGCGCTGGGATACCGGCGCGGCGATGCGCAGTCCGACGCTTACTGGTCCGGTTCCGGTGAACGCCAGCAGGCTCACGGTGAGCCCCGCGTGGTCGGGCCCCTCGGCCTGGTGAACAAGGCGGGAGCCTGGTACCTGGTGGCCCTGGCCGACCGGGCCGCCCTAGCCGACCGGGCCGATCAGGCCGATCGGGCCGATGCCGCGGGAGCGCCGGCGCATCCGGGTGTTCCGGGCCGCGCGCATCACCTCGGTCCGCGTCCTGGCCGAGCCCTTCGAGCGTCCCTCCGGCTTCGACCTCGCCGCGTTCTGGCGGCGGTGGTCGGCCGAGTTCGAGGCCAGCCGACCCCGGCTCCAGGTCGCGCTGCGGGCGTCACCCGCCGCGCTGGCGGCGCTCCCCGAGATCTTCGGGCAGGCGGCCGGGCCAGCACTGGAGGCGGCGCTTCCGGCCGACGAGCACGGCTGGCGGGTGGTGACGCTGTCCTTCGAGCACGAACGGGCCGCCGCTCACCGCCTGGCGGGGTTCGGCGACCAGGTGGAGGTCCTGGCCCCGCCCGCCGTGCGGACCAGGCTGGTGACCACGGCGCGGCAGATCCTGCGCCGTTACGATGACGGCATGGCGGACGGAACGAGGGCGGAGCGCGACGGCAATGGCCCGGAGGTCATCGAGCTGAGCTCGGTGCCCGGGTTCGTGGTGTTCGACATGCCGGGCGTGCCGATGTCTGCGGGCGGGACGCGCCTGGCCCCCGACGTCAGCGTCGCGGAGGTGGCGTTGCTGGCCCGGGCCATGACCTACAAGTACGCCGTACTGGGCGTACGGGTCGGCGGGGCCAAGGCGGGAGTGCGCGGGGATCCGGCGGACCGCGCGGCCCGGGCCGCCCTGATGGCCCGGTTCTGCGCGGAGATCGCCCCGCTGGCCGATTCTGGGCGGCTGCTGACCGGGCCGGACATGGGCACGACCGAGGAGGATTTCGCGCCGTTGCGCCAGGCCCGCGCCGTGCCGACGGCGATCAGTGCCGTCGTAGACGGCCTGCCCTTCGAGGACCTGCTGACCGGGTACGGCGTGACGGTGGCCGCCGAGGCCGCGCTGGCGGCCCGCTCCGGCGGGGGCGACAGCGGCTGGGACGGCCGTTCGGTGGCCATCGAGGGGTTCGGCAAGGTGGGCGGCGGCGTCGCCCGTGAGGTCACCCGGCGCGGCGGCCGGGTCGTGGCGGTGTCGACCCTGGCCGGGTGCCTCGCCGACCCGTCGGGGCTGGACGTCGAGTTGCTGCTCACGCTGCGTCGCACCCACGGTGACGACTGCGTGCTGCGCTACGGCCGGGCCGCCGGGCCGCCGTCCGATCTGTTCACGGCGGTGGACGCCGATGTCATCGTGCCCGGCACCCGGCCCGGAGTAATAGACGGCCCGACCGCGGGATCGCTGCCCGCCGGGGTGCTGGTGGTCGCGCCCGCGGCGAACGTCCCGTACACCGCGCAGGGAGCCGACGTGCTGCGCCAGCGCGGCATCGTGGCCCTGCCCGATTTCGTGTGCAACTCCGGCGCGGTGCTCGGCTACCGTTCCGCAGCCGACGCAACCCCGGACCAGGTGCTGGCGGCCGTCGGAGCCACGATCACCGGGCTCATCCTCGAACTCATGCGCCATCCTGATGGCCCGCTCACTGGCGCCTTCGAGCGGGCGGGGACGTTCCTGCGGGGCTGGTGGGGCGAGCCTCCCGGGCCGCCATTCGCACCTGCGAACGGCCAGGGCGCCGGGTGACGGGCTCGGGACATGGTAGGTATATGCCTACCCTCGAAGTGGATACCCCTCTATGGCGCCCGGTGGGCGCCCAGGACCACCATGGATGACATGAACACTCCGTCGGCCGCGCGACTGCGGCGCCTGCCGCATCTAGGCTGGGGAGCCCTGCTCGCTCCCGTGATGGCCCTGTCCCTCACGCTGTGGGGCGTCCACTACTCGACCCTCATCGTGGTCTTGCTCGCGGCGTCCGTCTGGTACCTCGCCCCGGCTGTCGCGGCGGACCTGCTGCCGATCGCGCTGATCAACCTCGGCGTGCAGTGGATCATCGGGGCCGTGACCCTGGCCAGGGGCAACATAGCGGAACCGGCCGGCATCGGCGGCTTGCTCACCAACTTCCAGTCGATCGCCAAGGCCACGAACTACCCGGGCAGCAGAGCCCACTTCTTCATCATCGGCAGTCCCCTCAGCACCTCCTCCCCCGACATGACCACCGCGGCCGTCATCAACGCGTCGGCCGGGCTGGCGCTGGTGCTGTTCGGCCTGTGGCTGGTGCCGCGCACCATCGGCGTGCATACCGGGCTGGTGAAGCGCAACAGCGAGCTGTCCAGCCGGGTGCAGACGCTGACCGCGACACGGGTGGACGCGGTCGACACCGCGGCCCGCGAACTGCGTCGGGTGGAGCGCGATCTGCACGACGGCGCGCAGGCGCGGCTGGTCGCGCTCGGCATCGCCCTGCGGGCCGCGGAAACCATGGTCAAGACCAACCCGGACGCCGCCGTCGCCCTGCTGGGCGAGGCGAGGGAGAACTCGGCGCGGGCGCTGGCCGAGCTGCGCGACCTGGTCCGCGGCATCAACCCGCCCGTGCTCGCGGAACGTGGTCTCGGCGACGCCATCCGGGCTCTCGCGCTGGATGCCGCGGTGGACACCACGGTCGAGATCCACCTGCCGGGCCGGCCCCCGACACCGGTGGAGTCGGCCGTGTACTTCGCGGTCGCGGAGGCCCTGGCCAACGCCGTCAAGCACTCCAACGCCAACTGCGTGCACATCAGCGTGACGCATTCCGCCGGGCTGCTGCGGATCGAGGTCAGCGACAACGGCCTCGGCGGCGCGGACCCGGCCCTCGGCACCGGGCTGCGCGGCGTGGAGCGGCGACTAGGTACATTCGACGGCGTACTGGCGGTCAGCAGTCCCCCAGGCGGGCCGACCATCGTCGTCATCGAGGTGCCGTGCGCGTTGTCATCGCCGAAGACCTGTTCCTGCTGAGGGAGGGTCTGGCCAGCCTGATCAAGCAGCATGGGTTCGACGTGGCGGAAACCGTCGACAACGGACCTTCCCTGCTGCGGGCGCTGCTTGATCAGCAGCCGGACCTCGCAGTGGTCGACGTCCGGCTGCCGCCCAGCTACAGCGACGAGGGCCTGCGCGCCGCGCTCGAGGCCCGGCGCCAGGTGCCCGGGCTGCCGATCCTGGTCCTCTCCCAGCACGTCGAGCAGCTCTACGCGCGTGAGCTGCTCGCCGACCAGGCGGGCGGGGTCGGCTACCTGCTCAAGGACCGCGTGTTCACCGACGAGCAGTTCATCGACGCGATGTACACGGTCGCCCGCGGCGGCACGGTCATGGACCCCGAGGTCGTCGCGAAGCTACTGGCCAGGCCCTCCAACCAGGATCCCGTCACCCGCCTGACCGAACGGGAGCGCGAAGTGCTCGCGCTCATGGCCGAAGGCCGGTCGAACAGCGCGATCGCCCAGCGCCTGTTCGTGTCGGATAAGGCGGTCAGCAAGCACTGCACCAGCATCTTCGTCAAGCTCAACCTGCCGCCGTCAGACGATGACAACCGCCGCGTCCTCGCCGTGCTGGCTTACCTGAACTCCTGACGGTCACGGAGGCCCGCCAGGCTCAGCACAGGACACAGCCAGCTCACGGACCGCCAGCCGGGGCGGCGGCAGGGCCGGCGCTGGCCGAATCGTGGTCGGGGCCGGCGGAATCAAGGGCCGGGTGCGGCAGCCACGGCAGCCGGTCGCAGACCGCGACGGCGGTCACCACGGCGGCCGCGCAGGTGGCCAGGGCGAGGGCCGGGATGGACCGGGCCGCCAGGGCCAGCAGCGCGAGCACGACGATCCCGGCCAGCCGCGGCCCGGCCAGGTGCCTGCCATGCCACCAGACTTTCACGCCCGGCCGCGGGGCTGAGGGGTCCCTGTACCGTGTTCGGTGATGAAGGTACCGCGGGGGATCTGGCCGTACCTGGCGGGCGCGGCGGCCGCCAGGGCCGGCGATGAGATGTCGGGCCCGGCCCTGCTGCTGCTCGGTTTCGCGGTCACCGGCAGGCCGGGTACCGGTTCTGAGCTGCTGGCCGGCCTGACCATCGCCGCGGCCGCGGGCGGCCCGGCGTTCGGCGCGGTGCTGGACCGCAGCCCGCGGCCGGACCGGGTGCTCGCCGCCACCCTCGCCGCCTACGCGCTGGGCCTGGTCGCCATCGACGCCGCCGTCGGCCACCTGCCGGTCCCGCTCGTCGTGCTGGTCGCCCTGGCCGCCGGGCTGTTCAACCCCGCGGTCGCCGGCGGGTGGACCGCGCAGCTCCCCCGGATCGTGACCGGGGCCGAGCTGACCCGCGGCTCGGCGCTTGACGCCATGAGCTACAGCGCCGCCAGCCTGGCCGGCCCGGCCCTGGCCGCGCTGGTCGCCGCCTGGCTCGGCGCTCGGTGGGGCGTCGTGGGGGCCGCGGCCCTGGTCGGGCTGGCCGTGCCTGCCGCGTTCTCTCTCGCGCGGTACCGCCCGCCCGCCCCGGCCGGGCCCGTCCAGGCCGCGTACCGGCAGGTGGCCGCGGGGTTCGCGGTCATCGCGACCAGGCGCCCGCTGCTGCGCGCCACCCTGACGTCCGTCGTGTCGTACGTCGGGATCGGGATGCTCCTGGTCTGCTGCCCGGTGCTCGGCGCGCACCGGCTGGGCGGGGCGGACCGCGGCGCGCTGCTGATCAGCGCGATGGCGGCCGCTTCCCTGCTCGCCAACGCGCGTCTGGCGCGCCGGGGCTGGCGCCGCGCGCCGGACTCCAGCGTCCTGGCCAGCACGCTGGTCATCGGGGTGAGCATGGCCGCGACGGCGGTAGCGCCGGGCTGGTTCACCATGCTGGCCGCCGCGGCCAGCGGGGCAGGCGAGGGCCCCCAGCTGGCAGGGCTGTTCGCGGTCAGGCACCGGGAGACGCCCGATCACATGCGCGGGCAGGTCTACACCACGGCGGCGAGCCTGAAGATCGCCGGGCTGGCGGCCGGGGCCGCGCTCGCGGGCCCGGTGGCCGGGCGGTCAGTCACCGCCTGCCTGCTGGTCGGGGCCACCGTAGAGCTGTGCGCCGCGGCGGCCTACCTGCTGACCGGATCTGCGCGCCGGGAACCGCGGGACATCCCGCCCGAAGTCGAGAGCGCGGGTCCGGAGGGTGATACCACCGCTCGTTCGGCATAAAAGTCCCTGATATCATCGATACATGCAGGTAATTCTGGGTGCGCAGTGGTGGCCGGCCGGTTAGGGACGGTCGCGACCAGCGCTGATGACAGGCCGTCCGGGATGGACGGCCTTCTTCTTTTGGGTGTGCCCGCGGCCGTCCGCCCGGACCGGGAAAGGACGGATAACCATGAGCCCAGCCGTTGCCCTGCGGCGTTCGGCCGAACTTGAGGAGATCATCGACCGCGACGCCACCAGCTTCCGGATCCTGACCGGCGACCGGCCGACCGGGCTGCTGCACCTGGGCCACTACTTCGGCTCCCTGCGGAACCGGGTCAGGCTGCAGGACCTGGGCGCCGAGGTCTTCGTGCTGGTCGCCGACTACCAGGTGCTGACCGACCGGGATACGGCCGAACACCTGGACTCCTGCGTGACCGGGCTGGTTCTTGACTACCTGGCCATCGGCATCGACCCGGCGCGGACGGTGATCTTCGCGCACAGCGCGGTGCCCGCGCTCAACCAGCTGCTGCTGCCGTTCCTGAGCCTGGTCTCGGTGCCCGAGCTGAACCGCAACCCCACCGTCAAGGACGAGATCGCGCACTCCCGCCAGTCGGCGGTCAGCGGCCTGATGCTCACCTACCCGGTACACCAGGCGGCTGACATCCTGTTCTGCAAGGCCAACCTGGTGCCGGTCGGGCAGGACCAGCTGCCGCACCTGGAGCTCACCCGGGTGATCGCGCGCCGGTTCAACGACCGGTACGGCGGTTCGGTGTTCCCCGTCCCCGACGCGCTGCTGTCGGCGGCGCCGCTGCTCCTCGGGACGGACGGCGGGAAGATGAGCAAGAGCCGGGGCAACGCCATCCCGCTGGCGGCCAGCGCCGGGGAGACCGCCCGGGCCATCCGCGGCGCGAAGACCGACGCCGAGCGGCACATCAGCTACGACCCGGCACGCCGTCCGGAGGTATCAAGCCTGGTCCTGCTGGCCGCTCTCTGCCTGGGCCGCGATCCGCTCGACGTGGCCGCGGACGTCGGCGCGGGCGGGGCCGCCGGGCTCAAGGAGGTGGTCACCGCCGCGGTCAACGAGACGCTCGCCCCCATCCGCGCCCGCCGCGCCGAGTATGCGCGCGACCTCGGCTACGTCCGCCAGGTGCTGCGCGAGGGCAACGAGCGCGCCGCCGCCGTCGCCGCCGTCACCCTGGACGAGGTGCGAGCGGCCATGGGCACCAGGTATTGAATTTCCGAACGGCGGTGGTGCCACCCCTGGGCAGTCGAACGCGACCTGAGGTGGCGTCCTGCGAGTGTGTGGCAGGGTAGGGGTGTGCCGGGGGACGACGGAGACCTGGTAGCGCGGCTGCGCCAGGCGGGGATAGCGCGCGGCGACCTCGTCGGGCTGGTGGTCTCCGCCGATCTCGGGGTGGGTCTCGCGCCGGGCGGGGGCGCATGGTCGGTCGCGGGCGGTACCGGAGCGGCGGTCGCGGGCGGCACCGGGACGGCGGTCGCGGCGCTCTCGCACGTGGACGAGGTGCTGCGGCCGCGGTGGGCGGTGTGGTCGGGCGAGACGGCGGCGCGCCTGGTGGGCTGCGGGGTGCGCCTGGCCACGTGCTGGGATATCACGGCGGCGCACCGCCTGCTGTTCGGCGGGTGGCGGGCCGATCCCGGCTTCGCCTGGGCCCTCTTGCGGGGACTGGACGCGGAGGCCGTGCCAGCGGCCGCGCCGCCCGACCCCGGCCTGTTCGGGCTGTTCGGCCCCTCCGAGCTGGCCGGGGAGTCCGGGGAGGATGACAGCGAGGGCGGCGACCCGGTCGCGCGGGACGGGTACCTGCGCCGTGGGTGGACCAGCGGCGGCTGGGCGGACAGCGCCGGGCGGATGGCTCGCTGGGCGGAACTGGCGCGGGCAGTCGCGGAGCTACAGCAGAACAGGCTCGCCGCGCTGGCCGACCGGCCGATGGCGGTGGCCACGGCGCGGTCGGAGTCCGCGGCCGAGCTGCTGTGCGCGGAACTGTCCGCCGACGGGCTTCCGATGGACCTGGCGGAGGCCGAGCGGGTGCTGGCCTCCTTCATCGGACCCAGGCCGCGCAGCGAGACCGAAGCCGTCGCCCTGCGGACGGCCCGTGACGCGCAGGTGCTGCGGCACGCGCCGGCGGGCGTCACCGCCGACCTGCGCAACCCCGCCCAGGTCCGGTCGCTGCTCGCCCGGGTCGGCGTCGACGTCCCGGACACCCGCGCGTGGCGGCTACGCGAGCTCCGCGACGCGCACCCGCTGGTCGCGGCCCTGCTGGAGTGGCGGAAGGCCGAGCGGATCGCCACCACGTACGGCTACTCGTGGCTGGATCAGGCCCTCGGGTCCGACGGGCGGCTGCGCGGCGCCTGGACCGGCTCCGACGGAGCCGCGGGCCGGATGACCGCGTCCGCCGGCCTGCACAACATGCCGGCCGTCATGCGCCGGGCGGTGGTGGCCGCCGACGGGCACGTCTTCGTCCGGGCCGACCTCGGCCAGATCGAGCCGCGGGTGCTCGCCGCGGTGTCCGGCGACCAGGCGCTGGTCCTCGCGGCGCGGGCCGACGACATGTACGCGCCGGTGGCCGCGCAGCTCAGCGTGGACCGGCCCACCGCGAAGGTGGCCGTGCTCGGCGCGATGTACGGGCAGACCACCGGCCACGGCGCGCAGGCGCTGCGCCGGCGCAACGCCGCCTACCCGGTCGCGATGGGCTACCTGGAGGCCGCCGACCGCGCCGGGCGCGCCGGGCGCGACCTGCGGACCTACGGCGGCCGCCTCGTCCGGCTGGCGGTCCCGCCCGGCCAGGAACCCCGCAGCGCCAGCCGGGCCGCGGCCTACGGCCGGTACGCCCGCAACGCGATGGTGCAGGGCGCCGCGGCCGAGCTGTTCAAGATGTGGGCGGTCACGGTCCGGGCCCGGTGCGCGCCCCTGGGCGCGCGCATCGTGCTGTGCCTGCACGACGAACTGCTGGTGCACTCCCCCCGCGACGACGCGCAGAAGGTGGCCGGGATCGTGGACGAGTGCCTGCGCGAGGCGGCCGGGCGGTGGGCGCCCGGCTGCGGGGTGCGCTTCATCGCCGACACCGGCATCGTCTTCGAGCTGGTCAGAAGCGAAGGCGGCACCGACTCCGGCTCCGCCGGACTAGCTGACGCACGCGGCGATGATGGCCCCGGCGAAGTCGCGCGGGCGCTCGAGCGGCGTGAAGTGACCGGCCCCTTCCAGCCTGGTCAGCCGGGCGGCGGAGAAGAATTCGCCGATCCGGTCGGACCATGGTTCGTGGAGCAGCAGCATGGCCGGTCCCCCGCCTGCCACGCCCAGAAGGTGGCCGGGATCGTGGACGAGTGCCTGCGCGAGGCCGCCTGGCGGCGGGCGCCCGGCTGCGGGGTGCGCTTCATCGCCGCCTCCTGCCGCATAGTGCCCAGTATGTCTTCCCCGAGGCCAGCATGGCCTGGGTGCGCGTGGCGGCGGTCATCAGCAGCCAAGCCGCATCAGGACCGTGTGCGCGTGCCGGAACTCGTCCTCGCTGTCAACCTTGGTCAGCAGTAGCTTGGAGACACCGAGAGAGAGGTACCGGCTCAGGTACTCGGCGACCTTGCTGTAGCTGCCTACCAGCACCGGCGCTGCCGTCCGACCGGTGCTGTACAGTCCGGTCCAGTACACGTCGTCGTAGACGTCCGCTTCGGCGGCCAGGTTGGCCATGCGCCGGTTCCAGTCCGACTGCGATTCGCGCTTGAGCAGGGTCCGCAGGCGGGCGGCCCGGTCCACCTGGTGGTCTGCACGGGCGACCGCCCAGGCTTCCTCGCCCGTTTCCCGCGCTATCAGGCCGATCCGTACGCCGATCTCCAGTCCGGAGTCCTTGCGTGCCGCCACGAAGCCCTGAGCGAACAGCTCCACCGGTTCAGGATGCGTAATCATGACCCCGCCTATCTGCTCGGCGAGGCGCCGGCGGCGTCAGACGATCCCGCGACGAAGATCCGCGGCAGCAGATGTTCGGGAAGCCTGGAGTTGATCTGCAGACCGCGGCACCGGTAATGATCGCCAGTCCAGGTGACCGGCTCGTCGGCACTGAGCAGCCCTCGCAGCAGGGTCACGTACTCGGTGGCCCGAGCGAAGCGCTGGTCGTGGTCCAGCTTGTCATCGACCTGGGCAAGCTCTTCAGGCGCGGCGCCCGTGATGACGTTGAGGTCGACGCGGCGGCGGTAGAGCGACGTCAGGCTGCTGATCATCTTCGCGGCCGTGAACGGGGGAAGGGTGTAGGGCTGCAGCGCGACCAGCGGGACCAAGGTTTCGGACTGCTGCATGAGCAGGCCGGCCACGGCCCATGGATCCAGGATCATGTGGTCATGGAAGACCAGCAGTCCGGTGAAGCCGTACTTCTCGGCGCGCCGGGCCAGCCCGGTCAGCCATGGACGGGATTGATAGCTGGGCGGGACTCGCGGGAGCGTTGCCGTCCCGAACACTTCAACGCGGCCGTGCATGGCATCCCTCACGTGGTCGGGATGGAGGACGCGCCGGGCAGCTCAAACTGCCTGCGGGGGTTGAAGAGCCGATGGAGGAAACCCTCCTTCCACCGCCTGGTCCTGTCCTCCAGCTGGCCATATTCGTCCAGATAGCCGCGATCCTCCGGCTCGAGCCCGGCCAGCAGCTCGACGGGGACGGTTCCGGGGTAGAGCAAGCTGGCGTGGAACAGCGCGTAGTAGAGCTCGCGCTCCGCGCCGACCTCCTGCGCGAACTGGGGCAGCCGGGCCAGGCTCGCCGCCGGGGTGACGCGTACCGACTCCACCACATCGATGAAACGTGACAGGCTGATGTCCCTGCCCTGCGAGATGCTCAGATAGCTGGTCCCTTCCTTGTACAGGTGCAGGCAGATGTCCAGCAGTTGATCCAGCGGGCTCAGCGCGAAGGACGGCTCACCGCAGATCACGGTGGGGCGAGCGCGATCGAGCACCGCAGCCACTTCGACGTGGCCGGTGGATCGCTTCTGGAACAGATCGAAGCACAGGTCGACCTCGAACCACTGCACATCCGGGTCGGTAGTCGGCTTCACAAAGGGCAGCGCGTTGTTCAGGTGCACCGCCCAGAACAGCCTCGTCTTCCGGTCGTGCGGCAGGACGCGGCAGCCGTTGGCCGACAGGGTGCCCTGGGCGTAACCAAGATCCGCGAGAATCGCCGCGGCAGCGTCCAGCGACTCCCGGCCGATCAGGATGTCCAGATCGGTCATCCGGCGGATACCGGGATCGTCGTACACCAAGGCGCAAAGCGAAGGCCCCTTCCGCACCGCGTGCAGAATACCGCGCTGATTCAGCGCGGCCAGAATGCGGCCGAACTCCCCGAACAGGCTCCGATTGCGTCGGCTATTCGCCTGGTAAGCCGCGGAGTAGATCCAAAGGTATGGCGGCGCAACCCTGTCCGCGGGCAGATAGCGGGTCAGGTTCCGGCCGACCATGCTGATCACTTCCTGGCGCAGCGCCTGGTCGAGGAAATACGACCAGTTCATTGGCGCCTCGCCGGCCGACCACGCCTGGACCGCGGACTGGCTGGCGGCACCCCATCGCGGTATAGCGACCGCGAGCAGGAGCCTGATCTCCGGACGCAGATCAGTCAATGAGACCGCGGAATTCATTTCACCACTCCAGGCTCAACATCTTCTGGACAGGGCCGGGCCATTGGCCCGGATTCTCGCCGTGAACGTGCATGAGGGCCAGCACCAGGCGCTCATAGCCGAACGCCATGCACGCGGTATGCGCGGCCCGGCCGTCCGGGCCGGAGATCGAGAACAGCCGGCCGAACTGGTCCTTGTGGTAGTTGCCCGAGGCGACCGCCTGCGACTGGCCAGGTCCGACTGCCGCCACAACCTCGACCTTGAGTTGCTGCTCCACCTGGAGCGTTCGGATCAGCCGACTCCCGCTGCCGAAGAAGGGGTCGCTGGCCACCGCCGTCTCGGTCGTCAGCCCAAGCCCGGCGAGCCAGTCGCGGACGCTGTTGAGGCGATCGTCGCGCCAGGCACGACAGTCGTCCGCAATGCCGAACCGGACGAGCTCCCGCATCCGGAATGAGCGCAGGCGGCCCTTCTCGGCCGTGTCCTCCTGCCGGAAGCACGTCGCCTCGACGCTCAGTTCGGCGGGTGTGGTCAGGCGCACGCCTTCGTAGGCGGGGTAGACGCAGTAGCACCCTGCGGGCAGCAGGACAAGATCTGATTCCGCTGATACCCCTGCGCTGACACGGCCGAGCAAGTGAGGGAAGGATTCGTGGTAACCGGCCCGCTCGACGATCGAGCGGGCGATCACCGGTGGCGCGCGCAGCGACCGCTGGACTCCGGCGCCCGCCAGCGCGGTCAGAGCCACGCTAAGTCCGTGCACGACCGCCTCGAAGCCCCCCGTCGTGAGGTAGACACCCGCAGCGGGAGTAGGCAATAGCATGCCGCCTGGCATCATTGAGCGCGGCTTCCTGTCAGCTCCGTGACACAGTCCATGATGGCGTAAATGGACGAGAAAGTGGCGTGCCGCAATTTGCTCTCCGGGAACTCGAAGCCGAAGGCCGACTCAAGGGCGAGCATCACCTCAACGCTTGCCAGGGACGTCATACCCAGTCCCCACAGGTTGTCATAGATGTCGATGTCTTGCACCGCGTCACCGAGCCCAGAGTGCCCCCGGAGAATCGCTCGCACCTTTGTCTCCACGCGTCCCTCCGCTTCGGTTGCCGCCGGATCCCGCAAGCGGTGCTCGCGGCCGAGATTGTTATCCCCTACCTGGGGAAGTCGTTGTTAGCATGGCCGCATGGTCCACACGGCCCAGATTAGCCTCGCCTATAACGATCCATTCAATCTGTTCCTCGCCATGCAGCGCGAGGTGGCGGGCCGCGAGCCGTGGGATATGTGCCTGCTGCCGCGGCCGCACACCCCTGAAGTGGGCCTATTCACCACCGGCATGCGGATGCTCCGCGACGCCGACGTGAGGCAGCTGCCGATCGAGGTCGCCGAGGCCGCCGACGTGCCGTCATTCGCCGAATCTCTGATCACGGGCGGCGAGCCTGCGGCGGCGCGCGGATGGGAGCGTGTCCGCCAGTCGCTGGGCGCCGTGGAAGGCGAGCTGCGCTCCGCGATCGAGTTCTACGCTCCGCCGCTGGCGGACGCCACCGCGTATATCGAGGAAACCGTGCTCCGCGATGAGCAGCGGTGCACGGCCGTCCTCACCGACGCGCTTGGGGTCCGGGCCGCAGGGCCGCTACCGGTCTATCTGGTGCCGTTCGCGCCATTCCCGCCTGGGACCGCCTTTCTCACCGATCGGGGTGCGCCACGCGCAGCCTATCTGGACTATCGCCGGTACTCGGGTCCGGCTATGCTCGAGGGCCTGCTGACGTTGCTGTCGTGGCATCTGCTGCTCTCCACCGCAGCCGATGGCGCACTGCCCCGGCGCGTCGCCACCGGACTGAGCGGCAGTGATCGTGCGAAGCGTCAGCTGCGAGCGATCGTCATGAAGATGCTGGTCGCGCTGACCGCCGAACATCTCGTGACGGACTACGACCCGCAGTTCCGCGGCACCATCGTCGCCTTCGGCACAGACCTCAGGTTCCCGCGCCTGCTGGCGGCGATCCGCGGCCCGTGGCTGCACTACCTGCACGGCCGCACGTCGCGGGAGAAGGCTCTCGGCCTGATCAACGAGCGGCTGGCCGGACAGCCGGCGTCGTGGTTCGTGGAGCAGGTTGACGCGTCGAGCCTGGCCGCGGATTTCTACCTGCTGGAGTGGCTGGCCGCCCAGGACAGCCAGGACTCCCGGGAGGCTGCCGCCCTGCTCGCCGCGTGGCAGCCACGGCTGGCGGCCGACTTCGCCCGCCACCTTGACTATGCCATCGGGGCCGAGCTCGCGCACTACGACGGGATCCCGCTCTCTACCTTGGCAGCAGAGATGATCGCGTTCATTCACCAGGCCTGCGAGGGCAACAGCGTGCTCCGGTGGCCAGCGATCAGGCGGAGCGGCGGGCCGGACGCGTACCGCATGGCCGAGGCGGCGTTCCTCGGCCCCGGTGGGGAATACGGTGGCGAAGCGTGGGCGCCGATCGCCCTGCTGATGGCTCAGTACACCGAGGGCGCGCTTCCCGAGCGCGTCTTCATCGACCAGTGCTTCACGCTGGAGCACAACAACGGATGCCTGTTCGACAAGTTCTTCGATACCTGGGAAATGCAGGCCACGCTGGGGGCGCAATCCCGCGGCGACCTCGCTACCCTCGGCGCTCGGGCCTCGGCCGAGGTACGCCGACTGCTGCGCCGTAGCCTGGCCGCGGGCACGTCACAGGGAAACGCGCTGTGGTCGGTCGGTCCCGAGTCGATCGAGACGCCGCGGCCCAGCGAAGCGGGGCGGCCGGGCCGGGCAGACGTGCGGACGGACGCCTACCACCCCTGGCCGCCGCCAGGAAGCACCGGATGCGGCAGCAACATCGAACCCGGGCCGGGGGCCCGGATCGCGGATGACCCCGCTAAGCCGCTGTACCGCGGGAACATCCGCAAGCCCCTGCGCCGTGACGTCCCCGAGCTCCGGTCAGTGACCGCGGCGCTGCACACAGACCTAGGCCTGATGACCCTGAACCTCGATCCGGGGATCGCCCCGATGGCGGTCGGCACCTTCGTGCAGCTAGCCCGCGGTGAGGTTGCCTGGCGGGATCCGGCCACCGGCGGCACGTCTACCGCCCCCTTCTACGACGGCACCAGCTTTCACCGGATCGTCCCCGGTTTCCTGCTGCAGGCCGGCGACCGCACCGAGACGGGCCGGGGTGGTCCTGGCTTCCGCTACGACGAGGAGCCCGCCAGGCATAAGTTCGACCGGCCGTTCCTTGTCGCCATGGTCAACACCGGCATCGTCACCAACGGATCGCAGTTCTTCATCACCCTGGCGGCCGCGCCCCACCTCGACGGCCAGTACACCGTCATCGGCGAAGTCGCCGATGACGGGTCGCGCGGGGTGGCCCTGCGCCTCTCGGACGCCAGCAGGGCCGGCCGTTCGGATCTGCGCATCAAACGCCTGGTGGTGGATGCGCGATGAGCACGCTCGGCCGGATACCGCTCGCCCGGCTGCGGGATCTCGGCCTGCCGGTGCCCCCCCTTGTGCGGATCGACGCCACCGCGGCCGACGACCGGCTCAGGCAGATGGTAACGGCCGGTGTCGCCGCATTCGGCGGACCGGCCTCCCGTCGCCTCGGCAGCGGGAGCGACCCGCTATTCGTAGCCGTCTCTGCGGGGACCGACGGCGCGCAGACCGAGGGGACGCGAGCCTCCGCGGCGCAGGTGGTCTTCCTTGGGACGACCGCAGAATCGCTGACCTGGCTGGCGGATCACGGCAGCCGGGAACTCGCGGACAGCCTCCGCAGGCGGGACCTTTCCGCGGAGGTGGCACACGACCCGATCGACCAGATCGTCCGGGCACTGCGGTCGCTGAAGACGCCGAGCGTGACCCTGCTGCCGATGGTGCTCGGGTGCTACGCCGATACGGACGGCACCGGCTTGGCGCGGAGCCGGGACCTCGGCACCGGCCGGGCCCGGCTCAACGGGTTCTTCCTGCCCGGTAGCTGCGGCACCACCAGCGGAGAAGATCCCAGGGCACGGCAGCTCACGGATTTCACGGCGGAGCCGTGGTGGTCGCCGCTCGCCGCGGCGGTGGTGGACCTCGAGAGGCACTGCCGGGACGCAATCGAACTGGAATTCGCCATTCAAGATGAACGGTTGTGGGTTCTCGGTGCGCGGCCCGCGCCGCGCGAAGCGGCGGAGGCCTGTACCGTCGCCGCCGCCTTCCTGGCGGAGGGTCGAATCGATCCGGCCGACGCTCTCAGCCGGGTCAGCCCGTCGCAGTTCGCCGTGTCGCTGCGGCCGGCCACAACTGGACCCGAGGCCGAGGCGGTGGTCGGGCATGGCCTCGGCGTCTCGCCGGGCAGTGCCTCCGGCATCGCCACATTCGATCCGGCCCGTGCCGTCGAGCGAGGCAAACGGGGTGACCCGGTGGTGTTCATACGCTCGGACACCAGGCCGGAGGACCTGACCGCGCTCGCGGCGGCCGCCGCGGTGGTGACCATCCGGGGCGGCAGGACTTCGCACGCCGCGGTGGTCGCGCGGGCGATGGACCGCCCCTGCGTGGTCGGGCTCGCCGACGCCTCCATCGACCGGGCCGGCGGCATGCTCGACCTGTGCGGCGTGACGATCGCGGACGGCGACATGGTCACGGTCGATGGCAGTCGGGGCATCCTGGCGCTGGGCGCTCACGCGAGCGGCTCGCCCATGGACTCCGGGCAACCGCCCGGTCAGGCCGCGCAGCGGCTTCTCGGCGCCGCGGACGCTCAGCGGCGGATGGAGGTTTGGGCCAACGCCGAGACGGCCGATGACGCGGCGGCCGCCCGCCGGGCCGGCGCCGCAGGCATTGGCTTGTGTCGCACTGAGCACATGTTCCTCGGTGTCCGCCAGCGCATGCTGGCGGACATCCTCCTCGGCGTGTATGACAGCACGGCCCAGGAGGCGCTCGACGAGCTCCATCGAAGTCAGCGCGCGGACTTCCTCGCCATCTTGACCGCCATGGACGGCCTGCCGGTCACCGTGCGGCTGCTTGACCCGCCACGCCATGAGTTCCTGCCGGACCTCACCGATGTCTCGGTCCAGGCCGCCGTGGCGGCCGTGCACGGCAATCGCGATCCGGCGGCCGAGCGCCGACTCCGGGCCGTCGAGCGCGCGTGGGAGCGCAACCCCATGCTCGGCGTTCGCGGTATCCGCCTCGGCGTGCTCCTTCCCTGGCTCTACGAGATGCAGATCGCGGCGCTCCTCGAAGCCACCGTGGCCAGGATCCAGGCCCACGGTGACCCGCATCCGCTGCTGCTGGTGCCGATGGTCGCCACCGCCGCCGAACTGCGGCCAGTTCGCCTGTTCAACGACTACCTGCTGGGGGAGTTGCAGCCACTGGCCGACCGTGAGCTCACCCTGCCCATCGGCGCCATGATCGAGACACCCCGGGCCGCCCTCACCGCCGCGGACCTCGCCGAGGCCGCCGACTTCTTCTCCTTTGGTACTAACGACCTGACGCAGCTGACCTGGGGGCTGTCCAGGGACGATGCCGAAACCACGGTGTTGCGGTCCTACCAGGCCCGGCGGCTCATCGAGGCGTCGCCGTTCCAGCGCCTGGACCGGAGCGGGGTCGGCCAACTCGTCCTGACCGCGGTCCGGGCCGGACGGCGAGTGCGGCCTGGCATGCGCATGGGGGTCTGCGGTGAACATGCCGCCGATCCCGACTCGATCCAGTCGTTCCACGACTGGGGCCTGGACTATATCTCTTGCTCCCGGCAGGATCTGGCCCTGGCCAGGTACACCGCCGGTTACGCGGCGCGGATGGCGCACCCCGACCTGGGGCGCACGGAGCGCGGGCGCGGGGAAGTGCCGACCGATGGCACCGGCTGAGCGCGATGCGGCCGGGCGTCGCGCGGCGTCGCGATGGGCAGCCGTCACCGCCGTGAGCCGGGCGCGGCCGCTGCTGGCAGGCACGGCGGTTCTCACCACGGTAATCGGCGCGGCCATGCCGGCCGTGTTCATCGGGCTGTCCGGGGCAGTAGCCGGCCTGCTGTCCGATGTGGGCCGGCCGGGAGCCGCTACGCGCCTGGCCTTGCTGGTGGCCGCGCTCGCTGTGGTGCTAGCGCTGTCGCAGCTCATGAGCGTGCTCCGCGAGGGTGTCATCGAGGCCCTCGGGCGGCAGATGGACATGATCCTGCGCAGGCGCCTGATCGAGGCGGTGGCCCGGCCAGCCGGGCTGGGACACCTTGAAGACGCTGAGATGCAGGCCAGCATCGCGACCGCGCACGGCCTGGCCGGCCGACTCGGCGGCCCGGCGGGCGGCCTGCTGGGCATGAGCGGCCGGGCTCAGGCGCTGCTCACCGGCACCGCCTGCGCGGTGCTGCTTGCCCTGGTGCAGCCGGTCCTCGCGATCGCGCTCGCCGTGCTGTACCTGGTGGTCGGCTGGTGGTTGCGCGGCGAATACCGCCTGCTGCTGCGGCATCAGCATCTTGACTCGGGCGTCCTGCGCCGCAGCCACTACCTGCGGGACGTCCTGCTCATGCCGGGCGCGGAGAAGGAAACTCGTGTCTTCGGACTGAACCGGTGGTTCATGGACCTGCAGCATTCCGAATGGCTGCGGGTGGCTTCCGCGGCGTGGCGCGGCCGGCGCATCTCGTGGTGGAAGATCGTCGTCGGCGCGGTCCTGGTCGGCGCGGGGCAGGCGGCGGCCTTCGCCGTTCTCGCCGCGGGCTGGCGAGCGGGCACCGTAACCGTCGCCGGCCTCGTCATCGGTGTCCAGGCGAGCATCGGGCTCCTGAGGTTCGCCATGCTGACCGAGTACGACCGGCTCGCGCACATCGGATGGAAGGCGGTTGACGCCCTGATCACCGTCGAGGACGCGGTCCGGCCCCAGGCCGCGGTGGGTGGCCGCGACCCGGGCGCGGCACCCGTGCACGAGATCGAGTTCCGTGACGTGAGCTTCTCCTACCCGGACGGGACGCCGGTCCTGGCCGGTATAAACATGACCATCCCGGCCGGCCGCTCCTTCGCGATCGTCGGGCGCAACGGCGCAGGGAAGAGCACCCTGCTGAAGCTGCTGCTGCGCAGTTACGAGCCCACGGCCGGCCAGATCCTGGTGGACGGGATCCCGCTGACCGAGCTTGACCCGGTGGCGTGGCGGACACGCGTGTCCACGCTGGCACAGGACTTCGTCCGGCTCCCGCTCACGGTCCGCGAGAACGTCACCGGGCCCGGCCGCGCAGCGGACTCAGAAGCGCTCGCCGAGGTTGCCGCGCAGACCGGGCTGGACTCGGTGCTCGCGGACCTGCCAACGGGCTGGGAGACGATTCTCTCCAGGCAGATACGAGGCGGCACCGACCTGTCCGGCGGACAGTGGCAGCGGGTCGCGTTGGCTCGCGGCCTGTACGCACTGCAAGCCGGTGCACGGGTGCTGGCGCTGGATGAGCCGACCGCGAGCATGGATATCGAATCGGAGCGCGACGCATACGACGCTATCATCGACGCGACCAGGGAGCAGACGCTCATCCTGGTCTCCCACCGGTTCGCGACCGTCCGCCGGGTTGACCAGATCGCGGTGCTGGATGGCGGCCGGATCGTCGGGCTCGGCGATCACGCGAGCCTCATGAGCCAGCACGGCCTGTACGCGCAGATGTTCGACGCCCAGGCGGAGATCGTGCGGTGACCGCGGAAACCGGGAAGGTCGGGCGACCGCCGCTCGCCTTGCTGACAGCTGTGCGGCGATCGGCGGCGGTGTCCGCGGTGACCACGCGGCTGGTACTGCGCGCCGCGTTCGCGGCCAGCCGGATGCTGGCGATCGTCGTGCTCGGCGTCGCGATCGTGGAGGCGATCCTCCCGGTGGGGCTGGCCTGGGCTGTCGACGATCTGGTCGACGGGCTGACGGCGCACGCCGGCGGCCAGGTAGAAGTGGCCGTCGTCGTCATGGGCGTGATCGGTGCCTGCTGGGTCGGGGCGCAGTGGCTCTCCATGATCGCCCAGACGATGCTGGAGGACCGGACGGACCACTGGCTGGAGCAAGAGCTCACGGCCCAGGTCTGCGCCGTGCCCGATCTTTCCGCGGTCGAGTCACCTGATTTCCAGGACCGGGTGTACACGCTGGCCAATCGGTACAGTTACGTCGCCGGTTCTATCGGCACGATAGTCGAGACCATCGCCCTCGTCGTCCGGTTCGGAGCGGCGGCGGCGCTGCTCGCGTTCGTCGCGCCCGGCCTGGTTCCGCTCCCGGTGCTCGTGTTCCTGCCCGTCGTCGCCTCGCTGCGGGCCGAGCGCGAGGTTTCGCAGATGCTGGACGACATCTCGCCGCCGATGCGTACGGCGCGAATGCTGTTCCTCGCGGCTACCGATCCCCGGTCCGCCGGCGAGATACGGCAGTTCGGCATGACGAAGGCGGTCGCGGACCGCCAGGATGAGCTGCTGCGCGCCGCGGATCGCCGGCAGCGGCTCAGTCTCGCCCGTATCGTCGGCATCATGGCCGTGGGCTGGGGGCTGTTCGCCGTCGGCGTGTTGCTCCTGCTCTGGCTGTCCCGCGATGGTGCTGGCCTGCGCAGCCGAGGGGTGGTGTTCCTGCTGGCCGTCCTCGCCGCGCAACTGGTCGGTCAGGCCGAGCAGGCGGCCACGACACTGGGCAAGTACAGCCGCCTGAGCACGAACCTGGAACGCTTTTCCTGGCTGACCACCTATGTCGCGTCCGCGAAGGCGCGCTTCAGCGGCACCACCCAAGCGCCGCGTGAACTGCGGCAGGGGATCGAGCTGCGGCACGTGTCCTTCAGGCACTCCCCGGACGGTCCGCTGGTGCTTGACGACCTGAACCTGTTCGTGCCGGCCGGGTCCGTGATGGCGCTGGCCGGTCACAACGGGGCGGGCAAGACCACACTGGTCAAGCTGCTGATGGGTCTCTACCGGCCGACCACCGGCCAGATCCTGGTCGACGGCGTGCCGATGACCGAGTTCGACCATGACAGCCTGCGTGCCGCGGTGGCGGCCGGCTTCCAGGACTTCTGCCGCTTCGAGGTGCTCGCGGGCGATAACGTCGGGGCGGGCGACCTGCCGAGGCGGCCAGACCGGACCGCGGTCGCCGCGGCACTGGACAGGGCCGGGGCTAGCGACGTCATCGGCAGGCTGAGGGACGGCATGGAAACGCCGCTGGGCCGGTCGATGGCTGGCGGCGCGCTGCCGTCGGAGGGCCAGTGGCAGAAGCTCGCCCTCGGCCGCGCCATGATGCGGGAAACGCCGCTCCTGCGGGTACTCGACGAACCGACCGCCAGCCTCGATGCGGAAGGCGAAGCCGCGCTCTTCCGGGGCTACCTGCGGGTCGGCCGCACGGCGGCGGCACGCTGCGGCTGCATAACCGTGCTGGTGTCGCATCGCTTCGCTACCGTCCGCGCCGCCGACCTGATCGTGATCTTGCGCGAAGGGCGGATTGCCGAGATAGGCACCCACGACGAGCTGATCGCCGCCAACGGCTGGTATGCCAGCGTGTGCGCGATGCAGGCGGCGGGATATGAGTAGAGCGCCGGGTAATTGCACCGCCGTTCCCTAATCGTTGCACCCATTGTCCGGCCGCGTCGGCGTGCGTCTGTTACCATGCTGAAATGGGTGAGTCTCAGGGCAAAATGGATGAAGCACAGAGTGCAGCAGCTGAATCTCAGGGCACAGAAGTCACAAATATTGTTGACGAGTTCGAGTTCAGTCCGCTGACTCCGTCCGAAGAGGTCGAAGGTCAGGAGCAGATCCTGATGGTCGGCACCCGCGGCTGCCGCAGGCATCCCTAACCGCCTGCGCCGGCCCATTGGACGGCAGCTTCACCGCGTCGCTTGGCGTGGGGCTGGGGTACCGGCCCCAACTGCATGATGACATTATGCGCTACCGGGAGAAGATCGACTGGCTTGAGGTCGTTGCCGAGAGCTTCCTCCCGCTTTCGCCGCGGCGTCTGGATTTGCTGGCCGAAATCAGCAGCGCCTTCACGTGCGTCCTGCACTGCACCGAGCTTTCCCTAGGATCGCAGGCCCCCGTCGACATGCGCCTGGTGGCGCAGCTGGCCGAACTCGCGCAGGTCGTCGACGCTCCCTGGGTCTCCGACCATTTCTGTTTCTCGACGGCGGGCGGCGTCCGCCTAGGCCACCTCGCTCCCGTGCCGTGGACCAGGCGCGACGCGACGCTCATGGCCGCAAACGCCAGCCTAGTCAGCCAGCAGGTGGGCCGGCCATTCCTGCTGGAGAACATCGCGTACAACTTCGTAATCCCAGGTGAATTGACCGAGGCACAGTTTATCACCGCCGTACTCGAGGAGTCCGGCTGCTACCTTTTGCTCGACGTGGCCAATGTTTTCGCCAACGCGGCCAATCTGGCCTTTGACCCCGTCACGAGAATCGACGAGTTCCCCTTGCACCGCCTCAGGCAGATGCACGTAGCGGGCGGGACGTGGGCGGACGGAGTGCTGGCCGATTCGCATGATGCGCCGGTGGCTGACGGGGTGTGGGAGCTCGTCCGTCACGTCGCACGCCGGACCGCGATCCCCGCCATAATGCTGGAACGCGATGCCGCGTTCCCTGACGACTTCGGCGAGATCCTCTGCGATCTCCAGCTGGCCCGCGAGACGGCCGCGGTCGGGGCGACGTGACCGAAGGCGTGCCCGCTCTGCTGGCCCGCCTGATGACCGAGCCGGACCTGCTCGATGCCCTCGAGCGCCGCGACCTCGCGACGCTGCGCAGAGAGCTGACCGCGCAGCCCGCCGACCTCGCGGTTATCGCCGCGATCGATGTCTCCGCGCTGCGGTATTACCTTCGGCTGCTTCAGCGCAAGCGCGTGGACAACATCGAGCCCATCTTCCGTGCCTCGCTGTCGGCGGCGAGCGGTGAGTACGGAATGGACGCCGTGACGGACGGCTTCTGGCAGTGGTACCAGCCGTCGGCCGCGCTGGCCGCAGATGAGGTCCTCGCGGAGGACGTGACGCAGTGGACTCGGTTCGCCGGACATCTGGCGCGGCGCGGCCCGCTCGGCTGGCTTGGCGACCTGAGCCGGTATGAGGCGATGCGGTGGCGGGCCGTCTTCTTCGCGGCGCCACCCGAGGCCCCTCACCGGCACGGACAGGAAGGGCGGGGCAAACCCGTCCTGTGCTCCGGTGCCGGGCTGGCCACGTTCGCGGTGGACGTGCCGGTGCTGCTGCGCACGGCCATGAACGGCACGCCGACAGCGCTGCCCGCGACGACCAGGCTGATCACCTGGAGCCATCCTGCCGGAGGAATACGGACGGCGCGACTGGGGCTGGTCGCCTATGAGGCGATCCGTGCTTGCGACGGCGACCGCACGGTCGCTGAGATTGCCGAGATGGTGTCCGCCGGCCGGGAGGACGGTGAGCCGCGGATCGCGGCAGCGCTGCGTGACCTCATCCGGGCGGGTGCGCTGTGCTTGTCAACGGGCGACCGGGGCGCGGCGGAACATCACGACGCCGGCCTTGTGCAGCTCCCGGACGGAGCCTAGGAACTCGCCGAGCCGGTTCCGCTCGATGCCTAGTGTCTCGGCGTGTTCCCGCAGCGATCGCGTCCCATCCGCGGCCGCCAGCAGCGCGCAGATGGCGGGACCGATCCGTGCGATGGTGCGCGTCAGGTTAGACGCCTTGTGGAACAGCAGCACCTGCTCCGGCCCGCTGGACAGGCTGGGGGCGCTTCCGATCCCGTGCTCCGACGACGGGACCTGGAGGTAAGCATAGGCATCGATCTCAAACCGGGCGATCCTGAGCCAGCTCGACGTTACCGGGAAGAGCGCGTCGAGCCGGCTGTCCTCGGCCTGCGGCACCGGCGCCCGCTGGACGGGGATGGCGAAGGCCGCGACGCCGGCGAGGCCCTCCACGTCGACGCGTGACCACAAGGCATGGTGCTCGGCGAGCGCCATCTGGGCGATGTTGCGCGCCGGGCCGGCGGGGCCGGAGATAGCGCTGCGCACCTGCGGCAGGCACGCGTCCGCGACGGCGTAGGCGGCTAGCAGGGCGTTGGGTTCCGCTCGCGCGACGGCGACATGGCCAAGGACCACCTGCCGACCGGCCACCTGGATGAGTGCCGGGCAGTACCGTGTCAGCAGCTGCTCGACCGCGGCGATCTCTGGCGGCACCGCGTGACCGCCGCCCGGGCCTGCCGGCGGAGCCAGCGCTCGGTCGAATATCTCTGCGTACCAGCGGGCGACGTCGGGCTCTGCCCGCAGGCCCGCGGCTCGCTGATCGGCGGCAGGGCCGCTACGGGACAGCACCGACTCGACGGCCGCCGCCAAGGCGCCCGGGTCACGGGGGTCGGTGAGCTCCACCGCGGCGAGCAGCGGGTCATCCGCAGGGCGGCCGGGCAGCACGGCGGGCGCCATGTCGGCGGAGAGCAGCAGTGGGCGTCCGCAGGCAAGGACTTCCACCGGAGGCGCAGGCCGGTGGTCCGGCACCCCGAAGTCCCGCTCGAGGAACGCCACCGCCCGGCAGGCCCGGATGAAGGACGGAATCCGCCACGGGGCAATCATCGGCAGCGTCACCGTGACATCCGCGAGGCCCCCGGCATGGACCTCCTCGATGACCGTGGCCCAGTCCCGGCCGCCTCCGGCCAGCGCGAGACCGACCGGCTTGCCTGCCGCGCGGACACGGGACACGGCCCGGACGAGGTCGATGGTGCCCTTGGCGACACCTAGCTTGCCGTAAGCCCCTATCAGGGCGGTGCCGGGCGGCAGCGGATCGGTGCGCAGCACCGACCTGGATCCGCGCATGCGGAGCAGGCGGGCCGTCTCGGTGAGGTCGAGGACCGGGCCGGTAGCGCTGAATTCGGGCGGTAGGAACAAGCCGGGGTAACCGAGCGCCCGGTCATCGGGCATGCCCAGGCCATCGGCCGCCAGGCTCGCCGCGATGAGGCCGGCCGACGCGCGGATCGCCTCGCGATATGCCGGACCCAGCTCCGGCTGGGCGGCGAGGTCGTAGGCATCGCTACCGGCATGGCGGACCAGGTAGGGTCGGCGGGTCCACGCCGCGACGAGGCTCGCGGCCAGCACGTAGGGCTCCAAGTACCAGCCGATGAGCAGGTCGCAGTCGTGTCGGCGAACCACCTCGACCGCGGCCGAGGCCAGGCGTGTGATCGTCGGTCGGCCGTGCGGAATGTAGTACAGATCCTCGTCGTGGTGCGCTTGCGTGAAAGTGACGCTGACGCTGCCGCCGCCCGGATAGTCGGCGTTGAGCCGCTCGGCGTCTCCGGGCAGGAACCACTCCCGGTGCTCGGGCTCTGTCTCATCGGCGTTAGTGACGACGAAGACATTGTGGCCCGCGCGCCCGAGCATGTGGCAGGTCCAGTAGGTCTGCGTGCTCACGCCCCCCTCGATCGGAGGGTATTTCCCGATCACGCATACCTTCATGCGGTCTGCTCCGGCGCGGCGGACGGCGGGCAGCCGCGGATCGCGCCGCAGTCCAGAAGCCTTCCGATCGCCGACCGGGCAGTGGCTGGCGGAATGTCGGTGCCGAAGGCGATCCGGCAGTGATCGACGACGATCGTCTCGATCTCGGTACTCGTGCGCCCGCCTGCGCACGCCCACGCGATGATCGCCGGCACGGGCATCTGGTAGAAGCGGAATTCTGGACCCAGGCCCCAGGCGTCGGGCGTCCTTGTGGGCATCCAGTCCATGGATCGCCACAACGTGTCGCCTCGTCCGGTCCAGCGCGGCAGGATCGGTACCGCGTAGGCTCGCGGATCCAGGGCCCACGCCGCGAGCAGCGCCTGGGCCAGCAGGGCCTGAGCGGTAACCAGACGTCGCTGGGTCACGTCAGGCAT
Organism: uncultured Actinomycetes bacterium; assembly: GCA_963847965.1. Lineage (GTDB taxonomy): Bacteria > Actinomycetota > Actinomycetes > Streptosporangiales > Streptosporangiaceae > Palsa-504. Next base: position 28,552 of record CAWKCG010000003.1, read on the forward strand.
GGGCTTGGTGACTGTTTCCGGTACGTACAGATCGCGCAGCGTGCCCAGTTCGCGCTCGCCGGACAGGACAAGGTTCAGCCGGTGCCACAGCCACTTGAACCTGTCGTCGGGATAGAGAGCACCGCGGGACGTGCACCACGCATCCAGGCAGAACTCCAGATGGTCATGCGACCGGCGGAGCATGCCCACCTCGTCGTTGACTTCCATCAGGCCAAGCAGGGCCTCCTGCGTGGAGTTGGCCAGGATGGCCGAGCGCATCACCGAGAGCTGGATCAGGGTGGCCCGCTGGGCCGCGATCCTCGTGCTCAGCTCGGCGAGTTCGGCAGATGGCTTAAGTACCCGAACGCCCGCGGCGAATGGGGTAAGGAGCCGCACCCGCTCGGCGATGCTGAAAAAACGGCCGGTGTCCCAGGCGGTGCGGAAATCTGCGCAGGAGCCGACGGCTGCGGCGAGCTCGTCCAGGGTGAGCACGTCGAAGTCGGCGCGAGCCGGCCCGCGCCGCTTGCTGGCCCCATCCCGCAGCGCCAGGTCCTTGTCGGCGCCGCTGGTGACCAGGAGGATCACGTCAAGATCCGATGTCGGCGTGCCGAAGCCCGCCAGCAGGCTGCCCGTCGCGTAGGCGGCGTTGACATATGGCTTGCTCATAATGTCCAGTTCGCGGATCATCGCGAGCTCGCGTTCGATATCGAGCTGGCCGGCCCTCATGCGGTCGTCGCCTCGTGCAGTTGCCGCATGTAGGTGAGCTTGGAGAGCTGCGATTCGACATAGGCCGTCCCCAGCCGGTCGAGTTCGGCCTTCGTGGCGTCGACGATCTGCTGCAGCTCAGTCCGGAGCGCGTCGGCGGCCGAGGTTCTCAGCGTCCTGCTCGTCAGGTACTCCACCTCGACCTGGCGGAGATCTGGCCAGTCGTCGCGGTCAAAACGGCAGCGATCGATCATAATGGCGTAGATATTGCCCGTGGCGGCCGACTCGAGGCTGATATCGAAGCGAGTGCGCCTGAACGAGCCAAGGCTGCGGCTGGCCAGGCCGAAACGCTGGCTTATGTACTCGTCATCGGACACCGTCGGCGTCACGATAGTCCATTTGCTCTCGCGTCTTTCCACGGCGTCTTCGGTGAACCACTTCCTCTTCACCACGGTGGTTCCGCGGGCGTGGTGCATCAGCGAGATGTAACCCGCTTCCTCGGGCGGGCTGAGTACCTCGTAGAGGTGATTGTCGAAGTCCCACTGCTCGAAGTCGTCGCGGTACTCCCAGGTGTAACCGGAGAACGCATCGCGGCCGACCATATTTCGGAAATGCAGGCTCAGCGCGTAGATGTCGGCAGCGGAGGTGATGGTGAGCTTGTGTTCAATCTCAATGCCGGGCGCGAACCTGCGGAAGTAGAGCTGGAAGTTGTTGAGGAAATGCCGGTTGGCCTCGATGTGACGCAACCCTCGGGACAGCATCTGAGCGAGCCGCTCTCCGTGATCGGGGGGACGGTCCTGGCCGTCCCATTGGCCGCACCAGATCGCCAGTACATCCTGGTCGCCGGTGCGGAGCTGAGCGAAGGAACGGATGGCGTCCTCGGCGTCGGTGGTGACGAGCAGCGGCGCGGGCGTCTGGCCGGGCATCAGGCGGGCCAGCTCCTTGCTCACCAGCAGCCCTGTGAGGGCGCAGCCAGCATGATTTCCCTGCCGGAGAACCATTCCGTCGGTCCGAACGTGCCAGTATTCGGTTCCGGTCAGCGCCCGATCGCCGAGCAGGATGGTGTTGACATCCGCGGGTCCGTCCGGGACACGGCATACCACGAACGAGTCGCCGGGTAGCGGCGTCTCGCCGAAACGCCACGAATACGGGCCGAAGAACAGGTAACGCCTAGCCGTCATGCGATCACCCCGGCACGTCGGCAAGCTCTCGGAAGTGCTGCACACCACCATGGCATCAGACTCACCTGAACCGCCCCGGTCTCGCGCGGGCCCCGGCTATGCGTCTCAGTGTATGAGCTGGCCGCTCAGCGGACGCTGGCCTAAGGCGTAATCATCCCGGTCATCATCGAGCATGCGGGCGCGCTCGAGTCCTTTGGCCACGGTAAGGATCTCGTCCGGGGACACCGCGGCTAGGTCGGGTCGCCCGGGGCATCTCAGTAATAAATAACCTCTGGGTTCCCTGGCGTCTTGGCCGGGTCGCGGTTACCGGTCCTAGGAGCCGGGCCGCAGCGGCACGGCGTTGGCCCGCACCACGTCCGCGTAGAACTGGGCGCTCGACTTAGGGATCCGGCGCTGGGTGCCGAAGTCGACGTACACGATCCCGAACCGCTTCTGGTAACCCCAGGCCCACTCGAAGTTGTCCAGCAGCGACCAGACGAAGTAGCCGGCCAGGCTGGCCCCGTCCTTGATCGCGCGCGCCGCGGCCTCCAGGTGCGCCTGCAGGTACCTGACCCGCTCGACGTCGTTGACCTCGCCATCCGGGTTCACGTAGTCCTCGGCCGCCCGGCCGTTCTCGGTGATGTACAGCGGCAGCCCCGGGGCCTGCTTGGTCACGTCGAGCAGGAGCTCGTGCAGCGCGCTGGCGTCGACGAGCCAGCCCATCGTCGTCCGCTCCAGCCACTCCGGCAGGTACTCGACCACGCCAGGCACCGCGCAGCGCGCCGCCTCCTCGTTCCGTCGCAGGTCAGCCGGATCGCCGGGGCGCAGGAAGATCGGGGAGTAGTAGTTGACGCCGAGGAAGTCCAGCGGCTGGCTGATCGTGTCCAGGTCACCGTCGGCGACGAGCGCCGCGGGCGGGAGCAAGGCGGCCGGGGCCTGCGCCGGGTAGCGCCCGTACAGCACCGGCTCGAGGTACATCCCGTTCACCGCCGCATCGGTGATGAGCCGGGCCTCTTCCAGGTGGCCCGGCAGGCCGTTCCCGCCGAGCACCCGGACCGGGTGCATATCGAGGGTGATGCCGACCTCGGCGGCCTGCCAGGCGCGCAGCACCTGGGTGGCCAGCCCGTGACCGAGCAGGAGGTGGTGGGTGGCGGCGGACGCGGCATCGGCGTCCCGCAGCCCGGGGGCGTGGCTGCCGTGACGGTAGCCGTTGTTGGAGACCACCTGCGGCTCGTTCAGCGTGATCCAGCGCGCCACCCGGTCGCCGAGTGCCTCCGCGCAGATCGCGGCGAAGTCGGCGAAGCGCCCGGCGGTGTCGCGCACCGCCCACCCGCCGTCGTCCTGGAGCGGCTGGGGCAGGTCCCAGTGGTAGAGGGTGACGGTGGCCGCGATCCCGTGCTCGCCGAGCTCATCAAGGAGCGCCCGGTAGTAGTCCAGGCCCGGCTGGTGGGCGCCCCCGCGCCCGCCCGGCTGGACCCGCGGCCAGGAGATGGAGAACCGGTAGGACTTCAGGCCGAGCGAGGCCATCAGCGCGACGTCCTCGGGGTACCGGTGGTAAGAGTCACAGGCGATGTCGCCGGTATCCCCGCCGCGGATGTTGCCTGGCGAGTGGCTGAAGGTGTCCCACACCGAGGGGCCCCTGCCGTCCGCGGTCGCCGCTCCCTCGATCTGGTAGGCAGCCGTCGCCGCGCCCCAGGTGAATCCTGCGGGGAACGCCAGGGCACCGTCTTGACCTATCGCCGGTTCAGTCATCAGCCTCTCCCTTGTGCGCGGCCACGGGCCGTGTTCTTGCTCGAAGGTTCACATACATCAGACGTGCGCCAGGCCCTGGTCGGCCACTGCACGGGCTCAGACCCCGCTCGTGCTCGCTGATCGCATCTCGATAACGCTCCTTGACCGGCCCTGTGCTGAGGGTTAGTGTAAGCGCTTAGATTTCCGATGTAAACGTTTACATCACGTTTATGCGAGGGGCCTGACAGTATGCCGATGATCGAGCAGGCGTGGTAACGCTCTACGACGTGGCGCGCCTGGCCGGAGTGTCCACCGCGACCGTCTCCAGGGTGGTGCACGGCCAGGACCGGGTCCGCGAGGCCACCAGGATCCGGGTGACGCGGGCCATCGAGGAGCTCGGGTACGTTCCCGACGGTGCCGCCCAGAGCCTGTCCCGCCGGCGCAAGGACATCATCGGCATGGTGTGCGTCGAGCGCGAGGTCCAGCAGTACGACATAGAAAACGTGGGCTTGCTCTACTACGACGAACTGCTGCACGGAGTAGAGGGGCTCATCCGCGACAACAACTGGTCCCTCCTGATCACCTTCATGCAGGCCGAAGACGTCGGCGAGCCGGACTTCCGCCGGCTCGACGCGCTGTCGGGCAAGGTCGACGGGATCCTCATCGGCGAGGGTTTCGTCGCCTCCCGGTACATCGAGCGCCTGGCCGCCCGGGTGCCCGTGGTCGTCATCGCCGGGACTCCCGGCGAGCGGGCGGCCGACGTGGTGGCCGCCGACAACTTCTCCGGCTCGGCCGCCGTCATCACCCATCTCATCGACGATCACGGCAGGCGGCGCCTGTTCCACATCGACGGGCCGGCGAGGTCGCCGGACGCGGGCCGACGCAAGCTCGCCCTGGAGCACGTGCTCCGCAGCCACCCGGAATGCGAGCTGGTCGGCTCGATACAAGGGATCTTCAGCGTCCGTAGCGGCGAGCACGCCGGGGAAGAGCTGCTGGCCGGGCACCGCGGGGCGATGCCGGAGGCGGTGGTGTGCGCCAACGACCAGATGGCGATCGGCGTCCTGCGGGCGCTCGCCAAGGCGGGGGTGCGCGCCCCCGACGACGTGGCCGTGGTCGGCTTCGACGACATCTACCCGAGCAGCCTGATCGACCCGCCGCTGACCACGGTCTACCAGCCGATGCGCATGCTGGGCGAGCGGGCCTGCGCCCGCGTGCTCGAGCGCATCGCCGACCCGAGCCTCAGCCCGACCGTCGAACTGCTGCCGACCGAACTCGTACTGCGGTCAAGCTGCGGCTGCCCGCCAGGCACGGTAGTCCGCCGGCCGGTGGCGACAGTTAATCAGGCGGGGGCAGACCAGGCGGCGCAGGGCAGGGCCGGGGCCCGCAGCCGCCATCAGGCCGGGCCCGAGGACGCCCAGGGCCCGAAGCCCCACGGCCGGTCCCGGCAACCCGCGAAGGCATAGGAGCCGCCATGTCCTTCATCCTCCGCCGCCTGGTCTTCTACGTGGTCGCCGCCTGGGTGGCGCTGACGCTCAACTTCTTCATCCCCCGCGCCATGCCGGGCAACGCGGTCGAGGCCGTCATGGCTAAGTTCCCCGGCAGCTTGCAGCCCTCGGCCTACCGCGCGCTCGAGGCCTTGCTCGGGGTGGGACACGCCGGCTCGCTCTGGCACCAGTACGTGTCGTATATCGCGAACGTCTCCCACTTCAACTTCGGCGTGTCCTCCTCCCAGTACCCGGCTCAGGTCTCCACGCTGCTCGGCGAGACGATCCCGTGGACGCTCACCCTGGTCGGCACCGCGACCATCATCGCCTTCGTGGTCGGTACCGCGCTCGGCATCATGGCCGGCTGGCGGTACGGCGGCGCGCTCGACCGGGTGCTGCCCGGGCTGATGTTCCTGCAGGCGATCCCGTACTTCTTCTTCGCGCTGATCCTGCTCGAGGTGTTTGCGCTCAAGTTCCATGTCTTCCCCGTCGGCCAGGGGTACGCGGGCGGCCTGGTGCCCGGCTGGCACTGGGACTTCATCGGCAGCGCGATCTACCACTCGCTGCTGCCCGCGCTCACCATCGTGCTCACCTCGATCGCGGGCTGGATGCTGCAGATGCGCAACGTCATGATCACGACCCTGGGCGAGGACTACGTGGTCGCGGCCCAGGCGAAGGGCCTGCCAAGCCACCGGGTCATCTTCACCTACGCCGCGCGCAACGCGATCCTGCCCCAGCTGCAGGGATTCGGCCTGGCCCTCGGCTTCGTGGTGTCCGGGGCCCTGATCATGGAGATCGTCTTCTCCTACCCGGGCATCGGCCTGCTGCTGCTGGGCGCGGTCAGCTCGGACGACTTCCCGCTGATGCAGGGGATCTTCCTGGTGATCACCTTCGCCGTCCTGCTCGCCAACCTGATCATCAACCTGGTCATCGTGTTCGCCGATCCCCGCGCCCGGGTACGGGAGGCGACGCGATGACCGTCACGCTGCCGATCAGCGCCGCCACGACCTCGCTGGCCACCGAAGACGCCGTCCCGGGCCGCTGGCGCCGGATGCCGACCAAGGCCAAGGTGGGCGCCGTCATCCTCGGCTTCTTCGTCGTCGCGGCCATCATCGGGCCTTTCGTCACGCCCTACGATCCCTCGTACCAGAACCCGAGCCCGGCCCTGTCGATGGCGGCGCCGAGCGCGGCTCACCTCCTCGGCACCACGCAGACCGGCCAGGACGTGCTGTCCGAGCTCCTGGTCGGGATCAGGCTCACCCTGGAGCTGGCGGTCATCGTCGGCGTGGTGGCCACCGCGCTGGCGGTAATCGTGGGCGTGGCGGCCGCCTTCCTCGGCGGGATATGGGACGAGCTGCTGTCGCTCGTAACTAACGTGTTCCTGGTCATCCCGTCGCTGCCGCTGCTCATCATCCTGCTCGGCTACCTGCCGCAGAAGGGCCAGCTGGCCACCATCGCCGTGCTGAGCGTGCTCGGGTGGCCGTGGGGGGCGAGGGTCATCCGGGCGCAGACCCTGGCCATCCGCAACCGCGACTTCATCTCGGCCGCGCGGGAAACCGGGGAGAAAACCTGGCGGATCCTCGCCTTCGAGATCGTCCCCAACGAGGTGAGCCTGATCGCGGCCAGCTTCGTCAACACCGTGCTCTACGCGATCGGGGCCTCGGTGGCGCTCGCCTTCATCGGCCTGGCCGACCTCAACAGCTGGAGCCTCGGCACGATCCTGTACTGGGCGGAAGGCCAGCAGGCCCTGCAGCTGGGCGCCTGGTGGTGGTTCGTGCCGCCCGGCCTGGCCGTGGCGCTGATGGGGACCGGCCTGGTCCTGCTGAACACCGGGATCGACGAGCTCGGCAACCCGCGCCTGCGCGACGCGAGCAGCGCGAGCAGGGTCGCCGGGCGCTGGCTCCGGCCCACCGACCCCACGCCCGTGCTGGAGGACGTCCGGCGGCGCCGCACGGGGCTCGCCGGGTTCCTGCACTCGTTCTCCCGCAGCTCGCTGCTTGACGAGACCAAAGCGGGCGGCACGCTATGAGCGCGGGCCCCAGCCCAGGCACGCCAGCCGCCGTCCGGGCGACCGGCACGCAGCCGGTGCTCGATATCCGGGATTTCTCGGTCGTGTACCGCACGCCCGGCGGTGACGTGCGCGCCGTGGACCAGGTGAACCTCTCCCTGGCCGCCGGCGAGGTCGTCGGCCTGGCCGGCGAGAGCGGCTCGGGCAAGTCCACGCTTGCGTACGGCGCCTGCCGCCTGCTGCGGGCGCCGGCCTTCATCACCAGCGGCAGCGTCCGCTACCAGGGCCGGAGGCTGGCGCAGGGGTCCCAGGCCGACGTGCTGCGGATGAGCCCTGACGAACTGCAGCGGCTGCGCTGGCGCGAGATCGCGATCGTGTTCCAGAGCGCCATGAACGCGCTCAACCCGGTCCTGTCCGTCCGCAACCAGCTGCTCGACGTCATCCACGCCCATATGAGGATGCCGAGGGACGAGGCACGGGAAAGGGCGGCCTCGCTGCTCAACCTGGTCGGCATCCCGCGCTCGCGCCTGCGCAGCTATCCCCACGAGCTGTCCGGCGGCATGCGTCAGCGGGTGATGATCGCCATGGCCCTGGCCACCGAGCCGGAGGTCGTCATCATGGACGAGCCGACCACCGCGCTCGACGTCGTGGTGCAGCGTGACATCCTCGCCCAGATCGTCGAGCTCAAGGACCGCCTCGGCTTCTCGATCCTGTTCATCACGCACGACCTGTCCCTGCTCCTGGAGCTGGCCGACCGGATCGCGGTGATGTACGCCGGGCGGCTCCTGGAGATCGGCACCGCGCGCGAGATCAATAACGAGGCGGCCCACCCGTACACCAAGGGCCTGCTCAACTCGTTTCCCTCGATCCGCGGGCCGCGCCGCGAGCTGGCCGGCATCCCCGGCTCTCCCCCTGACCTGCGCAACCCGTCCCCCGGCTGCCCGTTCCTGCCGCGCTGCTCCTACGGCACGGACGCGTGCACCGGCGTCGACATGGAGCTGCTGCCCGTCGCCACGTCCCAGGACCCCGAGCACGTGACGGCCTGCCCGTTCGTGCTCCCGGGCACACCGCCCCCGGAGGTCCTCCCCGCACCCGCGGAAGGCCGCCTGGAGGTACCCGAGCACCTGAGGCTAGCCGGGGAACTGCGGACGGCCGGGGAGCCCGGATCATGAGCGAGCAAACGGTGACGTCCGCGGCCGCCGAGCGCGGCCCGCTGGCCATGGAGGCAATCTCGGTCAGCAAGGACTTCAGGCTGGGCCGCGGGCAGATCCTGCACGCGGTGCGCGACGTCTCCTTGAGCCTCTACCGCGGCGCAGTCGTCGCCCTGGTCGGCGAGAGCGGGTCGGGCAAAACCACGGCCGCGAGGCTGCTGGCCGGGCAGGAACGACTTACCTCTGGCGTGATCCGGCTGGACGGCCACCGGGTCGAGGTGTCGAGCCCGCACGCCTTCAGGCGGTACAAGAGCCAGGTCCAGCTCGTCTTCCAGGATCCGTTTGCCTCGCTGAACCCGGTGCACACCGTGCGCTACCACCTTGAGCGCCCGGTGAAGCTGCACCGCGGCGCCGTGAACGTGAGCCAGGAGGTGGTCACCCTCCTTGAGCAGGTGCGGCTGACCCCGGCCAATCACTTCCTGGCCAAGTACCCGCACGAGCTCTCCGGCGGCCAGCGCCAGAGGGTCTCGTTCGCCCGCGCGCTGGCCGCCCGCCCGACCGTCCTCCTCGCCGACGAGCCGGTCTCCATGCTGGACGTCTCGATCAGGCTCGAGATGCTGAACCTGCTCGACGACCTTCGCCGGCGCTTCAGGCTCGCCATGCTCTACATCACCCACGACATCGCCTCGGCCCGCTACTTCGCCGACGAGGTGCTGGTCATGTACGCCGGGCAGATCGTCGAGCGCGGCCCGGCCGAGGAGGTCACCCAGCACCCGGCGCACCCCTACACGCAGCTGCTCGTCGCCTCCGCGCCCGATCCGGACAACCTCGGCAGCGCGCTCCGCGGCGCCGGCGCCCGCAACGGGTCGCAGCGACCGCAGGGTGGCCCGCGGCCGCCGGCGTCCGCCGCGTCGAACGGCACGGCGGTGGCCGGCTGCCCGTTCAATCCCAGGTGCCCCTTCGCCGACGACCTCTGCCGGCGTGAGAACCCGGCGCTGGCGCGGGTCTCCGCCACGCGGGCCGCGGCCTGCTGGCACCTGGACCTAGCCGCGCCCGAAATCGTCTCCGGGCCACAAGGAGGTGGACTCCCGACGACGCAGTAGTCCCAACGGAAGATACCCAAGAGAAAGACGAGACTGATGAGGAGATTGCACACTTACAGACAGCTCCTGACGGTAGCGGCCGCCATCATGCTGGCGGCCGGGCTCGGCGCGTGCGGATCGAGCTCCAGCTCCAGCTCGAGCTCGACCAGCACGAGTACGGCCACGGGCAAGACCCTGGTCATGGAGAGCTCGCCGGAGACCGCGATCACCCAGGCGTTCAACCCGTTCGTACCGACCCAGGCCGCCTACGGCATGGGCGCGACCGGGCTCATCTACGAGCCGCTGATCCAGTTCGACCTTGCCTCGCCGCCGACGTATTACCCGTGGCTCGCCACGGCCTACGCGTGGTCCAACGGCGGCAAGACGATCACGTTCACGATCCGCCAGGGCGTGAAGTGGAACAACGGCACGCCGTTCACGGCGGCCGATGTCGCCTTCACCTTCAACCTGCTCAAGAGCAACACGTCCATCAACGTCGACGGCCTGTCCATCTCCAGCGTGAGCACATCCGGCAACGCCGTCACGCTCACGTTCCCGACCTCCCAGTACACCAACCTGGAGGAGATCGCCGGCACCGGGATCGTGCCGCAGGCGATCTGGAGCAAGGTCGGCAACCCGGCGACCTATACGGACCCTGACCCGGTCGGCACCGGGCCGTTCATGCTGGAGAGCTTCACGCCGCAGGGCTTCACGCTGAAGCAGAACCCCTACTACTGGCAGGCGTCCAGCCTCAAGGTCCCGAAGGTCTTCTTCCCGGTTTACACCTCCAACACCGGCGCGCTGACCGCGCTGTTCTCCGGGGCGATCGACTGGACCGGGAACTTCATCCCCGGCCTGCAGAAGAACTTCGTGGACACCAACCCGTCCGAACACGGCTACTGGGAAGCAGCAGGCGGCACCAACAGCCTCATCCCGAACCTGAACAAGTGGCCGACCAACCAGCTGGCCGTCCGCCAGGCGATCAGCGCGGCGATCGACCGCACCACGATCGCGTCCGAGGGCGAGGCAGGACTGGAGAACCCGGTCCTCAACGCGACGGGCCTCACGCTGCCGACCTTCGGCGCCTGGAGCGGCCCGGTCGCCAGCATGACGGTCTCGGCCACCGGCAGCGCGGCCGCGGCCGAGGCGATCCTGACCAAGGCCGGCTACACCAAGGGAAGTAACGGCTTCTTCGAGAAGGGCGGCAAGACCGTCTCGCTCACTATCGTCGACCCGGCGGCGTACACCGACTACGCCGAGGACGACGCCATCGTCGCGGGCGACCTGCGGGCCGCTGGCATCGACGCCACGTTCGATGGCCTGGCCGTAACCGCCTGGGACACCGATGTCGCCGACGGCAACTTCCAGCTGACCTCGCACTGGTCGAACGGCGGCCTCACCCCGTACAACATGTACGAGGGCTGGCTGGACAGCGCGCTCGCCACCGGCTCGAACGCGACCGGTGACTACGAGCGGCTGAACGACCCGGCGCTCAACGCCGACCTGGCCACGCTGGCCGGGGCGTCGACGACCGCCGAGCAGACCACGGACCTCGTACCGCTCGAGATGTACGTGGCCCAGAACCTGCCGGTCATCCCCACCACGACCGCGTTGGAGTGGTTCGAGTACAACTCGCAGAACTACACCGGCTGGCCGTCCCAGTCCAACCCGTACCAGACCGGCCAGCCCTCGGGGACCAACCTGGGCGCTGGTGCCGGCACCGACGAAGTGGTCATCCTCCACCTGCGTCCGCGGATGTGACCTTCCCGCTTCCGCGACGCAAGCGGGCCCGTCCCTGGCCGTCTCTCGTGGCCAGGGGCGGGCCACACCCCACACCACATTAGCCCAGCTAACGTCCAAGCAGCCATGCAGCCAAGCCCCGTAACCTGGACCGCATGATTCTCATGAGGCCTATGTGGCTGTCGTGTTTACCGAAACCACCGAGACCACAGCTATCCCGTGCATCGCCTTCAGCACGCTGGCGTTCCCAGACGCCACGCTGGCCTCAGCCGTTTCGCTCGGCCGCCGCTGGGGTTATGCCGGCATCGAACTCCGGCTGATCGACGGCCAGCTCATCGACCCGGCCATGCCGGCCGCGGATCGTGCCCGGGTCAAGAGGACCCTGGCTGGCCTGCCGGTCGTGGCGGTGGACACCTCCATCCGGCTCACCGGCGACGACCCGGGCGCGCAGCTAGGCCGGTTCCTCGAACTCGCCAGCGACTGGGAGGCCCCGCTGGTGCGGGTCTTCGGCGGCGAGCTGGCCGCCGACAGCCAGGACCCTCAGACCCGCCAAAACCAGCTCCGCGCCGCCGCTGCCGTGCTCGACTCGAACGTGCCGCTGGCCAGCAGGCTCGGCGTCGCCATCGGCGTAGAGACCCACGACGACTTCTCCGCCTCGTCGGTGGTAGCCGAGCTGCTGGCCATGTCTGACCCCGAGTGGGTCGGGGCGGTCTGGGACAGCCTTCACCCGCACCGCATGGGCGAACGGCCCGCCGACGTCTACGCGAACCTCGGCGAGCGTATCCTGCTCGCGCAGGTCAAGGATGCCCGCCGGATCACGGGGGGCGAGGGTGATGGCTGGCAGCTCGTGCTGCTCGGCGAGGGCGAGGTGCCGGTCAGGCCGATGCTCGGGCTGCTCAGGGCCGGGGGCTACCGGCGCTGGATCTCGGTCGAGTGGGAGAAACGCTGGCATCCCGAGATCGAGGAACCCGAGGTCGCGCTGCCACAGCACCTGCGGCTGCTGGCCCAGTGGATGGAGGCGAACGGGTGACCCGCGGCTTCGGGATCGTCGGCACCGGGGTGATCGCGGCGGTGCACGCCGAGGCCATCGCCGCGCTGCCGGGCGCCGCCCTGGCGGCGGTCACCGACGTGGCCCCGGCCGCCGCGGCGGCCTTCGCCGCCGCGCGCGGCTGCGCGGCCGAGCCCGATCTGGACGCACTGCTCGCCCGCCCGGACGTGGACGTCGTGTCGGTGTGCGTGCCGAGCGGCCTGCACGCCGAGGTCGGCATCCGCGCGGCCAAGGCCGGCAAGCACCTCGCCGTCGAGAAGCCGATCGACGTCACGCTCGCCGCCGCCGACCGCCTGATCGAGGCGGCCCGCGCGGCCGGCGTCGCGCTGACGGTGATCTCCCAGCACCGTTTCGACCCGGACGTCATCGAGGCCAAGCGCCTGCTCGACGGAGGCGCGCTCGGCCGGCTCGTGCTCGGCGAGGCCAGCACGAAGTGGTACCGCACCCAGGCGTACTACGAGAGCGCGGCCTGGCGCGGCACCCGCGCGATGGACGGCGGGTCGCTGATGAACCAGGGGATCCACTACGTCGACCTGCTCCGCTGGTGCATGGGGCCGGTCACCGAGGTCACCGCCATATGCGCCACGCAGGCCCACCAGATCGAGGTCGAGGACACCTCGCTGGCCTTGCTCAGGTTCAGCTCGGGCGCCGTCGGCACGATCGTCGCGAGCACCGCCGTCTTCCCCGGATTCGCGCAGCGCCTGGAGATCACCGGCACCGAAGGCACGGTGGCGGTCGAGGACGGAGCGCTCGTGCGCAGCGCGTTCGGCAGCGAAAGGCACGAGCCGGGCGGCGGACCGCAGGCCGGCGGGACGGCGGCGGCGGCTTCCAACCCGGCGGCCGTGGCCGCCGGCAGCCACGCCGCGCAGCTCGCGGACCTGCTGGCCGCGATCGAGGAGGGACGCGAGCCCGCGGTCAGCGGCGAGGCCGGCCGGGCCGCGCTCAAGATCGTCTGCGCCGTATACGAGTCGTCGGGCAGCGGCCGAACCGTCACCCTCGGCCGATGACCGTCATCCTGAGCGGGTTCGCGGACGAGATCTCGCCCGACCCGGCCGAGCAGCTGGCGACGCTGGCCGCCGAGGGCATCTCGCACCTCGAACTGCGCGGGGCCTGGTCGGTCAACGTCGCCGACTTCACCGCGGAGCAGGTCGCATCCTTCCGGTCCGCGGTCGAGCGCGCCGGGGTGCGGGTGTCCGCGATCGGCTCGCCGGTCGGCAAGATCCCGGTCGGCGCGCCGCTGCCGCCCGAGCTGGACCGGATGCGCCGCGTCGCCGACGTGGCGGGCGAGCTCGGCACCGCCCTCGTCCGGGTCTTCTCGTTCTACATCCCCGCGGGCGAGCCGGCGGAGCGCTACCGGCAGCAGGTCATCGACCGCATGGGCGCCCTGACCAGGATCGCGGAGGACCGCGGCCTCGTCCTGGCGCACGAGAACGAGAAGGAGATCTACGGTGACACCCCGGACCGGTGCGCGGACCTGATCACCGCGGTCGGCTCCCCCGCCCTGCGGGCGACCTTCGACCCGGCGAACTTCGTGCAGTGCGGCGTCAGGCCGTTCTCCGACGCCTACGCCCTGCTCCGGCCGCTCCTGGTCTACCTCCAGGTCAAGGACGCGCTGGCGGCGACGGGTGAGGTGGTGCCCGCGGGCCAGGGCGACGGGCAGCTGCGCGAGACGCTGGCCGCGCTGCGGGACTCGGGCTTCGCCGGGTACATGTCGCTGGAGCCGCACCTGGCCCAGGCAGGGCGCTTCGGCGGCTTCAGCGGCCCCGATCAGTTCCGGCGCGCCGCTCAGGCGCTCAAATCTCTGCTGAACGAACTGGCGATCCCCTGGCAGTAACGCGGCCCGGCCCGAGGGCAGGCCCGCCGGAGCTATCGGCTCCGGCGGCGCAGCGGTTACTCGGTTCCGGTCAGGCCCCACCGTCGGCGGATGCCCCGGTCGGCCATGCTGAACAGCGTGTGGACGAGGATGCCCAGGAGCAGGATCACGATGATGATGGCGGTGGCGCTCTGCATGTCGGCCTGATCCTGGTCGGTCGACAGCAGCACGCCCAGCGACGGCTGGTTCGCGATGATCACCAGCAGCTCGCCGGCCATCAAGCTGCGCCAGGCGAACGCCCAGCCCTGCCGCAGCCCGGCCACGAACGCCGGCAACGAGGCGGGCAGGATGAGGTACCGGTACAGCGAGAGCCTGCGCAGCCCCATCATCTTGCCCGCGCGCAGCAGCAGCGGCGGCGTGTAGTCCACGCCGGCGATCAGACCGTTGGCGATCGATGGGGCCGCGCCCATCACGATGACGAACAAGATGGCGGTGGTGGTGATGCCGAACAGGATGATCGCGAACGGGAACCAGGCGATCGACGGCATCGTCTGAAGCCCGGTGATCAGCGAGCCGACGGCCGCCCGCAACGGCGCTATCCGGGAGACCAGCGCGCCGATGACCGCGCCGATCAGCACCGCGAGCCCGAAGCCGATGACCGCGCGCTCCGCCGTGGTCCCGATGGCGTGCCACAGCAGGCCCGTGCGCAGCTGGTCCCACAGGTTAGCCAACGTCCCGCCGGGCCCGGGGAAGATCAGCTTCTTCCAGCCGCTGGCGTGGATCGCCTCCCACACGGCCAGGACGATCGCGATCGCGAGCACCTTGGGCCACAGGGCCGTCCAGAAGCGGCTGGCCAGGCGGCGACCCCGCGCCTCCTGGGACGATACGGCGTCCTGCGCCTCGAGCCAGGCCAGCCGCTCCGCATAGGCCGGCAGCGATGTCCGCTCGTCACCGGGTGCCATGGCTCATCTCCTCCCGCAGCCGGTCGGTGATCCGGGCCGCCAGTTCGGCGACGGGCGCCGAGTCGATACGGCGCGGCCGGTCAATGGACACGGCGAACTCGTCGACCACGCGGCCCGGCCGGCTGCTCAGCACCACCACCCGGTCACCGAGGCGCACCGCCTCACGGACGTTGTGCGTGACGAACAGGATGGTCAGCTGCCGCCCCGCGCGGACGCGGTCGAGCTCGTCGTGCAGCAGATCCCTGGTCATCGCGTCGAGGGCGCCGAATGGTTCGTCCATCAGCAGGACGTCCGCGTCCTGGGCGAGCGCGCGGGCCAGCGCGACCCGCTGCCGCATACCGCCGGAAAGCTCGTGCGGCCGCTTCCCGCCGAACCCGCTCAGGTGCACGGTATCGAGCAGTTCGGCGGCCCGCTGCCGTCGCTCGGCCCGGGCGGTGCCGCGGGCGCGCAGGGCCAGTTCCACGTTGCCAGCCGCCGTGAGCCAGGGGAACAGCGCGGGCTCCTGGAACATGATCGCCACCCGGCCGGACACCGATACCGTCCCAGAGGTGGACTGGTCCAGCCCGGCGACCAGGGACAGCAACGTCGATTTACCGCAGCCCGACGCTCCGATCAGGCAGGTGAACTCGCCCGTCGGTACCCCGAGCGTGATCTGGTCGAGGGCGCGGACCGCGGAGCTGCCGCGCCCGAACACCTTCGACACCGCTGTCAGCTGGACGGACCCTCCCACTACCGAGGCCGCCCGGTCGGTCACCGTCACCGGATTCACCTGCCTACGAGCTGACCTGAGGCTGGCCGGCCGCGGTCAGCGCCTGATTGAGCGGGCTGAGGTCGAAGATCCCGCTCAGGTTGACCGCCTTGAGCAAGTCGAGCGAGGTGGCATCGGCCGCGTCACTGTCCAGCGACGACGCGTCCGGGTCGTCGGTGAAGGTGATCTCGGCGAACGACGCCGCCACGATGCTGGCCTTGAGCGGCTTCCCGGTGTAGGCGGCCAGTTCCGCGTTGACGTCCGCCTCCGCGGCGGCCGGGTTGGACTTGATGAAGTCGTTCGCCTGGATCTGCGCCTTGACCAGGTCCGCGACGATCGCCGGGTGGGCGGACAGGAAGGCCTGGGTCACGACCAGCAGCGTGGTGACGCCGGGCTCGCGCAGCAGCACCGTGCCGCCGTCCTTGACCATCTCGACGTCGTAGGGCGCGGGCTCGGAGGCCCCGGCGATCTGCCCGGACTCGAACTCAAGGACCGCCGCCGAGTTGGGGGTCGTCGGCTTGACGAAGACGTCGCCGCCGCCGGTCGCCGTGGTGGTCAGGCCGTTCTGCTTCAGCCAGTAGCGCAGCGCGACATCCTGCGTGTTGCCGAGCGAGGGGGTGGCCAGCGTCTTCCCGCGGAGCTGGCTGACCGAGGTGATCCCCTTCGCGACGACCACCGAGGCGCCCCCGGTCGCCGCGCCGGAGATGATCTTTATGGCGGTCCCGCCGGACTTCTCCCAGGCGTTGATCGCCGGGTTCGGCCCGACGTACGCGGCGTCAAGCTGGCCAGCCAGCAGCGCGGTCGTCTCCTCGGTCCCGGTGCTGAACGCGGTGGCCCGCAGCGTCCCGGCGGAGCCGAGCGCCTTGGCGAAGAGTCCCTCCTTCAGCCCGACCAGGGCCGGGGCGTGCGTGACGTTGGTGAGGAAGCCCAGCGTAACCGTTACCGGCGGCGCGTCCGAGGTCGCGGCGCTGCCGCCTGGACTCGCCGAACTCGACGAGGACGAGGAGCAGGCCGCCAGCAGCAGGACCGCCCCGATCATCGCGGCAGGCGTGGCACGTCGCATCAAGAAGCTCCTAAGCAGCTAATTCCTATCGAATATATAGACTTTAATGACTATACACCAAGCCGACAAAGTAGGAATTAACTAAGGTCCTGCTTCACGCGGGGCGGTCGCGCTCGTACGAGCCGGGTCTTAGCGCGGGGCTGGAGTCAGTTTCCCTCGTCGCTGGAATCTTGCAGGGTTACCCCGGCCACCACGGGGAACTTGGCCAGGCACTCCTCCAGTATCGCCACGTCCGCGTCGGACGCGTGGGTGGTCTCGTAGGTCAGTTGCTGGAGCTCGTCGGGAGAGTTGAGGTTTGACGGCAGCGGCTGCGGTACCACGGCCGGCGGCTTGGCGCAGGCCTTGCGGACGGCCAGCCATTGCGCGGTCGTCGGCTGCTCACGGAAGGTCACCACGGCCTGCTGCTGCCCGAGCGCGGAGTCGAACTGCGCACAGCCGGCCAGCCCTGCCACCGCGGCCAGCGCCAGCCCTGCGGCCAGCAGCCGACGGCCTCGGCGTCCGACTACATCCGGTAGTGCGCGCATGGTGCCAGCCTACGGCCGCCGGCGGCTAGTACGGTATCGGCAGGGATTCCCGCGCAGGAGGCAACGTGGCAGGGCGGATCGAGGACTACGCCATCGTCGGTGACATGCAGTCGACCGCGTTGATCTGCACGGACGGCTCGGTGGACTGGCTGTGCCTGCCGCGCTTCGACTCAGAGGCGTGCTTCGCCGCGCTGCTCGGCACTCAGGATCACGGCCACTGGCGGATCGCGCCCGCGGATAATGCCCAGAAACCCGCGGGTCCTGGCGCCGCCGCGGCCAGCAGGCGGTACGCCGGTGACACGCTGATCATGGAGACCCAGTGGGAGACCGCGGACGGGGTCGTCCGCGTGACCGACTTCATGCCGCCGCGCGGGGACCGCGAGCCGCCGACCCTGATCCGCATCGTGGCGGGCGTGAGCGGGAGCGTCGATATGGCCATGACGCTGACGCTGCGCTTCGGCTACGGCTCCATCGTGCCCTGGGTCACCAGAAGCGGGAGCGGCGGCATCAGGGCCACCGCGGGTCCGGACTCGATCTGGCTGCGCAGCCCGGTGAGCCTGACCGCGCGGGACATGGCGCACACGGCCACGTTCCGGGTCGCCGCGGGCGAGGTCGTTCCCTTCGTGCTGAGCTACATGCCCTCGTACCACGGGGAGCCGCCGCGCGTGGATGCCGTGCAGGCGCTGTCGGAGACCAGGAAGTTCTGGGATGACTGGGTGTCGCGCTGCACCTACCAGGGGACCTACCGCGATGCGGTCGTCCGGTCGCTGATCACCCTGAAGGCGCTCACCTACCAGCCCACCGGCGGCATCGTCGCCGCGGCCACTACCTCGCTCCCTGAGGACATCGGCGGAGAGCGCAACTGGGATTACCGGTACTGCTGGCTGCGCGACGCCACCATCACCCTCGAGGCGCTGCTGCGCACCGGGTATACCGACGAGGCTAAGGCCTGGCGGCTGTGGCTGGGCCGGGCGATCGCCGGGGAACCCGAGGACATCCAGATCATGTACGGCGTGGCCGGCGAGCGCAGGCTGGCCGAGTGGGAGGCGGACTGGCTGCCCGGTTACGAGGGATCGGCGCCGGTCCGTATCGGCAACGCGGCGGCAGGCCAGCTTCAGCTCGACGTGTACGGCGAGGTCATCGACGCGCTGCAGCTCTGCTGCAAATCGGGGCTGCACGACGACAGGCACACCTGGTCGCTGCAGCGCTCGCTGGTGCGATTCCTCGAAGACCACTGGGCGGAGCCTGACGAGGGGCTGTGGGAGGTGCGCGGGCCGCGGCGCCACTTCGTGCATTCCAAGGTAATGGCCTGGGTCGCCTTCGACCGCGCAGCGGACTACGCGGACGACGCCGGCGAGGCGGACCTGGCCGCCAGGTGGCGGGGCATCAGCGAACAGATCAGGCAGGAAGTGTGCGAGAAGGGCTATAACGCCGCGCGCGGGGCGTTCGTCCAGTATTACGGCGCTGCGGAGCTTGACGCCTCGGTCCTGCTGATCTCCGACGTGGGTTTCCTGCCCGCCGATGACCCCCGGATGGTGTCCACCATGCGGGTGCTGCAGCGGGACCTGATGAAGGACGGCTTCCTGCGCAGGTATGAACTGCCTGCCGACGGCACGTCGGCGGTCGACGGCCTGGCCGGATCGGAGGGCGCGTTCCTGGCCTGCAGTTTCTGGCTGGCCAACGCGCTGGAGCTGAGCGGGCACCGGCAGGAGGCGGTCGAGCTGTTCGAGCGGCTGCTCGCCTTGCGCAACGACGTCGGCCTGCTGAGCGAGGAGTACGATCCCCGTTACGGCAGGCTCGTCGGCAACATGCCGCAGGCGTTCAGCCATGTCCCGCTCGTGCAGACGGCCCTCAACCTGAGCAGCCATGCCGAGGAGCACCAGCGCGGAACGGGGACACACCGCGATGAGCGGCGGAGCATGCCGGGCTGACCTCCCAGGACCGCCAGTCGTGAACACGTTCTACCCGGCCGGGCCGCGATGACTGGTGCCCGCCACATACTGATCGTCAACTCCCGAAGCGTGCACCAGCCGCTGTTCGTCATCGGCGCGCCGCACTCGGGGGCGGGCCTCATCGGCCGCGCGCTGAAGGCGTCCGCTGGCCTGCACGTCACGATCGGGCGGCCGAGCGTGCTGCGCGTCGTCTACGCCTTCGCCAGGCGCCCGTCCATGCACCAGGGCCGGGCGCTGGCCGCCGCCGCGGTCATCAGGGACGCCCTCGCCCAGGGCTGGCAGGTCACCCCGCACAGCTGCCTCGATTGCACGCGCGAGTGCCGCGCCGCCGCCGGCCTGCCCGCCGACGCCGTGGGCCCGTGCGTGGAACTGCGGGGACTTGAGCGGTTCGGGGATGCGAGCCCTGACCTGATCTACTGCGCGGAAGCACTCACCGACGCGTTCCCTGACGCGCGGATCGTCCAGCTGGTCAGGGACGGCCGGGACGCGGTGGCCGGGATGCTCGCCGATCCGGTGGTCATGTCCTGGTACAGGCCGAGCTTCGTGAACGTGGACACCGAGTTCCCCAACCCGTTCTTCGGCATCGAATCCGTCGAAGACCGCGAGCTCTGGCCCAAGCTGACGCCTGCGGGCCGGTGCGCGCTGCGGTGGCGCTGGTCCGTGCGCCTGGCGGCGCGGCTGCACCACAGCCTGCCTGCTGGCCAGCTCAAGACGATCAGGTACGAGGACCTGATGAACAGGCCGGACGACGCCGTCGATGAGCTCTCCCGCTTCGCGGGGACCGCCGTGCCGAAGGCCGAGATCCGCAACGAGGCACGCGCGAGCAGGCACCGCGCCCGCTCCCATCCGGCCCCGGGGAGCCGGGGAACGCTCAGCGCCAGGCAGACCGCCGAGATCGAGAAGATCGCCGGCGAGGAACTCCGCCGCCTGGGCTACGCCCTCGAACGCCAGCCCTCATGACACGGCGCCGCGGCCGCCTGGCCGACGGTCTAGGTCTGGGCTGCGGCGTTCAGAGGAGAGGAAGCGCCGCGCCTGGCCGCAATGCTGGGCTCAGGCCGCCTGGCCGGCGAACTGGGTGTGGTACAGGTCCGCGTACAGGCCGCCGGCGTCGAGAAGCGCGGCGTGCGTGCCGCGCTCGACGATCCGGCCCTCGTCGACGACCAGGATCTGGTCGGCCTCCCTGATCGTGGACAGCCGGTGCGCGATCACCAGCGAGGTCCGGCCCGCCAGCGCCGTCTTCAGCGCCCGCTGCACGGCCACCTCCGACTCGGAATCGAGGTGGGCGGTCGCCTCGTCGAGCACCACGACGGTCGGGGCCTTCAGCAGCAGCCTGGCCAGGGCCACGCGCTGCTTCTCGCCGCCGGACAGCCGGTAGCCGCGGTCCCCCACCACGGTGTCCAGGCCGTCGGGCAGGCTGGCGATCAGGTCCCAGATCTGGGCGGCCTCGCACGCCTCGATGAGCTCGAGTTCGGTGGCCGAAGGCTTCGCGTAGAGCAGGTTGGCCCGGATCGTATCGTGGAACAGGTGCGAGTCCTGGGTGACTACGCCGACCACCTCGTGCAGCGACTCCAGCGTGACGTCCCTGATGTCATGCCCGCCGATCCGCACGGCCCCGTCGTTCGGGTCGTACAGCCGCGCGGCCAGGGCGGTGATCGTCGTCTTGCCCGCGCCCGAGGGACCGACCAGCGCGGTGAGCTGGCCGGACGGCGCGCGGAAGCTCACGTCGTGCAGCACCCCGGCGCCCGACCCCGCGCGCTCGGGCTGGGGCAGCGCGATCGACTCCAGCGACGCCAGCGACACCTCGGACGCCGTCGGGTACCGGAACGACACGTGGTCGAACTCGATGTCCGGGGCGAGCTCGTCCTCTAGGTCCCCAGGGCCCTCGGCGGGCACCTTGGCCGGCAGGACCACTGCACCAGGGCGGTCGGCGACCAGCGGCTTCAGGTCAAGTACCTCGAATACCCGGTCGAAGCTGACCAGGGCGGTCATCACGCTGATCTGCACGTTAGACAGCGACGTGATCGGGCCGTAGACCCGGCTGAGCAGCGTAGTGAGGGCGACGAGCGTGCCGATCTGGAAGGCGCCCGAGACGACCAGGCTACCGCCGAGGCCGTAGACCAGGGCCGTCACCAGCGAGGTGAACATGGTGAGCGTGATAAAGAACACCTGGCCGTACATCGACTGGACGATGCCGATGTCGCGGACCCGGGCGGCCCGGCCGGAGAACACCGTGGATTCGTCGCGCGGGCGGCCGAACAGCTTGACGAGCATCGCGCCCGCCACGTTGAAGCGCTCGGTCATGGTCGAGCCCATCTCGGCGTTGAGCATCATCGACTCGCGGGTGAGACGCTGCAGCCTGCGGCCGACCAGCCTGGCCGGCAGGATGAACAGCGGGATCATGAGCACGGCGATGAGGCTGACCAGCCAGGACAGGTAGAACAAGGTAATCAGGATGACGATCAGGCTCAGCACGTTGGAGATCACGCCGGACAGGGTGGAGGTGATGGCCTGCTGCGCGCCGACGACGTCCCCGTCGAGCCTGCTGACCAGCGATCCCGTCTGCGCCCGCGTGAAGAATGCGATCGGCTGCCGCTGCACGTGGTCGAACACCTGGGTGCGCAGATCGTAGATCAGGCCCTCGCCGATCCGGGCGGAGAAGAAGCGGATCACGAAGCCGAGCCCCGCGTCGAAGATCGCGACCGCCGCGACCGCGACCGCGATCACGATGACGACCCGGTCGTTGCGGGCCAGGATTCCGCGGTCGATGATCTCCCGCAGCAGCAGCGGGTTGACGACGGTGATCACCGCGTCGACCGCGGTGACGAGGAGGAATAGGACCAGGGTTATCCGGTAGGGCCGGGCGTAGGTAGCGATGCGGCGGACCGTGCCTGGCTTGAGCTTCTGCTTGGTGACGCTGGGGTCCATCCGGAAACCCCGCATCATCGGCATGGGACCACCCGGCCCGCGACCGTACATGACCAAGGAAACCCCCCGTGGGTCGCAATTCGTTCCCGCACCGGCGGGAAAGTTATCAGCTAGTAGCGAACTCCCAGGCGGCTGTCCGGGCGGGGTCCCTGCGGCATGGAATGTGTGTTCCTGGCTTCCGTGCGCCGGGCCGGCACCGCCTGGGCGTGGTGTTTAGCGCTTTACCTTTGCCTTGCCATTGCGGGTGGCGCCTCCACGCCCGCGCAACGTCACTCCGGTCTCGGTCAGGATCCGGTGGACGAAGCCGTAGGACCTTCCTGTCGAGGCCGCCAGTGAACGGATGCTCTCCCCGGAGTCATACCTCTTACCGAGGAGCGTGGCCAACTTGCTTCGATCCACGCCGGTCACCCGCGTTCCTTTCTTGAGGGTCTCGGCCACATGTACCTCCTGTTAGCTCACGTCACCATTGAGTTACACATCCCTCCCCCGCAATGATCATGCATGGCCGCTGGATTGACCACCCACATGGCGGCAAATGATCACGTATCTTTACGTGGTCACCGCGAAGTGGCCCTTTGCCGGAGCAGTGCGGGGCGCGCGAGCACTTACGCGAGTGCGACGAGATCCGCGAAATCCTCGCTCCACGCGTCTTCCACGCCGTCCGGCAGCACGATAACGCGTTCCGGCGAAAGCGCCTCGACCGCACCTTCATCATGAGTCACAAGCACTATCGCGCCGCGGAAACCTCTCAGCGCGTTGAGAACCTCTTCGCGGCTGGCCGGATCGAGGTTGTTTGTCGGCTCATCAAGCAGCAGCACGTTGGCGCCGGATACGACCAGAAGGGCCAGGGCCAGCCTCGTCTTCTCGCCGCCGGAAAGCACGCCCGCGGGTTTTTCCACGTCATCGCCGCTGAACAGGAATGAGCCGAGAACGGTGCGTTGCTGTGATTCCGTAAGTTCCGGCGCGGCGGTCCGCATGTGCTCCAGGACCGTGCACTCAGTCTGCAACGTTTCGTGTTCCTGGGCGTAATATCCGAGGCGCAGGCCGTGCCCTGGCGTAACTTTTCCCGTGTCCGGAGTTTCAAGCCCGGCGAGCAGGCGGAGCAGGGTCGTCTTCCCCGCCCCGTTCAGCCCGAGCACCACCACCCGGCTGCCGCGGTCGACCGCCACGTCCACGCCGGTGAACACCTCGGTGGACCCGAACGACTTGGACAGGCCGGTCGCCGCCAGCGGGGTCCGGCCGCACGGCGCGGGAACCGGGAAGCGGAGCCTGGCGACCCGGTCCGTCCTCCGCTCCGGCTCGACCCCGGCCAGCAACCGCTCGGCCCGGCGCTGCATGCTCTGCGCCGCCCTGGCCTTCGTCGCCTTGGCGCGGAACTTGTCGGCCTGCGCCATCAGGGCGCCCGCCTGCCGGCTGGCGTTCACCCGCTCCCTCCGGCGCCGACGCTCGTCGGTCTCGCGCTGTGCGAGGTAGGCGCGCCAGCCCAGGTTGTAGATGTCCAGGCACATCCGCTGCGCGTCCAGGTAGAAGACCTTGTTCACCACGTCGGCGAGCAGGGCCACGTCGTGGCTGATCACGACCAGCCCGCCGCGGTAGCTCTTGAGGTGATCACGGAGCCAGGCCACGGAATCGGCGTCGAGGTGGTTGGTCGGCTCGTCGAGCAGCATCGTCTGGGAATTCCCGAACAGGATCCTGGCCAGTTCCACCCGCCGCCGCTGGCCGCCCGACAAGGTGCCCAGCGGCTGGTGCAGCACCCGGTCAGGCAGGCCGAGGCTGGCGGTGATCGAGGCAGCCTGCGATTCGGCCGCGTACCCGCCGAGCACGGCGAGCCGTTCTTCCAGCCGCGCGTACGCGCGGATGGCGTCGGCCGCGGCCCCGGAATCGGCGTCGGCCATCTTCGCCTCCGCCGCGCGCAGGTCGGCCCTGAGCTGATCGAGCCCGCGCGCCGACAGCACCCGGTCGATGGCCAGGACCTCGAGGTCTCCGGTGCGCGGGTCCTGCGGGAGGTACCCGACCGTGCCGGTCCGGCGGACCGAGCCCGCGGCAGGCTGAGCTTGCCCGGCGAGAACCTTGGCCAGGGTGGTCTTCCCCGCGCCGTTACGGCCCACCAGGCCGATCCGGTCCCCCGCGGCGACCTGGAACGACGCGCTCTCAAGGAGCAGGCGCGCACCAGCCCGCAGTTCGATATCGGTTGCGACGATCATGATCAGCTGCTCCTGGATGACGGACGGAAAACGGACAGACTTCTCCCCTGGAAGGTGTCCTCAGTCCGTGATCGGCAGCACGGCATCTAGTTTACCTGCCCGGCGCGGACAGGGCTATCGAGTTCCGGCTCGGTCAGGCGGATGCGGATGGCCAGGTAGGCGGATGGAATGTCCCTGAGGATCGCCGCGCTCGGGTCGGGAACGGTCAGGAAGCGGTCAGTGGCCCGGGCCAGGTACGGCGCCAGCCGCGCGTCGTCGCGCAGCCCCGCGAAAGACCGCTTGTCCCCCCCGAGCACCACCGCGTCCAGGCCGGCCGCACCGTACGGGGCGAAGATCCCGGCCGCGGCGGCCGCGGCGGCCCCTAGCGCCGCCGCGGCCTGGTTCTCCCTGCGCCTGGCGAACCGGTGCTGGGACCAGCCGCCCGCCGCGCTCCGCCCGTGGACCAGCCTGCGGCCGGTCTTCGAGCTCGCCAGGCGGGGCGGCGAGCCGCAAAAGACGCCGACCGCGTAGCCGCCCAGGCGGACCAGCAGGACGCCGACGGTGCGGTCGGCCACCGCGTGCACCACGATCGCCTCGGCCACTTCCCGCGCATCGGGCCCGGTCGCGCCCTGCTCGCCGGGCTCCGCGCCGAGAGGCGGGAGGGGCAGGTCGGTGCGGAGGGGCGGGAACGGTACGTGGCATTCGGCCACGGCCCCGTCCGCGGCCGTGAAGGTCAGTACCGCGGCGCCGTCACGCTGCGGGGGGTACTGCGGTTCGGCGCCGCCGTGGCGCTGCGCGAACGAGACGATCCAGGACACAAGGCGCTCCGGCGGAACTTCCACCCAGCGACCGCCTCCGGCGGCAGGATTCTTCATTACGCATCGCCTTCATACACTTACTATCCGTAGTATTGGTTGCCCCGCCCCACCCTCATCCGAACCCCCATGCAGGACAGGACACGTCAATGAACCCGACGACTCCCTTCGATCCCGGCTCCGCCAACTCGCATGGCGGCACCATCATGCGGCCTAGCGCCGTCACCTGGGGACACCAGGGCGCGCCCGAGAACCCGCAGCCGGGCACCGACCCGGGGAGCTTCGCCACGCCCGGCGCGATCGAGCGCGCGCTCGCGGCCGCCGCCGAAGACCCCGCCCGGGTGACTGACCTGCTCGACGAGCTTAGCCGGGGCCGGCTCTGGCTCCCGCTGCCCGATGACGACCGGCCGGTCACCGACGGCTCGGCCGTGACGCTCCCGACGGTCACCTACCGGGGGGCCGAGTTCGTCCCTGCGTTCACCTCCGCGGGCGAACTGGCGGCGTGGAACCAGAGCGCCAGATCCCTCGGGCGGGGATCGGTCCCCGCCTCGCGCCTGCCTGAAGAGGACGCTCAGCCGCAGCCGGGCGACCGCGCTTCCGCGGCCACGCCGCACATCGTCGTCCCGGCGGCCGACCTGGCCAGGCTGCTGCCTGCCGGAATGGGCATCGCGCTGAACCCGGGGACGAAGGCCAGCATTCCCGTCTACCCGGACGACGTGCGCTACCTGGCGGCGGAGCGGATGCCCCTCGCGGACGGCGACGGCGCCCAGATCGGGGTGGGCCGTCCCCCCGCCGACCCGGTCGCGCTGCTCACCGAGATGCGGGCCGTGCTCGGCTCCATTCCCGATGTCCGCGAGGCGTCCAGGACCTGGCTGTCGGTCCCCGGGCAGGGCGAGGGCCTGGTCATCTCCGTAACGCTGCACGACCCGGCCAGCGAGAAGGTGCAGCTGGACGTGATCACCGCGATCGAGCGGGCCGTCGACGCGGTTCCCGGCCCTGGGTTCCCCATCGATGTCACCTTCCCGGGCGAGGGCGAGCCCGACGAGGTGGACGAGTGGATCGCGGCTCACGCGGAGCCGTTCTACATCCGGCCCTTATATGTTGAAGCCGAGCGCCCGGAGCTGCTCGCGCCCGTCCTCGGTGATGCTCTCCGGGCCCCACGGCGGCAGCCACACCCAGTTGATCCGGAAGTCCGCGACCACCCCGTCGAGCGCTTCGGCGGCCTGGTCCTCGATCACGTCGGTCAGCGGGCACGCCGCGCTGGTCAGCGTCATGTCGATGGTGGCGATCCGGTCGGTGCTGACCTCGACCCCGTAGACCAGCCCAAGGTCCACCACGTTGATGCCGAGTTCCGGGTCAACCACGTCGCGCAGCGCCTCGAGCACGTCCTCCTGCTCGGCGGTGAGGCCGGTGGTCACCTCCTCGGTCTCCGGCGCCGCCTCCTGCGAGGTCGCGTTCTCCGTCATCGCCTTACCTCACTTCCATGGCTCGCGCGGTCGCATCCTTCCACGCCATCCAGGCCAGCAGCGCGCACTTGATCCTGGCCGGGTACTTGGACACGCCCGCGAACGCCATCGCGTCCTCCAGCACGTCCCCGTCGGGCACGTCGGCGCCGCGCGACTTCATCAGCTCCAGGAACGCCTGGCTGATCCGCATGGCCTCGTCGACCGGCCGCCCGACCACGAGATCGCTCATCACCGACGCGCTGGCCTGGCTGATCGAGCAGCCGAGCGCGTCGTAGGAGAGGTCCTCCACCACGGGCTCGCCGTCGACGTCCTTGAGGGTGACCCGCAGGGTCACCTCGTCCCCGCAGACCGGGTTGACGTGGTGCACTTCGGCGTCAAACGGCTCCCGCAGCCCCTTGTGATGAGGGTTGCGGTAGTGATCCAGGATGATCTCCTGGTACATCGACTCGAGTTGCATCACGTCACCTCCTAACGCGGAAAGCTCGTGCGGTCATCCCGGCTAGCGTTCCACGCCGAAGAAGCGCTGGGCGTAGCGGATGCCCTCGGCCAGGGCGTCTACCTCGGCGTGGGTGTTGTAAACGTAGAAGCTGGCCCGGGTGCTGGCCTGCACGCCCAGGGCGCGGTGCAGCGGCCAGGCGCAGTGGTGCCCGGTGCGGACCGCGATGCCCAGTTCGTCGAGCACCTGCCCCACGTCGTGCGGGTGGACGCCCTGGACCTCGAACGAGACGGCACCGCCGCGGTCCTTGGTGGTGTCGGGCCCCAGGATGCGCACGCCGTTGATCTCGCGCAGGGAATCGAGGGCGTGCGCGGTCAGCGACTCCTCGTGCGCCGCCACGTTGCCCATGCCCAGCCCGGTGAGGTAATCGACGGCCGCGGCCAGGCCCGCCGCCTCGGCGACGGCGGGGACCCCGGGCTCGAACCGCTGCGGGGGCGGCAGGAACGTGCTGCCCTCCATCCGCACCACCTCGATCATCGATCCGCCGGTCAGGAACGGCGGCATCGCCTCGAGCAGCTCGGCGCGGCCGTAGAGCACGCCGATCCCGTAGGGCCCGAGCATCTTGTGCGAGGAAAAGGCGAGGAAGTCGACGCCGAGCGAGGCCACGTCGACCGGCTGATGCGGCACCGACTGGGCCGCGTCGGCCAGCACCAGCGCGCCCTTCTCGTGCGCCGCCCTGGCGATCTCGGCCACCGGCGGGATCGTCCCCGTGACGTTCGACTGGTGGGTCACCGCGACGATCTTGGTCCGGCCGGTGATCATGTCGTCCAGGTGGTCCAGGTCGAGCCGGCCGTCCGCGGTGACGCTCAGCCAGCGCAGCGTGCCGCCGGTCCGCTCGCACAGCTGCTGCCAGGGGACGAGGTTGGCGTGATGCTCCATCTCGGTGATCAGGATCTCGTCGCCAGGCAGCACGCGGAACCGCGGCGAACCCGGGACCCCGGCGGAAACGGTCGCGTTGCTCATCGCGTAGGCGACCAGGTTGATCGCCTCGGTGGCGTTCTTGGTGAACACGACCTCGCCGGGTTGGGCCCCGATGAACGCGGCCACCTTATCCCTGGCGCCCTCGTAGACGTCCGTGGCCTCCTCGCCGAGCAGGTGGGTGCCGCGATGCGCGGCGGAGTTGTGCAGCTCGTAGAACGAGCGCTCGGCGTCGAGCACCTGGACGGGCTTCTGCGAGGTCGCCCCGGAGTCCAGGTAGACGAGCTGGTTGCCGTTGCGCACCGTCCTGGCCAGCGCCGGGAAGTCGGCGCGGATCGCGTCGACGGGAAGGTGCGCCACCGTGGCGTTCACGCGGGGACCCCGGCGAACCGCTCGTACCCCTCGGCCTCCAGCAGGTCGGCCAGCTCGGGGCCGCCCTCCTCGACGATCCGCCCGCCTACGAACACGTGCACGAAGTCCGGCTTCACGTACCGCAGGATCCGGGTGTAGTGGGTGATCAGCAACATCGCGTGGCCCGGCTGCTCGCGGAACCGGTTGATGCCCTCCGACACGATCTTGAGCGCGTCGATGTCCAGGCCCGAGTCGGTCTCGTCCAAGATCGCCACCTTCGGGTTGAGCAGCTCGAGCTGGAGGATCTCGTGCCGCTTCTTCTCCCCGCCGGAGAACCCCTCGTTCAGGTTGCGCTCGGCGAAGGCCGGGTCGATGGAGAGCGCGGCCATGGCCGCGCGCAGTTCCTTCACGAAGACGCGGAGCTTGGGCGCCTCGCCGCGGACCGCGGTGACCGCGGTCCGCAGGAAATTCGACACCGAGACGCCCGGCACCTCGACCGGGTACTGCATGGCCAGGAACAGGCCGGCCCTGGCGCGCGCGTCCACGCTCATGGCCAGCACGTCCTCGCCGTCCAGCGTCACGCTGCCCTGGGTGACCTTGTACTTGGGGTGCCCGGCGATCGCGTAGGCCAGGGTGGACTTGCCAGAGCCGTTCGGGCCCATGAGGGCGTGCGTCTCGCCCTCGGCGACGGTCAGGTCGACGCCGCGCAGGATCTCCCGCTGCACGCCCGGCCCGCCGGCACCGCCGGCTGAACCAGCAGGGCCCTCCACGCTGACGTGCAGGTCGCGGATCTCGAGGGTGGCCACTATGACTCCTTGTTGACGGCGACGTAGACGTCGTCGCCTTCGATCTTGACGGGATAGACGGGAACGGGTTCGGTGGCGGGCAGCCCGGTGGGCTCGCCGGTGCGCAGGTCGAAGCACGACCCGTGCAGCCAGCACTCGACGGTGTGGTCGTAGATCTCGCCCTCGGACAGCGGAACCTCGGCGTGCGAGCAGACGTCGCGTATCGCGTAGACCTCGCCCTCGGCCCGGGCTATAGCCACCGGCTCCCCCGCCACCTCGACGCCGATCACGCCCTCGGCGGGCAGATCGGATAGGGCGCAGGCCCGGAGGAAGACACGGGTCTCGGTCATCACAGCGCTCCAGAAGGCAGGGACCTGGTCAGCTCCGCCTCGATGGCCTCGGTGATCCGCTCACGGAACTCGGGCACCTCGATGGTGTCGATGAGCTGGCCGAAGAACCCGCGGATGACCAGAGCGCGGGCCTGCTCGTACGGAATGCCGCGGGCCATCAGGTAGAACAGGTGGTGATCCTCGAGCCTGCCGCTGGCGCTGGCGTGCCCGGCCCCGATGATCTCGCCGGTGAGGATCTCCAGGTTCGGCACCGAGTCGACCCGGGTGCCGTCGGTCAGCACCAGGTTCCTGTTGTACTCGTAGGTGTTCGTGCCGGTGGCCTCGGGCCTGATCAGGACGTCGCCGATCCACACCGCGTGCGCGTCCTCGCCCTGCAGGGCGCCCTTGTAGGTGACGCGGCTGCGGCAGTTCGGCTGGTCGTGGTCGACGAACAGCCGGTGCTCGAGGTGCTGGCCCGCGTCGGCGAAGTACAGGCCGGTCAGCTCGGCGTCGCCGCCGGGACCGTCGTAGCGCACCGAGGGAGCGAGCCGCACCACCGACCCGCCCAGCGTGACCGCGGCGTGCCTGAGCCTGGCGTCCCGCCCGAGGGTGGCGTAGTGGTACGACAGGTGGACGGTGTCATCGGCCCAGTCGTGCAGGCTGACCAGCGACAGCGACGCGCCGTCGCCGACCACCAGCTCCACGTTGTCCGCGTAGGTGGCGCTGCCGCGGTAGTCGAGCACGACCACGGCCCGGGAGTACGGCTCGGACTGCACCAGCAGGTGGCCGTACCCGGCGCCGTCGGCGCCGTGCCCGGTCACGGTGACGACCGTGGGCCGCGAGGCGTCGGCCTCCGCCGGCACCGCGATCACGGTCGCCTCCTCGAACGACGCGTACGCCTTGGCGCTCACCCGGTCGGCCGGGATGAAGGTGCGCGGGAGGTTAGCCACCGATCGTTCGGCTATAAAGGCTTTTACCTCGGGGGCCGGATCCACCTGCACTTCCACGGGCACCCGGGCGGCGGGCAGCGGATTGTCGGTGTGCAGCCCGCGGAGCCGGCGCAGCGGGGTGAACCGCCACTCCTCCTCGCGGCCACCGGGCACGGCGAAGTCCGCCGGGTCGTAGGACCGCCGTTCGTGCAGCCTGGTGACGGGAGCCGATTCGATCGCTCCCTGAAGCCCAGCCGACATCAGCCGACCGCCCCCTCCATCTGCAGCTCGATCAGCCGGTTCAGTTCGAGCGCGTACTCCATGGGCAGCTCGCGGGCGATCGGCTCGACGAACCCGCGGACGATCGTGGCCATCGCCTCGTCCTCGGTCATGCCGCGGCTCATCAGGTAGAACAGCTGGTCATCTGAGATCTTGGACACGGTGGCCTCGTGGCCCATCTCCACGTCGTCCTCGCGGACGTCCACGTACGGGTAGGTGTCGCTGCGGCTGACCGTGTCCACGAGGAGCGCGTCGCACTTGACCGTGGACTTGGAGTGTTCGGCGCCCTCCTGCACGTTGACCAGGCCACGGTAGGAGGTCCGGCCGCCGGCCCTGGCTACCGACTTGGAGATGATCGTCGAGGAGGTGTTCGGCGCGCAGTGCACCATCTTCGCGCCCGCGTCCTGGTGCTGGCCCTGGCCCGCGAACGCGACCGACAGCGTCTCGCCCCGCGCGTGCTCACCCATCAGGTAGACCGCCGGGTACTTCATCGTCACCTTGGAGCCGATGTTGCCGTCGATCCACTCCATCGTCGCGCCCTGCTGCGCGATGGCGCGCTTGGTGACCAGGTTGTAGACGTTGGCGCTCCAGTTCTGGATCGTCGTGTACCGGCAGCGCGCGTCCTTCTTGACGATGATCTCGACCACCGCGGAATGCAGCGAGTCGGACTTGTAGATGGGCGCGGTGCAGCCTTCGACGTAATGGACGTAAGCGCCCTCGTCGACAATGATCAAGGTCCGCTCGAACTGGCCCATGTTCTCGGTGTTGATGCGGAAATAGGCCTGCAGCGGGATTTCCACGTGCACGCCCTTCGGCACGTAGATGAAACTCCCGCCCGACCAGACCGCGGTATTGAGCGCGGCGAACTTGTTGTCGCCCGGCGGGATGACCGTGGCGAAATACTCGCGGAACAGGTCCGGCTGCTCCTTGAGCGCGGTATCGGTGTCGAGGAAAATGACGCCCTTCGCCTCAAGATCCTCGCGGATCTTGTGGTACACCACTTCGCTTTCGTACTGGGCCGCGACGCCGGCAATTAGCCTTTGCTTTTCCGCTTCCGGGATTCCGAGCCTATCGTAGGTGTTCTTTATATCCGCGGGGAGCTCGTCCCAGCTCGCGGCCTGCTTCTCCGTGGAGCGGACGAAGTACTTGATGTTGTCGAAGTCGATATCGGACAGGTCAGCGCCCCAGGTGGGCAGCGGCTTGCGGCCGAAGTACTTCAAGCCCTTGAGCCGCATGTCGAGCATCCACTCCGGCTCGTTCTTCCGCGCCGAGATGTCGCGGACCACCTCTTCGGACAGGCCGCGGCGCGCGGCCGCGCCGGCCACGTCCGAGTCGGCCCAGCCGAACCTGTACGTGCCCAGCCCTTCGAGCTGTTCCTGCGTAGTGGTGGTCATGTCAAGAGCCCTCCGGACTCTGTGGTGATTTCGGTGATTTCTGAAGCGGCCCGGCCTTCTCCGGCCGGCCCGGAAATTCCCCTTTGTATAACTACCGCGACCGTACTCGTCTTCCCCGGGCCAGCCTTCCCAACCGGCTGGGCGGTGACGTGCGTGGTGCAGATGCCGTCGCCGTGCGCGATCGTAGCCAGGCGCTGTACGGGAGTGCCGAGCAACCTACCAAACGCCTCGGTCTCCGCCTCGCACAGCTGCGGGAACTCGGCCGCCACGTGCGCCACCGGGCAGTGGTGCTGGCAGAGCTGCTCCCCGGCCATGCCGCCGATCGCGGGCGCCGGGCCGGCCGACGCCGCGTAGCCGTCGGCGGTCAGCGCGCCGGCCAGGGCCTGCACCCGGTCGGCGAGCTCCGGGTGGTCGACCACCGGCGCGTACCTGCGCTCCAGGTCGGCGAGCTGCCTGCGGGCGAACTCGGTGACCGCCTCGGGCCCGGCCGTCTCGGCCAGGAAGCGCAGCGCGCTGCTCGCCAGGTCGTCGTAGGCGTGCTCGAACGCGCTCCGTCCGGCGTCGGTGATGACGAAGACCTTGGCCGGCCTGCCGCGGCCCCGGTTGCCGTAGGTCCTGGCCGTCCTGGTCTCGATCAGGCCCTCGGCGAGCAGGTTGTCCAGATGGCGCCGGATGGCCGCAGGGGTGAGCCCGAGCCTGCCGCCCAGCGTGGCGGCGGTCGACGGCCCGAGTTCCAGGATCAGCCGCGCGACCTGGGCCCTGGTCGGGCCCTCGGCTGATCGAAAGCTTTTCACAACGCCATTATGCCGTAAATACCCCTGCCAGGGCAAACTTTTCACAACACGGACGTGACGTAAATCACGGTCCCACCGCCGGCTCCGGACCCTGGGCGGCGGAGGGCCGCAGACCCAGTACGCGCTCGGCGTTGCCGCCGGCGATCTTGGCCACGTCGTCCGGGCTGAGCGGCAGCGTGTCGAGCAGCCGGCGGCCCGCCGCGTTGGAGCCGAACGGGTAGTCGACGCTGAACAGCACCCGGTCCACGCCGAGCACCTGCACGGTGCACATCACCGGCGGGATGCTGAACAGCCCGCTGGTCGTCACCCAGATGTTGCGCAGGAAGTACTCCGACGGCGCTAGGGCCAGCCTGTCCGGGCGCAGCAACGCGTCGATGCGGGCCAGCATGAACGGCAGCATCTCGCCGCAGTGGCCGACGATCATCCTGAGCCCGGGATGGCGGTCGAAAACGCCGGTGGCAACCATCCGCAGCACGTGCAGGCCCGCCTCGGCGTGCCAGCCCCAGGCGCCGGTCGCCAGCCTGGCCGCCACGGCCGGCGGCAGCCCGCCGTAGAGCACCTCGCGCAGGGCCACCGGCGGCGGCGCGGGATGCAGGTACAGCGGCGCGTCGAGCCGCTCGAAACGGTCCAGCAGCGGTTCGAACCTGGCGTCGTCCAGGAACGCCCCGTTGGAGCCGAGGGTGCTGTTGACCAGGGCGCCGGCGAAGCCGAGTTCGCCGGTGGCCCGCTCGAGTTCGTCGGCCGCCGCGTGCGGGTCGGCAGTGGGCAGCGTCGCGAAGCCGGCGAACCGGTGGGGATGCGCCTGCACCGCCGCGGCCAGCAGGTCGTTGGCCTCGCGGGCGCGGGCCAGCGCCTCGGCGCCTTCGAGGCCCTGTGCGGCCGGGGCCACGTGCGAGATGACCTGCAGGTCGATCCCGTTGGCGTCCATGTCGGCCAGCCGTCCGGAGGCCAGGTCACGGAGCCGGTCGCCGATCTGCGGGCCCCAGGTGGCCAGCGGGCCCGTGCCGGGCCCCGCCGCAAGGCTGGCCGTCCAGAAGTGCTCTTCCAGAGCTATCGTCCGCACCCGGATATTGTCGCGCACCGGTCCGGGGCCCTCGGCCCAGACATCGAGGTGCTGGAGCCCCCCGCCCTGCGCGCGAGGCTGGCGGAGGCCGCCCGGGCGACCGCCGCGCTGTACCAGCCGATCCGCGCCGGGCGGCAGCGGACCGCGACCTTACCGACGTGCTAGCCGACCTGCCGGGTTAGGCGACGATGCCGACCGTGATCCCTTCCACGCCGCTGGGATGGGCGGCCGGGCCGCGGACCACGGCGTCGGCGCGGGCGGCGAGGCGGAGGGGTTCGGCGATCTGATCGAGCAGCGCCTCGGCCTGCGCGTCGCGCGCTTGCACGATCAGCTCGCTGAGCCGGGCCGAGTTGCCCAGCCGGAGCGCGCTGCGCAGCGCCCGGGTGGCGTCCAGGATGACCGCCAGCTGGTCCACGGCCGCGCGGTCCGCGGGAGCCGCCCACGCCGGATCGGCGGCGGGCCACCAGGTCAGGTGTAGCGAGACCGCGTCCTCGTGATCGCGGTAGAACCGCTGGTACATGTGCTCGGTCACGAACGGCGCGAACGGCGCGAACAGCCCGAGCAGCACGCGGTAGGACTCCCACAGCGTCCACCGGGCGCTATCCGGATGGACTCCGGATCCGGCGCCCTCGCCGAAACGGTCCTTGATCATCTCGACGTAGCGGTCGGCGTAGATGGACCAGAACATCCGGGAGGCGGCCTGGTGCGCCTGCATGTAGTCGTAGGCCTCGAACGCCGCCGTCGCCTCGGTCACCGCCTCGGCCAGGTGAGACAGCACCCACCGGTCGACGATGGCCCGCTCCCCCAGCGGCACGAAAGCAGTACGTGAAGGGCTGAAGTCGCCCAGGTTCAGGGACAGGAACCGGCCCACGTTCCACAGCTTGACCGCGAACTTCCTGCCGGTCCTGATGTCCTTCTCGTTGTACTTCAGATCGGTGCCGATCCGCCCCCGGGTCGCCCACAGGCGCAGCGCGTCCGCGCCGTACTTGTCCATCACGTCGTCCGGCACGTACCGGTTGTAGCCGTCGGCCTGCGTCGACCGGTCCAGGTCGCGCTTGGACAGCTTCTTGCCCTGCTCGCTCAGCCCCCAGCCGGAGATCAGCGCCGTCCGCCACGGCAGCAGGCCGAACAGCAGCTCGGACTGCACCACGGAGTAGAACAGCCACGTCCTGATGATCTCGAACGCCTGGACCCGCATCGACATGGGCGCCAGCGCCGGGTCAGTGCCGCCGAGCGCCCACCCGTCGTTGATCTGCGGGGTCAGCGACGAGGTCATCCACGTGTCCATCACGTCCGGGTCCCCGGTGAACTCGGCCGATCCGCAGGCCGGGCAGGCCGTCACCGGCGGCGCGTCGGTGAGCGGGTCCACCGGCAGGTCCTCGGGCCTGGCCAGAACCGGCGCGTTGCACGAGGCGCAGAACCACACCGGGAACGGCACCCCGTAGCGCCGCTGCCTGGTGATGTTCCAGTCCCACTTGAGCCCGTCGATCCAGTCCTCGAGCCGCCGGCGCATGAAGGGCGGGATCCACTCAAGCTCGGCCGCGCGGACCAGGAACCGGCCGGCGTTCTCCCGGACCGCGATGAACCACTGCGGCCTGATCTGGAACTCGATCGGGGTCTGGCACCGCTCGTGCACCCCGACCACCTGCCGTACCGGCACGCTGCCCGCCAGCCGTCTGGCCGCCTCCAGCGCCTTCACGATGGCCGAACGCCCCTGGCTCACCGTCAGCCCGGCGAACCCCCCCGCCAACTCGCCGAGGTGTCCGTCCGGCTCCACCACCAGGCGCAGCGCCAGGTGGTCGCGCCGCCACCGCAGCACGTCCTCGCTGTCGCCGAACGTGCACACCATCATCAGCCCGGTCCCGTACTCCGGATCCACGTCCTCATCGGCCAGCACCGGCACCTCGTAGTCGAACAGCGGCACCCGCGCGCTTTCCAGCTCCGCGTAGCGAAGGTCAGCGGGGTGGTGGTACAGCGCCACGCAGGCCGGCAGCAGTTCGGGCCGCGTCGTGGCGATCAGCAGCGCCCGGTCGCCGGGGCCGTCGAACCTGATCGTGTACAGCCTGCTCGTCCGCTCCAGGTCCTCCACGTCCGCCTGGGCCAGCGAGGTGCGGTCCTCCGGGCACCACAGGATCGGCTCGGCGGCGCGACGCACGTAGCCTTTCTCGTGCAAAGCGATGAAGGCGGTCTGGGAGGTCCGCTGGCAGCGGGCGTCGATGGTCGAGTAGCGGAGCGACCAGTCGAGCGACAGCCCGAGCCGCCGCCACAGGTCCTCGTACCGCGCGGCCGTCCGCTGGGTCTCGGCCAGGCACAGCGCCACGAACTCCGCCCGCGGCATGTCGACCGCACGGACGCCGTGGGCCTGCTCCACGTACCGTTCGGTGGGCAGGCCGTTGTCGTCGAACCCGATCGGGTAGAACACCCGCTCGCCCCGCATCCGCCGGTAGCGGACGATGAAGTCGGGCTGCGAGTAGCTCATCGCGTGCCCGACGTGCAGGTGCGCCGCCGACACATACGGCGGCGGCGTGTCCACGCTGAACGTCGGCGCCCCGTCCGGGCCTCCCGGGTCATACCGGTAGATGTCGTGCGCCTCCCAGAGCGCGCGGGCCGCTGCCTCGACCGCGTGGTGGTCGTACTCCCCGGATTCCATAGCTAGGGACGGTATCTGGTCGGCCACTTGCTGCTAAATACTTTTCTTGCCGAACGGCCGGTGGTTCCCCGTCCCCTGACCCGCTTCCGGCCTGCGTGGCGGCCGGACGCGCGTTAGCTTTCTGCGCCGTGAATTCTTGGTGGTGCCCTCGTGCCGTGCCGATGGGGAACTCGCTGGCGGGGAAGAAACCTGGTACGAACAAACTAGATCACCGAACGAACCAGCCACTTTAGGAACCAACTCCCGGGAAAGCCCGAGAAAGACACGCACCGCCATGCCTGCGCCGCGACCTGACCTCGTGGACCTGCTCGAGGTGGACATCCCGCCCGACCACAAGGTGATAACGCTCAGCGACCTGCACCTCCCGCCGGTCCGCACCGACGTGTCCGGGCGGTCCTGCGAGACGCTGGCGCGGCACCTGGCCGACCAGACCGGCACGCTCAGCGTCGTCCTCGCCGGGGACGTGGTCGAACTGCTCGGCTTCCCCGGATCGACGGCCACCGACATCCTGCGCGCGCACGAGGACCTGTGCGCGGCGCTGCTCCACGTGACCGCGCGCGGCGGGCAGGTCATCTACACGATCGGCAACCACGACGGCGACCTGGCCTGGGACGTCAAGGCCGCGGATGCGGTGCGCGAGATGACCGGCGCCAGGCTGTGCCTGGCCGCCGACCTGATCCTGGCCGACGGCAGGAAGATCCGGGTCGAGCACGGCCACCAGCTTGACCCGTACAACTGTTTCTGCGACGCGCGCAACCCGCTGGATACGCCGATGGGCCACCACATCGTCAGGGAAGTCATCCCGCGGATCGAGTGGCTCGGCCGCGGCTGGGTCGACGGGGCGCACGAAATGTCGGACCCGACCGACTTCCCGTCGTTCGTCGGATCCCGGCTCGTCTACCGCAAGCTGGGCCGGCACCTGTGGTGGCTGATCGCGCTGCCGCTCGTGATCCTCGTCGCCGTACGGATACCGGAGTTCACCCAGTTCCGGATGCGGTATCCCGACACAGAGGTGTGGCTGCGCCGGGGCGAGATCCTCGGCTACGGCGCCCTGGTCGATCTCGTCGTGATCGCGGCCCTGGTCGCCGTGCTGGCCCGGCGAGCCTGGGTGTCGATCAGCGCGCTGGCGCTCGACAAGCGGGGCTACGGGCAGAACGAAGCGGCGCGCCAGCGCGCCGCCGACCTCGTCGCCGACGGCTACCACGGCTTCATCTCAGGGCACACCCATCACCCGGAGCTGGCCGCCTCCGGACGCGGCTTCTACGCCAACTCGGGGTCGTGCACCTCGGTCGTGGAAGGCATCGACGGCAGCTTCGGCCTGCCCCCGGCCTACGTGCGCAACCAGCAGATCTGCTGGGTGGAACTCGCCGCGGGACAGGCCAGTCTCGTCTCGGCGCGGGTCCAGCTGCCCGGTGCGACCAGGATGGAGCGGTTCGTCGCCCACCGCCGCAACCCGCACTCCGACGTCCCGGTCCGGGTCGCCTCCTGGCCGGCCGGCCCCGACTGGCCGGCCCCGGACAAGAAGGCCAACCGCAAGCAGGCGGCGCGCCTAGAACCCCCGCGGCCGTACGGCCCCCAAGTCCCACCGCCCGCGGCATAAGGCCCGCCTCCCGAACCAGGCATAGAGCCCACTTCCCGGACCTCGGCCTGGACCTGCTTCCGCGAATCAGGCGTAGGGCCAGCTTCCCGAGCCAGGCGTAGGGCCGCTTCCCGGACCTCGGCGTGGTACTTGCTTACGCGAACCAGGCGTAGGGCCAGCTTCTTTAACCGATGGTTGCCGCTTGCTAACAGTTCTTCTGGTTGGTTGCCACAACCATAGGCTGTACCCCGATGCCGGTGGGGCCAGTGGGGGGCGCGAGGCTAGCCGACCCTGACCGGGCAGGCTCAGCCGCGCTCGGCGGCCCTGGCTTCCTCGACGGTGAGTTCCGCCGCGGGGTCGGCTTCCAGGCGCTCGTCGGGAATCGGCTCGCCGCTGCGGACGGAGCGCCCGTACGTGCCGTCGTCCAGCCGGTGCAGCGCGCGCTCGATGGCGTCTAGCCGGTCGCGCATGCTCTCGGCGATCGCGTCGTCCTCGCCCTCCTCGGTGAGCGCGAGAGCGGCGTCCTCTTGGTCCTCCGCTTCGCTGTCCACCTCGGCCACGCGGTCGTCACGGCCCGCGTCCTCGGCCCCCTTGAGCAGGCCCCGCACCTCATCGCGCTCGGCGAGCAGCAGGGCGCGTGCCCGGTCCTCGTCCATCCGGTCGTCCTCCGTATCGCTTACGTCGTGCCGGACGCGTGCGCGTCCATGTGGTGGTGCTCGTGGCCGTCCGGCGAGCCGCCCATCATGCGCAGCATAGCGAGCCCGCCGGTGCGGGCGAATCGCGCGATCAGCGCGGCGGCCAGGGCCAGGAAGACGATA
This sequence comes from uncultured Actinomycetes bacterium, assembly GCA_963847965.1. Taxonomy (GTDB): domain Bacteria; phylum Actinomycetota; class Actinomycetes; order Streptosporangiales; family Streptosporangiaceae; genus Palsa-504. The sequence goes on from CAWKCG010000003.1 coordinate 67,476, forward strand.
TTCAGCCAGGTCGTGTAGTCCCACGACACGCCCTGATCGGGGATCCTGGCGCGGGCCGGGCTCGGGATCAGGCCGAGGCCGCCGAAGACCAGTTCCACGACATACCCGGCGGCGGCCATCGCGGCGTAGAACGTGCCGAGCAGGAACAGCGCCATCCGCGCACCGTAGTACTTCCGGTAGATGTTCAGGATCGGCGCGATGATCAGGTCGGCGAAGATGAAGGCCACCACGCCGCCGAAGCTGATGCCGCCCTTCCACAGCACGACCGCCAGCGGGACGTTCCCGATCGAGCACACGAACGAGATGATGGCCACCAGGGGCCCGATGAGCGGCCCCCACACCTTCGCCGCGAGCGGGTGGCCGGCCAGAAAGAAGACCCGCCAGAAGCGGTCGGGCACCCAGGCGGCGATCGCCCCGGCGGCGACCAGGCCGATGATCAGGTCCCTGATGATCGCGGCCCACTCCATCACGAACACGTGCGCCACGGCGGTGTAGCCGTCACGCGAGAACAGGCGGCTCGCGAACGAGCCGGGGCGCGCGACGGCCATGTCCATCGCGGCGTGGCCCTCCATCGAGCCGGCTACCCCGCGGTCCGCCTGCGTCCGCGCCTCGCGCAACAGCCGGTCCCGCAGGAACAGCCGGAACAGCACCGCGAGCAGGACGATCATCACCGGGCCGCCGACGAACTCGGCCAGGGTGAACTGCCAGCCCATCAGCAGCGCCAGGATGACCCCGAGCTCGATCACCAGGTTGGTCGAGGCGATCTCGAACGCCATCGCCGCGGTGAAGCTGGCCCCCTTGCGGAACAGCGCTCGCGCCAGCGCCACCGCGGCGTACGAGCAGGACGACGACGCGGCCCCCAGGCCGGCCGCCACCGCGAGGGTCCGCGGGCGGTCATCGCCGAGGAGCCGGGCGATGGTGGACTTCCTGACCAGGGCCTGGATCACCGCCGACAGCCCGAACCCGAGGATCAGCGCCCAGGTGATCTCCCAGGCCATCGACCCTGTAATGCTCAGCGCGTGCGCGATGGCGCCGATCCGACTCACCCCTTCCAGCCTCTGAGTTCCCGACCCTACACCATACCCCCCCGAGGTATAAGGCGACGGCTCCGTGAAGGCCCATTTCAGACTCGGGAAGACCCTTGCCCCCCGGTTTGGTACCAAAACTCTTCGTGAGAGCGCGGGGCGTGGCGGTATAGGCGTCGCGCGGGCGGGTGCGCGCCACCGTAGACTCGCGTGCGTGGGTACGGTGCCGGTGACTCCGGCAGACCAGGCGGCGCCTGCCGTTGAGGTCGGCGGGCTCGTCAAGAGGTACGGCCAGACGGCCGCCGTGGACGGACTCTCGCTGGCGGCGGTGCGGGGCGCGGTGACCGGCATCCTCGGGCCGAACGGCGCGGGCAAGACCACCACGATCGAGATCTGCGAGGGCTACCGGCGGCCCGACCAGGGAACGGTGCGCGTCCTCGGGCTGGACCCGGTGCGGGACGCCCGCGCCCTGCGGCCGCGGGTCGGGGTGATGCTCCAGTCCGGCGGCATCCCCCCTGCCGTGCCCGCCGCCGACTACCTGAAGCTGCTGAGCCGCTTTCACGCCCGCCCCGTCGATCCGGCGGCGCTGCTCGACCTGGTCGGGCTCTCCCCCGTCGCGCGCCTGCCCTACAAGCGGCTGTCAGGCGGGCAGCAGCAGCGGCTGTCCCTGGCCGCGGCCGTCATCGGCCGCCCGGAACTGGTCTTCCTCGACGAGCCGACGGCCGGGATGGACCCGCAGGCCCGCCACGCCACCTGGGAGCTGATCGCCAGGCTGCGCTCCGAGGGCGTGAGCGTCATCCTCACCACGCACTTCATGGAGGAAGCCGAACGCCTCTGCGACCACGTGGCCATCATCGATCACGGGCAGCTCGTGGCGGCCGGCACGCCGACGCAGCTCACCGGCACGGTCGGCCAGCTCAGGTTCCGCGCCGATCCGGGCCTGGACATCGAGAGCCTGCTCACGGTCCTGCCTCCCGCCAGCGCGGTCAAGGAGTCGCCGGCCGGCCACTACGTGATCGAGGCCCACGGGGCGGTGGATCCGCTGCTGCTCGCCGCGGTGACCGCGTGGTGCGCGGAGCGCGGCGTGCTCGCCAACAGCCTCCGGATCGAGAGCCGCACGCTGGAGGACGTGTTCCTCGAGCTCACCGGAAGGGACCTCCGGACATGACCGTGCTAGCCCGGGGGGGCGCTGCTGACGAGGGGGGACGACCCCCCTCAGACCCCCCGATCCTGGGGGGAGACCTTTCCCCCCAGACCCCCTCGGCCCCCGGACCCGCCTTTCAGCCGGCCCCGGGGGCGGCGCCGCTGCGGCGGATGATCGCGGCGCAGGCCGGGCTGGAAACCCGGACGCTGCTGCGCAACGGCGAGCAGCTCCTGCTCGTCCTGATCATCCCGCTGCTGCTGCTGGCTGCGTTCAGCCTCGAGCCGCTGGTGAACTTCGGGGCGGGCCTGAGCAGGGTTGACTTCCTAACCCCCGGGATCATCGCGCTGGCGGTGATGTCGACCGCGTTCACCAGCCAGGCGATCGCGACCGGCTTCGAGCGGCGGTACGGCGTGCTGAAACGGCTGGGGGCCACGCCCTTGTCGCGCGCCGGCCTGATCGCGGCCAAGACCACCACCGTGGTGGCGGTCGAATTGTTGCAGGGTGTGCTCATCCTCGCCGTCGGGTTGGCCATCGGCTGGCGTCCGGACGCCAGCCCGGCCGCGATCGTGGTCGCGCCGCTTCTCATCGCGCTCGGCACGGCCGCATTCAGCGGGCTTGCGCTGCTGATGGCCGGCACGCTGCGCGCCGAGGCCACCCTGGCCGCCGCCAACCTCGTCTACATCGTGCTGCTCGGCGTGGGCGGCGTGGTCTTCCCGCTGACCAAGTTCCCCGCCGCGGCGCGGCCCGCCCTTGAGCTGTTGCCGACCGGAGCGCTGTCGACCGGCTTGCGGAACGTCCTGCAGCACCAGACCGTGTTCCCCGTCGGGAACACGGTCACGCTGGCGGTCTGGGCCGCCGTGGCAATCGCTCTCGCCGCGCGCCTGTTCAGGTGGGAGTGACGACACCGTCGCGGCACCCCCGGACGGCCGGCCGGTCGTGCGGGCTCGTTACCCGGGTCGCGCCTGGCGTGATCGACTGTCACTGATGGCAAAAAATGAAATCAGTGGAGGGTCAATGGCTCGGTCTGGCGGAGCTGACGGAGCTGATGGGCGCGCCGACGGAGCTGATGGGCGCGAGGTGCTGGCCCGAGTGGGCGACTGGGTCGCGGCGCACCGCGAGGAGTGCGTCGCGGAGCTGGCCGAGTGGATCAGGCAGCCGAGCATCAGCAGCGACGGCACCGGATTCCCCGAGGCCACCACGTACGGCGCCGAACTCGTCCAGCGCTGCGGGCTCACGCCGGAAATCGTCCAGACCGATGGCCTGCCGCTGATCCTCGGCACGCCACCAGGCAACCAGTCGGGCGCGAACGGCGCGCCGCACGTGCTGATCTACGGGCATTACGACGTCCAGCCGCCGGGCCCTCTGGCTGATTGGCACACTCCCCCGTTCGAGCCCACCATCAGGAACGGGCGGATGTACGGCCGGGGCACCGGCGACAACAAGGGCCAGCATCTCGCGCAACTGCTCGGGCTGCGCGCCCTCAAGGAGCTCACCGGGTCCCTGCCGTGCCGGGTCACCATGCTCCTCGACGGCGAGGAGGAGATCGGCAGCCCCAGCCTGGCCGCCGCCCTCAGGCGCCGCTTCCCGGCCGACGGCCGCGCAAAGGACAGCGCGAATGACAGGCCAGACCTCGCGGTGTGGAGCGACGGACCTGTGCACGAGTCCGGCCGGCCGTGGGTCGTGCTCGGCGTGCGCGGCGTCGTGAGTTTCCAGATCAGGGTGACCGGAGCGGTGGCGCCGCTGCATTCGGGTAACTGGGGCGGCGTGGCGCCGAACCCAGCCTGGCGCCTGGTCCACCTGCTCGCCTCGATGCGCTCCGCCGACGGCACGGTTCTGATCGAGGGCGCGCACGACGGAGTTGCCCCGCTGTCGTCCGCCGAGCAGGCGGCGCTCGACGTCCTGCCGGTCGACACCAAGGCGATGCTCGAACTCCTCGGCGTAGACGCGATGGAACCACCCGCCGACACCGGCTACTATCAGCGGCTGTTCCGCCCGACCTTCACCATCAACTCCCTCACCTGCGAGGACGCAGGGGAGCACCGCACGATCATTCCGAACGTGGCAGTCGCCAAATGCGATATGCGCCTGGTCGGCGGGCAGCGGACCGCCGACGTCGCCGACGCGATCAGACGGCATGTCGCCCGGCATGACCCGGGCGCCGAGGTCACGTTCGGCGCGAGGATGGAGCCGCATAGCACGCCGCTGGAGACTCCGTACACCGACGCGGTGCTGCGTGGCGCGCGGGCCGGGCTGGGCGAGGAGCCGCTGCTGATCCCCGCGCTGGGAGGCAGCCTGCCGATCGCGGAGTTCGGCGACGCGCTGGGCGTGCCGTGTTACGGCATCCCGTTCGCCAACGCTGACGAACGCAACCATGCGCCGAACGAGAACCTGGAGGTCGACCGCTTCCTGCGGGGTATCTCCGGCGCCGCGGGGGTGCTGCTCGCGCTGGGCGACGCGCTGTGATCCAGGACGAGCCGGTAACCGGCGTGGGCACGATCTGGCCCTTTCGCGTTCTCGGCGATGATCGCTGGACGAAGGCCGGGAAGAGAACGGGCGAATATTGCGTTGCCCCCTGTGTGCGGACCTCTTACCATCGAAACATGACGTTCTGGAAAGACGCGGAGCGAGACGGGTACATGCACCCGTCCTCGCAGCGTGAGCTGGCCCGGATACCGGGGTGGGTGGTTGCCGTCTTAGGCCATTAAGCCGCGAGAGGCGACCGCCCCAGGGGTATCCCCAGGGGCGGTTTTTATTTGCACAGGGATCAGCCAGCGGATAGGCGGCTCGGCTCCAACCCGAGCGGAATGCGGGTTCAACTCCTGCGGTCCCTGCGGAGCACCACCCAAGGGTGAACGTGCTTGTTTGTTGACTCGTCAATAGCGTGAGCACCATTAACGGCAGGCCCGCCATGCCTGCCGGAATTGCCGCTGCGGCCGGACCGCAGCGGCCTTGGGGATGAGTAGCTGAGGTAGCGGGCATGCCCTGCAAGCATCGCCGACCGGGTTCGATTCCCGGCGTCTCCACCGTGCTGCACCAGCGTTCTACGGGACCGCGCCCTGGACCCGGGTTCAAATGCCGGGGTAAAGGCTAGCGCTCAGCGGGCGCCAGGGCGCCGCAGCACAACTCGGGATCGAGGAAGACGGTAATCTGCCTGATTCGGATTCAGGAGAAACGCGGTTCGACTCCGCGGGTCCCGACGTAACGGGATGTGGCGTAAGGGTAAGCGCTCCTGCTTTGGGAGCAGGCAGACGGGGTTCGAGTCCTCGCTTCCCGACCACGGGTCTCTAGCTGAGACGGATTAGCAGCCGGCCGAAACCCGGCGCAGGCAGGTTCGATCCCTGCGGGACCCGCGCGAATGTAGCTCAATGGCAGAGCCGCAGCCCTCCAAGCTGATAATGGGAGTTCGATTCTCCTCATTCGCTCCATGCGCCGCTAGCTCAATTGGTAGAGCGGCAGATTCTTAACCTGACGGTTTTGGGGGTTCAAGTCCCTCGCGGCGCACTATGCGGGAGTGACGGCAATCGGCTAGACCACCTCGCGAACTCAAACGGCACTTTATCCGGGATCGTTCAATGGCAGGATTCCAGGCCCTGAACCTGGAGATGTTGGTTCGACCCCAGCTCCCGGAGCCACGCCTCTGTAGCTCACCCGGCAGAGTACCGGCGTCGTAACCCGGAGGAGACCGTTCGAGTCGGTCCAGAGGCTCCATGCGCTCGTGCCGCAACCTTGGTAGACGGGCTTGGTTGAGCGCCAAGTTGGTGCGGGTTCGACTCCCGCCGAGCGTACTTCGCCCCTGAGGACCAACGTCCGGGCGTTCCTTGTAAGAACGCTAGCCCGGGGTGGCACCGGGCGGGGGCTCTGATGGGGAATGGGGTAATCGGCATCCCGCAGGTCTTTGGAACCTTGAGATGCGCGTCCGAGTCGCGCTTCCCCAGCCTGCGCCTGTTTAGTGATAACGGTCAGCACGCCGCCTTGGTAAGGCGGTAGTCGGAGTTCGATCCTCCGGACAGGCTCCATGCGGTTGTAGCTCAGCGGGTCAGAGCGCCAGCTCGCCAAGTTGGAGGTCGCCGGTTCGAAGCCGGTCAGCCGCTCGTAGTTCATGCCGCTCTAGACCAATCAGGTAGGAGTCACTGCGTTCAGACCGCAGGATGTGCGGGTTCGAGTCCCGCGGGCGGTACGGAAGGTGAACCGGACAGGCGTGCCGGGCTCGCCCGCTAAGCGATGCGCGGTTAACCCCGCGGCGTTCAAGTCGCCCGCCTTCCTCAAATGGGAGATGAAATCACCAGGTGGTGGTCCCCGTCTGGAAAGCGGGTGAGGGTCGCGAGGCCTTGAGATTCGAATTCTCCGTCTTCCGCCTTGGAGAGTGAACCTGCCGAGGATGCAGGCCCCGCCCCGAAAGCGGGTGGCCGCTTGGACGGTGCGGGGCGGGACCGCCGCTCTCCTCCATGGAATGCGTGCCGCCGGTGCGGCAGCGGGCCTTGAAAACCCGTAGCGTCCCTCGCCGGGCGCGGGGCTCGACACCTCCGCATTCCGCTGGCCGCGACCCAGCTGGTCGACGGGGCCACTACAGGCCACCGGACGCGCACGACTTACGTCGGTGCGATCGACTGCTTCGCGGTCTACTGCCCCGAAACGCTCCGGGTCTACCTCGTCCCCATCGGCGAGTGCGGCGGAGTGACTATGTGGCTCCGGCTGGAACCGTCGAAAGGCGGTCAGGGCAGGAAGATCCGGCCGGCGGCCGACTACGAATACCCGCACGGGCAGGTAGCTCAGTTGGTCGGAGCAACTCCCTGATAAGGAGAAGGACAGAGGTTCGAATCCTCTCTTGCCCACGGCCCGGCGCAGTCTTCGAGTTGATACGCAGGTAATTGCGCGGTTCGATCCCGCGGCGGCCAACCACGGCGAGATAGCTCAGTCGGCCAGAGCGTCCGGCCCATAACCGGAAGGTCGTCCGTTCGATGCGGACTCTCGCTACCGATGGCCGGTAACTCAACGGTAAGAGTGGCACCCCTATAAAGTGCTGGAAGCGGGATCAACACCCGCCCGGCCTACCATCGCAACGAAAGGAGAGGTTCATGCAGAGCAAACAGGTCCCGTCGCTGATACCGACGGGCCGTTAGCTCAATGGCAGAGCGGCGGGCTTTTAACCCGCGCGTCCAGGGTCCGATTCCCTGACGGCCTACGATCAGATGCCTCTGTAGCTTAACCGGACAGAGCACGCGCCTTCTAAGCGCGGCGGTGTGCATTCGACTCGCACCAGGGGCGCGGCGCGTTGGAGTAGCGGCAATCTCACCCGGCCCTCAACCAGGAGAACGCGAGTTCAAATCTCGCACGCGTCACTTGCTCAGTCCCGGTGCGTCATCGCCCGGGAGCCGCCGGGCGGCCAGCCAACTGCCGCTCACATGGCCCCATCGTCTAATGGCTAGGATCCGGCTCCTTCAAAGCCGGGGAGACGGGTCGGAACCGTCTGGGGCTGCTGCGGAGTAGAGGAATAGACACCTCGCTAGCCTCATAAGCTAGAGCATGCCGGTGCAAGTCCGGTCTCCGCTACGAAGGCTGGCCGCGCGCCAGGACCGGCAAGGACGGCAAAGCGCGGCATCTTGATCCGGTGTCGCCCAATCGGGCAGGGCCCGTGGCCGTTAACCACGTGATCGGTGTTCGAGTCACCGCGCCGGAGCATGACCAAGCGCTAAGCGAGAAATCGGCTGGCTTGGTCTAGGCAGGCCAGCGCCCTAACCGGGGGGTGCCTGGCGGGGATTAGGGACGGCCGTCCGAAACCCGCCGCGCTGGCCACATGGTGATGTAGCTCAATCGGGAGAGCGCTACCCCGTCAAGGTAGAGGCAGCGGGATCGAAACCCGTCATCGCCGCCAAGCCCGCATAGCTCAGGAGAAGAGCGCTGTCCTGACTAGACAGAGGCCCCCTGTTCAAATCAGGGTGCGGGTACCAGGCCCCCATAGCTCAGCGGATAATGAGCGCCCGGCTACGAACCGGGAGGGCGGGAGTTCGAGTCTCTCTGGGGGTGCGAAATTCAAGCTCGGCTAGCTCAAGGGTTAGAGCGCTCGGTCCACACCCGAGAGGCTGGAGGTTCGAGCCCTCCGCTGAGCACGGTGGCTGAATCCAAAGCGGCCGAGGAGCCGGGCCGTGAACCCGGTCCTAGAGGGTTCGAGTCCCTTCGGCCACCCCAAGCCAGCGTGACCCGAGACGGCATGGGAGCCGCCTGTAAAGCGGTTGCTTCGGCACGGCAGGTTCGATTCCTGCGGCTGGCACTGAGCTCTCGTAGTGCAACGGATGGCACGTGCGGTTCCGGACCGCAAGGCAGCAGGTTCGACTCCTGCCGGGAGCGCGGCGCACGTCTCGCTGGTGGTGGGAGGCGGCCTGCAAAGCCGCCAGGAGCAGGATTCGATTTCCTGGTGCGTCTCCCGGCCCGTCGTCTAAGGGACCAGGGCAGCGGCGTCCTAAGCCGCCAAATGCGCGTTCGAATCGCGCCGGGCCGACGGTGGTGCTCACGCTGATTTCACAATTGAACATCCACCCAGAGCGGATTCGGGGTAGCCGCGCTGGCCCGTGGGATGGCCCCGGCGGCGGGTACAGTGACGAGCCAGGATGATGAAGGACAGCGCTACCGCCGATGCCGGCCGACAGGAAACCCGGGCTTCAGGACAACCCGACGCCGCCGGGCCGCACGGTCGTGGCTTGGTGGGCCGGGACCGGTCCGGGCTGGTACTGCCTGCGGCGATGATCCTGGGCGGGATCGTCTCGGTACAGGCCGGGGCGGGGATCGCGGACAAGCTGTTCCATGAGATTCCTCCCGCGGCGGTGGCCGGGCTGCGGCTCTGGACCTCCGGGCTGGCCATGGTCGTGCTTACCGGGCGCGGGTTCGCTCGCTCGGTGCGTGACCTGAGGCAAAGAAGGGCCTGGGCGGATGCCGGCGTCGTCGGAACGTTCGGCGTCGCGCTCTGCGTCATGAATTTCTCCATCTACCAGTCCTTCGCCCGCATACCGCTGGGCGTCGCCGTCACCATCGAGTTCCTCGGCCCGCTGGCCGTAGCGGTAGCCGGATCACGGCACCTGCGCGACGTCGGGTGGGTCGTCCTCGCGGCGGCCGGGGTCGTGCTGCTGACCCGGGGCGGGCACGGGCACCTCAACCTGACCGGGGTGCTGTTCGCGGGCCTGGCCGGGGCGTGCTGGGCCGCCTACATCGTGCTGAGCTCGGCCACCGGGCGCCGGTTTCCCGGCTCGGCCGGCCTGGCCATCGCGATGGCCGTGTCCGCCGTGCTGATCACGCCGCCCGCGGTGATCGCGGGGGGCGGCGCGATGTTCCGGCCTGCCATCCTCGCCACCGGGGCCGCGATCGGGATACTGTCCTCGGTCATCCCCTACCGGCTGGAACTCGAGTCGCTCCGCCGGATGCCGACGCGGCTGTTCGGCGTGTGGATGAGCCTGGAGCCCGCGGTCGCGGCGCTGATCGGGCTGGTCATGCTCGGCCAGCGGCTGAGCCTGGTGGAATGGCTCGCCATCGGCTGCGTGATGATCGCCTGCGCGGGGGCGGCGCAGGCCGCTCTACCATAAAGGGCGTGCCTGCCGATCTCCGTACGTGGATCTCCCGCGGTATCACGCGCATCGAGGCCTGGCCGATCGCCAGGCCCGTGCTGTTGCCGACGCCGCGGTCGATGCGCCGGATCGCGCTGGCCGGGGTCATCGCCGATACCGTGATCATGTCTACTGGCGCGGCGGTCAGGCTCAGCTCCTCCGGCCTCGGCTGCCCCGACTGGCCCCGGTGCAGCGCGGCCGACATCGTCGCGAGCAAGAACGCCGGGCAGACGCTGCTCAACACCTGGATCGAGTTCAGCAACAGGCTGCTCAACTTCCCGCTCGTCGCCATCACCGCCATCGTGTTCATCGCGGCCTGGCGCTTCCGGCCCCAGGGAACCAGGCGGCGTGACCTGGTCTGGCTGGCGGCGATCCAGCCCGTCGGAGTGATCGCGCAGGCGGTGATCGGCGGGATCGTCGTGCTGACCAAGCTCAACCCGGCCGCGGTCTCGGTGCACTTCCTGGTGTCCGCGGCGATCGTGGCCGCCGCCGTCGCCCTGCACGTCAGATGCCAGGAGGGAACAGAGGCGCGGGAAGCCCCCCCGTCCGCGGGGGACCCGGGGGGCCAGGGGGGTTTGGGGGAATGGCATCCCCCCAAGCGCGGGGGGATCCCGGGGGGTCGTCCCCCCGGGGCCAGCACAGTCCGCAGTGACCTGCGCCTGCTCTCTGGGGCGCTGGTCGCGGTCACCGGGCTCATGCTCGCGGCGGGCACGGTCGTGACCGGGACGGGCCCGCTGGCGGGCAACGCGGCGGCGCCGCGGTACAAGCTGCCGCTGGAGGGGGTCACCCAGCTGCACGCCGACGTCGGGTGGCTTATGACCGGCCTCGCCGTGGCGCTCGTGGTCGGGCTGCGGATGTCAGGCGCGCCGCCTCGCGCGGTGCGGGCGAGCTGGATCATGATCGTGTCGCTGGGGGTCCAGGGCACGATCGGCTACATCCAGTACTTCACCCACCTGCCGGCCGGGCTGGTATGGGTCCACGTGACCGGCTCGGTGCTGGTCTGGATCGCGGTGCTGCGGCTGTTCTTCGCCATGCGCGACCGCGGCCCGCTGACGCGGCCGTCACCGGAGCCTGTGACGGCCGCACCCTATCGACAGCCGGAGCCGCTCGACCGATAGGCTCCTACCGTGAGCAATCAGTCCCAGCTTGACTGGACGGCGACTGACGAGCGCGCCGTCGATCTCATCCGGGTCCTGGCGATGGATTCGGTACAGAAAGTGGGCAACGGGCACCCCGGTACGGCGATGAGCCTGGCCCCTGCGGCTTATCTGCTCTACCAGCGGTTGCTGCGGCACGACCCGGCGGATCCCAGCTGGCCCGGCCGCGACCGCTTCGTGCTGTCCTGCGGGCATTCCAGCCTTACCCTGTACATCCAGCTTTACCTGTCCGGGTACGGGCTGACCCTTGATGACCTGGAGGCGTACCGGACCTGGGGCAGCATCACGCCGGGCCACCCCGAGCACGGGCTTACTCCTGGGGTAGAGACCACCACCGGCCCGCTCGGCCAGGGCCTCGGCAACGCCGTGGGCATGGCCATGGCGGCGCGCCGCGAGCGCGGCCTGTACGACCCGGACGCCGAGCCCGGCACCAGCGTGTTCGACCACCACATCTACTGCTTCGTCTCCGACGGCGACATGGAAGAGGGCATCAGCCACGAAGTGGCCTCGCTCGCGGGGCACCACCGGCTCGGCAACCTCACCGTCTTGTACGACGACAACCTGATCTCCATCGAAGACAACACCAACATCGCCAAGTCCGAGGACGTCGCCGCTCGTTACGAGGCCTACGGCTGGCACGTGCAGCGGCTGAGCTGGCGCAACCCGAATGGGTATGTCGAGGACGTCCAGGCGCTCTACCAGGCGCTGCTGACCGCCAGGGAACACACCGAGGCGCCGTCCTTCATCGCGCTGCGGACGATCATCGGCTGGCCGGCGCCGCACAAGCAGAACACCGGCGCCGCTCACGGGGCCGCGCTCGGCGCGGACGAGGTGGCGGCGACCAAGGAAGTCCTCGGCTTCGATCCCGGGGTTGACTTCCCGGTCGAGGACGAGGCGCTCGGCCGGGCGCGCCAGGTCGCGGAGCGCGGCAAACAACTTCACGCCGAGTGGGACCAGCAGTTCGCCGCGTGGGGCGCCGCCAACCCCGACCGCCGGGCGCTATTCGACCGGCTGGCCGCCCGCCGGCTGCCGGACGGCTGGACCGACGTGCTTCCCTCGTTCCCGCCCGACAGTAAGGGCCAGGCCACCCGCAAGGCCTCCGGCACGGTCCTGTCCGCCCTGGCCCCGGTGCTGCCCGAACTGTGGGGTGGTTCCGCCGACCTGGCGGAGAGCAACCTCACCACGATGGAGGGCGAGCCGTCCTTCATCCCCGTTGAGCACCAGACCGCCATGTGGCCCGGCAACCCGTACGGGCGCACGATGCACTTCGGCATCCGCGAGCACGGGATGGGCGCGATCCTGAACGGCATTGCCCTGCACGGCGGCACCCGTCCCTACGGCGGGACATTCCTCGTCTTCAGCGACTACATGAGGCCCTCGGTGCGGCTCGCCGCGCTGATGCAGGTGCCGGTCACCTACGTGTGGACGCATGACTCCGTCGGCCTCGGCGAGGACGGGCCCACCCACCAGCCGGTCGAGCACCTGTGGGCGCTGCGCGCCATCCCGCAGCTCGACGTGGTCCGGCCCGCAGACGCGAACGAGACGGTCGTAGCCTGGCGGACCATCCTTGAGCGCGCCCGGCCAGCGGCTCTGGCCCTGACCAGGCAGAACGTGCCGGTGTTCGACCGTTCGCCGGACGGCCATCACCTGGCCAGCGCCGACGGTGTCGCCCGCGGCGCGTACGTGCTGGCGGACGGCAGCGACGTCATCCTGATCGGCACCGGCAGCGAGGTCTCGATCGCGCTCGAGGCTCGCGACCAGCTCGCTGCCGAGGGCGTCTCGGCCCGGGTGGTGTCCATGCCGTGCGTGGAATGGTTCAACGCGCAGGACGAGTCCTACCGGAACGAGGTACTGCCTCCGGCCATCCGCGCCCGGGTGTCGGTGGAGGCGGGCATTACCGAACCCTGGCGGTTGTTCGTCGGGGACGCGGGCGCTTCAATCGGAGTAGACCACTTCGGCGCTTCGGCCGCTTACCAGAAGATTTACCAGGAGTTCGGCCTCACAGCGGACCGGGTAGCCGAGGCCGCTCGCGACAGTCTGGCCCGGGTCAGGGCCTAATAAATACGGCCCGGCCCGGACAACGCAGGGAAGGGAAAGCAACGGTGTCAGTTGACGTTCTCGGACAGCTATCCGCGGCCGGGGTGTCGGTGTGGCTGGATGACATCAGCCGCGACCGGCTGCGTACCGGCAGCTTGCAGGCGCTGATCGACGACTTCCACGTCGTCGGCGTGACCTCTAACCCCACGATCTTCGCGAAGTCGCTGTCGGCCGGTTCCGCGTACGACGATCAGATCGCCGACCTGAAGCTCCGCGGCGTATCGGTGGGCGAAGCCTCGCGCGACATCACCACCTTCGACATCCGCTGGGCGTGCGACGTGTTCCGCCCCGTGTACGAGGCCACCGGCGGCCTCAACGGCCGGGTATCGCTCGAGGTCGACCCCCGGCTGGCCGGGGACACGGCCAAGAGCATCGCCGAGGCGCGCGCGCTGTGGTGGATGGTGGACCGGCCGAACCTGCTCATCAAGATTCCCGCCACCCCCGCCGGGCTTCCCGCGATCACGCAGTGCCTGTCGGAAGGGATCAGCGTCAACGTCACGCTGATCTTCGCGCTCGAGCGGTACGGCGAGGTCATCGACGCGTTCATGGCGGGCATGGAGCAGGCCGGCGCGGCCGGGCACGACCTGTCCACTATCCGGTCGGTAGCGTCCTTCTTCGTCAGCCGGGTGGACACCGAGGTCGACGCTAGGCTGGACAAGCTGGGCACCCCCGAAGCCGCCGCGCTGCGGGGCAAGGCGGCCCTGGCGAACGCGCGGCTCGCCTACGAGCTGTTCGAGCAGCGGTTCGCCACCGAGCGCTGGCAGGCGCTGCGCGCCAAGGGCGCGAACCTCCAGCGGCCGCTGTGGGCCTCCACGTCGGTCAAGGACCCGTCGTTCGGCGACACCCTGTACGTCGTCGAGCTGGTGGCGCCCGACACGGTGAACACTATGCCCGAGGGCACGATCCGGGCCACGGAGGACCACGGCAAGCTCATCGGCGACACCATGCACGGCACCTACGACGCCTCCCGGCAGGTCTTCGCCGACCTGGAGGAACTCGGCATCAGCTACGACGATGTGGTGCAGGTCCTCGAGAACGAGGGCGTCTCGAAGTTCGAGGCGTCATGGAACGAGCTGCTTGACACGATCAGGACCAAGATGGGGCTCTGAAGGCAGATGACCGTACGGGTTCGTGCCAGTCGTACCGAACCGGCCGGGGGTACGGCGTGACGGCGGAGCTGGAAGGGCTGGCTCCGGCCAGCCCGGGTGTGATCGCGGACCTGGCCGAGGCTTCCGGTCGGCGCAATCCGCTGCGCGACCCGCGGGACCGGCGCATCCCCCGGGTCGCCGGGCCGTGCGTGCTCGTCATGTTCGGGGTGACCGGGGACCTCGCCAGGAAGAAGCTCATGCCGGCCGTCTACGACCTGGCTAACCGCGGCCTGCTGCCGCCGGGCTTCTCCTTCGTCGGTTTCGCCCGCAGGGACTGGGAAGACGAGGACTTCGCCCAGGTCACCTACCAGGCGGTGAAGGAGTACGCGCGGACGCCGTTCCGCGACTCGGTGTGGGAGCAGCTCAGCGAGGGAGTCAGGTTCGTCCCGGGCGAGTTCGATGACGACGAGGCGTTCGACCGCCTGGCCAGGACCGTCAAGGAGATCGACGCCGAGCGGGGCACGGGCGGGAACTACGCGTTCTACCTGTCGATCCCGCCGAAGTCCTTCCCCACCGTGGTCCAGCAGCTCAAGCGCTCTGGACTGTCAGATTCTGGCGGCCACGGGTGGCGGCGGGTGGTCATCGAGAAGCCGTTCGGCCATGACCTCGCCAGCGCGCGTGAACTGAACGCGATCGTGGACGAGGTCTTCCCGCCGGAATCGGTGTTCCGCATCGACCACTACCTCGGCAAGGAGACGGTGCAGAACATCCTCGCGCTACGGTTCGCCAACGAGATGTTCGAGCCGATCTGGAACCGAGGCTACGTTGACCACGTCCAGATCACGATGGCCGAGGACATCGGCATCGGCGGCCGGGCGGGCTACTACGACGGCATCGGAGCCGCGCGCGACGTGATCCAGAACCACCTGCTCCAGCTGCTGGCGCTCACCGCGATGGAAGAGCCCGTAGCGTTTGACGCGGACTCGCTGCGCATGGAGAAGGAGAAGGTGCTCTCGGCGGTCACGCTGCCCGCGGACCTGGCGACGGGTACCGCGCGCGGGCAGTACGCGGCGGGCTGGCAGGGCGGACGCCAGGTGCGCGGGTTCCTCGAAGAGGACGGCATCCCGCCGGATTCCAGGACCGAGACGTACGCCGCGCTGCGGCTCGGCGTCGACACCAGGCGCTGGGCCGGAGTCCCGTTCTACCTGCGGGCGGGCAAGCGGCTGCCGCGCCGGATGACCGAGATCGCGCTGATCTTCCAGCGCGCGCCACACCTGCCCTTCTCCGTCACCGATACCGAGGAACTCGGCCAGAACGCCCTGGTCATCAGGATCCAGCCGGACGAGGGCATCACCGTCAGGTTCGGCTCGAAGGTGCCAGGCACGGCCATGGAGGTCAGGGACGTCAACATGGACTTCGCCTACGGCGAGTCCTTCACAGAATCGAGTCCCGAGGCTTACGAGCGGCTGCTCCTCGACGTCCTGATCGGCGACCCGCCGCTGTTCCCCAGGCAGCAGGAGGTCGAGGCCGGCTGGCGGATCCTCGACCCGGTGGAGGACTTCTGGGCCGCTCATACCAAGCCGGAGCAGTATCCGGCCGGTTCGGCGGGCCCGGCCTCGGCCGACGCGATGATGGCGCGGGACGGGCGCGCATGGCGGCGCCTGTGAGCGCCGTCCGGTACCGGCCTGAGAGTGCGGGTCTTTTCGACCCGCGCGAGCAGCCGGTGGCCCGAAGGGCTCTCCGGATGGCGCGAACGTCCGAGGCAAGCACCGTGAGCGCCGTCCGGTACCGGCCTGAGAGTGCGGTACCGGCGGGTGGCCCGAAGGGCTCTCCGGATGGCGCGAACGTCCGAGGTGAGCACCATGAGTGCCATCCGGTACCGGTAGCGACACTGGGAAGGCCACGATGACGATCGACCTGACCGACACGACCACCGGCGCGATCCACGAGGCACTGACCCAGGCGCGCCGGCGCATGGGCGGCCCGACTTCCGGCATGGTGCTGACGATGATCATCGTCACCGACGAGTCCGAGCAGTACGACGCCATCCGCGCGGCCAGCCAGGCGGGCCGCGAGCACCCTAGCCGGGTGCTGGCGGTCATCACCCGCAAGCCCAGGTCCGAATCTCGGCTCGACGCCGAGATCCGGGTGGGCGAGACCGGCCCCGGCGAGATCATCGTGCTCCGGATGTACGGCCCGCTCGGCCAGCATGCCGACTCCGTGGTGGCCCCGCTGCTCGCGCCCGACGTTCCCGTGGTCACCTGGTGGCCGGACGAGGCACCGCCCACGCCGGGCACCGACCCCCTTGGCGCCGTCGCGCAGCGCCGCGTCACGGACGCCGCGGCGAGCGACGCGCCCAGGGAAATGCTGCTGACCCTGGCCAAGGCCTACCACCCGGGCGACACCGACCTGAGCTGGACCAGGTCAACACCCTGGCGCTCCCTGCTCGCCGCGACGCTCGACCAGCCGTACCCCGAACTGCTCAGCGGTGAGGTGCTGGCCGAACCCGCGAACCCGACCGCGGACCTGATCGCGGCCTGGCTCGGGCGGAGGCTGGGCATCGAGGTGCGGCGCGGTGAGTCCGGCGGACCCGGGATCACCGACGTCAGCTTCGAGACGCCGGACGGGACAGTCAGGATCTCCCGGCCGGACGGCAGGATGGCCACCCTGACCTGGCCCGGCCGACCGGAACGCCGGGTGGCGCTGCACCGCCGCGACACCGCCGACCTGATCGCGGAGGAACTGCGCAGGCTCGAACCCGACGAGGTCTACGCCGAAACGCTTCGCGCCCTGGCGGGAGGCGCGGGCGGGAATGGCGCGCAGGGCAACGGCGCGCAGGGCAACGGCGCGCAGGGCAACGGCGCGCAGGGCAACGGTCCGTGAGACGACATCCGGTACCGGGCAACGAGCATGGCCCCTTGCCGGTCGTGCGAGCGACCGGTGGCCCGCAGGGCGTCCGGATGGCGCGAACATCTCAGGAGACACCGTGAGCGTGCCCGAAGTGCTGGTGCACCGGGACGCGGAACTGCTGGCCAAGGCCGTCGCGGCACGCCTGGTGACCAGGCTGGTCGACTCGGTCGCCGCGCGCGGTACCGCTTCGGTCGTGCTCACCGGGGGCGTTATCGGCACCAAGGTGCTCGCCGAGCTGGGCGCCGCCCCGGCCAGGGACGCCGTCGACTGGCGGCACCTGGACATCTGGTGGGGAGATGAGCGCTTCGTCCCCGCCGGCGACCCGGAGAGGAACGAGACCGGCGCGCGCGAGAAGCTGCTCGATCACGTGGACACCGATCCGGCCCGGGTGCACCCGATGCCGGGACCTGACGGGCCGGACGGCGACGACCCGGAAGCGGCCGCCGAGAGGTACGCGTCATGGCTGGCCGCCGCGACCAGGCCCGAGGACCACGGCCCGGTTCCCGCGTTCGACGTGCTGATGCTCGGCATCGGCCCCGAGGCGCACGTGGCGTCGCTGTTCCCCGGCATGCCCGCGCTCTACGACGACCGGCCGGTCGTGGCGGTCCGGGGCTCACCCAAGCCGCCGCCGACCCGGCTGTCCCTCACTCTGTCGTCGATCCAGTCAGCGCGGGAAGTCTGGATCATCGCCTCGGGATCAGACAAGGCGCACGCCATCGCGCTGGCGCTGTCCGACGCGGGCCCGGTGCAGGTGCCCGCCGCCGGGGCACGCGGCAGGCAGCGGACGCTATTCCTGCTCGACTCCGCCGCCGCGGCCAAAGTGCCGCCGCAGATCGGCCGCCAGGGCGCCCACTGACCTCTCCCCCGGCCGGCGGGCGAAGGCCAGCCCGGCGGCCAGGCAGACGGCGGGCACCGCGGCCAGCACGTAGCGGTAGCTGAACCCGGAGGTCATCGGCGGCAGCACGATCAGCAGCGCCCCGACCAGCCAGGGCAGCAGGCCGATGCCGCCCCAGCGGCGCCAGCGGGCGAGCACCCCGGCGGCACCGATGAGCACGATGATCCCGAGCAGCGTGCCGCGCACGTACACGTAGCGCTGGTAGATCTGGACCAGCCGGTCCCAGGGGCGCACCGCCTTGGTGTCGCCGAGGCTCGGTCCGCCGAACTCCTGGCGGGCATAGTGAATCTCGTCGGCCTGATGATCGCCTCTAATGGCGTTGGTCCACCAGGGGATCATCGCGTTCAGCTGCCAGCCCGCCACGAACTGGAAGGCCGGGCCGTTCCCGGCGATGTCAGTCGGGTCGGGCTGCCGGTTCCAGCCGAAGGTATGCAGCGTGTCATCCACCACCACGCGCAAGTAGTCCAGCGGCTGGGCGAGGATGGCTTTCTTGGCGAAGGCCAGGGTCTCGGCGCTGATGGCCGGCTTGAACCGGAGCGAGGTGTCCTTTGAGTGCGTGACGTTGTACAGCGGGGTGGTCACGCTCGCATCGGGCGCAAGCTCGTAGTCCGCCCAGACGTACTCCCCGGCCGGGGGCCGCAGGCTCGGCGGCGTCGGGTCGCAGAGGGGCTTCAGGCGGGCAGGCGGGTTGATCTTCGAGCATTCTTCGAACGTGCTGACCCGGCTGTACAGGAAGGCGCCCGACTCGCTCAGCCCGTACTGGCCGTAGAACTTGTGGAACCAGATCATGTAGGCGGCGATCGGCACGATGCCGGCGACCGCCAGGGAAACCAGGCGGCGCCAGCCCACGCGCCGGGCCAGCATGGCCACGAAGACCACCGCGAGCAGCGGCTCGCCGACCGACCTGGTGATGGTCGCGTACCCGATCATCAGCCCGGCCAGGGCCATCGCGAGAACCGAGGGCCGGTCACTCCAGGACAGGAAGACCACGGCGATGGTGACCAGGAAGATGAACAGGGGGTCGGCGGTGACCATGTGCTCGAGGTGCAGCTCGTAGGCGTCGAACAGCACAGGCAGCGCGGGCAGCGTGGCGCCCCACCAGGGCAGGCCGCGATGGCGGAGCACCGCGTAGATGGCCACCCCCATGGCGACCCCCATCGCCGCCTGCAGCAGCGAGATCGGAGCCACGCTGTGCAGCGGCAGCAGGAAGTCGAGGAAGAACGGGTAGCCGTTCGGCCGGACCTGGTCCGGGACGTGCGTGACCGCGTCGTAGATGTAGTTATAGGAGTCGTTGAACCACAGGATCGGCGGATACGCGACCATCACCAGGATCCGCACCGCGATCGCGGCCAGCGCCACCACGCTGAACTGCCAGTGCGTCACCACCGGACGGGTGAGGTACGCGAGCAGCGGGCCCTGCGTCACCGCAGGCGGTTCCTGACCGGGAACGATGCGCTCGCTACCGGTGGTCGTGTTGGTCAACGACCGCCTCCCGACTCCCTCGAGCCAGCCGGAGAATCTCCGGCCGTTTCGCTGATTCCGCAGGCCCCGGATGATCCAGCGCGCCGGCGAGCCTTCGTCCGCGCCGGGTGCCTAATGGTAGCCGCGACCGGCGGGTGACGTGAGCCTAACGGGCTAATGACACGTTCCGACCAGCAGGGCATCACTGACGATTATCAGCGCCCCCCGTAGCCCACCCGGCAGGCCAGCAGGCAGATGTACACCACGGAGAGCGCCGCGGCCGTATCCGGCGACCCTGCCGCGGCCGCGATCAAGATCCAGACGAACACTACCCACAGGAGCCTGCCGAGCGGCCGGTCAGGCCTGCGCTGCTGCGGCACGCCCGCAGGCGTCACCGTCTGGAGCTGCCCGGCTTGCGGCCGGTAGTTGAGGTCCGCGCCGAGTAGCGGCTCAGCCGGGAGGTCGCCCGTCAGCTGCCGCAGGTCGGTCCAGGTCTTCGCGGCGTACGCCGCCGCCATGCGCTCCTCGAATTCGTCCAGGGTCAGCCGTCCGTCCGTGTACGCATCGCGCAGGACATCCACGACGCTGTCCCGTTCCTTGTCGGATGCGCGGATCGGTCCGTCGATCATCTCCTGGAACCTTCCTGTCTCTCATCGATCTTACCCAGCACACGCCGGATCCCACTGAGCGGCGGCGGCAGGATCTTTGTCGCCTACCACATCTTTTGTGGCCTGCCACTTGGTCCGCGAACCGAACGGCGCCGGGCACTGCTGGTCCACGCCGGCGGTTTCCGCGATTTGGCTGGTCCCCGGCGCTGGTGCCCGGCGAAGGCTTTCCCTTCACGGTTTCGGGCGTCATCTCCGTCCCGCGCCACAACGCGACCCCGTGGTTGGCAATCAACGTGGTGGTTTGGTACTCATTCCCGCGGGAGGCACCGGACGCGCCCGCGCTGACCTGCACGGATATCGCCCGGCAGAACGGGTTCCCTGCGGCCGGACTGAGTTAATTGCGGTCGCTCCCCGCGAGCTGAAACCAGCGCCCGCCACGGTGCGGCAAGACCGCTCGCCGATCCGCTTACAGATGGTTACGAAAAGTGAGAGCTTTTGGGTCTCGCACCGGATACCCGGGCAGCGTTACGCTGTTAGCGAATCCTTCTGGGTCAGATGTGACCTGAGAAAGGTTCTGGCGCGGGAAACGGAGTTTTTCGCGCCACCAACGTAGTTAGCGCCGGGCATCTCGCTCTCTCGACCGCAGCCACGGCAGGCCGGGAGCCGGGCGAGCCATTCCTCACTAGGAGGGATCTATTTGAGCGTCAGCGAAGAACCCATCGTCCACCCCAGCCCCGCCCCCGCCGCTCCCGCTCCGGCCGTCGCCGACCCCGCCCCGCTCGGGCTCGCCGGCTTTGCCACCACTACCTTCCTGCTCTCCGCGGCCAACGCAGGCTGGATGACCAAGGCCTCAGGTGCCGCTTTCCTGGGTTATGCCTTCGCCTACGGCGGGCTCGGGCAGCTGCTGGCCGGGATGTGGGAGTTCCGTAACAAGAACACCTTCGGCGCCACCGCGTTCTCCACTTACGGCGCCTTCTGGATCGGCCTCGGCCTGTGGGTCCTGCTGGTGGCGCCGAAGGACACGGCGGCGCAGGCGGGACACGACAAGGCCTGGATCCTGCTCGCATTCGCCGTCGTCAACACGTATCTGCTGATCCTCAGCACGCAGCTGAACATGGCCGTGTTCCTGGTCTTCCTCACCCTGGAACTCACCGAGATCATCTTGTTCATCGGCGGCTTCACCTCCAGTACAGGCACGGTCAAGTTCGGCGGTTACGTCGGCGTCGTGACCGCACTGGTCGCCTGGTACACATCGGCGGCCGGCGTCTCGAACGGAGTCGCAGGCAAGCTCAGGTTCCCCGTGGGCAAGCCGCTCATCAGCTGACTCCACGGCAGGAACAGACCTGGGGACCGGGCCGCTGGCGGCCCGGTCCCCGCTGCTTGTCCCGAGGGCGAGTCCTGTGCGTGTACCGGGGTAGCCCCCGATAGCGTTTAGCGAAGCGATCCCGTCGGGAGGAGCCGCGGTTGCACGAGATCCAGATCGATCTGTCGGCGCAGGTGAAACGGGTCAGGCGTAAGACTCGACCGTGGAAGTCGATCATCGCACTGATCCTCGCGATCGCGGCCGCGGTCATCTCGCATCAGTCCCACCGCAACCCGGCCACGTTCCCTACCACGAGCCAGCTGACCGATCACATCGTCGCGTACTGCACGGCCGCGCTGTTCGGCGTATTCGGGGCCATGGCGACCTATGACCTGGCCGGGAAGTCGAAGCAGGTGCTTGAGCCGCACGCGGGCACCGCGCACTCGGCCGTGGTCAGGTATTCCATCCTGATCGTCGGGGCGTTCACGACGCTGGCCATCACCCTGGACCTGTTCACCGTGCCGGTCGGCCAGCTGGTCCTCGGCGGCGCGCTCACCAGCGTTTTCGTCGGCATCGCGGCGCAGCAGGCCCTGGGCAACGTGTTCGCGGGCTTGGTACTGCAGCTCGCCAGGCCGTTCCACGTGGGCGACGCGGTCCGGTTCCGGGCTGGAGCCCTCGGCGGCACGATCGACGGAACGGTGACCGATATCGGGATCACCTACGTCCGCGTTGACGTCGGCGGCACCGTGATGTCCGTCCCGAACTCTCAGGTGCTGAACGCGGTGGTCGGCCCTATCCCAGCCGAGGAGCCGGAGGACAAGAGCGCAGTCCAGCCCCCGGTCGTCGCCGACGGCAAGTCGGGCACTCCAGGCGGCCCGGAGCAACCACAGCCCAGTCCGCCGGGACCGGTCTGAATGACGGGGCGCGGCAGGATCGCTGGCCCACGCAACGAAGGGCCGGACGCATGGCGTCCGGCCCTCGTCACGTCAACCGGTGCGGAGGTCGCCTCTCGGCGAAAGGCACGACGCGACTCCAGCCGAACGGTATTCCGCGAGGGCAGTAGGTGCGGCCCGGGGACACAGCCGCACCGGCACAGGCTAGTAACGGGGTCGGCGGCGTCGGTATTCCCGGCCGGGGGGCGGTCCGCCGTCGTAGGGGAACGAGGTCGGCTGGCTGGGGGTGATGTCCGGGTCCTGGTACTGCGCCCGGTCCCGAGGCCCGCGGGCCCCCGGCATCTGGCGGTACCCACCTGACCTGTGCGAGCCCTCGTCGTACCCGGCACCGTCATTGCCGCGGCGCTCGTAGCCGCCGCCGTCGTAACGACCGTTCTCGTAGCCGCCGCTGTCGTAGCGGGCACCGTCGTATTGGGCACTGTCGTAGCCGCCCTCGTCGTAGCCGGCGTTGGAGTAGCCGCCGCCCTCATATCCGGGCGCACCGTCCCTGGTCCGGCCGTACCCGGCCCCGCCGTACCCGGCGCCGCCGTACCCGGTGCCCTCGTAGCTGGCGCTCTCGTAGCCTGCCGGGTAGCCGTTGCCCGCCGGGTCCCCTCCGGGGTAACTGCCGTATTCCCGCTCCGGGTAAGCCTGGCCGGGTTCATCCTGGCCCGGGTAGCCCTGGCCGCGGTATTCCTGCTCGGCATGCCGGTATGCGTCGTAGCCCTGGTCGGGATAGGCCTGGCCGGCCGGGTCGGAGTAACCCCGCTCCGCATACCCGCGCTGAGGCTGGTAACCCTGCTCGGCGTAGCCCGCGAACCCCCCCGGGCCCGGGGAGCCCTCGAGGGCCGGGTAATTCCCGCGGGCCGGTTGGCCCTGGGGCTGGCCCGGCTGCTCGCCGTGCCCGTAGCGCCCGTATCCCGGCTCGGGGTATTCGGGGTAGGCAGGCTGCTCGTGGTAGTCGGGGTAGCCAGGCTGCTCGTGCCGACCGCGCTCGTGGTAGCCCTGCTCGGCGTAGCCCTGCTGCGGGTACCCGTGATCGTCGTAACCCTGGTCGTAGCCGTGGGCTGCGTGGTGCCCGGCGTGTCCCTGGCCCGGGTATGACTGGTCGTCGTAGGCCTGGCCGGAGTACGCGGGCGCGGCGTAGGGCTGGGGCGGCGTGGCGGTCTGGTCAACCCGGTCGGCGTATCCCGGCTCGCCGTACCCGTAGCCCTGGTAGCCCTGCTCGCCTGGCGTCCCGTAGCCCTGGTCGTCGTACCCGCCGCGGGTCCCGTAGCCGCGCTCGGCGTACCCCTGCTCGGCGTACTGCGCCTGGTCGGCGTAGCGGGGCTGGTCGCGGTAGCTTCCGGGGGGCAGGGCGGCCGGAGGCGGCGGCAGGGCCCTCGGCGACGCGCTGCCAAGCATCATCACGCCGGCCTGGTCGTCGGGGCGCAGCGCGCGGAAATCGCCGGTCACGGGGCCGGTGAAGTCACCGTCGCGGGAGCCCGCGTAACCGGGCAGGGCCGTCAGCCTCGGGTCGGTCGGCGCAGCGGAAAGCTGCCGCGAGTAGCCGCCCAGGCCGCGGGCATCCCGCTGGTCGGCGCCGTGCATGCCCCGGCGCAGGGCGTCGATCAGCCTCGGCAGTTCCTCAGGGGGCAGCCGGAACGTGCCGGTGCAGGTTCCTCCCTGCCAGATGCTGAAGACGGAGATCCCGGTGTCGGCGTACCAGCTCAGGCGCATGCTGCGGGAACTGCCCCGCACGTCGAAGAAGACCTCTCCGAGCCGGGGCAGTGGGGCTGCGTCCGACGCTGACATGCTGCCCATCGTGGCGTGCTCCCCTTCCGTTGTCCAGTTCGTCACGTACTTTGCCAGGAGGGCTCGACCCGAGCCCGATGAAACCTGGAAACAATATGGAGAATTTCGGCACCCAGCGTGCGCGGCGGCTACCGCGGATGGCATCATTATCGGCGGGCATGCAGCGGCCCGCGCGACGGTTGGGCATAACGGGTGAACCGGAGCGCAGGCGCCAGCCGTTCGGTATATGTGACCGCTCGCTTACGCGATCGCCTTACCTGCGTACGGGAACACGACGTCAGAAAGACGCGTTGTATCTTGCAACGGAGGTTCCCGGACAGGACTGGTGTGCGCTTGCGTGGTCACGAGCCTGACGCTCCACTGTAACGCACGATTTGAAGCATCTTGGTTGAGGTGATTGATCCATGTCTCAGGTACGTAGGCAGTCGGCTGTGCTTCCCCGCCCTAACTGGGGTTGGCAGGATGCTGCTGCGTGCCGTGGCGAAGACCTGTTGCTCTTCTTCGGCCCTGACGGCGAGCGCCAGCCGGAGCGGGAGATCAGGGAGCGCAAGGCGAAGAGCATTTGCGCTAGTTGCCCGGTGCGGCTTGATTGCCTCAACTATGCAGTCTCGCGGCCTGAGAAGTATGGCACCTGGGGCGGCCTGAACGAGGAAGAGCGCTCGGCCGAGCGCCGGCGCCGCATGCGCCGCGCGAACGCCGCCTAGCACGACCCGCGGGGGGCGTAGCCCCCCGCGCCCCCCCAAAACCTGCGGAATCCTCCCGTTTAAAGCCAGGAGCGCCAGGACGTCGGCGTCGGTTAGCTGGGCGAACGATGCGTACCACTGGCCGACGGAGGAGAACCTGGTGGGGGTGGCCACAATGATCATCTGGTCGGCTTCCGCGCGCAACGAGAACGCCGCCGCGGGCGGGGCGACCGGCACCGCCAGGACCAGGTACGCCGCCCGGGCGGCACGGAGCGAGCGCAGGGCGGCGCGCGCGGTCACGCCGGTGGCCAGGCCGTCATCCACCACGATCACGCACCAGCCTGCCACCGGGGGCAGCGGGTTGCCGCCGCGGTAGACGCGCACCTGCCGGGCTAGCTCGGCTTCCTCGGCGGCCGCGACCGGCGCCATCTTCTCGGGAGACAGCGACAGCCGGTCGAGCAGGACCGGATCGTAGACGGGCTGCGTTAGCCCTTCCGCGATCGCGCCGACGCCGAGCTCGGGCTGCGGCGGGTACCCGATCTTGCGCGTGACGATGACGTCCAGCGGCAAGCCGAGAACCACCGCGACTTGTTTCGCCACGGCCACGCCGCCCCTGGGCAGGCCGAGCACCACCGCTCGTTCGGGGAAATGATCAAGCACCACGGCGCCGGTGATGCGTTCCGCGAGCAGCGGCCGGCGGCGGGCCGGTCCTTGAAGGGAAGCAGGCGCCCGCCGGGCGCGGGCCCCCGGGTCCCGGGCTCCTCACTCATGCCACCGGATGTACCCGCGTGAGCGCCGGACAGCCCACGCAAAACGGGCGGCAGAATAGGGAACATGATCTGCGTCCCGTGCCGGAAGCACCATCATGAGGAGTGCCCGGGCGGCACCTGGTGCGACTGCCAGCACCGGCCTCCGGCGGAATCGGCAGCCAGCGGATCCGAGCCTCCGCTCAGCTGGATCCGCCAGGGCTGACGGGCGCTGGTCGCCGGGGGAACGCAGGGATGCGGGAATAGCCTCCCACGCGGTCATGTTGCCGCCACTATGGGCACGCATGTGACGCCTCGCACTGTCCACATACCGGACGTGTCCTGGACAGCCGGGTCCGCTCAATGTGATCCTGCTGCGATGGGCGTTACGGACCCGCTGCTCGTCGTGCGCAGGCACGTCGACTTCCAGCGCATCCGCAGCGCCATCTGTCACCCCACCCGATGATCGTCGGCCCGGAATCTGACCGGGCGCGCGCGCGATGCCGGGTGCATTCCCGCCTAACCCGCCGGCCCTGACCGCACGTCGGCGGTGAGCCGCGGACCGCCGCACGAGCGGCGGGAGACGGCCGGCCGGGCAAACCCATGATCGCGACCCGCGCGTCCCCGAACCGAAGGAACCACGATGCCCGTCGCGACCGGGACCCAGACCACGCCCAGCACAGCATCCAAGGCCCGGGCCGCGCGCAAGCGAGGCGAAGGGCAGTGGGCGCTCGGCTACCGCGAGCCGCTCAACAAGAATGAGGAGAGCAAGCGGAACGACGACGGGCTCAACGTACGCCAGCGGATCATCGACATTTACAGCGCCTGCGGCTTCGACTCGATCGACCCGGCCGACCTGCGCGGCCGTTTCCGCTGGTACGGGCTTTACACCCAGCGCCGGCCCGGGATCGACGGCGGCAAGACCGCGGTCTTGGAACCCGAGGAACTCGACGACCGCTACTTCATGATGCGGATCCGGATCGACGGCGGGCAGCTCGATCACGACCAGCTGCGCGTCATCGCGGACGTCTCGCGGCGGTACGCGCGCGGCACCGCGGACGTGACCGACCGGCAGAACATCCAGCTGCACTGGGTCGAGATCGAGAGCGTCCCCGCCATCTGGGCGGCCCTCGAGGCCGTGGGCCTGAGCACCACCGAGGCGTGCGGTGATACCCCGCGCGTGATACTCGGCTGCCCGCTGGCCGGCCTCGACGCGGCCGAGATCATCGACGCCACGCCCGAGATCGCCGAGATCAGCAGCATGTACATCGGCGATCCGGCGTTCTCGAACCTGCCGCGCAAGTTCAAGTCGTCGGTCAGCGGGTGCGCGGCGCAGTGCGCGATCCACGAGATCAACGACGTCGCGTTCGCCGGCGTCCTGGCCGGCGACGGCGAGCCCGGGTACGACCTGTGGGTCGGCGGCGGGCTGTCCACCAACCCGATGATCGGCCAGCGCCTGGGCGCGTTCGTCAGGGCGGGCCAGGTCCCCGAGGTGTGGGCCGGGGTCACCGGGCTGTTCCGCGACTACGGCTACCGCCGGCTGCGGCACCGGGCCAGGCTCAAGTTCCTGGTCGCGGACTGGGGACCCGGGCGGTTCCGCGAGGTGCTCGAGAAGGAGTACCTGGGGTACGCGCTGCCCGACGGGCCGCCGCCCGCGCCGCCGCGCGCGGCGTGCGTGACCACGTCGGCGTGCACCCGCAGCGCGACGGACGGTACTACGTCGGGTTCGCGCCGACGGTCGGCAGGCTGTCGGCTGACGTGCTTGACGTCATCGCCGACCTCGCGGCGCGGTACGGCAGCGGGCGGGTCCGCACCACGACCGAGCAGAAGATGGTCATCCTCGATGTCCCCCCGCACCGCACGGGCGACCTGGCCGGCGAACTCGGGGCAGGCCGGCCTGCCGGCCGCGCCCAGCGCGTTCCGCAGGCACACCATGGCGTGCACCGGCATCGAGTTCTGCAAGCTGGCCATCGTCGAGACCAAGCACCGCGCCAGCGACCTGATCAGCGAGCTCGAGCGCCGGCTGCCCGGCTTCGACGTACCGGTCACGATCAACGTGAACGGCTGCCCGAACTCCTGCGCCAGGATCCAGACGGCCGACATCGGGCTGAAGGGGTCGCTGGTCACCGGGCCCGACGGCCGGCAGGTGGAGGGCTTCCAGGTGCACCTGGGCGGCAGCCTGAACGGGGGGGACGGCACCGGCTCGGGGTTCGGCAGGAAGCTGCGGGGGCTCAAGACCACCGCCGACGAGCTGCCCGACTACGTGGAGCGGGTCCTGCGCCGGTTCCAGGCGGCCAGGCAGCCCGGTGAGAGCTTCGCCACCTGGACCGCACGGGCGAACGAGGAGGACCTGGCATGAACACCCGCGCCGTTCCGTTCTACTGCCCCTACTGCGGCGAGGAGGACCTCGAGCCGCGGGGCGCCGCCGACGGCGAATGGCATTGCCGCAGTTGCACTAGGACTTTCCAGCTACGCTTTGCCGGGATGGGAGTCACCCCGTGAGTCCCGTTACTGTAGAGCCTGATTATGGCCATGGCCTGGCGCAGATCAGCCTGGAGGACCCCGAGCTCATGCGAACCCTCGCCGAACAGGCCGCTGAGGAACTCGCCGACGCGCCTGCCGATGAGGTGATCCGCTGGGCGGTCGACACGTTCGGCGAACGGATCTGCGTGACCTCGTCCATGACCGACGCGGTGATCATCCACCTCGCCTCGGCGGTCAAGCCCGGCATCAACGTGGTCTTCCTCGACACCGGCTACCACTTCGCGGAGACGATCGGCACCAGGGACGCGGTCTCGGTCGTGTACCCGATCCGGCTGGTCAACGTGACCCCGTCGCGGACCGTGGCGGAACAGGACGCCGAACTCGGGCCGAGGCTGTACGGGCGCAACCCCGACCTATGCTGCTACCTGCGCAAGGTCGAGCCCCTTGAGCGCGCCCTGGCCGAATACGACGCGTGGATCACCGGCGTGCGCAGGGACGAGACCAGCGACCGCCGCCAGACGCCGGTGGTCCAGTGGGACGACCGCCGGGAGATGGTCAAGGTCAACCCGATCGTCAGCTGGACGCAGAAGCAGGTCGACGACTACATCACCACCAACGGCGTGCTCGTGAACCCGCTCGTCTACGACGGCTACCCGTCGATCGGCTGCGCGACCTGCACGATCCGGGTCGAGCCCGGCGCGGACCCGCGCAGCGGGCGCTGGGCCGGGACAGGCAAGACGGAGTGCGGCATTCATGCCTGAGCGGCCCGACGGGTCGCGCAGTTCGCAGGGAGTCCGGGAGGTCCTGGTCGCGGTCGCGCACGGCAGCGCGGACCCGCGCGCCGCGGCCACCCTCACGGACCTGATGGCGGTTGTCGCCGAACGAGCCACCGCCAGGGACCCTCGACCGAAGGAAACGCGCCTCGCCTATCTCGGCCACGCCGCGCCGTCGCTGCCGCAGGTCATGCGGGCGATGCGGGCGATCGGGCCCGGCCAGGTGACCGTGCTGCCGCTGCTGCTGACGGCGGCCTACCACAGCAAGACGGACATCCCGCGCGTCCTGGCCCGCCTGTCCGTGTCCGGCGAGTTCGGCCGCCTCCGGGTGAGCTACGGCGACACGCTCGGGCCGCACCCGCTGCTGCTCAGCGCGCTCGAGCGGCGCCTGGCCGAGGCGGATCCGCTCGGCCACGTTCTGGACGCCGACCCGGCGTACCGCACGCAGACCGGGGTGGTGCTGGCCGCCGCGGGGTCCAGCGACCCGGAGGCGAACGCCGCCGTCGCGCGCCTCGCGGCGCTGTGGCAGGCCCGGGCCGGGTGGTTTGCGGTGCGCCCGGCCGCCGCCTCCGCCGCAACCCCCGGCTCGCCGGCTCCCGCCGCGGCCGTGGCCGGGCTGCTGCGCGCCGGGGCCCGCCGGGTCCTGGTCGCCACCTACCTGCTCGCGCCCGGCTTCTTCGCCGACCGGGTGCGGGAATCCGCCCTGGCCGCGGGGGCCACCGCGGTCTCGCCGCCCCTCGGCGCATCGCTCGAGGTGGCCGAAGTCCTGCTGGACCGGTACCGACAGGCGAGGCCGAGCCGGCGGTCAGCGGCGTGAAACCAGCGGCGTGAAACCAGCGGCGTGAAACTGGGTAAAACCCCGGATAAGCCTCGATAAACCCGAGGACCACGCGACGCGCTGATCACGATCCGGTATCGTACGTCCCCCTGGGCCTGCGCATACCAGGTAGAGTCGGCCGGTCTTAACTGGCCGTACCGAAGGGGGCAAATGCGTACCTGGCCAGGAACGCCTTATCCGATGGGCGGGACCTGGGACGGGTGGGGCACGAATTTCGCCCTGTTCTCCGAAGTCGCCCAGCGCGTCGAGTTGTGCCTGTTCGACGAGCGTGGCGAGGACGCCGAGGGCGGCGAGGGCGATGAGGGCGCCGAGGGCTATAGCGGCGATGGCGCGCTGACCGAGACCAGGATCGACCTGACCGAGGTCGACGGGTTCGTGTGGCACGGCTACCTGCCGGGCATCGCGCCGGGGCAGCGGTACGGCTACCGGGTGCACGGCCCCCACGATCCCTGGCGCGGGCTGCGCTGCGACGCCTCCAAGCTGCTCCTCGATCCGTACGGCAAGGCGGTCGAGGGCGACGTCACCTGGAACGAAGCGCTGTTCGACTACCGGTTCGACAACCCCAGGATCCGCAACACCGCCGACAGCGCCCCGCACATGCCGAAGAACGTGGTCATCAACCCCTTCTTCGACTGGGGAAACGACCGGGCGCCGAACACCCCATACCACGAGACGATCATCTACGAAGCGCACGTGCGCGGCCTGACGCTGCGCCACCCGGAGGTCCCTGAGCACCAGCGCGGCACCTACGCAGGGCTCGCCCACCCGGCGATCATCGCGCACCTGCAGCGCATCGGGGTCACGGCCGTCGAGCTCATGCCGGTGCACCAGTTCGTGCCCGAGCACTCGCTGGTCATGCGCGGCCTGACCAACTACTGGGGCTACAACACGATCGGGTTCCTGTCCCCGCACAACGCCTACTCCGCCGCCGGCCAGCGCGGCGAGCAGGTCGGGGAGTTCAAGTCGATGGTGAAAGCGCTGCACGAGGCGGGCATCGAAGTCATCCTCGACGTGGTGTACAACCACACCGCCGAGGGCGACCACCTGGGGCCCACGCTGTCGTTCCGCGGTATCGACAACGCCGCCTACTACCGGCTGTCGGACTCCGAGCCGTGGCGCTACCTGGACTACACCGGGTGCGGGAACAGCCTCAACGCCCGTCACCCGCACGCGCTGCAGCTGGTCATGGACTCGCTGCGGTACTGGATCCTCGAGATGCACGTCGACGGGTTCCGCTTCGACCTGGCCTCGGCGCTGGCCAGGGAACTGCACGACGTGGACCGGCTCTCCACGTTCTTCGATCTGGTCCAGCAGGATCCCGTGGTCTCCCAGGTGAAGCTGATCGCCGAGCCGTGGGACGTCGGCGAGGGAGGCTACCAGGTCGGCAACTTCCCGCCGCTGTGGACCGAGTGGAACTCAAAGTACCGCGATACCGTCCGCGACTTCTGGCGCGGCCATCCCTCGACGCTGCCCGAGTTCGCCTCCAGGCTCACCGGCTCGAGCGACCTGTACGCCACGAGCGGGCGCCGCCCCGTCGCGTCGATCAACTTCGTCACCTGCCACGACGGGTTCACCCTGCACAACCTGGTCAGCTACGACCGCAAGCACAACGAGGCCAACGGGGAGGGCAACCGGGACGGCACCGATGACAACAGGTCGTGGAACTGCGGGGCGGAAGGGCCCAGCGACGACCCGGGCATCCGCGAGCTCCGCGCCCGGCAGAAGCGGAACTTCCTCGCCACCCTGTTCTTGTCGCAGGGCGTCCCGATGCTGCTGGCCGGCGACGAGATGGGCCGCACCCAGGCTGGCTGCAATAACGCCTACTGCCAGGACAACGAGGTCTCCTGGCTGGACTGGAGCCTGGCCGGCGCCGAACACGACCTGCTGGAGTTCACCGAGACGCTCGCGGGCCTGCGCCGGGATCACCCGGTGTTCCGCCGGCGCAGGTTCTTCCGCGGCCGGCGGCGGGACGAGCCGGGCGACGAGACCGGCGACATCATCTGGCTGACGCCCGCCGGCCAGGAGATGACCGAGGCGGACTGGGGCGCCAGCTACGCCAAGTCCCTGGCGGTGTTCCTCAACGGGGAAGCCATCAGCGAACCCGACCCGCGCGGCGAGCAGATCACCGACGCCAAGTTCCTGCTGCTGTTCAACGCGGACGGCAATCCGCACACGTTCACCTTGCCCGAGGCCAGCCTCGCGGCCGGATGGGAGGTCGTGGTCGCTACGGCGCCGCCGCATGACACGAGGGGCTCGAGGAGGCCAAGAGCCCGCAACCGCACCAGGAGGGCAGCCGGCGCCGACCAGGGCCCGGACGCCCTCGAGGTCGGCGCGGCCGTGAAGCCGAACAGCGAGGTCGAGGTCCCGGCCCGAGCCGCCGCCGTGCTGCGGTCCACGGACTGACCATGCGCCAGATCTTCCCCTCCCCCGCCGCCCCCGGGGACGTCGACCTGGCCGCGCTCTACGCGTACCCGCCCAGGCGGTGGCTGCGCGGCAACATGGTGGCCAGCGCCGACGGTGCCGCGTCCCTAGGCGGCGTCTCGGCGAGCCTGTCGTCAGAGGCCGACCGGCAGGTATTCGGGCTGCTCCGCGCGCTCGCCGACGTCATCCTGGTCGGCGCGGCCACGGTACGGGCCGAACACTACGGTCCGGCCCGGCGCAGCCGGCTCTGGTCGCACCTGCGGGCCAGGCCGGCGACGCCCACCATCGCCGTGGTCAGCTCGCGCCTGGACCTCGACCCCTCGAGCCGCATGTTCACCGAAGCCCCCCCGGACGCCCGCACCATCGTCATCACGACCGCTCAGGCGCCACACGACCTGCGGATGGGCCTGGCGCGCCACGCGGACGTCATCACGGCAGGCGAGGCCCACGTTGACCTGTTCGCCGCGGTCCGCGCGCTGGCCGATCGCGGCCACCAGCGGATGCTCACCGAGGGCGGACCGCACCTGCTGGCCCAGCTGGCCGCGGCCGGCCTGCTGGACGAGCTGTGCCTGACGATCGGCCCCCAGCTGGCGGGCCCCGGCGCGAACCGGATCGTCTCCGGCAACCCGTTCCCGTCTGGTCCGCTGCCGCTGGCCCTGGGGCACGTCCTCGAGGACGGCGGATTCCTCTTGTGCCGCTACACGAGCGAAACCCGTTTATCCCGAACGGCGGTGGCGCTTGTCCTGCGCGCGGTTCATGTCCCCCGTGGCAGCAGCCCGCGCTCGAATCCCGCCGCCACGGCGGCGGCGCGGTCGTTGACGCCGAGCTTGGCGTAGATGTGCAGCACGTGGGTCTTGACCGTGGCCTCGCTGATGAACAGGCGCGCCGCCGCCTCGCGGTTCGAGCAGCCGCGCGCGATCAGCGCGAGGATGTTCGGGGCCCACCTCCCGCACTGGGAGGGCCTGATTCACGTCGTCCAACGCGCCCGCGCCATCTTCAACCTTGACGCCGATACCGATACCGCGCATCGTGACCTGGCCGCCGACCCGCTCATCGGTCCCCTGATCCGAAGCCACCCGGGCATACGACCACCTGGGGCCTGGGATCCATTCGAAACCGCCATTGAGGCCATCGCGGGCAAGCACACCAGCCCCGCCGAAGCGGCACAGATCATGCGGCGGATCGTGGAGCGTTACGGCGCCCCCGTTCCGGGCCTGCGGCCCCTTCGGCCTCACCCACACGTTCTCGCCGCCGCCGACCCTCGCCTCAGCCGACCTGCGCGGTCTCGGCCTCGACGAGTCCCGCATCTCGGCCATGCACGCCTTCGCACAAGCGGTCACCGATCACGCGGTGAACCTCAACCACGGCCGCCCGCTGCACGCCCTCGTCGAGTCGATCACGTCGATCCTCGCCGTCAGCGCGGAGGTCGCCCAGCACCTCGCCATGCGCCTCGGCGAGCACGACGCCTTCCCAGCCGCCGACCCCCGGCTCCTGCGCGCCCTCTCCGACGCCACCGGGCAGGCCGTCACCTCACAACAAGCGCAACTCCTCGCCGAGCGGTGGCGGCCATGGCGCGCGCATGCCGCCGCTCAACTATGGCTCAGCGGGTGAGAACGCCGTCCTCCCACAAGGTGTTGCCGGACCAGAAGTCGTAGTGCGTCAGCACGGCCGGCGCGGTGGCCAGGTGCTCCCAGCTGTCCGTGACCACGTTGGCCGCCGGCCCACTGGCCTTCATGCCAAGCTGGCCGCTTCTGTTCCACGGGGGAAGCACATCGTGCTCGCCGATACCAGCCATGCCACCAATCAGGAGCGGCCTGCGGAGATCGCGGATGCTGTCAACCGCATCATCGAAGAGATCCAGGGTGCTGGTTAGTCGTGACCCATCCGACTGCGTGAACGTAGACATTCAGGTGCTGTGATGGTCGCTTGCCAGGCGGCCGGCCGGGAGGCGGGGCGGTGATCCCATCCGGGCGCGTGAACGCGGCCGGGGCTGAGACGTTAGCCTGGCCACTGGAAAGGCCCCTCATGACCTGCCCGGACGACCAGGGAGACTGGCATGCCGCTGCACACCAAGGTGGACGAGTCCGCCCAAGATGCTGAACTTGAGATCAACCCGGTTTACTTCCGGGAGAAGAGCTGCGAGATACCGCGCTACAAGCTGCCCGAGCACGGGGTGCTGCCGCGCACCGCGCTGCAGGTGGTACGGGACGAGCTCATCCTGGACGGCAACGCCAGGCTCAACCTGGCCACCTTCGTGACCACCTGGATGGAGCCGGAGGCCGAACTGCTGATGGCCGAGTGCGCCGCCAAGAACATGATCGACAAGGACGAGTACCCGCAGACGGCCGAGCTCGAGCGGCGCTGCGTTAACATCCTCAGCCACCTGTGGAACGCGCCGGGCGACAGCGAGGCGACCGGCTGCTCCACCACCGGATCAAGCGAGGCGTGCATGCTCGGCGGCATGGCGCTGCTGTGGCGCTGGCGGGCGCGGCGGCAGGCGGCCGGGCTCGACGCGACCAAGCCGAACCTCGTGATGGGCTCGAACGTCCAGGTGTGCTGGGAGAAGTTCTGCCGCTACTGGCAGGTCGAGCCGCGCTACGTGCCGATGGTGCCAGGGCGGCTACACCTGCGCGGTCCCGAGGCCGCGGCCAAGTGCGACGAGAACACCATCGGCGTGGTCGCGATCCTCGGTTCCACCATGGACGGCAGCTACGAGCCCGTCCTGGAGATCGGCAAGGCGCTTGACCGGCTGCAGGCCGAGCGGGGGTGCGACGTCCCGGTGCACGTGGACGGGGCGTCGGGCGGGTTCGTCGCCCCGTTCCTGCACCCCGATCTTCAATGGGATTTCCGCGTGCCGCGGGTGGCCTCGATCAACAGCTCGGGACACAAGTTCGGCCTGGTGTACCCCGGGGTGGGCTGGGTCATCTGGCGGACTCCGGACGCCCTGCCCGAGGATCTCATCTTCAAGGTCAACTACCTGGGCGGTGAGATGCCCACGTTCGCGCTTAACTTCTCCCGGCCCGGCGCGCAGGTCGCCGCCCAGTACTTCAACTTCATCAGGCTCGGCTGGCAGGGCTACCGGCACGTGCAGCAGACCTGCCAGGAGATCGCGCTGTACCTGTCCGGCGAGATCGCGAAGCTGGGGCAGTTCGAGCTCCTTACCGAAGGCAGGGACCTCCCGGTATTCGCGTTCAAGCTGCGCGACGACATCACCAGCTACTCAGTGTTCGACTTGTCCGAGCGGCTGCGCCAGCGCGGGTGGCAGGTACCCGCGTACACCTTCCCGGCGGACATGACGGACACTGCGGTGATGCGGATCGTGGTCAGGAACGGCTTCAGCATGGACCTGGCCAACCTGCTCCTGGATGACTTCCGGACGCACCTGACCATCCTGGAGCATCACCCGCAGACGCAGCCGCCGCCCGAGATCCAGAAGATGCGCCAGTCCTTCGCGCACTGAGCCCGGTCCGGGCACCGCTCCTCAGGACGCCGACGGGGTCGGCGCGCCGCCGGTTGGGGTCGGCGCGCCGCTGCCGGTTGGGGTCGGCGCGCCGCTGCCGGTTGGGGTAGGCGACGGGGTCGCGGTCGGAGTGGGCGACCCGGTGGCCGGCGGGGTCGCGGTCGGGGTCGGCGATGCGGTGGCCGACGGCATCCCTGCCGGGGACACCGGTGCGGACATGCCGGGGGCCGGAGCCGGGGGCATGCCGGCCGGCGCGGACATGCTCGGGTCCATGGGTGCGGGCGCCGAGGTGCGCGGCGCGGAAGTAGTCGGGGAGGTCATCTGCATCGGTATGCCCATCCCGGAGTGCGCACCGGGTGACCCGTGCGCGAAGGCCGCCAGGGCGATGCCGCCTGCGCCCAGGGCGCCGGAGAGTCCGGTGACCACCAGGGCGATCGCCAGCCGTCGGCCTCGGTGATCGCGCCGGCGTCCATTCGGGCGACCCTGGGGCTGGCTGGGCTGCGGGCCCACCTTCGCCGACGCCATGGTCTCGGGCGCGAGCGCCTGAGTCGGCACGGCGCTGATCGTCGTCGGCGCGTAGCCAATCGGCTTGGGCATGCGGCTCACCGCGGTGGGGACGTAACCTGACGCCGCGTCGACCTCGGGGGACGCGGCCGACGCCTGATACCGGCTGAACACGCGGGTCATCCGGTCGGGCAGCCAGCCGACCGCGGGCTCGGCCACGCCCACTCCGGCCAGCAGGTCGCTGGCGGTCGGCCGCTGGCGGGGATCGGCGGCCAGGCAGTGCTCGACGAGCGGACGCACCGCGGCCGGCACGCGGTCCAGGCGAGCTTGGCCGGTGACCAGGCGATGAACCAGCGTCATGCTCGAGCCGGAGCCGAACGGCCCCTCGCCGGTGGCGGCGAAGGTGAGAACCGCGCCCAGGCTGAATATGTCACTGGCCGGACCCACCTTACGGCCTTCGGCCTGTTCCGGAGACATGAAGCCGGGCGAGCCCATAACTAGGCCCGTACGCGTCAGCGCGCCGCCCTCGCCCCCAAGGGAAATACCGAAATCAATCACCCGCGGCCCGTCCCCGGCCAGCAGCACGTTCGACGGCTTCAGGTCCCTGTGCACCACGCCTGCGGCGTGGATCGCGCTCAGGCCTTCCGCCAGCCCGGCGGCCAGCTTGAGCACCGTCCCGGCAGGCAGCGCGCCGTGCTCAGCCACCGCGTCAGCCAGCGAGGGCCCGGCCACGTAGGCTGTGGCCAGCCACGGCACCGGACCTTCCAGATCGGCGTCGATCACCGGCGCGGTGAACTGATGGCTCACCCTGCGCGCGACCGCGACCTCCCGCTGGAACCTCGCACGGAACTCAGGGTCCATGGCCAAGTCGGCGCGGATCACCTTCACCGCCACCATGCGGCCTCCCGCCGAGAGGCCGAGGAACACCCGGCCCATGCCGCCGACGCCCAGTTGCCCGCGCAGCCGGTACGGCCCGATCACAACCGGGTCACCAGGCTCAAGCTCTCGCACCATGTCAACTCGTCCTTAGCTCCACAAGGGGGACGCAAGCGCGTCCCGAAACCCCAACGCGGTCTGAACTCAGGGTGCTGACCGCGGTGGGGTGATC
The DNA here is from genome assembly GCA_963847965.1 of uncultured Actinomycetes bacterium. GTDB lineage: Bacteria > Actinomycetota > Actinomycetes > Streptosporangiales > Streptosporangiaceae > Palsa-504. The sequence goes on from CAWKCG010000003.1 coordinate 104,499, forward strand.
TGTCGGGGGTTGTGGGGGAAACTCAGGGGGTCTGCACGCCCTTGAACCCCTGGGACCTAGGGCGTGTCCTGTAGATCTTCGTTCGTGGGTGGTATAGATCAGGGCGAATGGACGATCGCCTGAACCGGCATGACCTGACTGACCAGGAATGGCAGCGGCTATTGCCGATGATGCCCGCCGATGCCCGGCGGGGCCGCCGGTGGTCCGATCACCGGATGGTGATCAACGGGATCTTGTTCCGGACCCGGGCCGGCTGCCCGTGGCGTGACCTGCCCGGAGTACGGGAACTGATAGGAAGACCGCCTGACAAGAACCCGCCGGACCGGCCGGGCCGGGGAAGCGCTGGGCCGTTCCCGCGGCGGGCTGAGCACCAAGATTCACCTGGCCGCCGACCGCCGGTGCCGCGGTGGAGGCTTCTGGCCAGCATCATCCGCGGATCGGAGCTGGTATCGGGCGCCCAGCTACGCAGCATCCAGGGTGCGTGAGGACGACGTCTCCGGGCTTGCCCGTCAGTTCGGTCACCCGGACCGTGCTGCCGCCCGCTGGATGATCTCGGGACACGACCCGTGCGGGGTAACCCGGGCGGTGCTGGCGGACACTAACAGATGTGGAGGTCTCGGACGGCGACCTGGTCCGCTTGGCCCGCGCGGACGACCCGGTGGCGTTCCGGCTGCTGGTAGAACGGCACCGGCCGATGGCGCGCGCCCACGCGGCACGGCTGTGCTCCCGTCCAGATGACGTGGACGACATCGTGCAGGAGTCGTTCCTGCAGGCGTTCGTGGCGCTGGACCGGTTGCGGGATCCGGACCGGTTCGCGGGCTGGCTCGGCGGCATCGTGGTCAACGTCCATCGTGCGATGGCGCGCCGGGCCCCGGTGATGCTGCTGGCCGATTGGCCCGAGCGGCTTCATCCCCGTTCGGCGGAAGGCCTGCCCTCGGCCGACGACCTCGATCGCGCCGACGCGGTCGGCGCGGCGGTCGCGGAACTGCCTGCGGGCCAGCGGCAGGCCGTCACTTTGTTCTATTACGCCGACCTGCCCGCCGGGCGGATCGCCGATTCGCCCGGCGCGGTCAAGGCGAGCCTGCACAAGGCGCGCCGCCGGCTGCGCGAGCACATCACCGCGCATCGGCCTGACCTCATCCCGGTTGCCTCCCGGAGGACGCTCATGACCACGGTTCGCATCGCGCATGCCGAGCCCCAGCCCGGAAGGCTGGGCGACGGGACCTTTGTCGTCGAAAGGGTCCTTGTGGTGCTCGCCGACGACGCGGGCGGCCGGGCGGTACCGATCTGGCTGAACGCATTCGACGGCGAATCCGTCCGGGTGCTGCTCGAGCCGCCGTTCGGGCAGGCCGTGACGGCCCCGGTCCGGGAGGAGCTGACGGGTCGGCTACTGCGTGCGGCCGGCGCGAGCGTGACCGCCGTGGAGATCGACGAGCTGGGCCCCGAGATCGCTGCGGCGCGGATCGAGCTCGCCACGACGGCTGGGACCCGGCACGTCACCGGGCGCCTCGGCGAGGGTCTCGCCCTCGCCGCCGAGGCCGCTGCACCGGTCCGGGTGGCCGGCCCGCTGATGGACCGGCTGGCGGTCCCGGTCCAGGGCGGGAACCTGCTCGGGCCGTTCCGCCGGCGTGAGCCGGCCGCCGCAAGCCCCGTGATGCCGCATCCCCAGGCGCGCAACCTCGCCTTCACCGACGGCCTGGACGGATGGCAACTGCACGGCAGCTTCCTGCGCGATGTCAGCGGCTCACATTGGCAGGACTACTCGTGCACCACCGAAGGCCGGTCCGCGATCCTCACCTCGGCCGTGCCGCAACCCTACCAATCCGCCCACCTCGGCCAAGAGATCCTCGCCGACGCCTACCGCGGCCACAACATGGTCTTCCGCGCCGAGCTCCGCACCGAGGACGTCGCCGACCAGGCCCGGCTCTACCTGTGGGTTACCGCCGACCTGCCCGGCCGGGCCTGCCACGACCACTACAGCGACACCGTCACCGGCAGCCAGCACTGGGCCAGGCATCAGGTAGCCGCTCAGATCCCCGGCAGCGCCGTCCTCGTCCAGTTCGGCGTCACCCTCACCGGCCGCGGCCGGGTCGAGCTGCGCCACGCGGAACTGACCCGTGCTTGATGACCATCGGCCGCGCGCGGCGCCGATCCGCGCCGCCAAAGATCTACGGGACACGCCCTAGATCACCTGCGGATCGCCCGGCTGTAGTTCTGCAAACATGCTCATCCCGTCCTTACGCAATGAACGGCGCTGGTGCGCCCTCCTACCAATAGGAAGGCACGCAACGGCGCCCCATCCGGTTCAATGCGCCCGGGCGGCGAGGTACCTTACTCCAGGAAGCTCGGAAGGCGAGGAGCTGACGATGACGGCGCTGCGCAGCTATATCGGCGGGACCTGGATCGAGCCGACCGACGAAGGGCGTCCGGTGCTGGACGCGGTGACCGGCGAGGAAGTGGCGCGGGTCTCATCGGCCGGGATCGACTTCGGCGCGGCGCTCGATTACGGCCGGGCGGTCGGCGGCCCGGCGCTGCGCGAGCTGACCTTCCACCAGCGCGCGGCGCTGCTCAAGTCGCTGGGTCAGGTGCTGCGCGAGCACCGGCCAGAGCTGTACGCCCTATCCGCTCGCACCGGGGCGACCCTTGCCGACGCCAAGTTCGACGTCGACGGCGGCATCGGCGTCCTGCTCAGCTACGCCAGCAAGGCCAGGCGCGAGTTGCCGAACGACACGATCCTGGTCGAGGGCGCGGTAGAGCCGCTCGGCCGCGGCGGCAGCTTCGTCGGCCAGCACGTGCTGACCCCGCTGCTCGGGGTCGCGGTGCAGATCAACGCGTTCAACTTCCCGGTCTGGGGCCCGCTGGAGAAGTTTGCCCCGGCGTTCATCGCCGGGGTACCGAGCCTGGTCAAGCCGGCGACTCAGACCGCGTACCTGACGGCCAGGCTGGTGGAGCTGATCGTCGGTTCCGGGCTGTTGCCGCCCGGCTCGCTCCAGCTCGTCTGCGGCAGCGCCGGCGACCTGCTCGACTACCTGGGCGAGCAGGACCTGGTGTCCTTCACCGGGTCGGCGGCGACCGCGCGGCAGTTGCGGGCGCACCCGGCCATCGTGAGCCGGTCCGTCCGGTTCAACGCCGAGGCGGACTCGCTGAACTGCTCGATCCTTGGCCCGGACGCCCAGGCGGGGACACCGGAGTTCGACCTGTACGTCGGGCAGCTGGTCAGTGAGATGACGGTCAAGGCCGGCCAGAAGTGCACCGCGATCAGGCGAGCCTTCGTCCCGGTCGGGATGACGGGCCCAGTGACCGAGGCCGTGCGCGAGCAACTGGCGGGGGTGGTGGTGGGCAGCCCGGCCGAAGAGGGCGTCCGGATGGGCGCGCTGGCCAGCCTGGAGCAGCGCGAGGAGGTGCGCCGGTCGGTGAAGGCGCTGCTGGCGGCGGGCCGGCTGGTCTTCGGTGACCCGGACCACGTCGACGTCGTCGGCGCGAGCGCCGATCGCGGCGCGTTCATGGCGCCGCTGCTGCTGCACAGCGAGGACGCGGGGCGGCCTGAGCCGCACCAGGTCGAGGCGTTCGGCCCGGTCAGCACCCTCATCGGCTATGAGGACACGAGCGAGGTGATCGAACTGGCGGCCCGCGGGCGGGGCAGCCTGGCCGGCTCGATCGTCACCGCCGACGCGGCGTTCGCCCGCGAGGCGGTCCTCGGGCTGGCTCCCTGGCACGGGCGGCTGCTCGTCCTCGACCGGCAGGACGCGGCCGAGTCGACCGGGCACGGATCCCCGCTGCCGGTCCTGGTGCACGGCGGCCCGGGGCGGGCCGGCGGCGGCGAGGAGATGGGCGGGATCCGCGGGGTCGTGCACCACATGCAGCGCACGGCGGTGCAGGCCAGCCCCAGGGTGCTGTCGGCGGTCACCGGCCGCTGGATAGCCGGCGCCGAGCGGAACGCGGCAGGCGGCCACCCGTTCCGCAAGTCGCTCGCCGACCTGCGCGTCGGGGACACGGTGGTGGCAGGCCCGCGCCAGGTGACGCTGGCGGACATCGAGCACTTCGCCGAGTTCACCGGCGACACCTTCTACGCGCACATGGACGAGGAGGCCGCCCGGGCCAACCCGTTCTTCGACGGCCGGGTGGCGCACGGGTACCTCATCGTCTCCTTCGCGGCCGGGCTGTTCGTCCAGCCCGACCCCGGCCCGGTGCTGGCCAACTACGGCCTGGAGAACCTGCGCTTCCTCTCCCCCGTGTACCCGGGCGACGAGCTGACTGTGACGCTGACCTGCAAGCAGATCACCCCGCGAGAGGATGCCGAGTACGGCGAGGTCCGCTGGGACGCGGAGGTGACCAACCAGGAGGGAAAGCCGGTGGCGACCTACGACGTCCTGACCCTGGTGGCGAAGGAGTGGCCGCAGGCCTAGTGCTGGCGCACCGCGGCCCAGGCCCGGTTGCGTACGACGCCAGTTCCACCCACGTACAGCCAGCCGAGGGAGGAATAGGCCCACAGCAACGGCTTCCACGCCGACGACAGGATCCGCCCGTCCGGGAACAGCAGCAGGGCCAGTCCGCCCAGCACGCAGGCCGGGGCCCACAACGGGGTAAGCAGCACGGCCAGCCAGCCCAGCGGCAGCCGCCCGCCGTGCAGGCGGTAGTCGAAGATCGAGTACTCGGCGCCCAGCGCCTCCAACGCGAACAGGAACGTGAGCCCCATCAGCAGCCAGCCCATGGGGTTGCGCGGCTGATGCCAGGCCACGATCACGCCCACCAGCCCGAAGGCGACCCAGATGGCGACCTCTCCGAGGTGGGCGATCTGGGACTGGTGGTTCGCCGAGCTGAGCACTCCGGCGCAGACCAGCATCACGACGATAACGGCACCCATCGCAAGCGCCCCGGCAGGCGTGGCGACACGAGGGCGCCACCAGCGGTTCCTCCACACGGGTTCCACGGTACGCTCGCACCGTTCCGGGATCGTTACGGCGATGCGAGGGCCAGGCCGAGCGCGACCGCGTAGCGGTGGCCGAGCGGTTCCCCCTGGTAGGTGCCCCTGACATCGCCGCGGCCGACGGCCACGCCGTCCGGCAGCGAGCGCGCGAGCACGCCGAGCAGTTCCTCGTCACCGGCAGGTCCGCCGACCACCAGGACCTGGCCGGGGTCGGCCCCGAGCGTCCGCACCGCGCGCTGGAAGTTCCTGGCCAGGACGGCCTGCTTGAGGCGCAGCCGGATGGCGCGCCACTCGCCGGGGCCGTGGCGGCGGTCGAACGGCAGCAGGCCGCCGGGCCCTTCGACCACGAGCATGCCGACCAAGGAGGCTGGAGCGCTGCCGGTCAGGAAGCCGCGGCTGCCGTCCTCGGCCTCGAACCGCTGACCGCCGTCCACCCGCAGGCACGGGCCGCGCTTGACCCAGTCGGCGGCGGCCCGCGTGATGCCGAGCGTCTCGGCCACCGCGGCGGTCAGGAGTTCCCCCGCCCCGGCGGCGACGACATCGGACGCGGGCCCGATGACGTCGATCGTGCCGGCGCCCAGGTCCACGACAACCGCGTCGCGGCGGGCCCCCGGCGTGGTGAGCGCTCCGGCCCGCGCCGCGGCCGACTCGGAGAGCGGGGAGCGGACCGGGACGGCCAGCAACTCGCCGAGCAGTTCGGCAGGCAGGGTCCCCTGAACGCCCGGGAGGCGGCCGAGGGCGGCGACCAGCACCGCCCGGCCCGTGCTGCCCTGCCGCGCGGTCGCCGCCTCGGCCGCGGCGGCCAGGTCCACGGCGAACAGGTCGTCCACCTCGGCTTGCCTGGAACCGATGCCGAAGACCCGCACCGTCCCGGCCGGCCAGTCCGCCAGGCTCGCGCACGCGGTGCGCAGCGGAATCTGCCGACCATCCGCCGTCAGGACCCAGGGCTCATCCTCGCCTGCTCCCGTCTCGGCCGGGGCGGAGGCGAGCAGGCCCACGACCGCGTTGGAGTGGTCGGCCAGCGCCCTGGACAGCGCGGCGGCGTCCCGGTCCTCGTGCTCCCCGAGGCGGAGCCGGGCGCCCAGCGCGACCGGGTCGGTCAGCAACCTCAGCGTGTGCGCGGGCGGCTGCACCTCCACCGCGAGCAGTTCGCAGGCGGCCGCGGCGATCGCGTCGACCTGGTCGATCACCGGCAGGCCGGACGGCAGCCGGTTGGCTACCAGGACGCCCTCGTCCCCGGCCACCAGGACGGCACCGACCGGCACCCCGGCGGCCAGCAGGTCTCTGAGCCGGGCCGCGGCCTCGTCGTAGCGCAGGCCAGCCGGGACGACGGCCACCAGCTGCGAGCCGGCGGGGTGCTCGGAGGCGGCCAGCGACCGCGGCGGGCCGGAGGGCAGGTCAGGGACGGGCAGCGACGACCCGGCGGGCACTGGGAGCGGAACGGACGGCCCTGCTGAGCCGGATAGGAGCAGGGGCGAGCCGACGCAGGCACCGGTGCCGCCGGGGGTAGGTACGCCAGCGGCGAGCACGCGCAGGCGACCGCGCGGCGGGACCGCGTCGGGGACGGTGACCACCGAGGTGTCGACCGCCCGCAGCGGGGCGATCCTCGCCTCGCTAACCGCGCACCCGGCCTGGCGCTCGACCCGTCGGACCAGCGCGGCGGCGCCGCGCAGGGAGTCAGGCGACCCCTTGCGGCCGCGGGTCGGCACCCGCCCGGCGGCGAGGATCGTGCCACCAGACACCAGCACGACCTCGGTCGTGGCGTTCCCGACGTCGACCCCGGCGATCACCGACACCGGGCTGGCCCCTCAGCGCGTGTTCTCCGGTAGGCGCGGGTTGCGAGGGGGCAGTGTGGCCGGTGCGGATGGTGGAGCGCCCGGCCCGGGCAAGATCGGGGAGGATCCGGGCTTCGGGGAGGATTTGGTGCACTATAGTCCCCCGGATCCTCCCACAAGCCCGAATCCTCCCGCAAAAATGCCCGGACATTCCCTACCCCTGACCGGACAGGGGCGTATGAGGGTAGCGAGACGAATGAGGGATCAGAGTAGGCGCGTGAGGAAGGCCCAGGCTGCCGCCATGATGTATTCACCAGGCCGGGCCCCGCCTCACGCCGTGAAGCCCCGGCGGGCGTAGACCTCGGCGGCCTCGGCCACCAGGGCCGCGCAGCGCGGCAGGCCGCGGTCGGCCAGGGATTCGGCCAGTACGGTCAGCTGCGCGGCGGTGGACCGCCCCGGGCGCAGCGCCTCGTAGATGCCGAGCACGTCGTCGTCGGGTAGCTGGGTCAGCTCGGCGGCGCGGCGCAGGTTATCCGCCAGCTGCGCGTTCCCGTGCTGCTCGGCCACGACCGCCTGCCGCTCCAGCGTGTCCGGGTGGATCCGCAGGTCGGCCACGCTGACCTCGCCGGCGCGCACGGCCTCCAGGGTCACGTCGGCCACCGGCTTCCCCGACAGCGCCCGGATCCCGGTCACTTCAGTCCCTCCAGTGACAGTTCTTCGGGAGGCGCGGCGGCGTCCATCCGGCGGCGCTCCAGTTCCATCAGCGCGATGACCGTGGTGTGGTAGCGGGCCTCTATCGCCTCGTCGGAGTACGGGTTCCTGGCCGGGTCGGGGGTGCCGCCCTTGGCGTGCCGCGCGGCGTTCGCGCCGAGGAGCCGGTAGAGCTCGGGCGTGACCGAGGGAGCGACCGAGTACAGCTCCAGGTTGGCCAGCGGGGCCAGGTCGCGGCGGTGGATGAGCGCCGTGCCCTTCCCTTGCAGGCCGATGCCGATGCCCGAGCCCGCCAGGCGGGCCGCGGCCAGGCCGATCCGGCCCAGGTCGACGCTGTCGTTGAACCGGACGACGCGCCCGGTGCAGCCCTCTTCTTCCAGCCCGGCCAGCATCTCGCGGAGCACGTCGGTCACCGCCAGCCCGGACAGGCACCGCCACACGTCACGCCCGACGGCGGGCGAGACGCCGATGACCACGTCCTGCGGGCCCTGCCCGGGGCGCGCCGGGCCGGTCGGGGCGAGCATCGAGACGGCGGAGCGCGCCTGCACCGCGCGCAGGTCGTCTACCCCCCGGGCCTGCCGGATCGCGTCGATCTCGCGCTGCCGCTCGGGCGTCGGCGCGTAGCCGGTGCCGGGGCCCGCGTAGTCGTTCGGGTCGGTGACGAGCGAGAGTACCTGGAGCTGTGAGTCGAAGATGGCGGACGTCTGCAGGTAGTCGCCGGTGAGCCTGGCGCGGACGAAGGCCATGGTTCGTTCGGCGATGTCGAAATAGCCGCATTCGTCCAGGGCGGCCACGATGTCCACCACCGTCAGCCCCCGCTGGCGGATGGCGTGGGCCGCCGACAGGACGGCGAGCGTGTCGGTCTCGCCGAGGTCCTTCGACCCGGCCGCGTCCACGGCGAGGTTCACGTGCTCGTCGGTGAAGTCGGCGAGGCCGAGGTGGGCATAGACGGCGCGGCAGGCCTGGGCGGCGTCGCGGCGCAGCTCGCCGATCCGGGCCGGCGCGACGGTGCGCAGGCCGCCGTCGATGCCCCAGTCGCGCTGCATGGCCAGGAAGTCGTCGATGTCCTCGGCGTTGAAGTTGCTGGGGCCGAACATGTTGTCGTACCGCTGGATCGACCCGAACCCGCTGAACGCGAAGTCCGAGCCCGCCAGGACGATCGGCAGCGTGCGGGAGGTCCGGCGCATGTCGGACTCGCTCATCAGCGCGTCGTTGCCCGAGCAGGACTCCAGGTTGCGCATCATCACCATGACGTTCTCGGCCATTAGCTCGCGCAGCCCGGACGGGACCGCGGCGGCGACGCTGGCGCCGTCGATGCCGCCGTTCTGCACGCCCTGGGCACCGATCGCCCGGGCCAGCGCGACGCAGCGCGCCTCCAGGTAGAGCATGGACTGGCCGCGCGCCCCGACCATCAGGACCTCCGCGCCCGCGCCCGAGGAGACGCGCATCTTCATGCCGCGGGAGGCGTACGCGGAGGTGAGGAACGCCTTGGACCACGGCGTGTCGTCGCCGTCGGTGAACACCTGCTCGGTTCCGTACAGGGAGACGGTCTCCGCGTACGAGGTGAGGCCGCGCATGCCGAGCTCCAGTTCCAGGGCCTCCTCGACCGAGCACTGGATGAGCACGCCGTCGGCGCCGAACGCCGCCCCGATCAGGCACGCCACGGCGTTGCTCGGCGCGTCGGCGAGCACGGGCACGGTGGTCTCGATCTCCCGGAAGCCGAACGCCGCCGCGGTCGCCGCGTCCGCCGCGAGCAGCAGCGGGTCGTCCAGGCGGTTGGTCACGTGGGCCTGGTTGCTGGGGGTGCGGCGGGCGCGGAGCTTGGTCATGGCCAGGCCGAGCTCGGGCGGGCGGAGCAGGGCCAGCACGCGGGCCAGCTTGGCCGGGGTCGCGCCCGCGCTGAGCCTGATGATCTCGGCCCGCGGGACGGCGGGGTCGACCAGCAGCCTGGCGAACGCGACGTCGGTCAGCGCCATGACCTCGTCTGCGACGGCCAGGTCGAGGCCGTGCCGGGCGATGTAGGTGTCGATCGAGTCGAACTCGGCCTCGGGCACGCCGTCCAGCTCGGTCACCCGGCCGTCGGTGACGACCAGGCCGGGCTCGGGATCGTGCGGGGAGCGCATCGCGGTCAGCCCCAGCTCCGGATCTTCCACCGCGAAGCCGTCCAGGTTGACCCGCTGCTTGTCCATGAACCGGATGCGGCCGACTGGTCCGGGGGGGCGACCCCCCTGGACCCCCCGATCATGGGGGGCCTGCCCAGCCCCCCATACCCCCTGGGCCCCCCGATCTTGGGGGGAAACCTTTTCCCCCAAACCCCCTCGGCCCCCCTCGACCCCATTCGGGGTCTCAGGGGGGATCATGCCGACCCCTGGGCGCGGAGCTCGATGACTTGGGCGCGGCCGGGGACGGCGCGCGCGCCGCCTTCGGTGCGGACCACGATCCGGGTGCGGTCGGCGCGGAACAGGTCGCGGGAGAACTCGATCGGCTCGCCGTCGGAATCGCTGGTGGTCCTGGTGATGGCCATCAGCGGGGCCCCGGGCTCGATGTCCAGGATGGCGGCCTCCTCGGGCGATGCGAGGGCCACCTCGATCCGCTCCACGGCCTCGCTCGGCTTCGTGCCGAAGTGCTCCTCGATCAGCTCGTAGACCGAACCGCCGAGCGGTAGCTCGAGCAGCCCGGGGAAGCGCTTGGCGGGCAACTTCGCGCGTTCGAGCGAGAACGGGCTGCCGTCCGCGAGCCTGATGCGGATCAGGTCGACGACCAGGTCGCCGGGGCGGGCGCGCAGCGCCTGCGCGGCCACGTCGTCGGGGGCGGTCAGCCGCGCGCTGAGCACCCGGGTCCCGGCGACCACGCCCTGACTGCGCAGCAGGGCGGGCACGCCGACGATGCGGGACAGGTCACGCTCGATCTTGCCCTTGGCCACGAATGTTCCGCCGCCGCGACCGGGCACCCGGCGGACCACGCCGCTTTCCTCGAGGACCGCGAGCGCCTGCCTGAGCGTGGCGCGGCTGACGCCGAGTTCGGCGGCGAGCGCTCGCTCGGCGCCCAGCCGCTGGCCCGGGTGAAGCTGCCCGCTGCCGATCCGCCCGGCCAGGGCGCGGCGGACCTCCTCCGGCGTCCGGCCGACGGCGGCGGTGGTGGCGGCGGCGGCAGGGGGCCCGGTGGCTGCGGGATCCGCGCTCATCAGCCCGCCGCTGCCATGGCCTCGGGAGATTCGGGCAGCACCTGGCCGCCGTCGACCACGATTGTCTGCCCGGAGATGTAGCCGGCCTCGTCCGTGGCGAAGAACAGCGCGGCGTAGCCGATGTCGTCGACGCTGCCCAGCCGGCGTAGCGGGATCGCCGCGGTCATCCCGGCCGCGTAGTCCTCGCCGAGGCTGGCCAGGCCCTCCGTGGCGATGTTGCCCGGCAGCACCGCGTTGACCGTGATGCCGCTGGACGCCAGCTCGATCGCGGCGGTGCGCATGAACCCGAGCTGGCCGGCCTTGCTCGCGCCGTAGTGCGTCCAGCCAGGGAACCCGGTGATCGGCCCGGTGATAGAGGAGGTGAGGATGACCCGGCCCCGGCCCGAGCGCCGCAGGGCGGGCAGGCACGCTTGGACCGCCAGGATCGTGCCCTTCAGGTTGGTGCCGAGCACCTGGTCAAGGTCGTCCTCGGACAGGTCCTCGAGCCTGCTGTCGGGGAAGATCCCGGCGTTGGCGCACAGCACGTCGACGCCGCCGAGCCGCTCCTCGGCGATCCCGGCCATCCTGCGGCAGTCTTCCCGGCTGGCCGTGTCGGCCTTCAGGAACGAGACCTCCCCGGGCAGCTCGTCCGCGGCGGCGCGGCCGATCTCGTCGTCCCGGCCGGTGATCAGGACCCGAGCGCCGTTGCGGGCAAACACGCTGGCGATTCCCTTGCCGATGCCCCTCGTACCGCCGGTGACCACCACGGCGCGGCCTGCGATCGATGTGAACATGGGCGGTCCTCTCAATGGGTGCTTAGGTACGACTCGGCCAGGTCACAGCTGCCCTGGGTGTATCCCGCGCCGAGTTCGGCGGCGATGTCGACGCCCTGGTGCGAGCCGATCCAGGCGAGCAGGAGCAGCCGGCGGAACATAATGAACGTCCAGATCTCCGCCTGGTCCTCGGCGGACAGCTCACCGGCCCGGCGGTACCCCTCCAGCCAGCTGTCCACCAGGGCCGGCACCTCGGGCGAGTGCTCGAAGAAGCTCACCGAGGTGCCGAGGTCGTACAGGTACCAGCTGAACCCGGAGTCGTCGAAGTCGATCACGCTGACCGAACCGTCGTGCACGAGCAGGTTGGCCAGCCGGGTGTCCGCGTGCACCAGACCGTAGCGCCCGGGCCCGTCGCCGAACGCCCGCAGCCGCGTCCTGAGCGTGTCGTCCAGCCGGGCGAGCACGCGGCGTTCGGCCGTCCCGACGCCGATGCCGTCCTGCCAGCGGCCCCAGCGCGGGGCGGCGCCGAACGCCGCCGCGTAGTCCCAGTGGAAGCGGGTGAACCAGGCCGGCCGGCGCCACTGCCTGGAGTGCCGGTGCATCCGCGCGGTGATCTCGCCGAGCTCTTCAAAATGACTGGCAGCAAGGCCGACCTCGCCGGGCTCGCCGGGCTCAGCGCCCGGCTCGGTGCCGGGCAGGAACTCGAAGCGGACGCAGTGCCTGACCGCCGCGCCGCCGCTTTCTGCCACGGTCACCACCCGCCGGCCGTCGGCGGCGGGCAGCACCCGGGGCGTGCGCACCCCGGCCTCGGCGCGCAGCGCGTCCATCCAGGCCAGCTCGGAGGCGATCTCCTCCTCGGTGTGGTAGCCGAGCCGGTGCACGCGCAGCACCGAGGGCCCGGCCTCGGGGTCTTCCACCAGGAAGGTCGCGTTCTCCGAGACGTTGAGCAGCCCGATGGTCGTAGCGGGGTGGCAGCCGTACGCGCGCAGCGCCTCGGTGGCGCACCCGGTCACCCGGTCCATGACGTCCCCGCCCGCCGACAGGTCGTGCCCGCCCGAGGGCAGGCTCGATCCGGACCCGTCCACGATCACCGCTCCCTCACGCCTCGTGCTCCCGCCCGGCCACCGCGGACAGCACCTCGGTGATCTCCTCCTGTGCTCGCCGTACGTCGGCGGTCGGCCCGCTCAGGTAGATCCGCCCCGCGGCGCCGATCATCGATACGTCCACCAGCGTCACGCCCGGCGCGGCGCGCTCGGCCTCGTTGGCGGCGACGGCGGCGAACAGGGCCGGCGTGACCTCGCTGACCCCGAGGGTCTCGCCGGGGATGATCATGGAGCCGGCCCGGTTCCTGTTGATGATGATCGCGTGCGCGTCGGTCACGTCCTCGATCACGTCGGAGAACAGGATCCGGGGCCGCAACTGGTCCTTCTCGTCCGCGCCGAGCCCGTCGAGGATGGCCTGGCCGGCCCGGCGCACGTCGTCGAGGTCAGGGCCGTGCACCTCGAGCACGCCGAACTGGCGCTCCACGAACAAGATGCCGGGCTCGACCGCGGGCACGGCGCGCAGCGCCAGGTCGGTGACGCGCTCGATCGCGAGCGCGGGCGCCACCTCGACGATGAGCGCGTGCTGCCCGGCGAACGGCGGGTAGCCGCGGGCGCGGGTCGGCGTGCCCAGGTACGCGGCGAACTGCGGCTGCAGGTCTCGCACCAGGAGGTAGACGCGCAGCTCAGGGGAGCCCTCAGGGCTCCCCTGAGCTGATCCATTAGTCACCGCTGATGGTGAAGTGCCTGGCCAGCTCGGGGTGCGGACGCGGTATCACGTGCACCGAGATGAGCTCGCCGACGCTCGTGGCGGTCTCGGAGCCGGCTTCGGTCGCAGCCTTCACCGCGCCGACGTCCCCGACGATCGTCACCGAGACCAGCCCGTCGCCGACCTGCTCACGGCCGACGATGGTCACGTTCGCCGCCTTGACCATGGCGTCGGCCGCCGCGAGCGCGGCCACGTACCCCTTGGTCTCGATCAATCCGATCGCGTTATCCGCCATCACTGACTCCGTTTCGTTCGTGAGGTCTTGGGTTCTGGGGCCTTAGGGTCTGGGTCGATCGAACCGATGATGAGCGCGTCGACCGGCGGCGGCTTGTTGCCGGAGAACCAGGCGGCCGCCACCGACCCCTGGGCGACCAGCACGCGTTCCCCGACGCCGCTGCCGAGCACGTCGAACGCGATGAGGCGCTGGCCGGTGCCTTCGGCTTCCACTTCGAGGAACGCGCCGTTGGGCAGTTCCTTCAGGCGGCGCGTCGCCCAGACGTTTCCGATCACGATCGCGGTCAGCATCAGCGCTCCTTCACGATCTCGACGCCGCTCGCCCGGGCCCGGTCCCTGGCCAGCGGGGTGAGCACGGCCGCCCGGCCGAGCACGAGCCGCTCGCCGGCCCGCGCCGCTTCCCGGACCAGCGCCTCGGTGACCGCCCCGCTTTCCACCCGCCGGACCGGCACGCCGTTCGGAGCCGGAGCCGCGGCGGGGGCGGGGGCGGGGGCGGGGGCGGGGGTCGTCCCCTGGGCGAGCCTGAACCGTTTCCGGCCCGCCCGCAGGTCCTCCCGCTCCCCCGCGTCCAAGTCCAGCAGCCGGGCCACGAACGCCGTCAGGTCTTCATCCGTCGAAAGGTTAACCGTTTCGGTAACCGGCAGGCCATTAGGCAGCACGTCGCGGATGACTTCCCGCACCAGCGCCCGCAGTTCGTCGAACTCGCTCACGCCAGGCTCCGCAGCGCGTCTTCCGCAGCGTCCGCCGCCTGCCGCACGTCCGCCTCGGAGCCGGACAGGTACAGCCGCCCCGTGGCGCCGATCATCCGGTAGTCCACCAGCTTGACCCGGGCCGCCTTCTCCGCCTCGTTGGCGGCCAGGATCGCGTACGAGGCCGGCTGCATCTCCAGCACGAACAGCGACTCCCCGGCCAGGGCCATCGAGCCGATCTTGTTCCGGTTGACGAGGAACGCCTGCTGCGGGTCGAGCATGGTGATGATCTTCGACGCGAGCACCTGCGGCCTGGTGGCGTCCCTCGCGGTCGCGCCGAGCGCGCCGAGCACCGCCGAGGCCGCCGCCTGCACCTCGTCGGTCCCGCCGTGGATCTCCAGGTAGCCGAACTGCCGCTCCACCACGAGGATGCCCGCCCGCACGTCAGCGTGCTTGACCGCGACGTCGGTGAGCGGCTCGATGTCCAGCCCCGGCGCCACCTCGATGACCTGGGCGGCGACGTGGCTGCGCGGCAGCGACCCGCGGATCCAGGTGCCCAGGTAGCACATGGTCTGCGGCTGCAGCCTGGACAGGAAGATGAACGAGCGCAGTTCGGCCACGGGTCACCGGCCCACGAGCTGGGAGAGTTCTTCGATGATCAGCCGGCGGATCTCTTCACGCAGCGCCGCCGTGTCCGGCTGGAATTCAAATTCTGCCGAACGGGCTGTGGTGTCACGCCCAGAGCCGCCCTCACCCGTCCGCGGCTGGCCGTCCCGCTGGTTGGACGCCACCGGGTACGGGGGCACCGCCCCGGCCGGGGCCTGCCAGGGCACCAGCCCGGTGAAGTCGCCGAACGGCTCGGCCCGGTCGTTGTTATACGCGAGCCTCGTCCACTGGACCAGGTGGCTGGGGTGCAGGTTCTCGGCTACCGACGAGCGGCCGAAGAAGCCCGTGCCGATCGTCATCGACGGCGCCAGGCCGGTCTCCAGACCCGCGCTGCCCAGGCTGTTGCCTACGTTGACCGCGACGCGGAGCACTTCCACCGCGGCGCCGTATTCCATGATCACGCGCGGGTCCCGGCTGTGGATGGCGGCCGAGTGGCCGCGGCCGGTCAGCCGCAGCACGGCGCGCGCGGCGTCGATGCCGCGCCGCGCGGACGGCACCCGGACCAGGCCGAGCACCGGGCAGAGCTTCTCGTGAGCGAGCGGCTCCTCGGGGACGACCAGGTCGAACGGCGCGAGGAGCACGCGCGTGTTCGCGGGCACCCGGAGGCCCGCCTCGGCCGCGATCCAGGTCGCGTCCTTGCCGACGAACCGGATGTCGAACCGGCCGCCGGGGAACAGCAGCGCGGAGACCTTATCCCGCTCGGCGGGCTCGAGCAGGTAGGCCCCGGCCCGCCGGAGCTGCCGCAGCAGCCCGGTGGCGACCTGCTCCTCGACGATCAGTACCGACTCGTTGGTGCACAGGATGGAGTTGTCGAAGCTCTTGCTTTCCACGATCCGCGCCGCCGCCTTGGGCAGGTCGGCCGTGGCGTCGACCAGCACCGGCACGTTGCCCGGTCCCACCCCGATGGCGGGGTTGCCCGAGCTGTAGGCGGCGCGCACGACCGGCACTCCCCCGGTGGCGACGATCACGCTGGTGCGCTCGTCGGTCATCAGCGCGTCGATCAGCGGCACCGACGGCTCGTCGACCACCTGGATGACGCCGTCCGGCGCGCCCGCCGCGACCGCCGCGGCGGCCATCGTCCTGGCGGCGTCCGCGCAGCATTCCTTGGCCAGCGGGTGCGGGCTCAGCACGACCACGTTCCTGGTCATCAGGGCGAGCAGCGCCTTGAAGAACACGGTGGCGACCGGGTTGGTCGACGGGGTCAGCGCCAGCACCACGCCCGCCGGGCGGGGTATCTCGACGATCTTGGCCTCGGGGTCCAGCCTCGGCGTCACGTAGTCGTGGCCCGCGTAGTGGTCCGCGATCCCGGTACTGCACGCGATGTTCTTCAGGACCTTGTGCTCGACGACCCCGAACCCGGTCTCCCGCACCGCCCACTCGGCGTACTCGCGCGCCTTGGCCGCCCCCGCGGCGGCGGCGGCGCGCACGATCGCGTCGACCGTCCCCTTGTCGTACCTGGCGAACGAGCGCGCGGCCCACTCGGCGCGCTGGAGCATGGCCCGGGCGCGCGGCACGCCCGCCGGGTCGGTGAGCAATTCGGCCGTACTGATCTGCGGTGCGCTTACCTCGGTCACGCGCGCCTCCTGATCACGTGAGCCACCGCCCGTTCGGCATCATGGTTTTCATCGGCGCTTCCCGCCTACGTCGTCGCGGGCTTTGCCGATGGCCACCTCGGTCCGCTCGAGCAGTTCCTCGCAGAGCGCCGGGGTGAGCAGGATGCCCGGCTTGTACTGCAGCACGCTGGGGTCGAGGGTCGAGAAGATCGCCCACACGCCGTTCTCGTACAGCCGCTTCATGACGAACTTGGCGCCCTGCGGGTGGCCGAACTCCAGCCCCATGACCAGCCCGTCCTGGCGGATGCCGGTGAACCAGTCCGGGTACTGCGCCCGGATGCGCGCCAGCCCCTCGGTGAACACCGCGGAGATGTAATGCACCATCGACCTGACCTCAGGCCGGCAGGTGATCTCCAGGGTCTTGAGCGCGGCGACGCAGCCGAGCTCGGCGCCGCCGAAGGTGGACATGTGGGCGAAGCCATCCTCGTTCAGCCAGCCCGAGGCTTGCTCGGTGGCCAGGACCGCGCTGACCGGGTACATGCCGCCGGATATGCCCTTGCCCGAGACCAGGATGTCCGGGTTGACACCGTGCTTGCTGATCGCCCACAGCTCGCCGGTGCGCATCAGCCCGGTCTGCACCTCGTCGGCGATGTAGAGCGCCCCGTACCGTTCGCAGAGCCGCTTGACCTCGGGCAGGTAGCCGGGCGCCGGAAGCGGGAAGCCGTAGGTGGCCGGGATCGTCTCCATGATTACCGCCGCCACGTCGCGGCCCTTCAGCGCCGCCTCCATCGCGTCCAGGTCGTTGAACGGCACGTGGGTGAACTCTTCGGGCCGGTCGGCGAGGAACAGCGTGGCGAACCGCTCGTCGCCGGTCGCGACGGCCAGCCCGGTGTGCCCGTGGTAGGCCTTGGCCACCGACACGATGCCGCGCTTCTTGGTCGCGTGCCTGGCGCTCTTCAGCGCGATGTCGATCGCCTCGCCGCCGCCGCTGCCGTACATCACCTTGGCGATGCCCTCGGGGGCCGTGCCGACCAGCGCTTCCGCCAGCGCGGTGCGGGCGAGCGAGGGGAAGTGGTGGTTGCCGATGTCGAAGCGCTGCATGGCGGCGGTCACTGCGGCGACTACCTCGGGGTTGCGGTGGCCCAGGTTGTACGTGCCGCCGTTGAGGTGCACGTCGATAAGGCGCTTGCCCTCGACGTCGTAGATGAAGTAGCCCTCCCGCCGGTCGATGACGAGCGGGACTCCGGAGTCGATCCAGAACTGCGTCTTGTCCGGGTTCCAGAACTGCTTGGACTTCGCCAGCATCTCCTGCTTGGAGGCGAAGGCGATCAGCTCCTCGGCCACGGTCACCTCCAGCAGGTGCCGGGAACCACATGCCGCGTTCGGCTAAACCAAATAAGTATCGAACGTACCGATTACTGTCAAGCGGTTGTGTTTCGCTCAGACTAACTCAACCGGAACTCTTGATCATGAATCATCCCGCCTGTTACGCTCCCGGCAAATGCGCCGGAGGTGTACCCATGGCCCAGCCCCAGGTCCCCGAAGTCCCCCGCGTAGCGAACGCGACTGGCGCCGCCGCTGAAGACTACGACGTCTCGCAACGCGCCGACGTACCCAAGCTCCGCCGGCATGCCGTCGGCCTCGGCGGCGTCCTGTTCCTGACCCTGACCGGATCGGCCCCGATCTCGGCGATGCTCTTCAACGTCCCGATCATGGTCGGGTACGGGCAGGGCGTCGGCGCGCCGGCCGCGTTCTTGTTCGCGGCGATCGTGCTCGTCGTGTTCGCGGTCGGGTACGTCGCGATGGCCAGGAAGAAGACCACGGCCGGGGGCTTCTACTCCTACATCAGCCACGGTCTCGGGCGCGAGCTCGGCATCGGCACCGGCTACGGCGCGGTGGTCGCCTACTCGGTGTTCGAGGCGTCGCTGGCGGGCGGCTTCGCCTACTTCCTCAGCCTGAAGCTGAACGCGTACGGGGTCAGCATCAGCTGGCCGTGGCTGGCGCTCGGCATGGTGGCGATCATCGCCATCCTCGCCTACTTCGACATCAGGATCTCCTCAGCGGTGCTCGCGGCCGGCCTGATCAGCGAAATCCTGATCCTGCTCGTCTTCGACGGGTACCTGTTCTCGCGCGGGCACTTCACCGCCAGCTCGATCAACATCGTGAACGCGTTCAAGGGCTTCCCGGCCCAGGGCAAGCTGGCCGCGGGCGCGGTCGGCATCGGCCTGTTCTTCGCCTTCTGGTCCTGGGTCGGCTTCGAGATGGCGCCGAACTACGGCGAGGAGTCAAAGGACCCGAAGCGGATCGTCCCGCGCGCCCTGTACATCTCGGTGATCGGGCTCGGCATCTTCTACACGATGACGGCCTGGGCCTCGCTCGGCGGCTATACGAGCACGCACGCCGCCATCGCGGCCTCGCAGAGCAACGCCGCCAACTACTTCCTCACCCCGGCGACCCAGTACGCCGGCAAGTGGGTGGCCTCGGTGATGAGCTACCTGATTATCACCGGCTCGTTCGCCTGCGGCATGGCCTTCCACAACACCACCGCGCGGTACATGTACTCACTCGGGCGCGAGGGCCTGGCCCCGAAGGCGCTCGGCAAGACCCACCACCGCTGGAAGAGCCCGCACATCGCGTCGGTCACCCAGACCCTCATCGCCGCCGTCATCATCGCCCTGTTCGCCCTGTTCACCGGGACGGGCGACCCGACCTCCCAGGCCTACCTGCAGCTGTACGGCCTGATGGCGGTCATGGGCGTGATCATCATCCTGTCGGTGCAGGCGATGGTCTCGCTCGCCATCCTGGTCTACTACGAGCGCTACCACCACGACGAGGTGCACTGGTGGAAGACCAGGCTGGCCCCGCTGATCTCGTTCTTCACCCAGGCCTACGTGGTGTACCTGCTGTTCACGAACATCTCGTTCCTGGGCGGCGGGTACGGTTACGCGAACTGGCTGGGCCCGATCGACGCCGCGGTCGTGGTCCTCGGCATCGCAGCGGCGTTCTACTACAAACGCCGTATGCCGTCCAAGTTCGAGACGGCAGGCCGGCTGATCAACGACGGCCTCTGACGACCCGGTGGCCGGGCGCCGCGGCCCGGCCACTACCGGAGGGCTCTGCCTTGGAGGGTTTTGGGGTCTCAGTCGGCGCGCACGAGCCGGATAACCGGGATCCCGCGGTCGGTCTTCTTCTCGTAGCCGAGGTAGCGCGGCTGGCTCTGGGTGATCCGCTGCCACGCCTGCGCGCGGGCGTCCGCTTCGAGCTGGGTCGGGGTCACCCGCATCTGCCGGCCGCCGAACTCGGCCCAGACCTGGTCCGGGTGTGCGGCGATGTTGTGGTACCAGGCCGGGTGGCGAGTCGCTCCTCCGGCGGAGGCGACGACGAGCCAGGCATCGTCGCCGTCGGCGAACCTGGCCACGGTGGACTGCCGCTTCTGGCCGGTCTTGGCCCCGACCGTGGTGAGGTACAGCAGATCCATGCCCTGGAACTTGTCACCGGAACGCCGGTGCCAGATCGCCATGGCCCGCATCATGCCGCGCGCCAGGGGGCCCGACGGACCGCGGGACCCGCGGGTCCCGCCCGGGGTTTTCTGGAAGCTCATCACGTCCGCCCTTCGTCCCCCGCCTTTGGCCGTTCCATGGGAGCGGTGTGTCCGGGTCAAGCCGGTCCGGGAGGCCACAGTCCGACCAGTTGTGCAGGGCTAATGTTGCCCCCGCTGCACACGATCGCCACCTTACGGCCCGCGAACCGCTCGGGTGCCGCCAGCACCGCCGCCAGGGCGGCCGCGCCCGCCGGCTCCACGAGGTTGCGCGTCTTCTCGATCATCAGCCGCGTCGCGGCCCGCAGCGCATCCTCCGAGACCAGCACGAAGTCGTCAAGCAGCGCCCGCAGGATCTGCTGCGGGAGCTCGAACGCCGTCCGGGTGGCCAGGCCCTCCGCGAACGTGCTGTTGGTGTCCTCCACCAGCGAGCCAGCCCGCCACGAGCGGTAGGCGGCCGGAGCTGACTCGGACTGCACGCCGATCACCTCGATCGACGGGCGGACCGCCTTGGCCACCACGCAGGCGCCCGCCGCCCCGCTGCCGCCGCCGATCGGGACCACGATCACCTCGATGTCCGGCCGGGTTTCAAGGATCTCCGCGGTGTAGGTGGCCACGCCCGCGATGAGCAACGGCTCGTTCCCGGAATGGATGTACCGGTACCCGTGTTCGGCGGCCTGCTGCTCGCAGTGCTCACGGGCCTCGTCGAAATCGCGCCCGTAGAAGACCACCTCGGCGCCCAGGGCCCGCATCGACTCGACCTTCACTGGGTTGGCCCGCTCGGGCATGCATACCACCGCCCGCACGCCGAACAGGTCCGCCGCGTACGCCACCGACTGGCCATGATTACCGGTCGAGGCGCAGATGACACCCCTGCGCCGCTCATCCGCGGGCAGCTGGCTCACCAGGTTCACTCCCCCGCGGACCTTGAAGGCGCCCACCGGCTGGTGGTTCTCGTGCTTGACCCAGACCTGCGTTCCGGTTATCGCATCGAGCGCGGGATAGCGGTACAGCGGGGTGGGCTGCAGGTACGGCGCGATGCGCTGGCGCGCCGCGAGCACGTCAGCCAGGTCGGGCACCGGGAGGGCGATCATGCCACGTGTCTACCATGACCATTGCCATCGGGCAGCTTCCGCAAGTCCCCGAGCCTCCGCGCCGACCAGGATCACCGTGGATGGTGAGGGTGGTGGACCGGATGACGCCCTATCCGTGCTCGGGCCGGTACCGCACCAGTACGCTCCTGTCCGGACGGGCCGGTTACCCGGCTCGCGGCGGCGGGCTGTGGCTCCGTATTATCTTGCCGGCCGGGCTGGTGACCTGGCTGGTGCCGTCCGGGTAGACCGTGAGTTTCCAGCCCATCTGGTGCAGCAGGACGTGGTGGTGCCAGTGGCACCAGTCCTGGAGCCCGGCCAGGCTGGTATGCCCGCCGTCGGCGCGGTGGATCACGTGGTGGGGCTCGCACGCGCCGGCGGGCTGGTCGCAGCCGCCCGGGTGGCGGCAGGTCTGGTCGCGCAGCGCGACCAGGCGGCGGAGATGGACGGGGATGTCGTCGGTCTGCCCGACATCGAGAGGGAGGGAGGGCCCGTTCAGGCCCTTGCCGAGCAGAGTGCGGCGGAGGAAGGAGGCGACCCCGCCGGGGCCGGAGACGATCTGGATGACGGCGGCCAGGATCTGGTGCTCGAGCATGGCCAGCACCTGCGCGGCCGTCCCGGCAGGTGGCCCGGCCTCCCCAGCGCCCGGCCCCGCCTCGCCCGTAGTGCTCGCGTCCTGCCCCGCCTGTCCCGTGGTGCCCTGGCCCGCC
Organism: uncultured Actinomycetes bacterium; assembly: GCA_963847965.1. Taxonomy (GTDB): domain Bacteria; phylum Actinomycetota; class Actinomycetes; order Streptosporangiales; family Streptosporangiaceae; genus Palsa-504. Next base: position 126,138 of record CAWKCG010000003.1, read on the forward strand.
CCGGCCGGCCCTGCTGCCCCGGCGTCCGCGCCGTCCGGTGGCCCGGCGCTGGCCTCAGCGGCCGCGCCGTCGCGGGCGTGGCCGCGGATCCGCTCGTATTCGACGCAGAGGGTAATCAGCTGTTCGATCGCGCCGGGGTCCAGGTCGCCGACCACCACCGGGATGATCATCGCGTCGCAGGCCACCTTGCGGGCCGCGTCGCCGTCCAGCCACGCGCCGCCGTCCCCGGGGCCGACCGCGGCGGCGGCCCGCTGGGCGGCCCACCGGGCCCGGTAGGCGGCGATCCAGGTGTCCTGCAGCACCGAGTCCTTATCCAGCTGGACCAGGTCGGGGAACCCGATGTGCACCAGGGCCCTGGTGGGCTGCCCGGCCCGGGCCGGCACCAGGTTGGCGGCCAGCAGCCGCTTCATCGCCTCCTTCAGCGCATCGTGATACCGCTCCGGACCGGTGCGCAGGTCCCCGGGCTGCGGCGCGGACAGCGCGTCCAGCACCGCGGTCACCATCGCGGCGCACTCCGGGGTGAGATCGCCGCGCAGCAGCCCGGCCCCGTCGATCGTCATGTCCAGCGACAGGCCACGGTCCAGGTGCGGGTCCGGGCCGTCCGGGTCCGGCGGGGCGGTGTGCGACCGGATCTCGGCGTAGATCGCGGCCAGCTCCCGCAGCCGGGCCCCGGCCCGGGCCGCCATGACCAACACCGGTAGGCCGCCGGCGAGGTGCCTATGGTGCAGGCCCTTTTCCGGCGACCTCCGGTCCGAACCGGACGGGCACCTTTCAGTGCATCCGGCTCTCCAGCGGTATTGACGTGCGGGCGGCTGGCTTCCCGTCGTGGATGACCTGATGGCAGGGCGGGCAGACAATGAGCGTCTTGCGCCGCATTTTCGCCATCAGAGCGGCCCAGGCGGGTTGTGCTGGCCCCGGTTTCCCGAGGTCGGCGAGTTTGCGGACCTGGTGGGTTTGCACTGTGGCCCGCTGATGGCACCATTCACATTCGCCTTTGAGGAGCCGGATGACCAGTTCTTTGGGGCGGATGGGTGGCGCTGGCTGGCGGTCGTCGATGACCGCGCGTTTTTGCCGTTTGAGCGGGATGCCGCCGAACCGTGCGACCAGTGGTTTCCTGCCCGGCCGCTGTATGCGGGCCTCGAAACACGCGCGTGGCCCGTGCCGGGTGACAGTGATGGCCTTGTACTTACGGGCCATCTTCGTCACCTTGGAGCGGTGCTTGCAGGCGAGCGTCTTGAGCATGGATGTCTCTGCCGCCCACCGCAGCCGGTTCAGTGCGGACACGTTCCCGGCGAGCAGGTAGTACTGGACAAGTCCCCGGTATTCTGCCCCGTAGGTGCTGATGATCTGGTAGTCATCCAGGTTCAGCAGGGCGGGCCTGCGTGCGGGTTTTCCGCGCGCCAGGTAGGGGGCTTGGCTGGCCGTGATCACGTCCCGGGGCACCCGCAGCCTGACCTCGCCGTTGACGGCGGGCCGGGTCGCGGAGTGCTGGACGGTGATCTCGTAGCCGAGGAACCGTGCTGCCCGGGTGCGGGCTTGGGTGATCAGCGTCTTTTCTGCGGACAGTTCCAGCTTGAGTTCATCACGCAGGAAGTCAGCAAGCCGCCGCTTGATCTCCTCAGCTTCGGCCTTCGGCCCGGTGAACCCGAGGAGGTGGTCGTCGGCGTACCGGATGTACCGGAGCCTGCGGTAGCCGGGATCACGGGGGTCCTTGCTGGGCAGGCCGCGCCGCTGCTGGCGCAGTTTCCGTGCCGTGGCACGGTAGCCGCGCTGGCGTGCGTAGCGGATCGCGTCGGACATCTTCTTATAAGCAGGGCTGGGTGCCCTGCTCTTGCCTCGGGTGTATTCCGGGATGAGGACTGTCTCGGCGAACTTATCGAGCCGGTCCAGGTAAATACTGGACAGGACGGGTGAAGCCACCCCGCCTTGCGGCGCGCCGCTGAGCGTGGCGTTCCATACCCAGTCCTCCAGGTACCCGGCTTCCAGCATGCCCCTGAGCAGCCGCAGGAACCGGTTATCGCGGATCTTCCCGCCGATTATCCCGAGAAGCACGGAATGATCCAGGCTCCCGAAACAATCGGCGATGTCACCCTCGATGAACCAGGTCGTCCCTTTCCACGTTTCTGCCACTTCCGTCAGCGCGGTGTGGCATCCGCGGCCGGGACGGAAACCATGCGACCGGCCGGAGAACTGCGGCTCATAATACGCTTCCAGCAAGATGCGCACCACTTCGCCGACTATCTTATCCGACCATGACGGCAGCCCGAGCGGCCGCAATCTGCGACCGTTCTTCTTCGGGATGTAAACCCGTTTTACTGGCTGGAACCGGTAGCGCTCGTGGCGCAGCGCATCAATGATCCGCCCGATCTTGGCCAGTGACATGCCGTCCGCGGTCTCCCCGCACGGCCCGGGCGTCATCGCGCCATCGTTGGCGTAAATCCGCCCGTAAGCCATCAGGAACAGTGCCGGGTTGAACAGCTGCCGGTACAGCCTCTCGCACGGCAGGCCCCGCCTGCCGCGTGCACGCAGGACCTCCACGACGGTCTCGGCGCTCTGCATTACGCATGCCTCCCATCCGTGAATGCCCTTTACCACCTGGCACCCTTCGCCCTGCGGACGGCTTTCCCGTCCTCCCTGGCGGGGCGTTACTCCCGCGACTAATACGGTGCCTGTGTCGCCTTAGGACTCGCGTCCCTTAGGCGATCCCGCGTTCGTCCCTGCCATACGTAACAGCGCGACTTAGGTCCCCCACTCATCTCCTTAAATGCCCTCGCTGGGCATCGCTCCTGCGCCCCGGAGGTGCGCCCGCGAGATCCTGACACGGGCACAGGGCCGGCACCGGTTTCATGCGTCTTTCCGGCGGGAGCCGAGTTTCACCTTCTGGAGATTAGGGTTCAGGCAATCCAGCTTTAACCATATCGCGCGGGCCTTCCCAGCACCCCGCCCATACGCCTTGGCACGGCCGCTGGTTTACTGGCATGCTATTGTCCCCTTCACCTTTCGGATCTTGAGTAAGCCATCAGGCCCAGGAATATCCTCCGAATTCCTCCCGGCTGAACCGGGAATACAACAGGGCGCCTCGCGGCGCAGGGATCTCCTCGGCCTTGGGCCGGAACTCCCCGGGGATGGTCCCGGGTCCACCGGGCCAGCTGCAGCGCGAGCGACTTGGGGACCACCTTGTCCCGCAGCCCGGCCCGCAGCACCGCATGGTCGCGGGCCAGCCCGCGCAGCGCCAGGTACTCCCCGGCCTGCCCCTTGGTCACGCCCAGCACGTTGACCGCCCAGGCGCGCAGCGTCCGCTGCCCGTCGGCCAGGTGCCCGTCCTTGGCGTCGAACGCGGCCAGCAGCCCGCTGCGCGCCGCGGCCAGCACCGCGTCGATGCGTTCCATCCCGGCCAGGCCGTCCCCCAGCGCCGCGGCCGGCAGCTCCGCCGCGTCGGTGTCGGCCAGGATCCCCGCCAGCCCCTCGATCATCTCCAGCGCTTCAGCCGCGCTGGGCGAGGCTGTCCCCGTGCCCATATCCGTTGTCTCACCTCCCCCAGGCGGCTCTTTAGACGATGGGTATGACTAGTTGGACAAGACTTCCGTTTACCTCGGCTCTATTTTCTAGTTTGACTCTAACAGCTGCCTCTGACATTTCCCGGGATCGACACGCTAAGATATTCGATTTCCCATCAGTTTTCTGATCTGGCTTCTCCTTCCGCGCGGAATACCCAGCGGAATGATCTTCCGGCGACGCCAGCACTCCAAAGAACCGCAGACAGACGAGCGGCAGGCATCGCCGGCCGCTAATCAGTCAGAGTCGTTCAGGAGACGGTGATGTTGGTGGCGCGGAGGGCGGTGTACCAGGCGGTGTAGTCCTGGGCGGTGGTGCCGTAGTCCGAGCCGGGCTGGAGCATGTCGGCGACGGTGATGAAGTCGTTCAGCATGGCCTGGTAGGCGGCGCGGTGGACGGCGGGGAGCAGGGCGGGGTCGGCCAGGATGGCGCGGGCCTGGGCGCGGACGGTGCGGGCGTCGGCTTCGAAGAGCAGGTGGTTGGCGGTGCTGTCGGCCTGGTTCTCGATGAGCAGGTCGCCGGCCAGCAGGTCGACGTCTTGGTTGAAGGTGACCTGGGCCTGGCCGCCGGCTGAGTCGAGCCAGGCCAGCCCCGGGTTGACGATCTGCGTGGCGGGGGTGCGGGCGGCGGGGGTGCGGGCGGCGGGGGCAGGGGTGGTGGTGTGGTGGGTGAGGCCGCACCCGGAGAGGATGGCGATGGCGGCGGCGGTGGCGGTGATGGCGCCGACGATGCGGGTGGGCTTCATGGTGTGGTCCCTTCCGGGTGGTGCTGCCTTCTGGGATCACTGTCGCGAGCGGGGGTAGCGGCACCGTTCGCCGGAAAGTTGCAGGCCGGTAGCAGCGCAAACGATTGCCGCCGCGCGGCCCGTCACGTGGACTCAACGGGTCGGTGAACACCTACACACGAGTACTGATCCAGACCCTGCCGAAGACCACGCCGGGAAGGCCCCCAAACGAGAACTCACCCTCAAAGGCCAAGCGAGAGAAGCAGCGGGTCAGCTTCGTGAGGTCGGAATCACGAGACCTGGCGGTCCGAAGCGGAGCCTGTCTCGGCACCTAGAGCGCAGACCGACAGAGCGGTAGCCTGACCCCAAACGTCTCTGGGGGGTTCCGTGGCCGACGTCGAACGTGTGCAGGCTGGGACCGTTGAGGCCGGGACCGTCGGGGCTGCGCCTGCTCCGCCTCGGGCCCAGGTCCAGGTGGTCCCGCTCAAGGGGCTGCCGATCGTGGCCGCGGTCGTGGTGTTCGTCATCGTGTCCATCGCGGGCAACTGGCTGTGGGCCCTGACCTTCTGCCATGTCGTGGGCGGCGCCCTGTGGACGGCGATCGACCTGTTCGTCGGGCTGATCGTCGGGCCGATCCTGGGCCGGCTGTCGATCCCGGCCCGGTCGGAGTTCACGGCCCGGTTCATGCCCAAGATGGTCCTCCTGATGCCCACCCTCGTCCTGATGACGCTCGCGGCGGGGTTCCAGCTGGCGCTGGAAGAGGGGAACCTCGCGCCCTCCAACCCGAACCACGCCTGGCTGATCGTCTCCTACTGCGTCGTCGGGGTCATGGCCGTGATCGCGCTCGGCGTGCTCGAACCGGCCAACATCTCCGTCCTGGTCGAGATGCGCAAACAGCGGCCGGACGGGGAGGTCATCGCCTTGCTGATGCGGCGGTTCGTCTATACCGCAGGGATCACCGGCCTGATGCAGGTCGCCACCCTGATCATCATGACCAGGGTGGCGACCCAATGAGCGGCGATCTGGCCACGGCCACGGCGCCGGCGGTCCGCCGGCGCTTCCCTCCCGTGGGCGAGCTGGCCATCGTCTCCCTGGCCCTGGTCGTCATCGGCGGGATCCTCATGGCGTCGTACGTCCCGCGCCGCCCGCCCCTCGGCGTGCCGACCACCCTCGCGGTCATCAGCGCCGTGCTGACCCTCGCCGGCGCCTTTCTCCTGTCCAGGCTGCAGCAGTTCGCGTGGGAGCGGTTTTTCGTCGCGTTCCGCTGGGCCCTGCTGGCCTACTTCGTCTCGGCCGCAATGATCGGCTTCGCGTTCATCCGTGACCACACCAGGGGCGCTCCCCTAGCCGTGGTGCTGGTGATGCTCGTGATCTACGCGTTTGACGTGTCGCTGGTCATCGCCTTTACCGTCGCGCGGTACTCCTCGCCGCCGCACTCGGCGAGTTAGACAGCCCGCTAACGCGGAGGCGGTCTGAGACGCGCGCGGACGACAGACCGCCCGGCCAAGCGAAAACGACGGGAACGCAGATAAGGGCACGCAGATAACGCCGCAGCGTGAGAAACGGTCAGGCGTGGGCGGCGCGCAAGCGGGCCAGGGCCTCGGCGAGGATGGCCTCGCCGTCGGAGTCGCTGCGGCGCTCCTTCACGTAGGCGAGGTGGGTCTTGTAGGGCTCGACCCGCGGCGGGGCCGGCGGGCTCTGCTCGTTCTGGCCAGCGGGGTTGCCACACCGGGGGCATTCCCAGATGTCGGGAATCGCGGCGTCGGTAGCGAAGCTCGGGCGCGTCTCGTGCAGGTTGGCGCACCAGAACGATACCCAGACCCGCGGGGCGGACTCGCCTCGTTCGGCCTCGCCCATCGGACCCGCGCCTACCCTGCTGCCGCGAATGGCATTACCACTACTCACAGACCACCCCTTGAAGACCCTAGAGCTTTAAATCCAGAACTTCGGTGTGCGGGAAGTGCGGGAAGACGTACGCGCTAGTGATTGATCAGCCAGCCTAGAGCGACGATGTCGACGAACCAGATGACGCCGAAGAAGACCGTGATGCGGTCCAGGTTCCGCTCGACGACGGAGGACGAGCCGAGGGTGGAGGTGACCCCGCCGCCGAACAGGTCAGACAGGCCGCCGCCCTTACCCTTGTGCAGCAGGACGAGCAAGACCAGCACGAGGCTCGTGATGATCAGGATAACGGAAAGCCCGATCTTCATCTCTGTTATCCATCTCCTGCCAGCTATGACCTATGCTGCCAGTTCACGATACCGGCAGATCTGAGCAAACTGCCCTGCGTCGAGGCTCGCGCCGCCGACGAGGACACCGTTGACGTCCGGCTGCGCCATGATCGGCGCGATGTTACCGGGCTTAACGGACCCGCCATACAGGATACGCACACTAGCGGCCGTCTCGGCGTCATGAATCACGGAAATCCGTGCCCTGATTGCCGCGATCATGTCCTGCGCGTCCTGCGGGGTGGCCACTTCGCCCGTCCCGATGGCCCAGACCGGCTCGTACGCGACCACCATCTCGGCCACCGCGGCGCCCGGAACGCCTTCCAGCGCTCCGTCGAGCTGCCCCACGCAGCACTTGACCTGCTCCCCGGCCTGGCGGATCTCAAGCGACTCCCCCACGCACAGGATCGGCGTCAGCCCTGACCGCAACGCCGCCTGCACCTTGGCGTTGATCAGGACGTCAGACTCCATGTGGTACCGACGCCGCTCGGAGTGCCCGGCCAGCACGTAGTCGCAGCCCAGCTTGGCCAGCATCGGCCCGGAGATATCGCCCGTGTACGCGCCGGAATCGTAGGGCGAAAGATCCTGCGCTCCGTAGGAGATCGGCAACTTGTCCCCGTCGATCAGCGTCTGCACGCTGCGCAGCGCGGTGAACGGCGGGAGCACGGCCACTTCGACCCACTCGTAGTCCCTGGCGGTCAGCGTGAACGCGAGCTTCTGGACGAGCGCGATGGCCTCGAAGTGGTTCTCGTGCATCTTCCAGTTGCCCGCCATCAGGGGAAGCCGCTTCCCGGGCGCGCCGGGCGCGCCGGGACGACGGGACCGTGCCCTCACGAACCGTCCTCCAGAGCGGTCAGCCCGGGCAGCCTCTTGCCCTCGAGGTACTCAAGGCTCGCGCCGCCCCCGGTCGATATATGACCGAACGCCTTCTCTGGCACGCCCAGCGCACGGATGGCCGCGGCCGAGTCGCCGCCGCCCACCACGGTCAGCCCGTCGACCGCGGCGATCGCCTCGGCGACGGCGCGGGTGCCCTCGGAGAACGCGGGGAACTCGAACACGCCGACCGGCCCGTTCCAGAACACCGTCTTGGCGTCGGCCAGCTTGGCCGCGAACAGGGCCCGGGTCTGCGGGCCCGCGTCCATCCCTTCCCGGTCGGCGGGGAAATCGGTGACCGGGGCCACGAAGTGCCCCGCGTCCGGGGCGAAGTGGGTGGCCGCGACCAGGTCCACGGGGAGCACGAGTTCGACGCCGCGCCGTTCGGCCTCCGCCATGACCGCCTGGACCGCGGGGATCTGGTCGGCCTCGAGCACCGAGTTCCCGACCTCGTAGCCGCGCGCGGCGAGGAACGTGTAACCCATCCCGCCGCCGATGAGGATGCGGTCCGCGAGGCCCAGCAGGTTGCCGATCACGGCCAGCTTCTCCGACGGCTTCTTGCCGCCGAGCACCACGACGAACGGCCGCGCCGGATCGGTCGTCAGCTGGCGCAGCACCGCGACCTCGTCCCGCACCAGGTCGCCGGCCGCGTGCGGGAGCAGCGCGGGCAGGTCGTAGACGGAGGCGTGCTTGCGGTGCACCGCGCCGAACGCATCGCCCACGTACAGTTCGCCCAGGCGCGCCATCCGCTCCGCGAGCGCACGCCGTTCCGCGTCGTCCTTGCTGGTCTCGGCGGGCTCGAAGCGGACGTTCTCCAGCAGCGCGACGTCCCCGTCGCGCAGGCCGTCCGCGGTCTGTTCCGCGAAGGTACCGACCACATCCGGGGCGAAGAAGACGGGCCGCCCGAGCAGGTCACCCAGGCGCAGCGCCACGGGAAGCAGCGAGGGGCCGCCGGCCGCCCGCTCGGAGAACGAGGCACCGGACGGCCGGCCGAGGTGCGCCAGGATGATCACCCGCGCGCCACGGTCGGCCAGCTTGGTGATCACGGGCAGGCTGGCCCGGATCCGCCCGTCGTCGGTGATCTCGCCGGTGCCTGTCAGATCGAGCGGGACGTTCAGGTCCGACCGCAGCAGCACGCGACGGCCGGAAACCTCCAGGTCATCGATGGTCCGCATTACCGCAGCCGCGAGGCGACCAGGGCCGTCAGGTCGGCGAGCCGGCACGAGTAGCCCCACTCGTTGTCGTACCAGCCGATGACCTTGGCCTGATTGCCGAACGTCATCGTCAGCAGCGAGTCGAAGGTGCACGACGCGGGCGAGCCGACGATGTCCGAGGACACGATCGGCTCCTCGGTGTAGTACAGGTACCCCTTCAGCGGCCCCTCCGCGGCGGCGCGGAACGCCGCGTTGACCTCGTCCCTGCTCACCTCGCGGCCCAGCTCCGCCACCAGGTCGGTCACCGAGCCGTCGACCACGGGCACGCGCATCGACAGCCCGTCCATCTTGCCCTTGAGCTCGGGCAGCACCAGGGCGGTCGCCTTGGCCGCCCCGGTCGTGGTCGGGATGATGTTCACCGCGGCCGCGCGGGCCCGGCGCAGGTCCTTGTGCGGGAAGTCCTGGATGACCTGGTCGCTGGTGTAGGCGTGGATCGTGGTCATCATGCCCTTGACGATGCCGAAGTTGTCGAGCAGCACCTTGGCCATGGGCGCGACGCAGTTCGTGGTGCACGAGGCGTTGGACAAGATGTCGTGCACGGCGGGGTCGTACGCGTCGTCGTTGACCCCCATCACGATCGTGATGTCCTCGTCCTTGGCCGGGGCGGAGATGATGACCTTCTTCGCGCCCGCGTCCAGGTGCGCCCGCGCCGTCGGCCCGGTGGTGAACCGGCCGGTGGACTCGATCACGACGTCGACGCCGAGGTCGGCCCAGGGCAGGCGCCCGGGCTCGCGTTCGGCCAGGATCTTGATCGTCGCGTCGCCGACCCGGATGACGTCCCCGGAGACGGACACGTCGAACGGCAGGGTGCCGAGAACGGTGTCGTACTTGAGCAGATGCGCCATCGTGGCGATGTCGCCGAGGTCGTTCGCCGCGACAATCTCGAAACCGCGGTCACCCTCCCCGGCGTTGACCGCCCGCCAGAAGTTACGGCCGATCCGGCCGAACCCGTTGATTCCCACGCGAATAGTCACAGCACACAATCTCCTCGTTCATCCCGGTGACCGGGTAGCCGCTCCGAGACTATCGGACGCTACCCCAAGGCATGCACCGACCCCGAAGGTCTAGACCTTATCAAAAAAGCAAATACCATTAGCCCCGAACGAGCGGTGGTGCATGGCCCGGCACTCCGATCTCCCATCGTCGCGAAACCCGCCTTCAGGGGTGTCGATTCCGGCCGGGGCCGTTCGTGTAGGACGTGAGACGCTGGCACCGTGCGAGCGCTCCCAGCCAGGTAAGCCCAGCTAGGTAAGCACAGCCGTGGAGGCACAACATGAAGCAGTACCTGCTCAGCATCTACCACCCCGACGAGCCCATCCCGGTGCCCGAGGTCATGGAGAAGATCATGCAGGACGTCAGCGCGCTGAACGAGGAGCTTCGGGCGGCCGACGCCTGGGTCTTCGCCGGCGGGCTGTACCCGTCGACCACGGCCACCGTGCTTCAGGCCCGCGGCGGCGACGTGCTCGTCACCGACGGACCGTTCGTCGAGGGCAAGGAGCACATCGGCGGCTTCTGGGTGATCAAGGCCCCCGACCTTGACGCCGCGCTCGAGTGGGGCCGCAAGGCCACGCTCGCGTGCACCGCCCCGGTCGAGGTGCGCCCGTTCCGGGAAGATTCCGAGGCCTGACCGTGCCCGGGCCCGCGCAGGCCGACGTCGAGCGCGTCTTCCGCGAGGAGTTCGGCCGGGCGGTAGCCGTCCTGACCCGCGTGTTCGGCGACATCGACATTGCCGAGGACGCGGTACAGGACGCGTTCGCGGAGGCGGCCAGGCGGTGGCCGGACGGGGGCCTGCCGCCTAGCCCGGCGGGGTGGATCATCACGACCGCGCGGAACCGGGCCATCGACCGCCTGCGCCGCGAAGCGGCCCGGGCGGACAAGCACGCTGAGGCGGCGCTGCTGCACGGCTGGGCGGGGGCCGAGGGGGTCTGGGGAGAACGGTTTCCCCCCGGGATCGGGGGGATCCCGGGGGGTCGCCCCCCCGGGGCAATACAGCACTGTGAACCCGTGGAGGAGGGCCCGGTGCGTGATGACCGGCTACGGCTCATGTTCACCTGCTGCCACCCGGCGCTGGGCACCGCCGCACAGGTGGCCCTGACGCTCCGGCTGCTCGGCGGCCTGTCCACGGCCGAGATCGCGCGCGCGTTCCTGGTCTTCGAGCCGACCATGGCCCAGCGGCTGGTCCGGGCCAAGGGCAAGATCAGGGACGCGGGGATCCCGTACCGGGTTCCGGCGGAGGCCGACCTGCCCGGGCGGCTCACGGCCGTGCTCGCGGTCGTCTACCTGATCTTCAACGAGGGGTACACGGCCAGTTCCGGTGACCTGCTGGCCCGCGCCGACCTGTGCGCCGAGGCGATCAGGCTCGGGCGGCTGCTGACGCAGCTCATGCCGGATGAGCCCGAGGTGACCGGGCTGCTCGCGCTGATGCTGCTCACCGAGTCCCGCCGGGCGGCGCGGACCAGCCCGGACGGTGCCCTGGTGCTGCTCGCCGACCAGGACCGCTCCCGCTGGGACCGCGCGCTGATCGCCGAGGGCCAGGACCTGGTACGTAAGTGCCTGCGCCGCGGCCAGCCCGGCCCGTACCAGATCCAGGCGGCGATCAGCGCCGTGCACAGCGACGCGCCAGACGCGGCCGCGACCGACTGGCGGCAGATCGTCACGCTGTACGACCAGCTCATGGCGGTCGCGCCCGGTCCCGTGGTCGCGCTCAACCGTGCGGTCGCGGTGGCCGAGGTGGACGGCCCGGCCGAGGCGCTCGCCATCGTGGCCGACCTTGACCTCGATAGCTACTACCTGTTCCACGCGATCCGCGCCGACCTGCTCCGCCGACTGGGCCGCGAGGCCGAGGCCGCGCTCGCCTACCAGGCCGCCATCGACCGCACCCAGAACGCGGCCGAGCGCGAGTTCCTGGCCCGATCGCGAGACAGCCTGGAGCACCCGGCCCGCGGCGGCCGATGAACCCTCACTGATCCGCGGCTGCCTCGTCGGTGTTATAGCGCGTGGCTCCGAGCGCGAGCCGAGACGTGGTGTGCGCCGGCTCACCGGTGACCGAGGCGGTCGGCGAGTTGGCGGCGGCTGGTGATGCCGCGCTTGTCTCGCCGCAGGTGATCCTCCGCCTCGGCCAGGATGAGCTCGGCCTCGCGCGGTGCGACCCGCAGGCTCGCGCGCAGCCGGTCCAGGTAGTCCCGGATCGGATCTGGCTGCGTCATCAGGCCTCCTGCCGCGTGCCGACGTCGCCCGGCTGCCGACGACGGATCGTCCGCGCCGCCCGGACGGCGTAGCCGACGGCCAGCGCCAGGTACGCAATGATGAAGAACCCGGGGAGTCCGTCCTGGCGGCTCAAACTGAGCGCGATGAGCCCCAGCGCTATCGCACCGAAGAAGCCCGCCGCTACCGCCGGGAAGGCCCTGGCCGTCAGCGGCCCGCGCAGGCGGCCCCGGCGCTGCTGGCGCCGACGGACCAGGCCGTATCCGGTGAGCAGGATCGCACCGCAGACGGCCGCGGCCACCGAAACCAGGAAGTGGAAGGGGAAGGTGGCTTGATAGACGGCGTGGATCACGACGGGCTGCGGCATCTTGTGGATCGCCCTGCTGACGTCCGCCGCCAGGCCGGCGACCCCGGCCGCCACCACGAGCAGTGAGGCCAGCTTCCAAGCCGCTACGGCGGCGTCGCCGGCCACGGCGGCAACCTGGCCGCGGCGGGTCTGGTGCGCGTGTACGACGGCCCGCACCGGCCCGAAGGTGGAGATGGCCGCCTCTTGCGCCTCGCGCTCGGTCATCCCGATCGCCATGGCCGCGGCGGCCGTCTCACGCAGGTGATCCTCCGCCTCGGCCAGGATGAGCTCGGCCTCGCCCGGCGCGACCCGCAGGCTAGCGCGCAGCTGGTCCAGGTACTCCCCGATCAGGTCGCCGGGGATCGGTTCGCGGCCCGCCGCGCTCATGCCGACCACCTCAGGGCCCGGCCAGCGGCGGGATGCCAGGCGACCTGGACGGACCAGCCGAGCACCGCCTGCATGCCGCTGGCGAACTTCCTCCACTGGGTCTGCTCGGCCGCCAGGGCGGCGACCCCCTTGTCGGTCAGCCCGTAGACGCGGCGCCGCCGCCCCTCGGCCTGCGCCCAGGAACTGGCGAGCAGGCCAGAGTCCTCCAGCCGGTGCAGCGCCGGGTATATGGTCCCCTCGGGCAGGTCGAAGGTGCCCTCGCTGCGGTCACGCAGCGCGGAGATGATGGCGTACCCGTGCGCGGGCCCGGCGGACAGCACGGACAGCAGCAGCAGGTCCAGGTTTCCCTTGAGTCGTTCGCGATCCATGCCAAGGAATACTATGCCTCGGATTACTAAGCTTCAAGGAGGTCGCTACAAAAGAGGGTCGGAGCTCAGCGGGTCGGTCTCCACATCGGGACAGCCACAGCTACAGCAACAGCTACCGCACCCGCACGGCCGGCGCCGCGGACACCGGTGCGTAGGCTTATTTTGTGCGGCTGGTAAACAAAATCCAGCACGGGGGTTCTGCGGCGCGCGGATCCGGGAGTTCCGCAGCGCGCGGATCCGGGAGTTCCGCAGCGCGCGGATCCGGGAGTTCCGCAGCGCGCGGATCCGGGGATTCCACGGCGCGCGGATCCGGGGATTCCACGGCGCGCGGGGATTCCACAGCGCGCGGATCCGGGGGTTCCGGCCCGCTCCGCGCGGTCCGGGTCGCGTTGTCCGCGGTATTCGCGGCCCACGGGTTCATCTACGCGAGCTGGGCGGTCCGGGTTCCCGCCATCAAGGAGCAGACCGGTGCCTCATCCGCCGCCCTGGGGCTGGCGCTGCTCGGCCTGTCGGCCGGAGCGGTAGCCACGATGGTGTTCGCCGGCGCGCTGTGCCGACGGCTCGGCAGCGGCCGGCTCACGGTGATCTCGTGCGCCCTGCTCTCGGTGACCGTGCTACTCCCCCCGCTCGCCCATTCGGCCACCACGCTCGGGCTTTTGCTGCTCGTCTTCGGAGCGGCCTATGGCTGCCTCAACGTGGCCATGAACAGCGTCGCCGTCGATGTGGTGGCCGCGATGCGCCGGCCGGTGATGCCGGGATTTCACGCCGCGTGGAGCTTCGGCGGCCTGGCCGGGGCCGGTCTGGGCGGCCTGCTCGCGCCGCACTTGTCCCCGCTGACGCACCTGCTGCTGGTCGCGCTGGCCGGCCTGCTCGTCACGGCGTTCGCCGCGCGCCCGCTGCTGGCCTCGGCCCAGGCGTGGCCCGGCGGCACGGCCGAAGCCGCAACGGCCCGACCCGGCCGCCCGGCCCTGGCGGACCGGGACGCTCCGGCCTGGCGCCGTACGCTGCAGTGCGGGCGCGTGGTGGGCGTGTTCGGCCTGATCGCACTCTGCGCCGCCTACGACGAGGGCGCCATCGGCGACTGGGGCGCACTGCACCTCAGGCAGGACCTGGGGGCTGGCGCAGGGCTGGCCGCCGCGGGCTACGCGGCCTTCGCGCTCGCCGAGGCGACCGGACGGCTGTCCGGTACCTCGCTGCTCGAGCGCCTGGGCCGCACGCGCGTGCTGGTGCTGGGCGGCCTGGCCGCGTGCGCCGGGATGCTCGTCGCCTCCCTGGCACCGGACGTATGGCTGGCCCTGGCCGGTTTCGCCGTGACCGGCCTCGGGCTGGCCAACCTGTTCCCCACGGCCATGACCGAGGCGGGCCTGCTGGCCGGATCGAGCGGGGTCGCCCTGGCCTCGATGATGGGCTATAGCGGGTTCCTGCTCGGCCCGCCCGCGATCGGCTTCCTGGCCAGCCAGTTCGGGCTGCGCGCGGGGCTGACCACGCTCTCTTTCCTCGCGCTGGCCGCGGCCACGACCGCCTACCTTTCGCGAGACGCGATTCAGTGATGGTCACTGGTTCCCGGCCGGGAACCCCGGGGATCGGCTGGCCTTGAGGCGCTGGCCCGCCACTTCCGCGCCCGTATCGGGAGGCAGCGGACGACAGGCGTCCAGTTGACGCAGGTCAGGGCGGCGTCCATAGGTAGACCGCGTTGCTGTTCGGTGAGCCATCGGCCACGGTGCGGCCGTTGGGGGCCAGGGTGGGCTGATCGTCCTTGACGGTGCGGAAGGCGGTGGTGAGGCTGCCGAGTGCGCCTGAGCTGGTCACGTTCCAGGTGAACACCGTGTCGCGCGAGAGGATCGTGAGCGCCGGGACCGTGCTCACGCTGCTTTCTTCGCGGTCGACGACGACGGTCAGGGTGCGCCCGTCCGGGGTGAACGCCACCGCGTATTGGGCCGGGCTGCACGGGGGGCAGGGCGGGGCATCGGGGTGCTGCAGCAGCCCGTCTGGGTAGAGCGCGTGGGTCATGATGGTGCTGATGGTGGTGGTAAGGGCCGGGCGGGCCGGGTCGGCCAGGCTGAACACCAGCACGGTGCCGTAGTACGTCACGCCCGCCAGCAGGTTCCCGCGGGAGGAGAACGCGATCGCCTGGACGAGGTCGGGCGCGCCGGTCAGGGTGGCGACGCGAGCGGCGCGGGCCGGGTCGGTGATGTTCCACACGGTGACGTGGTTGGTGCCGGTGGCGCTGGCCAGCATGCGCCCGTCGGGGGAGAAGGCGATGTCTAGCGGGGTGATGGACGGCCCGTTGTTGGCTTGCGTCGCCGGGGCGGCCAGGGTGGCCAGCAGCCGGGGCTGGGCCGCGCTGGCCACATCCCACAGGAAGATCCGATCGGTGTAGGCGGCGGCGAAGATCTGCCCGTCTGGGGAGAACGCCTCTCCCCACAGCGGGTTGCCGTCGCTTGCCGATAGCACCGTTATCCTGGCCGGCCTGCGGGGTCGGCGATGTTCCACAGGGCCGGCTGGCCGTTAGGGGCGGGGGTCGCCACGATGCGGCCGTCTGGCGACAGCGCCGTGGGCTGGCCGCCCCGGAACGCCGACAGCTGCCGCGGCCGCGCCGGGTCCGAGATATCCCACACCGTTTCCATGTTGTCCTGGCCTGGTCCCCCGACGGCACTGACCAGGAGGCGCTGGCCGGGCCCGAACGCCACGGCACCCACGCCCCCGGCGCCCGACAGCTGCCAGCGCTCGCTCCAGGCCGCGTAGCCGAGAAAGCCGGAGACCACAGCGAGCACGGTAGTGATCGCAGCAGCCAACCGGGCGGCCCGGCGCAGCTGGGACCGCGAAGGCCCTTCGGTGCGGTAGGCCGGGTCCACGTGCGTGCTCAGCACACTGACCGCCAGGCTGGCCACCGTCCGCGCGGTCGGATGGTGCTGGTCCAGGACGTCGAGCATCTCCTCGCCGTAGCGCTCCCGCCAGCGCCGCGGATGGCAGCCGACCAGGACGCGGGACAGCCGGTCGGCCAGCCCGGGCTGCATCACGCGCCCCACGCCATGGCGGTGCGCAGCCGCGCGACCTGCACGATCTGCTGCATCGTGGCGACCTGCTCGGCCAGGATCTCCTGGCCGGCCGCGGTGATCTGGTAAGGGCGGCGGCGTTCGGCGCCCTCCAGCGGCCGGATCCAGCCGCGGCGTTCGAGCCGGGACAGCGCCCCGTACAAGGTGCCTGGTTCCATCCGGACGCCGCTGAACGCGGCGACGTCGGTCATGATCGCGTACCCGTGCTTGGGCCCGTCGGACAGGCTGGTCAGGATCAGCAGCGACGGGTCGGCGAACCGGCCTAGGTCATCGAACTTCCCGTGCATGCACATCCCCCATTCCTCAGTACCGCTTACTAAGTTGTACTGAATACTGTGGGACCTGTCAACCGTGGCGGCCGCGCAGGGCCGACCGGGGGCGTGGTGGGTTCTGTCAACCTTCGTCCCGGCGGCGCCGACGGCCGCCGGTCCCCCACCGGACCCGAGGCAGAAGCCGGAGTCCTAGGAGAGCATGTCGACGGGGAGGAAGGCTTCAGTGGCCGGGATGCCCTGCTCGAAGGCGCGGCGGTCGGCCATGGCCAGCAGGCGGCGGATACGGCCGGCGATGGCGTCTTTGGTGAGGGGCGGGTCGGCGAGCTGGCCGAGTTCCTCCAGGCTGGCCTGCCGGTGCGCCATCCGCAGCTTGCCCGCCATCATCAGGTGCTCCGGAGCGTCCTGGCCGAGGATCTCCAGAGCGCGCTCCACCCGCGCCCCGGCCGCGACCGCAGCCCGCGCGCTGCGCCGCAGGTTCGCGTCGTCGAAGTTGGCCAGCCGGTTCGCCGTGGCCCTCACCTCGCGGCGCATCCGCCGTTCTTCCCAGGCCAGGACGGCCTGGTGCGCACCGAGCCTGGTCAGCATGGCGCTGATCGCCTCGCCGTCCCTGATCACCACGCGGTCCACGCCGCGCACGTCGCGCGCCTTGGCGTGGACCTTCAGCCGTCGCGCCGCGCCGACCAGGGCGAGCGCTGCCTCCGAGCCAGGGCAGGTGATCTCGAGGGCCATCGAGCGGCCCGGCTCGGTCAAGGACCCGTGCGCGAGGAAGGCGCCGCGCCAGGCGGCCTCGCAGTCGCAGGTGGCGCCGGACACCACCTGCCGGGGCAGGCCGCGCACCGGGCGGCCGTAAGCGTCGATCAGCCCGGCCTGGCGGGCCAGGCTCTCGCCCGCCTGGCCGGTGACCCGCACCAGGTACCGGTTGCCCTTCCGCAGGCCGCTCGGGGCCAGGACGGTGAACTCGGCCGGGTGCCCGAACACGTCGGAGATGTTGGCCCGCAGCCGCCTGGCCACCGCGCCGGTGTCAAGCTCCGCCTCGATCACCACCCGGCCTTCGGCCAGGTGCAGGCCGCCCGCGAACCTCAGCAGCGTGGAGACCTCCGCCTTGCGGCAGCACGGCTTGATCACCGCCACCCGGCTGAGCTCGTCCTTCACCACGCCGGTCATCGCCATTGCGCTCCCTCCCCCCGGGGGGACGACCCCCCCGTGGACCCCCCCGGTTTGGGGGGACTGCCCGTCCCCCCAAACCCCCCTGGCCCCTGGCCCTGAGCCTGGCCCTGGGCCTCTAGCTCAAACGGCCTTGCGAAAATCTGCGCGTACGCGTGGGCCAGGCGCTCCGGGTCATGGCGCGGCGTGCCATCGGCCGCGGCTACGTCGGCTAGCACCAGCCGGGCGCCGAGTATTCCGGCCGCCTTCTCCAGCTCGTCCAGGGTCTCCGGCGCACCGACGCCCGCCGCCTTGGTGTCCGCGAGGACCACGTCCACACTAAGCCCAGGCGCATGACCGGCGAGGACTTCCAGGTGCCTGTGCGGCGAAAATCCCGCGGTCTCACCCGGCTGCGGGACGAGATTCAGCACCACCAGCCGGCGCGCGGCCGTGGTGTGCAGCGCGGCGTAAAGCTCGGGTACGAGCAGGTGCGGCAGCACGCTGGTGAACCACGAGCCGGGACCGAGCACGATCCAGTCCGCCTTGAGCACGGCCCGCACGGCCTCGGGAACCGCGGGCGGATCCGGCGGCACCAGGGCGATGGACCGCACTTGCCCAGGCGTGGTCGCGCACTCGGCCTGCCCCCGGACGGTGATCACCTCGTCGGGCCTGGCCGGGTCGGCGCCCACCACTTCCGCGACGATGTCCAGCGGGACCGCAGCCATCGGCAGCACCCGGCCGGCGGTGCCGAGCAGCCTGCCCACCCAGTCGAGCCCCGCGACGGTGTCGCCGAGCAGGTCCCACAGCGCGACGATGAGCAGGTTGCCGACGGTGTGGCCGGCCAGTTCGTGGTCGCCGGCGAAGCGGTGCTGCACCACCTGACTCCAGGTGGTGCCCCACTCGTCGTCCCGGCACAGCGCGGCCAGCGCCATGCGCAGGTCGCCGGGGGGCAGGACGCCGAAGTCACGGCGCAGCCTACCGCTGGACCCGCCGTCGTCGGCGACCGTCACGATCGCGGTGAGGTCATCGGTCACCCTGCGCAGCGCGCCCAGCGATGCCGCCAGCCCGTGCCCGCCGCCGAGCGCCACCGCCCGCAGGCCCGTCACCGATGGCTCACTCTCGCCCCAGATCCCGGTGTACGACCTGCACGTCCACTCCCGCCCCGGCGATGCGCACCGCTAGCGCGTCGGCCATCGCCACGCTACGGTGCTTGCCCCCGGTGCAGCCGATCGCGAGGGTCACGAACCGCTTGCCCTCGCGCTCGTAGCCGGGCAGGATCACGTTTAGTAGCTCCGCGTAATGGTATAGGAACTCTGCGGCGCCTGGCCGCGACAGGACGTACTCCCGCACCGGGTCGTCCCGCCCCGTCATGGGGGCGAGTTCGGGGATCCAGTGCGGGTTCGGCAGGAAGCGGCAGTCCGCCACCACGTCGGCGTCGACCGGCAGGCCGTACTTGTATCCGAACGAGACGATGGACAGGCGCAGGCCGACCTCCGTCCCGCCGCCGAAGAAGTCCCGCATCCGGGCGCGCAGTTCGTGCACGTTGAGCCTGGTCGTGTCGACCACGAGGTCGGCGTCGCCGCGGACCTCACGCAGCAGTTCCCGCTCGGCCGCGATGCCGTCGGTGACCCTGTCGGCGCCCTGTAGCGGATGCGGCCTGCGCTCGCTGTCGAACCTGCGGACCAGCGTGTCCTCGGCCGCTTCGAGGAAGACCACGCGGGCGGCCGCGCCGCGCGCGCTGACCTCGGTGATCGCCGACTTCAGGTCGGTGCTGAACGCCCGGCTGCGGACGTCGACGACCGCGGCGATCCGCGGTACCGCGCCGTGGGACCTGGCCGCGAGGTCCACCATCGTCGGCAGCAGGCCAGGGGGCAGGTTATCCACGACGAACCAGCCGAGGTCCTCGAGCGACTTGGCCGCGGTGGACCGTCCGGCGCCTGACATCCCGGTGATAACCACGATGTCCGCCGGATCGTCAGCCTTCCTCATGCTGTCCTTCCGAGGGGGCCGGAGGGGACGGGTTCCCCCCGGGAAGGGGGGCCGAGGGGGTTTGGGGGGAAAGCTGCCCTTCCGAGGGGGGCGGAGGGGACGGGTTCCCCCCGGGAGCGGGGGCCGAGGGGGTTTGGGGGGAAAGGTTTCCCCCCAAGATCGGGGGGGTCCCGGGGGGTCGCCCCCCCGGGGCCAGCACCGCCGCGATCGTGGCGGCGAGCTTGGGGCCGATGCCCGGTACCGCCGCGATCTCCTCGACGCTGGCCGCACTGAGCTTACGCACCGACCCGAAGTGCTTGAGCAAGGTCTTGCGCCGGGCCGGGCCGAGGCCCGGCACCTCGTCGAGCGCGCTCGCGGTGGCCGCCTTGCCCCGCTTCTGCCGGTGGTAGGCGATGGCGAACCGGTGCGCCTCGTCCCTGACCCGCTGGAGCAGGTACAGGCCCTCGCTGCTGCGCGGCAGGATGACCGGGTACTCCTCGCCCGGCAGCCACACTTCCTCAAGCCGCTTGGCCAGGCCGCACACGGAAACGTCATCGATGCCGAGTTCGGCCAGCGCCCTGGCCGCCGCAGCGGCCTGGAGCGGACCGCCGTCGACGACGACCAGGTTCGGGGGGTAAGCGAATTTCTTCTGGCCGTCAACCACAGGTCGTTCGGCATCAGGGTCTTGATCTTGATCTTCGAGAGCCTCCGGATCGCCGAGCGTGTCCAGCTCGCCGGTCTTCTCGCGTTCGGCCAGGTAGCGGCGGAAGCGGCGGGTGATCACCTCGTGGATGGCGGAGATGTCGTCGGTGCCGTCGCGGCCGTTGATGGCGAACCTGCGGTACTCGCTCTTGCGGGCCAGGCCGTCCTCGAACACCACCATCGACGCGACCACGTGCGTGCCCTGCAGGTTCGACACGTCGTAGCACTCGATCCGCAGCGGCGCGTCGTCCAGGCCGAGCCCCTCCTGGATCTCGCTCAGCGCCTTGCTCCGCGTGGTCAGGTCGCTGGCGCGGCGGGTCTTGTGCAGCGCGAGCGTCTGGCCGGCGTTGCGCGCGACGGTCTCGAGCAGGGCCTTCTTGTCCCCGCGCCTCGGCACGCGCAGGCTGACCGGCTTGCCGCGTCGTTCGGTCAGCCACTGGGTCATGGCGTCCCGGTCGGGCGGCAGTTCGGGCACCAGGACCTCGCGGGGGATGCCGGCGTTGACCGCCTCGGCCTCGTCCGGGGTCTCGCCGTAGACCTGCCCGAGGAAGACCTCGACCAGCTCGGCAGGCGTCACGTCCTCGACCTTGTCAAGCACCCAGCCGCGTTGGCCGCGGACCCGCCCGCCGCGCACGTAGAACACCTGGACCGCCGCCTCGAGCTGGTCCTCGGCCAGCGCGATGACGTCGCAGTCGGTGCCGTCGCCGAGCACCACGGCCTGCTTCTCTATCGCGCGCTCGAGCGCCCGCAGGTCGTCGCGGAGCCTCGCCGCGCGCTCGAACTCCTCTTCCCTGGCGGCCTGCCTCATCTCCGCCTCGAGGCGGCTGGCGAACCGGCTGGTCTGCCCGGCCATGAAGTCGCAGAAGTCCTCCGCGAGCGCGCGGTGGTCCTCCTCGCTGATCCGGTTGACGCACGGGGCGGAGCACTTGCCGATGTAGCCGAGCAGGCAGGGCCGGCCGATCTGCCCGGAGCGCTTGAACACCCCGGCCGAGCAGGTGCGCACGGGGAACACGCGGAGCAGCGTGTCGACCGTGTCGCGGATGGCCCAGGCGTGGCTGTACGGGCCGAAGTACCTGGTGCCCTTGCGCTTGGCGCCGCGCATCACCATGACCCGCGGGTACTGCTCGCCCATGGTGACGGCGAGGTAGGGGTAGCTCTTGTCGTCCCGGTACTTGACGTTGAACCGCGGGTCGAACTCCTTGATCCAGGAGTACTCGAGCTGGAGCGCCTCGACCTCGGTCCCGACCACGGTCCAGTCGACGCCCGCCGCCGTGTTCAGCATCATCTGGGTCCGCGGGTGAAGGCTGGCGAAGTCGGCGAAGTAGGAGTTCAGGCGCTGGCGGAGGGATTTGGCCTTGCCGACGTAGATCACCCGGCCGCGCTGGTCGCGGAACCGGTAGACCCCCGGGGACTCCGGGATCTCGCCCGGGGCCGGCCGGTAGGCGTGGGGATCTGACACGAAGCAACTTTACGCCGCCGCGGAGGGCACAAACCGGTCCCGCGCCGGCGACGATGGCTGCTAGTCCTATCAGGTTTGCCTTCAGGCCGGCGACGATAACTTCCGTGAGTACCTCCTTCGCCGCGGTGGGGCGGTTCGCCGTGCGCTTCCGCTGGGCGATCCTGGCGGCCTGGCTCTTGGGGGCCCTCGCGGCGATGGTGCTGCTGCCGTCGCTGTCGAGCGTGACGCAGAGCGACAACACCTCGTTCCTCCCGGCCAGCGCGCCGAGCGAGCGGGCCAACCAGCTGACCTCGCCGCTGCAGGCGACCTCGCTGACCGCGGTCACGGTCGTGGTGGCCCGGCCGGACGGGCCGCTGACCGGCGCCGACGCCTCGGCTATCACGCGGCTGGCGGTTGGGCTCGGGCGGGTGGCGCGGGTGGTGTCGGTGCGGGACGCCGGGGAATCCGCCGACGGGCAGGCCGAGCGGCTCACCGTGCTCGCCGCGCTCGCCCAGTCCGGCGGGCTCTCCACCACCCAGCAGGCCAGTCTGGTCGACGGCGTGCGCTCCGTCATCCGTGCCGCGGCGCTGCCGGCCGGGCTGGAGGCGCACACCGCCGGGTCGGTGGCGACCCGAGTCGATAGCAATGCGACCTCCGGCAAGACCGGCGGGGAGGTGGAGTACTTCTCGATCGTCTTCGTGATCGCCCTGCTCATCGCGGTGTTCCGCTCGGCGCTCGCGCCGCTCATCGCCGTGGTGCCCGCCGTGGTGGTCGTGCTGGTGGCCGAGCGGCTGACCGCCGAGGCCGCGCTGGGCGGGCTGTCCGTGTCCCAGATCGCCTCGCTGCTGCTGATCGTGCTCGTGCTCGGCGCGGGCACGGACTACGCGCTGTTCCTGATGTTCCGGGTGCGTGAGGAGATGCGCGGCGGGCTGGAGTGCCACGAGGCGATCATCAGGTCGGTCGCCCGGGTCGGCGAGACCATCACGTTCTCCGCGGGCATCCTCATCGCCGCGCTGCTGTCGCTGGCCACCGCCAGCTTCAGCCTCTACTCCGGCCTGGCGGCCCCGCTGGCCATCGCCATCGGGCTGATGCTCCTCGCCGGGCTCACCCTGCTGCCCGCGCTGCTCGCGATCTTCGGCCCGGCGGCGTTCTGGCCGTCGTCGGTCAGGCCCGGGGCGGGGTCCTTGGATCGGGTCGGCTGGTGGGGGCCTGCCTGCGCCCGGATCGTCCGCCGGCCTGCTTTGACCCTGGTCGCCGGCCTGGTCGTCTTCGGCGCGCTGGCGGTGGCCGCGGCCGGGTATGTGGCGTCGGGGTTCGGCGGTGCGGTGACCGCGCCGGCCGGCACCGACTCCGCGCTGGGCAACGCCCTGCTGGCCCGGCATTTCCCGCAGACGGCGACCAACCCGACCGTCATCGTGATGCGGCTTTCCCGGCCGGCGTGGGCGGAGGCGGCCTCGGTGGCCGCGGCCGAGCGGCAGCTGTCCGGCGACCCGCAGTTTACCGCCGTATCCGGGCCGATGGACGCCAACGGCACGGCGCTGACCGCCGCGCAGTACGCCGCGCTGCACGCCGCCTACGGGCCGCCGCGCGCGCTCGGCGGCCTGGGCGCCGGACGCGGCTCGGCCGCCTCGGTCCCGCCGGCGGAGCGGGCGGCGTACCAGTCGTACCGGGCCAGCGGGGTGTACGTCAGCGCAGACGGGTACACGATCTCGTTCGCGACCTCGCTGGCGGCGGGCAACGCGACCACGACCGCGGCCGCCGAGGCGGTGCCCGCCGTCCGGGCCGACGCCGCGCGCGCGGCGCGGCTGGCCGGGGCGTCGGCGTACGGCGTCGCCGGGCAGCCCGCCTTCACCTACGACGTCGCGCAGCTGTCCGACAGCGACCTGCGGACGGTCATCCCGATCGCCATCGCGGTCATCGCGGTGCTGCTCGCGCTGGTGATGCGCTCGCTGATCGCGCCGCTGTACCTGATCGTCTCGGTGGTGCTGTCGTATTTCTCGGCCCTGGGGCTGACCGTGCTGGTGTTCATCAAGGCCGCCGGGCAGCCGGGGCTGACGTTCATCCTGCCGTTCTTGCTGTTCATGTTCCTGCTGGCGCTCGGCGAGGATTACAACATCCTGGTCATGACGCGGATCAGGGAGGAGGCCCACCACCTGCCGCTGCGGAAAGCGGTCGGCCGGGCGCTCAGCGTCACCGGGACCACGGTGACGTCGGCCGGGCTGGTGCTGGCCGGCACGTTCGGGGTGCTGGCCGTGGTGGGCTCAGGGAGCGCGGGGTCACAGAACACCACGACGGTCGTGGATGTCGGCGTGGGCCTGGCGCTGGGCGTGCTGATGGACACGTTCGGCGTCCGGACGCTGCTGGTGCCCTCGGCGGCGGTGCTTATCGGGCGGTGGAACTGGTGGCCTTCCCGGCTCGGCAGGCACCAGCCCCGGCAGGCCGGCGCGGCTGATATACCGGTGCGGTGGGACGGCTAGCTGGGATCGCGCCGGGCGTGCTGGTGGCGACGAGCTCGTTCGCGCTGACGACGACGACCGTGGTGACCGGGCCGGGAGGCGGGTGCCTGCTGATCGACCCGGGCGTGACCGTGGACGAGCTGGCGGGGCTGGCCGGTGAGCTGGCGGAGCGCTCGCTCGTGCCCGTGGTGGCCTGGTCGACCCACCCGCACTGGGATCACGTGCTGTGGAGTCGCGAGCTCGGCGACGCGCCGCGGTACGCGGCGCCCGCGGCGGTGACCATCACCGAGACGGAGCGCCCGGGCATGGTCGAGGGGGTGGAGAACTCGGCGCCCGGTCACGACCTCGAGCTCTTCGGGCGGCTGGTGAGGCTGGACGCCGACGTCATCCCCTGGGACGGGCCGGTGGCGCGGCTAATCGTCCACGACGCGCACGCGCCGGGCCACGGCGCGGTGTTCCTGCCGGATACCGGCGTCCTGGTCGCCGGCGATATGTGCTCGGACGTGGAGATACCGCTGCTTGATACCGTGGCGGACGACGCGTTCGGCGATTACCGGACCGGGCTCGCCCGGCTGGCGGCCGTGTCCGGCGTGAAGCAGGTGGTCCCGGGTCACGGGCACGTCGGGGACGCCGCGGAGTTCCGCAGGCGGCTGGCGGCCGACGTCGGCTACCTCGACGCCCTGGCCCTGCGCGAGCCGTTCGATGACCCGCGCATCACCCAGGACTGGATGCGCGACGCGCACGAGAGCCACCTGCGTTACGTCCGGCGGTGAGCGCGTTACGTGTGGCCATCCACGGGCAGCAGCAGGACCGAGGCGTTCCCCGTGCCGTCGGAGCCGAGTCCGATCGCGTACTGGGTCGGTACGAGATCCGCGGCGGGCGGGTCCACCTCCCCGTTGCCCGGGTTGCGGGCGAAGCGCGGGAACGCGCCGCCGGAAACCTGGAGCCTGAGCTGGTGCCCGCGGTCGAACCGGTGCGCCGCGGCGATCAGCGACACCCTTTACCGGGCCGGCGAGCGGGTCCTGCTCGGTCAGCCTGACGATGCCGTCGCACACGTTGCGGGAGCGACCGCGCGGGCTGACGTCGCAGAGCCGCACGAACAGGTCGGCGTTCGGGTTGTCGCGGGTCACGGACAGCTCGGCGGCTACCTCCCCGATGATCTCTACCGGCTGGTCCAGGGGCTCGCTGCTGAAGACCAGGACGTCGGGGCGCCGCTCGACCGCGCGGTTGTCCTTGGCACCCGCGTTCATGGCCAGGATCGCGCCGCCCACCGACGGCGTGGGGTCGGCCGGGTCGTAGCGGAAGCGCGCGGGCGCGGCGTCCTGGCCCGCGGGCGCGGCGTCCTGGCCCGCGGCTGGATCCCGCGGGCTGAGGATCCCTTCCGGACCTAGGTACCAGCGCTGCTGCTCCGTTCCTGGGGGCGGCCATCCGGCGATGTCGCGCCACTGGCCAGCTCGTCCCGGGGCTTGCGGAATCTTCGAGGTCCTCGGGGTCTCGGGGTGGCCGCCGACCCAGACGCGGACGGAGCGTTCCGCGCGGGCTGGCACCGGGCGGCCAGCGGCGGCCGTGTCGCCTTGGGGTGCGGCGTCGCCGGTACCGGCACGGCGCTTCCCGGTGCCCGCGTAACGATCGAGCCAGGCCAGGCTCTCGCGGAGGGCGGTTCCGCTCATCGCGGTGTCAAGGTGAGTCCACGGCCCGATGAGCAGGCGGGTCGGCACTCCCCTGGCCGCGAGCGTGCGGTATTGCTCGAGGGTCTGCTCGAGGAACAGGTCGTGCCAGCCGCCGATGAGCAAGGTCGGCACGGTGATCTGCTCCAGGGCCGCCCCGCACTGCAGCGGTGCCCAGAACGGGTCGGCCAGCCGCGGGTGGTCCAGCCAGCTTTCGAACCACGGGGCCTCGTGGCCGAGCAGGCCCGTGCGCCGGCGCGGACCGGCAGCGTGGCCAGCGCCGGGCGCAGGCGCCGCTGCGCGGTGGCGTTGCGCAGCGCGCCCTGCAGGACCCCGGGCTGCTCCTGGTGAGCGATCAGGTCGGACCAGCTGAGGAAGTTGTAAAGATCGAAGACCCCGTTGCGTGGCCGACTCGGCGCGGGCGTCGGCGGGCGTGCCGGCGCCTGGTTCCGTCACGCTCTCGATATCGTCGGCGTCCGGCGCAGGCGGCTGCGCGCCTGCCATGTCGAAGGCGTCAGCCGGGGGGACGTGCCATGTGCCGTCGCTAGGCTCGGTCTGGGCGCCGGGCCAGGCCACGTCATCGGGCTCGGCCGCGGCGGTCCAGATATCCTCGTCGGGCTCGGGCTGGGCGGCCCGCCGTGGGTCGTCATCCGGCGGAGCGCCAGCGTACGGACCGGCCGAAACGGCGGTGAAATCGCGCGGCGTGAGCAGCATCCACGCGCAGGAGACCACGAGCGTGAGGACGAACGCGCCGTAGATCCAGAACGCCGGGGTGAGACCGGAGCTGATCGTGAGCCCGAGCCGTTCGGCCTCCGCCGGCGTGAACCCGAACTGTGCTGGCGTGGCGGCTTCGCTCGCCTCGATGAGAGCCGAGACGCCCTGGGCCACCATCGGGATGGCAGCGCCTGCGACCAGTACCGCTCCGTGGCGGGTGGGGCGCCACATCGCGGCCGCGATGACGACCACGGCGAGCGCGACCATCACGGCGACATCCCCGGCGATGACCGGCCCCGGGTTGGCGAAGGCGTTGCCCGCCGTCAGGTACTGCGAAAGCCCGGTCGCCGTCCGCAACGTGAAGCTGTCCCACGACGGAGCGAACGCGATAGCGGCACCAAGCCCCGCCAGCACCAGCAGCAGGGCGGCACCCACCTGCGAGCCGCGGGGCATGCCCAGCGGACTCGAGCTTCGGCCGGGCTCGGCCAGCACGCCGGGCCTTCTGGCGGGCGGGAGGAGCATGGCCATCGCGGATCCGGCCGCGCACGCGACCCAGCCCACGATCGCCAGCCACAGGCCCGCGCCGGCCAGGTGGAGGCCGCCGGCCATCACCGTGCCCGCGTCCGCGAAGAACAGGCCGAAGGTTATGAGGCTCAGCCCGGCCCCCAGCAGGGCGCCCAGCCGCAGCCGGGTACCGCCGAGGGCGATGAGCACGGCGCTCGCGGTCCAGGCGGCCAGGTACATCACGTGCGGGACGAGCTGGGCGGGCTGCTGGGCGAGGCTGGCGCCGCCCAGGTAGCCAGGGAAGAGCCCGATGACGCCGAGCACGACGCCCGCGGCCAGCAGCGCCGCCGCGATGAACCCACGGGCGCTGGCGCCGGGAATGCGCGGCCCGGCCAGAACGGCGCCCTGGCCCACGGCGAAGCCGCTCTGCCCGGCCGTGAAGTCGCCCTGGCCCGCGGTGAAGCCGCCCTGGCTTGCGGTGAAGTCGCTCCGGCCTGCGGTGAGGCTGTCCTCGCCTGCCCGCGCCGCGCCCTGGCTGGCCGGGGCCACGACCTGGCTGGCCGGAGCCGTCCGCCGGCCGACCGGGACGATCGTGCCCGGAGCCTCGAGGCCCGTGAACCGCGTCCAGGCGGCCGACCAGCCTTCGGTGCTATCGGGCCACCACTGCATCGGCTGTGACCGCGACGCTCCTGCGGGCCAGATCCCGAAGAAGGTCGGCCCGCGCCCGAGCTCGTACTTCGCCCCGCGGTACGCGATGGTCACCTTGTCCCGCACGATCCCGATCCTCCCTGATCAGTGATTCTCCTGGTCTGTTCGGCCATCGACACAAGACTAGGAAGCGGGCCTGGGCGCCCGCTGGACGATCTCTTCAGCGTTCCTGACTCTTTTATCCGTGCCAGGAGGCGTGCAGCGATCGGCCTGCTCGCGTCGACACAGTATCAAGGCCGCCGTCCCCAAGCGGCAGGCGCGCAGATGGGAAGGGTGAAGATACCGGGCTTGTCAGCCCAGCTGGCCCACGTGCCGGATGATGTCTTGCACTGGGCGGTCGCTGATGAGCTGGATGCCCGGTCGCGCTTGTCCCACCGTAGATACCCGACAGGAGGTCCGGCTGCACCGTGGCGGTCCGGTTCTCCTGGGCTGGCGCCGACCGCGGGGCTGGGACTATGCTCACTCCTTACCTAGTGACAATGCAAGAACGGACGTCTGATCGTTACCTAGCGGCAAGGTAAGAAGCGCATGCCCCTGCACCACGCGGTGCTGGCCCTGATTTCGGCCAAGCCAGCCCACGGCTACGAGCTCAAGAGCAGCTTCGAGCAGGCCGTCGGCGACCAGTGGGGCGGGCTCAACATCGGCCACTTGTACCAGGTACTCGACCGCCTCTCCCGGGACGGCCTGATCGAGTCGCAGCGCCAGCCTCAGCCGGTCAAGCCCAACCGTGTCATCCACCGCCTCACCCCGGCCGGGCGCGCCGAACTCGATCGCTGGCTCAGCGAGCCGGCCATCCCCGCCCGCGGCTACCGCGACGAATTCTTCCTCAAGATCATGGCTGCCGTGCGCTCCGGCGATCCCGCCATGCTTCCCGCCGTGCTCAGCCGGCAGCGCGCCTACCTGCTGCAGCAACTGCACGCCCTGGCCGACGCCCGGGCCGCCACCAGCACCACGGCGGTCGAGTCGCTGCTCATCACCGCCGCCGAACTGCACATCCGCGCCGACCTCGGCGTGGTCGACGCCGCGGAGAAAACGCTCGCCACCGACCCCGCCGCCGTGGTCAGCGAGCGGTCATCGCCGGGCATGACACCACCGCAGAGCGCAGCCGGCTAGCCCAAGGCCTTCGGCCCGGTTCGTGAACCCCGGCGCGGGCATGTGCTCCGGCGTGCTGGACTATCCCTCATGGAGGTTCTGATTCTGGGCGGTACGGCGTGGCTGGGCCGCGAAATGGCCCGGCAGGCGGTCGAGCGCGGTCACGCAGTGACCTGCCTGGCCAGGGGAGAAAGCGGCCCGGTGGCCGACGGCTCGGTCCTGGTGGCCGCCGACCGGCGCGAGGACGGGGCCTACAACGGCGTCCGCGGCAGGGACTGGGACGCGGTGATCGAGGTGTCCTGGCAGCCCGGCCTGGTCCGAGGTGCGCTGGCGGCGCTTGGCGACAGGGCCGCGCACTGGGCCTACGTCTCGTCCGGGAGCGTGTACGCCGACAACTCCATCCCAGGCGCCGACGAGACCACGCCACTGCTGCCGGCCGCCGACCAGGACCAGGCGGAGGTCGAGCAGTACGGCGAGGCGAAAGTGGCGTGCGAGCAGAGCGCGACGGCCGCGGTGGGCGACCGGCTCATGATCGCGCGGGCCGGCCTGATCGGCGGGCCCGGTGACCACAGCGGCCGTTCGGGCTACTGGGTGGCGCGTGCGGCCCGTGATCCGCACGGCCCCATGCTCGTCCCCGCCACCCCGCAGGTGGCGACGCAGGCCATCGACGCGCGCGATCTCGCCGCCTGGATCCTGGACTGCGCGCAGGCCCGGATTATGGGAACCTACAACGCGGTCGGCCCGGTCATGGAGTTCGGCGCCTGGATCGAGCAGGCCCGCGCGATAGGCGGGCACACCGGTCCGGTCGTCGAGGCGGACCCCGCGTGGCTTCTCGAGCAGGGCGTCGCCATGTGGATGGGCCCCGAATCGGTGCCCATGTGGGTATTCGAGCCGGGCTGGGAGGGCTTCGGGGCCCGCAGCGGCCAGGCCGCTCGGGCCGCGGGGCTGCGGCAGCGGCCGACGGCCGAACTGCAGGCCGACGTGCTGGCCTGGGAGCGCGAGAAGGGCCTGGACCGGCCCCGTCGCGCGGGCTTGAGCGCCGAACGGGAGCGTGAGCTGATCGCCGCACTCGCCAGCGCGCCGGGATAAGCACCGCTGACCATCCCGGATAAGAACCGCCGAGTCCCTATTGTCAGCATATGTTGACGCAGCCGTTGTTGTCAGCATATGCTGACGTCCATGGAGCCCGTACTCGAAATCGCTGAGGGTGCCGCGAGCACCGACCCTGACATCGGCCTGCGCGCGGTCGCTGCGCTACGCGCACTCGCCGAACGCCTCGAGATCCTCCAGGTCCAGAACGCACGGGAGCGGGGCTGGTCCTGGCAGGACATCGCGCAGCGGCTCGGCGTCACCAAGCAGACCGTCCACCGCAAGTACGGCCGACGGCTCGGGAGGCCGTGATGTTCGAGCGTTTCGCGCAGGACGCCCGCAACACCGTCGTCGACGCCCAGAAGCACGCCCGCCGGCTCGGGCACTCCTACATCGGCGGCGAGCACATCCTGCTCGCCGTCGTCTCACAGAGCAGCCCGGCCAGCGCCATCCTGAGCGCCCACGGCATCACGCCCGAATACGTCGAGGCCGAAATCATCCGCCGGGTCGGGCCGGGCACCGGGGCCGGCGCCGGAGCGGACCTGTTCGGCAGCCTGGACCGGGACGCGCTGGCCGCGATCGGCATCGATCTCGACACCGTACGCGCCAGGATCGAGGCATCCTTCGGACCGCAGGCCCTGGCCCGGGCCGACTCCGAACTCCAGCGCTCTAAAAGGCTCAAACCGGGGCCAGCCGGATCGCTCCGGTCGCGGCTGGATCCCCGCCGCTCGCTGCCGCCTCGTCTCACCCGCAGGAGGCACGGCGGCGCAAACCGGTACCGCAACCGCCGGCTTCCCGGTGTCACGCCGCCCCGCCCGTCCGGACCCGCGGACGCCTCCGGCCACAACCGGGCCGCCAGCCCACCCCGCGACGGGCACATCCCGTTCACCCCGGCCGCCAAGAGGATCCTGGAGCTCACGCTCCGCGAGACACTCCAGTTGCATGAGTCCACCATCGGCGTGGAGCACATCGCGCTCGCCCTGACCGTCGTCAAGCAGGGGATGGTGCCGCACATCCTGGCCGGAGCCGATACCAAAGCGCCGGCCTTGCACGCCGAGATCGTCGACCAGTACCGCCAGGCGAGCTGACCTGAAGGGCCGCTCCGGCGCCACCGGGACGTCTGCCTATCCGGGGACTACGACAGCGCCACGAACAGCAGTCCGACCAGTGCGCCCGCGACGGTGGCAGTTCCGCTGAAGAATCCCGTATATGAAGGCACGGCAGCTAGCCTGCCCGTTCAGCGGGGATCCTGCCAGTCACTGCCCGCTGCGGACCCCGGCCCGGCGCGCGCGCCACAGGAGGATGAGGTGCTGCTGACGTTCGGGCACGGAACCGCCTCCGCCGAGCAGATGACCGCGCTGCTGCGCGGAGCCGAGGTGGCCGGGCTTATCGACGTCAGGACCGCGCCGGGCAGCCGCCGGCATCCGCACGTGGCTCGCGCCGAACTCGAACGCTGGCTGCCCGAGGCCGGGATCTCCTACCGCTGGGACAAGCGCCTGGGCGGCTTTCGCAGGCCGGCGCCGGACTCACCCGACGTGGCCTGGCGGGAGGACGCCTTCCGCGGTTACGCCGGGCACATGCGGACCGCCGAGTTCCTGGCCGCGATCGACGAGGTACTCGCGCAGGCCGACGCGCAGGTCACCACCGTGATGTGCGCCGAGAGCCTGTGGTGGCGCTGCCACCGGCGCTTGCTGGCCGACTTCGTCTGCGCGGCGCGCGGCGTGCCGGTGCGCCACCTCATGCACGACGGCCGCCTGGAGGAGCATCGCCTCTCCCCCGGCCTGCGGATGCGCGAGGACGGCCTGCTCGTCTACGACGCAGGCCAGCCACCGCTGCTGTGAGCGCGCCCGGCCACGATGGGTGGCGCGCGGGGATAGCCAGCGAAGGGTAACGGCGTTACGCTTCCCAGCATCACGCTGTGGGGAGGCGCCGTGATGGTAGGGCCTGGAGATGAGACGGCAGCCGGAAAAGGCCGAAGTCATGGTGACCTCCGCGCCTCCCATGCCGACCGCGAGCAGGTGATCGGTACCCTCAAGGCCGCGTTCGTACAGGGTCGGCTGACTGAAGATGAACTCGACGCGCGGGCGGGCCAGGTATACGTGTCACGGACGTACGCCGAACTGGCCGAGGTCACCGCCGACCTCCCCGCCGAGCCCAAGGGACCCCCGCGCGACCCGTGGCGGGCGACAAAGATCGCCTGGCGGGTCGTATACGCGACAATCGTGCCGGGCGTCTTCGCCCTCATTCTCCTCCCCGGTGGTCCCCGCACCACCAGCGAGGACGTGGTTATGTTGACCTCGGTGGTCTATGTCGTTTTCTGGGTTCTCGGCGTGTGCGTAATGGCCGCCTCACGGCGCGCGAAGCGCTCCGGCGGGCGACTGCCTCCGCAGTCAGCACCGGGCGCACTCGCGGGAGACACCTTGAAATGACTGAGGCGGGAGACGAGATAGCAGCAGACGCAGCAGGCGGTTACCGCCTGCCTGTCTTCCCACACGACCGCGAACGGGTGATCCGCACCCTCAGGGTCGCGTTGGCGCAAGGCCGACTGACCGAAGATGAACACGACACGCGGGCGGCCCAGGCGTCCGCCTCGCAGTCCCGGGCCGAGCTAGCCGCAGTCACCGCCGACCTCCCCGCCGACCTGCTCGCCCTGCGGCCGACGGCCAGCCACGTCAGGACGGGCGCCGGCGCGACCATTGCCGCAGCCATCGTGATCGCGGCCGTGCTGCTGTGGCAGCCTGACAACGCGCTGGCGTTCATGGCGTTTATCCTCGCCGCCATTACCCTGCTCGTGGCCCCCGTCATCACCGTGGGCCTGATGCTCGATGTACGGCATCAAAAGCGGTCAGGCGGCCAGCTATCGCGGCGGGGTCGGCCCGCCAGAGCGGCGAACATGTAGATCATCGCCGCACTCTGCACCAGATGCGGCGCATAGTGACCGAGGGCCACGGCGGCGGCGCCGTGCCCCCGGCTCTCTGTCCCACAGCACCAGCCACAGCAGCCGGGCCACCGGTGCCCCGACCGCCCGGGACGCCACGAATGGGGCAGCCACGCCCGGCCGGTCGGCCGGCCACAGCAGCACGGCTAGCAGCGCGTACAAGATCACCACGCCGGGACGCCGCTCACCGGACTGGCGCTGCCGCTCAGCACACCACCGAGGCCTTCGCCGAACCACCACACAGCCAGCGACCACGCGATCGAGGCGGCCAGCGCCACCGGGACCGTGGGACGGTAGGCAATACCAGTCCCAGCAGCAGCTGAATGGTGGCGAAGACCGACGTTTGAAACCTGCGAGTCTGCTGGGAAGGAAGTGCACGAAGGTCTACCTTCCCGGATGACTCCGGGGTGCTTCAGCCGAGAAAGGCCTTGAACCCGCTGGTCTGCCAGGCCGCGCCGTCCGGGGTGACCGCGAACGCCTCGTGCCCGTCCAGGCTCTCCACCCAGTCGCGGGCGGCGGGGCCCATGGCGAAGGCCGCGGTGGCGTAGGCGTCCGCGGCGGCCAGGCTCGCCCCGACCACGGTGATGCTGGCCAGGCCTTCGGCCGGCTGGCCGGTGTGCGGGTCGATGATGTGCGGGCCGCGCTCGGCGATCCCGGAGGTGGCGACCGCGAAGTCCCGGCCGGACACGACGATGGCGAGCGAGCCGGGCCGCAGCGGGTGCGCGATGCCGACCCGCCATGGCTGGCCGGGGCCCCTGCCGCCGACGCACTGGACGTCACCGCCGCCGTTGACGGTGTGCCGCGCCGAGCCCGCCGCGGTGAGCAGGGCGGCGGCCCGCTCGATGGCCCAGCCCTTCACGTATCCGGACGGGTCGAACCGGCCGCCGGGAGTGGCGCTGAAGTAACCGCCGCTCAGGGTGCTGACGTCGGCGCACGCGGCCAGCACCTCGGCCAGTTCGGGCGCGCAGTCGGCCAGCGCGAGCGATCCGCGGCCCAAGCGGCTCACGTCGCTGTCGTCCCGGTACGGCGAGAACGTGGCGTCGACCCAGTGCAGCCAGCGCACCGCGCCGCCCAGGGCGCCGGTCTCCGGGTCCTGGCCGGCCCAGGCGGGGACGTCGAAGGACACGACGGTGCCCATGACGTGCTCGGCGTGCCGGAGCCGCCCGGGCGGGACGCCGGGCATCGGGCCTCAGAGGCCGTGATCCAGCGCGCTCTGCAGCGACTGGATGTAGCCCGCGCTGGTGTAGCTCGCCCCGGACACGGCATCGATCTTGGCGCTCTGCGCGCTCAGCGTCTCGCTGATCAGCTGGGGGAAGGCGAACTGGCCGATCTGGAGGTCGTGGATGGTGCCGTCCGGCTGCTGGAGGATCGAGACCTTGATGATCTTGTTGTCGTGCACGATCAGCTGGATCTGGACCGGGCCGTACACCGTGTTGGCCGCCTGGCCGGTGAGCGCGCTCTCCCCGGCGGGCAGGCTGCCGGCCTGGCTTCCCGTCGGGACCACCGCCCCCGGCCCCGCCTCGGACGCTGGCGCAGAAGACGAAGAAGACACGCCGCTGGTGCCGCCGGCCGTCACCGTGGGAATAGACGGGGCATGCGACTTGAACGACAGCAGGGCCACCAGGCCGGCGATGGTGCCGGTGATAGCCAGGATCGCTCGGCGCATCTAGCGGGGCCTCCCCTCAGAACTCGAACGACTCGAAGTGGATGCGCTTGCGCGGCACTCCGGCGGCGCGGAGCGCGTCGACGGCGGCCGATACCATGCCGGCCGGCCCGCACACGTAGACCTCCTGCTGGTCCAGCCCGGGCACGAGGCGGTGCAGCACGCGGGGCGACAGCGGATCGCCGCCGATCTCGGCACGGGACCCGACCAGGTAGTACACGGTCCCCCCGCGTGCCGCCGCGATAGCGTCAAGCTCGTCCTTGAACACGATGTCCTGCTCGCTGCTCGCGCGGTAGATCAGGGTGACCGGTGGGGGCAGCGTCGCGAACATGGCCCGCAGCGGGGTGATCCCGACCCCGCCGGCCAGCAGCAGCACGCCGCGCCCTGAGTCCGCGGCGGTGAACGCCCCGTAGGGCCCCTCGGCGATGACGCGGGTGCCTGGCCGCAGCCGCCTGAGCGACCGGCTGTGGTCGCCGAGGTCCTTCACCGTGATCCGCATGACGTCGGCTCCCGGCGCGGCGGACAGCGAGTAGGGGTGCGAAGACCACCACAGCGACCTGGTCAGGAACCGCCAGCGGAAGAACTGCCCTGGTTCGGCGTCGAGTTCGTCGAGGTGCTTGCCGCCGATGTAGACCGAGATCACGCCGGGCCCCTCGGCCTTCACCCCGATCACGGTGAACTCGTGCCTGGTGAACGCGCGCAGCGGGACCACGACCCGGTACCAGGCCACGAGGACCGCGACCGTCAGGTACATCGCCGACCACCAGAACCGCGCCGCCAGGTCGTTGATGAACGACGCGCCGACGGCGAACTGATGGCTGAACGCCAGGGCGATCGCCAGATAGGTGTACAGGTGCAGGTAGTACCACGTCTCGTAGCGCATCCGCCGCCGCGCGGCGCGCATCGAGACGATGCCCACGCCCAGCAGCAGGAACCCGGCCACGGTCGCCATCAGGACGTCCGGGTACTGGGTGAGCAGCGCGGCGGTCTCGCTCACCACCGTGGTATGCGCCTCGAGCGCGTACCCCCACAGGATGAGCAGGCCGTGCGCCACGACCACGCAGACGACGTACCTGCCGCCCATCGCGTGCCACCGGGCGAGCCGGTCGGTGCCGATGCCGCGCTCCAGCGGCGGGAGCCGCGCCATCAGCGCGACCAGGACCACCACGCCGTACCCGGCGAGCAGGCCGAGGATCTCCCCCGCCCCGGTCAGCCAGCCGCCGAGCCCGCTGACGTCGGGAGTGCTGTGCCACCATAGGGCGATGACGGCGACCGCTCCGAACCCGATGACGGCCAGGACGCCGCGCGGCCCCACCCGTACGTACCCCTTTTTATCCCGAACGGACGGTGGTATCACCTGCGCTCCCCGCCTCGCCCCGGGCGGCGGCCCGCCGGGACCGCGCACACCTCCGGAGTCCCTGGGGCCCGGCGCGTCCGGCCGTGGTCGAGGGCGAGCGTGTGCGCCGGACTGGCGAGCCTGCGCCGAGCGCCCGGTAACGCCGGTCACCGCACCCTCCCCTCGCGCGCAGCAGCCGCTGATTGCGTGGCCTAGCTGGATGGTATGCGCCCGGGCACCATTATCCTGCTTGCCGGTCGCGACGGCTCTCTCCCGGCCGCTGGCGTGGGCCGGGCTCTCCCCCTCTAGTTACGGGTACGTCACGCCGCCCCGCACGGTTCACCCGCCCCCGGTAAGCGCTTCGTAATCGGCGCCCATCCGCACGCCAGAGGTTCCGCTGTCAACCGAAGTTGACAACTAGCGTGTGTCAACATAAATTGACACCGTGGACAAGGCACCCGAATTGGCGGCCGCGGCCGACAGCTCAGACCCGCGTACCGGGCTCCGCGCCGTCGCCGCGCTGCGCAGGCTCCTGGAACAGCTCGAAGCGCTCCAGGTAGACAACGCACGGGAGCACGGCTGGTCGTGGCAGGAGATCGCCGAGATCCTCGGCGTGTCCCGGCAGGCCGTGCACAAGAAGCACGCTCGCCGGGCCGATCTCAGCCAGCCTGCCCGCCGCCGCGCCCGCGTGCGCTGACCCGAGGGGACACCGACGATGTTCGAACGCTTCACCGACAAGGCCAGGAGCGTCGTGATCACGGCCAAGACCGCAGCCAGGGAGCACGGCGACGACCAGATCCGCCTGGTGCACATGCTGTACGGGCTGGTCACCTCCGACGGCGTGGCCACGCGGGCGCTGACCGCCCTGGGCGTGGGCGCCGCAGCGGTCCAGCGTGAGCTCGGGCGCACCGCAACGGGGGCCGGTGCGCCGGGCGGCGGGGAACCCTCGGGCGGCGCGGACGGCGGCGATGCCGAAGCGCTGGCGGCGATCGGCATCGACCTGGACGAGATCAAGCGCAAGATCGAGGAGAGCTTCGGTCCCGGCGCGCTTGAGCGGGTGCCGCTCACCCCGAAGGGCCCGCTGAACTGGTTCACCGTCCGGTTTCCCATCGATGAGCAGGCCAAGCTGTCGCTGGCGCTGGCCGTCAGGGAGGCGCGCGCACTGCACCACAACTACATCGGCACCGAGCACATGCTGCTCGGCGTGCTCCGGGCCGCCGAGCACAACCCGCACGGGGACTTCGCCGCGGTCACGCTCCCCGACCTCGGCCTCGACCTCGCGACGGCGCACGAGCGAGCGCTGGCCGAGGTGCTCCAGATCCTCCACGCCCAGCCGCCAGCCCGAGGGGACCAATCGTGAGTGAAGTGGTGGAGTACGAGGTGCGGGACCGCAAGGCCTACCTCACTTACCTTATGGATACATCTGCCTTACCAGGCGGACAGCACACAGTGACTTTACGGAGAGTATCTATACGAATACACCCAGTCATAACCTGTCATTGGAGACATCACGGATAGGATATGATCAAATGCTCAGAGTAAGCGATGTTTGGGAGAGGGCACTACACACACCCCAGATGGCCATCACCGACCCTGGTGAGGTCGTCATCATCCGCGCGGCCGGCAATTACGAAGGCAAGCAGGGAATGAGCCTGGCCACCGGGGTGAGCAGCCGCTCCGCTGGCGCGCGGGCCCTGTGCTTGCACCTGGTCACGATCCCGCCGGGCACCCGTGGCGTACCCCACGTCCACGACGGCCACGAGTCCGCCATCTACACCGTCAGCGGCGAGACCGAAGTCTGGCACGGCCCGGGCTTGCAGCAGTGCACAGTGGTCAGGGCCGGAGACTTCATGTACGTCCCGCCGGGCACCCCGCACCTGCCCGTCAACCGCAGTGACGTGATGACCGTCGCCGTCGTCGCCCGCACCGATCCCCAGGAGCAGGAGAGCGTCGTCACCCTCAACCTCCCGCCCCACCTGGCCGAGCTGAACGCTTTCCCCATCGCCAGCCCGGGAACCCCAGCCTGAAAGACCCGGCGGCCGCGCCGGCCAACCCGCTCCCCCTTCCAGCCCGGCCGCCCCCTGTACTGCGCCTCCCCCAGCTGGACGCGTGCATCCCCCCTCCCCGAGCAGGGGAGGGGGGCCCGGGGGCACGGGGGCGGGCTTTACTCGAAGGCTTCCGGGGGCGGGCAGGCGCACATCAGGTTCCTGTCGCCGTAGGCCTGGTCGATGCGGCGCACGGGTACCCAGTACTTGGCGCGACGGTCGACGCCGGGCGGGAACGCCGCCTCTTCCTGCGAGTAGGGGTGCTTCCACTCGCCCGCGATGAGCATCTCGGCGGTGTGCGGGGCGTTCTTCAGCAGGTTGTCGTGCGCGTCGTATTCTCCGGCGGCCACCCGCGCGATCTCGGACCTGATCGCAATCATCGCGTCGCAGAACCGGTCGAGCACGGACAGGCTCTCGCTCTCCGTCGGCTCGATCATGAACGTGCCCGCGACGGGGAACGACATGGTGGGCGCGTGGAACCCGTAGTCGATCAGCCGCTTGGCCACGTCTTCGACGGTGATCCCGGTCTCCTGCGCCAGCGGGCGCAGGTCGATGACGCACTCGTGCGCGACCAGCCCGTTCCGCCCTTTGAACAGGACGGGATAGTGCGGGGCGAGCCGTTTGGCCACGTAGTTCGCCGACAGCACCGCGACCTGGGTGGCCCGGCGCAGCCCGGCCTCCCCCATCATCGCGACGTACGCCCAGGAGATCGGCAGGATGCCCGCCGAACCGTACGGCGCCGCCGCGACCGGGCCGCTGCGCCCGCGGCCCGGCAGGAATTCCTCCAGGTGCGCGCGGACGGCGACGGGGCCCACGCCGGGGCCGCCGCCGCCGTGGGGGATGCAGAACGTCTTGTGCAGGTTCAGGTGCGAGACGTCGGCGCCGAACGAGGGCAGGGTGGCCACCCCGGCCAGCGCGTTGAAGTTCGCGCCGTCCATGTATACCTGGCCGTCCGCGGCGTGCACCGCGTCGCAGATGGCGGTCACGTTCTGCTCGTAGACCCCGGCCGTGGACGGGTAGGTCAGCATGATCGCGGCCACCCGCCCGTCGTGGGCTTCCAGCTTGGCGGCCAGGTCGCCGAGGTCGACGGCGCCGTCGGCGTCGCACTTGACCACGACCACCCGTAGCCCGGCCAGCACCGCGCTGGCCGCGTTGGTGCCGTGCGCCGACTCCGGGATCAGGCAGACGTCACGGTCCTGCTCGCCCCGCGAGGCGTGGTAGCCCCTGATCGCGAGCAGGCCGGCCAGCTCGCCCTGCGAGCCGGCGTTCGGCTGCACGGATACCGCGTCGTAGCCTGTGAGCTTGGCCAGCCTGACCTCGAGCGAGTCGATCAGCTCCAGGTAGCCTCCGGCCTGCGGCGCCGGGGTGAACGGGTGCAGACCGGCGAACTCCGGCCAGCTGATCGGCTCCATCTCGGCCGCCGCGTTCAGCTTCATCGTGCACGAGCCCAGCGGGATCATCGACCGGTCCAAGGCGATGTCGAAGTCGGCCAGCCGGCGCAGGTAGCGCAGCATCGAGGTCTCGCTCCGGTGCGCGCTGAACACCGGGTGGGTGAGGTAGTCCGAGGTACGCCGCAGGCCGGCCGGGAGCACGTCGGGCTCGTCCCCAAGACCCCCGAGAGCTTCGGACAGTTCCACGCCGGCGGGGTGTTCCGCCTGGCAGATGGCGGCGACGACCTCGCGCAGCTGATCGTCGGTGGTGGTCTCGTCGCAGCTGGCCTGCAGCGCGCCGTCCGGCGCCAGGTACAGGTTGTACCCCGCGGCGTGAGCCCGTTCCAGGGCGCGGGTCGCCTCGTCCCGCCCGCCGTCAAAGACAATCCGGATGGTGTCGAAGAAGTCACCATGGTTCGTTCGGCGGCCGTAGTCGCGCAGGGTGGCGGCCAGGACCGCGGCGCTACGGTGGGCACCCCGTGCGATGCCGGCCAGTCCGTCGGGGCCGTGGTAGGCGGCGTACATGGCGGCGGTCACCGCCAGCAGGACCTGCGCCGTGCAGATGTTGCTCGTCGCCTTCTCCCGGCGGATGTGCTGCTCGCGGGCCTGGAGCGCGAGACGGTAGGCGGGCCGGCCTTCGGCGTCCACGGACACCCCGACCAGCCGACCGGGAAGCTGGCGCTTGAGCGGGTCGGTGACCGAGATGTAGCCCGCGTGCGGGCCGCCGAACCACATCGGCACGCCGAACCGCTGGGAGGAACCCACGGCGATATCCGCGCCCATCTCGCCGGGCGGCCTGAGCAGGGTCAGGGCCAGCAGGTCGGCGGCCACCGCGGCCAGCGCCCCGCGGGCGTGCGCCGCCTCGATCAGCGGCGCCAGGTCGCGGACGGCCCCCGACGCGCCGGGGAACTGCAGCAGGACGCCGAACAGGTCGGGCTGGGCGGCGATCTCCTCGGCCGTGACCGGGGCGACGACGAGGTG
The DNA here is from genome assembly GCA_963847965.1 of uncultured Actinomycetes bacterium. Lineage (GTDB taxonomy): Bacteria > Actinomycetota > Actinomycetes > Streptosporangiales > Streptosporangiaceae > Palsa-504. The sequence continues at coordinate 166,239 of CAWKCG010000003.1, forward strand.
GATGCCGAGCGGCTCGGCGCGGGTGCGCAGGACGGCCAGCGTCTGCGGCAGGCAGTCGGCGTCGGCCAGGAAAGTACTGCCCGCCTTGGCCCGGCGGGCCAGGGTCATCGCCTCGGCGGCGGCCGTGGCCTCGTCGAGCAGCGACGCGCCCGCCCAGGGCAGCGCGGTCAGGTCGGCGATCATGGTCTGGAAGTTGAGCAGCGCCTCGAGCCGGCCCTGCGAGATCTCCGGCTGGTACGGGGTGTAGGCCGTATACCAGGCCGGGTTCTCCAGCACGTTGCGGCGGATGACGGCCGGGGTGATCGTGCCGTAGTAGCCCAGGCCGATCATCGAGGTCAGCGCCTCGTTGCGGTCGGCCATCCGGTGCAGCTCCGCCTGGGCCTGCGTCTCGGTCAGCGGCTCGGGCAGGCCGAGCTGCCCGGCCCGGACCACCGCGGTCCCCTCGGGCAGCGCGGCGCTGATGAGCTCGTCGAGGGACGAGTAGCCCAGGGTGTCGAGCATGCGCCGCTGGTCGGCCTCGGACGGCCCGATGTGGCGTGCGGCGAAGTCTGTCATTGGAGAGCCTCCCGAGACGCGCGGTCACTGGCTCCCCGTCTGTCGCGGCCCGGGCTGCCCGAGCCCGCTCCAGAGTGCCTGTCCCGTCCGGTTCGTGTGCCTGAGAGGTTCCGGGGATGTTGCCCCTTCGGCGCCCGCGCGGCTCGCGGGATCTCTCCCGGCCGGTGTCATCGGCAGTTACGATCGTACCCCTAGTGGACCAGATTGTGGGACACGGCGTGCGGCTGGACCCGCTCGGGCGTTACCGCGGCCGGAGCGCTATCGGGCCCTCGCTTGACCCGCGGAGTCCAGGCCGAGCGCCTTGGCGAGCTCGTCGACGACCCACTGGCAAGCCACCGGGATGAACCCGGTGTGCTTGGCAAAGGCGGCCGCCACGACGCCGCGAGCCTTGGCTGGCTCCACGCCGCGCGCCGTGTAGTAGCGCAGCGCCTCGGCCAGGCCGTCCGCGGCCGCGGCCGCGAGCACCGCCGTCTCCCGCTGCCTGCCGGGCAGCAGGTCCTTCAGCGCCGCCTTCATCGCCTCCGAGCTGGACAGGACAGCGAGCCCGAGCTTGGGATCCGACACGATCGCGCGCAGCGCCGCCGCCGCCCGGCCGCCGGGATCGCTGTCCCAGAGCGGGACGTCAGGTCCGGCCTGCGGCGGGACCGGCTTGCGGATCCGGGTGGGGGCCTCGGATGGGTCGGCTTCCGGCATGACCGCCCTCGCACCGGTTTCGGCGGCGGTCGCGGCCAGGATGGCGGCGCCTAGCTCCCCGGCGGAGTCGTAGCGGCGGGCTGGATCCTTGGCCATCCCGCGGGCGATGACCTCGTCGACCGCGGGCGGCAGGCCGGGCCTGACCTTGCTGGGCGCCGGGGGTTCGGCGTTGAGCTGCGCCCACATGACGGCCACCATCTCGCCCTCAAAGGGCGGTTGCCCGGTCAGGGTCTCGTACAGCACGCAGGCCAGCGAGTACACGTCCGTGTAGCGGTCACCATGCGACCCCTTGATCCGCTCCGGGGCCATGTAGGCCAGGGTGCCGGTCGGGCCGCCGACCGTGGACACGCTCTCGCTCGAGGTGACCCGGGCGATGCCGAAGTCGATCAGGTAGGCGAAGGGCATGTTCTGGCCGTGCCGGCTGATCAGCACGTTGGATGGCTTGACGTCGCGGTGGACCAGCCCGTCGGCGTGCGCGGCGTCCAGCGCGGAGGCGACCTGCGCGATGATCCAGGCGGCGACCTGCGGCGGAGGCGGCCCCTTCCGATCGATCAAGGCGGCCAGGTCGGTACCGTCTACCAGCCGCATGTCGATATACAGCCGGCCTTCGATCTCGCCGAAGTCATGGATGGGAATGACGTGCGGCTCGCAGAGCCGCGCCGCGCGCTTGGACTCGCGGCGGAACCGGTCCTGGAACGCCCGGTCGGCGGCCAGCTCGGGAATCAGCACCTTCAGCGCCACCGTGCGGCCCTTGACCGTGTCATACGCCTTGTAGACCATGCCCATCCCGCCGCGGCCCAGTTCGGCCGTCAGGATGTAAGGTCCGAATCGCGGACCTTCCGGCGGGGTCACCGTTTCTGAGCTCATCACCGTCCCCCCGGCCGACGCCGACGTCGGCAGGCATACCAACCAGTATGGGCTAGTCCGGGGCCGGTGCCAGGGCCAGATCCTCGATCCGCTCGGCGAGATCCAGGGCCGTGGCCGGCCGGTCGGCCGGATCGGCGGCGATGGCCCAGGCGACGACCTGTTTGGCCTGCGGGTCCAGGGCTTCGGAGATGACCGGCGGATAGGACACGACCCGGCGCATGGCCAGGAGCGGGTCGGCGGCCGGGAGCTCACCGTAGAGCCCCTGGCCGACCAGGGCGTAGTGCAGGGTGGCGCCGAGGGAGAACACGTCGCTGGCCCGTGACGGGCGATCGCCCTGGATGATGTGCGGGTCCACGTACCCGATGTCCGCCGCCGGCCCCATCCCGGTAATGGTGATACCCGGCTTGAGCACGTGGCTGAGGCCGAGGTCGGCCAGCTTGCCCCCGCTCGGGTGCAGCAGGACGTTTCCCGGCTTGATGTCGCGGTGGGCGAGGCCGGCCTCATGCAGCGCGTGAGTCGCGCGGGCCGCGTTGGCCATCGCGTTCAGCGACCAGACCCGGCCGGGCGGCTCGGCGGGCCTGGCCAGCGAGCCGGCGGGCAGGTACTCCATGGAGTAGTACACCTCGTCGCCCTGCTGCCCGGCGTCGTAGAGGGTGACCAGGTACGGCGAGCTGACCGCGGCGAACGCCGCGAGCTCGCGATGCGCCCACCGGAACACGTCCTGGCTGCTGCCGCCGGACAGCACCTTCACCGCCACGAACTCGGCCTGGACCGGCAGGCGCTTGGGAGGATACGCGAGGTAGAACACCCCGTGGCTGCCGGCTCCGAGCCGCCGGATGAACTTGTAGTCGGCGATGCCGCCGCGTTCGTCGCTCATGGTCACTACTGCCTTCCTGGCTCCAGGGCGGAGACCGGGCTAGCGAATTCCGGGCGGTCTTCGATGTCCTCGCTGCTGCCCGCCCGCACCGTCAGGTGGACTCCGGTGACGACGGCCACGGCACCCTCCTCGCTGGCGACCAGCAAGGAGCCCTCCGGCGGCGTACCGCTGCTGGCGTGGATGCCCCTGCCGGTCAGGTCGGCGACGTCGCTGCGGATACGCCGTCCCTCCCCGCCGACCAGCACGAGCTCGAGGTGCCTGGCCGTGGCCAGGTGCGCGGCGACGTCCAGGGCCGCCGCGGCGTCAGGTCCGTGCCCGGCGTAGACGGACACGGCGCTCGGCTCGGTCGGCCCGGGCGCGCGGGAGCTGACCAGACGGGTCCTGCTGTCCGCCCGGATGGCCTCATACGCGTGGTCTTCGTACGCTTCGTGGCCAGAATCGAGGACGATGGTGTCGGGTTCGGCGCCGGCCACGTAAGCCGCCAGCTCGCCGGGCACGTCGTCGCTGAAGCGCGAGAGCACGACCGCCGGTGCGCCGCGGGCCGCCGCGCGCTCGGAGAGCGCGTGCAACTGGCCCATGACGAGGGTCATCTGCATCAGCTCGCCGCCCAGCCCCGAGCCGATCTCCAGGCGTTTCTCGGCCCGGAGCGAGACCAGGTGAACCAGGGCCAGCTGACTACCGGGCCTGGTGGCGGCCAGGTCGGCTCCGACGTCGACCAGAGGGCCGGCCGTCTCCGGCTGGTCGACCAGGACGAGGATCCGGTGCGCCGGGCCTCCGGCGAGCAGCGCCCGGTCCGCGGCGGCCCGGTCTCGCTCCATGACCCGGTCCGGGTAGATCCACCTCAGCAGCGGCCCGCTCATCGCGGTCGTGACCAGGGCCATGACCACCATCAGGGTGTACAGCGACTTGGAAAGGATGTGCAGCTGGAGCCCGACGCCGAGGATGACGAGTTCGGTCAGGCCCCGGGTGTTCATCAGCGTGGCGATCACGCCCGCGTTGCGCCCGCGGACCCCGTTGAGCAGCGCGCCGAGGTAAGCGCCGACCAGCTTCCCGACGATGGCGACCACCAGGATCGCGCCGAGTTCGACCAGCCCGGCGTTCCCGATGGTGGACAGGTTGATGCTCAGCCCGGACACCACGAAATAGATCGGGAGCAGCACCAGGACGCTGACCTGCAGGAGGCGCTCGAGGATCTCCTCGCGCAGGGCCAGGGCATCTTCGCGGGGCATGACGATGCCGAACAGGAACGCGCCGAAGATGAAGTGCAGGCCCATCCAGTTGGTGGCGTAACAGGACAGGAGCAGCGCGCCCAGCACGGTGGCCAGGATGTTCGGGGTGAGATGTCCCGCCTTCAGGTAGGCCCGGGTGAGCCGGCGCAGCAAGGGCCGGACGAACAGGAACATCGCGGCGGCGTACGGGATGGCGAGCAGCACCTTCCACGGCGCTCCGGTTCCGGCGAGAGCGACGACCACGGCCAGCAGCGTCCAGGCGAGTACGTCCGCTATCGCGGCGCTGGCCAGGGCGATACCGCCGATGCGGGTCCGGTGCAGTCCCCGGTCGGTCAGGATGCGCGCCAGGACGGGGAACGCGGTGGCGGACATCGCGGTTCCGATGAACAGCGCGAAGGTAGAGACGTGAGCCACGTGGTGGCGATGGGCCAGCCAGATGCCCAGCAGTGAACCGCCTATCAGGGGCAGAGCCAGCGAGCCGATCGATACGCCGGCGGCGACCCGTTCTCGCCCCCTGATGAGGCGCAGGTCCACTTCGTAGCCGACCACGAACATGAAAAAGACCAGGCCGATGTCGGCCAGGGCGGTCAGCGGGGAGATCAGCGCCTTCGGGAACAGGGCATTGGTGAGGTGGCCGTGGAAGAACGTGGGTCCGAGCAGGATTCCGGCGAGGATCTCGCCGAGCACCGCGGGCTGGCCGAGGCGCTTCGCGGCGATGCCAAGCAGCCTGGCCAGGATGATGACGATCGCCACATCCGCCAGGAGCAACTGGACAGCGCTCAGGCTCACGGTCCGCCCCTATTCCCCGGGGTAACTCATCGGTGCCGGTGCGAGTCGTAACGGAGCGCGTAAGCGTCGCCCAGGCGGATCTGGGCCCCGGCGACCAGGGGGGTCCGGACTCCGGGAACCAGCCTGGTGCCCGTGGTCTCCCCGGGCAGGACGAGGTTGGTGCCGTTGGCCGAGTTGAGGTCGCAGACGAAGACCTGCCAGCCGTCCAGCTCCACGCGGGCGTGGATCCGGGACACCAGGTCGGAGGCGCCGCCGAGCCGCAGCGGCCTGGCGCGGCCGTCGGCCACCGACTTGTCCAGCGTCGGTTCGCGGCCCATCACGTAGTCGGTATCAAGCTGGCACACCGAGCCGTCGTCCAGGATGAGCACGCCGAGCGGCGGCCGCGGGCCTTCCTGCTGCACCTTGGTGAGCTGGGCCATCCCGATGCCGCAGACGGCGCAGTAGCGCGCCTCCGGGTCGTTGAAGTCCCCGTTCTTGCAGTAGATGCCCAGGACGACCGGGGCGGGGCCTTCGGTGATGCCGAGGGCCCTGTCATCCAGCGGTTCCGCGCCGAGCGGCAGCGGGTCACGCTGGGGCATGTCATCGAACGCCTGGCCGCCGAGAAACGGGATCGAGAGGAAGTCCTGCCCGAAGCCGCCGTCGGGAGCGCCCTGCCCGGCAGGGCCTGCGTCCCACTGGTACGGCGCCTGGCCGTACTGGTCGCCCGCCGCTTGCTGACCGTACTGATCGCCCGCCACCTGCTGCCCGCCGCCGAAGGGAGCGCCCGGCTCGCCGAAGCCGCCGTCCAGCGGGGTAGGTCCGGGCGGCGCCTGGTCGCGCCAGGCGACATCCAGGCTGGTGGGAACGTGCCCCTCCGGGTCGGCGAAACCTGCGCTCACCGGGGCAGGCCCGGGCGGCGCCTGGTCGCGCCACGCCACGTCCAGGCTGGTGGGGCGGTGCTCCGCCCACTCATCGCCGAAACCCTCGCCCGCTGGGGCAGGCTCGGGCGGCGGTGTCTCGTCGTGCTCGGCCATGTCAAAGTCGGCGGGACCGGGCATGACGGCCTGAGCGGCTTCGGCTTGAGCGGCTTCGGCTTGAGCGGCTTCGGCTTGAGCGGCCTGATCGGCTGCCTGCGCTGCGGCGGCCTCGGCCGCCAGGCTGACCGCCTCGGCCGCGGCGGAGGGTCGTACGCTGGCCGGAGCCGCCTCGGCGGGGGTAGCCGGCGCCGAGGGCGCTGCCGCTGCGGCGGGGGTCGCCGCCCGTCCGGCGGGGCGTGCCGTCCCTGGCGGCACCTCGGCGGGGGCGTAAACCAGGGCGACTGCCCGGACTATGCCATCGGCCAGGCGCAAATAGGGGTCGGTATCCCCGACGCTCTCGGCGGGCTGGACGCCCGCCCGGACCTTGACCAGCGTAGAGGGCAGGACGCATACCAGCCGGCCGTAGGGCTCTCCGGTCGCCAGCCGCTGGACTCCGCGCGCGGTGGTGACTTCCACCCAGGCCTTGCCGTACACGGCGACGGCCGTTCCGCTGCCGGCCGGCCCGAACGCGACCGCGGCCGGACCATCCTCGTTGCCCGCGGCTGGCTCCGCGGCCGCGTCGGACTCGTACTCCGCGGAGATCAGGTCGGTGAACCGGCGGCCGCTCTCGCCCGCCCGGGCTGCGTCAGCCAGCAGGTCGAGTAGCCGGTCGGTGAAGGGCCCCCCGGCGGGATGGACCAGCAGCACCAGGTCGCCCTGTCTGGCCAGCACCCCGTCCCCGTGGATGGGCCACAGACCAGGCAGAACGCCTTCCTCGCTCACACTAGCCTCCCGCCGTAAAACCGCCACCGGATGAACGGAACCCGCATCGGCCCGTTCGCCACGAGCCATACCCCCAGCCAGATCAGGCCGAACTGGATGATGAACGCGGCCCCGCCGACGTGACCGACGATCCCCGGGATGGCTCCCACACTCAGCAGCAGCCAGATCAGCGCGCCCTCGGGCACCCCGGTGACCAGTCCGAAAAACGTAGGCCAGTCCTTCTCCCAGCGCCACTGCATCAGGAAATGGTAGAGCAGTTCCCATAGCACGCCCAGCACCGCGACGCTGGCCAGCACCAGGAACCCGTCCCGGTACTTATCGCCGAGCGGCGCGCTGCCCGGCAGGACCGGGACGATGATCAGGGTAATGAGGCCGCCGATAACCGCCAGCAGGAAAATCCTGGTCTCTATGCGGCCTGCCAAGGTGGGAACCATGCACGCACCTGTCCCTATCGGAGCACGGGCATTGTGGGTATGGAAATCACGGCTGCTTGTTCCTGGCCCAGCGCAGCCATTGCGCAGTGGAACGCACCGGTCCGATCTTCGGGCAGAATCCCCGGCGGGCCAGGTCGTCGGTGATCTCCTGCGCGGCTATCTGCAAGCCGAGGAACGTGTCCACGCCGGGGAAGTATCCGCCCAGCGTGGCGGCTCCTGAGGCGTAGATCGTTCCCGGGGCGCTGCTCGTGCCCCGCAGTTCGAAGGTGCGCTCGACGTCGAGGCGACCGACGGGATTGCGCCCGGCGCCGGAATGCTCGAGGAGATCGGCGAGCACCCGGTGCTCGGAGACGTCGGCTTCCAGGCCGGTGCAGTCGATGACGAAGTCCGCGGCGACCTCGAGGAGGCCCTGCGGGGTCTTCACGTGGCTGACGACCATCCCGTCCTCGCGGACCTTCATCGTGTCGACGGTTCCCTCGAGCAGGCGGTACCACTTGCCGCTCCGCCCCTCGGCCATCTGCGCCTGCCAGCTGCGCCGGTACGGCGTGTTCGTGCCGCCCATCAGCTTGTACTCTTTGGCGCGCTCCTCGCCTTCCAGGCGGCGCATCTTCGCCTTCAGCTGCCCGCCCCAGACCGATTTGGGGTAGTTGAACCCCTGGTAGGCGAATCCGTTGCCGCCCTTGCGCCGCATCCACGGGCCGGGTCCGTGGGAGCCGGATATGTACGTGCGGAACAGGTGCACGATCTCGGTGTCGAGCTTGTACTTGGCCCGGTCATCCATCAGGCGCTGCAGGACCCGCGAGGAGACGATCCCGCCGCCGCGGATGAGCACGACGCTGTGCTTCACCTTCAGCCGGTCGTAGATGTGCTCGTGGTCTTCGTAAGCGCTGACCACGTGGTAGAAGTCCTTGTTCTCGGTGCGGAAGGCCTGCAGCTCGGGAAGGAACTTAAGGCCCGGGTAGCCGATGGCCAGGTGGACGAACTGCGAGCGGTACGCGACGCGGCGCGCAGGTTTGGCGTCCGGGGGCGTCAGGATGGTGAAGTAGCCGCCGCCCTGGCGCCGGCGGACCATCCGGACCTGGCCCTTGACCAGCATGTCCAGGTAGCTGATCCGCTTCATCTCGCGCTCGAGCTGCTCGAATACCATGCCGGCCCGCGGGGTGTAGAAGTCCGCCCAGATCGGCTCGAGAAACACCTGCCGCAGCGACTTCAGGCTCTTGTCGCGGACCGCCTCCTGCAGGGCGTAGGAGGGAAAGCCCCAGATATTATCCGGCCGCGAGGCGGAGTCGGAGCGGATGCGTTCCGGACGCGGAATCTGCGAAACGCGCGTCAGGTACTCGTAGGTCTGCCACGGGTGGTCTATGTCCGAGAGGATGCGCATCCGGTCGGTGCCAACCCCGGCGATCCGCAGGTAATCGACCGTGACGAAGCTCCCCATACCCCCGCCAATCGTGACAAAGGGTACATCCACGATCGGAATCCCCGCCGCCGCGACCATGGCGTCGGTCCACCAGTCAGACTTCAGGAGTTCCTCGGTCAGGTCACCGCCGCCAGTCGGCCCTGGAGTCGGCCCCGGCTGAACCTGAGCCATAATCGTCGGCGCCTCGCGCGCCCGGTCCGCAGCATCGTCCGTCCCCATCGCCCCATCACCCTGCGCTCTCGGCATCGGTGGAAAACTCCATCACCGGTGCCTGCAGGCCGCCAGCCGCAGGCTACTTGTGACTATCCAGATCGTAGTGCGAGGGAGCGCGGTCGGAAAGGCGTACCGGGGCCGAAGACGGACATCTGCCCGGGAAGTCCGGGGACGCGGTAATTGTATTCCGTGTACTGAAGCCGTTCCGGCGCCCGGCGCCGGCCGGGCGCTCCTGAGTAGCCGACCCGTTACCGTCAGGGGCTGCTGCCCGTATCTGTCCACTGCGAGGGGATTTCCATGATCATCGAGTCGCCTCTGAACAACGGCGTGCGGCGGACCTCACGCTCGATCGAAGTCGCGGACATCGTATAGCCGAGGAAAAGGAGCAGCGAGACCGCCTGGACGATAATCCCCGGCCAGTACGAGTTGAACTCGGAAAGACTCCAGTCGTTGAGGCCGTGGAGCAGCGCCGCGATGGAAACCCCGAAAAGGATGAGCTGCCAGCGCCGCCTCGGGTAATTTACCGCGATCCCGATGAAGAATGCGGAGACCCCCGCCCAGACGGCATGCTCGAAGCCGTCAACGAACACGCGGAAAGCGAAATCGAGGACTCCCGTGTCAGCCTGGGATACCTGATTCGCATTCGCCACCTGCGCGATGGCCATCTCGGTATAGAAAATCTCCTCGATGATGCCGAAGGTCAGGCCTGCTATGGTCCCGAGGAACATCCACATCCGGACGCCCAGCTTGGCGTGACGGAATCTCAGCAGGATGAGCGCGGCCAGCAGGACGGGCAGCGCCTTCGAGATCTCCTCGTTGTACCCGACGGCGAGGGAGGCCAGGAAGTTGCCGCGGCGGACGCCGTTCACCAGGTGATCGTTGATGTTGATGGTCACCAGGTTCAGCCATATGGTCACCCAGATGATGATCGTGACCCCGATCACCACCTCCCGCGTGTGCAGCCTGCCGGGGCGCAGCAGGAGCCAGAAGGCGATGGCCCACAGCGGCGCGATATAGACGCTGTACGCGAGGCCCGGCGTGCTCAAGCTCCGGGACGACGACAGGAGGGCGAGGAACACCAGAGGGAGCAGCGCGTACACGATGACGAGCAGCCGCAGGCTCTGGTGCCAGCCGGGATTCTTCAGCCAGCTCTTGACCGGGACGAGGATCTCGACCGCCATCGCGAGTTCTTCGACAGCCGCCGCAGGGTGGTCGATCGGCGGCGGGCCGCCGGGCGGGACGTAGCTCCCGGGGGGCGCGCCGCTCAGCGGAGATACGGCCTGCGCGCCACCCGATCGGGTGGCCTGGTATTCGGCGCCGGCCAGCGGCTGGAACCGCATGACCGGTCCCTGCGGGGAGGCCAGCGATAGCTCGGTCGGCTGTCGCACGATGACCTGGCTGACCGGCTGGCCGTGCTGGAACATGCGGGCCTGCCCCAGGGTGTCGACTACCCAGCCGGCCGGCCCCCAGGTCAGCTGGGCGTGCCGGCGTGAGACCGTCGGATCGTCGACGATGATGGTGTTATCACCCAGGCGCCCGATCATGACGGTCTGTCCGGGCTGGAAGACATAGCTCCGGCCGTTGAAGAGCACTTGCAGGCCGTTCATCCCTGCCCCTCGATCATTCATCGGGCACGCTGCCCAGTCGGTGCAGATCCGGCCCGCACCGAGGTTCCGGTCCAGGATGTACCTACTCCGCCCTGCCGTGCCAGCCCCAGCCGAGGCGCCGGCCTACCGGTGGTGCCGCCGGCTCAGCAGCCACCGGCTGCGCGGCTGGCCTGCCGGCTGGGCCGAGGGCTCGACGGCCACCGGCACGGTGGGCGCCTCCGACCGCTGCATCGCGGCCGGCCCGATCAGCAGCGCGATCGTGGTGTCATCGGCGCTGCCCTCGGCTGATGCGCTGCGGCTCGCCCACACCGGCAATTGGTCGGCGAGCCACTCCGGCGACCGTCCGCCGATCAGCTCGGCCAGGTCGGCGCTGACCGCGTCGGCCCACGGTTCGGCTACCTGCGAGTTGCCGTATCCGTCCGTCGCCAACAGGACCCCGAGTAGCGGCGTGCTCGCGACGTCCACCACTGCGGCGCGAAACTGCTCCTCCGCGTGCGGCCCGCACAGGCTCGTCGTCTGCAGGCCGTCCAGCGACGGGTCGACGGGCACTGCCAACAGTGGCCGCCCGCCTGGCTGGATGCCCACGATGTCCCCGTCCCCGATCTGTACCAGTGCGAGCCACCTGCACCCCGCGATGGCCAGCAGCAGCGTGGCGCCGTAGGCGATCAGGGCATCGTCGCCCGGGGCGCGCAGGGCCTCTTCCTCGTCGGTGAACGGCTGGCCGGCCAGGTCGTCGCGCACGGCGGCGCGCCATCGCTCGGTGATGGCCGGGACGAGCTGGCCGAGGGCCTCGGATTCGAGCTGTTCGGCCGTCTCGAACTCGTCCAGCCGTGCGCCCAGCTCCGCAGCGGCCTCGCAGGCGACGGCTACCGCTAGCTCCGCGCCCCGGCCGCTGCGGAAATGACGGCGGTGCCCGTGTCCGTCGGCGACGGCCGCGACCACCACGTCCGGCCCGACCGGACGCGCCTGGACGGCATCCTGGTTGGGCAGGCCGGAAGCGTGGTGCGCCGCCCCGCGCTGCGACGCCGTCAGGGCGAGCCAGGTCTCCTGGGCATCCCGCGGCGGCTGCTGCGAGGGGTCGGCAGACATCGGCGTCACAGGATCGGGTCGTCGGCGCGGCCGGATCCGGGCCCGGCCCACGGTACGGTCACCTGATCCCCTCCCAGTCGCAAGCCGCTCAGATGCGGAACATGCGAAATGCGGTCACGCCCGTGCCGACCGGCCAGAGCCCCTCAGACGGCGCGCCAATCGGTAATGGGAGCATTCAAACAGACCGGCTCACCGTTGTCACCCAGCCATCGACGGTGAAAACGGGCGGTCAGTTCACCGCTCCGGCGGGTCTCAGCTGGTGCGGCGCAGCCTGCGCTTGGCCAGATCGTCCTGGACCTGGGACCTGGAACCGACGGGGGCTCTGAGGTCCACGGGCGTGACGCCGTCCTCGCGAACGGCGGGCAGCATCGCCAGGTCGCCCTCGACCTCCCGCCAGACCCGGCCGAGCGCGATGCCGAATACTCCCTGGCCGCCCTGGAGCAGGTCCACCACCTCGTCCGCCGACGTGCATTCGTACACGCTGACCCCGTCGCTCATCAGCGTGACCTGGGCCAGGTCCTCGCTGCCGTGATCACGCAGGTGCTGGACCGCCGCCCTGATCTGCTGAAGCGAGATCCCGGTGTCGAGCAGCCGCTTCACGACCTTCAGCACGAGGATGTCGCGGAAGCTGTACAGCCGCTGCGAGCCGGAGCCATGAGCCGCGCGCACGCTCGGCTCGACCAGGCCCGTACGCGCCCAGTAATCAAGCTGACGGTAGGTGATCCCGGCCGCGGCGCAGGCGGTCGGGCCGCGGTAGCCGACATCCGCTGTCCCGTCTGCCTCGCCTGGGGCTTCCGGGGGCCCCAGGGCCTCGTCAGTCTCGAACAGGGCACCCTGGGTGCCCGGGGAGCTTTGTGGGTCGTCAGCGGCGGACGGATCCCTGGGACCCCCGCTGTCACTCCTGGTTACCGCCACGCCTACCTCCACGGGAGCTGACTACCCACGGCACTCGCACCGTAAGCCGGCCCGGGTGGCCACGTCAACGACCGCGCGCGGCGCGTCGCGACATTCCCGGCGGCATGCAGGCATACCGGGACGCACGAGGTCAGCGGGGTCCGTTCGGCGCTGGCCGGCGGCGCGGTCACGTCGCTCGGCCGAAATCCTCGGGTGAGATGGTGTCGAGGAACTCCCGGAACTTCTCTACCTCGTCCTCCTGCTCGTCCGGGATGGCCACCCCTACTTCGTCCAGGATCTCCTCGCTGGCGAAGATCTGCGCGCCGGTGCGCAGCGCCAGCGCGATCGAGTCTGACGGGCGCGCGCTCACCTCGGCGCCATTGGAGAAGACGAGGTCGGCGTAGAAGATCCCGTCACGCAGCGCCGTGATGTTCACCGTCCGCAGCTGGATGTTCAGGACCTCGAGCACGTCGCGGAAAAGGTCATGCGTGAGCGGCCTGACGGACACCATGCCCTGCTGGGCGAAGGCGATCGCCGTGGCCTCGACCGCCCCGATCCAGATGGGCAGGTACCGGTCCCCCTGCGCCTCCTTCAGCAAGACGATGGGGCTATTTGACGGCATCTCGACCCGGACGCCGATGACCTCCATCTGCCGCACTGCAGCTCCGTCCTCACGTACCTGGCGAACCTGTCTGGGCTACCTCTCCCCATGCCACGGTACACCCGTAATCGTCCGGAAGCCGACCGCAGCCCTCCGGCCGGAGGGCCGTCGGAATCATCGACCTGGCCTGATAGACCGGGACCCAGCTGGAACCTGGCCGCGGGCGCCACGGTCAGTCCGGCCTCGCCCAGCGCACATTCGACCAGCGTGGCGTGCAGTCGCAAGGTCAGGTCCGCGATCTGCCAGGCGGTCCTGGCGGCCGCATCGCGCGCGCCGGCGCCGCGCTGGCGCAGCTGCGGCGCCACCACCTGCTCGATCAAGTTGGCCTCCCGGTCCGCGGCGGCCTTGACCGCCCGTAGGTTCCGGGCCTGCACGCCGAAGTGGCGGAGTGCCGCCACCGCACGGGCCACCGCGAGCGCGTCCGCGCCGTACTGCCGGCCCACCCGCCTGATCAGGCCGTAGTCTTCGAGCTCGGTTAGCTCCGCCTCGCCGATTCCCGCTGCCTCAAGCAGCTGGCGGCGGGACAGGTCCGCGGGAACCCGCCCCGGGGAGCCGTCCGGGCCGGTGCCGCCCGCGCCGGCGCGACCGCCCTGAGCACCATCGGCGAGCCGCTCCCTGATCACCCGCAACGGCAGGTAGGAGTCCCGCTGCATGGTCAGGATGTACCGCAGTCGCTCGAGGTCCGCCGAGCAGAACCGGCGGTATCCCGAGCTCGACCTGGCGGGCTCGATCAGCCCTTCGGCCTCGAAGAAGCGGATCTTGGACGCGCTGATGTCAGGAAATTCCCCGCGCAGCTGGGACAGCACCTCGCCGATACCGAACTGATCGCGCGCGGGCTGCTCGCTCATGCGTAATCCTGCGCGCCCCTGCCGCGAGGGTCAGCCGAGGAAGTTCTCGGGTCGAGGTTCTGGCTGGTCAGGAACAGCAGCCGGAACTTGCCGATCTGGACCTCGTCGCCGCCGGTGAGTTCCGCCTCCTCGATACGCTCCCGGTTGACGTAGGTGCCGTTGAGGCTGCCCACGTCGCGGACCGTGAAGGACGCACCCCTGCGGTAAAACTCCGCGTGCCGCCTGGAGACCGTCACGTCGTCGAGGAAGATGTCGCTGTCCGGGTGCCTGCCCGCGGTGGTCAGGTCGCCGTCGAGCCGGAACCTGCTCCCGGCGTTCGGCCCGCGCATGACCAGCAGCAGCGCGCTCCCCTCCGGCAGGGCGCCCAACGAGGCTGAGTCCGGGAAAAGATCGTCGCCGAAATCTGCGTCCTCCGGGCGCCCCAGCGAGAGCGTCGAGGTGGTCTCGCCGGCCCGTGGGGTGCCCGCACCGGCCACGGCCAGCTGGGTTCCGCAATTGGAGCAGAACCTGGCGTCGTCAGGATTCGGCCGACCGCACCGGGCACAGTAAACGCGTGGCATAGCTCCGCTCGGCCTCCCCTCGGTGAACACCTCGGCATCCGGCGATGCAGCCCAAGGTACCTGGGTGGAGGCCCGGCGGTCCACGAGCCACGCGAACAGCCTGCGCCGACTACGCCTGGTCTTCTGGTCGCGATGCTTCCGCCACATCGCCGTTCTCGCCTCCTACCCGCCTGGCGCCCGTGGCGGATGGTGACCGCCTGGCAAATCCTGGTGGGCGCGATTCTCTCATATTCGCGAATTTCGCGTGGTTCGCGCCTTTCAGATCCTCACGCGAAGCACACAGCTTACCCGGATCCGGAGCCCGCATCCGGGCCCGATCGATCAGCGGCCCGTCAGCGGCCGGCCTGCTCCACTACCGCGGCCCATTCGTCCAGCAACTGCTGCGCGACGTCCGCGTCGCTGCCCTCCGCCAACAGGTGGGTAACCGCGTCGGCCGGATCCGGCAGCGCCAGCACCCAGCCGCGCTCCCCCTCGATCACGCGCACGCCGTCCGTGGTGTCGGTCTCCCGGTCGCCCGCCGCTTCAAGCACCGTTCGCATCACGCTGCCCTTGGCGGCCCATGGCGTCGGGATGGACCGCCTGAGCAGGTGCGCGATCGGGATCCTGGCGTCGATCTGGCTGAGCGTCAGCCTGGCCCGCGCGACCAGGCCGAGCAGCCGGACGAAGGCGGCGATGCCGTCGACGGTTCGCGTGCACTCGGGGACCACGAACCCGCCCCGGCCGTCGGCCGCGAAGATCACGTCCTCCTCGGCCGCGGCGACGGTCAGCGCGTCCATCGACGTCGGGGTCCAGCTCACCTGCACTCCGTGGAAGCGGCACACCTGCTCGGCCACTCTGGTGGTGGTCACCGGCAGGGCCACCCGCCCGGATCTACGCTCGGCCGCCACCAGGTCAAGCACGACCAGCAGCGCCCGGTCCTCGCTGACCAGCTCGCCCTTCTCGTCCACGAGCTGGATCCGCTCGCCGACCGTGTCGAACCTGACGCCGAACGCAGCGCGGGACGAGGACACCACCTCGGCCAGGCGCTGCAGGCCGGCGCGCTGTTGCGCGACGGTCTCGGTCGGCGACACCTCGTCGAGCCGGTTGTTCAGGGTCAGCACGTCCACGCCGATCGTGCCGAGCAGGCTCGGCAGTACCAGTGACGTGGTACCGCCCGCGCAGTCCGCGACCACCTTCAGGTTGGCCTCCCGGACACCGGTCATGTCCACGCAGCTGAGCAGTTCATGGGTGTAGGACTCGACCACCCTGGGCGGGTAGCTGAGCTCGGCGATCTCGCCGGGGAACGCCCGCCGGAACTCCTGCCGGGAGAAGACGCGCTCCAGCTTGCGCTGGTCCGCCTGCGACAGCTCGGCGCCGCGCTCGTCGAGGAAGATGATCTCGACGGACTGCGGATCGCCAGGCGTCGTGCGCAGCGCGATTCCGCCGCTGTAGTGGCCCCTGGCGGTCTCGTATCTGGCCACGGGAAGCGGCTGTGCCTCCAGGTCCACCACGTTGATCGCGCTGGCGTTGAGCGCGCTCTGCACCGCCCGCTTCAGCGTCCGCGCGGCCCGTGACGCGTCCCTGGACGTGGTGACCGTCGAGCCCTTGCGGAGCGTGGTCGCGTAGGCGCTGGCCAGGCGGACGGCCAGCTCGGGGGTGACCTCCACGTTGATCAGCCCGGACACGCCGCGCGGGCCGAACAGGGTGCGCTGTCCCCGTGACTCCCAGATCACGCTGTTATTCACCACCGCGCCCGCCTCGATGGTCTTGAACGGGTAGACCTTCACCTTGGCGGACAGGTACGCCTCGGGCTCGATCACGCACTCGTCCCCGACGATGGCGCCCTCCTCGATCCTGGCCAGCCGCATGACGTCGGTGTTCTTGCCGATCACGCAGCCGCGCAGGTTGGCGCCCTGACCGATGTAGACGTTGTTGTGCACCACGGCGCGGTGCAGGAACGCGCCCTCCTTGACCACGACGTTGCTGCCGATCACGGTGTACTCGCGCAGCTGCGCGCCTGCCTCGATCTTGGCGTAGTCCCCGATGCAGAGCGGGCCCGTGAGCACGGCGTCGGAGTCGACTTCCGCGCCCTCGGCCACCCAGACGCCGGGCGAGACCTCGAACCCGGCGATGTCGGTGCGGACCCGGCCGTCCAGGACGTCGGCCTGCGCCTTCAGGTAGCTCTCGTCGGTGCCGATGTCCTCCCAGTAGCCGTCCGAGACGTAGCCGAACATCGGAGCGCCGCGCTCGAGCAGCTTCGGGAAGACGTCGCCCGACCAGTCGACCATCTCGCCGGGCCGGACTTCGGCGAGCACCTCGGGCTCCATCACGTACAGCCCCGTGTTGACGGTGTCGGAGAACACCTGGCCCCAGGTCGGCTTCTCGAGGAACCGCTGGATCCGGCCGTCTTCGTCCCTGATCACGATGCCGAACTCGAGCGGGTTAGGCACCTTGGCCAGGCCCACGGTGACCAGCGCGCCGTTGTCCTTGTGGTAGTTGACCATCGCGGTCAGGTCCATGTCGGTCAGCGCGTCGCCGGAGATGACCAGGAAGGTCCCGTCGCGCAGGGCGTCGCCCGCGTTCCTGACGCTGCCCGCGGTGCCCAGCGGCATGTCCTCGGTGGCGTACTGCAGGCTCATACCGAACTCCTCGCCGTCGCCGAAGTAGTTCCGGACCAGCGCAGCGAGGAACTGGACGGTAACGATGGTCTCCACGAAGCCGTGCCGCCTGAGCAGCCGCAGCACGTGCTCCATGATCGGCCTGTTGACTACGGGAAGCATGGGCTTGGGCTGGTTGGCGGTCATCGGCCGCAGCCGTGTCCCCTCCCCTCCTGCCATGACGACGGCCTTCAATGGTTTTGCCGCTCCTTCCCGTCTCCGCCCAATAGGTCTACCCCGTCACCGGCGAATTCACGGGCTCGCCCCGCCCTATCACCGGCTCGCGCGACTTACCAAGCTTCGCACCTGGGTCAGGTACAGCACCGCGGCCCACCAGTACAGGGCGGTCCCCCAGATCGCGAAGGCCCAGCCCAGGACCCGCGCCAGCGTCGCCCCCGGGCCGGGGTGATCGCCCAGGAACAGCAGCGGGAAGGCGTAAAGCAGGCACAAGGTGGCGGCCTTGCCGGCCAGGCTGACCTGCAGGGTGCCGAAGCCGGCCCGGCGCCGCAGCACCGCAAGCGCCGCGCCTACCGTCAGCTCGCGCAGCGCCAGGACGGCGACCAGCCACCACGGGATGATCCCCCGCACCGCGAGCGCCACGATGGTCGCCGCGATGTACAGGCGGTCTGCGGCCGGGTCGAGCACCTGCCCGAGCCGGCTGGCCTGGTTCAGCGCGCGGGCGATCTTGCCGTCCAGCCAGTCGGAAAGGCCCGCGGCGATGAGCACGCCGACGGCCCAGTCATCGGCTACGGCGGTCCGCGGCCCGAGCACGAGCCACAGGAAGACGGGAACCCCGGCCAGCCGCGCGGCGCTGATCGCGTTCGGGATGGTCAGGACCCGGTCCACGGACCCAGTATCCTCATGCAAGTGACCATGGCGGATACGGGGGCGCTTCCGCGTGCCGACACCGTTCCCCCTACATCGAGGGTGCACGCCGAAGCGGGCAGGCGGCGTGCCTTCGCGGTGATCAGCCACCCGGACGCGGGCAAGACCACCCTGACCGAGGCCCTGGCCCTGCACGCGTCGGCGATCACCCAGGCGGGCGCGGTGCACGGCAAGGCGGGCCGGCGCGGCGTGACCTCCGACTGGATGGCCATGGAGCGCGCCCGCGGCATCTCGATCACCTCCGCGGCGCTCCGCTTCGATTACCGGGACATGGTGCTCAACCTGCTGGACACCCCCGGTCACGCCGACTTCTCCGAGGACACCTACCGGGTCCTGTCCGCCGTGGACTGCGCGATCATGCTGCTCGACTCGGCCAAGGGACTCGAGCCGCAGACCCTGAAGCTCTTCGACGTGTGCCGGAGCCGGGGCGTCCCGGTGATCACGTTCGTGAACAAGTGGGACCGGCCCGGCCGCGAGCCGCTGGAACTCCTGGACGAGATCGAGCAGCAGATCGGGCTGCGCCCGGCCCCGGTGAACTGGCCGGTCGGCGTGTCCGGCGACTTCCGCGCGCTGATCGAGCGCGCCACCGGCGAGTACGTCACCTTCACCAGGACCCCGGGCGGGGCGGGCCGCGCCATACAGACCCGGCTCGACGCCGCGGCCGCCGCCGCGCGCGACGGCGAGGCTTACGCCGCCGCGCAGGAGGAACTGGCCCTGCTCGACGCGATCTACGGTGAAGCCATCGACCTGCCGTCGTTCCTGGCCGGGGTGTCGAGCCCGGTGCTGTTCGGGGCCGCGCTGCCGAACTTCGGCGTCCGCCGCCTGCTGGACGCGGTCACCGAGCTCGCCCCGCCGCCTGGCCTGCGGGAGGACATCAAGGGCGAGCCGCGGCCGGTCGACGCCCCGTTCTCGGGCCTGGTGTTCAAGGTGCAGGCCAACATGGACCCGGCGCACCGCGACCGGCTGGCGTTCGTGCGGGTTTGCTCGGGACGGTTCGAGCGCGGCATGGTGCTGACCCACGCCGCGACGGGACGTCCTTTCGCGACCAAGTACGCGCAGGCCATGTTCGGCCAGGACCGCGAGACCGTCGAGGAGGCCTACCCCGGCGACGTGATCGGCCTGGTCAACGCCACTGCGCTGCGCCCGGGCGACACTCTGTACGACGAGGTGCCCGTGGAGTTCCCGCCGATCCCCAGCTTCGCGCCCGAGCACTTCGCGGTGGTGCGCGGCAAGGAGGCGGGCAAGCAGAAGCAGTTCCGGCGGGGCATCGACCAGCTGGACACCGAGGGCGTCGTCCAGGTCCTTTCCTCGGACCTGCGCGGGGACCAGGCGCCGGTGCTGGCGGCCGTCGGCCCGCTCCAGTTCGACGTGGTGCTGCACCGGCTCGAGCACGAGTTCGGCGCCCGCGCCGAGCTCGACCACCTCGACTACGCCCTCGCCAGGCGCACCGACGCGGAGAGCGCCCGCGCCCTGGCCGGGCAGCGCGGCACGGAGGTCCTGACCCGCCGCCACGACGGCGCGCTGCTCGCGCTGTTCAGCGACAAATGGCGGCTCGGCCAGATCCAGCGCGAGCACCCCGACCTCCTGCTCGAGCCGCTCATCGCCGGCTAGCGTGCCTGGGATCACCGGCTAGCGAGCCTGGGATCAGCCGCATGGCGGTCGGGACCGATCAGACGCGGCTGATCGCGCTGCGCGGTAACTCTGGTGCTGGAAAGAGCATCGTGGCCAGGGCCCTACGGGAGGCCTACGGCCGAGGCGTGGCCAGCGAGCCACGCTGAAGCCGCACGCGCCCGCCGTCCTCAGCTTTGCCTGCTGGCGTCGATCTGGTCGAAGTCGCCGATCGCGTTCCTGACCCCGCCGCCGCCGGACCACTGCCACATGAGCGCGTAGCTGCTCGCGCTGGTGACGCCGCCGAAGAAATGCGCGCACTGGCCAGATGTAAGGCACCAGGCGTTGGGCGCTTCGGACAGGTCGGCGGTCTCGGGGGTGTAGGTCCACTCGTAGGTATGCGGGATCGAGGCGGCACTGCCCGTGCCGAAGATCTGCTTCCAGATCGCCGGGTTCGAATACACGCCCACCTTGTAGGTCGAGTGCTTGCTGATGTAGTTGTAGAACCCGTTGAAGTCGGCGCGGTCGAGAGCCACGGGGATGCCGGCGTGCTTGACCACCCCGCTGCACGCCGAGGTGTACAGGTCGTTCCAGCCGTTGTCGAGGGCGGGCGCGACCCCGGGGAGCTCGATGTCCATGAAGACGACGGGGTAGGTTACGCGCTCGCTGGCCATGTCGGCCAGTGTCTGCGCCGCCTGACGGGCTCCCCAGGCGCTGGCTTCGGCGGCGGTGCCGGTGTAATCGGGGTCCACGCCGGGACCGCCCATGAACCAGTACACCCCGGTGCCGATGCCCTTGCCGTACGTGGAGTAGTTGGTGTCCGCCTGGGCGCTGTTCGCCGCCGACCAGGCCAGGAAGCCGCCCGGGCAGTGCAGCCAGTACGACCAGCTCCCGGCCATGCCGATGTACCCGCCGTAGGCGCCGCCGATGCCGGGCTCGCGGTAGGGAGCGGTGCCGCTTATCGTGACCGGCAGGCTATCGGTGCCGTACCAGAATCCGGTCGGCACGTCCTCGGCCGGCAGGTCCACCCGGTCGGTGACGGCCTGGATCGCTCCGGCGGTCGGGCTGCCCGCGGCCCGCGGGACCGGTCTGCCTGATGTCACCGGGTCCAGGCGGCTGGCCAGCAGGACGCTGACCATGAGCAGGGTCACGCAGACCCCCAGTCCCGCGACGACCGGCCACGACCGTTTCATCATGCCTCCGCGTAATCTTCGCTGCGCTCGCGTACCCGACCCGGCACCGGTGGCACTAAGCCCGGCGCGGCACGGGAAGGCCGAGGCCCGGCATCGCGTCCGGGTCGTGCAGGATGGCGGCGCCCAGTTCGTTGACGCGCACGGCGAGCAGGCCGTCATAGCGGGACAGGCAGTCGTACTGATCGGCGCCCCACAGGGCACGGTAGTCGTGGCGCGCGCCGCGCGGGTCGGTGTAGGCGACGTCGATGAGGCCGATGGTCGCCGCGTATTCCAGGAGCACGCAGAGCGCGTACCGGCCCTCGACGACGTCCCAGGACTGCGGACCGGCGTGGCCGAGCGATCCGTAGTACGAATCGCCGATGTACAGCCGCCAGCGCGCGATCAGGCTCCGCGTCGCGACCAGCGGCGGCGATTGGGTCCGCAGGATGGATAGCAGCGCGCCGGCCTGGGTCCACGCGCCTGGCCGGACCGCGGCGAGCCCCGCGGCCACCGCGGCGCGCCGCGTGGTGGCGGGGGTCAGGGTGGCGCCCCTGCCCTGCCCCCTGATCGCCTCGACCCGGGACAGCTCGTCGTGCGACACGCTGGTCAGCCACCTGTCCCACAGCGCGCCGAGCGCGGCGTAGGACGGCCTGGCGAGGGCCGCCCGGCCGCGCGCGGTCAGCTCGAGCGTGGTTCCGGTCCGGCGAGCCAGCCCGCCGACCTGCAGCAGCAGCGGCCAGGCGACCGAGGCGATGGGCTCGCCGTCGTAGTAGTCCCCTGCGACCAGGGCATCGTCGACCAGGGCCACGGTGGCGGCGAACGGCCGCCTGGTCGCCGCGCTGCAGCGCAGCTGGCCGTCGGCGGCCAGCTCGAGGACGCCCACCAGGTTGGACAGCGCGTCCGCCGCGGTGCACCGGAGGTGGACCAGGCTCGCGGACGGGCCGTCCTCGGTGTGCCCCGCCTGCCCGTCAACGATGCCGATGGTGCGCTCGGCCACCAGGAAACCCTAGCGGCTCGGGGGCCGACCAGGAGGGAGCCTCGCCGAACAACGCCGCTGAACGTGGATATGTCACCGTAGCGGTATGCGCGTGACCGGAGTCGACTCCTGCAGGCGCGGCTGGGTCGCGGTCACCCTGGAGGTCCCCGCGCCCGCCGGGGCTCGCCCCGGCACCGGCCGCCTCGGCCCCGACCAGCCTGGCTCCGACCGCCCTGGCCGGATCCGGGTGAGCGCCGTCCGCGTCGGAGGGTCACTGGACGGGGTGCTCGAGGAAGACAGCGGCGTGGTCGGGATCGACATGCCGCTGGGGCTGCTCGAGTCGGGGTGGCGGGAGGCAGACCTGGTGGCCCGCGGCCTGCTCGGGGCCAGGCGCAGCGCGGTCTTCGTGATCCCGCCGCGAGCGGTCTGGGCCGAGCCGGACTACCCGGCGGCGAACCGGCGCTGCCGCGAGCTGACCGGGAATGGCCTCAGCGTGCAGGCGTGGGGCCTGCGGGCGAAGCTGGTCGAGGCCAACCGGTACCGCGAGACGTGCGGGCATCCGCTGTACGAGGTGCATCCGGAACTGGCGTTCGGCGCACTCGCCGGCACACCGCTGGCGCTCAGCAAGCACACCGCGCCCGGTCGCGAGCTGCGCCGTGAGCTGCTGGCCGGCGCCGGGATCGTGCTCCCGGCCGGCCGGTCAGGCCTCGCCGCGCGGGCCCCGGCGGCGGACACCCTGGACGCGGCGGCCGTGGCCTGGAGCGCCTGGCGCATCGCCACCGGCCAGGCGGTCACCCTCCCCGTTCGGCCACAGCGCGACCGGCAGGGCCGCGAGATCGCGATCCGCTACTGACCCGGGACCGGAGTGGTCTGCGGGACCGGCGCGCCCTGCGGGACCGGCGTGGTCTGCGGGACCGGCGTGGTCTGCGGGACCGGCGTGGCCTGCGGGACAGCGCGCCCTGCGGGACCGGCGTGGCCTGCGGGACCGGCGCGCCCTGCGTACGCGGCGGGCCTGGCGGGCCCTCTGGGGTCGGGGCCTTCCTGGTCCGCAGGCCGTCGAAGGCCAGGGCGCAGACCGCGTCCGCGAGCGATCGCTGGTCGGCGCGCCGCAGCGGCCTGTACCACTCGACGATGGAGTTGACCAGCCCGAACAGCAGGCGCGCGGTGATCAGCGCGTCGGCGTCCGGCCGGATGTCGCCGTCACGCACCGCGGCCGCGACCAAGTCGGCGGCGAACCGGTCGAAGGCGCGCCGCTGCTTCAGCGCGGCCCGTTCCACCTCGGTGTTGCCTCGGACCCGCAGCAGCAGGGTGACGTAGGGCAGCTCGGCTTCCAGCACCTCGACGCTTCCCCTGATCAGATACTCCAGGCGCGCGATCGCGGGTTCGTCGCGTGCGCGCGTCCGGTCCTCCACCGCCGACAGGCCGCTCAGCGCGCGGTCCAGGGCCAGGCGGAGCAACTCCTCCTTGCCGGTCACGTGGTGATAGATGGCGGACTTGGCGATGCCGAGCCGGCCCGCGAGGTCTCTCATGCTGGTGCGGTCGTAACCGCGCTCGTTGAAGATCTCGACCGCCACCGCGAGCACGGACGGCAGATCGTAGCCGGGACGCCCGCGGCGCCGCCCAGCCGTCGCGCGGCCCTCGGGCGGCAGTTGGGGCACCGCGATCGCCTCCTGTATTATTAGACCGAACGTCCGGTAAATAATACGCCCCGGCCCAAGGGCGGGGTGCTTACGATGGTGGCGAGGGAAGGGGACCGATGACGGCGCTCCCCGACGATGTGACAGGCGAACTCCACGCCCACTTCGACGACACGATCACGCGCGGGCGGCGCATCGAGCCACGGGACTGGATGCCGGACGCCTACCGCGCGACGATGATCCGCCAGATCGCCCAGCACGCCCATTCAGAGATCATCGGCATGCAGCCGGAGGGCAACTGGATCACCCGCGCTCCCTCGCTGCGCAGGAAGGCGATCCTCCTGGCCAAGGTGCAGGACGAGGCCGGGCACGGCATGTACCTGTACTCGGCCGCCGAGACCCTCGGCGCCGACCGCGCCGACCTCACCGACAAGCTCGTGGGCGGGCGGCAGAAGTACTCGTCCATCTTCAACTACCCGACGCTGACCTACGCGGACGTCGGCGTGATCGGATGGCTGGTCGACGGCGCGGCCATCTGCAACCAGGTGCCCCTGTGCCGCTCGTCCTTCGGCCCGTACGCGCGGGCCATGGTACGCATCTGCAAGGAGGAGTCCTTCCACCAGCGGCAGGGCTACGAGCTGCTGCTGACGATGATGCGCGGCTCCGCGGCGCAGCGCGCGATGGTGCAGGACGCCACGAACCGGTTCTGGTGGCCGTCGCTGATGATGTTCGGCCCGCCGGATGACCAGTCGCCGAACACGGCGCAGTCGATGGCCTGGGGCATCAAGCGGCACACCAACGACGAGCTGCGGCAGCGCTTTGTCGACATGACCGTGCCGCAGGCCGACAAGCTCGGCGTCAGCCTGCCCGATCCGGACCTGAAGTGGAACGCCGAACGCGGCCACTATGACTTCGGCCAGGTCGACTGGGACGAGTTCATGGCCGTGATCAAGGGCAACGGGCCGTGCAACGCGCAGCGCATCGCGCGGCGGAAGGCGGCCCACGACGAGGGGGCCTGGGTCCGCGAGGCGGCCACCGCGTACGCGGCCAAGGCCGCCGCGCGCCGGGCCGGGCAGGAGGCCGCGTGATGACCGAGGCCTTCACCGCGGAAGGCGGCCACGGCGCGGTGCCGGTGACCGCCGTTCGCGCCGAGTCGGGCCCTGACCAGGTGCGGTCGGGCTGGCCGCTGTACGAGGTGTTCCTGCGCGGCAAGCGCGGGCTCAACCACGTGCACGTCGGGTCGCTGCACGCGGCCGACGCGCAGATGGCCCTGCACCACGCCCGGGACCTCTACACGCGCAGGAACGAGGGCGTCAGCATCTGGGTGGTCGCGGCCAGGGACATCACTGCGTCGAGCCCGGACGAGAAGGACCCGTTCTTCGCGCCGTCCGGCGACAAGGTCTACCGGCACCCGACGTTCTACGACATCCCAGCCGACGTCCCTCATATGTAGGGCGGACACCGATGACCGACGACGACGACTTCGACGCCTACCGGTCCCTGGCCGAGGAGACCGAGGACCACCGCTGGGCCTTCGGCACCGGGTTCTTCGACCCGCTCGAGGGGATCGACACCTCGGTGCCGGACGGCGTCGACGCCGCCGCCCTGGCCGCCTACTGCCTGGCGCTCGGCGACGACGCGCTGATCTACTCGCACCGGCTGCAGCAGTGGGTGACGCGCATGCCGGAACTGGAGGAGGAGACAGCCCTGGCGAACATCGCCCTGGACCTGCTGGGCCAGGCGCGCATGCTGCTGTCCCGGGCCGGCCGGGCCGAGGGTGCCGGGCGGGACGAGGACCGGCTCGCGTTCTTCAGGACCGAGGGCGAATTCCGCAACGTGCGGCTGGTCGAGGCCGCGGACGCCGACTTCGCGGAGCTGGTCGGCCGGCTGCTGGTCTTCTCGGCGTGGCGGCTCGCCCTGTTCGGGCGGCTGACCGGGTCGGGCGACCCGGTGCTGGCCGCGATCGCGGGCCAGGGCGTCAAGGAACTCACCTACCACCGCGACTACGCGGCGCAGTGGGTCATCCGGCTTGGGGACGGCACGGCGCTCTCCCACGCCAGGATTCAGGCCGCGCTGGGCGCCATCTGGCCGCTCGCCGATGAGCTGTTCCGCATCGACGCCGTGGCGGCCCGGCTGCCCGGGGTGGCGCCCGACCCGGCGGCGCTGCGGGCCGACGTGGACGAGGTCCTGGACGGCGTGTTCGCCGCGGCCACCCTGGACCGGCCGGGCGTCGCGCCGCTGGCCCCGGTCGCCGGGCAGGCCGGGCGCGAGGGAGTGCACACCGAGGCGCTGGGGTACGTGCTGGCCGAACTGCAGAGCGTCGCCCGCGCACACCCGGACGCGACATGGTGACCCCGAGCCGCCTGCGGGCGGCGCGCGACATCGCCGCGGCGGTGCCCGATCCCGAGATGCCGATGGTGACGCTGGCCGACCTGGGCATCCTGCGCCGCGTCACGGCCGAGGACGGGCGCGTCGTGGTGACGATCACGCCGACCTACTCGGGCTGTCCGGCGCTGGCCGAGATCGCGCGCGACCTGCGGTACCGGCTCGGCCAGGCCGGGTTCGCTGACGTCATCGTGCGGACCGAGCTCACGCCCGCGTGGAGCAGCCACCAGATCACCCCCGAAGGCCGCGGGAAGCTACACGCGGCAGGCATCGCCCCGCCGGGCCAGGGAACCCGCCGCGGCAGCCCGGGCCCGGTGCCGGTCACGCTGACCGCGGCCCCCCGCGAGCCCGTCGCCTGCCCGCGGTGCGGCTCCCGCGACACCGAGCAGACGGCGGCCTTCGGCCCGACCGCGTGTACCGCCCTGTTCCGCTGCGGGACCTGCCGGGAGCCGTTCGAGTACGTGAAGGACATCTGATGCCGCCCCGGGCGGCGTCACGGACGCGGTTCCATCCGCTGACCGTCGCGCGCGTGGACCGGCTGACCGACGACTCCGCGGCCGTGACCTTCGACGTGCCCCAGGAACTCGGGGAGGTATTCGCGTTCGCGCCCGGGCAGTCGCTCACGATCAGGCGCGGCGACCAGCGGCGCTCCTACTCGATCTGCGCCGCCGCCGGGCGGGCGCCGCGGATCGGCGTGCGCGAGGTGGCAGGCGGCGCGGTGTCCGGCTGGCTCGTGCACGAGGTCAGGCCCGGTGACGTCGTCGAGGCCCAGGCCCCGTCGGGGTCCTTCACCCCGGATCTGGACGCCCCAGGGCGCAGCACGTCCTGATCGCCGCGGGCAGCGGGATCACGCCCGTCCTTTCCATCGCCGGATCCGTGCTCGCCGCGGACGGCGAATCGTTCGTGACCCTGCTCTACGGCAACCGGCGCGCCGACTCGGTGATGTTCGCCGACGAGATCGCCGACCTCAAGGACTGCCTACCCGGCGCGGCTCTGCGTGATCCACGTGCTCAGCCGTGAGCCGCAGGAAGTGGACCTGTTCAACGGCCGCCTCGATGAGGGCAAGCTGCGGTCGCTGCTCCCGGCCACGGTCGACCCCGGCGCGGTGGACCACTGGTGGCTATGCGGCCCGTTCGCCATGGTCGAGGGGGCGATCGGCGTCCTGGCCGAGCTCGGCGTGACCCGCGACCGCGTCCACCGGGAGCTGTTCTACGTCGAGGACGCCCCGCCCGAGCAGGCCAAGCACGCCGACGCGCCCGTCGGACCCGGTGCCGAGGTGACCGTGCTGCTCGAGGGGCGCAGCAGCACCGCCACGATCCCGCCGGGCACCCCGATCCTGGACGGAGCCCAGCGGGTCCGCCCCGACCTGCCGTTCGCCTGCAAGGGCGGCGTCTGCGGCACCTGCCGCGCGCTGCTCGTCCACGGTGAGGTCACCATGCGGCGCAACTACGCGCTCGAGCGCGAGGAACTCGACGCCGGGTACGTGCTCACCTGTCAGGCCCTGCCCGCGTCTGACAGGATCACTGTCGACTACGACGCCTGAGGGCCAGCCCCGGGAAAGGCCAGCCCCGGGAAAGGCCAGCAAAGAGAGGAGCCCGGCATGCAGGACGTCACGTCGCCGGCGGGAGACCTCGAACCCATCGAGCGGGCGCCGGCCGACGAACTGCGCGCCCTCCAACTGGAGCGGCTCCGCTGGACGCTACGGCACGCGTACGCCAACGTGCCGCACTACCGCGCGGCGTTCGACGCGGCGGGCGCGCACCCGGACGACTGCCAGGACCTCGCCGACCTGGCCAAGTTCCCGCTGACCAGCAAGGCCGACCTGCGCGAGAACTACCCGTTCGGCATGTTCGCGGTCCCCCGCGGCCAGGTGGTGCGGGTGCACGCGTCGTCGGGCACCACGGGCCGGGCCACGGTGGTCGGCTACACTCGCGACGACATCGAGGTGTGGGCCACGGTCATGGCCCGCTCGATCCGCGCCGCGGGCGGCAGGCCGGGGCACATCGTCCACAACGCCTACGGGTACGGGCTGTTCACCGGCGGGCTGGGGGCGCACTACGGCGGGGAGAAGCTCGGCTGCACGGTGATCCCGGTCTCCGGCGGGATGACCGAGCGGCAGGTCACCCTGATCCGGGATTTCCGGCCGGATATCATCATGGTCACGCCGTCGTACATGCTGGCGATCATCGACGAGATGGAACGCCAGGGCGATGACCCGGCGGCCTCGTCACTGCGGTTCGGCATCTTCGGCGCCGAGCCGTGGACCAACGAGATGCGGACCGAGATCGAATTCCGGCTCGGCATCGACGCCACCGACATCTACGGGCTGTCCGAGGTCATGGGCCCTGGCGTGGCGCAGGAATGCGTCGAGACCAAGGACGGCCTGCACATCTGGGAGGACCACTTCTACCCCGAGGTGATCGACCCGGTCACCGGGGCCGTAAAACCCGACGGCGAGGAGGGCGAACTCGTCTTCACGTCGCTGACCAAGCAGGCTATGCCGGTGATCCGCTACCGGACCCGCGACCTGACCAGGCTGCTGCCCGGCACCGCGCGCAGCATGCGGCGGATGCAGAAGATCACCGGCCGGAGCGACGACATGATCATCCTGCGCGGGGTCAACGTGTTCCCGACCCAGATCGAGGAGCTCATCATGCGCATCCCCGCGCTGTCACCGCACTTCCAGCTGCACCTGACCAGGCCCGGCAGGCTGGACGAGCTGGCCGTCCACGTCGAGCACCGCATCGGCGCGACCGCAGACGACGCGGCCGACGCGGGCCGCCGGCTGGTGTCGATGGTCAAGAACATCATCGGCGTCACCGTCCGCGCCAGCGTCCAGGCGCCGAATTCCATCGAGCGCTCTGCGGGCAAGATGCGCCGCATCGTCGACGACCGCCCGCGCTGAGGCTCGCCCAACACCGCAGGGGGGAACCGCGTTATCCCCCGGCCTGGCCTGCGTCCTCGATGCTGGCCAGCGCGTCGGCCAGGCCCGCCAGGCCGATCGGGCCCAGGGCGAGCGCAGCCGTGTGCCAGCCCTTGAGGTCGAAACCCGGCCGGCGCACGGCCTCTTGCCTGGCCGCCAGCCAGCCGCGCTCGCCGAGCTTGTAGGAGATGGCCTGCCCGGGCCAGCCGAAGTACCTGATCACCTCGGCCCGGACCCGGCCCGGCTCGCGCCGGGCCAGCCCGCCCATCAGCTCGCAGGCGTTCTCGAAGGTCCACCGGGACCCGTCGGGCCGCGGCAGGTCCAGGTGGACGCCGATATCGATGACCACGCGCGCCGCGCGCACCGACGAGGCGCGCAGCATGCCCAGGCGCGTCCCGGGCTCGGCGAACCACCCGAGCTCGTCGGCCAGGCGCTCGGCGTACAGGGCCCAGCCCTCGCCGTGGCCGCTGACGAAGCCGGTCTTCGCGAACCGCGACAGGTGGTCCCCGGCCATCATGGCCGCGCCTACCTGCAGGTGGTGACCGGGCACGCCCTCGTGGAAGACGGTGGACAGCTCGGACCAGGTGCGGAACTTGCCCGTGGGCTCCCGCCCGGCCATCGGCCACCAGGTGCGCCCGGGCCTGGTCAGGTCCTCGCTCGGCGGCGTGTAGTAGGCGGCGCCGGACGCCGAGCCGTGGGCGAGCACCACCTCGATCCTGCGCAGGGGCGGCGCGATGTCGAACAGGACGCCGTCCAGCGCGGAGATGGCCTGGTCATGGCGATCCTGCAGCCAGGCCAGGTACGCGTCGGCGCCGACCACGTACTCGGACTCGTCGAGGATGTCGCCCGCCTCGGAGAAGCTCGCGCCGGGGCTGATCTTGTCCGCTTCGGCTGCCATCTCCTCCTGGATCCGGCGCAGCTCGCCCCAGCCCCATTCGTAGGCCTCCGGCAGGTCGATGTCCGCGCCCAGGCTGAGCCTGGCCGCCACCGCGTACCGCTGCGCGCCGACCGCATCGGCCTCGGCCGCCCGGGGCGCGTAATCCTCGCGCAGGTAGCGCGCCAGCTCGGCGTACCCCTCGTAAGCCGTCGCGGCGGCCGCCGCGAGCTCGGAGGCGAGCGGGCCCTCGCCGTAGGAGGCCACCAGGGCGTCGTGCGATCCGGCGTAGCGCCCGGCTTCGGTCGCGCCCTCCACCGCCTGCCTGCGCGCGGCGGGCAGGCCGCGCGCGAGCCCGGCGTCCAGGCTCGCCCGCCAGCTGGCGAACATCCCGGGGATCGCGGCCAGCCGCGCCGCGATGTTCCGCCAGGCGTCCTCGCCGTCGCGCGGCAGCAGGTCCACGCTGTCCCTGATCGCGCTGGTCAGCCCGATCGGGGTGCGCAGCAGCCGGAGCGGCTCGCCCGTCTCGTGCCAGGCCAGCCGCGCCTCGAGCCGCTCGCGCAGGAACCCGGCCGCCAGCCGGTCGGCCTGCGACGTCACGGCCATGTCCTCCAGCGCGGCCAGCGTCGCGACGATCAGCTCCGCCCGGGCCGCGTAGCCCTCCGGGCTGTAATCGGTGGCCGCGCCGAACGCCTCGTCGAGCCCTTCGATCCCGGCCGCGACGGGATCGAGGGCGGCCGAGCGCGTCACGTACTCATCGCAGAGCCGGAACACTGGAGTCATGCGCCCCACCATAGGCGCCTGGCCGCCGGGGCAGCTAGTCGCAGCGGGGCGGGTACACCATGATGGTCTGGTGACGATGGCGGGAGCGCGTTGAGCGGCGACGAGCCGGCCGGGGTGGTCTTCCCCGCGTCGGCGGACGGGCGCCGGAGCACCTCGGCGCTGGGCCGGGCCGTCGTGGCCGACGCTCTGGGTGACGTCGACCCGGCCGGGGCGCGAGATGCCGAAAAGGAGTCGAACTGGCGCACCGGCTACCCGGCGCACTTCCGCAGGCTCATCGAGGCCGGGCTGACCTCGAGGCAAGCCGCGGTATCGGTGGCCCGCGGCGGTCTTGAATCGCTGCACCGGCGGATGCGGGTGGCCACCCCCGGTGCCGGGGAGACCGGGCTCAGCGCCCTGCTCGAAGCGCCCGCGCGGCACGTCCCGGCCACGGTCACGGTGACCGGCACCGGGGTGGCGGATCGCGAGCTATCCGTGCCCTACCACGGTGAGCAGCTGTGCGGCGACGCCCTGGCGCGCAGGTGCGCGGCGTGGGTCGCCGCAGGCGTCGTCGAGCCGTCGTGTGCGGACGCCGTCGCGAGCGTCGCGGCGCATCCGGAGTGGCTGGCCCTGCCCGGCCGGACGATCGTGGTGCTCGGCGCCGGCGCCGAAGTGGGCCCGCTGCCCGTGCTGCTGGGCTGGGGCGCCCGGGTGATCGGGGTTGACCTGCCCGGTCCGCCCATCTGGGAGCGGGTCCTCGACGTGGCGCGGCGCAGCGCGGGGACCCTGCTGGTCCCGGTGCCGCGGGACGGCGAGGCCCTCGCGGAGCGCGCCGGGCTCGACCTGACCGGCGACGTCCCGGCGGTGGCCGACTGGCTCGCCGCCGCGGAGGGCCCGCTGGTCCTGGGCAACTACGTCTACGCCGACGGCGCGGCGAACGTGCGCGTCTCCAGCGCCGTCGACGCGCTGACCGTGCGGCTGCAGGCCGCCCGACCCGACGTGGCGCTTGCGTTCCTGGCCACCCCCACGGACGTGTTCGCCGTCCCGGGCGAGGCGGTCGCCCAGTCGGCGCGCGCCTACGAGACCCGGCCCGCGGCCGCGAAGCTGGGCCGATGGCCGCTGCAGATGCTGTCCGGGGGACGGCTGCTCCACAGGGCCTATCCGCCCGGCGCGGACCCCGGCATCTCCGACAGCCTGATCCCCCAGCAGGGCCCGAACTACGCGCTCGCCAAGCGCATCCAGCGGTGGCGGGCCACGGTGGCCAGGGACGCCGGCGCGACCGTCTCGATGAACGTCGCCCCCCCGACCCGTACCCGGTCGGTCCTGAAGAACCGGGCGCTGGCGGCGGCGTACCAGGGCGCACCGCGGTTCGGGGTCGAGATATTCGAGCCCGCCACCACCAAGACGCTCATGGCGGCGCTGCTCGTCCACGACCTGTACGCCGGGGGCGACCCCGATCGCCCGGCGGTGACCCATCCGTGGCAGGACGAGGCCCACGCGGCCGCTCACGGCGGGCTGTGGCGCCTTGCCTACGCACCGCGCAGCGCGTTCGGGCTCGCGGCCCTGCTCGGCTACGGCGCGGCCAGGCGCCGGGGCGGCTGACCACTCCCGCCGTTCAGCGCGCCGACTCCGGCTCTCCGGTCGTGTCCTGGCCGGTAGTTCCCCGGCCTGGCCCAGGGCGGCGCGCCCGGGTCGCGGCCGAGGTAGCCGACGAGGCGGTCGCCCCGGCTCGCCTGGGGTGAGATCGGGACGGCGGCCGCGAACAGGCCCTCCCGGCCCGCCACGAGGAGCGGGCACAGCGCGAGCAGCCGGGTCGCGAGCGCGGGCGGGATGGCGCCGCCGCGGCCGAGGGCCGCCGACACGTCCCAGCCGTGCACGGCGATCTCGACGGCGCCGGTGCAGGCGACGAGCCCGGCCGGCAGCGGCAGACCGTCCACCACGATGAAGCGCTCGGCCGGCCCGCCGCTGTAGCACGCGTAGAGCAGTCCCGCGGCGCGGTCCCGCAGCACCCCCATCGGGTCGGCGCCGGTGAGCCGTGCCTCCCGTCGCTGCAGCGCCGCCACCGGGTCTTCCTGCCCGTCGCCGTCAAGGAAGCCGGTCCGCAGGCCTGCCTCCAGGTCAGCCACCGACTCGGCCAGGTGCCAGAGCAGCGCCTGGACGTCCCATTCCACGCACGGCGTGGGCGCCGCCAGTTCGGCGGGCTTGACCAGGGCGCACGCGGTCAGCGCATAGCGGAGCGCACCCGCCAGCAGCGCGGTCGCGCCACCGGGTCCGCGCTCTGCCATCTGTCCTCCTGCGGCCGTCTAGCTATATAGACCGCGCGGGACGCCGTTTCTCACCGGTGATTACCGATTAGGTCGGCCGGCTGGAGCGCGCTGTAGCCGATCCGGCAGGGAGACCGGGGACCCTTGAAGGCCGGAGTACGCACGGGCGCGGGGTCCGGGTCGATCAGCGTGAGCTCGTACCGCTGGAACAGGCGGGTGACGACCACGTGGGTCAGCAGCGTGGCGAAGTGCTCCCCCAGGCACCGGTGCGTCCCGCCGCCGAACCCGTGCAGGTAACTGGCCAGCCTGGGTTCGGCCAGGTAGCGGTCGGGGTCGTACGTGTCGGGGGCGTCGAACTGGGCGGGCAGGCGGTGGGACAGGACCGGGGCGACGAACACGTCGGCGCCGCGCGGGATCGTGCGGTCGCCGATGTCGAGGGGCCGCAGGGCGCGGCGCAGCATCACCGGGGCGACCGCGTGCAGCCGCCCGGTCTCCCGCTGGGCCCGGTCCAGGCGGTTCATCTTGTGGACGGCGGACAGTTCCAGCGGTCCGGAATCGACCACCAGAGCCCGCTGCTCGTCGAGGACCTTCCGCAGCTCGGTGGGGTGCTGGAGCAGGTCGATGATGGCCCAGCAGATGTGCCCGGTGGTGCTGTCCTGTCCGGCGAGGGTCACGCCCAGCGCCATCTGGACGATCCACTGGTCCGTCGCGGGCGTGCCGTCGAGCGCGCGGGCCGCCAGCAGATGCTGCATGAAGTCGGGCGGGTCGGCCGGGTTCAGGCGCCGGGCGCGGACCAGGTCGCCTGCGGCCTGGCGCAGCCGGTCGCGGGCGCGCCTGGCGCGGAGCAGGTGCGGGGCGGGCATCCAGCTCGGGACGATCGGGTCGAGGCCGCGGAGGAGGTCACGGAAGTCACGCGCGACGCTGCGCGGCATGTGCCGGGCGAAGTCCGGGCCGAGGAACGCCTCCATGATGACCCCGAGCACCAGCGCGTTCATCTCTTCCGGGAGGTCGAACGTCCCCGAATCTCCGAGGCGCGCCAGGAACTCGGCGCAGTGCCGCTCCATGATGGCCAGGTGCCCGGCGGCCATCTGGTTGCGGAACAGCGGCAGCAGGGTCTCGCGCTGATGGGTGTACTCGACGGGCTCGGCCAGGAAGTAGAAGTCGGTGCCGAGCAGCCAGCGGGTGAAGTCCAGGCTGGGGCCGATGGCCAGGCTGTGGTCGTCGGTCTTCTTGAACACCCACTTGGCCCACTCCGGGCCGAGCATGATGACGGCCGGCCTGCCCGGCCGGAGGCGCAGGCGGAACACGTCCCCATGCTCGGCGTAGCCGCGCTCGAGCAGCCCGCTCGTGTCGGCCAGGAACGCCACGGCGTGCCCCACCAGCGGCAGGGCCCCGGAGACCAGCGGCGGCAGGGGCCGCGTGCCCGGGCGTTCGGTGTTGACGGCGAGGGCCGGCTCGGGCACGGCGAGCCTCCTTAGGCCAGCAGGAGGGGTCTGTCTCGCTCATTGTGAACCTCCGCAGTGCCGCCCGCTATAGGCAGAATTCCCCAGGTTAGCGGCCCTGGCGAAGAAAGGCGCGGAGCCGGTCGAGCGGCCAGGTGTTGATCACGTCGCCGGGCGTGAGCCAGCCGCGCTGCGCGGTGGAGCAGCGCGGCGACCTCCTCGTTGAGCCACGGCATGGTCAGGCGTGACAGGTCAGGGGGCGGCCGCCGTTGTAGGCCACCATGTCGGCGAGAGCCAGGCCCAGGTCGACGGGCGCCCCGGGGTCGCCGCCATCCAGTTCGAGGTAGGCACGGTGGAGGTTTCCCACGGTTCGTTCGGCATCAAGAAGGTCTTTGAAGTCCCCCAGGTCGGCGGCGCGCGCTGCCTCCAGCGGGGTCAGGCCGGCGACTTTGGCCTCGCGCGCGAGGTCCTGCACGAAGCGCAGGTAGGCCAGCACGTCGTCGATGACCTTCGGACCGCAGACCGGGCCGTGGCCGGGGACGAGCGTCTGGGCGCCGAGCGGGCGGAGCACCGTTTCCAGGACCTCGATCCAGCCGCTGATCGAGCCCATCAGCGCGAACGGGGTGCCGCCGTTGAACAGCAGGTCGCCGGCGAACACCAGCGATCGGTCCGGGAGGTAGACGATCGAGTCGTTGGTGGTGTGCGCGGGCGTGCCCACGTAGCGGACCTCGCAGCGCAGGTCACCGGACCACAAGGTCACCCCGGCGGTGTAGGTGAGGAACGGCGGCGCGGGCTCCAGGTGCCCCCAGTCCACCTCGGACCAGATGCCGGGCGGCGGGGGCAACGGCGTGTGCTGGATGGCCGTGCGGCAGCGCTCGTGGCCGATGATCGTGGCCCCGGCGAACAGGTAGTTGCCGTGGGTGTGATCGCCGTGGTGGTGGGTGTTGACCAGGGTGCGCACGGGCTGGCTCGTCACCGCGGCGATCGCGTCCAGGTAGGCGCGGGTGCGGCGTTCGGTGGAGGTGGCGTCGATGCTGATCACGCCGGTGCTATCGACCAGGAACCCGGTGTTGTTGACCCACCAGCTGCCGTCAGGCTGCAGGTAGGCGTAGATCCCCTCGCTGATCTGGCTGACTTCGCCCAGGCTCATCGTCGTCCCCCTTCGTCGCGCGCGGCAGCAGCAGCGCGGCCGCCAGCAAGACCGCGAACATCGCCAGCCCGGCGAGGACGTAGGCGTTGCCGGTGATGAGCCCCAGGCCGTGCCAGTGGTACTCGGGGAACCAGCGCTGGTCTCCATACCACTGGTACCAGTAGGGTTCGGTGTTCTTCGGGATCCAGACCAGGCCCAGCGAGTCGTTGCCGAGGTTCGGCGGCTTGACGTGGAACAGGCTGGTCGGCCAGGCGCCGAACCAGGCGGCGATGGCCACGGCCCCGATCCCGAAGGCGGTGGCGGTGCGCCTGGCTCCGCTTTGCCACGCCCGCACGGCGTAGTGCGCGGCGACCACGACGCCGGGCACGATCCATACCCAGTGGTGATCCCAGCTGATCGGCGAGACCAGGAGCCCGGTCAGGGCGGCCATGAGCAGGCCGAGCATGGCGTGGCCCTTGCGGTCGAGCAACCCGGCGACCATGGACCCCGCCGCGGCGACCAGCACGGCCACCGCGATCCAGATCGGCAGGCCGCCGTCGATGCTGCCGGCCAGCCGGGTGATGAAGCCGTCGAGCGACTGGTTGCCCGCCCAGCCGAGGAACCCGGTCCGCTTGCCCTGGAAGAACAGCCCGTCGAACCACCACTTGCTGGAGTCGGCGGGCATGATCACGAAGCCGAGCAGGACGGTGAACGCGAACCCGGCGGCGGCCATCGCCGCCTGGCGGAACTTCCTGGCCACGAGCAGGTAGGGGATGAAGATCAGCGGGACCAGCTTGATCCCGGCCGCGATGCCGGTGCCGAAGCCCTTCCACCAGCGGCTTTTCTCGGTGTCTGGCTGGGTCAGGTCCCAGATGATCAGGGCCAGCAGGACCAGGTTGACCTGGCCGAGGTAGATCGTCCGCAGCACCGGCTCGGTCCACAGGACCGCCGCCGCCCCCAGCAGCGTCGCGCCGACCCGGATCGCGGACCTGCGGTAGCCTAGCCCGCCGAGGGTGAACCAGACCGCCGCCAGCAGCGAGATGAGGTCCACCGCGACGGTCAGCTTCAGGGACAGCTCGTACGGGACGAACGAGACGAGCGCGAACGCGATGGCCGCGAACGGCGTGTAGGTGAACGGCAGGTGGAGCTTGCCGTAGCCGACCCAGTCGTAAAGCGGCGCCGCCAGGTGCGGGTTGTAGTCCGGCCTGATGTGCCGGACGATGAGCCCGCCGGACCGGTAGACGGCCAGGTCAACCGGGTCCATGGTGTAGCTCGTGGGGTGGATGACCGTGTAGATCACGTAGCCGCCCAGGGCGACCGCGAACGCGACCCCGCCGACCAGGAGCAGCAGCCAACCTGTTGACGGCGTGCGGTTCCTAGCCTGTCCGGGCGGGCGGGTGAGCACGGATCTCACCTCGCCAACCATAGCCGCTCGGACTAGGATTCCGTTCTCGGAGGAGGGGAAATGTCGCACGCAGGTACGGCCGCCCGGCCAGCGGCCGGGCGGTCCCAGGCAGACAAGCTCGCCCGGCTGCGCATGGCCAGCGTCGGCCTCGTGGCCATGCTGATCCTGGAGTTCATCCTGGGCGTCATCTACAACCTGTACGGGACCGCGCCCACCGCCAAGAAGTCCATCGGGCTGTTCTCCAGCCCGGATCTCGCGCTGCACGTGATCCTCGGCATCCTGCTGTTCGTCACCTCGGTGGTGCAGCTGATCAGGGCCATCGGCACCCGGCACGGCCTGTCGATCTGGCTGTCATCGGTCGGGCTGGTCGCGATCATCGGCGCGGGCTTCGCGGGGCTCGGGTTCACCGGCAGCGGTGCGGCCGGCGCGTCCCTGGGCATGGCGCTCGCGTTCGCGCTCGCCCTGGGCTGCTACATCGCGCTGCTCGTCGTGCTGGCCCCGACGGCGCCGGCCAAAGCCCTGGCGGCCGAGGCGGCTCCGGCGCCCGCGCCCGTGTCAGCGGCGGCTCCGGCTTCCGCCGCGCCGGCCGATCCCCCGCCCTCGCCTGCCACCTCCCCGCCTTTGTCTAGCGCCGCCCCGCCCTCGTCTACTACGTGATGTAGGAGCCGCGCATCGACCGCCCCGCGGGCACGTGGCATAGTAAATCCATGACTGGCCGGGCCGCGCGGAACCGGCGGGTTCGCATCCCGCCCCCGACCCGTGGCGTGCCGGGGCGGCGAGGCCGGCCATGAGCGGAGTCGGCCAACTCGTTACCTCGGGCCCGCTGCTGCTGGCGCTGCCGGTCGCCGCCGCCGCCGGAGCGGTGACCTTCCTGTCGCCCTGCTGCCTGCCGCTCGTACCCGGCTACCTCTCGTTCGTGACCGGCATGGCTGGCGCCGGCGGCCCGGAGCGCAACCGGGCGCCCGGCGACGCCCCGGGCCAGACCCCGCCGGCCGGCGGATCCGCGGTGCTCGGCGGACCCGCGGTGCTCGGCGGACCCGCGGTGCCGGGCGGACCCGCGGTAGCGGGCGGACCCGCGATGCCGGGCGGATCAGGGGCTGGGGAAGGATCCGGGGGCTCCGGGCTGGCCGTGGCGGCGCGGCCGGTGGCCGCCGCCGCGCCGACCCCGCCGAAGAGCCGGGTGGTCGCGGGGACCGCGCTGTTCGTCCTCGGGTTCTCCGTGGTCTTCGTCAGCTACGGCGCCGCCCTCGGCGGGCTCGGTCATCTGCTGACCGGGCACGCCCGCCTGCTGACGCAGATTCTCGGCGGCCTGACCATCCTGCTCGGGCTGCTGTTCGCCGGGGTCTTCGACCGGTTCTGGTTCGCAGGCCGGATCGTCCGCCCGTCCGCGCGGCCGAAGGCCGGCCTGGCGGGCGCACCGCTGCTCGGCGTGATGTTCGGGCTCGGCTGGACGCCGTGCATCGGCCCCACGCTCACCGCCGTGCTGGCCCTGTCGGCGTCGACCGGCACCGTCGCCCGCGGCGCCCTGCTCGCCTTCGTCTACGCCCTCGGCCTGGGCGTGCCGTTCCTGCTGGTGTCGTTCGGCTTCCAGTTGGTGATGCGGGTGTTCTCGTTCGCCAGGCGGCGGGCCCGCCTGATCACCCAGGTGGGCGGCGCCATGCTGGTGTGCGTCGGCCTGCTCGAAGTCACCGGCGCCTGGTCGACCTTCGTCGCCTGGCTCCAGGTGCACTGGGTCAGCAACTACCAGGCCCCCTTCTAGCCCTCCGCGCAGCCCGCGCTTCTAGTGGTCTCGCAGCCCGCGGCATCGTGAGCGCCTAGCGCCCGGTGGAACTGTGACGTCCCGGCGCCGTGAGCGCTGCCTGACAGGCGCGTGGTCGACCTTCGTCGCCTGGTTCTTTCGCGTGTCACGGAGCCCACGATTTCATGATTGTGGATCAGAAAATCCCCGAAAGGGAGGTAATGCTGAACGCCAATTTATTCACAGGTTTATTCACACGGTCATGAGCTATCCACATCCTGTGAATTTCTCTGTCGTCGGTCTGGGTCGCTCAGGCGGGAAAGGCAGGGAAATGGCGGGGGAACGCGGTTTGCGAAGGCGTTGTCAGCTCAAGTCCTAATCACGCGTTATATCCAGGCGGCAAGAGCGTGACGTGGGCCTAACGTAAAAGGCCGTCACCTGCGGCGACGGCCTCTCGGGGCTCAAGACGCTGCCTGCCCGGCCGAACAGACCGGGCAGGCGCGAACGTGCGGCGTAGTCCCGCGGGATGGGTCAGCGGCGGGCGGCCTGCCGTTTCGCCGTTCTCTTGGACCGGCTGGCCACGTCGGCGGCAGACTGCGAACCGGCCTGGGCGGTCGGCGTCTGGGACGGCTGCGGCACGGGCGCCTTGGCCGCGTTCACCAGCGCCTCGAAGAGCCGCGCGTCGTCGCCCTCCTCCGGGTGCCACTGCACGCCGATGCCGAACCGGTGTCCCGGCAGCTCGACCGCCTCGATCATCTGATCCTCGGTCCACGCCACGGTGGTGAGCCCGGTGCCGAGCCTGTTGATGGCCTGGTGGTGGGCGGTCGGCACGGCCGAGGACACGCCGAGCAGGCCACCGAGCTTGCTACCAGGGCTTATCTGCACGTCGTGGGTGGTTATCTTCACCGGGTCCGGCCGGTGGCTCTCGTTGCCGAGCCGGTCGGGCAGGTGCTGGATGAGGGTCCCGCCGCGGGCCACGTTGAGGACCTGCATGCCTCGGCAGACCGCGAGGAAGGGCAGGTCGGCGTCGATCGCGGCGCGGATCATGAGCAGCTCGAACCTGTCCCTCCTGTGATCGGGCAGGTCGGTCTGGTCATGCGGCGCCTCGTCGTAGAGCGAGGGGTCCACGTCCCGGCCGCCCGCGACCAGCAGGCCGTCGATCCGGGCGATGAGGCTTGGTACCGAGCTGGAGGGGACCGGCGGCAGAACGACCGGCGTGCCCCCGGCGCGCTCGACGGCTCGCGTGTAGCTCACCGGCGAGACGACGGCTTCTCGAATCCAGTTGCGCCAGCGAGCGGCCTCAAGCTCGCCGGTGATGCCTATGATCGGGCGGCCCATCCGTCGTCCTCCTGACAAAAGGTTCCAGTGCCCATAATGGTCCATCACGCCCACGCCGGGCCTGCCCACCGGGAAAATCTCATACACCGGTTGCTCCCAACTTGCTGGTAATCGATTGTAACGTTCTGCTCTTAATGGAACACTGAGAGTTACGACTGTATCAGCGCATGACGGATCGCCGCCACCACGAAGAGGATTTTGCGCGGCCCGAAGATAAGGGTGATAGCGTCCTCGATCCCGCTGAGCGGTCATTTTTTCTGCCCGGGTCGACCGCCGACGAGGCAACGACGTATTTCTACGGGCAAATGTTCGCCATGGATGCCGAAATAAGGGCAATGTTCCCGCCGGCCATGGATCAGCAGCGTATGCGCTTCTTCCGCACCCGGATCGCGGCGAGCCAGGCCGACCCGGCCCGACTCGTCCCGTACCTCAGGGAACTAGTGCGCGTGGTCGCGGGTCCAGGTGACCTCGGCGGCGGCGGCGTCGCTGACCAGGTTGCCCTGAGTGAGGAACATGTCCCAGACGTGATAGCCGAAGTCGGCACCGCCGTCTTCGGTCAGGACCGGTCCTAGGGCCGCGCGGCCCGGGGTCTTGGTTACGTTCAGCCAGCTGGCTCCGCCAGCCTGCTCGCAGGTGGCGGTGTACAGCCCCGGAAGGGCCACCCACGGGGTGGCGAGCTTGCCCTTGGTGGGGAAAGCCGTGTCCAATGGCGCCGTCCCGCCCGACAGGGCGGCCGGGTTGACGCATACCACCTGCAGGCCGGCCTTGGCCGTCTGGTTGGACTGCAGCGATACGCCCTGGCCGGGCCGACCGAACAGGGAATCGGCGGGCGGTACCCGCGGGAAGCTCGAGAAGGCGATCACGCAGCCTGCCTGGCCCGGGCTGCTGCAGGCCGGGATGTGCTTGAAGGTCCCCCCGACCAGTTGCCCCCGTGGCACCTCGACGTTCCCGCCGAGGATCACTGCCATCACCAGCCGGGCCCGCAACGCCGGGTTGGGGTCGACGATGTTCGCCAGGAGCAGGTTGAGCATCGCCGCGCCCTGGGAGTCGCCGATGACTATGAACGGCCGGTCGCCCACCTCGTGGGCGAGGAAGTCCTCGAAACCGGACCTGATGCTGTCATACGCGGTCACCGTCTCAGCCGGGCCGAAGTTAAGGTCCGGGTGCGCCACGAGGTCGGCCACGGTGACCTGGCGGTAGATGGGCGCGTACACCTGGCAGACCGGGGAGAAGGGTGAGCCCTGGGCGATGGCCGAGTCGACCTCGGCGCTCTGGACGGCCAGGTTGGCGTTAACTGAGCTCTCCGACGAGACGGTGCCATAGACGTAGAAGCAGGCGAACCCGGCCGGGTTCACCGGCTTTGGCGTACTGACCGATATGGCCCCCGCCGGGCTCACCACGGTGGTCTGCAGGCTCTGCGTGCAGGGGTCATCCGCC
Source organism: uncultured Actinomycetes bacterium (assembly GCA_963847965.1). GTDB lineage: Bacteria > Actinomycetota > Actinomycetes > Streptosporangiales > Streptosporangiaceae > Palsa-504. The sequence continues at coordinate 207,361 of CAWKCG010000003.1, forward strand.
ATCCCCGGCTTGCAGAGCCAGACCGTCGACGCGGCGGGCGCCAGCGGCTACCGCCCGCCGGAGCCGTAGCTGGCGTCGTCGCCGACGTCGCCGTCGATGAGCACGAGGCGGCGAGGAGGGCAGCCGCCAGCAGGACGGCGGCCGGTGCGAACCGCGAGACCTGATGTTTCGTCCTTGCGCCAGATGGGCAAGTTACTTGCATATCTCGCATACGTTGTAGTGTGCCTCTCGATGGCCACTAACGCAAGTCCGCCCTACCGCTTCGGCAGCCTGCTCGCCCTGGCCCGGGGGAGCTGGATCGAGCAGGTGGCAGAGCGCATGCAGCGAGCCGGCTTCCCCGGCTACCGCCGGAGCGACGCCGGGGTGCTCGCCCTCCTCCTCCAGCGGCCGCTGGCCATCGGCCAGCTGGGCGAGGCGCTGGGCGTCAGCCGCCAGGCCGCCCGCCAGCTGGCCGACGGGCTGGCCGAGCGCGGTTATGCCAGCTTTCGCACCGACGAGACCGACTCCCGTCGCACCCTGGTCGTGCTCACGCCGAGCGGCACGGCCTACGGCCGGGCGATCTGGATGGCCCAGGACGCCCTCAACGAGATGGTGCGGGACCGGGTGAGCGAAGCCGATCTCGCCGCCGCCGATGCCGTGCTCCGAGCCGTGTTCCCCGACGGCGAGGCCCGCCAGCGTGTGGACGAGCGGCTGCCCCCGCTTCGCGGAAGGCAGGACCACCAAGGTGCCGGTCCCCGGACACCCTGAGACGAGCCGCTGTCCCGGCGCCCGCTCATGATCATCTGCGACGCGCTCTGGGTCATGCTGGCCATCTACAACCTGTCCGGCGTGCTCCTGCTCACCCGCACCGTCCGCGGCAGCAAGGACCTCCCCACGCACGGCGCCGAACCCCACCCGGCCGGGTGACCGGCGCGCTAGCTCAGGTACTGCCGGAAGAACGCGAAGGTCCGCTGCCAGGCGTCCTCGGCCGCGGAGGCCTGGTAGTCCACCCGCATCAGCCGGACGAGCGGCGCGAGCGGGGCCGGCTTCTGGCTCATGAAGCTATGCCCGGCATCCGGGTACACGTGGACGTCGTGCGGCACGCCCAGCGAAGTCAGTGCCTCCTCGAGCCGCTTCGGGGGCCCGGCGCCCATCGGGTCCCTGGCGCCGAAGCTCGCGACCACAGGGCAGGAACCGGCGAGGACCCGCTCGGCGTCCTCCGGGACCTCGCCGTAGTTGACGGCTGCCGCGGAGAACTCTCCCCGCGGCGCGCACAGCAGCGCGAAGCCGCCCCCCAGGCAGAACCCGATCACTCCGGTCTTCCCCGTGCAGTCCGGGCGCTCGGCCAGCCACCTGCGCGAGGAGTCGATGGCGTCGAACGCCGGCCCGGTTCCCGCGTGCAGCTGCCTGATCGCGCCCCGGACGCAGCGCATCCAGGGCTTGCCTTCGAACAGGTCGGGCGCCAAGGCCAGGTAACCGAGCGCCGCCAGCCGGTCCGCGTGCCCGCGGATGTCGCGGTTCAGCCCGAACACCTCGTGGATGACGACCACGCCCGGCCACGGGCCCTGCGACGTCGACGGCACCGCCAGGTACCCCGGCATCAGGCCGATCGTCACATCAGGCACCGCCGCTGCCTCCTCACACCTTGCGCCAGCCCGGGATCCACGTCCCGTCGGTCACCGTGTAGTCGCCGAACAGCGCGGGCGCCTCTTCCCGCATGATCTCGCCGATCTTGCCGAACACCAGGCGGATCTCCTCCTCGGCGCCCTGGTCGGTCCTGGCCTCGATGGTGTGCCTCAGCGTGCGGATGTTGGCCGTCCAGACCAGCCCCGTGGCCAGGCCTTCGGGCGCGAACCGGCGCATGAACGAGGTCTTGTGCTTCTTCTCGTGCATCTTGGTGTCGTCGTCATCCAGCCCGAAGTGCTCACCCATCCACAGCTGGAACTGCTCGAGCTCGGCCAGCAGCGCCGTGGCGCGCTTCATCAGCTCCGCGTCCTCGCGCGCCCATTCGGGGAACCAGAACGGCAGCTCGTCGAGCCGCACGTACCGCAGCGACTCCTGCGACACGGCCGTCCCCGGGCGATGCCTGACGATCTCATGAGTAAAAACACGACTTACGTTGTGCAAGATGAAGCTGAAGCTGGCGTGCTCGAGCACCGAGCCGTGCTGCTGCCGCAGGATGTTCCGCAGGTAAGACTCCTGGTCGTCGCGCGTCTTGCGGACGTTGGGATTCAGCCCGGGCTCCCACGACCTGTAGCACATCTTCCCGGCGAACTCGACCAGGTCCTGCCCGTCGTTGCCGAGCTGGTCGCGGTCCAGCCGTTCCAGCCAGCTCTCCCCGCCCACCTCGCGCAGGTAGGCGGCCATCGCGTCGTAGTCGACCTGCGGCCGGGCGACCAGGAAGACCTCGGGTTCCACGCTCCTCATGGCACAGCACACTACAGCGCAGCGCCCGTTTCCTGCCGGGCACGACACGGGGCAGAGTGAGGGCCGACCCGGTTAGCAGGGAAATCGTCACGAACTGGTGCAGAACGCTGCGGAGGCGGGCAGCGGGCATCGATACTCGGCCCCGTGATCGGAGAGGACTTCGCGGCCGTCCTCGCGGCCGCCCAGCGCCGTGACGAGGCGGCCTTCGCCAGGTTGTGGCATGACAGCCAGCCGCGCTGCGCAGCAAAGTCATTACGCTGCGCCCCGTCGAGTAACGCCGACCCGGGCCTGGCAGAGCGCCAGCACGTTGGCGATGACCTGGTGCCCGGCCCGGCCGGACGCGGTCAGGATCGACTCGGGGTGGAACTGCACGGCCCACCGGCCGTTCGGCTCGTCCTCGATCGCCATCACCACGCCGTCCGGCGTGCACGCCGTCACGGTGAACCCGCCCAGGACCTCCCCCGGCGGGGCGTACAGGCTGTGGTAGCGGCCCGCGGTGAACTCCGCGGGCAGCCCGGCCAGCAGCGCTCCCCCGGACACCCGGACCAGGCCGGGCTTGCCGTGCGCGGGCTCCGGCAGCAACGACAGCGCGCCCCCGGCGTGCTCCACCATGGCCTGCAGGCCCAGGCAGACGCCGAACGCCGGCAGGCTCCGCGCGTACACCTCGTCCAGCAGCGCCGCGCAGGCGAAGTCGGCCGGCCGGCCCGGCCCGGGTGACAGCACGACCAGGTCTGGCGCGTAGGAGTCGAGCAGCTCCGGGGCGAACCCGAACCGCAGCGTGGTCACCTCCGCCCCGTGCTGACGGAAGTAGTCGCCGAGCGTGTGCACGAACGAGTCCTGGTGGTCGACGAGCAGCACCCGCAGCCCCGAGCCTGCGGCGGGCTCGTCCGGCTCATCGCGGCCCGGTTCCGCCGGTCCGGTACCGCAGCGCGCCAGCCGTTCGGCCTCGGCCAGGGTTTCCAGCAGAGCGCGGGCCTTGATGTGCGTCTCCTTCTCCTCGGCGTCGGGGACCGAGTCGTACAGCAGGGTGGCGCCCGCGCGCACGGCGGCGACCCCGCCGGTGATGTGCGCGGTCCGCAGCGTGAGCCCGGTGTTCATGGACCCGTCGAAGCCGATCGTGCCGACGGCGCCGCCGTACCAGCGGCGCGGGGCGGCCTCGTGGTCCTCGATGAACTGCATGGCCCAAGCCTTCGGCGCGCCGGTCACCGTCACCGCCCACATGTGCGTGAGGAACGCGTCGAGCGCGTCGAACCCGGGCCGCAGCCGGCCCTCGATGTGGTCCACGGTGTGGATGAGACGGCTGTACATCTCGATCTGCCGGCGGCCGATCACCCGCACCGTGCCCGGCACGCACACCCGCGCCTTGTCGTTGCGGTCCACGTCGGTGCACATGGTCAGCTCGGACTCCTCCTTGGCCGAGCCGAGCAGGGTGGCGATGTTCGCCGCGTCCTCGAGCGTGTCCTCGCCGCGCGCGATCGTGCCCGCGATCGGGCAGGTCTCCACCCGGTCCCCGGTGACCCGCACGTACATCTCCGGCGACGCGCCGACGAGGTACTCCCCCTCGCCCAGGTTGAACAGGAACTCGTAGGGGGCCGGGTTGCGCTGCCGGAGCAGCTCGTAGAACGCGGCCGGCGACGCGCACCGCCCGTGGAAGGTGTGGCTCGGCACCACCTCGAACAGGTCGCCGCAGGCGAACCGCTCGCGCGCCTCCTCCACCACCCGCGCGTAGCTGCCCGGCCGCGGCGGCGGGAGGATTTCCTGATCCCGAACGAGCGGTGGTGTCCCTCCCGCTACCGTGCTTCCCGTCCGCCGGTCAAGGCCAGCGGTGGACTCGCCCCCTACCTCGAACTCGTAGGCGTACCTGATGGCCTCCTCGCGCTTGCGGTCGAGCACCCAGATCTCGTCGGGCAGGTGCAGGACCAGGTCCCGCTGCCCGGCCGGCCGCTCGCGGCGCAGCCGGACCGGCTCGAACTGGAAGGCCAGGTCGTACCCGAACGCCCCGTACAGCCCGAGGTGCGGGTCCTCGCAGCCGAACGCCGCCACGATCTCCCGCAGCGCGGTGAACACCGTCGGCCTGCGGCTGCGCTGCTCCTCCGTGAGCTCCTGGCCGGTCTCCGCGATGACCACGCTGGCCTCGTCGGCGGGCCCAGCCGCCACGGGCTGGCCCGCCGCCGCCAGGGCGGCACGGATCACCGGCAGGACGACGCGGCCGCGGTCGTTCAGGGCCCGCGCGGTGACCCGCCTGCCGGTCGCGATGATCTCCGCGCACGGGTCGGCGTACGCCATGTGCCAGCGGCTGTACCGCCCGGGGTACTCCATCCCCGAACTCATCACTCCGCCCCGGCGCTCGTCGACGACCGCCGCGATCCGGCCGAGCTCGATGGGGTCGAACGGGGTGGCGGTGCGGGTCACCCGCACGCCGCCGCGGGTCAGTAGTTCCGTACGGTGGGAGTCCACGGTGGCCCCTTCCGGGTCTCGGCCTGTCGGAGGCGACCGGGAAAAGGAAAAGCGGCCGCCTGGTTCTGGGCGGTCGCTTCGTGTCTGAGCGCGGGTCAGCGTGCCGCCTACTGGCGGCGCCACCACTGCAGGTTGGCTGCGGCTCGCGTCACGGCGCTTAGCGTAGCGGATCGGCCCGCGCGCCGCCACCGCCCGAACCACCCAGGTCACCTCCGGCGAGCTACATACTGCGAGATCTACGGGCCACGCCCTACCTAGTGGCTGGGCGCGTACGGGCAGGGCGCGCTGAGCTCGGGCATCCGCCAGGCGGCAGACGCGGCCGAGATGAGCTGCGCCTCGGTGCGCAGGCCCGGCTCAGACGAGCCGACGCCGGCCGGGACCGTCCCTCCGGAAAAGAAGCCGACCGTAAGCTGCCGGACCGAGGGGTCGCCGAGCAGGCCGCCGTGGAAGGCCGCCACGAAGATCACGTTCGACGGCCAGGAGCACGCGGGCAGGGTGACCGCGTCGGCGAGCGGCACCACGGCCAGCCAGGGCACCCGCCGGTCGTGGCTGACCACGTCGTAGTAGCTCGCGCCGACCTGGCTGACCGAGTCGAGCAGCTCCCCCGCTCCCGAGCTGCCGTACGGGGACATCCCGCCGACCAGTTTGTTCAGCGCGTTCAGCAGGTCGCCGGGAACGGTTCCGTCCGCCTGGCCGAGCTGGCCTGGCCTGACGATCGGGCTGAGCAGGACAACAGAGCCGATGGGGACATGCGGATGCCGGGCCAGCATGGCGTAGACCCCGAGGGTGCCCTCGCTTTCCGCCACGACGTTCACGGGCGCGTGCGCGTGCCGGTACAGCCACTCCAACTGGACCGCCATCCGGTCGCCCAGCGTCTGGATCGGCAGGTCGCCGGCGGCCTGGGCGTAGGGAATCGGGTTCCCCGCGGCGTCAAGGCCCTGGTAGGAGAACTGGCGGACGAGCATGCCCGGCTCGGCGGCGCGCAGGGTGTTCGCGTCGTGGCAGCAGGTCGAGCCGAAACCCGCGACCACGAGTAGCGCGCCGCGGACTCCTGCGGGGCCCGCCGGGGTCGGGCCCGGCGGGACGTGCCCGGCGGGCACTCCAGGGGATCCGGCGTCGTCCACCGCGATGGCCGCGGCCGCGACGCCGCTCGTCGCGGGGATCAGGTGCAGGGTTCCGGTGAACACCAGCCTGGCCGTCCCCACGACGAGCGCCAGAACCAGGAACGCCGCGAGCGGCGCGACCGGCAGCCAGCTCGTCCGGTCGTGTAGCGCGTGCCGGATCCGCCAAAGCGCCGCGCGCCATTGCCAGGCCTGCGGCGGCTCCTCCGCCGAACGCCGGACCGCCGCCCGGGTGAGTCCGTACCAGGCCCGCGCGTCGACCACGCCGACCAGCCCTGCTACCGCGATGATGCCGGCCGTGTCGAGGTGCGTCATGAGCACCGCGGCCGCGGACAGGATCAGGAAGGTCGCGAGCAGCCACGCCGCAGTGGGAGCTGGGGGCAGACGGCGCCACCAGGTCTGGCCCACGCCGCCGTGGCTCAGCGCCAGCGCGGCGCCGAGCAGGACGGGTAGTACGGCCAGGAACGGCCAGGAGAACGGGAGCAGCGCGACCCCGAACATGACCGTGACCACGGGCGACATCACCAGCCACACCAGTACGGTCAGCACGGCGCACGACAGCACCGAACCGAGGAAGCGCGGCCTCGGGATCCCCACCCGCGGGGGGACACCCCCCGCGAACCCCCCACCGACGATCCCGCCGGATTCCCTGGGCCACGCCAGCAGCAGCAGGGCCGCGTTCACGGCCGAGCGGGTCAGCAGGATCAGCACGAGGACGGCGGTGAAGCCGAGCCAGGACTGGTTGAGCGTGAACAGCCAGCGCAGGTCGTGGTAGGCCGCGAGCGGCGGGAGCGCGGTGACCTGCGGCGCGAGCGGCCTGGCCCAGGGCGCGATGAACGACAGCACGCCCGCTTCGAGCATCGCGCCGCCCGCTGAGAACGCGATAAGACCCCGATGCCGGAAGAACGCCCCGGCCAAGCCGCCTCCCGCTAGCCTCTGCCCCCGCTTTGGCCTATTCCAGCCTAACTCGGGCAAATCCGTGGCTCCCATCAGGGTGTAACCGGGCACCGCCGGCGAGTATGCCCGCGGCGCGGATCAGAACTCAAAACCGCCCGAACGTCCGTTGCGGTCGGCGAGCAGGCCGGCCAGGGCCGAGATGGCGATCTCGGGCGGTGTCCGCGAGCCGATGTTGAGCCCGATCGGGCGGTGCACCCGGGCGATCTCGGCCGGTGGGACGCCCAGCGCGGTGAGCGCCTCAACGTGCGGCCCGACGTGCCGCGGATTGCCCATCACGCCGATCCACCGGGCCTTGGTGGCCAGCGCGTCGCGGAGCACGAGGCCGAGTTCTGCGCGGTGATGGTCGGTGACCACCACGTCGACCGTATCGTCAAGATCATCGGGCGCGGCGGTGATGAGGGGGAACCCGAGGGCCGCCGCGCCGGCCGCGCGCACCTCGTCCGGCTCGAGCAGGAATCCGCGGAACCCCAGATCCGCACCGTATCTAAGTAGGTAGCCGGCGACCGGCGAGGCGAACACCGCGACCAGCGTGCGCTCCCTCGCGGCGGATGACCCTGCGGAGACGGTCCGGGGATCCGCGGCGAGACCTGAGCCGTGGGCCACGGCGCAGGCCGGGTCCTCGTCGTGGCTATGGTGCGTGTGCTCAGTCATGACCACTAGTCTGGCACGGCCGCGATCTGCTCAGTCGTATCCGTCACCGCGCCGCCTCTCCCCCGGCCGCCGGTGCCGCCGCGGCAGCGGGCAGGCCCGGATGGGCCGCAACGAGCGCGGCGTCGAGGTCGGCGACCAGGTCGGCCGCGGCCTCGATGCCGATCGACAGGCGCAGCAGGTCGGCCGGGACCGGCGAGGACGGGCCTTCCGTCGCGGCCCGGTGCTCGATGAGGCTCTCCACGCCGCCGAGCGAGGTGGCCCGCTTGAACACCCGGACGGCCTGGAGCACCGCGGCGGCATGCTCGGCTCCCCCGGCCAGCCGGATGGACAGCATGCCCCCGAACCCGCCGCTCATCTGGCGGGCGGCGATCTGGTGGCCGGGGTGCGAGGGCAGCCCCGGGTAGAGCACGGCCGCCACCGCCGGGTGGCCGTCCAGGTGGGTCGCGACCGCCAGGGCGGTCTCGGAGGCGCGGTGCACGCGCAGGAACAGGGTGCGCATCCCCCGCTGAAGCAGCCAGGCCTCGAACGGCCCGAGCACGGCGCCGGCGTTGCTGCGCCAGGACCTGATCCGCTCCCAGAACGGATCACTCCTGACCGTCAGGGCCGCGCCAGCCAGCACGTCGCTGTGGCCGTTCAGGTACTTGGTGGCGGAGTGCACGACGAGATCCGCGCCGTGCTCGAACGGCCTGGTGAGCACCGGGGTCGCCACCGTGTTGTCGACGGCCACCCTGGCTCCCGCGGCGTGCGCGAGGTCGCAGACCGCCGCCAGGTCGGTGATCTCCCACATGGGGTTGGCGGGCGTTTCCACCCACACCAGCCGGGTCCGGCCGGGGCGCAGGGCCGATGCCACCGCGGCGAGGTCGGTGGTGTCGGTGAACTCCACGTCCAGGCCCCAGGTGAGGGCGAACTCCGCCAGCCATTTCCGCAGGCCCCAGTACAGGATCCGGGAGACCAGCACGTGATCACCGGGCAGCAGGGACTGGAAGACCGCCGTGGCCGCCGCCATCCCGGAGGCGAACACGGCACAGGAACAGCCAGCGCCCTCCAGGGCGGCCAGCAGCCGTTCGGCGAGCTCGTAGGTGGGGTTGTCGGCCCGGGTGTAGACGCGGTCCTGCAGGTAGGACCCGTCCGGCTGCCGCTCATAGTTCGTGGCCGGGGTGATGGCCGGCGCCAGGCCGCCGGACCCCGGGTCCGCCTCGCCGGATCCCTGAGCGGCCAGCGTCTCCGGTGACACAGATCGCCGTTCCATCAGATGCTGCCTCCGCGTGTGGTCGGCAACCGAGGCTATCAGCGCCGGGCTGGGCGGTGCCGCGGAGTCGGTGACGGCCCGGCAGGTCGGTATCGTGGCTGGCGTGATCTCGCGTGACGATATCCGCCGCTGCTACGACACGATCAGGCCCTACATCCGCAGGACTCCGGTCGTCCAGGTCGACCTTGCCGATCTTGACGAGCCCGCGTCTGGCGGGACAGCGGTTCAAGGGTCCAGGCCGGCGTGGCTCAAGCTGGAATTCCTGCAGTGCGCCGGGTCCTTCAAGGCCCGCGGCGCGTTCACCAACCTGCTGGTGCGGGACGTTCCGGCCGCCGGGGTGGTCGCGGCGTCCGGGGGCAATCACGGGGTGGCCGTCGCCTACGCCGCCAGCCGGCGCGGCGTGCCCGCCAAGATCTTCGTCCCGACGGTGTCGTCGCCGACCAAGATGGCGCGCATCCGCGAGCTCGGCGCGGACCTGGTCGTCACCGGCGAGCGGTACGCCGACGCGCTGGCCGCGGCCGAGGACTGGGTGCGGAACTCAGGCGCGATGAGCGTGCACGCCTACGACCAGCGCGAGACGATCCTGGGGCAGGGCACGCTCGCCCTCGAGCTCTCCGAGCAGGTCAGCGAGCTGGACACGGTGCTGGTGCCGGTCGGCGGGGGCGGCCTGATCTCCGGCATTGCGTCCTGGTGCGCAGGCGCCGCCCGCGTCATCGGGGTCGAGCCTGACGGCGCGCCCACGCTCACCTACGCCAGGGCCGAGGGCCGGCCCGTGGACGCCCCGGCCGGGAGCGTCGCGGCGGACGCGCTGGCGCCGCGGCAAGTCGGCGAGCTGGTGTTTCCCATCACCCAGCGCTACGTCGAGGACGTGGTGCTCGTCGACGACGCCTCGATCCTGGCGGCCCAGCAGGCCCTGTGGCGGGCGCTGCGGATCGCGGCCGAGCCCGCCGCCTGCGTCGGCATCGCGGCCCTGCTCAGCGGCGGGTACAAGCCCGGGCCCGGCGAGAACGTCGCCGTGGTGATCAGCGGCGCCAACATGTCGCCGTCCCAGCTCGGCTAAGCGAGAACTTGGTCGCGTGCGGTTCGTCTTCACCCCTCCCGCCGATCAAGCCGCCGGGCTGCTGACCCTGCCATGGGCGGAGCCGCTGGCCGACTGGCACGACGACCGGCTCGTGGAGATCCGGCAGCGGGGCATATCCCGGCACGTGGTCCGGTTCGTCCACGACGACGGCACGCTGTACGCCCTCAAGGAGCTCAGCGAACGGCTCGCCAGGCGCGAGTACCGGCTGCTGCGGGCGCTGGCCGGCGCGAACGTGCCCGCCGTCGAGGTGGTCGGGATCGCGGTCGATCTCGACGCGTCCCGCCCCCGCCGCGCGGACGCCGACGCCATCCTCGTGACGAAGTTCCTCACGTTCTCCACGACGTACCGGGCGGTCTTCTCGCGCCCGCGCAGCATAGAGCCCACCGGCGTGCTGCTCGACGCGATGGTGGAACTGCTCGTCCGGCTGCACCTGTCGGGGTTCTTCTGGGGCGACTGCTCACTGTCGAACACGCTGTTCCGCTACGACGCGGGCACGCTGGAGGCGTACCTGGTCGACGCCGAGACCAGCGAAGAGCACCCGGCGCTGAGCGACGGGCAGCGCCAGTATGACCTGGAGCTGGCCGTGGAGCGCGTGGCCGGGGAACTGCTCGACCTGCAGGCGGGCGATCTGCTCCCGGACCATATCGACCCGTTCGAGATCGCCGACGAGCTGCGGAAACGATACGACTCCCTGTGGCATGAACTGACCAGGGAAGAGATCCTGCGCCCGGATGAGCAGCGCTACCGGATCACCGAGCGGCTGCGCCGGCTCAACGAACTCGGCTTCGACGCCGACGAGGTCGAGTTGATCGCCACGCCGGAGGGAAACAAGCTGCGCGTGCGGACCAGGGTCGCAGAATCGGGGACCTTCGCCAGGAAGCTGTTCCTGCGGACCGGGATCGACGCCGGCGAGAACCAGGCACGCAGGCTGCTCAACGACATCGCCGCCTTCCGCGCCTACCTGGAGCAGAAGGAAGGCCACCCGGTCTCAGAGATCGTGGCGGTCAACCGGTGGCTGGAAGAGGTCTACGACCCGGTGATCGCCTTGATCCCCGCCGACCTCCGCGGCCGGCTCCCCCCGGCGGAAATCTTCCACGAGGTCCTTGAGCACCGCTGGTACATGTCCGAGGCCGCGGGGCACGACGTCGGCACCACGGCCGCCGCGATTGCCTACATGAAGCAGGTCCTGCCCGGGGCGCCCGAGCCGCTGGACGATGCTCCGACCGGCCCGCTACCCGTAGCGAGCGGACCGCCGGACGAGGCGCCCGAGCCGCTGGACGACGCGACCGCCGTGGACGACCGGGCTTAGAGCCGCGTACGTATGGAATGCCGAGATTTATCGGGGAGGATCCGGGCTTGTGGGAGGAAAAGGGGGACTATAGTGCACCAAATCCTCCCCGGAACCCGGATCCTCCCACATAATCTGGGGGCCCGCCGCTATGAGGCCACGAGGGCGTCGGTGAGCGCGTTGATGGCGGCCAGGTTTCCGGTCAGGTCGTCGCTGAGGTGATGACTGGCGGCGAGCGCCGCGGGCGCGTAGTAGGAGACCTTGGTCTGCTCTCCGTCGGCCCAGATCAGCACCTTGAGCGGCAGGTCGAGCGCGGCCAGCGGGGAGGCCACCATCACCGGGGTGCCCGCGGCGGGGCTGCCGAAGATCACCAGCGTGGTCTCCCGCAGCGAGAGCCCCACCTGGCTGGCCTCGGCGCTCTGGTCGATGACGCCGAAGATCTTCAGGCCCTTCGCGCCGAGGATGCCGGTCAACCTGGCGACGGTTTCGGCCACCGAGTGGCGGCTGAGCTTGGTGACGACGTCCGACTCGTTCGGGAGCCTGTCCTCGGTCATGGTGAATCACACTAACGGTGCGGAACGGGCGTGCCGGTCACGGGGGCGCCGGGTGAGCGCGGATGAACTCGGCAATCACCTCGCCGAGCCGCTCTCCCGCGTCTTCCTGCAGGAAGTGGCCCGCCCCGGTGAGCACCGGGTGCTCGATTCCCGCCGCGCCGGGGACGGTCCGCTTGAGGATGGGGGCCATGCCCCCGGTGATCGGATCCCGGTCGCTGAAGGCGACGAGGAACGGCTTGTCCCAGGCGGACAGCCGGCGCCAGGCGGCCCGGTTGGCCTCCGAGGCCGGGTCATCAGGGGACGTCGGCACCAGGCCGGGCATGGCGCGGACCGCGGCGGCGTACGAAGGATCGGGAAACGGTGCCTCGTAGGCCGCCAGCACCTCAGGCGGAAGCGGCGTCTGGCAGCCGGACTGCACCAGCCGGGACACGTTCAGCGCGGGCGCGGTGCGCACGACCTCGCGGAACCGCAGCCAGACGTCGGGCATCGGCTGGTCCCCGGTGGGCAGCCCGGTGTTGGCCGCGACCACCCTGGCGAAGCGGTCCGGGTGCTCGGCGACGAGGCGCAGCCCGATCAGGCCGCCCCAATCCTGCCCGACGAGGGTCAGCCCGCGCAGGCCGAGCCGGTCGAAGGCGAGCGCGCGGATCCACTCCACGTGCCGGGCGTAGGTGTGATCGTCGATATCGGCCGGCTTGTCCGACCGGCCGAACCCGGCCAGGTCCGCCGCGATGGCACGCAGCCCGGCGTCCGCCAGCACCGGCATGACCTTGCGGTACAGGAACGACCAGCTCGGTTCCCCGTGCAGCATGAGCACGGGCTCACCGTCGGCCGGTCCGGCCTCCACGTAGGCCAGCCGCAGCCCGCCGGCCTCGGCGTACTTCGGCGCGTAGCCGAAGTCGGGCAGGTCAGCGAAACGCTCGTCGGGAGTGCGCAGCACCTTCATCCCGCCATGCTGTCACGAAATCCGCTGGCGGGCCCCGGGACGGGCGTGGGGAGGTTAGCGCCATCACGAAATTCGTCCGGCGGGTTCTGGAACGGGAAGATGGGGAGGTTAGCGCCGTCACGAGATCCGCCGACTGGCCCGGTGGGCCCGGGACGGGGACGGGCGGCCAAAGGTGTCACGAGATCGGTTTGCCGGCCGGGTGTCCCCCAACGCAGCGGGAGGCCGGGCCGGCCTCCCGCTGCGTTGGCGCGGAGCTGCTAGGACCAGTGCTGGTTGCTGGTGTTTCTGCAGTCCCAGACGATGAGCTGGGTACGGTTGGTCTTCGAGTAGCCCGGGTCGTCCAGGCACAGCAGCCCGTGCGACGAGCTGCTCAGGATGTACTCGCCGTCGCTGCTGGTGTGGGACCACTTCTCATTCGAGGCCCCGTTGCAGGTCCACAGGATCACATGGGTGCCGCTGCCGCCGTTGCCCTCGTCGTTCGCGCACTTGCCGTTGTGCTGCAGCTCGCCGTTAGTGAACGTCCACCCCTGGGCCGAATCCTCGTTGTTGCAGGTCCAGATGATGACCTCGGTCTTGTTCGCCGAGCTGTTGCCCCGGTCATCCAGGCACTTGTTGTCGTACCCGCTGATCACCGATACGGGCCCCGACGAGCTCGTCGTTCCCGTCGTGTACTCCACCGTGAGGGTGATGTGGTCGAACGCGTCGCCGGTGGGAATGATGGCGGTGACCGAGATCGTGCAGCTGTCCGGGTTGGTGTAGGGCAGGGAGATCGTCTGGGTGTACGGCGCCTGCGAGTCGCCGTTCCCCGTGGTGGTGTCGCTCTGGCTGCCCAGTGAGCACTCCAGCGTGTAGTTGTACGTCGGGTACTGGTCGTTAATGGTGGTCGAGATCGAGACCAGGATGCTGGACGGCGACGTGATGGTCTCCGTGACGTTGCAGTTCGCGTCCGCGCCGGAGGATGTGCAGGTGCCGGCCACGTCCTGAGCGTGAGCCAGCTGGCTCACCCCGAAAAACATGCCTCCCGCGACGAGACTCGACACCGCAAGCGCAACGGCCAGGCGGCGCTTTTTTCGCATCAGAAACTGCCTCTCTGCTTCGCCTGGGCCCCCCGTGCATACCGCACCAGCACCAGGACCGGTTTACACCTCAGTTCACGCGGCCAAGCCCGCGAAACCTCGTCACCGTGGAGTTGTCACTAAGACCAGTGCTCGTTGCTGCCGTTGTTGCACTTGTACACGATGAGCTGGGTGCGGTTGGTCTTCGAGTAGCCCGGATCATTCAGGCACAGCAGCCCGTGCGTCGTGCTGCTCAGGATGAACTCGCCGTCGCTGCTCGAGTGGAACCACTTCTCGTTCGAGGCACCGTTGCAGGACCACAGGATCACATGGGTGCCGCTACCGCCGTTGCCCGCGTCGTTCGCGCACATGCCGTTGTGCCGCAGTTCGCTGTCGGTGTAGGTCCACCCCTGGGCCGAATCGCCATGGTTGCACGACCAGATGATGACCTCGGTCTTGTCCGCCGAGCTGTTCCCCTTGTCATCGACGCACTTGCTGTCGTACCCGCTGATGTACGACACGTCCACCGACGAGGCCGTGGTGGTCGTCGAGCTTGCCGAGGCGGCCGGCGTCCACTCCAGCTCCATGATGAATGAACCGCTGGTGGTGTCGGTGTAGGTCGTAGTCCCGTCGGTCGTGGTGCCGGCTTCGAGGGTGGCCGTCAGGTTCTCGACCGTGCAGCTGTCCGGGTCCGTGTAGCCCAGCGTGAGGGTGTCGGTCACCGGCGAGCTCGTGTTGATCGCGAACTGGTCAGCGGTGGTGTTCGAGGTGGTCTCCTGGTCGCCGCCCTGCGAGCAGTACACCGAATAGGTGATCTCGACGTACTGATCGTCGGGTGTAATGCCGTCACCGGTCTCCAGCGTCACGAGCGCCTGTATCGCGGACGGGGTGTTGATCGTCGTGTCCGTCGTGGTGCTGTTCGGAAAACTGCAGCTGATCACTCCGGCCGTGCTCGCGCTGTCGCAGATGGCGAACTCGTTGGCGTTGGCCACGAGTGACAGTCCCGCTGTGATCCCTCCGGCCGCGACTAGGGCAAACACCACCAAGGGAACGACAAGGCGACGACGTGATTTCCGAATCAATGAACTGCCTTCCTGCATCGGTTAGGCCCCCATGCCTGACGCACTGGCATCAGGTTCCGGTTTACACCAGAGATCAATAAGCCCGCCCCCGGAACGGAGATTTGTACCCCGATGCCCAGCTTTCCGTACAGGCTGCGGTCAGGATCTGCGGAGCGGGCGATCAGCTACGTGGACCAATGCTGGTTACTGGTGTTGCGGCAGGGGTAGACGATGAGCTGGGTGCGGTTCGTCTTCGAGTGGTCCGGATCGGTCAGGCAGAGCTCCCCGTGGGCCGTACTGTCCAGCACGAACTCGCCGTCGCTGCCGGTGTGGGACCACTTCTCATCCGAGGACCCGTTGCAGGTCCATACGATCACCTTGGTGCCGCCGCCGCCATTTACACCAGGGATTAACAAGCCCACCCGCGGAACGGAGATTTATGTCCCATTGACCAGCTTCGCGTACAGGGCGGCGGTCTGGGCCGCGATGGCCGGCCAGCCGAACTCGGCGACCGCGCGCTTGCGGCCCGCCTGCCCCATGGCCCGGGCGCGGTCAGGGTCGAGGAGCAGCGCGTTCAGGGCTTCCGCCAGCGGCGCGGGTTCCCCTGGCGGCACGAGGAGCCCGGTCTCGCCGTCGGCGACCACCTCCGGAATCCCGCCGGTCCGCGACCCGACCACCGCGGTCGCGCACGCCATGGCCTCCAGGTTCACGATGCCGAGCGGCTCGTAGATCGACGGACACGCGAACACCGTGGCGTGCGTGAGCAGCTGGATGACCTCGGGCTTCGGCAGCATCTCCGGGATCCACAGCACGCCGGAGCGCGCTCTGCCATTTCGGCCAGTGCGCAGGCCGTCCACCAGCTCGGTCACCTCGGCCAGCAGCTCGGGGGTGTCGGGCGCGCCGGCGCACAGGACCAGCTGCGCCTCCGGGACCAGGCCAGATGCCGCCCGCAGCAGCACCGGCAGGCCCTTCTGCCTGGTAATCCGGCCCACGAAGATCACGTAGGGGCGGCGAGGGTCGACGCCGTACTTGTCCAGCACCCAGGTGGAAGGATCGGGCGCGTACTCGGTGGTGTCGATCCCGTTGCGTATCACAGAGATTCGTTCGGCGGGAATGTCGGGGTAAGCGGTCAGGATGTCGGCGCGCATGCCGTCAGAGACGGCCACCACGGCCGTGGCCGAGGTGGCGGACACCCGCTCGCACCAGGAAGACAGCGCGTAGCCGCCGCCGAGCTGTTCGGCCTTCCACGGCCGGAGGACCTCCAGCGAGTGCATCGTCATGACGTGCGGGATGCCGTAGAGCATGGCGGCCAGGTTCCCGGCCAGGTTCGCGTACCAGGTGTGCGAGTGGACGAGCTCCGCGGACGAGACCGCGGCGGTCATCGAGAGGTCGGTGGAGATCACCTGCAGGGCCTGGTTCGAGCCGGCGAGCAGGTCCCACGGCCGGTGCGCCACGGCGCCCGGGCGGTCCGCGCCCTGGCAGTGCACGGTCAGGTCGACCAGGGGGGCCAGCTCGCGGGCCAGGTACGTCACGTGCACGCCTGCGCCGCCGTACACCTCGGGCGGGTACTCGCGGGTCAGCATCGCGACCCGGAGCCTGCCCGTCACGGCACCACCTCCTGGCCTTTGCCCACCACGGTGATGCCGCCGGGCGAGACCACGAAGCCGCGCGCGCGGTCGCGGTCCTTGTCCACGCCCACCTGGGCCCCTTCGGGCACGGTCACGTTCTTGTCGATGATCGCGTCCCTGATCACCGCGTGCCGCCCGATCTTGGTGTTGTGCAGCAGCACCGCCCGCTCGACCGTGGACCAGCTGTTCACGCGCACGCCCGGCGAGAGCACGGCCTGCCTGACCAGGCCGCCGGAGACGACGACCCCGTTGCTGACCAGGCTGTTGATCGCCCGCCCGGTCCGGTCGCCGTCGTTGTGCACGAACTTGGCGGGCGGCGCGGCCGGCACGTGGGTCAGGATGGGCCAGCGGTCGTTGTACAGGTTGAACACCGGCTCGACCGCGCACAGGTCCATGTGCGCGTCAAAGTACGAGTCGAGCGTGCCGACGTCGCGCCAGTACCCCGAGTCCCGCGGCGTCGCGCCGGGGACCGTGTTGTCCTGGAAGTTGTACGCCTGCGCGCTGCCGTTGCTGACCAGCATCGGGAGGATGTTGCCGCCCATGTCGTGCCGGCTTGAGTCGTCGTCCGCATCCTTGCGCAGCGCGTCGACCAGCACGTCGGTGTCGAACACGTAGTTGCCCATCGACGCGTAGCACCGCTCGGGGTCGCCCGGCATCGGCGGCGGGTCCGCGGGCTTCTCGAGGAACGCGTCCACCGTCCGGCCGTCCGCCCCGACGCTGATGATGCCGAACGCCGAGGCTTCCTCCCTGGGCACCGGGATGGCCGCCACGGTCACACCGGCCCCGTGAGTCACGTGCTGGTCGATCATCTGCCGGGGATCCATCCGGTACACGTGGTCGGCGCCGAAGACGATCACGATGTCGGGCTGCTCGTCGGTGATCAGATTCATCGACTGGTGGATGGCGTCCGCCGAGCCGGTGTACCAGTGCGGGCCGAGCCGCTGCTGCGCGGGAACCGGCGTCACGTAGTTACCGAGCAGCGAGCTCATCCGCCACGTGGTGGAGATATGCCGGTCCAGGCTGTGGCTCTTGTACTGGGTCAGCACCGCGATCCGCAAGATGCCGCCGTTAGCCAGGTTCGACAGCGCGAAGTCGATCAGCCGGTACAGTCCGCCGAACGGGACCGCGGGCTTGGCCCGGTCCGCGGTCAGCGGGCTCAGGCGGGTACCGGCCCCCCCGGCGAGCACGACTCCGAGTACCCGTGGCTGTGGCATGTCAGGCCTCCCGCGACCTCGGGGTGTCAGGAGCACACGGCGGGCTCAAGGGCCATGCTCCCGCGTGTCGGTCGGTACGGAGAAGAGGTCCACCTTGAGGTCCACGACCGTCCCCGACGACTCGACGACCGCCTCCGCCGACCCGGCGACTGCCTCCGGTGGCTGCGTCCCCCGCGGCGCGGTCCCGGCTGGCGCTCGCGCGCGCGGAGCCGTGGCCTGCCAGGCCTCGCGGACCAGCACCTGCAGCGCGCCCGCGGTGGGAATCGCGAGCAGCGCCGCGACGAACCCGCCGAACAGCCCGCCGATCAGGCTGCCCAGCGAGGCGCCGACCAGGACGGCGAGCAGGACGAGCAGCGGGTTGATCTTCACCGTCCTGCTCATGATTACCGGGTTCAGGATGTGGTTCTCGACCTGGGTGTAGACCAGGAAGACCACCAGCGTGACGACGCCCGCCGTGATGCCCTCGGTCCCGAACGCGAACAGCACGGTGGGGATGCCGGCCAGGGCGCCGCCGATCATGGGCAGGAAGTCCACCAGCGCGACCCAGAGCCCCCACAGGAGCGGGAAGGGCACGTGGACGATCGTCAGCGACACGAACACCACGACGCCCGCGATGAGCGAGGTCAGCAGGTTCCCGAGCATGTAGCCGATGACCGCCTGGTTCACCTCCCCGGCCACCCGGCGGACCCCGGCGGCTCGCTCCGGCCCCATCTGCGCGAACAGCCAGACCCGCATCTTCGGGGCTTCGAGTTGCAGCAGCAGGACCAGGACGAAGATCGTGAAGAGCTCGATGACCAGCGAGACGGCGCCCTTGCCGATCGTCAGGGCGGGCTTGGACAGTGACCGGGCGTAGGTGACCAGCTTGGGCACGTTCCGCTGCACCCAGGTCTGGATGTGGTACTTGCGGACGATGTGCCCGATCCAGCCCTGGCCGTGCTCCGCCTTGGCCAGGTAGGCGGGCAGCGTGTGGGCCAGGTCCGTGATCCCGTTGACCAGCGGGTAGCCGAACGCAAAGACCAGGCCCGTGAAGGCCACCACGGTCAGCAGGCTGACGATCGAGACCGCGGAGCCCCGCCGGCGGAACACCGGGTGCCGCTGCAGCAGGACCACGAGCGGGTTGAGCAGGAGGGCGAGGAACCCCGCCACCACGATCAGCAGCAGGATGTCGCGCAGCCGGTAGATCAGCTTGCCGAGCAGGTAGGCGGCCGCCACCACGACCACCGTGACCACGATGGTCCGCAGCGGGACCTTCCGCGCGTCGGCGGCCTTCCACAGCCGCGCTAGCCGGCCTGGCTGCTCATCCTCCACTCGACCAGCATGCCAGGTCTGGGTGGCGCCGCAATGCCGTGGTCGTGGCCGGGACCGTAACAAACCGCTCGTTCGGGATGATGAAAGAGCTCTTTTCCCCGAACGGCGGTGGTTTCACCCTCCATTCCCGCTGATCGTGACGGGGAGCGCGCGGGGTCCGCGCACCTGGCCCGCGGACCAGGTGACCGCCGCCGGGTCGGCCAGCTCGAATTCCGGGTAGCGGGCCAGCCACTCCTGCAGGGCGACCCGCAGCTCCATCCGCGCCAGGTGGGACCCGAGGCAGCGGTGCCGCCCGAGCCCGAAGGCGGCGTGCCGGTTGTTCGCCCGGTCGAGCTGCACCTGCCCGGGGTTCTCGAAGACGGCGGGATCGCGGTTGGCGGCGGGGAACGGGAGGAGCAGCCAGTCGCCCTCCTTGAACGGGTGGCCGTGGAAGTCGAAGTCCGTGGCCACCAGGCGCGCCATCGTGACCGGCGCGTAGGCGCGCAGCAGTTCCTCGACGGCGCTGCCCATCAGCTCGGGTTCGCTGGCCAGCCTGCGGCGGTCCTGCGGGTGCTGGGCCAGGTGCCACAGCGAGGCGCCGATCGCCGACCAGGTGGTGTCGATCCCGGCGATCATCAGCAGGACGATGGTGCCGCGGATGAGTTCGATAGGCAGCTTGTTCCCGTCGATCTTCGCGTCGATGAGGTGGGAGGTCAGGTCGTCCCTCGGGTGGTCAATGTGGTCCTGGATCTGGGCGTCCATGTACGCGTCCATCTCGGCGAACGCCGCCTCCCGCTCCTCGTCCTCGTCGGGGGTGTCGACCTCCTCCAGGACCAGGTGGATGAAGCCGCGGAACAGGTGGGCGTCCTCCTGCGGGAAGCCGAGGAACCTGACGATGACCCCGACCGGGATGTGCCCGGCGTAGTCGGCGGCCGCGTCGAAGCTCGCCTTTCCCGCCGTCTCGGCCAGCACATCCCGGCACAGCTGCCTGGTGAAGGGCTCGAGCGCGGCGATCGGCCTCGGCGTGAAGGCCGACATCAGCATCTTCCTGGCGATGGCGTGGAACGGCGGGTCTGAGGTGATCGGCGGGGACAGCCCGATGGGCGCGGGCAGGTCCTCGGGGCCGGGCCGGCGTTCGCTGACCACGACCGAGCGCGACGTGAAGTGATCGGTGTCGTAGGCCACCTCGGACACGAGCTTGTGGGTGACGGGCAGCCAGGTGCCGCCGTAGCGGTCGCTGTGCGCGACGGGGCAGCGCTGCCGCAGGTCGTCCCAGATCGGGTACGGGTCGGTGACCCAGGCGGGGTCGGTGTGGTCGAAGTCGGTGGCCCAGTCGTTTACCCGGGGGTGGCGGCTGGTCACTCGTCCGTCGCTTGGGTCATGGTGTCTCCGTGTTCGGCGGCCTCGGTGTTAACAGCGTAAACGCGCGAGCCCGCTATGACCACGAGGGCGACCCGGCGGGCCGCCCGGGCCCCATAATCGTCAGTGTGAACGGGACCGGAGGATTGTGGCTTCGTTTCCTGTCCGGGCCGGACATCGACTCGCTCGGCATCATGAACGCCGAGATCCTCGCCGCGGTGGAAGACGCCGTGCGCGCGCACGGCGAAGGGCGGGTGGTCGTCGAGCCGCGGGTGCACCTCGTCCCGGACAATAACGGCGCCGGTCACTTCAACGTGCTCCGCGGTTACCTGCCGGCGCTCGGCGTGGACGGCGGACAGGGAGCGAGCGGCGGCCCGGGCGTGAGCGGCGGCCGTGGCGTGAGCGGCGGCCGTGGCGTGAGCGGCGGCCGTGGTGTGAGCGGCATCAAGGTCGTCGGCGACTTCGTGTCGAACTATGCGGTCGGGCTGCCCAGCGAGCTCGGGCTGCTGACGCTGTACGACCCGGAAACGGGCGTCCCGCTGTCGATCATGGACGCGACGATGATCACGGCCTGCCGGACGGGCGCCATGACGGCGGTGGGGGCCCGCTACCTGGCCCGACAGGACTCCAGGGTGCTCGGGCACGTGGGGGCCCGCGGTACCGCGTTCTGGAACGTCATCCTGCTCGACCAGCTGTTCAACCTGGACGAGATCCGGGTCACCAGCCGCAGGCCGGAGTCGCGCGTCGCCTTCGCGCGGGAACTGGCCGCGGTCACCTCGACCCGCATCCGGGTCACGGCCACCGCCGAGGAGACCTTCGACGGTGCCGACATCCTGGTCGAGGCGTCACGCCTAAGGGTGCCTGAGCCGCTGCTGCGCACCGCCTGGGTCAAGCCCGGCGCCTTCGTCGTCCCCTACGGCACGGTCAGCGCGGTCGAGCTCAACCTGCTCGACGTGATGGACAAGGTGGTGGTGGACGACTGGCGGGAGGCGCAGTCGGGAAGGTTCGGGGCGCTGCGCCCGCACGTGGACAGCGGGCGCCTCACCGCCGCCTCGCTCTACGCTGAGCTCGGCCAGATCGTCACCGGGCGCGTGCCCGGCCGGGAACGCGCCGACGAGCGGATCCTGTTCTGGCACCGCGGACTCGCCATCCTCGACATCGCCGTCGGCCTGGCGATCCTGCGCCGCGCGGAGGAGCAGGACGCGGGAACGATGCTCAGGTACCGGTAGCGATGCCTGAGCTGGTGCTTACCGAGGCGGGCGACGCGGACCTCCGGCTCATCAGGGCCGTCGCCGCCGGCCAAGCTGTCGACATTGGGCCGGACCTGCTCAAGGTCGTGCAGGACCGCTGCGCCGAGGCACGGCGGGCGCTGGCCGACCGGCGGCTGGTGTACGGCGTGAACACGGGCCTGGGGGCGCTGGCCTCGGTCCGCCTGACCGAACAGCAGCAGCGCTCCCACCAGCGCAACCTGCTGCTGGCCCGGGCCACGGGCGGTCCGCCGTGGCTGGAAGAGCCCGAGGTGCGGGCGATCTTCGCGGTCAGGCTGCTGACGTTCCTGTCCGGCGACGCCGGCGTATCGGGCGAGCTCTGCCAGCGGCTCGCCGACTTCCTCAATCACGGCATCGTGCCGGCCGTGCCGCGCGCCGGCATGGGGGCCGCGGGCGAGATCATGCAGCTAGCCCACGCCTTCGGGCCGCTGGTCGGGATCGGCCAGGTGCTGGGGCCTGGGCCGGACGGTACCCTGCGGCCCGCGCGCCAGGTGCTTGAGGAGTGCGGGCTCGGCGAGTTCGGCCTGGGCCCGAAGGAAGGCCTCGCCCTCATCGAGGGCGAGCCGGGGACCACTGGCCTTTGCGTGCTCCGCCTGGAGGAGGCCGCCGCGCTCGCCTCGCTGATGGAGGCGTCCGCGGCGCTGTCGATCGTCGCGGCCCGGGCGTCGCGCGATCCCTACAGCGCCGCGTGCGCGCGCGGCGACGACCTGCTCGCTTCGGTGCTGGGCCGGCTGCGCGCTCTGGTCGGCGACGACCCGGCGCCGCGGTCCTTGCAGGCTCCGGTGTCGTTCCGGGTCGCCGGGCTCGTGCTCACCCAGGTCCTGCGGGCCGCCGGCCTGCTCGAGGCGGCCGTGCACCGCGCCCTGGCCGGGGTCACCGACTCCCCCGCGTACCTGGACGGGCGGTTCATCGGGACCGCCGGGTTCTACGGAATCGACCTGGCCGCGCACTGCGACCAGCTCACCGCGGCGTTCTGCCACGCGGCGGAGGTGGCGGCGGCCCGCCTCCACCGGCTGCTGGATCCCGCGGTGACCGGGCTGCCCGCCCAGCTGGCCCGCCATCCGGGCCCCGAGGCCGGGATGTCCCCGGTCCACAAGCGCGCCGCCGGGGAGGTGCACGCCATGCGCCTCTTGGCGGTCGCTACCCCGGTCGGCTTGATCGAGACCTCCGGCGGCCAGGAGGACGTCCAGTCGTTCGCCTGGGAGGCCGCCGAGAAGCTCCGCGCTGCGCTGCGCCACGCCCGCGCCGTCACGGCGTGCGAGCTGCTGGCCGGTTACCAGGCCATGGCCCTGCCAGGGAGCCCGTCCCCGGCCGGGTGCGTGCCGCTAATGGACTGGCTGGCGGGAATCATCGGCCCGATTGAAGGCGACCGGCCGTTCGGCCAAGACATCGAGCGCCTCATCCGCGCTCCCTTGCCCCCCGGCTGACCGCGCTCCGGTCAGCGTGCGGGGCGAGTGACGATGCGCACCGTCGGCATGGCCGAAGCCAGGCGAACCATGTCATCTGGATCGGCGGTCACAACCACCGCACGGCCGTGCATCGACGCCACGGCGATCGAATGCGCATCAACGACGTCCTCCGTGCCCGCGCCCACGCCGAACAGGACCGCACCAACGCGACGCGCGAGGTCGAAGTCGGTCGGAACTATGCGGACCGCAGGCCGTTGGGCGCGGGTGTCACGATGCTGCGCCAGCGCCGCTTCGACAGCACGAGTCCGCCTGGCGCCCCGGCAGCACTCGGCACATACCAGCGCTGGGACCAGCACATCGCTCTTGCGTTCCCAGGCCTCGGCCAGCAGCGCCCGCAGCCGGTCGGGCGGAGGCTGCTCGGTCAGAGCATCCAAGCCGTCAGCATCCAAGGTGAGTGGCGCGCCGGTCATCCGGCGGCCACGCCCGGGCTATCTTCCGCCTCGTCGAACGCCGCGGCCGCGTCCGCCCGGACTTCGGCTGGTACCGGACCAGCTTGAGCGTCCCAGCGATCAAGAAGCTGCCGCAGCGTCGCCAGCCGGCCCAGGCGCTCCACGTGCTCGGCCAGCGCAGTGTTAACCACGGCGGACAGCTTGTCCTCGCCGAGCGCGTGCGCCATGTCGACGAGTTCCTCATCCACCGAGACGGTAATCTTACGCTTCGCCATACGAACATACTACTCCGCAGGCAGGCGAGCTGCTGGCCGACTACCAGGCGGAGGCGCCTTCCGGGCCCCGGCGCAGGCCGGATGCCGGCCCGGTGCAATGTGCGTACCGGACCTGGGTCAGGTGCCGCAGCAGGACCCCGGGATCGTGGCCACTGGCCTCGTGGCGGTGATCGCACGGGCCGACGAGGGGTTCCAGGTCAACCAGCAGGTCCGGTTGGCCGGGGGTGCCGGTGGCCAGCCGCCAGGTTCCGTACCCGCCGGGCGGGCCAGGCCCGCCGGCCGGGGTGAAGGTGAACCCTTGGCCAGTACTGCCGGGCGGATCAGGGCCGTCCGGCGGCCCGGGTTTGCGGCGGGCGCCTCCAGATGCCCGGGGTCCTGGCCGGGATCTCCATGACCGCCATCCTCACATGGAACCAGGGAGACGCCACCCGGCTTGGATCCCGGCGCTTGCCCCGCGACGACGTGGGGACGTCGATGACGTGCGGCAGGTCAGCCAGGGGCTGTCACTGGTGCTACCCCAACGATGACCGGCGGCTGAACTCAGTTGCTGAGTCGAGGGGACCCCGGTGGCAGTTGCGTGCGCTCCGCAAGTCCCCTACAGTGGAGACGAATCAGAGAATACGCTTTAGAGAGTAACAATCGGGGACAGCATGCCGACGATAACGGTCTCGGGTCACCAGTACAGCCTGGACTCACGCAGCGTCGAGGCCGCACTGCAAGGAGCGTTGCCCGAACCGATCCACGAGCACTTCGTCGTGGTCAACGGCCGGCGCTGGCCCCCCAAGCAGGTCTTGGCCCTGGTAACCGGGCTTGACCGGGCTGACTTCACCACCCATCACGCGCGCCGCGTGCTCACCCGTCTTGGCTTTCCCGCCGGGCGTGCAGCAACCCGCGGGGGACGCCACCCGGTGATCCCCGCAGCCGCCACACCACCGCCGTCAGCCGCTTCCAGCATGGATGAGCGCCCGGCACCCTCGGCAGAGACATTGCGTCCTTTCATCGGCCTGTGGGTCGCGGTGCGCGGCGATGAAGTGCTGGTTGCCGCGCCCTCACCGAAACAGGTCGTGGCGTGGCTGGCCCAGCACCGTCAGCGGGCGCAGTCAATGTTCCGGGTGGTGGCCTCCGAGCAGGCCATCACCGGCGCGGCCCCGCAATGAGATTCACCTTCCGGGCGCTTCCGGCAGCCAGTGGCGGCGTACTGACCCCGCGGCCCGTTGTTGACATTGCCCTGGAAGGCCTGGAGGCCGCTCCCATAGAGTGCCTGCTCGATACCGGAGCGCTCCGAACCAGGATGAGCGCGGAAATGGCCCCCCTCGCCGGCATCGAGCTATCCGGCGACCTGACCGAAGAGTTCTACATCGGAGGAGTGAAAACTGCCGGCACGATGGCCCGCGTCAATCTCATGGTGACCGATGGCACCGATGAGTTCTCCTGGGATGCGCCGGTCTGGTTCTGCGAACCGTGGCCCCACCCATTCGGGCTGGCCGGACTAGAGGGCTTCCTGCATCACTTCCTCGTGACGATCCACGCCTACCACGGATACCTCGAAATTGAGCCTGAGCCACGGCTCCAGGACGCATAGCAATCCTCACCATGACAATACCAGCCAAGCAGCACATATTCCTCTCGCGGCAATTGCTGCATGCACGTCTAACGCACATCTGGACGCACTCTCATGCATGCGTATCGCGCGCCTGCTTCAGCAGGATAGGCCCCGTACATCCTCTTGATGTTGCCTCAACCAGGCCAGGATCTCGAGCAGCGACCCGTGAGCCTGCAGCCAGCCGATGATGGATTGAGGATCGGTCCCGCGGTGATGCCGATAGCAGTGTGACGCTGAGCGACGGGCACGGCCGGGAGAACGCGCGCCGACCCGTTCTGCGTGGGCTCGGGGAGCTCGGCGCTTGCCCGCCATGGCACGCCGATAGCGTTCATCTGGGTTGCCTGCACCGGGCCATGTGCGGGGTTAGTGGTGCCGGTCGCGTCCTCAGGTAAGGGCCAGTGCTATGGCCAGGGCCTGGTTCACGCCACGCATGGAGGCCGGTGACAAGGCGCCGACGTATCCGCCGAGCTCGTCCTTGCCCAGCTGCTCGATGCAGTCGGCGTTGGCGTATCCGGTGAGCGGGTCGGCCGGGGAGAGCTTGACCCAGGTCGGCAGGTCGCGGGCAGTGGTGGTGAGCCTGATCGCGATGATGTCATCGAGCAGGCGGTTGCGCGCGTTGTTGGATACCACAAGCCATGGCTTGAGGCCGTAGCCGAGGTCGCAGCGGTAGACCTGGCCTCGTTGCGGGTTGGCGGTCACGTGAGCGTGTCGCGCTCTTGCCGGGCGCGGCGGCGCGCGCGCAGCACGGCGGCTTCCTCGGCCGACTCGTAAGGGTAGTGCGGGTTGTCGGCGACCGCGGCGGCGTACGCCGGCTTCCAGCTTGTCGGCCTGGAGTTGCCGCCACGCACTGTGAATGGCGTCCTGGATGGCAGCGGACCGGCTCGGGTAGTGCCCGGCGAGTTCGGCGAGCTCGCGGGACGTCTCCTCGTCGAGCCGGACTGTCATCGCGTTTGTCATACTCATACGATACCACGTCAGTCATACATACACGCGCCGCCGCACTCAGCGATGAGGCCAGCCAGCCCGCCGGGCCGAGCACTGTCAAACGTGATAGCGAAAAACTTGCTTCTAAGCGCGGCGACACGCCGCAACATACTGGATTTTGAATGGCTGGGATGCCTCAGATCAGGTGCTTGCGGACCCAGTTGGTGATGATCTCGATCACCAGGACGACCGAGAAGATGAGGATGATGACGGCGCCCGTGGTCCGGTAGGCGAGGATCTGCACGCTCTGGAGCAGGAAGCCGATCGACGTGGCCACCATCGCGACGCTCGCCGACTGGAGCGTGCCCGAGATCAGGTTGCCCCGATCGGTGGTGAAGTCGGGCGGGAAGTAGAGCCTGACGGTATCCCAGATCTGCCTGAGCGAGGTGATGGCCTGGAGCGGGTTGATCTTGGCCACCCAGAGCGAGATGACGACGACCGCCAGCGCGCCCCCGGCGAAGGAGAAGCGCTGGACCCGGTCGCGAGTCCACGGCGGGCGGACCGTCCGCCGGTCGAACACCGGCGCGGCCTGGCGGGAGCCGGAGCCGATCACGGACCGGATGATGCGGTCTCCCATCGTCGGCCGGCGGGGCAGGCCGGCGGCGGCCGAGGTGATCGGCGCGCGAGCATCTGCCCGGAGGGCACCTCCAGGTCCACCCCGTCCAGCGCGGTGGTCTGGCCGAACACCTTGGTCAGGTGCTCAGACCGGGGTTACGCCGGTGTTCGGGTTGATCCCGACGGACAGCAGCCCGTAGGACGGGTAGAGGTAGCAATCGCGAGCTCGGTGAGCGGCCGGGACGCATCGTCGCGGCCCTTTTGGGGGCACGGGGACGCGAGGACGCAGATGACGCGCGGCCAGCGCCCGTCCTGCTCGACGAGGACGAGGTCGGCCACGCAGCCGGGAGCCAGCCGGCCGTGGTCGCGCAGCCCGACCGCCTCGGCCGGGCCCGCCGTGACCAGGGCCACCGCGGCCGTGAACTCCACGACTCCCCTGCGCGCCAGGTCGAACGCCGCGGCGAGCAGGGTGGACGGCGCGTAATCCGAGGCCAGGCCGGTGCAGTAGCCCAGCGCGACGAGTTCCTCCGCCGAGGCGTTGCCCGAGTGCGAGCCGCCGAGGAGGATGTTCGGCGCGCCGAGCACAACCGGCATGTCCTGGTCGCGGGCGGCGCGCGCGGCCTCCACGGTGCAGGGGAACTCGGCCACCGCGGCACCCCAGCGGCGGGCCTCCGCGACCTCCTCGGCGTCCACGCAGTCGTGCGCCAGCACCCGGGCCGACCCGGCGGCCGCCAGGTCGCGGATCCGCGCCAGGGTCGCCTCGCGGATCGGCAGCTTGGCCTCGGCCTCGGCCATCCGCCGCGCGATCTCGGCGTCGAGGTCCCCTATCTCCGCCCGGTGCTCCTCCGATATCGCCGCCTTGTACATGTCGATGTTGCGGTACTGGCCCTGGCCGGGCGTGTGGTCCTCGAACGACACCAGGGGCACGTCGCCCTCGGGCTGCCCGCCGGGCAGGCACTCGATCGCCCGGTCGACCGAGCCCATGGTGCGCGCGGGCACCCGGAACAGCACCCGGTGATCGATGCGCGCGCCCGCGGCCCGCCGCGCGGCGATCACGTCGACTAGCCGGGCGGCCATCTCAGGCGTGCGCATCCGGTCGCCCTCGCCGAAGAAGTTCACGCCGTGGCAGGCGGTGGTGATGCCTGCCCCCAGGAACCGGGCCTCGAGCGACCGCAGCGCGAACTCCGGGTCGAAGCTGACCGTCGGGCGCGGCGACACCTCGCGCTCGAGGGCGTCGCAGTGCGAGTCAACCAGCCCCGGCAGGCAGAACGCGCCGCGTCCGTCGATGGCGCCGGCGTAGGACCGGTTCTCCTCGAGGCCTACGATCCGCCCGTCCTCGCTGGCCACGGTCGCGTCCTCGATAACGCGGCCGCCGGCCACGGCCCGGACGTTGCTGAGCAGGTGCACGACCATGTGCCGTCCTCTCCCCCGGCCCTGGCCCCCGGCCAACCGAGCGCGAGCTTATCTATACAAGTTATGGACCGAGTCTGGTCACCGGCAGTGAAACGGGCTCGGCGGCCAGGCGAAGTTCCGGCGAACTCTCGGCCGTCCAGTGCAGCTCCATGACCTCGCCCTGGCGGCGGAACCCGTGCCGGGCGGACGGCGGAACGCTGCGCGGCGACGGCCAGAGCGCCAGCTCGGTGCGGAAGGCGTAGCGCATCATCGCCATCACCCTGGCGTCGGACCGCCCGGCCCGGCGCACCTGGGTCACCAGCCCTGCGGTCACGCCGCGCTGACCCGGTCCAGCGTCTGGGCGGGCGTTCCCTCGGCCACCACCTGTCCGTCCCTCAGGACGACTACCCGGTCGGCCAGCGCCCGGACGGCCTCGGTGTCGTGGAAGACGCTCAGCACCGAGACCCCGGCCCGGCTCAGCTCGCGGATCAGCCGGAACACCGCCTCACGGTGGCCGGAGTCGAGGGCCGCCACGGGCTCGTCCAGCAGCAGCAGCCGCGGCGGGCAGAGCGTGCCCGCGGCCAGGTTGACCCGCTGCTGCTCGCCGCCCGACAGCACGACAGGCTGCGTGCCCCAGAACTCCTCGGCCAGGCCCAGCCGGCGCAGGGCGGCCGCGGCGGCTGCGGCGGCGCCTTCCGGCTCCAGGCCGCGCCGGATGGCCGCGCGGCCGACCACCTCCAGAACCGTGCGCCTGGCGTCGGGACGCAGGAACTGGCTGACGTAGGCGAGGTCTTCCCGGCGCACCTCGACGATCACCCGGTCGTCCGCGCTGGCCAGGTCGGTGACGCTGGAGTCGCGGCGCCGCAGCCATATCTCCCCGGCTGACGGCAGGCAGCTGCGCCAGACGCACTTGAGCAGCGTCGACTTGCCCGCTCCGCTCGGCCCCATCAGCGCGACGTGCTCACCCCAGGCGACGCTCAGGTCAACGCCGCGCAGGGCCGGGACCAGGCGGCCGATCGCGTGCATGACGAACTGCTTGTGAAGCCCGCGGACTTCCAGGACCTTCTCGCTCATCCCAGCCCTCCCCGCGCCGCGGCCACCAGCTGCTGGCTGTAGGCGTGCTGAGGATCGTCGAGCAGCTGGTCGGTCAGGCCCGCCTCCACGATATGCCCGTCGCGCAGGACCACCGCCCGCGTGGCGAGCATCGAGATCACGGTCATGTCGTGGCTGACCACCAGCGCGGTCACCCCGCTCTCCTCGATCAGGTCCCTGATCAGGTCGAGCACCCCGGCGGCGATGGAGGCGTCCAGGCCGGTGGTCGGCTCGTCCAGGAGCAGCAGGGCCGGGTTGTTCGCTACCGCCTTGGCCAGCTGCACGCGCTGCATCATGCCGCCGGAGAAGGTGCCGACCGGATCGTCCATCCGGTCCAGCGGCACGTCGACGCGGGTCAGCAATTCGGCGGCCCTGGCGCGCAGCCGGCCGAAGTTCCGGCCGCCGGCCGCGATCAGGCGTTCGGCGATGTTGCCGCCCGCTGAGATCCGCATGTTAAGCCCCTGCGCGGGGTCTTGGTAGACGATGGAGACGGTGCTGATCCGCAGGGCGCGGCGCTCCGCGCCGGTCAGCGCGAACAGGTCCACCTCGTCCGCGCCGCGGCGCAGCGGCGCGGTCCCGGCGTCCGGCGTGACGTCCCCGGCGACGCAGCGCAGCACCGTGGTCTTGCCCGAGCCGGACTCGCCGATGATGCCGAGCGCCTCGCCCCGCTCCACGTCGAATCCGACGTCCTGGCAGGCCAGCACCCGGCCGAACCGCTTGGTCAGGCCGGTGACCCGCAGCGCCGCCTCAGGCATCGGCGGCCTCGCCTTCGCTGGAGCGGCGCCGCTGGCACCAGTCGGTATCGCTGCAGATCCACGCGGCGCGGTCGGGCACCTCGACCAGGTAGGCGTCGACCGCGCCGCAGAGCAGGCAGCAGGCGCCCTGCGTGCTCTCGACCTGGAAGGCGACGTCCTCGAAGGCCAGCGGCTCGACACTGGTATGCGGAGGCACCGCGTACACCCGCTTCTCCCGCCCGGCCCCGAACAGGGAAAGGAACTCGGCCTGGTCCAGCTTGGGCACGTCCCAGCGCGGGATCGGCGTGGTAGCCATGACGTAGCGCCCGGCGACCAGCACCGGGTAGCCCGTGCTCTGGGTGATGACGCCGTTCCGCACCAGGTCCTCGTACAGGCTGACCCAGATCGCGCTGTAGTCGGCCTCCGCGTGCATCCGCCGCAGCTCGCGCATGTCCCGCTCCACGCCGCGCAGCGGCTCGGGCACCGGTACCTGCAGCACCAGGACCTGATCAGGGCCGAGCTGGTCCTCGGGGATACGGTGCCGCGTCTGGATGATGCTCGCCGCCCTGGCGTCGGTGGTGTCGGCCACGCCGGTGCTCGCCACGATCAGCCGGCGCAGGTTCGCGGCGTTGACGCCCGCGTCGTCGCCCTGGTCGATGACCTTGAGCGTGTCCTGCGGCCCGATCACGGCCAGGGTCACCTGGAGGCCGCCCGAGCCCCAGCCCCTGGCGACCGGCATCTCCCGGCTGGCGAACGGGACCTGGTAGCCGGGGACCGCCACCGCGGTCAGCAGCGCGCACCGGATCTCCCGCTTGGACTGCTCGTCGAGGTGCCCGAATTCCTCTGATGCCGCCGACGCGGCCAGCGCGCTCACCGTCACCGGTTCACACCCGCTCCTACCGCACCGGCCGTGCCGGCCGCGTCGGCCTGCCCCGCCGCCGGCACCGCCGCCCGTTGCTCCGCCGTCGGCACCGCCGCCCGTTGCCCGGCCGCCGCCCGGATGGCCGCCTTGCGGTCCACCATCGACCGGAAGGTGACGTAGTGCGGCAGCTTCAGGTGCTCGAGGAAGCCCGATGCGTCTAGCCCGTCTGTGGTCATCAGCACGCTCTGCTCCAGCGGGCTGCGGCCGCCGTCACGCTCCACCGCGATGTCCAGGTTGGCCATGGCGATCGCCTTGCGCTCGTTGTGGCCGAGGCACAGCCCGTATCCGACGTCGAATAGCCCGCGCTCCTCGTCGGCGCCGTCGAGGTCCTCGATCGCCTCGACCTCGGTGACCCGGACCGAGCCGAGGCACACAGGCTCCCCGGCCACCGGGTGCATGACCCGGACCGGCAGCCGGCCGTGGCGCACCTCGCCGAGGGTGACCTCGTGGATGTAGCCGTCCGGACCGAGGATGTTGCGGTACCAGAGGTTGACCAGGGCCCCGGTCTCGGCCCTGGCCATGACCGACAGGCGGGCGGACCGCGGCGCGCCAGGCCGTACGGGGTCCCTGGTGATGTCGTGCGGCTCCGGGTCATCGGGCAGGCGCCGGTCCCGGACCATGCCCTGGCCCCGGAGCAGGTCGAGCAGCCGGCCAGGATGCCGCCCGTTCTGGGTGCCGTCCGCTGCCAGGACCTGCGCGGTTGGCGCCGCCTCCGGGGGTTCTGGGGTCGGCGCGGGCGGCTCCTGATCGGCCGGCGCAGGCGGACCGGCTGGCCGCGGCCTCGCGCCGGTGTCCAGCAGCCGGCCGACGTAGTCCAGCGTCCGGCCGAGCAGCTGCGGGCCTGGCGGGACCCGGTAGGCCGGCACGATCCGGCGGAGGATCTCCAGCTCGTCGGCGTTCACCGTCACCGGCTCAGCCAGCCGCATCCGGGTCGACCGGAAGGCTCGCAGCAGGTGAGCCGCCTCGATGATGTCGCCCTCGGCTTGCCGGAGCGCCAGCGCGGCCAGCTGCGGGGCCCACAGCCCCGCCTCGCCCATCACCCGGTCGACGGCGAGGTTCAGCCGCTCGGTCACCTGGTCGATCCCGAGCGGGGGACTTGACCCGCCGTCCCGCTTCGCGCGCATCAGCTCCTCGGCCGCCAGGATCGCGTCCAGGCCACCCCGGGCCGCGCTGTAACCCACTCAGACCACCGCCTGACGTGTAGATCGCGGCAGCCCGGCCACCCGGCCGCGCTCATCGACCAGCCACACATCGACCCCGGCAGGGAACATCGAGTTGGCGGCGCGCAAGGCGTCGAAGACGTCACGGCCCACGCCGTCCACGCCGAGGCGCGTCCGGCCCGGCACGCCCGGGCCCGACAACTCCAGGGTCGTCCCCCCCGGCCCGCCCTCGGTCAGGGCGCCACAGGCCAGGCCCACCTTCGCGCCGTCCTCTGGTGCCGCGGCCGAGCCGCGCCGCAGCAGCGAGACCGCCTGCGGATCCGCCGTTCCGTAGATCGCCACCAGCGACGCCTCGGCCAGGTCGGCCGGCGATGCACCCGTGGCGCGGCAGATCCGCGCCTGCCAGGACGGCGCGCCCGCCACGGCGACCTTAGAGCCGATCACGGCGAGGGCCAGCGGCACGATGCCCGGCCCGACTCCCCGTCCGTCCCCGCCACCCGGGCCGCCGCCCGCCACCGGCGCGGGGAGCGCCAGGACGCGGCCCGGCCGGGCCAGGCTGTCCAGCAGGACGCGGAACACCGCCTGAGACGTCAGGGGGCTGAGCCGGTCGGATGCCCCTCCGGCGCCCATCAGGTCAGCTCCTCGAAGCGCACCTCGGTGCGCGCCAGCTCGGCCCATTCCCTCGCGGCGTCGGCGGCGCGATCGCGCTCGGTACGCCGGCACAGCAGGTCGACCTCCTGCGCCAGGCCGGCGCCCGAGGCCGCCTCGGCGTCGCAGATCGCGGCGGCCAGCGTGGCGGCGGGATCCTCGCCGAGGCGCATCGCCCAGCCCCGGTGACCCCGGTGCTCTACCTCGGCCTGCGTCGCCAGCACGTCGGCCAGGATGAACCGCTCGCCGACCACCGGCTCGCGCACGCAGAGCGGGATGGTGCCGACCGTAGGCGGCTCGATGACCCTCGTCTCCGGCGCGGATGCCAGGCAGCGGTCGGCGAGCGCCACCAGCTCGGACTCATCGGCGACCGCCAGCAGCTCGGCCCGGCGGCGCGTCGACAATGGGGACAGCGGGTCCAACCGGACCATCGGGGCCATCGGCGGCAGGCCGCGGCCGCTGCCGTCCGATTCATGTTCGGGAACTTGTCGATCAGCGGGCGCGACGTTCTCTCCGGAAGGCATGATCTCGCTCCGTCGCTCGCGTGGGCTTGCGTCGCAGGCACGGCGGCCAGGCTCCGACTAGGTTGTCTAGGTTATCTATACAAGCTGGGCCGCTGGAGTGTCAAGCGTGATCGTTTGCCGCCTCGTTACATGAAGTCGCCCACCTCGACGACGACGTTGAAATAGTCGGTCCGCAGCCAGCCGTCCTGGATCTCGATCGGGACGTGCAGCCGCTCCGACTCCAGCCGCCCGCAGTTGTGGAACAGGTCGGGCCGGCCGCGGAGGTTGAGCTGCAGGGCGACCTCTTCCGGCGCGGCCGCCACCTCGCACCGGAACCACGCCCGCCTGGGCTGCAAGTCGTACTCCTCCACGAGCGCGCGGTACAGCGAGCCGTCCGGGCCGAGCTTTTCCTGCAGGCCTGGCACCAGGGCGGCGGGCAGGACGCTCGTCCCGACGCCGACTGGCTCGTAGTCGAGCCACCGCGTCCGCCGCAGCTCGACCACGTGCGCTCGGGGAGCCAGCGCGAGGGACCGGCGCTCGGCCGGAGTCGGAGCGCGGACCAGCACCTGCTCGGTGGTCGTGGAGGGATTGCCGCCCGCGCTGCGCACGATGTCGGTGAAGGACGCCGGGCCTTCGGTCGAGATCCGGTAGTCCAGGCGGCGGGAGACGAACGTCCCGCGGCCCTGGACCCGCCGGACCAGATGCCTGCGCTCAAGCTCCTGCAGCGCCGCCCGCGCGGTCAGGCGGTGGACCTTGTGGTACCGGGCGAGCTCGTTTTCCGACGGGACAGGGTCCCCCGGCGAGGCCTTGGCCAGCTCCTCCTCGAGGCGCTGCGAGAGGGTGAGGTACGACATCACCCAGTCAATGTAAGGCCGTTGGCGGCAGTTCGGCACACAGCACGCCACGGATTGCTATTGCCCCACGTCAAGCCCGGGTGACGGCGGCGTCGATCGGCGCGGGCGTGACGCCGGACCGGTAAGCACCGGTCGCCGAATAAACAGGGCGAGTGCGGGTAGCTGACGGCCGTGGCTAGATCGAGAACTGTAGCGGGGTACGCCATCCCCGGCATCGTCTTGTTCTTCATCTGGGTGGTCGTCATCATCCTGGTCATCATCCTGCTCGCGTTCATCGTGCACTGGGCAGGCGGCGGATCACTCAACCTGCATCTCGGACACTTCATCCTCGACGTCGGCTTCACCTGATCGGCAACGGCCTGCAGCCCCCTTCCGAGGCCCGGTCGGCCGCGCGTGATCGGGCGCGGGTCGCGCGTTAGGCCCCGGCTGGGACTTGCGTCATGGGCGGACCAGCGCCTTGCCGAGCTTCGTACCGTCGAGCAGCGCGAGGAGCGCTTGCGGCGCGCTTTCCAGGTCATCGAAGATCGTCACCTCAGAATGCAGCGTGCCGTCCTCGACCAGCGGGAGGATCTCCTTCTCGAAGGCGGCCCTCCGGTGCAGGTGATCGAGCACCAGGAAGCCCTCGACTCGGAGGCGCTTGACGATCAGCTGCGTGAGGTTGCCAGGCCCTGATCCGGGCGGCTTTCCGTAGCCTGAGATCATTCCGCAGACGGCGGCCCGGCCACCCACCCGCAGAAGGTCGATGGCGGCCTCGAGGTGGTCGCCGCCGACGTTGTCGAAGTAGATATCGATGCCCTCGGGCGCAACCCCGCGCAGCTGCCCGGCGAGGTGACCGGCCCGGTAGTCGACAGCGGCGTCCAGCCCGAGCGCGTCGGTGAGGTAGCGCGCCTTCTCGGCACCCCCGGCGGATCCGACCACCAGCGAGGCGCCGCGGGTCTTCGCCAGCTGGGCCGCCACCGAGCCGACGGCACCGGCCGCGGCTGATACCCAGACCCGCTCGCCCGGTTGAATCTGCGCGACGTCGACCAGGCCGATGTAGGCGGTCAGTCCCGGAACGCCCAGGACGTGCAGCCACGTGTGGGGTGGCAGGCGGTTGCGCGGCTCGATGCGGGTCCCGGCACTCGCGTCCACTACGGCGTAGTCACGCCACCCTCCCCAGCAGACTATCCAGTCGCCCTCCGACCAGCTGTCCGCGGCGGATTGCACGACCTGGCCGACCGCCCTCGCCTCGATCCCGACGCCGAGTTCGAAGGCAGGTGCGTAGGTGTCCGCGGAGAGCCGGGGGATCATCGACGGGTCCACGCTGAAGCAGTCGGCCCGGACGAGCACCTGACCCCGCGAGAGCGCGGGCAACTCCCGCTCCACGAGCGTGAAGCAGCCCGGCTCGATCGGTCCCAGCGGTCGCCGCGAGAGCACCAGCTCACGGGCGGTCACCATCGCCGCTCCCCGGGGAGCATCGCATCACGGGATGGGTGCGTCCTCCGCATCGAGACGACGGCCCCAGCTGTGTTCATGCCTTCGCAGGCTAGGCCGCCCGGCCGGCCGGGGCTTGACCTGACGCGCACAGCTCATTCCTCGCGCGCATCGGCTACTGCCGGCGGTCCAACGTATGTGATTCAGGGACGCGATGTGCGCGGCAGCGCTCGCGGGTATCGGTCGGCCGCTCGCCGAAACGCTCGCGGTAGGCGTTGCTGAACGTGCTCGCGTTGCTGAACCCCGACGAACGCGCGATGTTAGCCACGGTGCGGTGGTCCCAGCCGGGGTGCTGCAGCCTAAGCCGGGCGAGCTCGAGCCGTTCTTCCCGGATCAGCTTCGACGGCGTGTGACCGACGCGCTGGAGTCGCGCCTGGATCTGGCGCAACGACCAGCCCAGCTCTGCTGCGACCGCGGCGCCGGTCAATGAGGCGTCATGGGCGTTCGCGCGGACGAAGCGACGGATCGTGGCGACGAGGTCGTCCTGGGTCTCGTATGCGGGCGGCACCAGCGCCCCTCCGTTGGCGAAACACAGCAGGTCCACGGCTCGGTCAGCCGCGGCATCGAAGGCCAGCCCGTCGATCGCGTGCGCCTGACCGCGCAAGCTGCCCAGCAGGTCGACGACGATGCGGCCCATGCCGTACTCGGCGTTCAGACCGACGGTGCGGGTCAGCACGCCCCCGATGCGAGCGTCCAAGCGGGCCCGGGGAACCACCAGGGCCAGACACGAGAACTTGTCGCTGTGCCACATGTCCATGGCCGCATCGAGGGTGGCGAGCGCCATACTGCCTGGCTCTAGCCTGAGGGTGGTGTCCGCCTGCCGGATCATCATCGAACCCATCACCGGCACCAGCAACTCGTAGGCCCCGTGCGGGTGCCGCCGGACATCAGTGCCCGAGCGCTTGATGAACTCCTCATCACCCCACCACCGGACCAGCTGGTAGGCCTCGGTGTGCTGGTGCTCGATGCGCCCGCGGTAGTCATCGCGGATGCGGAACGCCATCCGGCTGTGGATCGAGGAAACGAGCTCGCTCCACCACTCGGCACGATCCGTGATCGGCACATCGCTGCAGCGGTGTGAGTCAACTGCGTACACGGCGGACCTCACTGAACCCGGGCCTCACCGGCAGGATAGCGCCGACGCCCGTGGTAGTAACTCCCGCAGCGTCTCACCAGGTCCAGTCGTAGGCAGCGCCGGCCCGCTGCGCGAGCGGCTTGAGCATCCTCTCTTCGAAGACCGGCACCGTGTCGTAGCCCTCGAGCGGAGCGGCGGTGATGACCCGGCCGAAGAGCTCCGGATCAAGATGCGGCTCCGGGATGCCCGCGGCGATCGCGTACCGCTGAAGATGGTTGCGGAGGAACTCGGAGTTGCACGGCGGCATCCCGAGGTGCGCCGGGTGGGACATCGCCTCCCGCAGCGGGACGAACTCGACACCCCGCTCGACGAACGCGTCCAGGATCGTGCCCAGCGTGTCGGTCGCGATGGTCGTGCCGTGGATCAGCCAGATGAGCGGGATGTCCTGGCCGAACAGCTCCCGCGCCAACTGCGCGTGCGCTGCCAGCTGGCCGACCGCACATGACACGTAGGTCTCCTGCAGCATCCGCTTGGCGTCCTCGTCCTTGGAAACGACCGCCCGGTAGTAGGGAACGATCCACGCGAAGTCACCGAACCATGCCGTAATCGGCGCGTTGCGGTAACCGGACGCCCGGAGATGGTCCTCCACCTGGCCGCGCTTGGTCTCGGTGTCGCCGGCCATGTCCATCGCGTACCGGAAGTAGCGCTCGGGGGCCATCGCGATGAGGCTGCCGATGAGTCCCTCGGCCTTGTCGATGTCGGCGCAGTACTGGTCCCCCGACATCCACCGCAGCGGGGCGTGCAGGTGCGTGTGGTTGCCCAGGTGGTGTCCGGCCTCGACCCAGGCCTCCCACGCGGCCATCAGGCCTGGATCCGAATCGAGACGATGGGTATGGGAGAACCCGTACACGCCTGTCAGGCCGTGGTCGGTGAGCGTGGCGGCGATAGACCTGGTGATCCCGAGCGGCGTCACACCGTCCGGCATCGGGACACCGTCCCAGAGCACGAAGTCGTCGACCGTTACCGCAACCTTGATGGCACCCTCCGGTGAGATGTTCGACATGGGGAATTCCCTTCGCCTGCGGGCCGCCTGACGGTTGTCACGAGGCTAGGAAGCGACGCCGGTCACGTCTTGCCGGAACGCGCAGCGCACTTTCTGCTCGCGCACAGTCCTTCCGGCGCTCAGTCAGCGTCCGAGTCGGAGAAGACCACGCCACCATGACGTTCGCCCCATGCGCCGGAGTTCGGGAATCTCAATCGTGGCCAAGGCGTGTATCGGTCGTGACCACTGGTCGCCGGGGCTGATGCAGCCTATGAATGAGTTAGTCGATAGCGACCGTCGCGCGGCTCGGCTACTCGCGGCATTCGATTCGGTAAGAGGAGTGGGTCCCATGTTCGATGGTGCGATCCGCGGCCCGGGCCGGTTGATTCTGCCTTTGGTGCTCGTCGCGGCGTGCGCCGCCTGCGCTGGTCCGGCAAGTTCGGCCGGCACCGCGACCGTCGAGTCGCACCCCAACGCCGGCGGGCTCGCGCACGGTGCTGTCGATCCGGCCTGTCCGGGCGGGAAGGGCACTGTCATTTCCGTGCCGCCGTCGTGGCTGGCCGGCGGAGGCCCCGTTGTGACCGAAATGCTGCCTGGCGGGACCACCCTCGTCGTGGCGTCCGCCGGTTACCCGTCCGCCTCCTACGCCCTGGCGCACGCCTTCACGTCGGACTGCGCCCCGGACCGCGCCTTCGGCAGCCATGGCGTTGAGCGGCTCGCGTTTGGCGGTCAGGCCTTCAGCATTGCCGCCGCCGTTCCAGCGCCGGGCGGCGGGACGATCCTCGCCGGTGGCACGACCAAAGGATGGCTGGTGGCGCGCCTGCGCGCCAGCGGAAGCCTCGACCCGACTTTCGGGTCGGGCGGTTGGACGGTAATTCCCTGGCCAGGCAGCGTTACCTCTATCGCCGTGACCCCATCGGGCGGCATCGTGCTCGGCGGCACCGAAGGCGGCGGTGCCGGCGTTAGGGAGTGGGTCGGAGAATTGAACGCCGATGGCGGCATAGTCAGTGAGTTCGGCTCAGGCGGCCGGTCAGCTATTCCCGTATATCGAGACGACTCCGTTCTCACCCGGGTTTGGGCCGAACCAGATGGGGAGATCTTCGCTCTCGCCGAGGGCGGGGACATGGGGTGCTGGGGGATAAATGTCTTCGCGCTCACGAGCTCGGGTTCGCCAGTGCCTTCCTTCCAGTCGAACTTCACCGCGGCAATGCGGCATGTCTCGCCGTCAGGGATCTTCATCGGCGACGTCATCGTCCGATCCACCGACTTCCTCCTCCTCGGCACGGAGCAGAGCACCTGCGTCACCAGGCCAAGCCGTACCGCGCAGGGCCGCGTCGTCGCATTCCAGCCAAACGGCGAGCTAGACCCGCGCTTCGCCGTCAATGGTGAGGCAAGCTTCAACTCGCCGATGGCGGATCCGGTGTGGGCCCTGCCACGCAACGACGGCGAATTCGTGATGGCAGCCGAGCCAGTCTTTCAGTCCAACCCTCACGCTAACGAGATGAGCTTCTTTGACTTCTCCGCTGACGGCAGCATCGATCACGCCTTCGGGAGCCAAGGCGTCGCCCACCTCCAACTGCCCTTCCTCAGCCAGTCATTTCCGGCCACAATCGTGCCGATCACCCTCGCGACCAACGGTCAGGTGAGCGCCCTTGTCACCAGCACAGCCAACGGGCGAGCGCTCAGACTCATCCAACTTTCTTATTGAGACCGGAAGCCTCCATCACGTCGAACTGTGGGTACCTGACCTGGCCCGCGCCATCCCGGAGTGGAGATGGCTCCTCGGTCAGCTCGGCTACGCACCGTACCAGGACTGGCCAGACGGCCGCAGCTGGCGCCTCGGCAGCACCTACGTGGTCATCGAGCAGTCACCGGCCATGACCGTCAGCGACACATGATCGACGACGTATTTCGGGGCCCAGGCCGCCCCATGTGCCTATGCCGCCACGAACTCCAACGGCCTTTGCGATCACATGCGGGCGATACCCAGGCCCGTGGCCAACATCGTACGCGTCTTGAGTCTCTATCACGCTCTGCGCGGAGCCGGCCCGGTAGCTCGGTGGTGCGAGCTCTGGCCGAAGGCGTGCACAAGATTCGGCCTTGACAGGCAGGTTTATCTGTTCTAACTTCCCGGCACATCCACTCGGTGGCCCATCACGCCCAAAGGGGGAGCCGCCATGACAGTCGAATCGAACATCAGCCTCGTCCGCCGAATGGTAGAGGAGGGATGGTACCGATACCGGCGGTTTCATGGAACGGCCACCGACTGGGCGGCGGGTGACATCGACCGGAGTCAATGTTTACCGCATCGCTGACGGTCTCCTGGTTGAGGCCTGGGGACCCTCCGGGGTGGTAGCGGAACTTACCGAGCAACTCAGCTAGCGCAATTACGAAGCCCGTGCGGGTCAGGCCAGGGCTACCGGACGTCGAGTCCGGTAATGGCGCGGCCGATGATCAGGCGCTGGATCTCCGAGGTGCCCTCGAAGATGGTGAAGATCTTCGCGTCCCTGTGCCACCGCTCGACGGGGAAGTCTCTGGTGTACCCGTTCCCGCCGAGGACCTGGATGGCCTGCTCGGTGACCCGGACCGCGGTCTCCCCCGCGACCAGCTTGGACATCGACCCCTCGGCCCGCGTGAACGGCTTGCCCTGCCGCGCCATCCAGGCCGCTCGCCAGGTCAGCAGGCGCGCCGCGTCGACCGAGGCCTGCATGTCCGCGAGCATGAACGCCACGCCCTGGTTCTGCCCGATCGGCCGGCCGAACTGGACCCGGGTCCGCGAGTACTCGGCCGCGTACTCCGCCGCCGCCCGCGCGATCCCCACGGCCATCGCCGCCACCCCCGGACGGGCCCCCTCGAACGTCTTCATCGCGCCCTGCTCGCCGCCGCTCCCGCTCTCCCGGACGCGCGCCAGCCGCTCCTCGAGCCGCGCCCGCCCGCCGAGCAGGCAGCGCCCGGGCACCCTGGCGTCGGATAGCACGACCTCGGCCGTGTGCGAGGCCCTGATGCCGTGCTTGCGGATCTTCTGCCCCATGGCCAGCCCAGGCGTTCCCGGCGGCACGACGAAGCTGGCCTGCCCGCGCGACCCGAGCGCCGGGTCCACCGACGCCACGACCACGTGCACGTTGGCGATGCCGCCGTTGGTCGCCCAGGTTTTCACCCCGTTCAGCACCCACTCATCGCGCGCGGCGTCGTAGACCGCACGGGTCCTGATCGCGCCCACGTCACTGCCCGCGTCAGGCTCCGAGGAGCAGAACGCGCCGAGCTTCACGTCCCCCGGCCCGCCGAACATCTGCGGGCACCACTCCGCGGCCTGCTCCGGCGTCCCGGTCGCCACGACGGCCAGCGCGGGCAGCGTGCTGCCGGCCAGCGCCATCGCGATCCCCGCGTCGCCCCAGAACAGCTCCTCGAACGCGACGGGAATGCCGAGCCCGGATGGCTCGGCGTACTGCTGCGCGTAGAAGTCCAGCGAGTACAGCCCGATCTTGGCCGCCTCCTCGAGCACCGGCCACGGGGTTTCCTCGCGCTCGTCCCATTCCGCGGCGGCCGGGCGGACCACCGACACGGCGAACTCGTGCAGCCACTCGCGCACCTGCGCTAGGTCGTCCCCGAGTTCCAGCGAGAATCCCCCGCTCCCCCGGCCCGCCTCCGGCGCATCGCTCACGCTGCTGCCCTCCTGCCGCTAAGTTACTCGAAGGTAACATCGTGGTTCTGACCGCACGAAGGCGACCCGGCGTAAATCCAGGAAATTCATGCCGAACGAACGGTGGTGCCACCCCCCGGGAATCCCTTACCCCTTGGCACCTTGACCGGATCCGGCGCCGAGCCCGGCGGTGAGTGCGTCAATAACGCTGCTCGACCAGGGCTGTTCCATGCCCGCCGAACCCGGTCGCGGCTGTGTCGGGTGCCTGTGCCGGTTAGCCCGCGCAGAGGCTAGGCGTTGCGGTCGGCGACGAGTTCGTCGACCGCGTCCCGGACCAGGGAGCCGAGTTCGGCGTTGGAGACGTTGGTGAACGCGTCGCCGGCCATGAGCAGCCCTCCGAACACCGCGCCGAGTGAGCACGCCATCCGGACCCGGTCGCGCAGTGACAGCGACGGATCGTTGAGGGCTTGCAGGAACCGCTGCTGGATGTCGTCGTGCTGATCGTCGTGGTCCTTGCGATGCAGTTTCTCCAGGGCCGCCTGGTTGCGCTCGTGCATCAGGAAGATCTTGCGCTGGGCCAGCATCTGATCCAGCACTTCATTGAGCAGTGAGCCCCAGAGTTGGAGCGTCACGGTCTGGCCGGTCAGACGGTCGAGCGCCGCCTTACCGAACTCGTGCAGGCGCATGTGCAGCGCCACCAGGATCTCTTCCTTGGACGCGAAGTGGTAGTAGATCGCCGGCTTGCTCATCTGGAGCCGTTCCGCGATCTCGCGCATGGACGTGCCGTCGAAACCTTGGTCGGTGAACAAGTCCAAGGCGACGTCGAGGATCCTGTCGCGCGTGGATGCACCGGCGCGGTCGCCGCTGGGCGGATCATCCCGGGTCGGCGCGTCCGCGAGCGCTGCGTCTACCTCTGTCACGGGCCCATTTTAGCGCCGGCCGGGTATTTACCTAACGGTCGGTAAGTTGGATGTAGTACGCTGGCCTCGTGCTTACCGACCGTTAGGTAAGGGATCACCGAGCTTCCAGGGGGATGACCGGCGATGGCTGACACGATGATCGAGGCCGAAGGCCTGTTCAAGAGCTACGGCGAGACGCGGGCACTGGCCGGGGTCAGTTTCTCCGTGCCGGCCGGGAGCGTGCTGGGGCTGCTCGGCCCGAACGGAGCCGGGAAAACCACCGCCGTTCGGATCTTGACCACGCTGGCCCGGCCGGATGCGGGCCGGGCCCGCGTGGCCGGCGTTGACGTCCTGGCCCATCCGGCCGCCGTGCGCAGGCAGATCGGCGTGGCCGCCCAGGACGCTACCTTGGACGGGCTGCTGACCGGCAGGCAGAACCTCGTGCTGGTCGGCGAGCTGAGCGGGATGCGAACGCGCCAGGCCCGGACGAGGGCCGCCGAGCTACTCGAGCTCTTCGAGCTGGCAGACGCCGCCGACCGGGTGGTCAAGGGCTACTCCGGCGGCATGCGGCGCCGGCTGGATCTGGCGGCCAGCTTGCTGACGCGGCCGCCCGTGCTGTTCCTGGACGAGCCGACCACGGGCCTGGACCCGGTGAGCAGGCAGCGGGTCTGGGAGGTGATCAGGGAACTCATCGGCTCCGGCGTCACGGTGCTGCTGACCACGCAGTACCTGGATGAGGCGGACGCCCTGGCCGACCGCATCGTGGTGGTCAATCACGGTCAGGTGATCGCCGACGGGACGCCGTTCGAGCTGAAGGAGCGCAGCCGGAGCGCGCACGTCGAGGTGACGCTGGCCGAGTCAGGGCCGGAAGCCGCCGGGGTGATCGCGTCCCTGGTGGGCGGCCGGGTATCGGTCAGCGCCGACGGGTTGCGCCTCGCCGCGGCCGTGGATAGCGCACCCGGGCTAGCGACCGCGC
Source organism: uncultured Actinomycetes bacterium (assembly GCA_963847965.1). Lineage (GTDB taxonomy): Bacteria > Actinomycetota > Actinomycetes > Streptosporangiales > Streptosporangiaceae > Palsa-504. Next base: position 250,625 of record CAWKCG010000003.1, read on the forward strand.
TGGTACGGGCGCTGGACCGGGCGGGGATGCTCGTGGACAACATCGAGGTCCGCCAGCCCTCCCTGGACGACGTCTTCTTCGCGCTCACCGGCGCGCATATCCCGGGCGACGGCAACGGATCAGGTGCGAAAGGCGCGAGCGTCGAGCCCGCGGGCGCGGCGGAGGAGCTTGAGAGCGAAGGGGCACAGGCATGACACCGGCCATCGCGCCGCGGCCGCGTGACGCGGCCGGGAACCCGCTCATCACCCGTGGCGTGGCCGAGCAGGCCAGGAACGTGGTTTCGATGACGCGCCGGAACCTGGTGCACATCTCCCGGGAACCGATGCAACTGTCCGACGTGACGATCCAGCCGGTGCTGTTCACCGTGCTCTTCATCTACATCTTCGGCGGCGCGATCCCGATCCCCGGCGGCGGCAGCTACAAGGACTACGTCCTGGCCGGGCTGCTTGCGCTGAACCTGACCACCTCCACCATGGGAACGGCGGTAGGTCTGGCCACCGACCTGCACGAGGGGATAATCGACCGGTTCCGGGCGCTCCCGATGTGGCGGCCCGCGGTGCTCGTCGGCCGGTCCTTTGCGGACCTGCTGACGGCCTGCCTGTGCGCGGTCGTGGTCGCCGTCACCGGGCTGGCGGTCGGCTGGAGAACCAGCGCGGGCCCGGTGCCCATCATCGCGGGATTCGCCCTCGTACTGTTCTTCGCCTACTCGCTGACCTGGGTGGCCGCGTGCGTCGGGCTTAACAGCAAGAGCCCGGAGTCAGCCGCCTCGTTCGGATTCATCGTGCTGTTCCCGCTCGCGTTCGTGTCCAACGCGATGGTGCCGACCCAGCACATGCCCGGGTGGCTGCAAGCCGCCGCGGACTGGAACCCGGTCAGCGCGGTGACCGCCGGGGCCCGCCGGCTCTGGGACAACCCGGACCCGTCCGCGTCGATCGGCGCCTGGCCGATGCAGCATCCCATCGAGGCCTCACTCGCCTGGTCGGTGCTGATCCTCGCCGTGGCGGCGCCGCTTGCGTCGTGGTTTTTCCGGCGCCGGACCACCGAATAGCGCTGATCTGAGCCAGCCGGGTCCCGGGCCGGATAGCGCGTGCCGAGAGGGCGCCAGGCATGTGCGCGGCCCGGCGGGCCGGGCGCGGCGGACACCGAGCGTGTCCAGATGATCTACTTTTGTTGGTAAACGGTCGACTACTTTCGATAGTCTTCGTGTACTGTTCTGGGCATGACCGAAGCCGCCCAGCCAGACCCGCGAGCCTACATGCGGCTCGCGGCTATCATCCGGCAGCAGATCGCCGAGGGAACGCTGACCCGGGGCGCGCGGCTCCCTTCGATCGCAGTCCTGCGCCGCGATCATGGTCACTCGCGCCAGACGGTCGGCAAGGCCATGCACGTCCTTGAGGACGAGGGCCTGATCTACCGGGTGCCTGGCCTCGGCTACTACGTCAGCGCCGCCACGGCGGCCGCGCACGGGCGCTGACGCTGCTTCTCAGTCCTGGGCGTGCCGGTCGAGGAACTCGTAGATGTCGGCGTCGTCGACGCCGGGGAAGCTGCCAGCCGGCAGCGCGGCCAGGATGTGCGAGTGCGCGCGGGCCGATGGCCAGGCGTTGCCCTCCCACCGTTCGGCCAGCGCGGCGGGCGGCCGGGCGCAGCACTCGCCGTCCGGGCACGCCGAACGGGTCCTCGTGGTCGCCTCGCGCCCCCGGAACCACCGGGAATGCTCGAACGGCACGCCGAACGTGATCGCGAACGACTGGTCGCCTCGCGGGTCGACCTGGGCGGTGCAGAAGTAGGTACCTGACGGGGTGTCCGAGTACTGGTAGTACGGGGAGAAGCGGTCCGCCGCGCCGAACACCTGCCGCCCCGACCACTGGCGGCACAGCCGCTGCCCCTCGATCGCGCCCGCCGGGTCCGAGGGGAAGAGCACGCCGTCGTTCTCGTACGCCTTGTAGATGATGCCGCTCGCGTCGTTCTTCACGAAGTGGCAGGGCAGGCCAAGGTGATGGGTGGCGAGATTGGTGAAGCGGTGCGCGGCCATCTCGTAGGACACTGAGAACAGGTCCACCAGGTCTTCCACCGCCAGGTCGCGTCCCTTCTTGGCCTGATCGAGCACCTGCACGGCCGCGGGCTCCGGCATGAGCACGGCGGCGGCGAAGTAGTTCGCTTCCACCCGCTGCCGCAGGAAGTCGGCGAAGTCACGGGGTACCTGGTGGCCGAGCAGGAAGTGGCCGAGGGCCTGCAGCACGACCGCGCGCGGCGAGTGCGCGCCGACCTGTTCCTGCTTGACGTAGATGCGCCGGTTCCGCAGGTCGGTCACGGACCGCACCGACCGGGGCAGGTCCTGGACGTACCGCACGGCGAAACCGTGGTGGCTCACCACCGAGACGAGCATGCCCTGGGACAGCGCGCCGCCGGAATACCCGCCGGCCTGCAGCGCGGCGGTCGCCTCCTGCTCGATGAGCTCGAAGTAGTTACCGCGTTCGCGCATCGCGTCCCGCAGCGCGGCGTTCGCGGCCCGGGCTTCTTCCGGGGTCGCGGCGGGCTTAGATC
>CAWKCG010000004.1:0-162894 GCA_963847965.1 uncultured Actinomycetes bacterium
TTGGGCGACTTGAAAGATGATGCCGGTTGAAGCGAACGTCAACTCGCCTCAGCCGCAAAGCCGCACGGCGCCGCTCACACTTCCGGCTGCCAGAAGTCAGGCACGTGAACCCGCGCCGCACCGGGCCGGGCGAGGGCCGGGTAGTCCGCGAGGACTGCCTCGGGCCAGCGGGCCGACAGCCGCTCGTGCAGGTGGCCGGCCAGGGCGCGAAGGCCGGGAAGCACGCCCGACCGGCCTGCCGCGGAAGTAAAGCTGCGCAGCCAGGTCAGCAGCCGGGGCCGCATCATGGTCGTGCCCCACTCGTAGTCTTCCTCCAGCACCTTGGCGATCGCATCCCCCCAAGCCACGATCCAGGCGCCCAAGGCCGCGGTCATGGCTACATCCCACGAACGCCCCAGGTCGATGCCCGCCGCCTGGAGACGGCTGCGGTAGGCCGCCATGGCGGGCGCGGCCACCGAGGCGGGCAGGCGGCCAAAGCACCAGCAGGTCGGGAAGGGCGCCAGCAGGTAGGACGCGTCCAGGACCACCGCGCCCCAGCCGGAATGCTCGAAGTCGAAGATCCGGCAGCGGCCATCGAGGAACCGGACGTTGTCCGGGCAGACGTCGCCGTGGACCAGGCCGTGGTAACCCGTTTCGTTCAGCATCAAAGAAAGCTGGTCGATCTCGGTTCCGGCGGCCACGGCGGCCAGGCCCAACGAGGCGGCCGCGCCAAGGAAGGCGTCCTTGCCCCGAGCCACGTCGTGCGGCCAGGGCGGGGTCCCGAGGCGGGGGTCCCTGGGCCGGCCCAAGCTCCACGCGTGCATGGAACCCAGTGCCTCGGCGTAGGAAACCAGGTCTGCCCGCACGCGCGAACGGTCGCCGGTCAGCAGCGAGTCGGCCAGCGAGGGGCCCGGGCCGAGATCTTCCATCAGCATGATGCCGGCCTCGGCGTCAGCGCCCAGCAGCCGCGGGGCGACGGGTTCGGGCATCCCGTTCAGGTACTCCAGGGCGGCCAGCTCGACCCCGAAGTTCTCCCCGTCTGCCCGCTTCTTCATGACCACAGAACGGTCCGCGGCCAGATGCAGCCGGATCACGTGGGTGCGGTCCCAGATCGGCTCCGCCGCGCGCACCGAGGTCCCCGGGCCCCAGGCACGGGCCAGCAGCGCCTCGGCCGCCCGGATCTCGGCCTCCGACAAGGCTGGCAAGGTGGCCACCGCCGCATTCTTGCCGGCCAAGCCCGGGGACCGCGAAGGATTAATCAGCGCTCGGCGATCCTTCAGTGTGGTTAGGCCCTCTGCCGCCCGGTGGACTATCGGTATGGGGCGCCCGCGGTCGTTATGGTGGGAAATGTGAGCAGCCGCCCCCGGCGCCCTGGACGATCACGGGCAGTCCGCCTGGGCACCAGCCTGACAGTGGCATGAGATTACGGCCGGTCAGGTGAGATCGTACTCGCAGCAATAACATGCGGTCTGTTAACCTGCCTCGGGGCCTTTGCGTCACAAATGACAAAGGCCGGTACCGCTCGACCAGCACATGGCCGCCACCATTCTCGCATGTCATTCTGTTACAGTAAAAGTTCTAAGCGGCCGCCACGGTGAATCAACGCGGTAACGGCATCGCCGCCACGTGACGCGTCTCCTGTTACGCCCGTTGCCCGTTAAGCACTTGTCAGCCACCGCGGCGAAGTTACACTCGGATTCACGGCCTGGGTAAGTCGTCATGAGAGCTGGGTAAAGATGGCGACGTTTGATGGAATCCGGCGCGATGCACTAGCCGCGTTGGCTGACTGCTGTTCTGCTCTTCACCGGATCGGTCGGGACACCGAAAGCAACGCTGTCCGGGATGCCCGTAACCAATTGCTCAACGGCCGGCTTACCGCGGTCACGCTCGGAGAGTTCAAGCGCGGCAAGTCGTCGCTGGTCGGCGCCCTTGTTGAGGATCCCGCGCTGTTCCCGGAAGACGCTGACATCGCGACCAGCCTTATCACCAGCATCGAGTACGCGGCCGAAGAAAAGATCACCGTCTTCTCGGGCGAGAAAGAGTCCTCGGTACGACAACCGATCTCGCGGAGTCAGATCGCGGACTTCGTGACCGAGCACGGGAATCCGGGCAACAGGAGGGCGGCGCGGCTGGTGCAGATCCAGACGCCCAACGAGCGGCTCAAGGACGGCCTGGTACTGCTCGATACCCCTGGTGCTGGAGGCCTGAACGCGGCGCATACCGCGACCACATACGCCGTGCTCGGGAGCGCGGATGTCGGCATCTTCGTCATCGATGCCCTGACGCCGCTTATCGTGCAGGAACTGTCGATGCTCGAGACGGTAGCTAGGCTCGGCGCGCGGATACTCGTCGTCATCACCAAGATCGACATGATCACGGATTATGACCGCGCCGTGTCCAACGTGATGATGAAGCTGTCCGGTGTGCTGGGACCCGACCTGGCCGCCTCGATCCCGGTCATCCCGGTATCCAGCAGCGCGAAACTCGACTGGTTGCGCACCGGCGATCCGGATTCGCTGGCTGATAGCAACTTCGAGGCCCTCAGCGCCGCACTGTGGAGCTTGCTCGGCCAGCAGGGCGGGGTACTGCTGGTCGGCCGGGCACTGAGCCGCGCGATCGCCACGCTGAATGACGTGATCACCGTACGAGAAGCCGAACTCGTCGGGTTGAGCTCAGTAGAGGCCGACATCCGCGACGCAGCGGGAAAGCTGCAGGGACAGCGCGATCAGCTGGCCGCCCTGAACCACGAGCAGGCGGGATGGCGCCGGACTTTGGTGGAGGCGTTCAACGATATCGGGGCCCGCGGCGAGGCCAGCCTGACCGCACAGTTGAGCGTCATCACCGGCAAGGTCAGTGACCAGTTGTCCGCCAGGCCGAGGCCCGAAGACCAGCAGGCGGTCCTGGCCCGCCTCGAACAGGACATTACCGTGACCTGGTCGGCGCTGATTCGCGACGCCCGCGGCGATGTCGCGGGACTCTGCGACGACATCGAGTCGATGACCGGGCTGAGCGTGAACCCGGGGCTGAAGGTCAGCGGCAAGCTGACGGCCTTCGACTCGTTTGAGGCGCGATTCACGTCAAACGGAAAGACATCCGGGATGTCCGGGCTGGAGGCCCTGGGACGCATCGGCGAGGTACTCAGCTGGTTCGACCCTACCGGTGTGCTGTATTTCATCAGCCTGATCGTGGCGAAGTACGGGGCTAGCACCGCGAAGGCCAAGAGGCAGCGCGAAGAGTTCGAGAGCGGTATCCGCGATCTCCTTACCCGCGCCCAGCTTGAACTGCAGAACCGGCTGGCCAAGCTGATCGACTCGGCCGAGGACGCCGTCATGGACAGCTACGAACGACTGATCCGAGAGCGGGACAGCTCAGTGATGGCCGCCGCCCGGGCGCTGCACGTGGGCATGGGAGGGTCCGCCCGGACAGCGGAGGTCCGGGGCTCGCTGAGCGAGCTGCAGAGCCTCCGCGACCGCGCCATCGCTCTGGCGAGCCAGCTGACCGCTGTGCATGCTTCCTCCGCGGTGACCTGATGCCTTTGCTCGACCGCGCCGATCATGCCTTTGGTAAGGCAATGGCCGCCCTGTCCGGCGCCCCGCTGCCGCAGTTGACCGACGCGCTGGCCACGGCCAGGGCCGCCTTGGCCGAGCCCATGCGGGTGGCGGTGATCGGCCGGATCAAGGCGGGCAAATCGACACTGATGAACGCGCTTCTGGGGGGCGAGGTGGCACCGACCGGCCCAGAGGAGCTCACCTACAACGTCAACATCTTCATCTACGCGCCTAGGCCCACCCTGACGGTGCACTTCCGGGACGGCCGACCACCGGAACGCCGTCCGTCCGGCTGGCTCAGGCAGCTCGTCGACCGGACGTCCGGCGACCCCGACGTGCTGCGCAGCATCCGGCACGTCGAGGTGGGACTGCCCAATGCCGCGCTCGAACGCCTGCAGCTGATCGACACTCCCGGTTTCGGGTCGTTCTTCGACACCGACTCGCGCAATACCCTCGAGTTCCTCGGGCTGACCACCGATGACGTCGATCACGTCACCCGTGCGCACGCGGTCGGCGCCGATGCGGTCGCGTACCTGTTCACCAGGGGGATGGCCGCGGCCGACCGCGATCTGGCCGCTGACTTCGAAGGCACGACCATCGGGGACTTCACCCCCGTCAACGCGATAGCGGTGCTGACCAGGGTCGACAAGTACTGGAAGGCGGAATCCCCGGACGAGGATCCGATGGCGGTCGGCCTGCGCATCACCAACCGGATCAAGGCCGAACCGGGGGTCGAACGGATCTTCTTCGACGTGCTTCCGGTGTGCGGGCTGCTCGCCTCGGGAGCTGCGACGTTTGGGCCTGCGGACGCCGAACCCCTGACTGCGCTCGCGCGGCTGCCGCCCACCGAACTCGCCAGCCGGCTCAAGAACGCTCGCCGGTTCGTCACGGCAACCTACGATGATGTTCCGGTCACGCCGGCCCAGCGCGCCGACCTGATGAGCCGTTTCGATCAGTACGGGATATGGCTGGCCAGTGCGCTGATCCGGGACGGCGTCGCGGGACCGCCTGAACTCCAAGACGAACTGCTCCGGCGCAGCGGCCTGGGTGCCGTCCGCGACCTGCTCATGTCGCACTATGCCAGTCGCGCGGCTTTGATCAAGGCCTCCGGCGCCGTGAACCGCAGCCGCGCTCTGTCCTCCCGGGTGTCACAGGAATCCCACGGCTATGCCGCTACGGCAGCGGCGGCCGCCGCCGGCCAGCTGGAAGCGTTCGAGGTCCACGAGCACGCCATCGCCGAACTCGCGCTGCTCCGCCAGTTCTACCGTGACGACGCCGCGCTCGGGCTTTCCGCCGATGAGGCCGAGGAATTGCTGACCATCAGCGGCGAGCACGGCGGCTCGTGTTTCAGCCGCCTGGGAGTGCACGAGCAGACGCCGCTGCCCGACATGCTCACCAAAGCGCAGACCCGGTTGGCGTACTGGCGCCAGCGCTCGGATCAGTTCGGGCTGGCCACCAAGACCATCCACGCCGCCAGGCAGATCCGTCGCAGCTACGAGGTGATCGCCTATCACGTTGAGTCGGCCCAGCAGCACTTGGAGATGACCATATGAACCGGCTCCGCCTCGCGGTACGGGTCCTGGTCAGAGGTCAGGCTGCGCTGCGGCCCGCGGCTGTGCGTCCGGAGCACCAGGCGGCCAGGACGGCCGGGGCAGGACGGCCGCCTGATGCAGAGCGACCTCCGGTCTCTGATACCGCTATGCAACTAATCGCGCTTCGCGACAGCGTTCAGGCAGCGGCCGCTGACCTTGACGGACCCGGCGGGCAGGCCCTGAACGCCTCGGCTCTGCAGCTTGCTCAGATCCTGGCCTCCGAACACGTAGTCGCCATCGAGGACTCTGGTGCCTTTGATGCACGCCGGCACAACGCGGTCGCCAGCATGGAGACAGACGACAAGGCTCTTGATTATCAGGTAGCTTCCAGCGTCCGATCCGGTTACCTCAGCAACGGCGCGCTGATCCGCCGACAGGACGTAATCGTCTACCGTTTTACCGGCGACCGAAGCCGGGGCGTCCGGTGAATGGCATCCGCATCGGTATCGACCTGGGCACATGCTACTCAAGCGTCGGATACACCGACCGTCACGGCATTCACTTCATCCGAGACCCGACAGCCACGCAGCTTAGCTATTCAATTCCGTCCTCCGCTCTGCTCCGGCCGGACAACAACGGCTTTGTCTTCGGCGAACTGGCCGAGAGCGAGAAGAACGCGGCGCCGGAAGGGTACCGGAGCGAGTTCAAGCGCGACCTGGGCTCGAAGGTGCCGTACCGGCTGCGCGACAAGCAGATCTCGGCCGCCGAGCTCACCACCAGATTCCTTGACTTTCTCGTGACCCTGACCACTACGTCACTTGAGGCTGCGCCGGCCAGCGCGGTGATCACCGTGCCGGCGGCCTATGACCAGTTCCGGCGCTCGTTGATCGACGAAGCCGCGCGGCGTGCGGGCCTGCCTGGAGCCTCGCTCGTCAAAGAACCAGTCGCGGCGGTCATCAGCGTGGCTGAGTTCAGGGAGGTTACCGGCGACGCGACCATCCTTGTTTACGATCTAGGCGGCGGGACGTTCGACGCCGCCGTTGTCCGACTCCGCGGCGGCAAGCAAACAGTGCTGGGCGCCAATGGGCTGGACAACTTCGGCGGCACAGACATCGACCATCTCATCGGGCAAGACTTCGCACGAAAAGCCGGCGATGAGTTCGCCGCGATGCTGGCCGTCCAGAACACAGACGACCCGGAACTCCTCGCCCGGGCGCGGCGAATCAGCATTGCGGCCGAAGACTTCTGCCGGAAGGTCAAGCACCGGCTGAGTAGCGCGGAGCATGTCCACGACTTTCTCAGCTTGCAGTTTGAGTATGAGCTGAGCAGACGGGATCTGGAGGACATGGTCCGCCCGGACCTGTACCGGACTGTGGCAACCTGCCAGCAGCTGCTGGCCAGCACCGCGCTGACGCCCGATCAGATCGACACCGTTCTGCTGGTCGGGGGCACTACCCGCATGCCTCTGGTGCGCGAGATCCTGGTCAAGGAGCTTGACCGGCCCGTCCGATCCGCAGCTGACCCGGAGCTCGCCGTATGCATCGGTGCGACCATCCTCGCTCAGGCGCGGGAAGAGACGGACCACCCGGGGCCGGGCCCGATCGACCACCCGGCGCCTGACCTGCCCGACCACCCGGCGCCTGACCTGCCCGACCACCCGCCGCCGGAGAAGGCCGACGACCCGGCGCGGGAGGAGGCCGAGCTGGCCGAGCGGGAAGAGCGAGCTCGTTCCGCCGGGCAGGCGGGGGATGCGGCCGGGGCCCGGGATCAGCTGGCCGCGCTGTTGCCGGTCTGCGCGCGGGTGTCGGGTGCCGAGCATCCGGATACCCTGGCCGTCCGGCATAACCTGGCGTACTGGACGGGGGAGGCGGGGGATGCGGCCGGGGCCCGGGATCAGTTCGCCGCGCTGTTGCCGGTTCGCGAGCGGGTGTCAGGTGCCGGGCACCCGGAGACGCTGGCCGTCCGGCATAACCTGGCGTACTGGACGGGGGAGGCGGGCGACCCGGGTACGGCCCGGGATCAGTTCGCCGCGCTGCTGCCCGCCCGCAGGCGGGTCGTCGGCGGCCGGGCCCGCGATACGTTGGCGACCCGGCGGGAGCTCGCTCGCTGGACGGGCGAGGCGGGGGATGCCGTCGGGGCCCGGGATCAGCTGGCCACGCTGCTGCCGGTGGTCAAGCGGGCCCTCGGCGCCGAGCACCCCGATACGCTGACTACCCAGCGTCAACTTGACCACTGGGGCAGCCAGGCCGACCGCCGGGCGCGAGAGGAGGCCGAGCTCGCGAAGGCGGAAACGCGGGCTCGTTCCACCGGGAGGGAAGGGAATCCGGCCGGGGCCCGGGATCAGTACGCTGCGCTGTTGCCGGCAAGCGAGCGGGTGTCAGGTGCCGAGCATCCGGATACCCTGGCCGTCCGGCACAACCTGGCGTACTGGACCGGGGAGGCGGGGGATGCGGCCGGGGCCCGGGATCAGTTCGCCGCGCTGTTGCCGGTAAGCGAGCGGGTGTCGGGTGCCGGGCATCCGGATACCCTGGCCGTCCGGTACAACCTGGCGTACTGGACCGGGAAGGCAGGCGACCCGGCTAGGGCCCGGGATCAGTTCGCCGCGCTACTGCCCGCCCGCAACCCGGCGTTCGGCGGCCGGGACCCCAATACATTGGCCACCCGGCGGGAGCTCGCCCGGTGGACCGGGGAGGCGGGGGATGCGGCCGGGGCCCGGGATCAGCTGGCCGCGCTGCTGCCGGTGGTCAAGCGGGCCCTCGGCGCGGAGCACCGCGATACGTTGGCCACCCGGCGGGAGCTCGCCCGGTGGACCGGGGAGGCGGGGGATGCGGCCGGGGCCCGGGATCAGCTGGCCGCGCTGCTCCGTGCGTTCAGGCTGACCCGAGTCGCCGAGCACCCCGATGCGCTGGCCACCGAGCGGGAGCTCGCCCGGTGGACCGGAGAGGAGGGGGATGCGGCCGGGGCCCGGGACCGGCTGGCCGCGCTGCTGCCGGTAGTCAAGCGGGCCCTCGGCGACGAGCACCCCGATACGCTGGCCACCCAGCGTCAACTTGACCACTGGCGCAGCCAGGCCGAGCGCCGGGCGCGGGAGAAGGCCGAGCTGGCCGAGCGGGAAACGCGGGCTCGTTCCGCCGGGAGGGCGGGGGATGCGGCCGGAGCCCGGGATCAGCTGGCCGCGTTGCTGCCGGTAAGCGAGCGGCTGTCGGGTGCCGAGCATCCGGATACCCTGGCCGTCCGGCACAACCTGGCGTACTGGACCGGGAAGGCGGGGGACGCGGCTGCGGCCCGGGATCAGTTCGCCGCGCTGTTGCCTGTCCGCGAGCGGGTATCGGGTACCCGGGTTCCGGATACGTTGGCCACCCGGCTGGAGCTCGCCCGCTGGACCGGGGAGGCGGGGGATGCGGCCGGGGCCCGGGATCAGCTGGCCGCCCTGCTCCCGGCGGTCAGGATGACCCGCGGCGCCGAGCACCCCGATGCGCTGACCACCCAGCGGGAGCTCGCCCGCTGGACCGGGGAGGCGGGGGATGCGGCCGCGGCCCGGGACCAGCTCGCCGCGCTGCTCCCGGTAGTCGAGCGGGCCCTCGGCGCCGAGCACCCCGATGCGCTGGCTATCCAGCGTCAACTTGACGACTGGGGTTTCCGGGCCCGTCGCAGGGCGCGGGAGGAGGCCGAGCTGGCCGAGCGGGAAACGCGGGCTCGTTCCGCCGGGAGGGCGGGGGATGCAGCCGGGGCCCGGGATCAGCTGGCCGCGTTGCTGCCGGTAAGCGCGCGAGTCTCAGGTGCCGAGCATCCGGATACCCTGGCCGTCCGGCATAACCTGGCGTACTGGACCGGGAAGGCGGGGGATGCGGCCGCGGCCCGGGATCAGTTCGCCGCGCTGCTGCCGGTCTGCGAGCGGGTGTCGGGTGCCGAGCATCCGGATACCCTGGCCGTCCGGCATAACCTGGCGTACTGGACGGGGGAGGCGGGGGATGCGGCCGGGGCCCGGGATCAGTTTGCCGCGTTGCTGCCTGCCCGCGAGCGGGTCTCAGGTGCCAGGGCGCGGGATACGTTGGCCACCCGGCGGGAGCTCGCCCGCTGGACCGGGGAGGCGGGGGATGCGGCCGCGGCCCAGGACCGGCTGGCCGCGCTGCTCCCGGTGGTCAAGCGTGCCCTCGGCGACGAGCACCCCGATACGTTGACCACCCGCCAGGAGCTCGCCCGCTGGAGCAGCAAGGCAACCGGTCACGCCGGGACTGGCTAACTGCGCAAGACGGGTGGTGCAGCGGGCGGGTTCATGGCCGCTCCCCCTCTCGTCTCGTTCCGGCGGCCTTCGCCGGCGCGATGCCGGTGCTCTCCCGCATGGCCAGCCTGACCGAGCACGCTCCCAGCTCCCGGTAGGCGTCGAACTCCGCGCCGATCACCCCCGGCTGGGGTGCGTCTCACTGGGCGGCCTCCGGCGTCTTGAGCAGGTCGTATTTGGTCAGCGTGTTCCTGGCGGACTGGGCTACCGCGATGACGGCGGCAACAAAGCCGCCGGTGGCCGCCGGAGTCCATCCGGCACCGCTGCCGAAGCCGAGGTCATCGAGGACCGTCCTGAGCGCGCCCGAGTGTGAGCTGGATGGACCTGCGGCACAATGAGAGCCACCGCCGGGAGGTTGGCATGGCAAAGCATCCGTTCATCGGCTATCTCGTGTGGCTGGTCCTGTTCGGCGCGTTGTTCGCCTGGGAGGGCCTCGCCCTGGCCCGGGTGACCGGCGTCCCCACGCTCAGCGACGTCTTCCGCCTGATCATGCGCTATCCCGTCGGGCGGTGGGCGCTGTTCGCGTTCTGGCTGTGGGTCGGCTGGCACTTCTTCATCCGCGGCTGGCACTTCCTGCTCCGGGCCTGAGCTCGTTATGGCTCCGGACGGGGTGCTCGCGCTGTCTCTGGCTGACCGTCAGGCCCTGGTGCCGATGGGCGCCGGTTACCTGATCCTCATGTCGGCGCTCGGCTTCGGCCTGCGCCGCCTGTACCGGCCGCGGGGGGCTCCGCCCGGCGGGGTCGAGGGGCCGGACCGGGCGCGGGCCACGCCGCCCGGCCCGGGGCCGCGCACCGGCTGGGCCGCGCTGGTCAGGCTCCTGGCCGGCACCGTCGTGCCCGGCTACCTGCTGCTGCTGGCGGTCGTGGTCGCCTACTACTTCGGCGTCGCCCGGGTCGGGCCTGGTTTCCTGGAGGGCGCGGTCACCGGCACGGCCCTGCTGCTGGGACTGGCGGCACCGGTGTTCGCCGCCCTGTCCTGGGTGGCCGAACGCCGACGACGCAGCTGACCGCCCCAGCCGTCACCGCATACAACCAGGTACACACTGGCCGTCCCTACTGAACTGACCGTCCTGGGATCGTCTAGCCCTCCCGCGGTCCCCGTTGTTGCTACGGGCATGCTGGTGGCCAAGGATAGTAATGCCTTGATATGGAGGGCGGGCTCTGGTACATGCCGGATATGTGGCTGGCGCACTTGCACCCGGTCCGGTGGCTCGGCCAGCGCGATCGCGGCTTTGCCGCACTGCGCCGTGCCACCCGGTCAGCGATCATCATGCCGGCCATGTTCGCCCTGGGCGACAAGGTCATCGGCAACCCGCAGGTGGCTACGTTCGCGGCGTTCGGGTCTTTCGCGATGCTGCTCCTGGTCGACTTCGGCGGTCCCATGGCGGAACGGCTCCAGGCCCAGGCGGCGCTCGCCGTGACCGGCGGGGTGTTCGTCTGCCTGGCCACGCTGGCCTCGCAGACGGCGTGGCTGGCGGCCGTCGCGATGGCGGCGGTGGGGTTCGGGGTGATCTTCGCCGGCGTGGTCAGCTCGGTGCTGGCCGGGGCGACCACGGCGCTGCTGCTGGCGTTCATCTTGCCGGTGTCGCTGGCCGCTCCGGCGTCGGCGGTGCCCGACCGGCTGGCCGGCTGGGGGATGGCCGGAGGCGTCGCGCTGGTGGCGACGGCGCTGTTGTGGCCCGCGCCAGTGCGCGACCGGCTGCGTGGTGCCGCGGGCGCCGCCTGCCGGGCGCTGGCCGCCCGGCTGCGTGCCGGGGTCGCGTACCTGCTCAGCGGCATGGACGAACAGTTTGCGCTGGATCGCGATCACGCGGCTGCGCAGGCGGACCAGGCCGTCGAGGCCCTGCGCAGCGCCTTCCTGGCGACGCCCTACCGCCCGACCGGGCTGAGCACTCCCGCTCGGACGACCGTGCGCCTGGTAGACGAGCTGGATCTGGCTGAACAGCATTGTCGTTCAGCCTGGGCTGCACCGCACGGCTTCAACCGCGCAGCGCTGAGTGGTCAAGGAGGCCGCGGCTGCGGTTCTCGGCCGTGCTGCGGATCTGCTCGACTCCAGGGGCGGGAGCAGCGATGAGCTCGACGCCGCGCTGACCGAACTGGCTGCTGCGCGCGCGGAAATGCAGGAGGGTGTGACGGAAGGACCTGCCGGTCCGGTCCCTGCAGCCGGCGAGCGACCCGGCCGCGGGCGCGGAGCCGGTCAGCGAGTTCATCACCTCGCTCGACCCCGCCTTCCGCACGGAGGAGCTGAGCTACGCGGTCTCGCTCATCGCGCGCAATGTCGAGCTGACCGCGGCCGCCGAGCGACGGAGCTGGCCGGAGCGGTGGCTCGGCCGCCAGCCCGAGGGTGTGCCGGGGACGCTGTCCGCGGCGCGGGAACGGCTCACGTCCTACCTCGAGCCGCACTCGGTCTGGTTGCACAACAGCCTGCGCGGTGCCGCCGGGCTGGGACTGGCGGTGCTCGCCGCCAGACTGACCGGGGTCCAGCACTCGTTCTGGGTGGTCCTCGGCGCGCTGTCGGTGCTGCGCTCCAATGCGCTGAACACCGGGCAAGATGCCGTGCGCGCCATGCTCGGCACGCTCGTGGGTTTCATCGTCGGCGCGGCCCTGCTCGTGGGGATCGGCACGAACACCACGCTGCTGTGGTTCCTGCTGCCGCTGGCGGTCTTTCTCGCCGGGGTCGCTCCAGCGGTCATCTCGTTCGCTGGAGGGCAGGCGGCGTTCACGCTCACCCTGGTGATCTTGTTCAACATCATCCAGCCGACCGGGTGGCGCGTCGGCCTGGTCCGGATCGAAGACGTGGCCCTCGGGGTTGGCGTGAGCCTGGTCGTGGGCATCCTGTTCTGGCCGCGGGGCGCGGCGGCCGCGCTCCGCAGGGCGCTGGCGGAGGCGTACACCGCCAGCGCGGTCTACCTCGCCAGCGCGGTGCGATTCGGGATGTCACGTGGCGACCCGGGCAAGCCCGCACCCTCCGCTCCGGCCGAGGACGCGGCCCGGGCCGCGGCGGCATCGCGCCGGCTCGACGACGCGTTCCGCACGTACCTGGCCGAGCGCGGTACGAAACCGGTCCCGCTTGCCGATGTGGCCGGGCTCGTCACCGGGGTCGCCGGACTGCGCCTGGAGGCCGACGCGGTACTGGACCTCTGGCGAGCCGGCCACGACCAGGCAAGCGGTGACGGGGCCGCCGCACGCCAGGAGATCCTGGGCACGGCTGAACGCGTCACGGGCTGGTACGGCGGTCTCGCCACCACCTTGCTCACCGGCGGTGAGCTACCCCAGCCGCTCGCTCACGACAAGGCCGCCGACAGCCGCCTTGTCCGGGCCGTACGCCGCGACCTGCTCGATGACGACGGCAAGGCCAGCGCTACCGCGGTCCGGATGATCTGGACTGGCGATCACCTTGACGTCGTCCGCCGCCTGCAGGCGGCCATCGTCTCACCGGCGCGCGCCACCGCCACGCAGCCCGCAGGCGGCCGTATCATCCCGCCGATGCCCAGGCGATTCCTGGCGCTACACCGGTAATCCGGATCGCCATGGCACCGAAGGCGGTCGCCCGGGCCGCCCTGCGGCGCTCTGCCGCGGGCCGGGCCGCCGGTACGGTAGTGGCCATGGTCAGCGGCGGCCGCAGCCGGATTCGCATGCCAGCGGCGACACTCGAGGCCGGGGGACCGGTGGTCTCCCGGATCGGGCTGGGGCTGGCCGCTTTGGGCCGCCCGGCGTACATCACCAGCGGCCGTGAGGAGGACCTGCCCGACCGCAGCGTTACCGGCATGCGTACCCGGACCTTCTCGATGCTGGACGCCGCCTACGCGGCCGGGGTCAGGTACGTCGACGCGGCCCGTTCCTACGGCCGGGCGGAGGAATTCCTGGCCGGCTGGCTGGCCGAACGCGGCCATGCGGACGTGATCGTCGGTTCGAAGTGGGGGTACCGCTATACCGGTGGCTGGCGGCTCGACGCCCCTGTCCAGGAGGTCAAGGAACATTCGCTGGCCATGTTCACGACCCAGCTGGCGCAAAGCCGGGCCCTGCTCGGTGACCGGCTCACCTTGTATCAGGTGCATTCGCTGACCGTTGATTCCCCAGTGTTTACCGACGCCGCGCTGCTGGCCGCGCTGTCCCGGCTGCGCGCCGAGGGTGTGATCATCGGGCTGAGCGCGACCGGGCCGCGTCAGGCGGACACGATCCGCCGGGCGCTGTCCCTGACCGTTGACGGGCAGCCGCTGTTCGCGGCGACGGAGGTGACGTGGAACCTCCTGGAGCCATCGGCAGGCCCCGCCGCGGCCGAGGCCGCCGCGGCCGGGTGGGCGGTCCTGGTCAAGGAAGCGGTGGCCAACGGGCGGCTGACCGCGGCGGGCGGGCCGCCGGCGCCGTTGACCGCGCTGGCCGCGGCGCGCGGTGTCACCGAGGACGCGATCGCGCTGGCCGCCGCGCTGGCCCAGCCGTGGGCATCGGTTGTGCTGTCCGGCGCCGTCACCCGCGCGGAGCTGGACGAGAACCTGGCCGCGCTCACCGTCGGCCAGCTTCCGGCGCTCAGCCTCGCCGAAGCCCCCGACGCCTACTGGGCGGAGCGAGCGGCCAGGCCATGGCACTGAGCTGTTTCCCAGCCCGCCGCCCGGCGTCGTGACCTTCGGCCGGACGGGCTTCTGCCTCCGGGGCGTGCTGTCGTCAGTCAGAGTTCGATGCGCGAGCCCATGATGACGGTGCGCTCGTGGGGAAGCCGGAAGGAGTCGGCGGCGTCAGCGGTGATTCGTGATGTCGCGATGAACAGGCGCTTGCGCCAGCGGCTCATGCCCGGTTCGTGGCCGGGGACGAGCTCGATGCGCGACACGAAGTACGACAGGTGGTCGCTGGGCAGGGGGTTTCCGGCTTCCTCGCCGCGGATCAGCGGCAGGAGGTCCGGGACGTTCGTCTGGTCCATGTAGCCGAAACGGGCGCTGACATAGGTGATCCGGTCGTCTTTGTACCCGAGATCGTCGATCTGCAGCCGCTCCGCCTCCGGGACATGCGGCGCGGGCATCGTCTCGACCGACAGGATGATGACCTCCTCGTGGAGGATCTCGTTGTGTTCGACGTTGGCCCGCAGCGCCAGCGGGGCGGTGGCCTTGCCGCGGTTGAGGAAGATGGCGGTGCCCGGTACCCGGTGCAGCGGGGGCTGCATGGCGTGCAGCTGCGCGATGAACTCCGGGAGCGGCCCTTCGGCATGCACCCGCCGCTGCGTGACGAGTTCGCGGCCTTTCTGCCAGGTGGTGAAGACGGTGAAGGTGATGAGGCCGATCAGCAGCGGGAACCACGCTCCGTGGGTCAGCTTGGTCAGGTTGGCGGCGAAGAAAAGCAGGTCGATGACGAGCAGAGCGCCGCCGCCCGTCAGCACGGCCCATAGCGGCCATCGCCACTGATGGCGGGCGTAGTAGAAGAACAGCAGGGTGGTGATCGTGATCGTGCCGGTCACGGCGGTGCCGTAGGCGTAGGCCAGCGCGGCCGCGGTGCGGAACGCGAGCACCAGGGTGAGGACGGCTACCAGCAGCAGCCAGTTGACCCACGGGACATAGATCTGGCCCATCATCTCTTCGGAGGTGTAGTGGATGCGCAGCCGCGGCAGGTAGCCGAGCCGCCCGGCCTGGTGCGCGACCGAGAAGGCGCCGCTGATGACCGCCTGCGAGGCGATGACGGTCGCCACGGTGGCCAGGAACACCATCGGGAGCCGGGCCCATCCCGGGGCTAGCAGGAAGAACGGGTTGCTGATGCTGGCCGGGTGGCCCAGGATCAGGGCGCCCTGGCCGAAGTAATCCAGGATGCAGGCGGGGAAGACGACCAGCAGCCAGGCGCGCCTGACCGGCTTGCGCCCGAAGTGCCCCATGTCTGCGTACAGCGCTTCGGCTCCGGTGACGGCCAAGACGACGGCGGTCAGGGAGAAGAACGCGGTGGCGAAGTGATCGGCCAGGAAGCCGATCGCGTAGCTGGGCGACAGCGCCTCCAGGATCACCGGGTGAGCGGCAATGCCCCGTATACCGAGCAGGGCGATAGTGGTGAACCAGACGCTCATGACCGGCCCGAACATGCGGCCCACGGCGCCTGTGCCCAGCCGCTGAACCAGGAACAGGATGACGATGATCGCCACCGTGATGGGGATGACCAGACTCGACACTGACGGTGCGGCGACCTGGACGCCCTCGACCGCGGACAGCACCGAGATGGCGGGCGTGATCATGCTGTCGCCGAAGAACAGCGAGGCCCCGAAGATGCCGAGCGCCGCCAGCACCGCCTTGGCCCGGTTTCCACCGGGCAGGGCCCGCCTGCGGATCAGGGCGATCAGCGCCATGATCCCGCCCTCGCCGTCGTTGTCGGCCCGCATCACGAGCAGGACGTACGTGACGGTGACGATGATCAGCACCGCCCAGAAGATCAGCGAGACGACCCCGAAAATGCTGTCGTGCGACACCCTGACCGGATGCGGATCGCTCGGGCTGAAAACCGTCTGCACCGTATACAACGGGCTCGTCCCGATGTCCCCGAAGACAACCCCCAGAGCACCGACCGCGAGCGCTCCCTGCCCAGCAGCTCGTCGGCTCACGCCCACCGTATTCGCCTTCCGTAGCGCCAGCTTGTAGGCGCTACCTTAACGAACGAACCCGCGAAAAACACCATGGACGCGGGTCCCGCAACACCAGGAGGCGGCTCAGCCGGAGCACTTCCAGCAGGTCGGCCAGTGCGCCGGGAAGGTCGGCGGCTGCGGCGTGACTGGCCTCGTCCGCCTCTTCGGACCTAGTTGAGCCGGGCTGCCTCACTCGCCCGCGGGCCTGGCCGGACTGGCAGCGGGTGCCGTGCTGGTCGTGACCGCCTTGTCCCGCAGGTCCCGCCGCAGCCTGCGGAGGACCGGCAGTGCGGCAAAGTAAGCCCCGGTCAGGGCGATGCCGCCAATGCCGATGTCGATCGAGATCCGGCCCTGCCTGGCCCAGTAGACGTCCTTCAGGTCCAGCAGCAGGGCGAACTCATCGACGATGAGCGCCAGGCCGCTGCCGTAGCTGACCGCGACCGCCGGGTGACGGCGGTGCCGTTCGTCGCCGCGGACCGCGACCTCGCCGACGGCGGACAGCAGGCCGATGCCCCACATGTAGTGATGCAGGTGCGCGCCGCCGACGCTGATGTTGCGGAAGGGGCCCCGGCCGGTCCGGATGCTGTAGGTGAGCGCGCGTAGCCCGGCAAAAGTGCCGGTGAAGGCCAGCCAGCTCAGCAACGCGGACCGCTGTCCTGGGCCGAGCTCCTCATGGTAAGCGCGGCGGACAGCGCTGGGTGATAGGGCAATGTTCATCACACGCGCCCTACCCAGAGCAGCCGGGCGTAACCCACAGCAGGCTCCTAGAGCCGGTTCAGATCACTCGGTCCAGAGCCGTGGTAGATGTTCCCGCGGAACCCAGATTCACCGAAGTTCGGTGAGCTGTTGATGGCAGCGTTGCCTTGGCTAATGCCCTCCAAGAAGGCGCGAGGGGTCGGACCGATGACCGAGCGCATGTATTCAACGGCGGCGCCGGTCTGGCTGTACGTCTCCGGATCCAGCGCTAGCATCAGCCCCAACTCGGGGTCGACTTGCTGGCAGGCGGCGACGAGCTTGGTGCCCACGTCCTTGGCGTGCGCGCGAGCATTATCGAACGACCGGTAGAGCGGTCCGAACTCCTGCTCTTTCTGGTTCGCGAGCCTTGTGAAGGTGGCGATCGAGATCTCGTGCTGAGGACGCGTGTCAGCCATCTTCCGCGCACCGTTGGCGTCATTAGCGACGCTGAGCGTCGCCTCCAAGGCTGCCATTACCGCGGCGCAGGCGCGCCCGTACTCCTCGGCGAGGTGCCGGACCCATTCCTTGTCGTCCTCTATCTGCCACTGCTGGCCCGGAGCTGCCGGTTGCGGAACGGGCGCGCCTGGAGCAGGGGGAGGAGCGGTCACCCGCGGCGCCTGAGACGCCTGACCGTTGCCGGTAGCCGCTGCCCATGCGGGCGCGAAGTTGCGCTCGGCATTATCGGCTGCCCTAGCAAGAATATGAAGGTAAATTATGAATACAGTTGGATCCGACAGGTCGAACGGTCTTAGCGGAATAGAAGTGGTAATATTGAGCATGCCATCGATTTCGCTGCCGTCATCAGCACGGAAAGGAGAATACCCGATAGCACCGGCCTGCAGCTGCCCCAGGCGCTTGATGACTTTCTTCAGGTCCATTTCTTGAATCGGACCGAAAGCGGACATGATTTGCATGAACTCGAAATCGGGCGGCATGAGCTCGTAGAATACGAATACCTTCTGCAGTTTTCCCTCTTCGGTGACCTGCAGTTGGAAGAGCCAAGCAGTATCATTCAGCTGTTGTGCGCCGAAGTTCCTCGCGATAGCGCAGACCTCTTGCCACGTGCCCATGCCGTTGCCTCCACCCCATCGATAGGCATGTACTCCCTGAGTGAGACGCTTGTTGACGGGCCGTGGATCACATGTGACCGGGGTTTGCCTTCCAGGGTGGAGTCCCATAGTGGAGAAAAAAATCACCGCGCTGGTGAAGGCCGCGATCTCCTGACCGGGCGCGAGCGCCGCCGACGCCCTGGTGACGGCAGCCGCCGCCCTTGGTCAGGGTAAGGATCTATGACCGGTCACTATCTCGTGGAGTTCGTGGAGGGCCGGACCGGCCTGGTCCTCGCTGCCGGCGGGATAGTCGCGCTGCCTCTGGGCGGTGAGGAAATCCCTGAACGCCTTCGAGGCCTCATCGTGCGAGAAGCGCAGGCTGCCGAAGTCCGGGTCGGCGGCGATCCATTCGGACGGGCGCTCAAGCTCGCACTCTGGGTTGCTGAGGGCGAACTCCAGGCTGGTGACGATTAGCCCGACGAGTTCCTCCAGATCGGCTTTGATGCCGTCAGCTGCGGCTGGTGCGGCCTGGAGCTCACGCTGGCGGTCGTGCACGATGGCCGCGTAGGCACAGGCCAGGTTGTACGCGGCCTGCCAGGACCGGGTGCTGCACTGCCGGGGCAGGCGGCGAGTGCGCATGCTCCTGGTCAGCTGCGGCGGCCTCTGCCGCGCCGTCTGGTCCGACCTGAGGCGCACGACCTCCCCGATATCCGCGCTGTCACCTGCGATGGCGGTCACTATCCGCATGGTCGTCCGGGCATGAGGCAGCTTGCGGGCGGGTCCTGCCGGGACGTCTGCGTTCGGCGGGCGCTTCAGCACGCGGCCGCCCGTGTCGTTGTTCAAGGCGCGGCGCACCGCCACGAGGAGCAGGCCGACGCAAACGCCGTCGTGAAAGGTCTGCCGATACGGCAGCTGCCAGTACGGCTTGAGGATGCCGCGTTCGTCGCGATGCCAGAACGACTGCCAGATGACGTGCGGGAGCGTCAGATATCGCCGGATCGCGTGCAGTTCGTCCCACGCGACATCCAGCAAATCGGCTCGGAGCCTGGCCGGCAGTTCGGCCTTGCCGCCACGGCAGGCAGCATTGCTCTCGCCGGGTACGGCCAGCCCGGTGCGGTTCAGGATTTTGAGTGCTTCGTCAAGTTTGGGCACTTCTGCCGCATCGATTTTCTCGCCAGGGTCCGGATTCGAGATCATCTCAAGCGACATGGCGAGGCGGTAACGTCCACGGTAGAAACGCGGATACCGCTCCCGGTTGATCGCGTGCAGCAGCAGGGCTTCGACGTGCCTGCCCTCGAGGTCGTAAAGATGCGCCAGTTCGTACCGGGTGACGCCGGCGCACAAGTTATTGCCCGCCACGTTCTCGAGAATCTGGATCTGCTCGTGCCGGGCGCGGCGGACCTCGTGCTCGGATTCCGGGTAGAGGCGCACCTGGCGGGCCAGCAGCATGGCCGCCAGGTCGCGGCCGTCCGCTGTGCCGGTACACCAGGGCGGCGCCGTCGGGTCTTCGGCGAAGATCTGCCTGGCGACGAAGCCGGCCACGACGGAGGCGGCCTCGTCGACGTCACGCGCGGCCAGGGTCTTGGTCGCGATGCTCGCTCCGGTTCTCGGATCCTGGAGGCTCACGGTAACCCTCGTCGCGGCGTCGCTCGGGAATCCTTCCACCCATGCCCGGACCTGGACCCGCCGCGGGCTCGGCCACAGCAGCCCGAAGAAACGGATCATGGCCCCGGCCAGGCCACTGCCGGAGAACCCGCTGGCTTCGACGATGGACGCCAGTCCTCGGGACCTGCTGCCGCCCGGCAAGATGGAGGGCGAGCGTACCTCAACCGCGGGAAGCCGGAACCTGAGCTCCGCGACAAGCCGGTCGTGGCGCCGCTTGCCCCTCACATCCTCGGCGTCGCCGGGCGCGTCGTCATGACGGGCGCCCGGCCCGGCACCGGCCAGCGCCGACGTGTCCAGGCTGCGGGCCTGGCGATGCATCGCCCATACCTCAACTTCCCGGTAGCCGATCACGAGCAGGGCAATGATGATGATCCAGCCGACCGGTCCCGGCCCGAGCATGGGATGTTCCGGCGCCTGGCGGAAAAGGGCCATGCTGAGTGCGTCGGCGCCCTGGGTAAACGCGCCGGAAAGGCTTCCGGGCAGCGGCTGCGCTGGATGTTCTAAGCCATACCAGGTGATGTACGCCACCGTTCCCAGAGCGATGAATCCCGCGGCTATCCGAAGCACGCGAAGGCTGAAGTGGTAGGCGATCAGGCCCAACGCCAGAGCCGCCACCGCGAATGCCGCCCACACGATCCACGAATTCATGGGCCTCGCCTCCCTGGTGGGACGGAGGGCCTGAATCCTCGCCCTGATACATCGCCCCTGAGCAGCCGATGACGATCACCCGGTAGTGCTGCGGCATGCCTCTCCCATCAAGCCGGCGTACCACTGGTAGTAGAGAGAGATCACCGGGGCAGCTACGCCGTCTTCCAGTACCTGCCGCGCGACCAGGCGGCACCCGAGCGGATCTGCCGCGGCATAACCACGCTGCTGACCGAACGCACCGGGATGTACGAGGCCACGATCCGGGCCTACCTGGGCTGTGGCGCGAACGCCCAGCAGGCCGCGGCGCTGCTGCACATCCACCGGACCACCCTGTACTGGCGCCTGGCCCGGGTGACCGACCTCCTGGCGGTCGACCTGAGCCGTGGCGATGACCGGCTGAAACTCCACCTAGCCCTCAAGCTCGCCGAGCTGGCTCGGCTGCTGTAGCCGCCCTTCGGCCACTCAGCGCCGGACAGGGTCGATCGCGGTGAACCCGCGCGCCTTCTCTGCGTGCTGCCGCTGTGTCAAGCTACGGGCAGTCTGCGGCCTGATCAGGGGAGTAACTGCAGCGGTGTCGGCACTGGGCTACGCGATTGGTCGGACCTCGGTCAGGGACGCCAAACTCGGCGGCATCGGCTGCGCCATTCTGCTGGAATATCTCCAGTGCTTGCCGATTTGGATAACCCGGCCGGTTAATCTGCTTGAACGATGTGGTGTCGGCGTCCGCTGTGACGATAAGTAACACGTCGTAAAGCTGTTGTGGCGGGTGACGGCGATCGTGCTTATGCTGGTTCGTAAGGGGTGGGAGAGAACGTGTCTGTTTTCAGCGGTGCGGTACGTCGGTCCGGGATTCGAGCCGCAGCGCTCTGCGGTGTAGCCTGCCGTTCGGGTGGCGCTGGGCACGCCAGATGAATGGGCCTTCCGCCCGGCCGCATCCTCCAGCCGGGCCCGTGCTTTTCGTCAGCGTTGACGGACAAAAGCGGACATTTCCGGCCGGATCGGCATGCCGGGTAGGCCGTAATCCCAAGTCAGATATTGTCCTGACTGACTCCCGGGTGTCGTGGGATCACGCGGTCCTTCATATGGAGCACGGCGCGTGGTACGCCGAAGACCGCGGTAGCACTAACGGCACGTTTGTGGACGCGCAGAAGATCGGCCGGTTTGAGATCACCGGAGACTGCACGCTGCGGTTCGGCAGCGGCGCCGAAGCTCCGGCCATGTTCTGCTCGCCGTCCCGCCCCGCCATCCCCTCCCGCCCTCCCGGCGGGACGCCTAATCCGCCCGGTGGCCCGCCTAATCCGCCTCACTGGGCCCTCTATGGCGACAGCTCTCTTCGGTCGCGCGTAGACCTGCAACCCACGGCGATTCGTTCGGCCGCGGTGCGTACCCTGCGCATCGGACGCGCGGATGACAACGACTTCGTGGTGGCCGACCTCAGCGTCTCGCGCCACCACGCGGAAGTGCGGAACGTCGGCGGCCGTCACGAGATTGTAGACCTGGGCAGCCACAACGGGACATTCCTTAACGGCAGCCAGATCGCGGGCCGGGCCCCGGTGACGGAGCAGGACATCATCGGCATCGGCCAGGCCACGTTCCGCCTGGTCGGTGACGAACTGCGGGAGTTCCTGGACGAGGGTGATGTTTCCCTGGTCGTGCAGGACCTGACCGTGCGAGTGGGGGAACAGGTTCTGCTGGACCGCTTGAGCTTTCCGATCGGTGAGCGCAGTGTGGTGGCGGTCATCGGCCCTAGCGGGGCGGGGAAGACGACGCTGCTCCACGCCCTGACGGGCCTGCGGCCCGCGACCGAAGGCATGGTCCTTTACGACAACCGCGACCTGTACTCGCATTACGCCGAGTTGCGGCACCGCATCGGCCTGGTGCCGCAGGAAGACGTCATCTATCAGAAGCTGACCCCCCGGCAGTTCCTCGGGTACGCGGCCGAGCTGAGATTTCCCGGGGATACGTCGCCCGAGGAGCGTGACAAGCGGGTCCAGGAGGTTATCGACGAGCTCAGGCTCATGCAAACCGCGAAGGAACAGCCCGTGGCGCCCGCCGACAGGCAGGCCGCGTCCCTGTCAGGCGGCCAGAAGAAAAGGGTCAGCATTGGACTGGAGTTGCTGACCAAACCTTCCGTGTTGTTCTTGGACGAGCCCACCTCCAGCCTGGACCCAGAGCTTAAAGAAGATGTCGTGGATGGCATGAGAGACCTGGCTAAAGATGGCCGTACGGTCATCATGGTTACCCACGACCTCGAATACCTTGATAAATGCGACCGCGTTCTGGTGCTTATGCCCGGGGGCCGGATGGCCTTTTACGGACCGTCCGACGACGGGCTCCGCTACTTCGGGAAACCGCGCTGGGTCGAGGTGTACCGGGCCTTCCGCACCGAGCCTGAGCGGGACTGGGCGGGAGAGTTCAGGCGGTCGTCCTGCTACCAGAAGTACGTGGCCACGGGACTGACCGGCCAGGCTCCGCAGTCCGTCCGCGCCGCTGCCGCGCCGCCCACGGCGCCGCGAAGCCGCCTGGCCCAGCTGACCATCTTGTGCCGGCGTTACGCCGCGCTCATCGCCGCGGACCGTAGCTTCCTGATCTGGCTCCTGGCCTTGCCGATCGTGCTCGGGATCCTGATCAGGGCATCGGCGGGCGGCCGGGGCTTGGGCGGGCACGTCAACGCCGGCGCGGAGACCACGCTGCTGCTCCTGGTTATCATCGCCGCGTTCACCGGCGGGTTCAGCTCCGTGCAGGAACTGGTCAAGGAACGGGATATGTTCCGCAGGGAGCGGACGGCTGGCCTGTCCGCGGGCGCCTACCTGCTCTCCAAGGTCGTGGTGCTCGGGGTCATCACCGCTTTCCAGGCCGCGTTGCTGGTCATCGTCGGCGTGGCTGGCGAGCGGATGCCGAGCCGCGGCGCGGTCCTGACCTCGTTGCCGCTAATCGAGCTGATGGTGGACGTGGCCGTCCTCGCCGTCGCCTCGATGGTCCTGGGCCTGGTCGTGTCGGCGTGCGTCAGCTCGCAGAACCAGACCCTAACGGTGCTGATCGTCCTTTCGATGGTGCAGGTCATGCTGTGCGGAGCGCTGATCCCGCTCAGCGTGGGGCTGAAGCTGATCGCATCGGTGGCCCCGGCGCGCTGGGGCTTCGCCTCGGCCGCGTCGACCATCAACCTCAACGCGATCCTGCCGCCGGGCAGCAAGGCCGACGCGCTATGGGTCCAGAAGCCATCCACCTGGCTGCTCGCCATCGGCGCGCAGGTCATCCTGGCCGTGCTATTCGCGCTCATCGCCTGGTGGAGACTGATCCAGATCAGTCCCGGCCGCAGCCGCCGGGCAGTCAGGCTCCGTGCCCCCGCTGCCATCAGCCGCCTCGCCGCCCCTAACCGGGCCCCGGTGACCTGACTCGTTGCCCAGCTTGGGCAGGTCGGGCGCCGAGGTCAGGCGGGGTCGAACCGGACCGGCATATTCGGGGGCGAGCGGAAGATCAGGCCGTGGATGTGCGGGTCTTCGGCGCCGGGGTCGAGGCGCAAGCCCGGCAGGCGGTCGAGTACGGCGTTCAGCAGGATGCGCATCTCCAGCCGGGCCAGGTGCATGCCCAGGCACTTGTGCGCTCCATCGCCGAACGAGAGGTGGTGCTTGTCTTCGCGGGATACGTCGAACCTGTCCGGATCGGGGTACTGCCCGGGGTCGCGGTTGGCCGCGCCGAGCGAGACCGCCACGAAGCCGCCGGAGGGGATGAGCACACCGCCCAGCTCCACGTCTTGCGTCGCCGTCCGCGCGATGGTCAGCAGCGGGGTCTCCCACCGCAGCGCCTCCTCGATCGCCTGCGGCACCAGGTCCCGGTCCGCGCGGACCGCGTCGAGCTGAGCCGGATCCGCGAGCAGGCCGAACAGCAGGTTGCTTGACGACCGGTAGGTCGTCTCCGCCCCGGCGGGCAGGAGGAGCAGCAGGAAGGGGTAGATCTCGTCATCGCTGAGCCGGTGTCCGTCGACCTCGGCCTCGATCAGCTGGCTCACCAGGTCATCGCGGGTGTTCCGCCGCCGGTCGGCGATGATCTCGCCGAAGTAGCCGCGAAGCTCCTGGCTGGC
Source organism: uncultured Actinomycetes bacterium (assembly GCA_963847965.1). Taxonomy (GTDB): domain Bacteria; phylum Actinomycetota; class Actinomycetes; order Streptosporangiales; family Streptosporangiaceae; genus Palsa-504. The sequence goes on from CAWKCG010000004.1 coordinate 24,108, forward strand.
GGCGACGGCGCGGTCCCAGTTCCGCATGACCGTGATCAGCTCGGTCGACAGCCGCAGGAACCGCGGCCAGTCGGCCTCGGGCAGGCCGAGGACCCTGGCGATGACCCGGACCGGGAACGGGAAAGTCAGCTGCGCGATGAGGTCGGCGCGGCCGTCACCGGCGAAGGCGTCGATCAGCTCGCTGACGGTGCTCCCGATGATCGTGTCGCTCCAGGTTTCCAGCACGCGGGCGCGGAACGCCCTGGCCACCAGGGCGCGGTGACGCAGGTGCTCGGGCGGGTCCATCTGCAGGATGGTCCGCCCCATGACCTGCCCCATGGTCGATGCGTAGCTGGCCGAGGAGAACCGCACGTTGTCGGTGAGCACCTGCTGCACGAGCTCGTGGGTGGTGACGGTGAACAGGGACGTCATCCGCGGAGCCTTCGGGTCCATCCGGGACCGGCCGCCCGGCCTCGGGCCGAAGTGCACCTCCATGACCGGGGTTTCCGCGCGGATACCGGCGAACATCGGATACGGGTCGCGTACGTCCCCGGCGAGTTCGGCGAAGTGCCGCATGGGGTTGTAGCCCTCCTCGGGAGGACCATCCTGCTGGGACGTCATGACCATCCCCTTCCAGCGCAGGAACTACCCGCCTCTCAACCTACGCCGCGCAGGATCGCTTGGCCCAGCCAGGTCGGCGTCGTCTGGCCGCCCGCCAACGACACCAGCCCCGTCGCCCAGGACTTTGTCCGCTGCCGCCTGGACCACGCCCGGACCGCCCGAACCGGTCGCGAACGGGCGCGGTTTGCGGTATAGATGCTGGTTGTAGCCCGATAGCTCCACGATCTGCTCCCCGCGGCGGATGGGAACCCGGGGGTCTGGTCTGCTGATGGATGCTCTGGAGCCCGGCGATCCCGGTAGCGTAGGCGGCTACCGGCTGCTGGGCAGGCTGGGCGCCGGGGGCATGGGGCAGGTGTACCTGGGAGTGTCGCCGGGCGGCCGCACGGTCGCCGTGAAGTTGATCCACTCGGTGCACGCCCGGGACGCCCAGTTCCGGGAGCGGTTCGCCCGGGAGGTCGAGGCGGCGCACCGGGTCGGGGGTTTCCACACCGCCCTGGTGGTCGACGCCGACCCGCATGCCGATCCGCCGTGGATGGTGACCGCCTACATCGAGGGGCCGTCGTTGCACGAGGCGGTCCGCCGGGCCGGGCCGCTGCCGCTTGACCAGGTGCGGGTGCTCGGCGCCGGGCTGGCCGAAGGGCTGGGTGCGATCCACGCCTGCGGGCTGGTGCACCGGGACCTCAAGCCGGGCAACGTGATCCTGGCCGCGGACGGGCCGCGGATCATCGACTTCGGGGTGGCCCGGGTGGTCGACGCGAGCACGGGGATCACGATGACCGGGACGGTGATAGGCACGGTGGCGTTCATGTCGCCGGAGCAGATCCGCGGCGAGGTGGCCGGGCAGGCCAGCGATGTCTTCTCGCTGGGCGGCGTGCTGGGGTTCGCGGCCACGGGTCGGCCGCCGTTCGGCACTGACTCGCCCGTATCGATCATGTACCGCGTCGTCAACCAGCCACCGGACCTGGCCGGGGTGGCCGACGGCGGGCTCCGCGAGGTGATCGCCGGCTGCCTGGCCAAGTCTCCCGCCGACCGACCGCCGGTCCGGGCCGTCCTGGCTGCGCTCAGTAGGCCGGGCCTGGCGCTATCTGCCTTCAGCAGCCCGGCCCGGGCCGCCGCGTATCACGCGCCCGCGGGTGTGGCGCCCGCCGCCACGGGTTACGAGGCGTCGACGGAGACTCCGGCACCTGCCGCAACTGGCCCGGTACGCGGAGCGCTATCCCCTCGCGGCACGGTGCCGCCGGCCGGGGCAACGCCATCAAGGACAATGTCGTCCAGGGCCGGGCACGTCCGGCGATCTCGCCCGAAGGCTGGGCTCATCGCGGCCGCCGCAGCCGGTGCCGCCGTCGTGGTCGCCGTCATCCTCGCCGTCGCGCTGATCCCCGCCAGCACTCCGAACGCCGCGGCCGGCCACCGCCCGAGCGCGGCAGCCAGCGCCGGGAGCACGATCACCCTGCACGGCGCGGATACAACCGGATCGAACGACGTCTCGTTCATTGCGGGCGGCAGGCTGCTGGCCGACACTGGTCCCGACGGCCGCGCCTACGCCTGGGATCTCGCCACCCGCACGCTCGTCCACTCCCTGACCACCCCGCGCCAGACCTCCGTCGACTCGGCGTTCAGCCCGGACGGTACGCTGCTGGCCAGTGCCGTGGGCCCCTACGCCGTGGGTGTTGACCTGTGGGACGTTGCCACCGGCCAGCGCATCACCACCCTCACCAACCCGCCGCAGCATAACGGCGTCGTCAAGCTGGTGTTCAGCCCGGACGGAAAGTTCCTGGCCGTCGCCGACGGGGGGCACGTGTGCGTGTGGAATCTCGCCACCGACGCGCTCACCGTCAACCTCACCACCCCGGGCGGGGGCATCACCGCGATGGCATTCAGCCCGGACGGCAAGCTCCTGGCGACCTCCACCAACACCGGCAGCCTCAGCGTCAACCCCGTCCTCCTGTGGGACGTCGCCACGGGCGACCAGGTGGCCACGCCGCTAGCCGGCCTTCAGGGCGTCGAGAAATGGGGTGTCCAGGGTCTCGCGTTCAGCCCGGACGGCAAGCTCCTGGCCCTGAGCGGCATCGGCGGCATCTACCTGTGGGAGATCGCCACCCATAACCTCGTCAGGACCATTCCCTTCAATGGCGAGGGCAGCCTTGAGCTGCAGTCGCTGGCGTTCAGCCCGGACGGCAGGTTCCTGGCCGCGGGCGCGTGGGGAATTTCGCATGGCGCCTACGTGTGGGACGCCGCCACCGGTACGCTCGTCCGCACCTTCTCCGACCCGGGCGGGTATCCCGTCTCGGACGTGGCGTTCAGCCCGGACGGCAAGTTCCTGGCCTTCGCCGACCAGGCCGGCGAGGTCTACGTCAAGGGCACGAGCCAGCTCGTCTCGTAAACCACGGCGGCTCGCGGCCCAGCTCGGCGCCATCATCCCGACTTTGATCACGATCACGGGCTTTCGCGGACTTTCGCTTCCCGGACTTCGAGAGCTTGACCTGCAGGTTTGTTCTCGTGAGGTCTGAGTTTTGCGCACTAGGCGGGAGGCCCGGGGCCGTAGTGTGGGCGGGTGTCCCCGTATGTCGTGCCGCCGGCGCTCGTGCGCCTGGGCGCGCGGCTGGTCAGCAGCCGCGTGCACAACCCGCGGCTGCCCTGGGAGGTACAGCGGCGGCGGCTGGACAAGCTCATGGAGCCATGGCCGCTGCCGCGCGGCACGTCGGTCACGAAGACAACGTGGAACGGGGTCCCGGTCGAAATCGTCACGGCCGGCCGGGCCCGCCCGCGCGCCCGCTCCGGCCGCTCCGGCCAGGACACCAGGCCCGCCAGCGGCACCGCCGCGGTCACCGTCGTTCACTTCCACGGCGGTGGCTACTGCGTGGGATCGCCCGCGGAGGCCCGGGACTGGGCGGCGCACCTGAGCGCACGGGCGGGATGCCGCGTGGTCCTGCCCGAGTACCGGCTGGCGCCCGAGCATCCCTTTCCCGCCGCCGTGGATGACGCTCGCGCGGTGGTGCGCGCCGTGCTGGGCGAGGCCGCCTCGGGCGAGGCCGCCTCGGGCGCCGTCGTCGTGTCGGGCGATTCGGCCGGCGGCGGGCTCGCCCTCGGCGGCCTGCCTGCGTTGCTGATCCAGTGCGGCACCGACGACCTGCTGGCCCCCGACAGCGAGAACCTGGCGGTCCGCGCCGCAGCCGCCGGCGTAGACGTCACCTACAGCCGGTGGCCGGGCTTGTGGCACGACTTCGCCCTGCAGCCCGGCATCACCGCCGCCGCCGGCAGCGCCCTGGCCCAGGCGGCCTGGTTCGTCGCGCGCGTGTCTGCTCCGGACGGGCCGGAACAGCGGGCGGACACCGGGGCGGGACCTGGCGCTGACGGCGGCTAGGTGGCTGGCGCGCGCTCAGCGGAAAATGCGGCCGAGCGCCACAGCGCCCAGGCCGCGGGTCACCCGGCAGGGCCGCCACGGGCGCGCAGCCATACCGCGCTGTCAGGCGGGAGCAGGGCGCCGTCCAGCGGGCCGCTCGCCAGCAGCAGACGCGCGTGCTCGGGCAGCGGGACCGCGGTCGCGGAGATGTTCACGACGCAGCGCACGCTGTCGCCGCGGTCGAACGCGAGCACGCCGTCGCCAGCAGGCAGCCAGGTCATCGGCCCGTCGCCGAGGCCGGGCTCGGCCCGGCGGAGCGCCAGGGCGGCCTGGTACAGCTCGAGCATCGAGCCCGGCTTCCCGGTCTCCGCCTCGACCGTCAGGTCCCGCCACTCCTTCGGCTGCGGCAGCCAGGGCTCGGCCACGGCGCCGGCGGGGGAGAAGCCGAACGGCGGTTCGGCCCCCGCCCACGGCAGCGGCACACGGCTGCCGTCGCGGCCCGGGTCGGCGCCGTGCGTACGCCGCCAGATCGGGTCCTGCCGCCGCTCATCCGGAATGTCCTGTACTTCCCACAGGCCAAGTTCCTCGCCCTGGTAGACGTAGACCGAGCCGGGCAGCGCCATGGTCAGCAGCGCGGCCGCCCTGGCCCGCCGGGTACCGAGCTCCAGGTCGACGGGCAGGCTGTGGAAGTACGCCCGCCGCTGCAGGCTGAACGCGGTGTCGGCGCGGCCGTACCGCGACACGATCCGGTCCACGTCGTGGTTGGACAGCACCCACGTGGCCGGGGCGCCCACCGGCGCGTGCAGGGCCAGCGTGTGGTCGATGACCTCGCGCAGCCGCGCGGCGTCCCACGGGCAGCTCAGGTAGGGGAAATTGAACACGGTGTGCAGCTCGCCCGGGCTCACGTACCTGGCCAGCCGGGCCGCGTCCGGGATCCAGATCTCGCCGATGAGCACCCGGCCCTGGTAGTCGTCGGCCAGCGCGCGCCAGGACCGGTAGATGTCGTGGACGTCGTCGCGGTCGACGTAGGGATGCGCGGGACCGGGCATTGCGTCCGGCGCCACCTCGGGCAGTGAGGCGTCCTTGCTGAGCAGCGCCGCGGAGTCGATCCGGATGCCGTCCGCGCCGCGGTCGAACCAGAACCGCAGCACGTCCTCGAATTCGGCGCGGACCGCCGGGTTCGCCCAGTTGAAATCCGGCTGCTCGGGCGCGAACAGGTGCAGGTACCACTCGCCGGGGGAGCCGTCAGGGGAGGTGATCCGCGTCCAGGCCGGCCCGCCGAAGATCGACTGCCAGTCGTTCGGCGGCAGGTCGCCGGCTGGCCCGCGGCCAGGCCGGAACCAGAACCGGTCCCGCTCCGCCGACCCCGGGGCGGCGGCGAGCGCGGCCCGGAACCAGGGGTGCTGATCCGAGCCGTGGTTCGGCACGACGTCGATGATGATCCGGATGCCGAGCGCGTGCGCCTCGGCGATGAGCGCGTCCGCGTCCTCCAGCGTGCCGAACACCGGGTCGATGCCCCGGTAGTCGGAGATGTCGTAACCCGCGTCCGACATCGGCGACGGGTACCACGGGTTGAACCAGATCGCGTCGATGCCGAGCCCGGCCAGGTAGGGCAGGTGCGCGCGCACGCCGGCGAGATCGCCGATCCCGTCCCCGTCCCCGTCGGCGAAGCTGCGCACGTACAGCTGGTAGATGGCGGCACTGCGCCACCAGGCGCCTTCGGGAGCGGCTGGCCGGGGACCGTGAGATCCGAGGTGTAGCACGAGAACCTCTTTCTATGCGTAGCTGGCGCGGGCGCGGCCGCCGGGGCTGCGCCGGGCAGTAAAGCTGGAACGGTTGCCGGTCGGTGCCGGTGATGAGCGCGAGCTAACCGGGCTCACCCGCGGATGCCGCCCGCGGTGAGACCGGCCATAATGTTGCGCTGGAAGATCAGGAAGAAGACGATCGTCGGCACCGCGGCCATGGCGGACGCGGCGATGATCAGGTTCTGCGGCGTGCCGACCGCGGCCTGCCAGATGCCCACGTTCAGCGTTTCCCTGGTCGGGCTGTAGCCGTACTCGACCAGCAGCGGCCAGAGGAAGTCCTTCCAGACGGCGACCAGGCCGAAGATCGAGATTACGGCGATGATCGGCCGTGAGATCGGCAGCACGATCGAGCGCAGGATCCGGAGCCGGGACGCGCCGTCGATCTGCGCGGCGTCGATGTAGTCGGCCGGGATCGAGTCGAAGAACCGCTTGAGCAGGAAGATGCTGAACGCGTTGGCCACCGAGGGCAGCCAGATCGCTTCCGGCGAGCCGATCAGGTTCATGTGCAGGATGGGCAGGTCGGCCACGGTCACGTACTGCGGTACGACGAGCACGGTGCTCGGGATCATGAGCGTCGCCAGCATGAGGAAGAAGATCACGTTCCCGAACACCGGCCGCAGCTTGGACAGCGAGTAGGCCGCGGCCACGTCGAAGACGAGCTGGAAGGCCAGCGCGCCGAACGCGTAGTAGATGGTGTTCCAGAACAGCCGCGCCATATCCAGCCGGTCGAACGCCTGCTGGTAGCTGCCCGGGTACACGTGATGCGGGTACAGCGTCGGCGGCGTCGCGATCGCTTCCTGGGTCGACTTCAGCCCGTCGGTGAACAGGAAGTACATCGGGCCGATGAAGATCAGCGTGAACACGACGATCACCACCGTGAGGACGATCCGGTAGACGATCTTGCCGCGGCGCCGGTTCAGCGCCGAGCTGGAGATCAGCGTCCGGGTCGTCGCGCGGGCCGCCTGCCGGCGCCGCAGCGGGCCGGCGATAGCGGCTGGTGATGCCATCCCAGGTCTCCTAACCGCGCTCTCGGGTGAGCCACAGGAACCCGCCGGAGAAGGCGGCGAGCACCAGCATGAGCATCACGCCCAGGGCCGACGCGCTGTTGTAGTTGCTGGCGCCGCTCATCGCGAACGCGTACTGGTAGATGAGCATCACCACCGACAGCGTGTTGTCGCCGACCCCGCCGCCGCCGTTGGTCAGCACGAACGATTCGACGAACATCTGCATGGTGGCCACGACCTGCAGCATCAGCAGCATGAGCAGGATCAGCCGGGTCTGCGGGATGGTGACGTGCCGGATCCGGCGCCACAGCCCCGCGCCGTCCAGCTCGGCCGCCTCGTACAGCTCGCCGGGGATGTTCTGCAGCGCGGCCAGGTAGATCAGCGTCGCCGCGCCCATGTTCATCCAGGTCGAGGCGATCACCACCGACACCATCGCCACGCTGATGAACCCGCTGCCCGGCTGGAACACCCACTGCGAGGTCGGCAGGTGCACGAGCCGCAGGATGTCGTCGAACAAGCCGTACTGCGGGTTGTAGAAGTAGGCGAACAGCAGCAGCGCCGAGGCCGGCGGCAGCATCACCGGCAGGTAGACCAGGACTCGCAGGTACCCCCTCGCGTGCCTCAGCTCGTTCAGCAGCAGCGCCACGAAGAACGGCACCGCGTAGCCGATGACCAGGGCCAGGAGGGTGAATTCGGCCGTGTTGCGCCAGGCCAGCCAGAACGTCGGGTCGCGGAAGATCCGGATGTAGTTGGTCCAGCCCGCCCAGGCGTAGCCGCCGCCCAGGACCGCCTTCTGGAAGCTCATGATGACTTCGCGGACGATCGGGTACCAGGAGAAGAAGGTGAAGCAGAGCACCGCGCCGATCAGGAAGCCGTGCGCCGACAGGTTGCGCCGCACCTTCGGCCCGAGCCGGCCCGCTGCCACCGCGCGCGCCGCCCGAGGCTCGGCCTTGGGTTTACGCAGCGTCGCGACCCCTGCCATCCGCACCCTCCTGTCCTCGTGCGCCGGGCTCCGCCGGGCGCGGGCCCCGGCCCGGGCGCGAGCCCAGTCCGGGCGCGGGGCCGGCCCCCATATTGACCGGCCCCGCGTGACTTCCGGCGCCGGGCTATCCCGCGCTGTTGGCCAAGATCGTGTTGACGTTGGCCGCGGCCGTCTTCAGCAGCTGGACCATGTTGACGTTCGGCTCGGTCAGCACGGCCAGCATCACCGGGTCCAGCGTCTTGTAAACCGCCTGGGCGTCGGTCGGCTCGCCGTCGCCGGCCTCGTTCGCGTTCACGAACGCCGTGTAGTACGAGGTGTTGATGGTCGCGTACTTGGCCCGCAGCGCGTTGATCTGGGTCCCGGTCGCGCCGTCGAAGAGCTCAGGCTCCGGGAATCCGACCGGCAGCCCGTCTGCCTTCATCCTGGCGAAGTTGAACTGCCCCAGGCCCGGCGTCAGGTCCTCGAAATCGATCCACTTGATGCCGGCCTCGATCTGCGCCGGGGTGTCGTGCTTGGCGAAGATGTAGTCGTTGCCGCCGGACAGCGAGCCGGCCGGCGTGCCGGTCAGGCTCGGCAGCGGGCCCATCCCGATGTCGTTGACGTCGCCCTTGTCGGTCGGCACGATCACGTTGTAGATGTCGTCCGGGGCGGCGATGTACATGCCCAGCTTGCCCGCGGCGAACTGCGCCTGCAGCGTGCCCCAGGCCAGGCCCTGAGTCTCGCTCATCGCGTGGTCGGTGAACCGCAGCGTGTGCAGCGCCTCCAGGATCGCCATGCCGTCGGAGTTGTCGAAGTTGGCGGTGGGCGGCGCGCTGTTGTTGTTGACCATCGAGCCGCCGAGCGCGTCCATGTAGGACGAGAAGTGCCAGCCGCCGTTGTTTCCCGCGCTGTAGTCGCCCCAGCCCTCAATGCCGTGGCCGAGCTTGGCGATGGCGGTGGCATCCGTCTCCACCTGCGCCCACGTCGTGGGCGGGTCGTCCGGGTTCAGCCCCGCCTGGCTGAACAGGCTGCGGTTGTAGACCAGGCCCTGGGTGTAGTTGACGGTGGGCAGGCCGTAGATCGTCGTGCCGGCCGTCACCGCCTTCATCGAGCTCGGCACGATGTCGTTGAGCGTCGGCACCGTCTTGCTGTTCACGTACTGCGTGATGTCCGCCGCCTGCCCGGCCAGCAGCACCTGCGGCAGGTCGGTGAAGTAGGAGTAGAAGACGTCAGGCTCAGTCCCGGCCCGCAGCATGGCGGTGAACGTGGCAGGTACCTCGCACGGGTAGTTGTAGATGCTGTCGATCGTGATGTTCGGGTTTTGCTTCTCGAAGATGGCGACGTCCTCGACCCACTCCTTGTGCTGCACCGGGTTCTCGGCCGCCGGCGGAGCGCAGTCGATGCTGACGGTCACGGCACCGCTGCCGCTCGAAGTCGGGGCGCTGCTGCTGCTCGAGCAGGCCGCAACGCCGAGCCCCAGAAGCGCAGCGGCGATCACCGCGGCTACCTTGCGGAAGCCGACCAGCCGGTAGAGCTGTCTGCTCATCGATCAATCCTTCTTTCCCAGGCCGAACGCGGGCGATGTCAGCGCCGTACCGCCGGGCCAGCTAGCGAGCGTTCCGGCCGTTAGTCCGGCATGATCCCGGACCTTGACCTGGGTGCGCTACACCGGTGGACCAGCGCTGTCCTCTTGGCACTGAACATACAGAAACGGATATCTGACAGCAAGATATCGATGAAACTTCGCAAAGAAACAACTTGATCACGCCTGCCAAGCTACTGACTCCGGCCTGACCTGGACTATGTTCCCCGTTACACTCGGGTTTCCCGCTCAACTCCGGACCTCCCGCGGACGACGTCGCAGGCCAGCGGCCGACAAAGTGATCCAGGTCATGCAAGTTCTTGCGGCCAGATGTCGTATTGTTGCGGCATGACGCGAACTCCAGCCCGCCGGCTCGCCGACGTGGCCCAGAAGGTCGGAGTCAGCGAGGCCACCGTGAGCCGGGTCCTCCACGGCAAGGCCGGCGTGTCCGACAGCACCCGCGAGGCCGTGCTCAGGGCGCTTGACGTGCTCGGCTACGAGCGCCCGACCCAGCTGCGCGGCAATCGTGCCCGGCTGATCGGCCTGGTCCTGCCTGAATTGCAGAACCCGATCTTCCCGGCCCTGGCCGAGGTCATCGGGGGCGCGCTGGCGCAGCGCGGGTTCACGCCGGTGCTGTGCACCCGGACCGCGGGGGGCCTGTCCGAGGCCGACTACGTGGAACTGCTGCTCGATCAGCACGCCTCCGGGGTGGTATTCGCCGGCGGGCACTTCGCCGAGCTGGCCTCCCCGCACGAGCACTACAAGCTGCTGCACGCCCGCGGCATCCCGGCCGTGCTGGTCAACGCGGCGATCGACAACCTCGACTTCCCGTGCGTGGCCACCGACGACATGACCGCCGCCGGGCAGGCCTTCCGGCACCTGGCCTCGCTCGGGCACGAGCGGATCGGCCTGGTGGTCGGGCCCGAGGACCACATGCCCTCGCGCCGCAAGCTGGCCGCGTTCCTCGACCACGCGCAGCAGGCCGAACTCACCGTGGCCCCCGTCGAGCACACCCTGTTCTCCCTCGAAGGCGGCCAGGCGGCGGCGACCCGGATCCTGAGGCTGGGGGTCACCGGCATCATCTGCGGCAGCGACGTGCTGGCCCTCGGCGCGATCCGCGCGGTGCGCCGCGCCGGGCTCCGCGTGCCCAGTGACGTCTCGGTGGTCGGTTACGACGACTCCTGGCTGCTGAACTGCACCGATCCGCCGCTCACCACCGTCAGGCAGCCGATCGAGTCGATGGGCAAAGCCGCGGTCGCCCTGCTGGTGAACCAGATGGAGAGCGTCTCCGCCCACCCGGAGACGCTGCTGTTCGAGCCTGAGCTGGTCGTCCGCGGATCCACCGGCCCGGCGCCCGGCCAGGCCGCATCCGCCGCAAGCTCCGGGCCCGACCCGCTCCGGGCCGAGCTCCCGCGGGCTCAGGAGGTCACGCCACCGCCCGTTCGGGATCATTGAAAATCCTTTTTTGCCGAACGAACGGTGGTGCCCGTCCCGCTCCCGCCTCAGTGCTCCACGACAGCGACATGACGCACGGCACAGGCTGGTCGGGCGCTGGACCTGTGCAGGCCAGGGCGACGGTGTGAACCGAGTCTTTTTGCGGAACGGTAACGTCGGTAGCGTGAGTCAGCCGTCCGACCGGGATCCCGCGCCAGAACTCGAGGGTGTCCGCGCGCTCGTCACCGGGGGTACCAGCGGGCTGGGGTTCGCCATGAGCCAAGCGCTGGCCGAGGCCGGCGCCCACGTCGTCCTGACCGGCCGGACCGAGCAGCGTGTCCAGGATGCCGCTAGCCGAATCGGTGACCTCGTGACCGGCCTCGTCATGGACGTCCGCGACGAGCAGTCCGTCTCCGCAAGCGTCGACAGCGCTCTACGCGCCCTCGGCGGCATCGACGTTCTGGTCAACAACGCCGGGATCGGCATGCGCACGGTGAACCCGAACTTCATGACCGAACCGATGGGCTTCTGGCAGGTCAGCCCCGACGCCTTCCGAGACCTGCTCGCCACTAACGTCGTCGGCTACTTCCTGGTCGCCCGCGCGGTCGTGCCGCACATGCTCCAGGCCGGACACGGCAAGATCGTCAACATCTCGGTCAACGAGTCCACGATGCGGCGCAGGGGCTTCACGCCGTACGGCCCGTCACGCGCGGCGACCGACGCGCTGTCCCACATCATGGCCGCCGACCTGGCCGGCACCGGCATCGACGTGAACCTGCTGCTCCCCGGCGGCGCCACCAGGACCGGCATGACGCCGGACTCCGCGCCGGAGGACGTGCAGGCCAGCTGGCTCGACCCGGCGATCATGGGCCCGCCGGTCTGCTGGCTCGCCTCCCGGGCCTCCGACGGCCTCACCGACCAGCGCATCGTCGCCACCGACTTCGCCGGTCACTGGACGAAATGTCCGCACCCGCCATCGCGGCGGAGCTACGGGCGCTCGGCCACGACATAATCGCGATCGCGGACCGACCTGACCTTCGCTCCAAGTCCGACGAGGAGGTCTTCGCGTGGGCACGCACCGAAAGGCGGTGGTTGCTCACGGAGAACGTCAAAGACTTCAGGCCGATCATGCTTCGGGCCTTGCAGGCCGGACCGCCCGGCTGCGGGCTGCTGTTCACCAGCAACCGGGCCTTCCCCAGGTCTAGGCGGAACCCCGGCCCGCTGATCAAGGCGCTCTACGCGTGGCTCGCTGAGGGGCCACCGCCCCCGCCGGTAACGGAATCCTGGCTTCTCGGCGCCTCCGACACCTCGTGAGGAATCGTCCTAACGGCCGCTAAGTCCGGCGGCTCGTGCACGGAGGTGATGTCGGACAGCCCGGATACCGTGAGTACCGGGGCGAGCAACGGGCTGGCGATGAGCTGGATCCGCGGCACGTGCGCGAACAGGGCGTGGATACCGGCGCTGTCGGCCCCGAACATGAGACGGAGGGGTCAGCTGACCTGGAACCAGCAGGTCAGTTTGGGAAGCCTACACGCTGCTGGAGGAGTCGCCATCGCCTAGTGAGGTCAGGAAGGCAGACCACGCTGCGGCCGGAACCCTGAGCACAGGCCCGTCCCGGTTCACCGAATCCCGGATAAGCACCGACTCGTCACTTACCGCAAACTCGACGCACCCACTATTACTGGATGCCGTGCTCTTGCGCCACGTGACGCATGATTCCTCGAAGTCGGCCACTTGCCCCCCTCGCCGCCGTGTGGCGGGACCTTCGCCAGCACTAGCCGCCGTGGGTTCGTACCAGAGTGTCCAGCCGCCTGCGGGAGCCTTGACGAGGCGGCTCCAGCATGGGCTGCCGGCACGACCCAGCGCGCGGCAAAGATTCCATCAGGGCAGTGTAAGCCAAACAGGCCGGTTCGGCCAGTATCCGGACAAACGGAACATCCGGACCGTTGCAGGCTCAGACCAATTCGTTGGTCATCCTAGGTCGCCTGCAGCTTTAAGCAGGCGATCCGCAGAATCGGCTGGGCTGAGCGATGCATCCGTGATTTGCTTGAAGACCTCCAGGTAGATGTTAACTTTCTCGGGTTTGTCATTGATGACATCACCGTCCGTGCCCTCTAGGAACACTATGTCATCGTCGGGTGTATCTTCAAAGTGTACGTGCTCGAACGCGCCCTTCATCCCGAGATACACCCCTGTCGAGAAGGGTGCGACTTGTATCGTGACGTTTGATAGCTCCATAAGACCCACTAGGTACTGGAGCTGCTGACTCATAATCGAAGAGCTGCCTACCGGGCGGCGTGATGACAGACTCGTCTAGGACGAACGAGAAATCTGGCGCATTCTCGCTGGTCAGCAGCGCTCTGCGCCTGCGTGCGAAGAGCCACGAGACGGGACACCCGCTCAGCGGGTTTCTCATCAGCGGACTTCTCATCGTGGAAAGCCCGGAGAACGGCCGATGCGTAGTCCTCGGTCTGCAGAATTCCGGGAACAAACATTGTCTCGAATTGGCTTATGGCGGACGACGCTGATTCGTAGTCCATAAGTTCCAGGAGTTCGGCATGGGCGACATCGCTATAGCTCCGCCACCACGGACTTTGCCTGGCTTCCCGAGCCCAAGGCGAGCAGTTGCTCAGTGCTGTTCCTTATCCGTGATGCCATAGAGCTTGAGAAGCGCCTCTAGGTCGTTTTTGCTGATACCGGTCTTCGCTTTCTCGATCCGGTTCATCTTCGACATTGACCATTCCATGCGATCTGCCACGGCGTGTTGCGTCAGGTCGCATCCGAGGCGTGCTGCTAAGTAGCTCTGTTCGAAGGCGCCGACGTAGCATGAACGGACTAGCGTTATCTTTTTCCATCGGTCCCCCTCGGAGTCGGCAACTTCCTCTTATCGATGTCAGGCGGGCTGACAGGTCGCAAATCGCCAGCTCGCACGAGGCTGGCGCCAGCCTAGCGCCTTCATCGCCAACCACGAGGGACCCATTAGATAACCTTTTCCTTTGCGTGTCGCAGGAGTAACCGGCTTGCAACATCTTCTGCCCGGCGCCAGTCTCGTACGCAACCCCCGGCCCGCCACAGGCCCTACGCTGAGTAACCGGCGGCGGTGCATAGGCCGGTATGCTACCCGGCGTTGTGGTAGTGAGTCAACTGGGAGCCATCATTCTGACATATGTCATTTTCATCTCTTCCATATTGCAGCCGTCATAGTGCATACTTGTTATGTGCATCATAGCGCCAGGAGGGGCCATGGTCCTGCTGATCTTCCTCGTAGGCACACTACTGGGCGTACTCGCAGGTGGGACGCTGTGTGTCCACTTCATCCGCTACCGGGCCAAGACTGAGATGCCGACGATGGCCGCGGAACTGACCATCATCGCCTTCTCGGACCAGCCCGGGGAACCCTCACCGAGAACCTTCCCGGAAGGGTGAGCGCCGGGAAGCCCTACCGCCGAACGCGCGTCGCTTTGCCGTCGCTCTAGCTCACAGATCGTGGCCTAATCCTCCGGCCGGATCACTGGCCGGGCCGCAGCCGGGACGGGCACGCCCGCCGCGATGTCCGCTGACGCAGGCGCTGCGGCTACCTGCGCCGGAACCGGCCGCGCGGTCCGGACCAGCAGGGCCGCGGAGACCGCGCCCGCCACGGCGAAGAACGCGATGACCAGCACCACGCCGTTCCGGTAAGCCGCGACCGGGTCGGCCGGGGACACCCGGGACAAGATGGCCACCAGCCCGGCCACCCCGAGCACCGTGCCCACCTGTCGCGCGGTGTTGAGGATCCCGCTGCCGGTACCGAACCGGGAAGGCGTCAGCGACATGCTGCCCGCCCCGAGCAGCGAGGGAATGGCCAGGCCCACCCCGGCGCCGCCCAGGAGCTGGGCGGGCAGCAGGTGCGTCGCGTAATCCGGCGCCGCCTGGATCCGCCACAGCCAGAACGCCTGCGCAACCGCGTTGACCAGGCAGCCGATCGCCGCGACCCGGCCGGGTCCGCCCAGCAGACCCGCCAGGCGCGGCGCGACGATCCGGGCGAACGGCAGCACCATGAGCGGCCCGGGCGCGATGGCCAGCCCGGCCTCCACGGCCGAGTACCGCCAAACCCCGGTCAGGAACTCCACCGCGCCCAGCACGAAGGCGCCGAACCCGGCGTAGTACAGGATCGAGGCGGCGAACGCGCCGCTGAACGTCCGCGAGCGCAGCAACTCGAGCTCGATGACCGGCGAGTGATGCCGCCGCGAGCGCCAGACCATGGCCGCGCCGCAGGCCACCGAGGCGGCCAGCAGGCCGATGAACCCGGCCGAACCCCACCCCCAGTCCGGGGCCTTGACCAGGGCGAACGCGACCAGGCCGACCGCCGCGGCCAGCAGCCCGGCGCCGAGCAGGTCCGGCCGGCCGCGCGACGCCACATCACGGCTCTCGGGGACGACACGGACGGCCAGGACCACGGCGGCCACCCCGACCGGCACGTTGATCCAGAACACCCAGCGCCAGTTGACCTGGACCAGGCCGCCGCCGATGACCGGGCCGAGCGCCGCGCCCAGGGCGCCCAGCGCCGACCAGGTGCCCAGGGCCTTCGCCCGGGCCTGCGCCGGGACGGCGGCCAGCAGCAGCGACAGCGACGCGGGCACCATCACCCCCGCCCCGGCCGCCTGGATGACCCGCGCCGCAATCAGGGCGGCCACTCCCGGCGCCAGCCCGCACAGCACCGACCCGGCGGTGAAGATGGCCAGCCCGGCCGCGAACAGCCGGCGCCGCCCGATCCGGTCGGCCCACCGCCCGGCCGGGACCAGCACCGCCGCGAACACGATCGTGTAGGCGTTGAGCACCCAGGACAGTGAGCTCAAGCTCGTGGCCGGGTACTGCTTGCTGATG
This sequence comes from uncultured Actinomycetes bacterium, assembly GCA_963847965.1. Classification (GTDB taxonomy): domain Bacteria; phylum Actinomycetota; class Actinomycetes; order Streptosporangiales; family Streptosporangiaceae; genus Palsa-504. The sequence continues at coordinate 39,700 of CAWKCG010000004.1, forward strand.
TAAGGGAACGCCAGGTTGACGATGAACAGGTCCAGGCTGGACATGAACACGGCCAGGGCCAGCACGCCGACCACGGCAGTGACGCGGCGGGAATCCGGCGCGCCCTCGGGCGCCGGGGGAGTGGCTGCTGTCGCCGGGGGAGTGGAGCTCACCGACCGTCCTCCTAGTAAGTCCGGAATCTGGATGCACTCTAACCCATACTTAGCTCGTGCGTCCAGAAAACTGACTGACGAGGTAGACTGCTGTTGTGTCTCCTGCTCCTGCCAATCCGCGGCCCTGCTCGATCGCCCGCACCCTGGACATCGTCGGCGAGAAGTGGGCCCTGCTCGCCGTGCGCGAGGTCTTCCTCGGCGACCGCAGGTTCGACGAGATGGTCCGGCGCACCGGGGCGCCGCGCGACACGCTGGCCGCCAGGCTCCGCACCCTGGTCGGCACCGGGATCCTGGAGCGGCGGTGCTACAGCGAGCACCCGGCCCGCTTCGAGTACTACCTGACCGACGCGGGCCGAGACCTGTACCCCGTCATCGTCACGCTGATGCGCTGGGGCGACCAGTACCTGGCCGGGGAGGACGGGCCGCCGCTGGTCCTGGAGCACCACTGCGGGCACGAGCTGACGGCACAGCTCGTCTGCCAGGCCTGCGGCGAACCGCTCCGCCCCACCGACACCAGGCCGCTCACCGCGAGCGGCGCGCTCGCCCGGGGCCGAGACGACACGGCCACGGTTACGCCTTGACCGCGATGCCCTCGAAGGTGTACTGCATCGCCCGCGGGCCCTTCATGTAGTAGGTCTCCAGCCGGGTGACCTCGAGCCCGGAGGCGGTAACCAGCTCGTCGATCGGGCGGTTGAGGTGACAGCCGCCGGCCACGCGCCGTTGCAGGGGCGTAAGCCGGTCCTGCCTACGGGCGACCTTCGCGTCAGGGGAGCGGCCGTGCTCCACGAAGTGGAATGCACCACCAGGCCGCAGCACCCGGATGACCTCGGCCAGCGCCGCCATCGGGTCCGGGATCGTGCAGAGCGTCCAGGTGCTCAGCACGTGATCGGCACTCGCGTCGCCAGCCGGCAGCGTCTGGGCGTCCAAGCCGATGTATTCGATAGGCACGGCAGACGCGGCGGCCCTCTTCTCAGCCAGCTTGCGGCCCACGGCAGCGGGGTCAACGGCCCATACATGCTTGAGCCTGGCCGGGTAGTAGGGGATGTTCCGGCCCGACCCGAACCCGATCTCCAGCACCTCTCCATCGAGCCCCGCCGCGACGCGGGCTCGCGCCTTCTCGACCTCACTTCCGCGCATGGTCAGATCCACGATGCGGGGAAGAACCTGGTCGCTGTAGAGGCCCATGCCGCCAGTCTGCCACCCGCGAGCTGGGGCGAACCCCGCCGCCGCCCTCGCAAGCGCCGCCAGGCGCGGCGGTGCCGCCAGGCCCGTGATCGTCGGCTAGTCCGTCACCCCGGGCCTGGCGGATGATCAACCGCGCCGCTAGTCCGTCACCCGCGCCGCCTGAGCCAGCCCCTCCGCTTGCGCGGCCGCGGCCCCATCCGGGGATGCGCGAGCCGCCGCGCCGCCTCGGCGCGCTCGGCGTCAGTGAACAGCTCGGCCCACCTCGGCTGCCCGATCTCGTGCTCCAGGGTGAGTTCCGGCCGCCCCCGGCTGACGAGCCACGGGGTGACGACCAGTTCGTGATGATCGGCGAGGAGCTTCCTGGCCGCCCCCGCCGCCCCGAGTTCGTTGATCATCTGCACCCAGACGTTCGGCTCGAAGCCCAGCGACCTAATCTCGCCGATCAGCTCGCGGCACCGGACCTGGAACTGTCCCTCGAGCGTCTGCTCGTCCGCAGGCGCGGCCACCTCTTCGGACGCCATGAGGCCTTGACGCCCGGGGAACCGATCCGCCCGCGCCGGGGAAACGTCAAGGGTCCATCCACAGAAGCCGCAATACGTGACCGCCACCGCGAGCTTCGGCCCGGGTCCGCTCGCCTCCTGTGGCATGACCTGTTCCTGGCGCAGATGGCCGCGCAGCGGCTGTCGGCAGTGCGGGCAGATCGGGCCGCCCGCCGAACCATCGCTGGTTGCCTGATCCTCACTCACGCGCCGCCTCCCGTCAACGGCCTCCGGCCACCCCTCGTGACCGCCCCTGGCCCGTAATACCCCGTCCGTCCCGCTAATGCAATTTTGCCGAACGAATCGTGGTGCTTCTCCCGAACTTGCTAACCCCAAGCGTGGCTAACCCCAAGCGTGGCTAACCCCAAGCGTGGCTAACCCCAAGCGTGGCTTGGCCTCCGACGGCATCCGCTCCCGTATCTTCGACCCCAATCGCGTCACCTGCCCCACCTGGGACTTCCGCAGCTTGGCCCGCACGCGGCATCCGCTTAATTTCACGCTTCTCCGAAAGGCTGACGTGGCGTCAGTGCGCGTCGAGTTTTGCCGCCGCGACCCTGGCGATATTCATGCCTGTCAGGTTCCGCGGGTTTGGCGTCGTGGGGTTCCCCGTGGCCCGGAAAGTAATCAGACAATCTTCGGCATGTCGCCCCGAAAATGTCGGAGAGGCCTGCTAGGCTAAATTTTAGAAAACAGTGCTGACGATGACCGGAGACTGATCAAGGTAGTCATACGCATTGTCTGAAGAGAGCCTCGGGGGAGGTGAGACAAGACGTGAGTACGGGGACCGGCGCGGCGAGTGCCGGGGAGCTGTTGAAGGTGCTGGAGTCGGTGGCGGGGTCGCTGGCCGACCTGGACGCGGCGGAGCTGCCGGCCGAGGCGCTCGGGGCGTGCGTGCAAGGGGTGGTGCGGGCCGATGCGGTGCTGGCGGCGGCGCTGGGCCGGCTGCTGGCCGCGTTCGACGCCAAGGACGGGCACCTGGGCGACGGGCACAAGACCCTGCGGGCCTGGGCGGTCCACGTGCTCGGGGTCACCCGGGGCCAGGCCGGGGAGTACCTGGCGCTGCGCGGGCTGGCCCGCGACCATGCGGTGCTGCGGGCCGCGCTGCGCGAGAAGGCGATCACCAAGTCGCTGGCGCTGCAGCTGGCCCGGTGGACCAACGCGATCCCGGCCGGGTTCCGCGCCGAGGCCGAGCAGATCTTGGTGACTGCGGCCCTGGCCGGGGCGCGGCTGCGGGAGCTGGCCGCGATCTACGCCGAGATCCGGTCCCACACCGCCCCGCCGGACCCGGACGGCCCGGACCCGCACCTGGACCGGTCCCTGTCCCTGGACCTCACCCTGGACGGGGCCGGGCTGCTGCGCGGCGACCTAAGCCCTGAGTGCGCCGCGATGGTGACCGCGGTGCTGGACGCCCTGTCGGCGCCGGCGCCGGGGGACCTGCGGACCCGCCCGGAGCGGTATCACGATGCGCTTAAAGAGGCCATGCGAAGGCTGCTGGCCGCCAACCTGGTGCCGGCCCGGGCCGGGCAGCCCACCAGAGCCCTGGTCCACATCGGCCTGCCCGACCTGCTCGCGATGGACCAGGACTCGGTGCTCCAGGACACCTGGATCGCCGCCTACCGGGCCCGGTGGGCCGCGGCCCGCGCGGCCGCCTCGGTCGGCCCCGGCGACGGCGGCGCCTGGCTGGACGGCGACGCGGCCCGGAAGGTGGCGTGCGACGCGATGATCATTCCCGTGGTGGTCGGCGATATCGACCCCGGTGCCGTCGAACAGCTGATCACTCTTTGCGTGCAATACGAGCGGATCCGCGGCCACGCCCGTGGCGACGCAGACTCCGGCGACAGCGCAGGCACACCGGACGGTACAGACGGCGGCGCCTCGGCAGGGCCGCCCGCGCCGGGCCAGGCCGCCCCCGGGCAGCCCGGGCCGGACGCGAGTGACACGGGGCAGGCCGGGCCAGGTGTCGGCACCACCGCGCAGGTGCTGGCCATGCTCGAGCACCAGATCCTGGCCTCCGTCATCCAGATCGTCTCCGGCCCCGGCGGGGTCGCCTCCTTCCTCCGCCGTACCCTGCTCGGCAAGGGCCTGAACGGGCCATCGCTGCCGCTCGATGTCGGGCAGACCGACGAGATCCCTGTGCACCTTCGTCGGCTGGTCGCGCTGCGCGACCAGGGCTGCGGGTTCCCCGGCGGCTGCGACCAGCCGGCGTCGGCGTGTGAACCGCACCATGTGATCCACCGCGCTGACGGCGGCCCCACCAGCCTGTTCAACCTCAAGGGCGGCTGTCATTGGCACCATCACGTCCTGCTGCACCAGCGCGGCTGGCAGCTGACCGTACACCCGGACGGCACCAGCCAAGCCCGCAGCCCCGCCGGCAAGATCATCACGAGCCATAGCCCCCCACCCAGACCCGGGTAATCCCGCCCGGCCGCAGCGTGAACAGCTCCTGCCGGTCGCCCAGCGCGCCCTGGGATTCTCCACCGACGACCGGCAGTGGCTGGTGACCGGCTACGCGCTCGCGCTCGGCAGCCTCCTGCTGCTCGGCGGCCGGCTCTCCGACCTTTTCGGACGGAAGCGGCTGTTCCTTATCGGCGTCGGCGGGTTCGCGGTCGCGTCGGCGGGCGGCGCCGCCGCCGTGGGCTTCCCGATGCTGCTCGCCGCGCGCATCGCCCAGGGCGGGTTCGCAGCGATGCTCGCGCCGGCGGCGCTGTCCCTGGTGTCGGTCACGTTCGCCCACGACCCGGCCGAACGCGGCCGCGCGTTCGGCATCTTCGGGGCGGTCGCAGGCGCGGGCGGCGCCATCGGGCTGCTGCTGGGCGGCGTCCTGACCCAAACCGCGTCGTGGCGGTGGTGCCTGTACGTGAACCTGATCATCGCGGCGGTCGCGTTCGCCGGCGCGCTGGCCTGGCTGCGCGACGGCAGCCGGCCAGAGCGGGTACGGCTCGACATCGCGGGAACGGCCACCGTTGTCCTCGGCCTGGTCGGGATCGTCTACGGTCTCGGGAACACCGAGTCGAAAGGCTGGACCAACCCGTGGACGCTCGGCGCAGTGATCGCGGGCGCCGTCCTCGTGGCCATCTTCGTGCTGATCGAGCGCCGCGCCAGCCGCCCCCTGCTGCCGCTGAGCGTGATCCTGGACCGCGGCCGGGCAGCGGCGTTCCTGTCCATCGGGATCTCTGGGATCGGGTCGTTCGCGGTGTTCCTGTTCGTCACCTACTACCTCGAGGACACCCTGAGGTACAGCCCCATCAAGACCGGCCTGGCGTTCCTGCCGTTCGTCGGCCTGCTGGTCGCAGGCGCGATCGTCTCGGGTGGAGTCCTCCCGCGCACCGGGCCGCGCCCGCTCGTCCCGATCGGGGGCCTTCTCGCCACGGTTGGGATGGTGCTGCTCACCGGCATCGGCACCGCCTCCGGCTACGCCGCCGGCATCCTGCCGGCCCTGCTCGTCATGGGCTTCGGATCCGGGATGATCTTCGCATCGGCGCAGAACGCCGCGACCAGCGGGATCAGGTCCCGCCAGGCCGGCGTGGCGTCCGCCATGGTCAACACCACCCAGCAGATCGGCGGGTCGATCGGGATCCTACTGCTCCTGGTAGAGGTAGGCCAGCAGGCCGAACGTGCGCTCGAACACCTCCGGTGTGACGAGGCCGGGGGCCAGGCGCTTGTAGATCTGCAGGCCGGCCAGCATCGCCTGGCCGATGGCCCAGGCTTGGACGAGCGGCGTGGCCTCCGCGGGCAGCTCGCCACCATCGGCGCCGGCTAGCTCCTGCAGCCGGCGCTCGACCCTGCTGCTGTAGCGCTCCAGCGCGTCCGGGGCGCGCAGCAGCGCGGCATAGAACTCCAGGTACATCGCCAGCTCCGCGGCGTCGCCGGGTTCTTCGGCGGCGACGGCCCGGCCGTACGCTGCCAGGCGCTCGCGCAGCGGCCGCGACTCGTCGTTCAGCGTGGTCGAGTAATCGGGGGCCGGGGCTGCTTCAAGCGCACTGAGCATGAGGTCCTCCTTGCTGGCGAAGTGCCCGTAGATGGCGCCTTTGGTTACCTCCGCCGCCTCCGCGATCTGCTCCAGCGACGTGGCGGCGTAGCCGCGCTCGCGGAACAGCCGCTGCGCCTCCGCCAGCAGCCGCTGCCGCGTGCGCTCCTTGGACTCCGCTCTGGTCATCCTGGCCATGCCCCCATGCTGCCACATTGACATACCAACGGCATACAGATACCTTCAGAATATAAATATCGTCGGTATTTGAACTGGTGGGTGGCCTGGCCGGAAGCGGCTGGGCCGGCTGCGCGGCGAAGGAGTAGGGGATGGGCCTCGGACAGCAAGTCAAGAGCCGCGTCGTCGAGCCGGCCGTGCTGCGGCTGTTGCAGTGGCGCGGCGATCCGGTCGCCCGGATGATGCTCCCCACGGCGAAGGCTGACCCGTACCCGCTCTACGCCGACATACGACGGCGCGGCCTGGTGCGCAGCCCGCTCGGCGTGTTCGCCGCGGCCGACCACGCAACGGTGGCGGGCATCCTGCGGGACCGGCGGTTCAGCAGCTCGCCGGTGCACCAGCGCGGCTACCGGCCGCCGTCCTACCCGCCGGGCGACCCGCGGGCCGGGCTGCCCGCCGCGGACCTGCTCACGATGGACCCGCCCGACCACACCCGGCTGCGCCGGCTGGTGGCCGGCGCGTTCACCCCGAGGGCCATCGCCGGACTTGAGCTGTGGATCCGCGAGGTCACGATCCGGCTGCTGGCGGCCGCGGACGGCGCAGTCGGCTTCGACCTGATCGACGCGCTGGCCTTCCCGCTTCCGATCGCGGTCATCTGCCATCTGCTCGGCGTGCCAGCTGAGGATCAGGCCCGGTTCCGGGCCTGGGGTCATGACGTGGCCGCCACCCTGGACCCCCAGACGGCGGCGGCCGCGCAGGCGCAGACCCGCGCTGCGGAGCTGGCGCTGACCGGCTACCTCCAGGACCTGGTGCGCGAGCGCCGGGCCAATCCCGACGACAGCATCCTGTCCGCCCTCATCGCGGCCGAGGAGGAGGGCGACCGGCTGAGCTCCGGCGAGGTGGTGAGCACGGCCTTGCTGCTGCTGATCGCCGGGTTCGAGACCACCGTGAACCTGATCGGCAACGGCACGGTCGCCCTGCTGGGCGACCCGGACAGCTGGGACCGGCTCCGCCAGGATCCGGCCCTGGTACCGGCGGCGATTGAGGAGATGCTCCGCTACGACAGCCCGGTCCAGCTGACCTCCCGGATAGCCACCGAGGATGTCGAGGCCGGCGGCAGCGTGATCGCGGCGGGCCGGGCCGTCATCGTGTTCATCGGCGGCGCCAACCGCGACCCGGCGGTCTTCGAGCAGCCCGACGAGTTCCGGATAGACCGGCCGGATCCCGGCCGGCACCTATCCTTCTCGCTCGGCATTCATCACTGCCTCGGCGCCTCGCTGGCCCGGCTGGAGGGCCGCATTGCCATCGAGGAGCTGACCCGGCGGTACCCGGCGCTCGAGGTGGCCGCCCCGCCGACCCGGCGCCCGCTGCTCGTGCTGCGCGGCTTCGAGAGCGTTCCCGTCCGCGCTAGGCAGGCGGCATCGCAGTCCGCCGCCTAGTGCCGGACGCCGCCAGCACGCACCTCCCGCGGTTGACAGCGGAGAAGATGTACGCTATCAAGATAGCGTCATATATCAAGGTGAGGTCGCGATGCCTGATAGCGAGACCGCGGACGAAAGCGGCTGGGAGACCGGCACGTTCTCCTCGTCGTTCCCGTCACAAGCGCCGCTGCCGCCTGGACCGCCGCCCCCTGGACCGCCGTTTCCTCCAGGACCGCCATTCGTCCAGGGTCCCCCGGGTCCGCCCGGCAGGAACGTCTTCTGGGCGGCCGAAAGCGATAGCGCGCCGGGCCGGGAATTCGAGGACATCATGCTGCGCCGGGTCCCGGCCGCGGTCGCCCACCGTTTCCGCGGCGCGGCCGGGGCCCGCGGTTTCACCCACGCGCAGTACCTGTCCGCGCTGGTCAGCCTGCACGAGGCCATGCGCAAGCGCGCCGACGAGGGTGACGCCGAGGTAGCGGCGGCGCTGGACCAGTTGGGCCTGGGCACCGTCTCGATCTGACCAGCTATCTCCCGGGAGCCTGGTCCCGGCCGCGTGCCGGAGGCCGGTTGTCATGTTCTTTGTCAGCTACCTGCGCCGTGAGCTGCGGCGCAGGATGCGGCAGGCCGTGGTGTCCGCCGCCGGGCTCGCCCTGGGGATCGCCCCGGGCCCAAAGCCGACTGTGCGGTCACGGGGTCGGAACGTGTATACCTCGCTGGCGGGCGGCGCGCTCACCGAGACAGGAAGCCCGAAGTCCCCGAAGGTGAGCGTCACCTTCCGCTCGGTCCCCCCGATCGGCGCAGGCCCCGTGATCGACTCCACCGCGTCGAGCTGCCGGACCCGCCCCTGCTGGTCGACATCGACCGTGCCCGTGGTGCTCACGGTCACGTGCACCGGCCCGGGGAGAGTCGCGGTGACGGCGAACGTATACGCCGAACCCGTCCAGCCCGTCCCCGACGCCGGGCCCACCTCGCGGACCGCGGTGGCCGACTCCAGCGAGGACAGCAGGCTCTGCGGGTCCACCAGCTCCGCGTCGACCGGGATTCCGCCGAGCAGGGCGAGTTCGGCCGTCGTCACAGCGGCTTGCGCTCCAGGCAGCAGCGGACGAAATCCTGGACTACAGGGTTCGTGTCGGCGGTGGGCGGCCAGGCGACGCCGACCTGGCTGGGGCTGACCCCGGTGACGGGCCGGTAGGTGACGCCGGGGCGGGCGTAGTACCGGGCGCCGGATTCGGGGGCGAGGGCGATGCCGTCGCCGTTGGCGATCGCGGTCAGCCAGTCGTCGGGCTGACCGGACTCGGTGGCCGCTCCGATCCGGACCGGGTGGCCCTCCCGCTCCCCGGCGGCCAGCCACCAGTCACGCCACCAGCCGGTTTCGGGCGGGGCGGCGACGAACGGCTCGTCCCACAGCTCGCGGAAGGCGATCTGCTCGCGTCCGGCCAGCGGGTGCGTGGCGGGGAGCGCCACCCAGCGCGGCTCGGTGAACAGCACCTCGACCCGCAGGCTCTCCTGGCCGGGAAAGGGCAGCCGCAGCAGGGCCGCATCGGCGTCGCCGCTGGCCAGTCCCGCGGTGGGGTCGAGCCAGGAGGCGGCCCGCATCTCCACCCGCCAGCCCGGCCGGAGGCGGCCGAACGCCGCGATGATCTCCTGCGTGGCCTCGTTGGCGGCCCCGGCCAGGAAGCCGACTCGCAGCACCCGGGCGGCCCGGCTGGCGGCGCCTTTGGCCTCGTGCAGTGCCTGGTCGAACCCGGCCAGCAGCGCTGGCACCCGGCCGGCCAGGGCCTGGCCGGCCTCGGTGAGCGTCATCCCGGCCCGGGACCTGGTGAACAGCTGCACGCCCAGCTGGCGCTCCAGCTGCCTGATCTGCTTGGTCAGCGCCGGCTGGGACACGAACAGCCGCTCCGCCGCGCGGGTGAGGTTACCTTCGGCGGCGACAGCGGCGAAGTAGCGCAGCAGCCGCGTGTCGACATCCATGCCATCAGGTTATGGATGCATGTATTGGACGCCGGACACGGGGCCGCGAAGGCTTGAGACGGAAGGAGGTGCGAAAGTGTTCGCCGCTTACCTGATCATCACCGTCGCCACGATCGCGGCCAATGCGTGGGCCACGGCCGCCGATCTCGGGCCGGCCAGATTCGTGCTCGCCACCATGGCCGAGGTCGGCGTGCCGCGGTCCTGGCTGCGGCCGCTCGCGGTCCTCAAAGCCGCCGGGGCGGCCGGGCTTCTGCTCGGGCTGCTGGGCGTGCGGCCCCTCGGGATGGCCGCCGCGATCGGGCTCGTCCTGTTCTTCACCGGAGCCCTGGCTACCCACGTCCGCGCCAGGGTGTTCCACAACATCGCGGCCCCCGCCACCTTCTTCGCTCTGGCCGCGGCGTCCACGGCCCTCGCCATCGCCGCCCATTAGGTCACCCGGCCGAGGACGCCAGCCCCATCCGGCGTGCCGAAACGGTCCGGATCACCCGGCGAAGCGCCCGTACCTGGCGAGAATCGCCGACCCGCTCACCTCGGCGGACAGCAGGCGAAGCTGCGTCGGAGCGGCCTGGGGGGAGAAGAGGGGGATGCCCTGGCCGAGCGCGGTGGGGAAGATCAGGACGCGGTACTCGTCCACGCGGTCATGCTCGGCGAGGGTGTGGACGATGCTGGCGCTCCCGGCGATGATGACGTCCCGGTCGGCCTTGGCCTGCTCGACGGCGTCGAGCAGCTTCCCGCTCATCAACGACGAGTTCTCCCACGCGCTGAGGTCGCTGCGGGTGTGCGAAGCGACCAGTTTCGGCATGCGGTTCAGGGCCATGGAGAAGTCGTCGGCGCGGGTGGGCCAGATGCGCGAGAACAACTCCCAGGTCTTGCGGCCCAAGAGCATGACGCCGGTGTCGAGCTTGGGGCCGAGCTTGAAGTGGTCGGGCGGGAGAGGGCCGTCGCGGAAGGCCCAGCGGCCGTTAGCCGTCCCGTCAGAGCCGTCCGGGTCTTCGGTGATGCCGTCGAGAGTCATGAAGGCCAAGACGATGGTTTGAGGCATCAGCTGCTCCTAACAAGTCTCCGTCCCGGCCATGCCGGCACGCCGCCCACCCTACCGAGATCACTTGTATGATGCAAGTGATCTCGCCTAGACTGATTCCGTGAAGCGAACCGACCAGAAGTCTCATTGCGCGGTGAACTCCGCCCTGGAGGTGGTGGGTGATCCGTGGTCGCTGCTGGTCGTTCGCGACATCGTGTTCTACGGCAAGCACACCTTCGGCGAGTTCCTGGCCTCGGAGGAGCGCATCACCACCAGCGTCCTGGCCGACCGGCTGGCCAAGCTGGTCAGCGGCGGCATCCTCAGCAAACAGCGCAACCCGGCCGATAGGCGCCGGGAGTTCTACGCCCTGACCGACAAGGGCCTCGCGCTCATCCCCGTCCTGGTCGAACTCGCCAACTGGGGCGTCAGCTACGACCCCGAGGTCGTCGTCAACCCGCTGTGGGTCGGCAAGGTCGAAACCGACCGGGAAGGACTGTACGAGCTGATCCGCGACACCGTCGTCCGGGGAGGCAGCGTCTGGCGCGGCAAGAACAGCGTCGGTGAACAGCTCCAGCGAGCTGCGCAGGCAGGAAGCTAAACAACCCGCCGCGAACGGCTAGCCCGTTACGCAGGCTGCGCTTCTCGTTGCCGGATGGTCCCGTCGGCCAGCACGTCCCCGTCGGGGCACCGCCATTGGACCCGCCCGCCCTCGAACTGCTCCTGGTACAGCGAGGCGTACAGCCCGCCCTGGCGCAGCAGGTCACGGTGGGTACCGGATTCCACCACGCGTCCGCCGTTGATGACGTTGATGACGTTGATGACGTTGATGACGTCGGCGTTGACCACGGTGGACAGCCGGTGCGCGATGGCGATGGTGGTCCGCGGCCTCCTCCACCTCCTCCAGCGTGGCGGACGGACGACCGTACCGGATGTTGGCGAGGATCGTGTCGTGGAACAGGTAGCTCTCCTGGGTCACGAAACCGATGGCCGCGGCCAGCGAGGACTGGCGGGGCGTGCCGCACGTCGAGGCCGTCGATCTCCACCGCACCGCCCGTGAGGTCATACAGCCGGGGGATCAGGTAGCTGATCGTGGTCTTGCCCGCCCCGCTCGGCCCGACCAGCGCCACGAGCTGGCCGGGGTCGGCGCCGATGCCGACTCCCCGCAGGGCGTCCTCCGCGACGCCGGGCTAGCGGAAGTAGACGTCCCTGAGCGCGACCCGCCCGCCGACCCCGGCCGGCAAGTCGGCCGCGTCCGGGGCGTCGACGATGTCCGGGACCACGTTCGAGGTACTCGAAGACCCGGTTGAACAGGGCCAGCGATGACCGCAGCTCCACCGAGACCTGGAGCAACTGCCCGATCGGGAAGTACAGGCGGGTCTGGAGCGTGGTGAAGGCCACGATGGTCCCGGCCGAGAGCGGGTGATGGTGCGCGATGAGCAGGCCGGCCAGGAGTTAGATCGCCGCCGGGGTGATCGAAAGGAAGGCCAGCGAGAGAGTCTCCAGGTGAACGTACAGTAACACCGGCGGACGGGGGGGAGGCGGGCCCGGGACGGGCACCACCGCTCGTTCGGCAGAAAGATCTTCTTTATCCCGAACGGCGGTGGTTTTACCTCCGCGTCTGGCTCCTCCGCCCGGTTAGCTCGACTCCGGGTGCTCGATCACCGCGTCGGGTCCGGGGAAGATGAGCCGCGTGCGGCCGTCGTCGAACTTCACCAGGTAGGGCGGCTCTCCCTTGCTGCCGCGCACCTCGACGATCTCGCCGTTCTTGTCCGGGTGCCCGACCTGGTTGCCGTGGATACAGATGCGGTCGCCGATGGTCGCCTGCATATCGGGATCTCCTCTCCGCACAAAGACCTGTGCCTGGAGGCTGACAGGGTCCAGCCTAGGCTTCTCCCGGCGCGTATCGTAGGCTCGGTTCCCGGATCTCGCTGGAGGCTCGCGATGCGGCTGACCAAGCTCGGGCATTCGTGCGTCAGGCTGGAGAAGGACGGCGTCGTCCTGGTCATCGACCCCGGCACGTTCACCGACGCCGCCGCGGCCCTGGCCGGAGCCACCACGGTCCTGGTCACCCACGAGCACCCCGACCACTTCGACGTGGACGCGATCCGCGCCGCGCTCCGGGCCAGCCCGGAGCTGACCCTGGGGGCCAACCGGTCGATCACGGCGCAGTTCAGCGAGTTCGGGCAGCGGGTGTACGAGACCCGCCACGGCGACGCGCTGACCGTCGCGGGCTTCTCCGTGCACGTCTACGGCGTGGATCACGCGCTGATCCACCGCGACATCCCGCTGGTCGTGAACAACGGGTTCCTGGTCGACGGCGAGCTGTTCCATCCCGGCGACTCCTACACCATCCCGGCCGAGCCGGCCGGCACGCTCCTGCTCCCGATCAGCGCGCCATGGCTGAAGGCGGGGGAGATGATCGACTACTTCCGCGCCGTCGCGCCCGCCCGCGGCTACGCCATCCACGACGGGATCTTGAACGAGGCTGGCCTGGCCCTGATGACCAGGATGATGGACGTCGCCGCCGCCCCCAGCGGCGCGCCGGTCAGCAGGCTGGAACCCGGAACCAGCGTGGACCTGTAACCCTTGCGCGTAACCCGCCTGCTGTGACCGCGGCTTCGACGTTATCGAGCAGGGTCTGATCTGCATCGGTCAGTCTCCCTGCGCCCATCTGAGCCGCCCCGCCCATCTTCTCGCCGTGGCCTTTCACCCCTGCCGGCCCTCGCCCGGCAGCGGTTCGTGAGAACCTGGCTGCTGGCTCATCGGAAGGGAGCGGGCAGTGAACGAGCAGCGCATCACCGTGGACGGCCAGCAACTCGCGTACTCGCAGAGCGAGGGTCAGGGCCGCCCCGTCATCTTCGTGCACGGCAACTCGTCCTCGTCCCGCACCTGGAACGGCATCATGACCGGGCCGTTCGGGCAGCGTTTCCGCTGCCTGGCCCTGGACCTGCCCGGCCACGGGGAATCGGCCCCGGCGGCGAACCTCGAGGACTACTCGCTGCCCGGTTACGCGAAGACGCTCAGCAGCTTCGCCGAAGCCACCGGCGCCACCGACGCGGTGATCGTCGGCTGGAGCCTGGGCGGGCACATCGCGCTGGAGGCCGCCCCGGGCTGGCCCTCGGCGGCCGCGTACGTCGTCTTCGGCACCCCGCCGGTCGCCACGGTGGCCCAGATGGGCGAGGCCTTCCTGCCCAACCCGGCCATGAATATAGGGTTCGCTGCCGTCGTCTCCCCGGAGGAGGCGCGCACTTACGCTGCCAGTTTCACCGCGCCTGGTTCGGCCTTGCCTCTCGACGAGTTCGTCGCCGACATCCTGCGGACCGACGGCGAGGCCCGCGCCGCGCTGTTCGCCAGCGTCCTCGAGGGCCGGTTCGCCGACCAGGTTGCGATCGCAGGCGCCCTTCGCCAGCCGCTGGCCATCCTGCAGGGCAACGGCGAGCAGCTAGTCAGCCTCCCTTACCTGCAGAAGCTCATCATCCCGACCCTGTGGCGCGGCACCGTCCAAGTCATCCCCGGCGCCGGCCACGCCCTCCACCAGGAAGCACCCGAGGCGTTCACCGTCCTGCTCGAGCACTTCATCGCCGAACTCCCGTGACCCGTTGCGGTCAGACCGTCACTCAACCGCTTAGGGTCCGGTACGCTACCTATCGTGATGGTTTCGTCTCATTGCGCGACATGGGCGACTATGAGGTCCGGTGGGAATCGACCGTTCTGACGACGCCGACGCCGACGCCGACGCGCCATCACCCGAGCCCTCAGACCATCCGCCCGACCGGGCCGACCCGCCTGCAGTCGACGGGCAGTCCCGCCGTGACCAGATCGAGCCCCGCAGCCACGACGAGTATTACACGCAACTCCGTGCCACTACCGACCCGAAGGACCAGGCCGACCCAGCCGACCGATCCGAACCGGAGGAGCAGACTAAGCCAGCCGACCGGTCCGAGCCAGGAGCCCACTCCAAGCCAGGCGATACGACCGCGAGCACGAGCCAGCAAGCCCCAGAGAAGGCGGCCGACAAGCCGTCTGCCGAGCCGCATCATTCAGCCGACCGGGCGGACCCACCTGCGGGACGACGGCCAGCAACCCAGGCATGAGCAGGTCGAGCCGCGTACCCGCGCGGAGCCTCACAGCAGACCTCCGTGCCGCTATCGAATCAGAGGAGCAGACCGAGCCAGCAGGCCGGTCCGAGCCAGGAGCCCGCTCCAAACCAGGAGAGTCAGCCGAGAACGGAAAGCAAACTCAGACGGGAGCGAGTTGGGAGAGAGACAGTAGACCTGGCCCGCTGGATGTGGGGCAAGTACAAACTTCACTTCAATCGCGAGGAGCGCCCGCCCGTAGACAAGTCGGAGCGACCCTCCCGGCTCATGGCGCGCCGACGGCGACAGATACCTAGACCCGCCTAAGAATCAGCGAATTGAAGCCGAGTGCGACCGTATCGCCGACCGGGAGGAGAAAGAGATCACTCCAGCCTTGCGTGCCGTCGAAAGTCAAGATCCACATCGGCACCTCGTCGGATTTGAGCACCGCCTCAAGAGCCGCGATCGCATCAAAGAAAAAGTCATCGATACTATGAGACTGAAGCGCCATTCTGAGAGTGAAGCTATCTCGCTTCTTCCTGATGCGATCCGGTTTACCTTTCAGTATGATGAGTCTCGTTACACCCAGGGAGTTCGAGCAGATATCGAGCGTATGAAAGATCAGGGCTTCAGGCTGGACAAACTCAAGAATTATTGGTCGGATGACCAGTATAAGGGCATCAACAGTCAATGGATAGAGCCGCGCACAGGTCAGCGCTTTGAGTTGCAATTTCATACTAGCATCAGCTTCGAAGCTAAGCAGATCACGCACCCCGCTTACGAACGACTACGCACGAAGCAGGCGGACACGTTCGAGGAACTGGTGCTCGAGGCCTTCCAGAAGAAGTTTACTGCCAAGGTGCCGATTCCGCCTGGTGCTATCGATATTTCCGACTATCCGGAGGGAGACCAGAATGCCAGATAAAGTTACCTACTACGCCATCATTGATGGCCTGAGCAGCCGTGAGCATCCTGCAGGAGTTCTCCGGCGGACCTACTTCGAGGTCGGCGGCAGACGAGATGAGGCATTCAGTAGCGATCTTGTCTGGGAGCGTACGGCGCTCTTGGTCTCGGCCGAGCGAGGCGACCTCCAGAATGAGTTCATCGAGATAACCGAGGACGAGGCGAACCAGATCGTAGACCGCATCCGGACTGAGGTGACCGAAACCAACAACGGCTAGCGGCACAGAGGCTTGGCCGGGCATTCCCACGGGACGGATTACCCACTACTTTTGTGTTGGCTGGGTGATGAGTTTCCTGGTGGGAAATGGCGGGTGGATTCATGTCGTCGGCGGATCCGTCGGCCGGGCAGGAAGCCCCGGCACCGTCCGAGGTCCAGCGCCGAGCCCAGGACGGGGTCCGACGATGCGTGACGTCAGAGGCCGCAAAAGGACGCGCCGGCCACGGGTGGGTGGTGCCGCTGGCGGCCACTGCGGCCGTGGCGGCGGCGGCCTGCGCCCCGGTGGTGTGGCCATTGCTGGCGGCGGGCGGCGGGGTCGCAGCGGTGGGAGCAGCTCTCACTCAGATCGGCGGCGTGGGCGGAGGGCTCCTGACCGAGGCGGTCGTCCGGTCCTGGGACCGGCTGCGGAAACCCGATCAGCCGAACGCCGGGCCGGGCGACCTGAGTGATGCGCTGGCCAAGGAGCTGCAGGCGTCCTTGACGCTGAGCACGGCCGCGGCGGCTTCGCTGCGCGGCGAGGTGGCAGGGGTACTGCGGGGCGTGGACGCGGTCCAGGTGGCATTGACGGCCACCGTGGAGGAGTCCGCCGCTGGCCTGCGGGAGGTGCTGGTCCGTGGGCTGCGCGAGCTGGGCGAGGAGTTCGCCGAGTTCGGCTGGGTTCTCAATGAGGTCAACCGGCAGCTGACCGTTATCGCCGAAGACGTGGCCCAGACGGCGGCCACCACCCGCGAGGTCGCGGACAACCAGCAGCAAACCCTGGTTGAGCTGGCCCTACTACGCCAGGAAGCCCGCAGTGCATTCCGGTACC
Source organism: uncultured Actinomycetes bacterium (assembly GCA_963847965.1). GTDB lineage: Bacteria > Actinomycetota > Actinomycetes > Streptosporangiales > Streptosporangiaceae > Palsa-504. The sequence continues at coordinate 56,197 of CAWKCG010000004.1, forward strand.
GGGCCGAGCCGCCCGGCGCCGCGGTCCCGGCTGGCCCATCGGCCGACGAGGAGCGGGCGGCCGCGCTGGACGCCGCCGGGGTACCGGTCAGTACCCATTGCCCGTACCCGGGGCTGGCGGCGTTCCAGTCGAACGAAGCCGAGCGGTTCTACGGGCGCGCGCAGCTGACCGCTGAGCTGGTCACCCGCACCGGCGAGCAGCTGGCCCGGCCGGGCCTGCTGATGGTGCTCGGCCCGTCAGGGTCGGGCAAGTCGTCCCTACTGCGGGCCGGGTTGGTGCCTGCGGTCGCCGCCGGGGCGCTGACCGCGCGCGGGTCCTGGTCCTGGCCGCGGGACCTGATGACACCGGGCCGGCGCCCGCTGATGGAACTGGCGACGCGGATCGCGTCCCTGGCCGGGATCCCGGCCGGGGCGCTTGAAGCGGACCTGCGCACCGATCCGGCCAGGATCACCGGCGCCATCCGCCAGGCCTTGCTGACCAACGCCCGGCGCCAAGCAAGCGTGCCAACCCTCGGGCCCGCGCCCGATCCAGTGCTCATCGACCTGGAAGCCGGCCCGCAGGCGGAAGAAGGGGATGCCGGCCCACCCGCGGACGAGCCGCCGGCCCCGGCCGGTCCGAGGCTGGTGCTGATCGTCGACCAGTTCGAAGAGGTCTTCACCCAATGTGACGACGAGCAGGAACGCCGCACGTTCATCAAGGCGCTGTGCGCTGCGGCCGGGACGGCCGCCTCCGGCCCCGGCGCTGACGGCGGCCAGGCCCGCGGGCCAGTGGATACGCGGCAGGCACCCGCTCTGGTGGTGATCGGGCTGCGGGCCGACTTCTACGCCCGCTGCACCGCCTACCCCGACCTGGTCCCGCACCTGCAGAACCGTCAGGTGCTGGTCGGCCCCATCGACGAAGCCGGGCTCCGCGAAGCCATCGAGAAACCCGCCGCCACGGCCGGCCTGGTCGTGGACGCGGCCCTGGTGGAGGTCCTGCTCGCCGACCTCGGCCTGCACGTCCGGACGGACGTCACGCCGGCCGCGGGTTGGGACAGCTACGCGGCCGGCTGCTGGCGCTGCTCAGCTACGCGCTACAGCAGACGTGGCGCAACCGGGAGGGCCGACGGCTGACGGTGGCCGGGTACCGGGCTACCGGGGGAATCGACGGAGCCGTCGCCCAGGCCGCCGACAGCGTCTACAACCGACTCGACCCCGCCGGCCAGGAAACCGTGCACCGCGTCCTGCTGCGACTGGTCACCCTCGGAGAAGGCACCCCCGACACCAGGCGGCGGGTCGACCTGGCCGAACTCACCGGCTTCGAGGATGGCGAGCGGCCTACCCCCACCCGCGCCGTGCTCGCCGACCTGATCGATGCCCGCCTGGTTACGGCTGACGCGGACACCGTTGAGATCACCCACGAGACGCTGGTGACCGCGTGGCCGCGGCTTCGGATGTGGCTCACCGAGGACCGCGCAGGCCTGCGGATCCACATGGACCTGACCGACGCCGCGCGCGAATGGCAGCACGAGGGCCGCGACCCCGGCCGCCTGTTCCGCGGCTCCCGCCTGGCCGTGGCCCGGGACTGGGCCGCCCGTCACGACCAGGACCTCAACCCCGGCGAGCGAGCGTTCCTGGCCGCGTCCCAGCATGACCAGCTGCGCGCCTCCCGCCGGCGCCGCGCCGCCGCCGCCGCCCTGGCCGTTCTCACCGTCCTGTCCCTCACCGCGGCCGACGTCGCCATTCAGCAACGCGGTGATGCGATGGCCGCACGCGACCAGGCCATCGCCAACCAGGTCGCCGCTGAGGCTGGCGAGCTCACCGCTACCGACCCCGCCCTTGCCGCCCAGCTCGACATCGTGGCCAACCAGCTCAAATCCACACCGGATAGCGAAACACAACTGGTTGACAGCGCCGCCACCGCGCTTCCCGACCTCTTGACCGGACCTGCGGAAGGAGTCGATTCGGTAGCGTTCGGCGAGAGCGGGCGGATCCTGGCGGCCGGCTCCGGCGGCGACACGGTTCTGGCTGTGGAACCTGGCCGACCCGGCCCACGCCGTTCACCTGTCGACCGGGAACGATGTCTACGCGGTGGCGTTCAGCGCGGACGCTCGGATCCTGGCTGCCGGAACTGCGGACGGCGGGGTCTGGCTATGGAATCTGGCCGACCCGGCCCGCCCTGCCCGGCTCGCTTACGTGTCGACCGGCCCCGGGAACGATGTCTCCTCGGTGGCGTTCAGCCCGGACGGTCGGGTCCTGGCCGCCGGCAGCGCCGATGACGAGGGCTGGCTGTGGAACCTTGATGTCGACAGTGCCATCCAGCGGATCTGTGCCACTACGGGTAACACCCTTACCCCCGCGCAGTGGGATCAGTACGTCTCCGCCCAACTACCGTATGACCCGCCCTGCGCGCACCCGGGCCATTACGGCCTGCTGGATCACTGACTCCCGAGTCCGGTCTGGAGCACAGCTCCAACGGCCCTACGCGTCGGCCGAGCTGCCCAACGCCCGCTCCTCCCCGCGCACGACCACACCGTCCGCCACGCTGACGAGCACGAATCCGGTAATCCCCGCCGCCTCCAGCCGCTTCAGCTGCGCGCCGAACTTCCCGCTTCGCCGCACCGTCTCGACCACGCGCCCGGCCCCGAAAGCCTCGCGCAGGTCCCGTGCCACCTCCAGCGCGTCCACCACCGGGACGTCCGGCTCCACGAGCACCGCCACCGCGTCCCGCACTACCCGCCGCCCCAGCAGGTCCACGATCCGCTCGAACCCGATCGAGAACCCGCACGCCGGAACGTCGTGCCCCAGCGACCGCCCGATCAGCTTGTCGTACCGCCCGCCGCCGGCCACCGACCCGCTCATGTCCGGGTGGATGATCTCGAACACCTGCCCCGTGTAATACCCGAGCCCCCGCACCAGCGTCGGATCGAACTGCCAGCTCAGCGCGCGTTCCCCCGCCAGCCGGTCCAGACACGCCGCCGTATCGGCCAGGTCCGACACCACGTCCGATGACAGTCCGGGCAGGCTGTCGGTCAGCGCCTCCGCCAGCTTCGCCCCCGGCACGCCCACCAGTCCCTGGATCATCTCCTGCACCGCCGAGACCACCCCCGGGTCGAACCCGAGCCCGATCAGCTCATCCCGGACTCCGTCCCACCCGATCTTGTCCAGCTTGTCGACCGTGATAAAGAACGGCTCCCAGCCCTCATCAGGCACCCCGCACTCGGCGGCCAGCGCCGAAAGGAACCGCCGGTCCGACACCCGCACTGTCGTCCCCCCAAGCCCCACGACCGCCAGCGCCTCGCTGGTCGCCTCGATGAGCTCCGCCTCCGCGAGCACGGAGGCCTCCCCGATCATGTCGATGTCGCACTGGTAGAACTGCCGGTAGCGTCCCCGCTGCGGTCGTTCCGCCCGCCACACCGGCCCCACCTGCAACGACCGGAAGGGCAGCGGCAGCGAGGCGTGGTTGTGCCCGTAGAACCGGGTCAGCGGCACGGTCAGGTCGTACCGCAGCCCGAGGTCGACCAGGTCCCTTACCGAAGTCCCGGCCGGGACCGACGCGGGCAGCCCGCGCCGCAGCACCCAGTAGGCGAGCTTCTCGTTTTCCCCGCCCTGCCCGCTCGTGAGCCGCCCGATGTCCTCCAGCGCCGGCGTCTCGATCCGCTGGTACCCGAACCGCCGGTACACCGCCGCGACCGACTCCAGCACGTGGTCACGCACGGCGACGTCAGCGGGCAGCAGGTCCCGCATCCCCCTGGCCGGGCTGTTGTCGATCTTCATGAGGCCTTCCGCTGAATCAAGGACCGAACAGGACACCGCCCGCACAGGCGGCACACGCAAATGCTAGGTGAGCGCCTGCTTGATGTCGCAGGCGATTCTGGCGTGGCGTGTCCGCCACCAGACCAAAACCCATTACTCCGAACGAGCGGTGGTACCACTCCCCGGGACACCCGCGACCTCTGGTCCGCGGCGCGCCAGCGCCAGGGCGCCAACCTGGAACCCGAGCAGAACGCACAGCACCGCGGGCGTGATCACGTCCCGGACCCCCGGCACCCAGCCGGCCGCCAGCCCGCTCAAGGCGACGCCCCCCAGCGCCCCGAACGCGAGCGCCCCCGCCACCGGCCAGATCACCAGCCCCGCGCGCTTGGACGCCCAGTAGCAGTGCTCGGCCGAGCCGAAGTGGATGGGTACCCGCGCGTTCGCGGCCAGCGTGGCCGCCGCGCGCCCGGATGCCGCGATCATCGCCAGCAGGAGCGCCCCGCCCACGGCCAGCGACGCCACCATGACCTCAGGCTATCGGATCGACCGTCGGCAGACCGGGTTAGCGGGATGGTCCATAGTCGAAGGGTGAAGTCGACTTCCGGTCAGGGTGAGCGGCACGCAGGCGAGCATGCGGGTCGTTGAGCTGTCCAATCACCCCGGCGACATGCTGAACGACGCCGCGCTGCGGCGACAGGCCGCCGGCGCGCGGGCGCGTACGCGGTACGAGGATGCTCTCATCAAGCACCAAGCCCGCGTCCAGACCGTGCGGGTGAAGCGCGACCGGGCCCGCCAGCGCCGCCAGTGGTGGACCTGGCTGCGGCTGGTTTTCGGCGTCTGGGCCGAGAAGCGGCGCGCGCCCGCGCCGCCCGGCCGCGGCACCGACCCCACCGATGCCGAAGAAAGGATCAGGGCCGGGATTGCCGGCGAGCAGCTGGTCGCGGCCGAACTCGGCCGCGCGCTGACCGACGACTGGACGCTCATGCGCGGATACCGCAACCGGCGCGGCGAGATCGACCACCTCCTGCTGGGCCCCAAGGGGCTATTCGCCATCGAGGTGAAGAACGTCAACGCCACCGTGCACATCGCCGGTGACCGCTGGCGGGCGGACAAGTACGACAACTACGGCCACCTCGTGGAGCAGCACCCGATCACCGACCGGAAGGGCCGCTCGCCGAGCGAGCAGCTCAACGAATCCGCCGACGAGCTGGAACGATTCCTGCGCGGGCGCGGCCAGCCCGTGACCGCCCAGCGCGTCGTGGTCCTCACCCACCGCCGGTCCCGGCTCGCTCCGGCCAGCAACCCCACGGTGAACGTCGGAACCTCAACCGGCTACGTGCTGACCCTCCTCGACGACTCGCCCGATGAGTTCGGCGAAAGGCAGCGCACCGAACTCCAGCGCCTCATCCGGCGCGACCACGATTTCCACGAGAAAACCCGTCGCCGTCGCAGATGAACTCACGGTGCCGCCGTCGTCGTAAGATGCGACGCACCAACCCGGAAGGCGGCATGATGGCGGACTCTGAGACCACTCCACTGACGGCACCTCCGACTATGGGCGATGTCAACCAAGACGACGAGTCGCGCATGCTCCTGAGCTTCCTGCAGCGCCAGCGCGACTCGGTGCTGAAGACCGTCGAGGCGCTGCCCGAGGAGGCCTGGCAGACGCCGGTCGTGCCGTCCGGCTGGACGGTGGCCGGGATGGTCTGGCACCTCGCCGGCGCCGAGTACCACTGGTTCCAGCACGTGACCGCGGGCGGCGCGGACGAACCGCCTTCCGACGAGGACGAGGAAGGAGGAGGAGGAGGAGGAGAAGAAGAAGAGGAGGAGGAGGAGGAGGGCGGCGAGTACGACCCGAACGCCGCCTTCACGTGCGACATGCCGAGCGCCGACATCATCGCCGACTACCGCGACGTGTGCCGGAAGAACGATGAGGTTCTGGCCGTCACCCCGCTGTCCGCGGCCCCGCGCGGGCTCCATTTCCACCCTGACCCGGAATACACCGCCCAGATCACGAACGTCCGCTGGATCGTCCTCCACATGATCGAGGAGACAGCCACGCACTCCGGCCACCTTGAGATCGCACGCGAACTGCTCGACGGGAAAACCAGGCTGGCCGGACGCTGATCCGTATGCGCCGACTTACTTCGCACTAGCGGGAGCCAACTCAGGTCTTACTCATCGGCTTCGTCCCCGATTACGGGATCGGGTGCTTTGCGCTTGGCCCAGCCGATGCCTCCTCTCGCGGATTCCCTGCTCTCGTCGTCGGCTTGCCGCGTTGACCTGCCCGTTGGCCCACGCAGGCTGACCTGGTATTTACCTGTGCGGCCCTTTCGTTACCGAATTGCCCCGGCATTTACCTCCGCCCTGCTGGCCAGCCTTCGCGTTGGCGCCGACACGGTGACGGTGCAGGTCACCAGGGGTAAGATCTGATCTGCGCACAGGCCGACATCACCAAGTGAGAACCGTCCGGTCAGGGCATCCGAAGGTGCCAAGGCGGCGCTCGAATCGTCCTGCTAGATGCTGAACAACATCATGCCCATCCCGTCGCCGGCCTGAAGCGGAAATGTTATGTGGGATACAATCTGGGTCCAATGGCGCCACAGTGCGGAGTGGCGGTGCCGGTCGGCCCCGGCGAAGGCCCGGTGACCTGCGCAAACGCTCTGCGCAGACCGCCCGCGGTTAGCGGCCTCGGGGCCGTCCCGCGCTATTTACTGTCCGATGGCCCCGGACGTACAATCCGGGGGGAAATGACAAATAAACCCCCTGAACCCTGGCGGCAGCCGCCCGTTTAGTCTGATTTGTCGGAGTTGACTGCCAGGCCAGCATCGGGCGTACAGGGGAGGGGAGTGGGGGGATGCTGGCATGGGGCTCCTTGGGCATGGGGGAACCGCTCTGACCGGCTCGGTGTCCAGGTGACGTCGATCCGGGTAAGTACCCAGGGCCGCAGTTACGTTTTTCCCGCTGGGGCGACGGTCCGCATCGGCAGCGCGCCGGACTGCGATGTCGTTCTCAGCGCGCCCACGGTCGGCTCGCACCATGCTCAGCTCGTCCCCGACGGTGACGCGTGGCGCCTGGTGGACGATGAGGCCTCGGGCGGCATCTGGGCCGATGGCTGGGTCAGTTCGGTGCCCGTGACCGGGACCGTTACCGCCTTGATCGGCAACCAGCAGGGAACCACCGAGATCAGCTTCCAGCCGGTCAGCGAGCCAAGTGCCATGGTCCCGGGCGGCATGACGCAGCGCATGGCGGAGGTCAGGACCAGGCTGGCGGATCAGGCGGGCGAGGCGCCGCCCGCGGCCGCGCCCCAGCCGGCTCTGGCCGCCCAGCCGGCTCAGGCCGCCCAGCCAGCCCAGCCGGCCCAGGTGGTTGAGCCCCCGCCCCCGCCCCGGCCGGCCCCAGGCCCGCCCCGCCCGGCCCCGGGATCACCCCGCGTGGCTCAGGCCGACGGGCCGCCCCCGCCCCAACCAGCCCAGGCGCCCCCGCCAGGCCCGCTGACCATGCCGACGCCGGTGCTGGTCACCCGGATCGGGGGCGTGCAGCGCATTTTCCCGGTCGGCGTGCCGGTCCGGATCGGCCGTGACCCCTCGATGGACCTCGTGTCGATGAATCCGCTGGTCTCCAGGGAATGCCACGGCGTGATCACCTCCGACGAGGGGGGTGCCACCTACACCGACCAATCCCGGCGGGGCACGTTCCTGAACGGCAAGCAGTTGCGCGGACCGCTGCGCATCACCGAATCGGTCATCCTCCGCCTGGGTGACCCGGCCACCGGCGAGGAACTTGGCATCACGCCGCCGCTCAGCAGCACCCGCCTGGCCCGTAACCGCGGAAAACGCATCCGTGGTAGCCGGGTCCGGATGGCGGCCCTGGGGGGCGCGGCCGCGGTCGTGGCCGGGGTGGTGGCGGCCGTGCTGGTCACCACCACGCAGTCTCCCGCGCCCAAAGCCACGGCATCGCCAACGGGCGTCACGCTCAGCGGCGGCCTGCCGATTTCCGTCCTCGACCACGCTGAGACCGCGACGGTCCGGCTGCTGATCGGCTCGCCAACCAACTACACCGGCTGGGGATCGGGCACGCTGATCAGCCCCACCGGGCTCATCCTCACCAACGCCCACGTGGCCGAGCCGCAAGCAGCAGGTGCCCCGGTGGCGATGGGGCTCCCGGCCACCCAGCTTGGCCCCGATCCGGCGTACCTGACCGTGGAGCTGACCACGGGCCAGGCCTCCCCGGTCATTGCCCGTTACCGGGCCAGGCCGGTCGCCGCGGACGGGTACCTGGACTTCGCGGTCGTGCAGATCTACGCCACGGTCAGCGGGCAGCCGATCAACCCCGACTCGCTTCACCTGCCCTACCTCAAACTCGGCAACGACAACGCCGTCCAGCTGGACCAGACGGTGACCGTCCTCGGGTTCCCGGGCGTGGCCGAGTCCGACTCCATCACCGTCACCAGCGGCGTCATTTCCACGTTCGTGCCCGACCCGCTCGGGGTCGTCAACGATCCCCGGTTCGAGCTGGAGACCACCGCCCGGGTCGCGCACGGGAACTCCGGCGGAGCGGCGATCAACGACGCGGGCCAGCTGATCGGCGTGCCCAGCGAGGAGGTCACCGGTGAGGGCGCGGATATTTCCTGGCGGCTGCGCGCGGTGGCGGAGGCCATTCCGCTGATCGACGCGGCGCGCGACCATACCGCGTACCACAGCAAGATCCTGGTTCAGCTGACGGGGAGGGAACAGGTGGGCCCCCGGGGCATAGGTGCGTCGGTCCAGGCTTCATGCTCCGGTAACCGGACGATCCCGGCGTCGGCGTCGGCGATGTTCGGCGTCGACTACGCCCAGTTCCCGAAGGGCCTGGACGTCGCGCTGCTGATCGCCATCCCGGGCGGCACCGCCGTCACCGGGGACACCGGCGGGCTGCCTGAGGCGATCGTGACGCAAAGCAGCGGCTGCATCAGCTACGAGGTGGACGCCTCGCAACTGGGACTGGCGGTCCTGCCCACCGGCACCTATCAATTCCAGCTTCTCGCCGGCCCCGAGCTGACTCCGCTCGACCCGCCGAGCAAGCTGACCGTAGGCGCAGCGACGGGAGCCAGCCCCTAGCACGAGAAACCGTAACGGCGAGCCCGCTAAGCCGGCGGCCGAAAAACCGTTGGCCCTGCTGAGCGGGCGGGCAAAACATAATAAAGAAGTCTGGGGAGGGAGATCATGACCGAACAACAACTAGATGCACAGGGCGAGGCCCGCGACGCGCTGAGCTCGGTCGTTGCCGATTTCGGCCCGCGCGTGCTCAGTGACCCCCGGATGCTGGGCAGCCGCATGTCTGATCTTCTTCCCGACTCGCCGAAGGAGCGCCAGCTGCTGATCACCGCGGCCGAGGCTGACGTGGCGGGTGAGCTGACGCGGCATGTCCAGGAACAGCATCTGGACCCGAACACGGCCGTCCAGCTGGTGGCCGGCTCGCTCAGCGACCGCAAGTCGATCGACTTGGCGGCCAGCACCTGGGTCGCCGCCGAGTACGCAAAGGCTCTGGGCTATAACGTGCAGCCGGGCGCCATGCCGCCGCCGTCCCGGCCGTTCCCGCCGCCCCAGCCCCCGGGGCAGGCAACGGTCACCACCTACGGCCAGCAGGGCCCTACCCTCGGAGCCTCGGGGGGCTACGGCCAGCCCCAGCCGCCTCCCGGAGGAGGCGGATACGGCCAGGCCCAGCCTCCCTGGGCAGGCGGGTACGGTCAGCCCCAGGCACCTCCCGGAGGTGGCGGGTACCAGCCCCAGCAACCCGTCGGCGGCCAGGCGGGAATACCGGACTGGTCTAACCGGCCGACCCGCAACGGGCGCGATCGCGGGCTCATGTACGGGATCGGCGCCGCGGCGGCCGCCGTGGTGATCATTCTCGCGGCCGGCTTCCCCACGCACTGGTTCGGCCTGACGTCGTCATCCTCAAGCACGACACCCACCCCTCCCCCCACCACCACCCACCCGCCGACAACCACCGCACCGCCGAGTCCGGTATCGACGGTCGACCCGCTCGTTGAGCTGCTGCCGGGGGACATCGACGATCCCGCGTCTCAGTGCGAGCCCTACCAATCGCCCGACTGGAACACCACGGGCCTGGTCCAGTCGTACGAGTGCATTGACCCCGGATTGCCTGGCAACAACTACGATCTGGCCGCGTTCCAGTTCAACAGCTACGCCAGCTACCAGGCGAGCTGGCAGGCCTTTAACCAGGTCATCGCCTTCAACACGGCCGCCAAGGGATCGAGCTGCCCGCCGCCGAGCGGCGACGTGGCCGGGACCACTCAGTGGAAGGACCACTACTTCCCGTACCGCGACGGCCAGGTACTGGAGTGCGGGACGATCAGCAGCAGCAATCAGCCCGAATACATCTGGTCGTACCCGACAGAGAACGCGTACGTTTTCGCCCGGGGGCAGGCTGGGATGTCGCTGGCGTCCCTTAACACCTGGTGGGAGGACAACGCACAGCCGCTGAATTCCCCGACCCCCTCGCCATGATGACGGAGGCACGGAGACCATGACCGAACAACAATTGGACTCACAAGGCGAGGCCCGTGACGCGCTGAGCTCAATCGTCGCGGATTTCGGCCCGCGCGTGCTCAGTGACCCGCGGATGCTGGGCAGCCGCATGTCTGATCTTCTTCCCGACCTGCCGAAGGAGCGCCAGCTGCTGATCACGGCGGCCGAGGCTGACGTGGCGGGTGATCTGACGCGGCACGTCCAGGAAGAGCATCTGGACCCGAATACGGCGGTCCAGCTGGTGGCCGGCTCGCTTACCGACCGCAAGTCGATCGACCCGGCCTCCAGTATGTGGGTCGCTGCTGAGTACGCCCAGGCTCTGGGTTATCGCGTGCAGCCGGGCGCGATGCCGCCGCCGTCCCGGCCGTTCTCCCCGCCCCCGCCCCCGCCCCCGGGGCCGGAGACGGTTACCACGTACGGCGGCCAGCAGGGCCCCACCATCGGAGCCCCGCCGGGCTACGGGGGGTTTGGCCAGCCCCAGCCGCCTACCGGCGGAGGCGGGTACGGCCAGCCCCAGCCGCCTACCGGTGGAGGCGGATACGGCCAGCCCCCGCCGCCGTCCGGGGTAGGCGGGTACGGCCAGCCCCAGCCGCCTCCCGGAGTTGGCGGGTACTATCCCCAGCAGCCTGTCGGCGGCGCAGCGCCGCCCCAGCAGGGAACACCGGGCTGGGTCCAGCCCCCGCCCAGCAACCGGCGCAATCGCGGGCGCATCTACGGGATCGGCGCCGCCGCGGCGGCCGTGGTGATCATTCTCGGGGTCGGCTTCGGCACGAACTGGTTCAGCGGGAAATCCACCAACGCAGCATCCACGCACGTCACGCACCCGCCGAAGACCCCGGTAACCTCGACGACTCCGGCTCCGAAGTCGTCGACCCTGCCGCTCGTTCAGCTGCTGCCGGGGGACGTCGACGATCCCGCGACTCAGTGCCAGTCCTATCCATCGCCCGACTGGAACACAACCGGCGCGACCGGGTCGTATGAGTGCGTTGACCCCGGATTGCCGGGTAACAACGATGACGTCTACGCGTTCCAGTTCGACACCTACGCCCACTACCTGGCGAGCTGGGCGGCCTTCAACCAAGTCATCGACTTCACCACGGTTTCCAAGGGGGCAAGCTGCCCGCCGCCAAGCGGCGACGCCGCCGGGACCACCCAATGGAAGAACCAGTGGTTCCCGTACCGGGACGGCCAGGTACTGGAGTGCGGGACGATCGGCAGCGGCAGCACCGCGCGGCCGGAATATATCTGGACCTTCCCGACAGAGAACGCTTATGTTTGGGCCCAGGGCGGACCAGGGCAGACGATGTCCTCCCTGAACACGTGGTGGTCGAACAACCCGATGAATACCCCGACCCCCACGCCATGATGACGAAGACCCGGCCTGGCCGCGCGGAGCGCGGCCAGGCGAGGATGGAGGGCCGCTGATGGTAGCGCCGACGCCGACGGTTTGGGTGCCCGGGGGCGGCATCTCCCGGCGTCCGCTGCACTTCATCATCCTGGCGGACTGCTCGGGCGGGATGAAGGGCGAGAAGATCCAGGCCCTGAACTACGCGATCGCCGACATGATGCCGCACCTGGCGGCCTGGGAACGCGACCAGGAACAGGCCCAGGTTCTCGTCCGGGCGCTGGCGTTCGCCACCGAGCCGCGCTGGCATATCCCCGATCCCGTCCCGGTCACCAGCATCCGCTGGAAGCCACTGCAGGCGGTGCCCAAGGGGCTGACCAACATGGGTCCCGCGTTCACCATGGTGGCCGAGGTCCTGGCGCCCGGCCGGATCGAGCGCCGGGCGCTGCGGCCGGCCCTCCTCTTGATCACCGACGGGCTGGCCACCGACCTGCCCGGCAGGTTCGAGGCCGGCCTCGCCACCCTGATGGCCCAGCCCGCGGGCCGGGCCGCGCTGCGGCTGGCCATCGCGATCGGCCGTGATGCCCAGTCTGACGCGCTCACCAAGTTCATCGGCGATTCCAGCGTCCCGGTGCTGGTGGCCAACAATACCGAGGACATCGCGGACCGCCTCGTCGCCGCGTCGTTGGCCGTATCGAGGATGTCCGAGGTCGGCGCGGACCGGACCGCGGTAGCGCGCAGGCTGTTCGGGCCGGAGGGAACGCCGTCGGGGATTTTCGATCAGAACACGATCATCTGATGACGCCCATGCCAGCGACCGCGACCGTGCCGGGAACAAAACAGCGGCACGGCGTGTCGTCATCGGCGCCGCCCTCTCGGCGACGGGGGGACTAGTGAGATGGACGGGCTGATTCAGGCGGGGCAGACGCTCCGGATGGAACGCGGCGGCGCGCTGGTCGTCGTGGAGAAAAGGCTCGGCGAGGGTGGCCAGGGAGTTGTCCACCAGGCCCGCCTCGGCGACGCGCAGTTCGCCGTGAAGTGGATCAGGCAGGGCCCGGGCAGCGAGGAGATGCGCAAGTCGATCGCCGGGCTCATCCGGGGCGGCCGGCCGCCCCACCGGGCGTTTGTCTGGCCGATCGACCTGGTCAGCTCCGATGTCATGCCCGGCTTCGGATACATCATGCCGCTGCTTGAACCGCGTTTCACCTCGCTGGCGCCCATCTTGAACATGGAGGCCAATCCCACGTTCCGCGCGGTGTCCACCATCGGCCGCGAGCTTGTCGACGCGTTCGCCGCGCTGCACTCGTCCGGGCTGTGCTACCGCGACATCAGCTTCGGTAACCTGCGCGTCGACCTGGACGCGTGCGACGTGGCGATCATCGATATCGACAACGTTGGCGTCGACTCGGAGCCCACGCAGGTCAAGGGGACCGGTCCGTTCATGGCGCCGGAGATCCTGCGCAATGAGGCGATGCCCTCGACCGTCACCGACCTGCACTCCCTGGCCGTCATGCTCTTCTATCTCCTGATGCACGGCCATCCGCTGCTCGGCGTGCGGGCCGACGCCTCATACACCTGGGAGCACGGCCGCCACGTGTCGGAAACCGAGCTGATGGCCCGGAACTTCGGCTTCCATCCGCTGTTCATCTTCGACCCGGACGACCGCTCGAATGGGCCCCTGCCCGGGGACAGCGTGGCGGCCTGGTGGCCCATCTACCCGCGGCAGTTGCGCAGGGTGTTCACGCAGGCCTTTACCAGGGGCCTGCACGATGCGTCCCTGGACACCAGGGTTCTCGAGGGAACCTGGCGGCGCGCGCTGAACAGCCTGTACGACAGCGTGTCGGCCTGCCCGGGCTGTAGCGCGCCGGTCTACTACGACCTGGAAGTGACGGGGCAGCAGTGCTGGCATTGCCAGGGGACCCTGCCCGTCCCGTCGACCCTCACGGCGCCCGGAGGCACCCTCGTCCTGTCCGAGGGCGCCACCGTGAGCAGCCATCACCTCTACCGCGATCGCCAGTACCGTACGGCCTGCGCCACCGTTGAGCCGCATCCTGGACGGCCCGGCCACGTGGTACTGCGGAACCTTACCGACAAGCTGTGGACTGTGTTCGCCGATGGCGAGGAGCCCAAGCGGGTACAGCCCAGCCAGCGGCTGGCCGTGCGGCCCATGCAGATCGATTTCGGCACCGTGAAGGGCCGGATCCGGTAGGGCCAGGAGAACCCGCCGGCAGGAGCCTGGAAACTCCGGAGGGACGAGACCATGACCGAATCACAGCTCGACTCCCAGGGCGAGGCCCGTGAAGCGCTGAACGCTACCGTCAACGATTTCGGCCCGCGCATCCTCAGCGACCCGCGCATGCTGCGCAGCCGCCTGTCCGATCTTCTTCCCGATCTGCCGCGGGAGCGCTACCTGCTCATCACCGCGGCCGAGGCCGACGTGGCCGGCGAGCTGACTCAGCACGTCCAGAGCCAGCGCGCCGACCCGGAGGCCGCCATCGCGGCGGTTTCCCGTTCGTTCAGCGACAGCAGCTCGGTCACTTTGGCGTCCAGTACCTGGGTGACCACCGAGTACGCCCAGGCTCTGGGCTACCGCGTGCGGCCAGATGCCCCGCCCCCGCCCCCGCCGCCGTCACCCGCTCAGTCCGGCCCTGCTGCACAGCCCTTCGACCCGACCTACGCCCCCACCATCTCGCCGGCCCTGCAGACGGCCTCGCCGCCGGCGGCCGCCGCCACCGTCGGCCCCGGTGGCTACCCGGGTTATGCTCCGCCCCAGGCCCCCGCGGCAGGCGGCGGGTATGCCCCGCCGCCCCAGGCACCGGGCGTAGGCCAGGCTCCCCCCACCGCCGTTCCGCAACAGGGACCAACGCCGCCCTGGATCCAGCCGGCTGCCCCCGTCCAGGACGCGGAACCGCTGGCCCCTCTACGCCGCAGTGGGCGTCGTGGTGCTCGGCCTGGTCGCCGGGCTCCTCGTCTGGGCGCCCTGGCACAAGGTGCCCGTGGCACCCACGGCTGTCCTTGGCCGGTCACCGACCGCGACGTCCGTGCGGGTCTCCTGGGCTCCGTCCAAGGGCGGCGCCACGATCGATCATTACCTGATCCTGCGGGACGGCACCCAGGTGGGCTCGGTGCCCGCCAGCCAGGATTCCTATCTGGACCAGGGCCTGGCCCCGGGTACCACCCACCGTTACAAGGTCATCGCGCTCTCGGGAACGCAGCGTTCCCAGCCCTCGGCGAGCGTCGCGGTGCGGACGATTACCCCCAGCCCGGCCGGGCTGGCCGCCGTCAAGGCCACCTGGACCAGCGTGTCGTTCGACTGGGCGTCCCCGCCGAACAGCCCGACCCCGTCCGAGTACGTGATCTTCGCCAACGGCGCCCAGAGCGCGACCCTTCCCGGAGGGACCACCCTGTTCAACGCCACGGGGCTTCAGGTCGGCACCACCTACCAGTACCAGGTGGTGGCGGTATGGGGCGGCCACCAGTCCGCCCGCTCGCCCTCCCTCGCGGTGGCGACGCTGGCTCCTCCCCTCCAGGGGAGCGTGTCGTTGCAGGTCAAGACCCTAACCACCCCAGGAGGCGGAGCCAGCCTGCACGTGGGTGAAACGTGGAGCGACTCGTGGACCTTTACCCCCGCCTGCACCGCCAGCGGGTGCACCATGATGGTGAACGGGGAATGGGCGCCGCCCAGCCTTAAGGTGGTGCCGTTCACGGTCAACCTGACCAGTTCCGGCGCCTCGTACGCGGGCTCCCACACGGCTTACATCACGAAGTGCGGGTCGGTCAGCGTCAAGAACACCGTGAGCTTGCGTCTTACCGCAGATAGCGGCGGCGTAGAGAACGGAGCGTGGAATACCTGGCACGGCAGCTGGGTGGTCAGCTCCCCGTACACGACGGAAAATGCCAGCACCTACTGCCCGGCGCAGTCCTGGACTTTCTCCCTCACCGGGACCTAATCCGCTGCCGGGCCCCGGACTATTAGAGTTCGAAGACGTGACGCGAACTCAGCCGCCGCACGGCTCACCGGGGGGACAGGGGCGGCTCGCCCAGGTCATCGCGACGAGGGGCGGCCTGGCCCCGCCCGAGGCCCCGTTCGTGATCGAGCACCGCGAGGCGCTGATCTACATGCTGTGCGAGGCCGCCGAGCTCGAGCACGGCATCATGTGCCAGTACCTGTATGCCGCGTTCTCGCTGAAGCAGTCCGAAGCCGAGGGCCTGTCCCCGACCGAACTAGAAGCCGTCCAACGGTGGCGCAAGACCATCTCGCACGTGGCCACCCAGGAGATGCTGCACCTGTCCCTCGTGCAGAACCTGCTGTCCGCCATCGGCTGCGCCCCGCACCTGTCCCGGTCGAACTTCCCGCACCCGGCCAGCAACTATCCGGCGGGCGTGCACCTGGCGCTGCTGCCGTTCGGTGAGGCCGCCCTCCGGCACTTCATGTTCCTGGAGCGCCCGGAGGGCATGGACCTGGAGGACGCGGAGGGGCTGGCCGCCTTCGGGCGCGCCAGGCCTGCCGTGCAGCCAGGCGAGATCGTCCCCCGCGGCCAGGACTTCGCCACGGTCGGGCACCTGTACCGGTCGATCGAGGCCGGATTCGCGCACCTGGCCGACAAGCTCGGCGAACGGTGGCTGTTCGTCGGCCCGCCGCGGGCCCAGGCCACCCAGCACTACTTCGTCTGGCCCGAACTGGTCGCGGTGACCGACCTGGCCACGGCGCAGAAGGCCATCGACGAGATCCTCGAACAGGGCGAGGGCCCGCGCGGGCACTGGAAGGACGCCCACTTCGGCCAGTTCGTCGAGATCCTGGACGAGTACACCCAGCTCCGCGAGGCCAACCCGGCCTTCAACCCGGTCCGCCCCGTGGTCACGGTCAACGTGCGCCCGGCCGTACGCGAGACCGAGATCCCGCTGGTCACCGACCCGCTGACCCGCCAGGTCATGGACCTGTTCAACGTCTCCTACGAGATCCTCCTGCTGATGCTGCAGCGCTTCTTCGCCCACACCGAAGAGACCGACGCGCAGCTCAAGGCGCTGGCCGACGCCACCGTCGCGCTCATGTTCCGCGCCATCAAGCCGCTCGGCAACCTGGTCACCACGCTCCCGGCGGGCCCGGAATACCCCCGCCGGACGGCCGGCCCCAGCTTCGAGCTGTTCTACGAGACCGATTACGTGCTGCCGCACCGCGAAGCCGCCTGGATCCTGCTCACCCAGCGCATCCGCCAGGCGGCCGCGTTCTGCGAGCCCGGGATCCCGTGCGCCCCGCAGGTCACCACCGGCCTGGATGCGGTCAAGACCAGCCTGACCGAGATCGCCGAGGCCCTCGAGGCGCACATGCCGGCCCGCGACATCCGCCCCACCGCGCCAGCCCCGACTGGGGCCGAGGTCCTGCCCACCCTCCTGTCCCGCGCCGCCGATTATTGCCGAACGACCGGTGGCGCCACCGCTCGCGACGACGACCTCCTTTCGCACCTGGGCGACGCCGCGCGCTCGGCCTACGAGGCCGTGCTAGCCCACGCCGGCGACGTCCGGGTCGTCGCCCGCCTCGTCGGGAGCGCGCTGCGCCCGCTGAGCGAGGCCGCGGCCGCCGTATCATCAGCCCACGGCGTCGCTCCCGTCCCCGCCGAGCCCGGCCAGGCCCCCAGCGTCACACCCGCCACCTCGTCCCCTTCTGCCACTGACGTCTCATCAGCCCCTGATGCCCTATGGGACGCCGCGCTGCGCGTCACCAGGCTGCGGGCGCAATACGCCGACCACGCCCCGCCCGGCCTGCTGGAGGCCACCGCCGCGCTGCAGGACCTGGCCTGCGGCGAGGCGTCAGCGGGGGAGCGGGCCAGCCGGATGGCCGCCCTGGAGGACGTGCAGAAGTCCCTGCGCCCGGTGATCATGACCGCCCCGAACGGCCCGTACCTGGTCACCAACGTCCCGGCGGTGCGCACCCACCTCGGCGAGCGGCTGGCCGTCCCGCCGCAGGTGGCGCTGTGCCGGTGCGGCGCCTCGTCGATGAAGCCGTTCTGCGACGGGGCCCACGCCACGAGCGGGTTCACCGACGCCAAGGACCCGAGCCGGGTGCCCGACCGGCGCGACACCTACCAGGGGCAGCAGGTGACGATCTTCGACAACCGCGGCATCTGCCAGCACGCGGGCCTGTGCACCGACCGGCTGCCCACGGCGTTCCGCACGGATAAGGAGCCGTTCGTCGCCCCCAGCGGAGCCCGGATGGACGAACTCGTCCGCGCCGTCCGCGACTGCCCGTCCGGCGCGCTGAGCCTGGCCTTCGACGGCGAAGAGGCCCGGAGCCTGGCCGACTGGCACGGGCGGCGCGAGCGCGCCATCGAGATCACCCTGGACGGCCCCTACCGGGTGACCGGCGGCGTCCCGCTGGCGGACGCGGCGGGCGTCGGCGAGCTCCGCGCCGAGGGCTCGTCCCGCGAGCACTACGCGCTCTGCCGGTGCGGCCACTCGCAGAACAAGCCGTTCTGCAGCGGCATGCACTGGTACGTCGGGTTCCGCAACCCGGTCCGCGCGCCAGGCGCCGAGCCGACCCTGTTCGACTGGGCAGGCGGGCGGCCCGCGCTGACCCGGATGACCCGCCTGCTGTACGAGAAGCACGTGCCCGCCGACGACCTGCTGGCCCCGCTGTTCGCCACCATGCCGCCTGACCTCCCCCAGCGCGAGGCCGCCGTGCTGGCCGAGGCGTTCGGCGGGCCCGCCCGGTCAGGCGAGCAGGACGGTACCGCCGCGATGCGCCCGGACTTCACGCAGGCGCAGCGAGCGCGCTGGGTGAGCCTGGCCACCGTGGCCGCCGACGAGGCCGGGATGCCCGCCGACCCGCAGTTCCGCGCGGCCCTGTCGTCCTACCTGGAGTGGAGTTCACGCGCCGGTGACGCGACCCCCATCCCGTGGGACTGGAGTCCGGCCGGCCCGCCTGCCGAAACGCCCGCTGAACCCAGCACGGCGCAGGAGGACGTCACGTTGCCGGGACCCGGCGAGACGGTGAGCTTCGAGGCGCACATCAAGCCCTTGTTCCGCGAGCATGACAGGAAGTCCATGTCGTTCGCCTTCGACCTGTGGTCCCGCGACGACGTCCAGGCGCACGCGGCCGAAATCCTCGGCCGCCTCCGCGACGGCAGCATGCCCTGCGACGGCGCCTGGCCACCCGAGAAGATCGAGGTCTTCCAGCGCTGGACCGAATCCGGCGGCTGAGGACATAAGCTGGCCGGCACGTTCACCGACCCGGCCGGAGCGCAGGTCTTCGGCGTGGCGTTCAGCCCGGACATGTCGGCAACCCGTAGTGCAGCAGGCGCGTCTGAACTACGTGCGCAGATCGCTAACCGTAGTCGCGTTGCTCGCTGGAGCCACCCTCGCTGGCTGCGGCTCGTCCCCGTCCTCTATCGGCCACGTGGCCTCATCGCCGGCCGCGCACGCGTCCCGGGATACCGCTTCGGGTGCCACGGCATCCGGAGCCTGCTCCGTACCTGCGGCCGCCGGCCAGCAGAGCGCGCCCGGGTCACAGAGCGCGCCCGGGCCGCAGCAAGCGCCGCTGCCCGCGGTGGGCGCCGAGGCCTTCGCCGGCCGGGGGCGGCTCGCCTTCTCCTCCTCGGGGCGGCTGTACGTGCTGGACGGGTCGGCCGCCGGCCGGCGCGCGACGCTGCACGCGGTGGCCGCGCCCGCCGGGGCCGCCGCGCCCGCGTGGTCGCGTGACGGGCGCTGGCTGGCCTTCCTGGTGGTACCCGCGTCCGCGTACCCGGTCGTTTCCGACGTGACGGGGACGCTGTGGCTGGCGGACGCGGACGGCGGCGCGGCACGGCCGGTGCTGGCCAACGCCGGGCCGTTCTCCTGGTCACCGGCCAGCGACGTGCTCGCCGCCACGGTGACCGACCCGGCCAGCGGACGCTCCTGGCTGTGCGAGCTTGCGCCCGGCCTGCCGGCGCACCTGGTGCCCGGCGTCACCGGACAGGCGATCTGGTCGCCGGACGGCCGGCAGCTTGCGTTCACCACGATCTTGTCCAATCCGCGGCGCGGCTTCTACGGCAGCATGCTGGAGACCATCCCCGCCTCGGGCGGCGCGCCCACCGTGCGGCGCCGCTCGAGCCAGGCGGCGCTGATCGTGGCGGGCTGGTGGCCCGATGGCCAGGGGCTGATGGCCTGGACCGACGAGCAGGGGTCGGCCTCGCTCGCCGCGGACGGCCAGAACCTGGTCTCCTTCCCGCTGTCCGGCGGGCGGCCGGCCACGCTGGGCTGGACCCTGCTGCTCCCGCCGTTCCTGGCCACCAGCCCGGCGCTGCGTCAGGTCGCCGTCGACAACGGCGGCGACCGGGTGCTGTGGGACGACAAGACGATCCGGCTGTGCGCGCCGGCGGGCGGCTGCGCCGGACTTCCGGGCGGGATGCCCGGCGCGACCAGCCTCGACCCCGCGCTGGCCCCGGTCGGCCAGGCCCTGGCGTTCGTGCACGGCTCCGCGGCCGGCCCGCGGTCGCAGGCGTTCGACCAGGCGTCGATCGCGGCCTGGTACGCGACCCGCGGTCTGTGGGTGTACGCCCCCGGAGGCCAGCCACACCCGATTCCCGCGGCGGGCACCGCCGTCGCGGACCCGACCTGGTCCTCTGGCGGAAAGCTCCTGCTGTACGTCCGCGACGACGCGCTGTGGCTCATCAACCCGTTCGCGGGCGCCGCGTCCGGTCCGGTCCGCGTCGTCAGCAAGCTGTTCGCGGGCGCCTGGCCGAACTACTGCGGCTACATCGACTGGCGAGATCAATTCGCCTGGCACAGCTGACCGCGCTGGCCGTGATGCCCAGCCGGGTGAGATCGTGGTGATGGTGGCCGGGAGGAAGGGCAGCCCATGAGCGTGTTCACGGTGGACGTGAAGAACTCACCTGGTGAGCTGGCCCGGGTCTGCGAGGCACTGGCCGGCCGGGCCATCAACCTGGTCTTGTCCGCCACGACCCGCGGCGACGCCGCCACGGTGGTATTCATCGCCGACGACGAGGCCAGCGCCGAGACCGCGCTCCAGGACGCGGGCTTCGCGTACGCGATCCGCCCGGCGCTGACCATCCGGATGGAGAACCAGCCCGGCACCGGCGCGGCCACCTTCCGCAAGCTCGCCGACGCGGGCGTCAACGCCGACCTGCTCTTGCCGGTCCGCGTCTCCGACGACCTGTTCTTCGCCGTGATCTGCGTCGATGACCAGGAAAAGGCCCGCCAGGCCCTCGGCGCGCAGGTCGTCCCCTACAGCCCCGCCCTATAGGCCGCCGATCACCCCGTCACGGTCACCCGCCGGGGGTACCAGCTGGCGCGTCGGCCGCGCCGGCCGCAGCAGCGGCCGGCGGGGGATTTCTCCGCTGCGGCTGGAGCGCGATCACCGCACACGCCGCGGCGACCACCCCGCTCAGTACGCCAACGAGGCTTTCCACGGCGCCGAGCCCGAATCCGCCGGGAGACGGCAGGATGGCGACGATCTGCGTCGTGGTCGCGGTCACCGTGACCGTCGTGGGCACGGGCGCAGCGGTTGACCCTACGCCGGCGGGCGGGGTAACCAGCTTGGTGGCCGTGGCCGTGAAAGGGACGGGGACATGCCGTGCGCCGGCGGTCTGAGATGTGGCACGCAACAAGGTCAGCACGCCGAAGACGACGGCGATCACCAAGAACGCCGCGGCCAGGCCCAGGAGCACCAGGCGCCTCCGGTCAAGGTGCACCACGCGCTGCGTGCCCGCGATACGGACGTCATGCACCGGAGAAGGAGGCGTCATACCTGCCAACGTTAGACCTTCCGGTGGTACCGGGACAGGCGGCCAACCCGGCCATCGTTCCCGGCGTCCGCCGGAGCTGATATGGTCACCCGATAGCGGTATCGCTGCTGGTTGTCCCGCTACACTAGCCCTGCTGGGGCCTGCGGTGACGCTGAGGGAGACCATGGTGGGCGGACGGCATACGGCACCGAAGCCCGGCAGCGACGTGTTCATGGCCTTGATCATCCTCGCGTTGCTGGCCGTGCTGGCGGCGGTCGTCGTCCCCGCCGCGCTCGGCATGTGATTCGGGCCGCACCTTCGCTTGTACGCTGTGCTTGGCCTGGACAACGATGGAGGTGGCCGTCTCGTGGCTGCGGCGGAGGACTGGGTAGCGCGCACGGCCGGTCAGGTGCGCGCCGAGGGGGAGCGCCGGCACCCCGGCGAGACTCCGACCTGCGCGTCGGGGATCAGCCCGTCCGGCCGGGTGCACCTGGGCAACCTGCGCGAGCTGATGGTCCCGCACCTGGTCGCCGACGAGGTCCGGCGTGAGGGCGCGCCCTGCCGTCACATCCTGTCCTGGGACGACTATGACCGGCTGCGCCGGGTGCCGGCTGGCCTGCCCGAGGAGTTCGCCGAGTACATCGGCCGCCCGCTGACCGCGGTGCCGGACCCCTGCGGCGCGCACGAGAACTGGGCCGAGCACTTCAAGGAGCCGTTGCGCGAATCGCTTGACCGCCTGGGTGTCCAGGTCACCGAGATCAGCCAGACCGAGATGTACACGTCCGGGGCCTATACGGCGCAGATCGTGACCGCGATGCGGCGCCGTAGGGACATTGACGCGGTCCTGGCCAAGTACCGCACCAAGCGCGCGGCCGATCCGGACGACGACGAGCCGCAGGCCGCCGTCTACTACCCGTTCCGGCCGTACTGCGCGGCCTGCGGGCGCGACGACACCACGGTGACCGCCTTCGACGACGCGACCACGGAGATCACCTACACCTGCGCGTGCGGCGCGGTGGAGGGACCCACGCCGATCGCGCAGGTGGCGGGGAAGCTGGCGTGGAAGGTCGACTGGCCGATGCGCTGGGCGTACGAGCACGTCACCTTCGAGCCCGCGGGCGTCGACCACTCCACCCCCGGCTCCAGCTTCACCGTCGGCGCGGAGCTGGTGTCGGAGATCTTCGGCGGCGAGACGCCGCTGCACTTCGGGTACTCATTCGTCGGCACGACCGGGTCGGCGAAGATGAGCGGTTCCCGCGGCGGCGCGCCGACGCCCGCCGACGCGCTGGAGATCTTCGAGGCCCCGCTGGTGCGCTGGCTGTACGCGCGCCGGCGTCCCGAGCAGTCGATCACGCTGGCCTTCGACGCGGAGGTCGGCCGGGTCTACGACGAGTGGGATGCGCTATCCCGCAAGGTTGCGGAGGGCAACGCCGACCAGGCCGCCCTGGCGGTGTTCGTCCGCGCATCCGGCCCGGCCGAGGGTCCGCTCCCGGTCACGCCGCGCCCGCTGCCCTTCCGTACCCTGGCCTCGGTCGCCGACATCACGGCCGGTGACCAGGCGCAGATCCTGCGGATCGTGCGGGATCTCACCGCCGACAACCCGGTCGCCGACCTGGACGAGGTCCGCCCGCGGCTGGACTGCGCGCAGGCGTGGGTCACCGGGTACGCCGCGCCCGAGGACCGGACCGAGGTCCGCGCCTACCCTGACACCGCCAGGCTCGCCACGCTGACCGACGAGGAGCGCGGCGCCCTCAAGCTGCTCAGCGACGGCATGGCGGCCGACTGGTCCCTGGACGGCCTGACCACCCTGCTGTACGGAATCCCCAAGCTCCAGCGCGGCCTGCCGATCTCGGCGCCGCCGACGCCGGAGCTGAAGGCCAGCCAGCGGCACTGGTTCATCCTGCTGTACCAGCTGCTCATCGGCAAGGACACCGGCCCGCGGCTGCCCACGCTGCTGCTGGCCCTCGGCCAGGACCGGGTGCGTTCCCTGATCAATCCGCCGGAAGAGTTACGCTGCGCCAGGGTCCGGTCAGGAACCGGTCCATGATCCGCACACTCGCCTCCAGCGCGGACAGCGGGATGCGCTCGTCGGTGCCGTGGAACATGGCGTAGTAGTCGTAGCCCTCGGGCAGCACCAGGGGCGTGAAGCCGTAGCAGGCCATCCCCAGCCGGGCGAACTGCTTGGCGTCGGTGCCGCCGGTCATGCAGTACGGCACGATGACCGAGCCCGGATCCTCGGCCAGCAGGGCGCGGGCCATGCTGGCCACCACCGGGGCGTCGGGCGGGGCCTCCAGCGGGACCTCCCGGTGAGCGTACTCCCAGGCCACGTCGGCCCCGGTCAGCTCGTCCAGCGTCTCGCGGAACTCGTCCTCGAAGCCCGGCAGGACCCGCCCGTCCACGTAGCCGACCGCCTCGTCCGGTATGACGTTGACCTTGTAGCCCGCTTGCAGCATGGTCGGGTTGGCGCTGTTCCTGATCGTCCCGGCGACCAGGGCGGCCGCGGGGCCCAGGCGGGCCAGCAGTTCCTCCGCCCCGAGCTCGCCTGCGGGCGCGGGCTGGCCGGACGCGGCGGCGATGGCGTCGATCGCCGCCTGCACGGTGGGGATCAGCCTGACCGGCCAGCGGTACGTCCCGATCCTCGTCACCGCCGCGCTCAGCCGGGTCACCGCGTTCTCCGGATGGGGCTTGGCGCCGTGGCCGGCGCGGCCCCGCGCGGTCAGCTTCAGCCAGGCGGTGCCCCGCTCGGCCGAGGCGATCGGGTAGAGCCGCTGGCCGGGCCCGGCGTGGAACGTGAAGGCACCCGACTCGCCGATCGCTTCCGTGCACCCGTCGAACAGCTCCGGATGCCGCTCGACCAGCCACTGGGCCCCGTACTGCGCGGTGTCCTCCTCGTCCGCGGTGAACGCGAGCACCAGGTCGCGCTGCGGGCGCCGGCCGCTGCGCGCCCAGAGGCGGATCAGCGCGAGCAGCACCGCAACCGCGTTCTTCATGTCGACCGCGCCGCGTCCCCACAGCACCCCGTCGCGTATCTCGCCGGAGAACGGGTGCACCGACCAGGACGCCGGGTCCGCGGGGACCACGTCAAGGTGGCCGTGCAGCAGCAGGGCCGGCGCACCCGGCTCGCGGCCGGCGATCCGCGCCACCACGTTCGCGCGCCCTGGCGCGGACTCGAGCAGCACCGGCCCGGCGCCCGCCTCGGCCAGCCGCGCCGCCACGTATTCCGCGGCCGGGCGCTCGCAGGCGTCCCCGCCGCCCCGGTTGGTGGTATCGATCCTGATCAGGTCGGCGGCCAGGCGCGCCGCCTCCGACCCGTCCCCCGCGGCTTGCGTCAGCTGGTCCACGCCTGGCCAGCCTAGGGCCCGCCACGCCGACACGCCGGCACCTGAATGTCGTTCACTCGCCATTAACCAACCTGTTAACTGTGTGTCACTACGGGGCGGGGGCGTGACCGTGGTTCTTGCGTGCGGGAAGGTGGAGCGTTGAGCCAGGGTTACGGGCGTGTCGCACTGGTCAGCGCTGGCTCCCGCGGCATCGGCGCGGCCACGGTGCGCAGGCTGGCCGCGGACGGCTGGGACATCAGCTTTTGCCATTACGACGACGAGATGTCCGCCCTCGAGGTCGAGAAGTCCGCGTCCGAGCTGGGCGCGCGGGTGCTCGCGCTGCACGCGGACGTGACCGCGGGCTTCGAGGTCACCTCCTGGGTGCGCCAGGTCGAGGAGGAACTCGGGCCGGTGGAGGCCGTGGTGAGCTGCGCGGGGATCACCAGGAACCAGCCGCTGGCGCTGCTGGAGGACGCCGACTGGCGCCCTGCGATCGACACCAGCCTGGACGGGGTGTTCCACCTGTGCCGGGCCACCCTGGCTTCCATGATGAGACGGCGGACGGGACGCATCGTCATGGTTTCCTCGGTGTTCGGCGTGTACGCCCACGGCGCCTGGGGCAGCTACCCGGCGCCCAGGGCCGGGATCGTCGGGTTCACCCGGGCGCTGGCCAGGGTGACCAGCCAGTTCGGAATCTACGCCAACGCCATCGCACCGGGCGTGACCGTCACCGACACGACCGCGATCGTCCCCGAGGCGACCCGCGCCCCGGTGACCGAGACGATTATCCTGCGCCGCTTCGGCAGTGCCACGGAGGTCGCCGACCGGGTCGCCTTCCTCCTCTCCGGCGAGGCCGCCGGCCTCACCGGCCGCGTCCTTGAGGTGCGCGGCGCCCTGTGCCAGTTACCCGGCGTGGTCGTGCGCGCCGTCATGGGTGAGCAGGTCGCCGGGCTGGCAGTCGAGCGCCTGGCAGAGCCTGGTCAGGGTGCTGAACCGGATCGCCCGGGCGTGGCCGTTCTTCAGGATGGACAAGTTGACCACGCTGACGCCGACCCGCTCGGATAGCTCGGTCAGGGTCATGCCCCGGTCGGCCAGGAGCTTGTCGAGGTGGATGGCTATGGCGTGGTCGTCCGGGACCGCGGGGGGCACTACACCGTCCCCTCGAGATCGGCGCGCATGCCGGCGCTGACCCGCATGATGCGGGCGAAGATGATCAGGCCCAGGCCGAACCATTCGACCGGCCACGACACCCCCCAGGACGCGGGCCAGTGGACCCAGTCGACGTGCCAGGTGACCAGCAGGCCGAGCAGGTTCACCCGAGCGAACCCTCCGGCCACGCTGGCCACCAGGCCGCCGGCCAGCAGCCACCACCCCAGGCCCAGCACCAGCCGGGCGGCGTGGACTGTGTAGACCCCGTCGCGGGCGGCGGTGCGGGCCAGCCGCATCGCGAGGTAGAGCGCGCCGACCCGCAGCAGGCCGGCGGGCAGCAGGGTGGCCGTGAAGGCCAGGGCCTGCCCGGCGGTGGGGTGGGCGGTGCCCAGGATCGCGCCGTTCCAGTTGGCATGCACGCCGGAGGCAAGGCCGGAATGGATGAGCACACTGCCAGTGTGCTGGAGCAACGGTGGAGCGATGCTCACCCAGACAATCGGCGGCGGGCCGGGCTGAGCGGTCAGGACGGGACCGCCCAGGATTCCGCTGCGGGTCAGGGCTACTATCACCTGGAGCGCGGTGAAGACGGCGTTGATCCAGAACGCCCAGGTGACCGCGGTGGCGAGCCGGTCCAGGGTGGCGAGCCGCTGCAGCCGGCCGCGCGGCTTGGGGGCCTTGAGAGTAGGTGCGGACATCCGGTACCTCGCTTATCGACTATCGTTATTATCGATAATCGTAATTAATGATAATCGTTACGTCAAGGGCAAGCTATCCGGGTCCCGCTAGCCCCCGGCCCACAGGCGGATGGCGAGGCCGAGCCCGGCGAGCGCGGCGAGGATGCGCAGCAGGTGTCCGGGTATGCGCCTGGTGAGAGCGGGCCCGATCGCGCCGCCAGCCAGGAAGCCCGCGGCCATCGAGATCACGGCCGCCCAGCCGAGGCCGCCACGTGCAGCCCTAAGGTAACCCGTGCAGCCCTAAGGTAAGGTGTCGCGCATACCACCGGTACGGCGGCCTGAGGCCGTTCCGGCGCGCCCGTGACGCCGGGCGGGAGGGGAGGCCTGGTTGGCTCGCGAGCCTCTCCTGAACAGCGACCCCCGCCGGGTCGGGCGCTACCGGCTGTCGGCCCGGCTGGGCGCGGGCGGGATGGGCGTGGTGTACCTCGGCGCGGCCGAGGACGGCCGCCAGGTCGCGGTGAAGGTGCTGCGCCCGCAGCTGGCCGAAGACAAGGAGTTCCGGACCCGGTTTACCCGCGAGGTGGCCGCGCTGGTCCGGGTCGAGGGCGTGTGCACGGTGCGGGTCATCGAGGCCGACACCACCTCGGTCCATCCGTTCCTGGTCACCGAGTACGTCCAAGGGCCCTCGCTCCTCGAGTACATCGACGCGCACGGGCCCCTCGGCACCAGGATGCTGTACGGCCTGGCGACCGGGCTCGCGGAGGCGCTGACCGCGATCCACGAGGCCGGGATCGTGCACAGGGACCTGAAGCCCTCCAACGTCCTCCTCGCCGGGACCGGCCCGAAGGTGATCGACTTCGGGATCGCTCAGCCCTTGGACGCGACCGCCCTGACCAGGCCGGGCGTGACGATCGGCTCGACCGGGTTCGTGGCGCCCGAGCAGATCACGGGCGGGCGGTCGGGCACGGCGGCCGACATCTTCGCCTGGGGGGTGACGATCGCCTACGCGGCCAGCGGGCAGCCCCCGTTCGGCACCGGGACACCGGAGTCCGTCATGTTCCGGGTCCTGCGCGCCGCCCCCGACCTCATCACGGTGCCCGCCGAACTGCGCCCGCTGGTCGCGGCGGCCCTGGCCAAAGAGCCGGATAACCGGCCGGGCGCGCGCGACCTGCTGGACAAGCTGACGAAGACCACGGCGCAGCCAGCCATCGCCACCCAGACCATACTCGCCCAGAACTGGCAGCCGGCCCCGTCGGCCCAGCCGGGTCCCGCCGCCAGGGGCGCACGCCCGGCCGAGCCCGCCCCGGCTGCCAGGGCCGAACGCCCGGCCCCGCCTGCCCTGGCCCCCAACGCCCCACGCCCGGCCGAGCCCGCCCCGGCCGCCAGGGCCGAACGCCCGGCGGTGCCCGCCCCGGCGCCTGACGCCTTCGGGCCGACCGCCGAGACTCCGGTTCCCCAGGCCTTCCGGGCCGCCGAGCCGCCGCGCGCGCCCCAAGCCTGGCCGTCTCAGCCACCTCCCGGCGGGAGCGCCCCGAAGCGCCCGGGGCGCCGGCGCGCGGTCCTGGGCGTGCTCGCGCTGTGCCTGGCGTTCGCGGTCGCCGCGGGGGGCACCGTCCTCGGCATCTACCTGGCCGGGCACCACAGCAAGCCGGGTACGGGCGGTGCCTCGACACCCGCGTCGACGACGTTGGCACCGTCCTCTCCGAGCCGCACGACGGCGGCGGCGCTGCCGGTCCTGACCGCGGGCACCTACACCGGCATCAAGCCGACCGAGATCGCCTTCAGCGCCGACGCGGGGGACATCGTGACCGGCATCACCTGGTCCTCGTGGACGGCGACCACGGCGATCGGCTCCGGCACCTCCGACATCGACAGCTGCGTCCCGAGCTGCGCCGCGGCGCCGCCCGATTACGTCGCGACGACCCTGATGCTCTCCGACCCGGTGAACGGGCGGTTCACGGTGATCAGGGAGATGCGGAACAGCACCACGCAGGCGTTCGTCTACCCCAACACGTGGGCGCTGGGCGCCTCCTAGCCGGCTGGCCCAGCCGAGCTGGCCCTACGGGACCGAGCGGATCTTCCACACCAGCGCCGAGCTGAGCACGACCAGCCCGGCGACGGTCAGGAACAGCGTCGGGTACCCGCCGAGCCGGCTGACCAGCGGGGCGGCGATCGCCGGGCCTAGCACTGCAGGCCCGTAGCTCGCGATGCTCAAGACGCCGAGGTCCTTGGCGCGACCTGCCGCCGAAGGCAGCACCTGCGTCACCAGGGCCTGGTCCACCGACAGGTACACGCCGTACCCGAGCCCGAGGATGACGGCCGACACGACGGCCACCGGCCACGAGGGCCACAGCGCGAGCATGACCGCGGGGACCGCCATGACCAGGCCCGAGACGGTCACAGGGAGCTTGCGCCGGCCGCTGCGGTCCGAGATGATCCCGCCCGCCACCGTGGTCAGGATGACCCCGGCGGAGTAGATCAGCACGAGGATGAGCAGGCCCTGCTCGGCCGGGTGCCCGGGGAACAGCCGGGTGTAGTGGATGCGATCGCGCAGGAAGTACAGCAGGTACAAGATGGCCATCGCGTTGCCGAGGCTGATCGTGAACCTGGTCAGCCAGGCCCAGCCGAAATCGGGGTAGCGCCGCGGGCTCAGCCAGAACGACCTGGCGAACTCGCCCCAGGCGAACGCGGGCCGGGCGGACCTGGCCAGCGGCGGGTCGGGCGTGGCGACCGCGAACGGCAGCGCGCAGGCCAGCATGAGCGCCGCCAGCAGCGCGTAGCCGCCGTTGCCCGTGACGGCCAGGCTCACCAGCGCCACGGCCAGGACCACGCCGATGACCTGCGGCATGCCGATCCAGCCCGATACCGCGCCGCGCTGCGCCACCGGGACGTGGTCGGGCACGCCCGCCGCGATGCTGGCCTGCATCGCGTTCAGGCCGACCTGCACCAGGCTCCAGGCCACGATGACCCCGGCGATCGTGTGCTGCCCGGCCAGCAGGACCAGGCCGGCGGCGCCCGCCAGCGCGCCGGCCACCGTCCACGGGTGCCGCCGCCCGAACCGCCCGGTGGTGCGGTCTGACAGCGCTCCCGCGACCGGGTTGGCGATCAGCGACACGGCCGCGCCGATCCCGGTCACCCAGCCGAGCGCGACGATCTTGCCGGAGGCACCGGCGATCGCCTGGACCTGATCGGGCAGCAGGACCTCGAGCGGCCCGTAGTAGCCGAGTGACAGCCCGAGGTAGGCCAGCGCGATGAGCGAGACCCACCGCGGGCCCACGTTCCGGGTCGGCTCCACGGCGGCGGACCGGCTATGCGCGCTGGTCGGCGATGAGGTCGCGGTACCAGCCGTAGGACCGCTTCGGCGTGCGGACCTGCGTGGCGTGATCGACGAAGACCAGGCCGAACCGCTGGCTGAAGCCCTCGTTCCATTCGAAGTTGTCGGCCAGCGTCCAGTGGAAGTAACCCCGCACGTCGGCGCCGGCCGTCAGCGCGGCGTGCACGGCTCGCAGGTGCCCGTCCACGTAGTCAATGCGGAACTGGTCATCCACCGTGCCGTCGCCGGCCAGCCGGTCATCGTGCGAGCAGCCGTTCTCGGTGACGTACAGCGGCGGCAGGGCCGGGCCGTAACGCTCGGCGAGCAGGGCGAGCAGCTCGGTCAGGCCCGCAGGGATGACGGGCCAGCCGAACGCGGTGACCGGGTAGCCCGTGATCGGCTCAAGTGAGAAGGGCAGCGGCGAATCCGGGGAGGAAGGGGGCGCGGCCACCCCGGTCGGCATGTAGTAGTTGACCCCGAGGCCGTCGAGCCGGGCCGAGATCACGTCCAGGTCCCCGTCGCGCACGCAGGCCAGCCCGCCGGCCGGATCATCCCCGCCCCCCAGGCCGAACGCCGAAAGGTCCGGGTAGCGCCCGAGCAGCACCGGGTCGGTGAACAGCCAGTTGTGCAAGGTGTCGTAGGCCCGCGCGGCCGCCCGGTCGGCCGGCGACGGGGAGGCGGGCCAGACGGGGGTGTTGTTGTTGGCGATCATCACCTGGCTCGCGCCGGCCGCTCGCAGCGCGGCGGTGGCCAGCCCGTGCCCGAGTAGCTGGTGGTGGGCGGTGGGCAGGGCGTCCAGCCTCAGCGCCCGGCCCGGCGCGTGGCGCCCGAACGCGTAGCCGAGCGCGGTCACGATGAACGGCTCGTTGAGCGTGATCCACAGCCCGATCCGGTCGGCCAGCCGCCCGGCGGCGATCGCGGCGTAGTCGGCGAGGCGCTGCGCCGTCGCCCGGTTCAGCCAGCCGCCCTCGTCTTCGAGCGGCTGCGGCAGGTCCCAGTGGTACAGGGTCGGTACCGGCGTGATGCCCGCCGCCAGCAGCGCGTCGGTGAGCCGGTCGTAATAGTCGAGCCCGGCCTGGTTGACCGGGCCCCGCCCGTCCGGCTGGATGCGCGGCCAGGCGAGCGAGAACCGGTACGCGGTAGCGCCCAGGCCGGCCAGCAGCGCGACGTCGTCCTCCCAGCGGTGGTAGGAGTCGGTGGCCACCGCGCCGGTCTGGCCGTCCACGATCGCGGCAGGCCGCTGGCAGAACGTGTCCCAGATCGACACGCCGCGGCCGTCCTCGGCGACGGCTCCCTCGATCTGGTACGCCGCGGTAGACACTCCCCAGTAGAACCCGGCGGGGAACCGGGGCATCGGCTCGCTCATCGCCGGCCGTCAGGGCGTGAACACGATCCGGCCGACGACCTCGCCGTCGGCTAGCCTCTGCACTCCTGCCGCGACGTCGTCCAGCCCCATCCGCGAGCCGACCAGCGGCCGGATCGCGCCGTCGGCGGCCAGCTTGGACAGCCGTACGTGGCAGTCCTTGATGGCCTGCGGTTCCTTGACCTGGTACAGGCCCCAGTGGAGCCCGACGATCGAGTAGTTCTTGATCAGCGCGTGGTTCAGCGCGGCCGTGGGAATCTGCCCGCTGGCGAAGCCGATCACCAGGATCCGGCCCTCGAACGCCACGCACTTGGTCGAGCGGGCGTATGTCTCGCCGCCCACCGGGTCGTAGATCACGTCGGCGCCGCGGCCCCCGGTGACCTCCTTGACCACCTCGACGAAATCCTGGCTGAGCCGGTCGATCACCACGTCCGCGCCGAGCGCCCGCGCCGCGTCAGCCTTCCGCGGCCCGCCCACCACGCCGATGACCCGGGCCCCGGCCGCCTTGCCGAGCTGGACGGCGCCGCTGCCGACCCCGCCGGCCGCGGCGTGCACCAGCAGCGTCTCCCCGGCCGCGAGGCGCGCCCGCCGGTGCAGCCCGAACCATCCGGTCTGGTAGGTGATGAAGAACGCCGCGGCCTCGGCGTCCTCGAGGGCGTCCGGGGCGGGCAGGGCGGCGTCGGCGTTCATCAGGGCGAGCTCCGCGAAGGCCCCGTGCGGCAGCGCCGAGCCGCCGATCACCCGGTCACCGGCGGCGAGACCGGTCACTCCCGGCCCGGTCGCGACGACCTCGCCGCACAGCTCGATGCCGGGGGTGAACGGCAGCGGCGGGCGGACCTGGTAGAGGCCGCGGCACATCAGCACGTCGGGGAAGTTCGCGGCGGCGCCGAGCACCCGCACCAGCACCTGCCCGGGTCCCGGTTCCGGGTCGGGGACCTCTGCCAGAGACAGCGCGTCGCGCGGCTCGCCGAGCTCGTGCACCTGCCATGCCCTCACTGCGCGGCCTCCAACCCCTCGGTCCTTTCGACTTCCTCGATCCGCTGCTGCATCCGGTTCATCCCGCGCAGCCACTTGTCCGGGTCGCCTGCCCGCAGCCCGTAGTACCCCCGCACCTCCGGGTGCGGCAGGATCAGGAACGTGCCGGCGGCCATGCCCTCCCATAGCGCGTCGGCGACCCGCTCGGGCTCGATCGCGGCGTCGGCCAGGACGACCTTACCGGCGTGGCCCGAGGCGTCCAGCATGCTCGTCTTGACCCCCTGCGGGCAGATGCAGTGCACGGTCAGCCCGCGGTGGGCGTAGGTCGCGGCGAGCCATTCCGCGTAGGCTTCGGCCGCGTGCTTGGTCACCGAGTAGGGCGCCGCCCCCAGCATGGTGAGCAGGCCGGCCGCCGAGGCGGTCACGACGAAGCAGCCGCGCCCGCGTTGCAGCCAGCCGGGCAGGAGCTCGCGTGATGCCCGGATGTGCGCCATGAGGTTGATCTCCCACGACCGCTGCCAGCTTTCCTCGGGGGCGTCGGGCCCCTGCCCGGTGGCGATCCCGG
This sequence comes from uncultured Actinomycetes bacterium, assembly GCA_963847965.1. Lineage (GTDB taxonomy): Bacteria > Actinomycetota > Actinomycetes > Streptosporangiales > Streptosporangiaceae > Palsa-504. The sequence goes on from CAWKCG010000004.1 coordinate 88,884, forward strand.
CGTTGGAGCAGTAGATGTCGATCTCGCCCAGGTGCCCGCGGGCGGCCGTGATGAGATCGCGCACGCCGTCGGCGGTGGCGACGTCGCCCGGCGCGGCGTACCCGCCGATCTCCGCGGCGACCGCGGCCGCGGCGCCCGCGTCAAGGTCGTTGACCACCACCCGCGCGCCGCCCGCCGCCAGCCTGCGCGCCAGCGCGCGGCCGATCCCGGCGCCGCCACCGGTGACGACGACCCCCGACCCCTCGATCACCGTCACGGCGCTGCACCCGCCGCCGGCGTCAACCTAACCCAGGACACCCCTTGAGGTTATCGTGACCCGGTTTGCCCACGCGGCGGCACGTACCGGTAGCCGAATCCCCTGACCGCCTCGATCGCCGAGCCTGCCCCCCCGTCATCCTGGCCGAGCTTGCGGCGCAGCCGCAGGATGCAGAACTTCACCCGTTCCGGCCCGATCCCGAGCGGGTCGTGCCAGGCCAGCTCGAGCAGCTGATCGGGGGTCAGGGTCCGGCCGGGATTCCGGATGAGCGCGGCCAGCAGGCGGAATTCGGTGGGGGTCAGCGCGATGGCCTCGCCGTCCACGCTGACCTCGCGCGTGTCGAGCCGCACGAGCAGCCTGCCGTCCTGGTACACCTCGGCCTGCGGCTGGCCGGCTCGGCTGGCGCAGCAGGGCCTCGACCCGCGCGGCCAGCTCGCCGTTGCCGAACGGCTTGGTCAGGTAGTCATCGGCGCCGCTGCGCAGCCCGCGTACCTTATCGGCCTCATTCCCGTGCGCGGTCAGCATCAGCACCGGGACGTCGCTCAGGTCACGGATGCGCTCGAGGACCCCCCACCCGTCCAGCGACGGCAGCCCGATATCGAGGACGACCAGGTCCGGGCGCGCGTCGTGGAAGACGCGCAGGCCCTCCTTCCCGTCAGCCGAGTGGGCTACGTCGAACCCGCTCCTGGTCAGCACGGTCCGGATGCCGAGCGCGATGTCCCGGTCGTCCTCGATCACCAGGACCCGGCTCTTCACCGTGCCCGCTTCACGGTGCCGTCGGGAGGTAGACGCTGAACGTGCTGCCCAGGCCCAGGACGCTGTGCACCTCCACGCGCCCGCCGTGCATCTCGGCCAGGATCTTGACGATGGACAGGCCCAGGCCGATCCCCGGCAGCCCGGCGGTGCGCGCGTTGGAGGCGCGGACGAAGCGGTTGAAGAGCTGGTCGGCCTCCGCGGGCGGGATCCCGATGCCCGAGTCCGCCACGTCGACGCGCCAGGTCCGCCCCTCGCACGTGGCGGTGACGCGCACCAGCCCGTTCCTGTGCGAGAACTTGACGGCGTTGGAAAGCAGGTTGTCGAGCACCTGCGTCAGCCGCCTCGCGTCGCCCTGGACGGCCGGACCGTCCCCGGTGGACAGGATGATCGTGACCCCCTGCTTGGCCGCGCCGGGCGAGGCGCTCCTGACGGCCTCCGCGGTGAGGTCGGGGATGGAGACCTCCTCCAGGTCCAGCGGCAGGGCGCCCGCCTCGACCCGGTCCAGCATGAGCAGGTCGCCGATGAGGCGGTGCAGCCGGTCTGCGTTCCGCTCGATGATGTCGAGGAAGCGCAGGCCCTCCGAGGTCAGTCCCTCGGCTTCCCCTTTGATGAGCTCGCAGAAGGACACGATCGAGGTCAGCGGAGTGCGCAGCTCGTGCGACACGATGGCGAGGAACTGGTTCCTCGCGTCGTCGACCCTTCGCAGCCTGGCGTTCTGCTCGCGCTCGGCTTCGAGCATCTGCTGGCGCTGCCTGTCCACCTCCGTGCGGTCCGACATGTCCCAGGACAGCCACAGGTCACCGCGCCAGCGGCCGTCGACGAGCACCGGCCAGTAGTCGCATTCGATGGTGCGGCCGTCGGCGCAGGCGAACTGCTCACCGGACATCGGCTCCCTGGCCTTGAGCACCTCCAGGCTCCGCCTGGTGAACGCGCGGGGGTCGGCGAACACGCGCTGGATGCGGCGCACGACCGTGGCGCCGCGCGTCCCCACGAGCCGTTCCGGTGCGTCGATGCCGTACAGGGCGCCGAAGCTCCGGCTGATGTGCGTGATCAGGCCCCGCTCGTCGGTGATGAGGATTCCGGGGATGGCCGAGGCGATCAGGCAGTTGAGGCGCTCGGTCTGGTCGGCCAGCGCGGCGTGGGAGCGCTCCATCTCGCTCAGGTCCCGCAGGAAGCCGGTGAAGATGGCCTGCCCGTTGACGGTGATCGGGACCGGCGTCAGCTCGACGGTCCGCTCCGTGCCGTCGGCCTGGAGCGCGGCGACCCGCACCTGGCCGGTGGGTTCTCCCGGGCCGCCGCTCCTGGTGAAGCGCTCGATGTTCTCGCGGAGCCACGGCCGGGACCGCTCGGGCACCAGGAGCTCGGCCACCGGCCGGCCGAGCACGTCGTCGCGCCGGTAGCCGGACAGCTCCTCGGCGGCGCGGTTGAATTCCACCAGCCGGCCGCGGTCGTCGGCGGCCAGGATGGCGGTAGGGGAGCCCTGGATCAGCGCCCGGGTCAGCGCCTGCCGCTCGGCGAGCCTGGCCAGGTCGTTGGCGTGGCGCAGCTGGCTCGCCACGATGGCGGCCACGGCGTGCGCGGTGGAGCGGATCTCCTCGTCCCAGCTGGCCACCTCACCGATCAGGGCCAGCGCGCACAGGCACTGACCGTCGACCGGCACCGAGTAAGCGAGCAGCAAGCTCACGGCCCCGGCGTCCGGCGATCCCTCGGCGGGCAGCTCAACCGGCTCGACCCGGCGACCCCGCCCGGCGGTCGGGTCGCGCTGCGCCAAAGAGAGCGCGCCGATCCTGGCCAGCAGCGAGGGATCGGCGGATTCGGCCGGGTGCGCCGCGAGGACGGTGGCCGGCTGCCCGCCCGACGGCTGGAAGGCCAGCGCAGCGCTCAGGCCGAAGGTGGCGACGAGCCGCTCGAGCACCGCGGGCAGTGCGCCCATCGCGGTGTCATCCCGCAGGATCTGCGCGACGGCGAATTCGAGGAGCCCAGCCGCCGACCCGCCCTCGCGCACGCGGTTCGCGACCAGCGCCGGGCCGGCCTTGACACCAGATCCCCCAGAAGCCCCGGAGCCCCCAGGTCCCCGAGAAGCGCCCATAACCCCCTAATCACCATTTCCCTCTCGCGTCCCAGAGCCCAATTCTACGACACGGAAAGTGACAGCTTACACGCTATCGGTTACACCCTCGAATCCCGGCCAGGGGGGTTTGGGGGGCGGGCAGCCCCCCAAGCTCGGGGGGTCCAGGGGGGTCGCCCCCCCGGATTACGCAGTATCATCGGGACTGGTGGTTCCGGCCGCCCCTGGGTCCGCGGGCAGAGCTGCAAGCTCACCGGGTTTTGTGGCAGTGATCGACGGCGAGTCTTTCCCGCCCGAAGCACGCGGACCCCGGGCGCGAGGGAAGGACTGCCATGCCCGGTGGGTCGCGTTCGCTGCCCAGCCAGCCCAGCCTGCGGTACCTCAAGCTCGAGGCGAAACGCCGCCTGGCCGCGGGCGAGTTCTCCAACCTGCACGACGCCCAGTCGGCCGTCGCCAGGGAGCACGGCCTGCCCAGCTGGGCCGCGCTCAAGCAACTCCTCAGCACCGTCCGGCCCGGCCAGGAAGGCCCCGCGCTGGCCCAGCTGCGCTGGGTGATCTCCCGCTTCAAGGGCGCCGGCGACCCCGGATGGGCGGCGCCCGGCGAGGACGAGCTACGGCTGCACTTCACCGATGAGTTCCTGGCCGCGATCCCGCCGGCCACCCTGACCGGCCAGATCTCCGCGGTGGCCGGCGACCTGCGCGGCGAGCTCGAGGTCCTCGGGGAGGCCCCGCTGGAGGCCTATATCCGGCTGGCGGACGTCGAGTACGTCGCGGCGGTCGAGGCCGAGCCGCCGCACCGCGTGGCCGGCCTGCGCGCGCTGCCGCTCGGCCGCCGGGTCCGCGATCCCCGGGTCGCCACGCCTGCCCCCGCGCGCACCCTGGGCGAGGTGCCCGCCGGCGTACCGGGCGTAGCGGACGAGGCCTTCGGTGAGCTCGGCCTGGCCGCCCTGGTCCTGGCCGGAGGGACCAGACAGGACCCGACCGTCTGGGTGCTCGCCAAGGGCTGGGCGGACCTGGACCGCGAGCAGGCCCTGGACCCCGCTCACCGGTTCCCCGCGCCCGGCGTCACCGCGCTGGTCACCACGACCGCCGTGCTCAGGCTCGTCGCCGACGGCCGCGTCGGCCTCGACCGCCCGGCCAACGACCACCTGCGCGCGGTGCGCCTCGCCGACGGCACCGTCACCGTCAGGGACCTGCTCGCGCACACCGGCGGCGTCGACAGCCCCGCCGAGCTGTTCGCCGGCGCCGTCCCGGACATCAGGACGCTCATGGGGCCGGTCATCGGCTGTTCCGGCCCGCGCGGGGTGGCCCGGCCGAGCAACGGCGGCGTGGCGGTCCTCGGCCAGCTCATCGCCGACGTCACCGGAATGCCGTACGCGCAAGCGGCCCAAGCCCTGGTCCTCGAACCGCTCGGCATGCGCGACTCGACGTTCCCGGCCAGCGCGGCCGGGATCGACCCCGCCGCGGTCACCGGCTACTCGGTGACCCTGGCGGGCGTGTTCGAGCCGGTCCCGGCCCAGGTCTGCACGATCCAGGCCGCGGCCGGGCTCTGGTCGACGGCGGCCGATCTCGTGCGCCTGGGGCTGGGGTGGTCCCAGCTGCTGCCCGCGTCCCTCGCGCGCGAGGCGCTCACCCCGCAGGCCCCCCAGGACCCGCAAGCCGCGCAGGACGTACAAGTCTCCCAGGACCCGCAGGCCCCCGAGCCCCCGCAAGCCCCCCAGCCCGCCGAACCCCAGGGCCCGGTGACCGGCCTCGGCTGGCTCCTCAGCCCGCGGGGAGACTTCGCGTGGCAGGCCGGCGCCGCTCCCGACGCGACCGCCTCGCTGGCCATCCGCACCCGCGATGACCGAACCCACGTCGTCCTGACCAGCCGGATGGTCCCGGTCAACTTCATCGAGGCGCGCATGCTGCGCGCCTGGACCAACGCCTAACCTCAAGACATGAGAAGGGGACCCCGTGTACCAGCCTTACCCGACCGCCTTCTTCAAGGGAACAGGACCCCGATGATCGAAGTCGACCACCTGGTCAAGCGGTTCGGCGCGGTAACCGCGGTGGACGGCCTGACCTTCACCGTCCGCCCCGGGCACGTGACCGGTTTCCTCGGGCCGAACGGCGCGGGCAAGACCACCACGATGCGCGTCATCCTGGGCCTGGACGCCCCCACCAGCGGCACGGCCCGGGTCAACCAGAAGAGCTACGCCAGCCTGATCCGCCCGCTGCACCAGGTCGGCGCGCTGCTGGACGCGACCGCCCTGGACGGCGGGCGCACCGCCGCCGCGCACGTGCTCTCGATCGCGCAGAGCAACGGCATCGGGCGGCGCCGGGTCGCCGAGGTGCTGCGGATGACCGGCCTCGAGGCGGTCGCGAACCGGCGGGTCAGGGGCTACTCGCTGGGCATGAAGCAGCGGCTCGGCCTCGCCGTGGCCATGCTCGGCGACCCGCCGACGCTGATGTTCGACGAGCCGGTCAACGGCCTGGACACCGAGGGCATCGCCTGGATCCGCCAGTTCTTCAAGGCCCTGGCCGCCGACGGCCGCACGGTCCTGGTCTCCAGCCACCTGATGAGCGAGATGGCGCAGACCGCGGACCACCTGATCGTGATCGGCCGCGGCCGGCTGATCGCGGACACCTCGACCGCCGAGCTGATCGAGTCGAGCACCCGCCGGGACGTCCTGGTGCGGTCGCCGCGGGCGGGCGAGCTGGCCGCCCTGCTCACCGCCGAAAGCGCCACCGTAAAACGCGAGGACGACGGCGCGCTGGTCGTGACCGGCCTGGACGCGGCCGCCATCGGGGACCTGGCGGCCGAGCACGCCATCGCCGTGCACGCCCTGGTCCCGCGCACCGCCTCCCTCGAGGACGCCTACCTGGACCTGACCGGCGAGAGCGTCGAGTACCGCGCGGCCCCCCCGGAGCCGGAAGGAGCGGTGAGCCGATGACCGCCACCCAGGCCCCGCGAACCGCGCAGGCGCCGCCGGTGCTTGCCTTGGCCCGCGACGTGCTCTCCTCCGAGTGGACCAAGTTCCGTTCGGTCCGCTCGACCTTCTGGACCCTGCTGGTCGCGGTGGTCACCCCCATCGGCAGCACCCTGCTGGTCGCGTTCGCGCTTTCCAGCCAGCCAAAGGGCGCCCCGCCATTCGACCCGATGCTGCCCATCTTCATCAGCCTGGACTACGCCGTGCTGGCCATCGGCGTGCGTGGCGTGCTCGCCTTCAGCACCGAGTACAGCACCGGCCTGATCCGCACCACGTTCGCCGCCGTGCCGCGCCGCCGCGCGGTGCTCGCGGCCAAGGCCGCGGTGACCGGTGCGGTGACGCTGGTGGCCGGCGAGATCGTGGCCTTCGCGACCTTCTTCGTCGCCCAGGCGATCCTGTCCGGTCACCACCTCGGCGTGTCGCTGTCGCACCCCGGCGTCCCCGGGGCGGTGCTAGCCGACGGCCTCATCCTGCCCGTGGTGGCCCTGATGGGCGTGGGCCTGGGCGCGATCACCAGGCACACCGCGGGCGGCATCGCCGCCGTGGTCGCCCTGATCATCCTGCCCGCCACCCTGGCCCTGCTCCGGCCCCCGTGGGGCGGCAGGCTCGGCCGCTTCACCCTGCTGGACGCGGCGCGACAGGTCACCGCGCTGCACCCGGCCACCAATCTGTTCTCCCCGGCGCTGTCCCTGGTCGTCCTGCTGGCCTGGCCCGCGCTCATCCTGCTGGCCGCCGCGCTGGTGATCACCAGGCGCGACGCGTAGCACCACCGCTCGTTCGGGATTGTCAAGATCTCTTTTCTGCCGAACGAGCGGTGGTTTCACCCCCGCGCCCGCCATCACGACCCCGGCCAGCGCGGTAGGTCAGGACCGTCTGCTACCGCCCGGTTGCCGTCTGCCACCAACTCGGTGGCCTTCTGCTACCAATCGGCAACCGAGCGCCGAACCCCGCTGCAACCGATTGCATCGAGATTGGGGACATGACCAGCGGATCAGCCCCCAGCGCGCAGCCGAACCCCGGCGGCCGCCGGAACGTGATCGTCGCGCTGCTGCCCGCGCACAACGAGGCGGAAAGCATCGCCGATACCGTGGCGGCCCTCCGGTCCCAGACGCGGGCGCCCGACCTGGTCATCGTGATCTGCGACAACTGCACCGACGCCACGGCCCAGATCGCCAGGGCGCACGGCGCGACCGTCTGGAACACCAGCGGCAACACCCGCAAGAAGGCCGGGGCGCTGAACTACGCGCTCCGGCGCGTCCTGCCGGGCCTGGACGACGACGACGCCGTCCTGGTCCAGGACGCCGACTCCTTCCTCGACCCGGATTTCGTCGCCGTGACCGCGGCCAAGCTCGACGAGGGCTACGCCGCCGCCGGCGGGAACTTCTACGGCCGCGAGGGCGGCGGCCTCTGCGGCACGTTCCAGCGGAACGAGTACGCGCGGTACGCCCGCGACAACGCCCGCAAGCACGGCCGGGTGCTGTGCATCACCGGAGTGGGGACGCTGTTCCGGGTCAGCGCGCTGCGCGCGGTGGCCGAGGCGATCGCCGACGGCCGGCTGCCGGATTCCGGCGGCGGCTTCGTGTACAGCTACGCCACCCTCACCGAGGACAACTGGATGACCCTGGCCCTGAAGCACCTGGGGTTCAGGTTCGTCTGCCCGAAGAACGCCACCATGTCCACCGAGGCCATGCTGACCTGGGGCGACCTGGCCCGGCAGCGGCTGCGGTGGAAGCGCGGCGCGTTCGAGGACCTGCTGAGCTTCGGGCTGACCCGGCACACGCTCAAGGGCTGGGGCCTGCAGCTGGTCTCGACGATCGGCGTCATCGCCACGCTGGTGTACATCGGCACGCTGCTCGCCTCGCCCTGGCTGGGCTTCCACCCGAGGCTGTGGTTCCTGTCCCTGACCGTGGCATATTCCTTCGAACGCGTCGTCACCGTCCGCTCGCGCGGCTGGAAGGTCCAGCTCTTCTCTTCGGCGGTCTTCCCCGAATGGTTCTACGACCTGTTCCTGCAGTCAGTCCAGCTCCGCGCGCTGTGGTGCGCGGTCTGGCGGACGAGTAAGTCCTGGTAAGTACGAGAAACGAGGAACGAGACATGTACGGAAAGCTGGGTGCCGGGGCCGGGGTGATCGGCACCGCCCTGCCGGTGACCGGCGTCAACATCCTGTACTCGCTGCTGATCGTGTTCGTGCTGATCGGCGCGGGATTCGCGCTGGCTCGCTGCCTCCCGAAGAAGCAGACGTCCTGATGTGGCGCAAGCTGGCGGCGCTGCTCGCGGGCGCCATGATCACTGTCGGCCATCAGCCACCCACGGTCTCAGTGAGGAAGGCCGGCCGCCAGGTCGGCGACAAAGACCCGCTGCAGCATGTGCCAGTCTTCCGGATGCTCGGTGATCGCCTGCTCGAAGACCGCGGCCAGCTGCTGCGTCATCTCGGCGACCTTCTCCCTGGCGTTGCCTCCCTCCGGCACGGGTATCTCGTCGTGCACGCGACAACCCCACTCGGTGTCCCCGGCGAACCAGCACGAGACGGGCATCAGCGCTGCCCCCGTGCGCACCGCCAGCATCGCTGAGCCCGCCGCCATCAGTGCCTTCTCGCCGAAGAAGTCGACCTCGACGCCGGTGTCGGTCACGTCCCGATCGGCGAGCATGCACACCAGTTTCCCGGCCCGCAGCCGCTGCGCCAGGACGCCGAACGGGCGCGGGCCCCCCGTGGTGGGCACCACCTCGAAGCCGAGGCCCTGCCGGAACTTCAGCCACCGCTCGTACACCGGATCGAGGGCCAGGCGTTCGGCCACGGTCGTGAACGACCCGGCCCCGTTAGCGATCACCCAGGCGCCCGCCTGCTCGTAGTTGCCCATGTGCGGCAGCGCGTAGATCACTCCCCGGCCGTTCTTCGGGTACATAAGACTGCGCTCCAGGTTCTCCGCGCCCTCCATGTGCATGCCGCTCCCGAGCAACCGCTCCCGGGGGATCACGTGGAGCCGGAAGACCTCCAGGTAATACCTCGCGTAGGAACGCATGGCCTTCCGGGACAGCTTGCGCAGTTCCTCGTGGTCCGTGCCGGTGACCCGCCGCAAGTTCCCCTCGAGCACCTGCACCCCCTCGCCCCGCCGCCGCCAGGCGATGTCCGCGCCGAGCCGGAACGCCGCGCGAGCCCAGGACTCCGGGACCCGGCACGCCAGCGCCCAGCCAACCCCGAACGCCGCGCTGGTCAGCCTCTCCCGCAACCGCAAACCAGGCCTCCTCGCCTCCTCACGCCTGCCTGCCCCTTGGCACGGCCTACGTTTCTCGCCTCCCTACGCCCGCTGCCGCTAGGCCCGCCCCACTATCTCGCCGTGCGGGATGAAGAACCAGGCGTCCTCGCTGGCCGCCCACCGCCGCCAGGCCCGCGCCAGCCGCTCCAGGTCCTCCCGGGTGGCCAGGCCGTGCTCGACGGCCCGGTCCCCGAACGGCAACTCGGTCAGCCGCCGCGCCCAGGACTCGCCCCACCAGGCCCGGTCGGCGGGGCCGGTATAGCACCAGGAACCGGCCGACGCCTCGACCTCGGCGAGACCGGCCGCGCGCGCCCAGCCCAGCATCCGCCGGCCGGCGTCAGGCTCGCCGCGCAGCGCCCGGGCCACCGCCCGGTACAGCTCCCGCCACTCGGTAAGTTCCGGATCCTCGGGATACCAGAACATCCCCGCGTAGTCGGCGTCGCGGGCGGCGACCAGGCCCCCCGGACGGCAGACCCGCCGCATCTCGGCCAGCCCGGCGACCGGGTCGTACAGGTGCTGCAGTACCTGGTGCGCGTGCACCACGTCGAACGTGCCGTCGCCGAAGGCCAGCCCGTACACGTCGCCGGTCTCGAACCGGACGTTGGCCTGGCCGTGTCGCTCGGCTTCCTCCCGAGCGATGGTCAGCACATCGGCGGCTGCGTCGATCCCGGTGACCTGCCCCTGCGGCACCCGGGCGGCCAGGTCCACGGTGATCGTGCCCGGCCCGCAGCCGACGTCAAGCACGTGGTCGCCGGGCGTGAGCCTGGATAGCAGGTACCCGGCCGAGTTCTCCGCGGTCCGCCACCGGTGCGACTGGAGCACGCTGTCGTGGTGGCCGTGCAGGTAGGTCTCCCTCATCATCCTCCCGCGATGGCCGGCGCCTGCTCCCCGTCCCCGAAGGCGGCGGGGAGCTCCGCGGAGTCGGTCAGCCGCAGCTTGCGCCGGGTGCGCTGGTAGAACGTGGTACGGCCGAGGCGGACGACGCGGGCGGCGCCGGGCCGCGGGACCAGTTCTATCCGGTCGCCCGGTCCGACCTCGGTGGCGGCGATGCCGTCGGCCTCGACGGCCAGCCGGCCGCTGCCGGGCAGGATGTCCAGCGCCAGCTGGTCCTCGCACGAGATCACCAGCCCGCGGTTGTAGGCCGAGTGTGGCGCGACGGGCGTGACCACCAGGGCCTCCACCGCCGGGCTGACGATCGGCCCGCCGGCCGAGAAGCTGTAGGCGGTCGAGCCTGTCGGCGTCGCTACCACGATCGCGTCGCCCGCGTAGCTGACGAATGGCTGGCCCGCGGCCCGCACCGCGATCGCGGCCGTCTTGTGTCCGGGGAACCGGACGAGCGCGATGTCGTTGAACGCCGTGATGACCTGGTCGCCGATGACCGCGTCGACGGCGAGCCGGGGTTCGGTGGTGTAGGCGTGCTCGTCGATCGCGGACAGCGCGTCGGGTAGGTCGGGTACGTCGACCTCGGCCAGGAACCCCAGCTTGCCGAGGTTCACCCCGAGCACGGGGAACCGCTGCCTGTCGGCCAGCCGCATGGCGCGCAGCATCGTGCCGTCGCCGCCCATGCTGACGAGCAGGTCCGCCTGCCGGCGCAGCTCCTCGGTGGTCACCTCTTCTGCGGCGCAGGCCATCGTGCGCAGATCGTCCACGAGGCCGAGGACCCGGATCCCCCGGCGGTCCGCCCAGTCGAGGACCGAGGCGACCGCCCCTCCGCAGTCGCGCTCGGGATGCAGTATCAGCCCCACTACGTGCACGGCCTCAAGCTAGCACCATGCCCGCCCCGGCCGAACGCCCAGGCGTTTCCCCGGCCCCATCCCGCACGCTCAAGCGTTTCCCCGGCCCCATCCCGCACGCTCAGGATTTTCCCGGCCCCCATCCCGCGCGCCCGCTGACCGCCTCGCCAAGCGCTCAAGGCGTCTCCCAGCCCTACCCCCCACCGCCCCAGCTGGCGGCCCGCGAACGCTCAAGGCGTCTCCCAGCCCTACCCCCCACCGCCCCAGCTGGCGGCCCGCGAACGCTCAAGGCGTCTCCCGGCAATAGCAGGGTAGGAGGGACGTGAGGAGACGGGTGGAGACAGACGGCGCGCTTATCGAGCGGTCGGCTCGCGGCCGTCCCGACGCGTTCGTCGAAGTCGTCCGGCGGCACGAGGTCGCCGTGCACGGTTTCCTCGCCCGCCGGGCCGGCCGCCAGGCCGCCGATGACCTGCTCGGCGAGGTGTGGACCCGGGCGTTCGCGGGGCGGGCCGGATTCGACCCCGCGCACCCCGACGCCCGGCCGTGGCTGTACGGGATCGCCAGGAACGTGCTGCGCGCGCACTGGCGGGCCGCCCGGGCCGTGGATCATCTCCCGGGCCGCCTGGCCGAAGACCCGTGGGATGACGTCATCGACCGCCTGGACTCGGCGGCGGCGGCCCGGGCCCGGGAGCTGACCGGCGCGGTCCGCGCGCTGCCGGCGGAAGAGCGCGAGGTGCTGCTGCTCGTGGCCTGGGAGCAGCTGACCCCGGCGCAGGCCGCGACGGTACTCGGCATCCCGCAGGGGACCGCCCGCAGCCGCCTGCACCGGGCCCGCGCCGCGCTCCGCCCGGTTCTGGCCGGGGCGGGGCCGCAGACCAGCACGGAGGACTCGTGAGCAGCGACATGACAGGACTGGAGCGGCTCGGCCGGGTCGACCCCCCGCTCCCCGGTGTCCTCGACGCCGCCCGCGAGATCCTGTGGTCGGCCGTGGCCGCCGAGATGCTGGGCACCGCCCCGCCGGACGCCACCCGCGCGCCCGGTGAGTCGGCCGCGGGCCGGACCGAGGAAACACCCGAGCGCCAGCCTCGCCGGGAAGACCGGGGCGCGTGACCGCGGTCGCCGAACGCCGCCGCGCCGGCGGCCTGCTCAGGCAGGCGAACTTCCGGCTGCTGTGGATCGGGGAGACGGTCAGCACCGCGGGCAACGCGATGGCGGCGGTCGGCGTCCCCCTGCTGGCCGTCACGGTCCTGCACGCGAGCACCTTCGCCGTGGCCGCGCTGACCGCCGCGGCCTACCTGCCCTGGCTGGTGATCGGCCTGCCGGCCGGCGCCTGGGTGGACCGCCTGCCGGCCAGGCCGCTGATGATCGCCTGCGACGTGATCTCCGCGCTGCTGTACGCCAGCCTGCCCGTCGCCGCCTGGACCGGGACGCTCACCACGGGCCTGGTGGTGGCCGTGGCGCTGCTGGCCGGTTCGGTCAACGTCTTCTTCGCCACGGCGTACCAGGTCTACCTGCCGTCCCTGGTTGCGACGGGCGAGCTGGTCGAGGGCAACGCGAAGCTGCAGGGCGGCGCGTCGGTGGCCTCGGTCGCCGGCCGCGGCGCGGTGGGCCTGGCCCAGGCGGTCGGCGCCGCGCCCTCGCTGCTGTTCAACGCGGCCAGCTTCCTGGTGTCCGCGGCCTGCCTGCTGCGCATCCGGCCGCCGGAGCCTGCGCCGCCCGCACCGGAGCCCCCGACCCGGCGCGGCGTGCGGGCCGAGGTCTGGCCAGGGATCCGGTTCGTGAGCCGCGACCCCTATCTCCGCCCGCTGACCTTGTACGCGGCTTGGGCCAACCTCGCCTACAGCGGCAACCTGGCGCTCGTCGTCGTCTTCCTGGTCCGCGTGGTCGGCCTCGGCTCCCTGGCCCTGGGGCTGGTGACGGCCACGAGCGGGATCGGCGGCCTGACCGGCGCGCTGGTCGCGGGCCGGCTCGCCCGCGCGTTCGGCACCGCGCGAACGCTGATCCTGGTCGCGGTAGGCGGCGGGCTATCCAGCCTGCTCATCCCGCTGACCGCGAAGGGCCCGCGGCTGGCCTGTTACCTGGTCGGCGCGGCGGTGGTGTCGGGCGCCATCACGGCCGGCGGCGTGATCGCCGCGAGCTTCCGCCAGGAGTACTGCCCGGCGCCGATGCTCGGCCGGGTCACGGCCAGCATGCGCCTGGTGGCCTACGGCGCGATCCCGCTCGGCGCCCTGCTCGCCGGGGCGCTCGGCACCGCCCTCGGCGTCAGGAACGGCCTGTGGGCCGACCTCGCCCTCTACGCCGCCTCCGGCTCGCTCCTGCTCACCCGCAACATCCGCACCCCGAGGAACCTGCCCCGCGTGCCCCCCGTAGCCGCCTGAGGCAAAGCACCTGGGATGCCTGGCACGCTGGAGTACACCCGCTGGGGATCGATAGACATGAACGCCGCGGACGTGGACGCGCACGCCGAGTTCGGGGTGAACCGCCTGGTGATCGGGCCCGCCTCGGCCGACCTGGACGAACAGCGCGACCAGCTCTCCGCCTTCGCCAGCCGCATCAAGCTCGATTAACCCGCGAGCTGCTTGAGCCTCAAACACCACCATTCCCGCAACTACGTTCGGGTCACAGGTGCGCTGATGGCCACGGCAGAGTTCCTGAGTCCCGCGCGCCTTATCCTGCGCAGCTTAATCCGGATACGTGGCTGTCCGGAGGCTAGAAATCGAACGCTTCAGCGTGTCGGTCGCATAAATGTCGTAGGCGCCTGTTAGCATTGAACTAGAAAATAGGTCTGGACGAAACAGAAGAGCTCCTTCTGGAACGTACACACGACCTAGAAAGTCAGCCCACGGGCAGCGGGGGAGGTGAGGCGAACGCCATGAGCACCGCGATGGGTCCCGCGAACATGGGCGAGGCGCTGGAAGCGCTGGTTTCGATGATGGGATTCCTAGCCAAGATGGACAAGGCGAGCCTGCCAGCCCAGGCGCTGTCCGAGTTGCTGCAGACCATGGAGTGCCTTGACGCGATCGGCGCTGCGGTCCGCGGCGAAGCGCTGGCTGCCTTTGACGCCCAGGACGGCTGCGTGGCCGACGGGCAGCGGACGAACCGCACCTGGGTCGTCAACACCACCCGGGTGACCCGCGGCCAGGCCGCCGAGCACATCGCCGTGCAGCGGGTGGCCGAGGCCCACCGGCCGCTGCTGGCTGCGATGGCCGAAGGAGACGTGATCAGTAAGTCGGTCGCCCTGCAGCTGGCGAAGTGGACCCTGGCGATCCCCGATGAGTTCCGGGCGCGGGCCGAGGTGATCTTGATCGGGGCGGCTCGGGCGGGGGCCCGGCTGCGGGAACTGGCGGCCATCTGCGCCGAGATCCTCGCGTGCACCGCCCCACCCGACCCGGACAATCCCGATGACCCGCGCCTGGACCGCGGGGTGTCGCTGGACACCACGATCGACGGAGCCGGCGTGCTGCGCGGCGATCTCACCCCCGAGTGTGCCGCCATGGTGGCCGCGGTGCTGGATGCTCTGTCGGCCCCCGAGGGCGCCGCGGACCTGCGTACCCTGTCCCAGCGGTACCATGACGCGCTCCTCGAGGCGATGCGCCGGCTGTTGTCGTCGAATCTGCTGCCCAAGCGGGCCGGCCACCCGGTCAGGGCCCTGGCGCACATCCACTTTTCCGAGCTGCTCGACCTGGACCCGGATTCGGCGTTGCAGGACAAGTGGATCGCCGACGTCCGAGCCCGGTGGGCCGCCGCGCGCGCCGCCGCCTCCGTCAGCCGGGGCGACGGCGGCGCCTGGCTGGAAGGCGACGCGGCCCGGGCCGTGCTCTGCGACGCGACGATCGTCCCCGTGGTCACGGCCGATCTCGACCCCGGTGCCATCGAAGGCCTCATCACCGCCTGTGCCGAATACCACCGCATCCGCGCGAAGGCCGCCACAAACCAGGACGCCACCGGTGGACCCGACAGCGAGGAGGATAGCGCCGGCGCCGGGCAAGCCTCGGCCACCGCCGGCACCGCGGCCGGGCCGGACGACGGCGCCGTGGCCGCCGCGCAGGCCGCCAGCGTGGCCGAGGTGCTGGCGATGCTGGAACACCAGATCCTCGCCCACGTCATCCAGATTGTCTCCGGACCAGGCGGGGTCGCCTCGTTCCTCCGCCGCACCCTGCTCGGCAAGGGCCTCAACGGCCCGTCCCTGCCGCTCGACGTCGGCCAGACCGATAACATCCCGGCCCATCTGCGCCGTCTGGTCGCGCTGCGCGACCAGACCTGCCGCCATCCTGGGGGCTGCGACCAGCCCGCCGGCGCGTGCGAGCCGCACCACGTGGTACACCGCAAAGACGGCGGGCGCACCAGCCTGGCCGGGCTGCAGGACTGGTGCCATTGGCACCACCACGTGCTCCTACACCAGTTGGGCTGGAAACTCACCGTCTACCCCGACGGCACCAGCCAGGTCACCAGCCCAGCGGGCAAGACGATCCGCAGCCACAGTCCGCCCCCGCGTCCCGGGTAACCGGGCCCGGGCCGGCACCCCGGCCTCCGACGGATCGGATCCTGGTCTCAGCTGCCCGCCTTCCGTGTCGTATCCGAACAGCGGCTAAAACCAGGATTATTCAGACAATCTCACCAAACAGCGTTATCGAAGGCATCCGCGCATTACAGCTACGCGTGTCAGGCAATAAACGACTTAAGCACCAAATATCTATCGAAGGCATCAAACCCGGACAGCGCGGCCTTATGTCAAGGCCCTGCTCCAGCATCCTGTCCAACCTCGCGCCGCCACTCTGGCCGCGAATCGTTGCCGACGTAACAACGTTTCTCTCCCGCGATCGCTGCCGCGTCCCAGCACCTGAGCTGCGTGAAGCCATCCTGCAGGAGTTATCAGATAGCAACAGATCTCTTCGGGATTGTCCCCGGATCGCGCTCGCCAAACTGGCATAATCTTGCGCGATTCATAACTGATTGCCACTAAAGGTAACGGTATGTTCATCAGGGGTAACCCGGACACCCCGCTCAGACCCGCCGAAAGGTGCACAGTATGTTCCATTCCCGAAAGGCGCGATTGTCGGCCGGGATAGTGATTGGTGTGGCGGCCGTCATGGTCCCCCTAGCCACGCTGTCCGGCTCGGCCCTCGCTAGCACAGGCCCGAACACGCCGACGCAGGTGCCGCAGGGCATCAACGCGGCCGACATACCGGGCACCCAGGTCTTCGGTGATACGCCGTCGGGCCAGGCGGTCACCGTGTCGTTCGTCCTCAATGAGCAGAACATCCGCTCGCTCGAGGCTCAGGTCGAGACGGGCATCCCGAGCTCGCAGTACCTGTCGGTCAGCCAGTTCGCTGCCCGGTACGGCCAGTCCACGTCGAACATCGACGCGCTGACCAGCTACCTGGCCGGCTTCGGCATCAGCACCGACGTCTACGCGGACCACGTGGACGTGGTGGCCAACGGCACCGCGGGCGAATTCGATAAGGCGCTGACCATCACCGAGAAGGAAGCCACCGTGCCCGAGCAGAAGGGGAGCGGCGGCTACGGCGGCTTTGGCTTCGGCCCGGTACCCGAGCAGAACATATTCACCAACACCTCGGACCCGCTGCTGCCGTACCGGCTGGCCAGCTTCGTGACGGCCATCCTCGGGCTCACGAACTACGCGCCGTACGTCAGCGACGTCGTCAAGCCGGACAGCCACACCACGCCCCAGACGGGCAGCAATGCCACCTGCATCGCTGAGTTCGGCCTGAGCAACGGCTGCCACTTGCCGCAGGACTTCGCCAGCATGTACAACCTGGACCCGCTGTACGCGAAGGCGGACGGCGCCGGCCAGACCATCGGCATCGTCACCCTGGCCAAGCCTGACCCGGGCGCGCCGCAGTTCTTCTGGACCAACATCGCGCACGTGAACCGCACCGGCACGTTCACGGACTATTCGGTTGACGGCGGGGCGCCCGGCCCGAGCGGCGCCGTGGGTTCCGACGAATCCGACCTGGACATCGAGCAGTCCGGGGCGCTGGCACCCGGTGCCAACGTGATCTCTTACGAGGCGCCCAACACCGACTACGGGTTCGTCGACGCGTTCTTCACCGCGGCCAGCCAGAACGTCGCCAGCGACGTCTCGGCGAGCTGGGGCGAGTCCGAGACCGCGGTGGAGGCCTCTGTCCTGAGCGGCCAGGAGTCCGCGGGCTACGTGCAGTCGTTCGACGAGGCCTTCCTCGAGATGGCGGCGCAGGGCCAGTCCGCGTTCACCTCCTCCGGCGACTATGGCGCCTACACGGCCGCCGAGGACATCGGCACCACCAACCTGTCGGTCGACAACCCGGGTGACAGTCCCTTCATCACCGCGTGCGGTGGCACCTCGCTGCCAGGGACCACGTACCTGTCCGGCCCGGACGGGACGGCCACGGCCACGACGACCGCCAACCGCATCTGGGGCTGGGACTACCTGTGGTCGGCGATCGCACAGGTCGACGGCGTATCCGAGGCCACGGTCGCCGAGGGCCTGCCCATCGGCAGCGGCGGCGGCTTCAGCGCGCTCGAGCCCGAACCGTCCTACCAGGAGAGCGTGTCGGGCACCGGCAACTGGCACGGGGTGGAGTACCTGACCCCGATCGACTACACGCTGGTCGCTCCGGGCCTGACCGAGCCGACCGAGTGGACCTTCAACCCCACGCCCAGCGTGAGCACCGGTTTCGGCTCCGGCCGGGTCCTCCCGGACCTGGCCACAGACGCCGACCCGCAGACGGGTTACCTGGTGTACGGGCCGTCGGCCGGCGGCCTCGGCGAGTACGGCGGGACCAGCTTCGTGGCGCCGCAGATGAACGGCTCCACCGCGGTCATCGACTCGTACCTGGGCCACCGGGTCGGGTTCTGGAACCCCGTCATCTACGGCATCACGGGTTACGACGGCGGCGGCTTGTTCACCCAACCTCAACACGGCCAGCACCAACAACGACAACATCTTCTACACCGGCAACCCCGGTGAGGAGTACAACCAGGGCATCGGCCTTGGCATGCCGAACCTGGCCAGGATCGCTCAGGCCTTCGGCGTGCCCTTCATCTAGTCCTCATATCCACCGCTAGGCATTGCCTAGCCCGCACCAGCGAAGCCCGGACCGCCTCCCGGCGGTCCGGGCTTCGGCTACTTCCCGGCGGCTAACGCCCCCGCGCCTCACGTAGCCATGGCCGTCACACCCCGACTTCCGCCGGGTCGGATCCCAGTTTCAGCTGCCCGCTTTCCGCGTCGTATTCGAGCAGCTCGCCGTAGCGCCCCCAGTCGATGGCGATCTCGAGCTGGTGGCGGGCCTCGTCGGCGGCGAAGCCGCGGCGCAGCAGGTCAAGGAAGAACCCCTCGCGCAGGATCCCGTCGTTGGTGGCGCGCAGCGCCCGCATGATCGCCTTGATCAGCGGGGCCCGCTCGGAGATCAGCTTGCCGAACATGATCTTGCTGGCCTCGATGTCGGCGGCGGCGAACTCGCGGCCGGCCTCGGTCAGTTCCAGCTGCGCGTCGTGCACCTGCGCCAGGCCGAGCATCTCGGCCGCGTCGACCAGCGGGAGCAGGTCATCGACCTCGAAGCTGAGGTCCTCGGCCAGTTCGGCCAGGCCGTCCTGCCCGCTCCGCGCGGACAGGATCTCCAGCAGCCCGGACAGCCCTGGGGCGGAGACCTCGGGCAGCGGCGTGTCGACCGGGGTGCCGGCCGGGCCGCCGCCCGGGACCGCCTCGGCGGAGGCCACGGCGCGCTCGGCGGCGTCCTCGCGCCCGGTCAGGATGCCGTAGACCGTGTCGACGAGCGCCTCGAACGCCGGATCGTGCCGGTCGCGGGGGCGGGCCAGCCCGACCGCCAGCTCCGCGCGGATGCGCCCGGGGTTGGACGACAGCACCAGGATGCGGTCGGCCAGCTGCACGGCCTCCTCGATGTTGTGCGTGACGATCAGGACGGCCTTGGTCGGGAACTCCCGGTTCTCCCACAGCCGGGTCAGCTCGCCGCGCAGGTTGGCCGCGGTCAGCACGTCGAGCGCGGAGAACGGCTCGTCCATCAGCAGGGCGTCGGGCTGGACGGCCAGGGCGCGGGCGAAGCCGACCCGCTGGCGCATGCCGCCGGACAGCTCCTTGGGGTACGCCGACTCGAACCCGTCCAGGCCGATCAGGTCGATCACGCGCAGCGCCCTGTCGCGCCGGGCCGCCTCGGGCACGTCGCGGGCCTGCATGGCCAGCTCCACGTTCTGCTGCACGGTCAGCCAGGGCAGCAGGGCGAAGGACTGGAAGACCATGGCCACGCCGGGGTTCGCGCCGTTCAGCGGGGTGCCGCGGTAGGTGACGGTGCCGGCCGAGGGCGCGATCAGCCCGGCGATGCACCGCAGCAAGGTGGATTTCCCCGATCCTGACTTGCCGAGCAGCGCGACGATCTCACCCTCGCAGAGCCTGAACGAGAACGTCGTCCAGCACCGGCAGCGCTCGCCCGTCCGGCGTGGTGAACGTCTTGGTGACCAGGCCGGCCTCGAGGATCACCGCGCCGGTCCGCGCCGGCGCACCCGCGGGAGCCGTCGGCGCACCCGCGGCGGCGGCAGGTTGGGTGGTCACAGGGAGTACCTCGATTCCGCCACGCGGTACAGCCTGCGCCATACCAGCCGGTTGAGTCCGACCACGTACACGCTCATCACCGCCACCCCGATCAGGATCTTGGGGAAGTCCCCTACGGTGGCCGCCTGGGCAATGTAGGAGCCCAGGCCGACCGCTTTCAGGTGGTGGGTGCCGTAGCTCACCACCTCGGCCACGATCGAGGCGTTCCACGCGCCGCCGGCCGCGGTGATCCCGCCCGTGACGTAGGCCGGGAAGATGGCAGGCAGGATGAAGTTCCGCCAGCGCAGCCAGCCGTGCACGCCCATCAGCCGCATCGCCTCGCGCAGGTCGCTGGGGATGGCCGACGCGCCGGCGATGACGTTGAACAGGATGTACCACTGGGCGCCCAGCGCCATCAGGAAGATGCCGCCGATGTTCAGGCTGATGTGCGTGGCCACGAAGAACGCCGTGGCGAACGGGAACAGGAAGTTCGCCGGGAACGAGGCCAGCACCTGCACGATCGGCTGGGCGAGGCGGGAGACCCGCGGGTTCATCCCGATCCACACGCCGACCGGCACCCAGATGACGCTGGAGATGATCAGCAGCGCCACGACCCGGCCGAACGTCGCCGCTCCGGCCACGAAGGCCGGGCCGAACGCGCCGAGCCCGGTGTGGACGTGCACGTACTCCAGGGCCCGCCAGGCGCCGTAGATCACGACGGCGCTGATCGCGCCGGCGAAGAACACGTCCCCGGTCCGGGCGCGGACCACCGGGCGCTGGAGCGGGTGCTCGGCCAGCCCGAAGGGCCTGGTGACCCGGTCCAAGAACCGGCAGGCCGGCCGGAACGGGCGCGACACCAGGTCGGGGACCGAGGACCGGCGCAGCACGTCGAGCACGACGCTGCGGGGACGCTCCGCCGCGGCGGATTCCTCGGCGCGGAACCGCTCGGCCCAGGCCACCATCGGGCGCCAGAACACGATGTTGACCACGATCACCATGAAGATCATGACGGCGATGGCGATTCCGACCTCGCCCAGGTTGCCGTAGTGGATCGCGGCGGCCACGTACGAGCCGATCCCCGGCAGTGCGTACGTGTGGTTCAGCACGCTGATCGACTCGGAGGCGGCCAGGAAGAACCAGGCCCCGCCGAAGCTCATCATCCCGTTCCAGACCAGCGGGATCATCCCGCCGGGCACGTCCAGCCGCCAGAACCGCTGCCATTTGGTCAGCCGCATGATGCGGGCGGCCTCGTCCAGGTCACGCGGCTGGGAGATCAGCGAGTGGTAGAACGCGAAGGTCATGTTCCACGCCATCGACGTGAAGATCGCGAAGATGGAGGCGCATTCCAGGCCCAATTCCGAGCCGGGGAACAGGTTGATGAACGCGGTGACGGTGACGGTGAGGAAGCCGAGGACCGGGACGGACTGCAGGATGTCCAGCACCGGGATCAGCACCTTCTCCGCCCTCCGCAGCCGCGCGGCCGCCTCGGCGTAGACGAAGGTGAACAGCACGGACAAGATGAGGCCGATGAACATCCGCAGCAGGGAGCGCACCGCGTAGTAAGGCAAGTTGGCCGGGTCGGTGGACACGTAGGACGGCGCGGTCTTCGGCAGGAACGGCGCGTGCAGCCCCGGCGCCAGCCGCAGGAGCCCGAACAGCAAAGCCAGCAGCGCGGCGAACACCAGCAGGTCCACCGGCCGCAGGCCAGGGCGGCGCCACACCCCCCGCGTCGGGAACTGGCCCGCCATGTCTCACCCCAGTCCGTTCGCCCGGTGGATCCGCTAGAAGATTCTCACGGGCATCATGCGCCAGGCCACTACCCAGCTAACCCAAGGTGACGCCTAGGTGAACACTTGCCGCCATCCAGATGGCCCCCGGATCCGGCTCCCACATCCGCGCAGGTGGGCCAGGTGACCGCACTATCGTGGCCCCATGAGCCCGCCCGGCCAGGCCCGCCTGGACCCGAGGACGATTCCTGCCATCGTGCGCGAGAAGGCAGTGGCGGCGGGCGCGACGCAGTGGCTCGGCGATCTCCCCTCCCTCGTCGGGGGCCTGGAACGGGACTGGTCGATCCGCGTGGGCCGGCCGTACCACGACGCCACCGAGGCGTTCGTGGCCCGGGCCAGGCTCGGCGACGGCGCCCCCGCGGTGCTGAAGCTCGTCGTCCCGCGCGCCACCGGCGACGCCGGGCGTGAGATCACGGCCCTCCGGCTGGTCGCGGGCGAGGGCTGCGTCCGGCTGCTCCAAGCCGACGAGGCGCGCGGCGCCCTGCTGCTCGAGCGCCTCGGCCGGTCGCTGCACGAGCTGGCCCTGCCGATCGCGCAACGGCACGAGATCCTGTGCTCGGCCGCGGCGCGCATCTGGCGCCCGGCGCCGGGCGCCGGCCTGCCGACCGGCGCGGACCAGGGCCGCTGGCTCGCCGGTTTCATCGAGGCGACCTGGGCCGAGCTCGGCCGTCCCTGCACCGAACGCGCGGTGGCTCACGCCCTGGCCTGCGCCGCGCGCCGGGTCGCGGCCCACGACGACGAGCGCGCCGTCCTGGTGCACGGGGACGTGCACGAGTGGAACGCGCTGCAAGCCCCGGGCGGCGGCTTCAAGCTCATCGACCCGGACGGCCTGCTGGCCGAGCCCGAGTACGACCTCGGCGTCATGATGCGCGAGGACCCCGTCGAGCTCATGCACGGCGACCCCCGCGACCGGGCGCGATGGCTCGCGAGGCGGTGTGGCCAAAGTGCCCAGGCGATCTGGGAGTGGGGTGTGGTCGAACGCGTCTCGACCGGCCTGCTGGCCACCAGGATCGGCCTGCAGCCCGTGGGCCGCCAGATGCTGGCCGCCGCAGATCACGTGGCCGACTAGCCACCGGTCGTTCGGAATAATCACAAGCATTATGCCGAACGGGCGGTGGTGCCCGGCCCAAGTCCGGGAACCCGGTCGGCCACGTGAACGAAACGCCGCCGCGGCACGTACTCATAAGGGAATTCGTCGCGATAAGAGGGAGACGTGGCATGCGAAGACTATGGAGCGCCGCCGGACTAGCTACCGTTGTGCTGGCCCTGGCGGCCTGCGCAAGTTCCAGCTCGAGCTCGAGCAGCCCGGCCGCCCCGAGCAGCAGCCCGCCCGCGGCCGCCGGGTCCAGCAGCTCCGCCAGCTCGGCCGGGAACATGGTGCTATCCAGGACGATCAACGGGACGGCGGTGCTGACCAACTCCAAGGGCTTCACCCTGTACTGGTTCGGCCCCGACACCTCCACCACCTCGAAGTGCACCGGCTCCTGCGCGACCTACTGGCCGCCGGTTACGGGCCCGGTGACCGCTGGTCCGGGCGTGACCGGCACCCTGGGCGTCATCACCAGGTCGGACGGCACCATGCAGGCCACTTACGACGGGCACCCGCTGTACACCTACGCCGGGGACAGTGCCCCCGGGGTGGCCAACGGCAACGGGAAAAACCTCTCAGGCGGCGTCTGGCACGAGGTGACGGTCTCCGGTAGCCCGGCTCCGGTGGCCAGCTCCACCGCCTCCAGCGGCGGCGGGTACGGATACTGACCGGTTAGCGGCGCAGGGACCTGGGCACCGATCCGGGACGGCGGCGCTCGCCAAGCGAGCCCGCCGACTGGGGCGTCCAGGCTGTGCCCCTTACCGTGGCCGCCGGCAGCGGGCGATCAGGGCGACCGGGACGGAGGAGCCGCGTTCGGCCACCTCCTCGAGCACCAGGCTGGCCCGCAGGACCGCGTTGAGGTAGGTCGAGAGCATGCGGTGATTCGCGCCGGCCCGGCCGCGTACCCCCTCACCGTCCGTCCGCCACCACCCCTCACGGGCGTAGCCCTCCTCCGGCGGCCAGCTCGGCAGCCCGGACCACGATCCCTCGGGCCCTCCCGGGTAGCAGGGGTGGAACACCGAGAAGGTGAACCAGCCGCCGGGAGCGAGCACCGCGGCGACGGTGGACAGCGCGCCGTCCAGGTCGTCGATGTCCATGAGCGCCATATTGCACAGCACGCCGTCGTACGGCACGCCGTCCCACCAGTCGGTGGAGGTGGCGTCGGCCTGCACGTAGCGGATCCCGAGGGGCTGGTCGGCCTCAAGCTGCCGAGCCCGGGCCAGGAGGCCGACCGAGATGTCGACCCCGGTGACGTGCGCCTGCCTGCGGGCCAGGTACCTGCTGAACGTCCCGTAGCCGCAGGCCAGGTCAAGGACCCGTTGTCCGCGCAGGTCAGCAGGCAGCAGGGCCAGCGGCTCGCGGTCCCAGCCGTGGGTGAACTCGACGTACCACTCGGCGATGTCGTCGAAGCGCGCCGGTCCTGTGCTCATCCCTGTCCACGGTAGCGCAGACGCGGGCCACGCCGTCGGCCCGCGTCTGCGCCCTGATCCGCTACAGGTCGAACGCGCTGACCATCGTCGGGTAGTCGGCCGCCTGGCCGAGCTTGGACAGGTGGAGGAGCTGCTCAGCGGTGCCAAGCAGGGAGTAGTGGTTGAACAGCGTGCCGGACCGGGCGCCCACCTTGGTGCTCGGGCTGATCACGAAGGTAGGGAGATGGCAGCTGGTGTCCGAGGTGTTGGTCGCGCAGTTCTCGCCGTTGGCGTAACTGCCCACGTCGCTGCCTTCGTCGAAGGTGATGAAGATAACCGTCGAGCCGTTCTTGTACTCGGCGCTGTTGAGGATCGTCGGCAGGTTTTTGGACATCCAGCTGTTGCCGTCGGCGACGGTTCCGTTATGCATGTCGTCGATCAGGTTCGGCGTGATGAAGGAGAACGCCGGAAGCTGGTTGTTAGCCAGGTCGGTAGCCAGCTGGGCATAAGACACGTCATTGCTGGAGCAGCCGCCGAGCGTCGTGTAATACGCCGCCGGATTATGCCGCACGGCGTAGTTGCCGGAGTTGCTGTGATCGCAGTTCGACGGCATCGACTCCTCGTAAGACTTCCACGTCTCGCCCTGGCCGAAGATGCTCTTCGTCGACGTATCGCAGCTCGAGCTCGGGCTGCAGTCGGACACGAACTTCTGCAGGGACGAAAGCGGAAGACCGGAGGTGGCGGCGATGTAGTTCGGCAGGCTGGGGTGGGTGATGTTGTGGTAGTTGGTGGCCACCCCGCAGTCCTTGGCCAGCGTGTTGAAATACGGTGCCTGGGACGAGCCGAGGATCGCGCCGTAGCTGTGGTTCTCCAGGACGATAAAGATCACGTGCTTGATGGTGCCGGCCTTGGCCTCCGTTCCGCA
Source organism: uncultured Actinomycetes bacterium (assembly GCA_963847965.1). GTDB lineage: Bacteria > Actinomycetota > Actinomycetes > Streptosporangiales > Streptosporangiaceae > Palsa-504. The sequence continues at coordinate 113,679 of CAWKCG010000004.1, forward strand.
CGGATGGCTCGCCGACGGCGTCGACAACGAGACCGACGCGGCCCGCGCCGACTGAGTTCCCGTCACGGCCGCGCTGGCCTGGCCGGCCCACCCGGCCGCGCCCAGCAGCGCCGCGCCCAGCAGCACGAGCGCGCCGCGCGCGCCCGCGCCTCGCCCCATCCTCATGGCTGTCATGCCCGTTGTCTCCCCACTCGAGTTTGGCTATCCGGGCACCGAATATATCGGGAGCAACACGTCACAGGCCGGCGACACAACCATCTACCCGGCCAACAGTGCCTAACGGATCAGGTTTGGGCGTGGAATGGCTCGATGAGCTGCTCCGCGAGGAGCAGTAGCGCAGGCCCGGCGGAGCCGGCCTGCTCGACCGGGACCGGCCTGCCGTCCAGGCCGGTGCGGCCCACGGCGTCGCCGCGGGCGGGAAACCTCGCCCGGCGGGCCAGGACGTCCCAGACCGTCAGCACGACGCCGAGGTTGACGCCCTGAGTGTCGGGCGCGTGGTGCAGCCGGTGGTACGCCGGGCTCACGATCACCCGGCCGAGCGGGCCGAAGGTCCAGCGGAGGTTCGCGTGCTGGAGGGTGCCGATGCACACGTAGATCGTGATCAGCACCGGGGCGATCGGGCGCGTGGGCATCAGGACCATGACCGGGATCGTGGCCAGGATGAACCCGGTGGTGTGCATGAGCGGGTGCGCCCGGAAGGACGTCAGGACGCTGAGCTCCTCCTGGCTGTGATGCAGCGCGTGGAAGCGCCACAGGGCGTCGAGCCGGTGGTCGGCGTAGTGGGCCAGCCAGTTGGCGGCGTCCATGGCCACCAGGGTGAGGGGGACGAGCAGCCAGGCGGGCCACGGCCCGGTCGAGCGCAGCTCGATCCAGCGCGCATGATCACCGATCAGCGCCGCCGCGCCGACGCTGAGCAGCGTCATGAGCGGGATCACCACGACGGCGTGCAGGGCCAGGAAGCACGCGTCCTGGATGTGGCCGCGGGCCAGCACCGGGCGGCGCTCGGCCGGCCAGATCCGCTCGCACGTCCCCGTCGCGACCACCAGCGCCACCAGCAGGGGAGCGGCGAGCTCGGCCCGGCCTGCCGACAGCACGGTTTCGAGGCGGCCCTGGCTGAGCAGGTCGGTGACCGCCACCCACAAGATCAGGGCCGTTATCCCGGCCAGGACGAACGAGGAGGGGCACAGCCGCCGCCACCGCGCGGTCCGGACTCCCACCTCCAGCTGCGAAACGGACACCGGGAGCTCCTCGAATCGTCTTCTGTTGAAGCTTACGGCCGGCAGATCCGCCGGGTTCAGTTCGGCAGGTCCCTGGCCCGAGCGGCATGAGCCTCGAGGATGACTCTTCCATGCTGATAATCTGTCTAGACAGGACTAGATAGATCTTAGGAGGGTGTTCATGACGTCACCGACCTCAGATCACTGGCAGGTCCAGGAGGCCAAGCAGCGTTTCAGCGAGATGATCCGTGCGGTTACGAGCGAGGGCCCGCAGGTCATCACCCGGCACGGGGAGGATGTCGCGGTCGTCGTGGAAATCGGGGAATACCGCAGGCTGACCCGGCCTGCGGTGGACCTGGCGGGCATCCTGCTTGGCGGTCCGAAGCTTGACGACGACACTGCTGACGTCTTCGCGGAGATCCAGGCCGAGCGTAAGGCCGACTTCGGGCGCGTGGTCGATCTCGAGGCGGGCACGTGACCTACCTGCTCGACACGAACGTGCTGTCGGAGACGCGCAAGCGCCAGCCTGCGGCGGGCGTAGCCGAGTGGATCGCGGCCACGCCGGCGGACCGGCTGTACGTCTCCGTGCTGACCCTGGGTGAGATCGAGCAGGGGATCGCGAGAATTCGCGGCCGGGCAGACCAGCAGCAAGCTTCCGCCCTCGAGGGCTGGCTCCGGGATATGGAGACCGGGTTCGAAGACCGGGTCCTCCCCGTCACGCTGCCGGTCGCCGTCGCCTGGGGCCGTCAGCAACGGGCGCAGCCCTTCCCGGTGATCGACGCGCTCATTGCCGCCACGGCGCGGGTGCACGGCCTGACCGTGGTCACTCGCAACGCCAAGGACTTCGAGCGGGCCGGAGTCCAGGTCCTGAGCCCGTTCGCCGAGTAAACCGGCACCGGCACGGTGCACCACCTGGCGCCAGGCGCTCAAGCCATCTTTCCTGCGACCACGACGCCTGGCGGTACCTGATCGGCGTAGAGCATGGCCACGAGCGCACTACGGCAGGCGAGAACCCTTCGCTGGTTCACGTAGCCCTTGTCAGTGATCTCTCCCGCGTCGAGGTCAGCGGGACGTGCCATCACCAGCAGCCGCTCGATGCGGGCCGACGAGCCGGAGTCGTCGTTGTATTCGGCCAGCGCCTGGGCGAGCAAGCGGTGCAAGCGCTCATCGACGATAACCTCGCCGTCCGACTCCGGCATCGTGCCGAGGAGTCGCACCGCCTCCGCGACGTTCAGCCACGCGAGCACGGACACGAAGTCAGCGTTCTCCCCGGCCAGCACGGCGTCGCTTAGCAGCGGCACGGCGGACAGGAGTCCGGTGCGCATGGCTCCCACCCGCACGAAAGTGCCCGTCGCCAGCTTGAAGTCCTCGGCGATCCGGCCACGGAAGACCAGCCCCAGCTCATCCCGAAGGAATTGCTCCCTGCCCGGTCGCACCGCTGATGCCGTCTGGCGCCATCCGCCGCTCGGTCCCGGCCAGCTCCGGGACCTGCACTGTCCCAGCTAACAGCGAGAAGGGCCGTCCGACTGCAGAGTCGGACGGCCCGTGATTCGGGAGGCGCGCAGGCTACCTAGGGGTGGTCAGGCGCCCTTGGCCTTGCTGCCATACCGGCGGCGGAATTGCTCCACCCGCCCGGCCGTGTCGAGGACGCGAGTCTGCCCGGTGTAGAACGGGTGGCTCGCCGACGAGATCTCGACGTCGACGACGGGATAGTCATTGCCGTCATTCCAGGTGATGGTGCGCTTGCTGGTCGCGGTCGACCTGGTGAGGAAGGCGAAGTTCGCCGCGCGGTCGCGGAAGACAACCGGATGATAGTCCGGGTGGATGGCCTGCTTCATGGTTACCGCTCCTCTCGGAACTCAACGTGGCGGCCGATTACCGGGTCGTACTTGCGGATGACGAGGCGGTCGGGATCGTTTCTGCGACTCTTCCTGGTCACGTACGTGTAGCCAGTCCCAGCCGTCGACTTGACCTTGATGACGGGGCGAAGTGTGCTGCGACTCATGTCCCGCACAACAATATGATAATGAAAATCATTCCCGTTGAAGCGAAGCGCGGGGTCAGGCGAAGTGCGGCATCACCTCGGTGGCCAGGAGTTCGGCTGTCTGCAGCGCCTCATCCTCGGTCATGTCGCCGAAGCACGTTTCCAGCGCCATGTAGGTGATCCCGCCGATGTCGCGATGACGCGCGACCCACTCGCGGGCACCGGCCGGGTCGCCGGCGTAGAAGTGGCCGATCGCGTGGATGCCCTCGAACGTTTCGGCCGGGAAGACCGGCGGTATCGGGATGTCGTATTTCTTCCAGAGGTAGTAGAGGCTGTCCCTGAACCGCGCGAAGGCCCGGTTGGCGGTCTTCATCGCCTCCTCGCTGGTCGGCGCGAGCACCATGTTCCGGGAGATGCCCAGCGGCGGCAGGTCATCCAGCGAGCGCCCGAGCGATGCCCACTCGGCCTGGTAGGCGTCGGTCAGTACCCGGACGGCCTCCGACGGGACCAGCGCCATCATCGGCATGCCGAGCCGCGCGCACCATTGCGCCTTCGTCGGCGTCCGGGTGCCGTACCACAGCGGCGGGTGCGGCCGCTGGACGGGGCGTGAGGTAACCGGCGCGTCAACCAGCTTGTAGTACTTCCCGTCGAAGGTCACGCTGTCCGACGTCAGCCCCTGCTGCAGTATCGCGAAGGCCTCGTCGAACCGGCCTTGCGCCTCCTCCTCGCCCGACACGCCGTGGAACGCCAGTTCGGCAGGCGAGACGCCCCGGCCCACGCCTAGGTCGAGCCGCCCGTTGGACAGCTGGTCCAGCGTCACCGCCTCCTCGATGACGCGCATCGGGTGGTACAGCGACAAGATCGTGATGAGCGTCCCGAGCCGCAGCCGCGAGGTCCGCTGCGCGGCCGCCGCCAGCATCAGGTGCGGCGACGGCGTGACGGCCAGCGGCGTCCCGTGGTGCTCGGTCAGGTGGTAGGCGTAGAAGCCTAGCCGGTCGTAGGCCTCGATCAGCTCCAGCCGCTCGGCGACCTGCCGGACATGCGGCCGTCCCGTGTCGTCGTTATGGTCGATGATCCCGAAGCGCATGCGCTGAACCTAACCCCGCAACCCTCCCCGCACCAGAGTGCTGCATGCTGAGTGCCGTCCCAACGTCCGGCTCGCAGCCGGACTACAGCAACCCGTCGGTGGTCGCGGCCTCGATCAAGACTCAGCTACAGCACCGGCTCAGCGACCAGTCCGGCCAGTACTACGAGCCGGGCGTAACCGTCACCTCCGTGGTCTGCACGCCGTCGGGCACCAGCACCGATCACTGCGCGATCACGCTGTCCAACGGGGTGACCGGCGCGACGACGGCCGTAATCCTGGACAACGGGAAGGGCTCCCGCACGCAGTAAGCCTGAGCCCAGTGTCGCAGGCGGCACATTCATCCTCGACCAAGCCCTAGGGTGCCGCGTTTAGCTCTGGGAAGCCTCCGCGGCCTTCACTAGACCGGCCACGATGACCGGGTACAGGTTGCGCAGCGACCGGTACACCAGGCGGCCCATGATGGTTCGGTCCCACGATGCGCCCCAGCGGATGAGAGTGCCGTCGGGCGACGGGGTCAGCGTGACCTCGGCCCGGTAATTGCGCACCGGGATTCCGCGCAGGACGGTGTAGGCCAGCCGCTTGCCAGGCTCGACGTCGAGGATTTCCTCAACCGAGACCGGGTACCGGAACCCGTAGCGCTTTGACCCCTCCAGCCAGTAAACGGCGCCCTTGCCGTTCGCGGCCGCGTCGCCCTCGCTCCGGTAGCCGCCCTTGCGCCATGGTCCCCACTGCGGGTACACCATGACATCGCTGAGCAGGGACCAGACCACCTCGGGCGGCACATGGGCGGTCTGCTCGGCCGCAGCTTCCACCTTGCGCATAGACAGGTTTTACCGCCCACGGGTTAGACCGTACAAGAGCAATCCGGGGCCTGATCACCCCGTCGCGGCCCTCTCGCTGGCCAAACCCGCAGGTCAGGAGGCATGGACCGAGTGCTGGCACCCCACACACGCATGAGGTGGCATGATTTCGGCGCCCGCACCATACAGGATCGCTCACAATCGGCAAGGTCGATGCCCGGACCTGGCTGCTGTCCCGGATCCGCTGGTCCTGATCTCGCAGGCCCCGACCGCTACAGCGACTTCAGCCAGTCCACGAGGAGTCGGCTGACCTCACCGGCCCGTTCCTGCTGGACCCAGTGACCGCATCCGGGGAGGATGTGGCTGCCCCGCAGGTCCGGCAGGGTGTCGGGAAAGCGGGCGATGGCCCTGGCCCCCCACCTGGTCGGACCGTCCTTCTCCCCTCCGATGAACAAGGACGGAACCCGGATAGGCGCGCCTCTCCACGGCTGGAGGTCCTGCCAGTCCCGGTCCACGTTGCGGTAGCGGTTGAACGCTCCCCGAAAACCGGTCCGCTCGAACTCCCCGGCGTAGAACCCGAGGTCGTCCTCGGTGAGCCAGCCGGGAAGCGGGCCGGGGGCGGGAAAGCGGTCTCGCAGCATCGTGCCGCGAGCCACGGTAGCAATGGTCCCTCCGCCGGATGCCGGCCTCACCCCGTCGGCTGACGCCGCGACGTAGAAGCCGAGCAGCCACGATCGCACGTCGATCTCAGCTTCGCGCTCGGCTCGTCCCGGCTCCTGGAAGTAGTTGATGTAGAACTCCTCGTCGGGGCCGGCCAGCCTGCCCAGCTCGGCGAAGGCTTCGGTGGGCCGCCGGCTGCCCGGGGGGCTGTAGGGGACGCTGAGCATCGCCACCGCGGTGAAGATGTCCGGTCGCAGCAGTGCCGAGCAGGAGGCGATCGGCGCCCCCCAGTCGTGGCCGATGATGATCGCCGGCGCGTCTCGGCCGGCCAGCGCCTCCACCACCCCGAGGTTGTCGCTGACGTGCTGGAGCATCCCGTAGGCCTCGACCTCCAGGGGGGCGGAGGACCTCCCGTACCCCCGGACATCGATCGCCACGGCCCGGAACCCGGCCTCGGCGATCGCCGGCAGCTGGTGGCGCCACGAGTACCACGACTCGGGGAATCCGTGGACGAGCAGGACCAGCGGCCCGGACCCTTCCTCCACGCAGTGGATCCTCGTCCCCCGGGCGTCTATGACCTGGTGCTTCATGGGCCAGAGGCTATGTGAAGGACCGGCGCTGCACCTCCCCTCCGAGAGGATTGGCGGTCCTGTACCGTACCGGACCCATCCCACCTGGCCGATGTCCGCCGTCGCTGTCTATGTGACCAGCCGACCAGCCTGATCCGCGAATATTCGCAGGTCGCATGAGGTGACATCATTTTCGGCACCACAGGCAGCCTGGTAATCGTCCTTTCGCATCCCGACTCGTGGCTGGACCACGTCGACGCGCTCACCGTCGCTGCACGGATGCTGACGACGGCCAGTCGGTCAGTGTCATGTTCGAGCACTGACCGACTGGTCGGCCGCGATCACCCGAAGCGGTTGGGACCGGGGGTGCCTTCCATCACGGTGAGGACGAGGAGCCAGATGCCGCCGATGAACGGCACGAAGGCGATGAAGTACCAGAACCCGGACTTGTCCTGGTCGTGCAGACGGCGGATGGTCAGCGACAGGCTCAGGAGGAACGAGGCGACGCCGGCGGCCAGGTACAGCAGGATGCTGAGGACCGGGGCGTGGACGACCGCGAAGATGACGGCGAGGATCAGTACGCCCACCCAGCCGATCAGTTCGGCCAGGGCGAACCACCAGTAGGACGACCGTGACGCGCGGCCGTTGTACTCGAACATGTTCTGGAACGCCAGCTTGATCGCGTCGGTGAAGCCGACCGGGCCGCCCTGCAGGTAGCCGCGCGGGCCGCCGACGGGCGCGTAACCCCCCTGCTGCTGCGGGTAGGAGGCGTAGCCGCCCTGGAGAGGGTAGCCGCTTTGGGGAGGGTAGCCACCCTGCGGAGCGTTGCCGCCTTGGGGCGGTGGGTAGCCGCCTTGGGGAGGGTAGCCGCCTTGGGGAGGGTAGCCACCCTGCTGCTGACCAGGGTCGTAAGGGCCGTAGGGAGTACTCACGTCTTACCTCAGATTCCCCGTTCGGTGTCCGATGGACAGAACAAACTGATTCTGTAGACGTTTGAGCTGCCGCGCAGCACAATGCTCACATTGTTGCCTTGAAGGCGCTCAAGTGAGGTGAATTGTCATAGATTGCAACATCTTCCTTATGGTAATGGAGGCGCTGGTGGCCGCCCGCCGCCCCGGCCGGCCGGTACCGCCGCGATCGGGGCGGTTGTGCATCTGCTGGCCACCGCCATCGAGGAGGGCCGGGACCTGTCCTCGATGAGCGGCATCCTGGCCGACACCGCCTACCGTCTGCTGCTGGCCTGCCGGCCCGGCCTCACTTCAGGTGCCGGGTGAAGAACCGGGCCCCGTCGTCCACCTCGAACCACGGGGTACCGGCGTGCCCGCCCAGATTGGCGTGCAGCGTCTTCTCTTTGGTGCCGAAGGCGTCGAACAGGTCCAGGGTCGGCTGCCGTTCCATCCCTTCGTCGTCCCACTGCATCAGGAACTGCAGCGGAATAGTGACCCGCTGGGCCTCCTCGCGCAGGGTGCTGGGCACGAAACCCTGCGCGCAGAAATTGACGGCCGAGATGCGCGGCTCGACCACCGCCAGGCGAATGCCGATGGCGGTCATCCCCTCGTACCCGACCGGGCCGCCGATCTCGGGCAGCGAAAGGAGGGCGTCCAGGGTGGTCCGCCAGCGCGACGCGCTGCCGCTGCCCGCCGGACAGCTTGACGCCACGCTCTCCGACCATCGTGTCGAATCCGTCCGGCAGGGCGTCCGCGAACTCCATCACGTGCGCGGCCTGCGCGGCCCGGCGGATCTGTCCGTCGGTCGCGTCCGGTCGCGCGAACGCGATGTTGTCGCGGAGGGTCCGGTGGAACATCGCGGGTTCTTGCGGCACGTAGGCGATCAGGCTGCGCAGGTCCGCCTGGCGCAGCTTGGTGATGTCCTGTCCGCCGATCAGGATCCGGCCCTCGTCGATGTCCGTCATCCGCAGCAGCAGCCGGGTCAGTGTGGTCTTGCCGCCGCCTGACCGGCCGACCAGTCCGAGCCTGGTCCCGTTCGGCACGACGAGGTCAAGGCCGCTGAACAGCGGCCGACCGCCGGCGTGCGCGAAGCTCACGTTCTCGAACCGGACATCGCTCCCGGCCGGCCGCAGCGGCTCGGGCGCGACCGGGTCGAGCACGGCCGGCGGCGTCAGCAGCAACTCGGTGAACTGCGCGGCCTCGGTCAGCGAGCTCTCCATCTGGCGGTAGATCTGGTTGAACTCGAACATGATCTGTGTCGCGTTGGAGTAGTACGTGAACGTCACGATGATCGCCTCGATCCCGTGACCGCCCGCGCCGAGCGCGACCGCCAGCAGCAGGCCGAACACATTGGTCAGCACGGACATCGGTGCGACCAGCGTGTCGATGCGCAGGTTCCCGTAATCCCAGGAAAGAAGCGATTTCCGCCGCTGCTCGGCGACCCGCGACCGGTGCTCGGCGGCTTCCCGGTCCTCCGCCGCGAACGCGCGGATCGTGTCGATGTTCGCCAGGCTGTCGGCGACGTGCCCGGAAACCCGCGCGATTGCCTCCTCGCGCTGGTCGACCAGCTTCTGGCGACGGCGGATCAGCGGGGCGACGCCGGCGCCGGTGATCACGATCAGGCCGATGAGCCCGGCGACCAGCAACGGATCGAAACGCCACAGCACCACCGACGCGAACACCAGCGGCACAAGGCCGCTGACGATGTTGAACGCCAGATTATCGGCAAAGTCCTCGAACCGGGAAGCGAAGCTCAGCACCCGCTTGGTCAGCGAGCCGGCGAAGTTGTCGTGGAAGAACGCCGCGTCCTTCGCCAGCAGCTCGTCCATGCCGATGATGTAGAGGTTCTCGATGCCGCGGCCGTCGAGGCGGTTCAGGCAGTGGATACCGACTCGCCACAAGACCTCGGCGAACAGCAGCGCCCCTGCGAACCCGAGCACATAGGGCATCGTCGCGCCGATCCCGGTCGGCGCGTGGCTGGCAAAGCGACCGACCAGCAAGGCGATGATCAGCGGGGCGACATAGGAGATGGACGTGTTTCCCAGCGCGGGACACAGCATCGCCGGCACCGTGAAGCGCCACAACCGCGCCAGCCTGATTGCGTGCGTCAGATGTGTAGTTGCGGGCAGTCTTCGTTGGCACGTCCCGTGCAACAGCGGTCCCCAGGAATGCGTACCTGAACAGCCTGCTACCAGCACATTTCACGCTACGTAGCTACACCAGGAACCCGATGGGTAGGCGCTCGCCAAAGGTATAGACCATTGGTCTAGTGGCGGCGGCCGGCCGTTGCCCGGCGCGGCCCGATCGCGGCCGTTTTTGACAAGCGCGCCACGACCCGGGCGTGACTCACGAGCTAACACGGAGCCAACATGGGGACAAAACGGACACATAAAAATGACCTGGAGCGATAAAACCCCAGGTCAGAACGGGTGCGCCGCCAGGGACTCGAACCCCGAACCCGCGGATTAAGAGTCCGCTGCTCTGCCAGTTGAGCTAGCGGCGCGTCCGGAAACGCTGTGATCGTAGCAGCAATCGGCGGGGCATGGCCACTCGCGGACCGCGCCCCGCCGCCGGTCCCGCCCGCGATTTCCACCGGCCAACCCTCATATTCCGAACGATCTGTGGTAGCTCGCCCAGAGCGGGCTTCGCCCGCCGCGGCAGCGCAGCGATGGCGCGCGTGAGACCGGGGCCCACCGCGCCAACCTGAGGAGATCATGAGCAGCGCGTTTGACAGTCACACGAACAGCACCGGCCGTAACGCGGTAGAGTCGCCGCCCACGGCCGGGCCGCCTCAGACGACGCAACCGGGTCCGAGGGAGGCAGGGCCGGGCAACCGGCTGGCGTGGCTGGACGTGCTCCGCGGCCTGGCGGCGCTGTTCGTGGTCTTCGACCACCTCAGCTACTACGTGCTCGTGCCCGCCCGGTGGGTCATCTATTCGTGGTTCGACCCCGGCAATTACGGCGTCTTCGTCTTCTTCATCATCAGCGGGTACATCGTGCCCGCCTCGCTGGAGCGCAAGGGCAGCGTGCGGACGTTCTGGGTGAGCCGCGTGTTCCGGCTCTACCCGCTGTACCTGCTGGCCGTGGGGCTTGCGGTGGGGCTGTGGCTGGTGCACTTCGGGGGACTGCGCGGGGCCGGCGCAGACCCGGAGACCTCCGTGCTCGCCCAGCTGCTCATGATGTCCAACGTGCTCGCCGGGCCGAACCTGCCGAACGTGGTCTGGTCCCTGTCCTACGAAATGATCTTCTACCTGCTCCTGGTCGCGTTGTTCACGGCCAGGATCCACCGGCGCAGCAGCTGGTACGCGCTCGCGTTCGCGGCCGCCGCCCTGGCGCTCGGCGGCCTGCTGCCCCAGGCCTACTTCTCCCACAGCCTGTCCAGCCCCCGCCTGATCGCGCTGGCCGCCGACCTGATCGTGCTCGCCGGCCTGGCCGCCGCGGTCGTCCTGCGCGGCAAGCCGCGCGTTCTCGGCGCCGCCCTCGCCGCGGTGGTGGCGGTGGCGCTGCTCGCCTTCAACGGGGGCTGGATCTACCCGTGGGAGGCCCTGGCCATCCTGGCGCTCATGTTCACCGGGACGGTGCTGTACCGCGCCGAGCAGGGGCAGTACCGGTGGCCGCACGCCATCGTGGTCTCGGTAGCGGTCCTGGGGCTCGCCGTCGCCGCCGGCCTGTGGCACAGCCACGCGTGGGGCATGTCCGCCTACTCCGAACTGGTCTGGGAGCGCCGCTGGGTCACCTCGCTCCTGCTGGCCGGGCTGACGTTCGGCGCCGGGCTGGCGTTCCGGCGCGTCCGCTGGCCCAGGGTGCTGACCTGGCTCGGCCTGATCAGCTACTCGGTGTACCTGCTGCACCCGCTGCTGGTCGAGGTCTACATTCACCTGCCCTGGGTGCCCCGCCCTCACCCGTTCTGGCTGCAGATCCTCCTCGCCGCGGCGTTCCTCGTCGTCTTGATCGCGGTCAGCTCGCTGACCTACCTCGCCGTCGAGCGGCCCATGCAGGATGCCGGGCGCCGGGTGGCCCGCTGGCTCGACGCCCACTTCGGCGCCGACCGGGCCCGCGGCAGGGGGCCGGCCAGCCAGGAACCGGTCCTGGCCGGCCGCACCCGGGCGGCCACCGACTAGCCGCGCTGCGGCATGCTGGTGTCATGGCCTCCAAGCCCGACCCGCCGCTGCCGCCGCCCCGTGAACCGGGTACGCCCTACCGAGTCTGCCTCGTATGCCTCGGGAATTACTGCCGGTCGCCGATGGCCGAGACCGTGCTGCGCGGCTACCTGGCCGGGGCCGGACTCGGCGGGGCGGTCGTGGTGGACAGCGCCGGCACGGGGGACTGGCACGCCGGCCAGCCGATGCACGGGATGGCCATCCAGGCGCTGGCCCGCCGCGGTTACGACGGCTCGGCGCACCGCGGCAGGCAGCTCAAGCCCTCCTGGCTGGCCGAACGCGACCTGTTCCTGGCCATGGACGCGGACAACCTCGCGACCCTGCGGCGGATGGCCGGCCGGGCCGACGGCGCGAGGATCCGCCTGTTCGGCGAGGTCGGCGGGCTGGACCGGGTTCATGGCGGCGAGATCCCCGACCCATACGGGGGAAACACGGACGAGTTCGGCTACGTGCTGGACCTGCTCAGCGCCGCCGCGCCGGTCATCGTGGACCGCCTGAGCCAGCTGCTCGGGCCCGCCGCCCCGCCCGACCCCTACCCGGGAGGCTCGGAAGGCCCAGACCGCGCGGGCCCCGCGGGGTGAGCAAGGGCGCCCCTGCCGCCAGCCGGATCGGCCAGCTGACCGGCCTGGCCGTCCGGGAGGCACGCGTCGTCGGCTCGCAGCACGGCTATCAGCACCTGATGATCACGCTGTCAGGCGGGCGTCGGGCGTTCGCCAAGGCGGTCCTCCCGGAAGAGCCCGCCCCGGCCAGCGCGGCCACCGGGGACGAGATAACGGCGGCGTTCGCGGCCGAGGCGAACGGCCTGCGCTGGCTCGCCGAGGCCGCCGCCGTCCCGGTGCCCGAGGTCCTGGCCGTCAGCCCGTCCGCGCTGGTCATCTCGATGATCCCGCCCGGCAGGCCCACGCCGGAGGCTGCGTTCGGGTTCGGGACGGACCTCGCCAGGCTGCACGCGGCCGGGGCGGACCGCTTCGGCGCGCCCTGGCGCGGGTTCATCGCGAGCCTGCCCCTCGACAACGGGGTGCTAGCCCCGGGGGGACGACCCCCCGGGATCCCCCCGATCTTGGGGGGAAACCTTTCCCCCCAAACCCCCTCGGTCCCCGCGAACGGGGGGGCTCCCCACCCCTCCCTAACCCCCTCGGCCCCCTCGGCTCCGTGGGGGGAGTGGTACGCCAGCCGCAGGCTGCTGCCGTACCTGCGCCTCGCCGTGGACGCAGGCGCGCTGCGGCCCGAGGACGCACGCCTGGTGGAGGCGGTCGCCGACCGGATCGGCTCACTGGCCGGGCCGGCCGAGCCGCCGAGCCGGATCCACGGCGACTGCTGGGCCGGGAACGTCCTGTGGTCCGGCGGGCGGGGCTGGCTCATCGACCCGGCGGCGCACGGCGGGCACCGCGAGACCGACCTGGCGATGCTGGCCCTGTTCGGCGCGCCCAGCCTGGACCGGATCATGGCCGGCTACCAGGACACGATGCCCCTGGCGGCTGGCTGGAGGTCGCGGATCCCGCTCCACCAGCTGCACCCGCTGCTCGTCCATGCGTGCCTGTTCGGCGCCTCGTACCGGGACAGCGTTTGCTCCGCCGCCCGCGCCGCGCTGGCGGGCTGACCCCGGCGGCCGGTAAGGCCGGTCAAGCCGGTCAGGCCAGGTGCGGCTGGTCGGCCTGGGTCTCCGCCGCGTCGGGCTCGTCGTCCGGGTGCTGGCTGCCCAGCGCCTCGGGGGCGAGCGGCAGCGCGATCCGGAACGTCGCGCCCTGCCCTCTGGTCGTGGTCACCGAGGCGACGCCGCCCTGGGCGGTCACCAGCGCGTCCACGATCGCCAGGCCGAGTCCGCTGCCGCCGGTGCCGCGTGTCCTGGCCTGGTCGGCGCGGTAGAACCGCTCGAACACCCGGCTGGCCTGCTCCGGCGTCATCCCCGGCCCGTGGTCGATCACCTCGAGGATCACGGCCGGCGTCCGATCGTTGACCCGCGGGTCGAGAACCCCGGAGCTGATCGACACCCGGATCGGGCTCCCGTCCGGGGTGTGCGTCAGCGCGTTGCTCATCAGGTTCCCGATGACCTGCCGCAGCTTCGGCTCGTCCCCGATGACCAGGAACGCCGCGCCCGGCTGGACCGACAGGTCGATATCTCGGGCCGGCGCCAGCAGCCGCGCATCGCCCACCGCGTCGGCGGCCAGCGTGAGCAGGTCGACCGGCTGCCGGGCCAGCGGCCGCTGCTGGTCGAGCCGGGCCAGCAGCAGCAGGTCCTCGACGAGCAGCCCCATCCGGGCGGCTTCCTTTTCCACCCGCCGCATGATCCTCTCCAGGTCATCGGGCGTGAGCCCGGCCGGATCGCCGGTCGCCTCCCCGTTACCGTCGTCCCGGACCAGGCCGCCGCGCTGCCGGTAATACTCGGCGAAGCCCCGGATGGCGGTCAGCGGCGTACGCAGCTCGTGGCTGGCGTCCGCGATGAACCGGCGCATCCGTTCCTCTGACTGGTGCGCCGCCTGCTCGGATTCCTCCTGCGCGTGGAAGGCGGTCTCGATCTGGCTCAGCATGATGTTGAGTGACCGGCCGAGGCTGCCGATCTCGGTGCCCGGGTCCCGTTCGGGCACCCGCCGGTTCAGGTGCCCGGCCGCGATCTCTCCCGCGGTCTCCTCGATGTCCACCAGCGGCCGCAGGCTGGTCCGCACCACCCCGACGATGGCCATCGCCAGGATGCACACGATGATGACGCCTATGATCAGGGCCCTGGCGGCCAGGCCATCGATCGTCGCGTTGATGTCGCCGAGGTTGGCGCCCACGATCAGCGTTCCCGTAACCTGCTCGGTGCCGCCCGTGCTGAGCGCCAGCTGGTACTGGACGGGCTCCGCGATCACCCGCCACGTGTCGTCGCCGGACTCGGCTGGGACCGTGACGAGCTTTCCGCTGTGCACGATGGCCCAGAGCTGGTTCGTGGGCACCTCAGGGACCGACTGCAGCTGGTTGTACCCGCCGTAGGGGAGGCCGCCTTGCGATCCGTACGGGGCAAGCGTGGTGCCCGGCTCCTGGACCCCGGCCACCATGTTGTTGCTGCCGCGCACCGGAAAGGCTGTCCCAGGCGTCAACGTGTCCACCTGGCCGCTGGTGTTCAGGGTGGTGTAGACGTTCTGCAGATTGCCGTCATCCTGCGAGGTCAGGTAGGACCGTAGCAGCCAGACGCTGCTGATGCTGATGGCCGCGACCGCGACGATGACCAGCGCGAGCAGCCCGGTGATCAGCTTGGTCCGCAGCGACGTGCGGTCGGACAGGTCGCGCAGGGCCTGCCACGACCGTTCCGCCCAGTGGCCTGCCTGGCGGTCTGCCTTGTCAGCTGCCATAACCGGACGCACGCCTAGGAAGAGGGGAGCCGCAGCACATAGCCGACCCCACGCAGGGTGTGGATCAGCCGCGGCTCCTTGGTGTCGACCTTGCGCCGCAGCACGGATACGTACGATTCCACGATCCCGGTATCGCCGCGGAAGTCGTAGTCCCAGACGTGGTCCAGGATCTGCATCTTCGACAGCACGCGGTTGGCGTTGCTCATGAAGTACCTGAGCAGCTTGAACTCGGTGGGGGAGAGTTGGATCTGCTCCCCGCCCCGCCACACCTCGTGGCTCTCCTCGTCAAGCTCAAGATCCGCGAACGTGAGCCTGGGCGTCGGCTCGGCGCCGTCGCCCCTGGTCCGGCGCAGGACCGCCCGGATCCGCGCGATGACCTCTTCCAGGCTGAACGGCTTGGTGACGTAGTCGTCGCCACCGAGGGTGAGCCCGCGGATCTTGTCCTCGGTGGCGTCGCGAGCGGTCAGGAAGACGACCGGAATTCGGGCGCCGCCCCCGCGAAGGCGCCTGATGACGTCGAACCCGTCCATGTCCGGCAGCATCACGTCGAGCACGATGAGGTCCGGACGGTGGCGCTGAGCGGCCTGCACCGCCTCGGTTCCGGCTGCCGCCGTGACGACGTCGAAACCTGCGTAGCGCAGGCTGGCGGAAAGCAACTCAAGGATGTTCGGCTCGTCTTCGACGACGAGCAGCCTCGCATCCGGTCGCTGCCGCGCATCGGTCAGCGTGTCCATGCTGTGCATTGTCACCCGCCACGCTGAGGATAACCTGAACGCCCGCTGGAGATGGCCTTCGGCCACTGCGTGAGGCAACCCGGCCACAACGGGCACAGCCTCCGGCCGGCACGGCCAGCCGCCTTCCGCCGCCGCGGGCGGCGTCACGGGTGGGCGTGATTCCTGACGGCGCGCCAGTAGGCGATGGCGGCGGGACGCGAGCCGACGCCGAGCTTGGAGTAGATCCGCCTGACGTGGTTCTTCACGGTCTTCTCCGCGAGGAACAAGCGTGCGGCGATTTCGCCGTTGGTCTGCCCGTCCGCGATGAGCGACATGACTTCCGCCTCGCGCGCTGACAGCCCGGCCGCGGCCCGGGTGCCGTTGAGCGTGAAGCCCTCACCTGCGTCCGGTCCAGGATCCTCCCGGTCGCCCATGTGACCTCCGGCTACGGGCGGTACCGCCGCGTCTCTCCTGTGAAGGGGTTCATGTGCGCAAAACACATAAACCGGCGTGGATGCCTTAATGGTGACTCTTACCCACGCCGGCCGACGGGCATGCCCGCCCAGCCCGGAATTGGCGCTACGGCACCCCGGACGTATCGCCCGACCTGCGGGAACCCGCAGGGCGTCGTGGTCCCCCGATACTGGAGCCCATGAGTGATCCTGCAGGACCCGTGGCGAGGACGATCCCGTTCAATACCGGCTGGCTCTTCGGCGCCGCTTCGCCGGGCAGCAGCGAGCCCGGTTTCGACGACAGCGCCTTCGCGTCCGTGACGCTGCCGCACACCGTGACGCCCCTGTCCTGGCAGAACTGGGACCCGTCCGCCTGGGAGCAGACCTGGGTGTACCGGAAGCACTTCGACGCGCCGGCCGACCTGGACGGCCTGCGCGTGTTCCTCGACTTCGACGCCGCCATGACCGGCGCCACGGTCACGCTGAACGGCACCGACGTCGCCGAACACCTCGGCGGTTACCTCCCCTTCAGCGCCGAGATCACCGGAGCGCTGCAGCCGGGCGGGAACGTGCTGGCGGTGCGGCTGGATTCCACCTTCAACCTCAACGTGCCACCGGACCGGCCCGCCCCCCAGCCCACCACGTCGGTGGACTACTGGCAGCCGGGCGGCATCTACCGCGAGGTCAGGCTGCGCGCCGTGCCGCAGTCTTTCCTGGCCGACGTGTTCGCCAAGCCGGTCAACGTCCTGGACGCCTCCGCCAGGCAGGTCGTGGTAGAGGTCACGGTCGACGCCGCCGCGGCGACCGCCCAGGGGACCGTCCAGGTCAGGACCGAGCTCCTCGACGAGGACCGCCCGATCGCGTCCAGCCAGGTACCCCTGGCCATCACCCAGGCAGGCCAGGTGACGGTGACCGCAACGCTGTCCGGGCTTGGCGGCATTGCGCTGTGGGACACCGACCACCCCAAGCTGTATCACGTGGTCGCGACGCTGCTGGTCGACGGCCGCCCGCTGCACCGCTACCGGGTGCGGACCGGCTTCCGCGAGGCCACGTTCACCCTCGACGGGTTCTACCTGAACGGCCGGAAGGTCAAGCTGTTCGGGGTCAACCGGCACCAGTTCTACCCCTTCGCAGGCGGCGCGATGCCCGCCCGCGTGCAGGCCAGGGACGCCAGGATCATCCGGCGCGAGCTGAACTGCACCATGGTCCGCTGCGCGCACTACCCGCAGTCGGGGGACTTCTACGACGCCTGCAACGAGGTCGGCCTCATGGCCTGGGAGGAGGCCCCGGGCTGGGGCTACCTCGGCGACGACGCCTGGCTCGCGCTCGCATACCGCGACGTCGGGCAGATGATCGTCAGGGACCGGAACCACCCGTCGATCATCATCTGGGGTGCCCGGCTCAACGAGACCCCGAACAACGTCGCCTTCTACACCAGCACGAACGAACTCGCCCACGCCCTCGACGACTCGCGCCCGACGACGGGCGCCATGCCCGGGATGCGCGACACCCTGGACTTCGAGCAGGACGTCTTCGGCGAGGACGACTACTCCTCCGTCAAAGACGCGACGGGTACCAAGCACCCGACGCTCCAGCCGCCGGTCAACGCGGCGGGCAAGCCGTACCTGGTCAGCGAGGCCGTCGGCACCCTGTCCGGGCCGGCCATCTACTACCGCCGCACCGACCCGCAGGCCGTCCAGCAGGGGCAGGCGACGGCCCACGCGCGGGTGCACGACCTGGCCGCCTCCGACGACCGCTACTGCGGCCTGCTCGCCTGGACCGGGATCGACTACCCCTCCGGCAGCGGTAACCAGTTCCAGGGCGTGAAGTACACCGGCGTCGTCGACCTGTTCCGCGTCCCGAAGCCCGGCGCCGCCATCTACCAGGCCCAGGCCGATCCGCGGATCACCCCGGTCATCGCGCCCGCGTTCTACTGGGACTTCGGCCCGGTCTCGCCGATCACCAGCCTGCCTGGCGCCATGATCTGCGCCAACCTGGACCGCCTCGAGGTCTACGTCGCCGGCGAGCATTTCGCGACCCTCACCCCCGACGCCGCCGGCTACCCGAACCTCCCGTACCCGCCCTCGTTCGCCGACTTCAGCGCGGTCGACGGCTCGTCCCTGCCCGACCTGCGCATCGACGGCTACCTGGGTTCCCAAAGGGTCGCCTCGCGCTCGTTCTCCTCCGACCCGTCCGGCGACGCGCTGTGGCTGGCCGCCGACGACGCCGAGATCGACGGCGACGGCGTGGACGCCACCCGCCTGGCGTTCCGCGCGGTGGACCGCTACGGCGCGCCCCGTCCCTACGTGACCGGCGAGGTTACCCTCCAAATCCAGGGCCCGGCCGTCCTCATCGGCGACAACCCGTTCGACTTCGCCTCCGCGGGCGGCGTCGGCGCCGCCTGGCTGCGCTCGCTCCCCGCCTCTGCCGGTCTAGTCACCGTCACTGCCAGCCACCCCACCCTAGGGACTGCCCCAGTGACCGTCCAGGTCCATGCGCACCCCAGACAGGAGAACCGCCCATGACCATCGCGACCCGGATCGTGAACTACGACGACCAGAAGACCGCCCTGACCGGCTTCCTGGCCTGGGACGAAACGGCGGACCATAAGCTCCCCGGGCTGCTGCTGGTCCACGGCGCCGGGGGCCTGGACGACCACCCGAAAGGCCAGGCCCAGCGGTACGCTGCGCTCGGCTACGTGGTGCTCGCGTGTGACATGTTCGGCGAGGATGTCACCGGGAACCGCGAGCGCGCCATGGCGCTCCTGACCGCCCTGCGCGACGATCCTCCGACGATGGTGCGGCGGGCGCAGGCCGGGTTGGCGGCGCTGGCCAGCTGTCCCGAGGTCGATGGCCGTCTCGCCGCCGTGGGCTTCTGCTTCGGCGGCACGACCGTTCTCACCCTCGCCCGCTCCGGAGCAGACCTGGCCGGCGTGGTCAGCATGCACGGCAGCCTCCGCACGCCGAGGCCCGCCGAACCCGGCGCCGTCAAGGCCAAAGTGCTCGCGTGTCACGGCGCGCTGGACCCGTTCGTGCCGCTGGCGGACGTCACCAGCTTCGCCGAGGAGATGAACCACGCCCAGGCCGACTGGCAGCTCATCATGTACGGCGGCGCGGTGCACGGCTTCACCCACGAGCACGCCGTCCCAGGCATCACGCCCGGAGTCGCCTACGACCCGCTCGCCGACCAGCGTTCGTTCGAAGCCGCCGGTACCTTCCTGACCGAGTCTCTAGCCTGTTCCCCTGCGTTATCGCGCCCGCATCAGCTTCGATGACGGCCCCGGCTTCACCTGCTGGCATACCGACTGCTACCGGCACCAGGACGGCCGCTGGCAAGTGGTCTGGTCCCAGGCCACGCAGATCATCGCGCCGGCGTGACTGGCGTCGGCCGAATATCCACCGGAGGCAGGGCTAAACGCTGGGGCCGTAACCCGGATGCGCCCCCGTGGTCCGGTCGGGCAAGGAGGAACGCCCTGTGGTCATTCGCTGATCTGCCGCTCGTCTCTTTCCCGGACACCGCGTCGGGTGACGCGTTGCAGGTATTCCGCGCGGTTGAGGGGGTTGTCGTCGGTTCGCGGCCGGGTCGGGACCGGGCCCCGGACCGGCTCGTAGTGGTCGAAGGATGATTCCATGACGCCTTCGCCCCGGGTGAGCGGCGGGATCTGCTGCCGAAGCTCGTGCACCCTGGTCACCGGGATGTCTCCCTCCAGGGTGCACCAGGAGTCCTCGGTGGCCGCTACGGCGGGGACCGCGTGCAGCCTGGCGAGGACCGGCAGCAGGCTGTTGAGCGTGTCGGCCGGGGTCTCGAGGCGGAAGCGGTGGACCGGCTCGCAGACCACCGTGCCGGCCCGCTTCAGCGCCTCCATGACCACCAGCGGGGTGAGCTTGCGGAAGTCCTGCGGACCGCTGAGCGGCCCGCGGGTCGACGGAGGCCCGTCGGGCACGCTGTACTGGGACCGGATCAGCGACACCGTGCAGTCGGTGACGAGCCAGCCGTAAAGCCCCTGCCGCAGCGTTTCGGTGATGTACTGCTCCATGGCGGCGGCGAAGTTTTCCATGTTCTTGTAGATGTAAAGCGGAACGGACTGGTGGCTGACCTCGAGCCGGAACGCGGTGCCCGTGCCCGGCGGGGCGGGGTCGATGCGGATCCCCAGCGTGGCGAGGAACGGGTTCCCCGGCGCGTACAGGATTTCCTCGGCCGTGCCGGTGCGGACGGGCCGTTCGATGCAGATCGGTGTCGTGTCCCTGAAGCCGATCTCGATCCCGTACTCGGTGGCCAGGGTGGCCTCGATCACCTGTTTCTGGACCTCGCCGTACAGGGAGACGTAGATTTCCTGCCGGATGTCGTCCTGGCGGACGTTGATGAGCGGGTCCTGCTCGGCCAACTCGGTTATGGCGGCGTGCAGCCGCGGCTTGTCGCCTGGGCGGCGCGCCACGATGGCGGTCTCCAGCGTCGGCGGCGCGAAGAAATGCTGGTCCGCGCCGTCCCGGGCGGTCCCGATCATGTCGCCGATCTGGATTTCCGCCAGACCCGACAGCCTGGCGATCTGGCCGGCGGCCACCTCGCCGCGGCGTACCGCGGCGCCGTCGGCGAAGACGCTTATTGCTGTTACCTTGCCCTCGCGGTCGCGGCCGAACCGCACGCGGTCCCGGGTCGCGATCGTGCCGGAGAACATGCGGACATAAGCGATCTTGTCACCGGCGCCCCCGCGTCCGACCTTGAACACACGGCCCGAGACCGGGCCGCTGACGTCCTGTCCCGCCGCGGGCAGCAGGCCGGTGAGCTCATGCAGCAGCACCTCAACGCCCGCGCCGGTGATGGCCGACCCGAAGTACACCGGGTGCACCAGCGTTTCCCTGACTTGCCCGGCCAGCTTCTCGCGCAGCCAGTCGCGCGGCATCGCCTCCTCCGCCTGGTCGTCGAGGTAGGCAGTGAGGATTGCGTCGTCGTGCTCGGCCAGCAGTTCGGCGAGCCGCGAACCGCCCGCCTGGGCAGCCGTGCTGTCCCGGATGACGGAGGCCTCGCGTGTTCCCAGTCCGCTCACCGCGTCCATCGCGATGATCGCAGGCGTCAGGCGTTCGGCGATATCGGTCAAGCACGCGATCGTAGCCCGCGCCGCGGCGGTCGATCTTGTTGACGAAGAACAGCGTCGGTACGCGCAGGCGCTGCAGGGCACGCCACAGGATGCGCGTCTGCGGCTGGACGCCCTCGACCGCCGAGACCACCAGCACGGCACCGTCCAGCACGCTCAGCGCGCGCTCCACCTCGGCCACGAAATCCGGGTGGCCGGGCGTGTCGATCAAGTTGACCGTGGCGTCATCGACGGTGAACGAGACGACGGCAGACTTGATCGTGATCCCGCGCTGACGCTCCAGCTCCAGCGAATCGGTCTGCGTCGTGCCCTCATCGACGCTGCCGGGCTCGTCGATGACACCAGCGCTGTAGAGCAGCCGCTCCGTCAGCGTTGTCTTGCCGGCGTCAACATGTGCGAGGATCCCCAGATTCAGTATTCCGCGAGGCACACGCCACATCCTCCGAATAGGCCCACAGACGCTTTTCGATTGACATGGACGCTCCTCGCATCACTGACTCCTCGGATCCTGTACTAACCGGCTGCTACGCCACGCATTGTCGTATGCCGCCAGCCAGGACGCTAATGATTTTCGGCCGCCCGGTCCTAACCGCTGGCGGGTACGGCATCCCTCAGCAGACACGCCTCGGCCACGAGAAGGGCCGTCTGGACTGCGCGCGAGGGACCTTGGTCCTTACCTTTAGTCTGGTCGAGGGGCCTACAGTTGACAGCACTGACAAGCCCTTTTCAGGCGTAGTCTTCCGGCTCGTGCGAACGTCAGGAGTGACAGTGACGAATCCGGCCAGCGGTAACGCATCCAGCGATGGGCCGCCCAAGCCGATCGCGGTGTTTCTGCTGGACGACCACGAGGTGGTCCGCCGCGGCGTCCGCGACCTGCTGGAGGCGGAGCCGGACATCCGGGTGGTCGGCGAGGCCGGCACCGCGTCCTCGGCGCTAGCCCGCATCCCGGCGCTCAAGCCGGACGTGGCCGTGCTGGACGTGCGCCTGCCAGACGGCGACGGGGTGTCGGTGTGCCGGGAGATCCGGTCCCGGATGCCCGAGGTCGCGTGCCTGATGCTCACCTCGTTCGGCGACGACGAGGCGCTGTTCGACGCGATCATGGCCGGGGCGGCGGGGTACGTGCTCAAGCAGATCCGCGGCACCGACCTGGTCGGCGCGGTGCGCACGGTGGCCTCCGGCCAGTCGATGCTGGACCCGCGCGCGGCCAGCCAGCTGATGGCGCGGCTGCGGGATCAGTCGGCCCGGCGCGATCCGCTGGCCGGGCTGTCGGCCCAGGAGCGCAGGATCCTGGAGCTGATCGGGGAAGGGCTGACCAACCGGCAGATCGGCGAGCAGATGTTCCTGGCCGAGAAGACGGTGAAGAACTACGTGTCGGCCCTGTTCGCCAAGCTGGGCATGGAACGCCGCACCCAGGCCGCCGCCTACGCGGTTCGCGTCTTCGGCGACCAGCACGACGGCGGGAGTCCCGGCGACTAGGGACTTTGTGCCCTTGGTCTGCCGCCTCGCTCCGGGCATCTTCTAGGTCATGTACTCCGACGACTCGGCCCTGAAGCAACTGAGCAGGGATGAATGCCTCCGCTTGATGGCATCGGTGCCCGTGGGCCGGATCATCTATACCCGCCAGGCGCTGCCCGCCGTGGAACTGGTCAACTTCGCGCTCGATAACGGCGACATCATCATCAGGACGGACCACAACGGCAAACTGGCCGCCGCGACCCGCGGAGCGGTGGTCGCGTTCGAGGCCGACAGCGTGGACACCGACCGCCAGATCGGCTGGAGCGTCACCGCCATCGGGCACTCGCACGAGGTCAACGGCCCGGACGAGATCGACCGGCTGGAGCGGATGGGCCTCAGCTCATGGGCGCCCGGGGAACGGGACCATTTCATCCGGATCTCGCCTGGGATTCTCCACGGCCGTCGGTTGTCAGCGCCCGGCTCCGAACACCTTCCCTGACCGTGCCGGAGCGGCAGTGCGTATAGTTCCGCAGGAGAACGCGAGCAGCGTGCACGGGCTGATCTACTCCGGGTTCGGCGGGCGGACCGAGTTCGTCGCGTGGGTGCGCTGCACGTCACCGGGCGGAACAGGCGATCATCGTGCTGCCGTCCTGGCATCCAAAGGCGGACGTGTCCACCGTGGTGCCCAGGCGGAACGGCCCGGTGACCATCAGTCGAGGGGAACGCGCCATTCCAGCCTGGTGCCTGGCGCGGAGGCGCCCGGTTCGGCGGGCCGAGGCAGAAGTTCGCCGCCGAGCTTCTCGGCGCGGCTGGCCAGGTTCCGCAGCCCGCTGCGCCTGCCGTCGGCCGGGATCCCGGTCCCGTTATCGGTGACCTGGACGGTGAGGATCCTGTCCGCGCTGAGATCCACGGTCACGTCGACCCGGGTAGCTGCAGCGTGCCGGGCCGCGTTGGACAGCGCCTCGCGCAGCGCCGCAAGCGCCTGCTCCGCCACCTCCGGCATGATCTCGCCGCCCAGACCCGCCCCCAGCCGAAGCGAAGGGGCGAACCCGAGCAAGGGTGTCATCTCCTCGACCAGGCGGACGATGTCACCGCGCAGGTCCGATCGATCGGCAGCGTCCCTGGCCTGCAGCGCGAAGATGGTGGCGCGGATGTCCTTGATGGTCAGGTCCATCGCGTCCACGGCGTTGGTGATCCGCATCGCGACCTCTGGCCGGGTGACCATCGGCATGGTGCCCTCCAGCGACATGCCGGTCGCATAGAGCCGCTGGATGACCAGGTCGTGCAGGTCGCGGGCGATCCGGTCCCGGTCCTCATACAGGGACAGCCGCTGGGCCTCGGCCCGGCTGGCGGCCAGCTCGAGCGCGACGCCGGCCTGGGCAGCGAACGAGGCCACCACGTCCGCCTGCGGCGAGCGGGAACGGTGCCGCGCCGTGCAGGCGCCCGACGGTGAGCACGCCGCGGACGTTGCCGGGTACGCCGAGCGGGAATACGATCGCGGGCCCGATCTGGCTCATCGCCCCGCGCGCCGCCGCGGCGGCTCGCTCGTCGGCGGCGAAGTCGGCGGACGTTACCGGCTCGCCGGTGGCGAGCACCCGCCCGGACAGGGACTGGCCGGCCGGAAGGACCAGGCCGCGCGCGGCGGCCGCGCCGTCGCCCTCGGCGTAGGTGATCGTCAGCCGGCGTCCCTCCTCGTCGGGCAGGGCGAGCACGACCAGGTCGGCGCCCGACAGCTCGAGCGCCTGCCGGGTGATGTCGGCCAGCACCTCGGCGGGCTCCGAGCCGGACAGCAGCCGGGTGGTGACCTCGGCGCTGGCCTGGATCCAGCGCTGCTGGCGGCGGGCCGCCTCGTACAGCCGCGCGTTCTCTACCGCCACGCCGGCCGCGGCGCCCAGCGCGACCAGCACCGCCTCGTCGTCCTCGGTGAACTCCCCGCCGCCGCGCTTGTTGGTCAGGTACAGGTTGCCGAACACCTCGTCGCGGACCCGTACCGGCACGCCGAGGAAGCTGCGCATCGGCGGATGCCCGTCCGGGAAACCCGAGGACGCCGGGTGGTCCGCCATGTTGGCCAGGCGCAGCGGCTGGGGGTCGTCGATCAGCAGGCCGAGCAGGCCGCGGCCCTCGGGCCAGTGGTGGATGCGCCCGATCTCGTCTCGGCTCAGGCCGACCGGGATGAACTCGGCCAGCCGTTTGCCCTCACCGATCACGCCCAGCGCCCCGTAGGATCGCGTCCACCAGGCCGACCGCGGTCTCGACTATCCGCCGCAGCGTGGACTCCAGGTCCAGGCCCGAGCCGACTGCGACGACAGCCTCCAGCAAGCCGCGCATCCGGTCCCTGGTGGCCAGCACGGCTTGCAGCCGTGCCTGCAGCTCGGCCAGCAGCTCGTCCAGCTGCAGATGCGGAAGCAGTTCGGGGCGGTTCCCTGCCTCAGGTTCCACCTGCATGTCCCTCCCGCGGAGAACGCACCGTAAGGATATCTGGCGGCCCTAGCCGCGGCTAGGCGGGGGAACCACGGTCATTCAGGCAGGACGATCCCGCTGGAGAACACCAGCCGGTGGCCGCGCCGGGTCAGGCGCCGATGGCGATCAGTCCCGAGTGCGGCCACCATCGGGTCCTCCAACCTGCGGCCACGCCCTGGCGTAGCGACCAGCAATCCTGACAGTTCGAGGAAACCGCTGCGCCGCAGGTCACGACCAGGGTCGAAGGTTAGGGACCTTTGGCACCTCCGGACGTGAACTTGGTCTCTTCCGGACCTGGCAGGCGCCCGGCGAAGCTGACGGCATGAACGCGAAATTCCTGCCTTCTTCGGTCAGAACAGGCACCCAACTGGCCTGCCGGCCGCTCGATGACGCCATTCCGGAGCGCGAAGCGCCCGACGGCCTAGCCTGCTGCTGCCCGGCCCGGGCCACGGTGCGAGTGACCATGCCACCGACCCACACCCGGCGGCACGAGACCGACCTGCTGCTGTGCGGTCATCACTACCGCGCCTCACGCGCCGCCCTCGCGGCCGCGTACGCCGCGGTCGCGGGCCCTGCCCGGGACCAGCCCCGAGGTCGCGGCCTGGATCGGCGCCGGCTCGCTCGCGGCAGCGTGATCACAGTGCACGCGCGGGTCAAGGACATCATGACCACCCACGTCGTGGCGGTCGGGCCTGATGCGTCTTACCGGGAGATGACCACCGCGCTCCGGGCGCACCGGGTCAGCGGTCTTCCCGTCGTCGATGCCGAGGGCATCGTCATGGGCGTGGTATCCGAGACCGACCTGCTGACCGGGCGGGCCAAGGCGGGACGTACGGCCGCCAACCTGATGACCCGCCCGGCCGTGACCACGAGCCCGGATGAACTTGTCAGCAGCGTGGCCCGGCTGATGTCCCGGCGCAAGCTCCGGCGGGTGCCGGTGGTCGACAGCCGGGGACACCTGGTCGGCATCGTCTGCCGATCCGATGTGCTCAGTGTTTTCAGCAGGCCGGATGAAGACATCCGCCGCGAGATCACCGAGGACGTGATCATGGACGGGTTCTTCACCGACCCGGCCCGCCTCACGGTGACCGTGAAGGACGGGATCGTCACGCTGGCGGGCGCTCCGGGCAGCGTCGTACTCGGCCGCAGCATCGCCGATCAGGTCCGGCATGTCGAGGGCGTGGTCGCGGTACGGGATCGATTCACGTATCCGCTTGCTGACAAGGCCAGCTCGCGATCATTATGTCGATGGCATAAAACGGCAAGGAGGCCGGCATGTCAGTAAAGCCCATCGTGGCCGCTACGGACGGTTCAGAAGAATCACTGCGGGCGGTCGGCTGGGCCGCCCGGGAGGCCGTACTGCGCGGCGTCCCGCTGCGGATCGTCTCCGCCGCGACGCTGCTGCCCCGGATGGTCGGCGGCCACGCCATGTCCGGCTATGACACCGTGGCCGACACCATCCGCGAGCACCGGGACCAGGCCTTGGCCGCCGCGACCGAGCGGGCCACGAAGACGGCCCCAGGGCTGCTCGTCGACGCCGATCACCTGGACGGGCCGGTCGCCGAGGCGGTCACCGAGGCCGGCTCCGGTGCGCTGATGTTGGTCCTAGGGTCTCGCGGCAACGGCGCGTTCGCGGCGATGATCCTCGGGTCGGTCAGCCGCTACGCGGCCACCCACGCAGCCTGCCCGGTCGTGGTGGTCCGCGAGGCGGCCGAGTCCGCCTACCGGCAGGTGGGCATCGGCATCGGCGACCTGGAGAATAGCGCCTCCCTGACCTTCGCCTTCGAGGAGGCGGCGCTGCGCAAGGCCAGCCTGATCGCCATCCACTCCTGGCACCAGCCTGATTTCGATAGCTCACGCGCGGGGTCGTTCTTCGCCGAACCCGAGCGCTACGTCGCCGAGACGGAAACGGCTAAGCGCCTTCAGCAGTTGATGGACAACTGGCGGGCCAAGTATCCAGACGTCCCGGTCAGCCAGGACGTTGTCCACGGCCATCCGGGCCGGGCGCTGGTCGGCCTGTCGGCCCGCGCCGACCTGGTGGTTCTCGGCAGGCGGTCCGAGCACCACGGTCCCGCTTCGGTCATGAATGCCGTGCTTAACCACGCGCACGGCCCTGTCGTTACCGTCCCTTCCTGAGATAGCCAGCTGAAGCCCAGGCGTTCAGCGGGTGACAAAGCATGCCCGCCTCGCCGTCCAGCAGCGCCTGGGCGTCAGCCATCTAACCAATGGCTGCGGGCTTCGCTGTTGCCTCGACGAAGCGGCAGACGATCGATCTCCTTGAGCAGGCTGCGCCCGCCCAGGTTCATGCCGGGTCTCTTTCGATCGGGCAGGTCATGCAGCGGGGTCCGCCGCGGCCGCGCCCGAGTTCGCTGCCGGCGATGGTGACGACCTCGATGCCGTGCTTGCGCAGCATGGTGTTGGTGGCGACGTTGCGCTCGTAGCCCATGATGACGCCGGGCGCCACGGCGAGGTAGTTGACTCCGTCGTCCCACTGCTCACGCTCGGCCGCCCGGATATCCTCGTCGGTCCTCAATACGGTGACCTTGTCCACCCCGAGCACGTCGGCGACCGTCTCCCACAGGTCGCGGTTGCGGGTCAGCGACACGGTGCGGTCGTCCCCGTTCGGGGTCAGCGTCCAGGACCGGAGCTGCCGTTCCAGGTACGGGTACTGGACGAAGGCGTCGCGGTCGATCATCGTCATAACCGTGTCCAGGTGCATCATGGCGCGGGGCCGACAAGTGATGACATGGAATCCTCCTCCCGAGTGCCGACCAGATGCACGCCAGTGACCCGATCGGCTCGTTGCGCGACCAGCATGCGTACGAGGCGATCAGCGGCGTTAGGGACGCAAGTCCCTGATCACCTGGCGGAAAGGCACCCGTAACGAAAGCCTCTGACCAGGGATAACTAGCGACATGGAGATCGCGTAGCTGGCTCTGGAGCTCCGGTCGGCGTTGTACACCAGACGCAACCGTCCGGTAGGGGCGAAGGTCCTGCCTTGACCTTGCTTCGGCCTCTGGCGTTCCGCATGATGCAGGAGTAAAAAGACCGTGAGGGAAAGGACATATAGTTTCCCATTTACCGGCTCGGCATGAAGGGAACAAGCCGGTGTGTAGTCTGGAGGATCGATGAGCAAGAACATCGTGCTAGCCGTCGACGCCGCGTCCCATGATCCGGTCCGGCACGTGGTGGCCGCCACGGAGATGGTACGCGACCTGAGCCGGGATAGCGGGGACCATGTCATCGTGCTGCACGTGAACGAGTTCGCCACCGGCCGCTTCGGACGGGTCCAGGTGGACAGCGGCGAGGGCCAGGGCGAGGCCGTGGTGGAGAAGATCGTGGCCGATCTGAAGGCGGCCGGGGTAAGCGCGGAAGGTGAGATCCGCGAGGCCAATTTGGGGCATATTGCGGCGGCCATCCTGCACGCGGCGCAAGACCACGACGCGCGCCTGGTGGTGCTCGGCTC
Source organism: uncultured Actinomycetes bacterium (assembly GCA_963847965.1). Taxonomy (GTDB): domain Bacteria; phylum Actinomycetota; class Actinomycetes; order Streptosporangiales; family Streptosporangiaceae; genus Palsa-504. The sequence continues at coordinate 142,070 of CAWKCG010000004.1, forward strand.
GCACAGCCGCACCGACCTGCCCCGCATACCGCTGGGCAGCGTGGCCAGCCGGCTGCTGCATATGGCCACCCGCCCGGTCCTGATCGTGCCCAGGCCCGACACCCACGCCGAACCGGCGCACTCGCCGACGGCCGCAACGGCCGCCGCGGCGGAGGGCTAGCGCACCGGCCGGTGAACGACGGCGACCGGGCAGGGCGAATGGTGCAGCACCGTCGCCGCGACCGAGCCGAGGCTCATGCCGTCAAGGCCGCCCAGACCTCGTGAACCCGATCCTCTCGGTACAGACCGTTCAGCCGGGAAACGGATGACGGCTCGGTACGACTAGAAGAGGGGACCCGGATAGAAGTAGGGACCAGGAGCGACTGGAGTGGGGGGAAGCGGGTAGTCAAGGCGATCCCGTACGGCCACCACGCCCTGCACGTGGCGGACCCGGCGAAGGACCTCGTGGCCGATCGAAATGGTCTCGGGAGTTCCTTCCAGGGTGACGATCCCGTCCTGGACGCCAACCCAGTACGAGCTCGGCTCGGAGAGGCGAGGGATCACCTGGTCGGTGATCTCCAGGCGGATCTCCTCGTCCGGGCGGTCGAAGACGGCCAGGAGGTCGGTACGGCTGACGATCCCGACGAGCCGGCCGGACGCATCGACCACGGGCAGCCGCCTGAGGCCGCGGGCGTACATCAGCCGCGCGGCGTGTTGGACCGTGTCGTCCGGGCTGACGGTCACTGCCGGGCTGGTCATCAGGTCGCCTGCGGTCACCCCGCCCGCCTTGTGGCGCTCCGTGACGTGCACCGTGGCGGCGATCAGTCCCCGAACGCCCTGGTATGCGTCTTCCAGGGCCTCCTTGACCAGCAGGTCCGCCTCGGAGACCACGCCGATAACCTTCCCGTTATCATCTACCACGGGAAACCCGCTGACTCCCAACTCGCGCAGCCTGGCGGCGATCTCCTTGAACGAGGTGGTCTTCCGCACCGAAACCGGATGGGCGGACATAACGTCCCTGACGGCGGCATTCATCGTTACTCAACTCCGCGATCGTGACTATCTTCCGGCTTCCAGCCTTGCCGCAAGCGCGGCCATCGGGCAGGGTCGTTGGTCGTGCCTGGTCGGGAAGAAGGTCAGGAGCAGGGATAGCAAGGTGCCATCCGGCGGGGCTGTTCTGTCAGAACGTTCTCGTCCAGCGCCGGATGATGTACCGTGCCCCGCCCCGGACCAGTGGGTCGGTCTCGGCGATCTCCCGCGCCTGGTCTTCCGGCAGCGCCAGGATGATCATCCCGGCCGGGCGCGGCCGGTCCGGCTCCCTGGGCCGGCCGTCGTACGGCCCGGCCATCAGCAGCACTCCAGAGTCCCGGAGCGAGCGCAGGAAGGCCGCATGCGCTTCGGCATCCGGGTCTTCGGGCAGGTCGTACAGTTCCACGACCGTGAACGATTGCTGTGCGGGCCACGCCGCCCCTACCCGCTTGGCGGCATCGATCGACCCGTAGACGCCTTCTTCCAGGAAGAAGACGGGCCGGAGGCGGAAGTACTGGTCGGCCAGGGGCGAGCTGAGGCAGTCCTCGTCGATGGAGGCCGCTACGATCTGGCCGAAGATCACGACCTCCGCGCCTAGCCGGGTGACGGAATGGAGCTTGCACTCCAGATGGGCCCTGCACTCCCGGATCAGGGGCGGTGCCACCGCGCGCGCGGGCAGCAGGGACAGGCCCGAGCGCCGGATCCGTTCGGCACCGTGGGTGGCGGGCATGGCCCAGATGCGCTCGACCAGCGCTTCGGGCGGGAAGTTCACCACGAACTCCCCGGTCGCCTCGGCGTTCCGCGCCGTGGCATGGGACCGGTGGCAGCCGAACGCCAGCACCGGCCCGCCGAAGGCCATCATGGAGATAAAGCTCTTGGGCGCGATGTTGGGCTCGCCTCGCGCGTCCACGGTCGATATCAGCACGATGGGGCCGGGCACGACGGACGGATGCCAGCCCGCCTTGTCCGGCGCGAAGGCGACTTTAGCCGCGCTCCCCGGCCCGGAACCCGACCGCCCGTCCTGCGCGGGCTGGCCGGGAGCGGCAGCGCCGTTGCCTGGCCCCGGCTTCTTCTGCAGGGCCTGGATATTCATGCCGCTCCCGCACCCGTGGCGGGAGAATGCAGCCTGGCCGCCATCGGGTATGAATGGCCGCTGATCACCAGCACCTCGCCGCCGTCTTCGAGAGTCCTGCTGACCATCTCCTCGAGCACGTCCGGGACCGGCAGGGGAGCCGCACCCCAGTCCGGGCAGCTGTCGGCTTCGGTGCTGAGGGCGCCGCACCTGCCGCATTCATAGCCGGGAACAAGCTCATCGTGCGGAACCACCAGGGTGTCCACCACGCCCGCGGTGACGGCGGCCAGGCAAGCCTGCAGGCCGATGGCGGGCGGGCAGGCGGGCCGCCCGGATGGCATCGCGAGGATCTCGTCCGCGACCTGCCGGGCATGCTTCTCGGCCCGGCGGGCAACCACGGGCGCCGCTAGATCCCTTACCTGATCGGGGGTGAGGGTTGGAAGGTCGCCGATGACGCTGCCGGCGAACGCCGCCCGCGCGGACGCCGACAGGCCGGCGAGCAGGCGCTGGATGCCGCCGCCATGGCCGACGATGACCAGCGGTTCCTGCCCGGCTGGTCCTGCGGCGCGACTGAGGAGGGCGGCAGCGTCGTGGTACGAGTGAGCCGTGAGCCAGTTGATCGGCTCCCGCACCCAGTCCGGAGGCAGGCTGTGCCAGTCCCCGGAGCCCTGGGTCGGCCAGGCCGGGACGGTCTCGAGCTCATCCCCGGCGATCGCCAGCAGCCAGACGTGCTGAGCGTCCGCGACGGCAACGCGGTAATCAGGGCACCGCTGCAGCGCCGCCAGCAGCGGCCGGATATGCGGCCTGGTTCCCAGGACCGCCCTGTCCGGCGCGCGGCACGGAAGGGCAAGAGCCTCGAGCAGGCCGACATCGGCGCAGGCGAAAACCGCCAGCGTCCGTCCGGGCCAATCCCGGGCACCAGCCGCCAGCAGCTCCAGCGCATCGTTCCGGTCCTCGTCGCTGAGGCGGCCCGGACCACCGACCGCGCTCTCGGCGTCGGCGATGAGCTTGCCAGCGCGTGCGGTCAGGTCGCTCAGCTCACCGGGATACGAAGGAACGGTCAGGTAGACCGACAGGATCGCCGGCGCCACGGCGTGCACCGCGCCGAGCTTCTCGACTTCCGCCCGGGTGATCATGTCGCGCTCCTAGGCCGCGGGCCCGGCCGGGTGGTGCTGGACCACGGTGCCGGACGCGGGGAAGAAGACGCTCTCATGGCCGTCCAGCCAGCGGACCACGTAAGGCGGGGCGCCGTCTGTCCCGTCGACCTTGACGATCGTGCCGTGACGGTCCTCGTCACCCTGATGGACACCCTTGACCGTCAGTTCGTCTCCCACTTGCGCTCGCATGACTGACCTCCTCCTGACGTGTCGCTTCCGGGTTTCATGCTCGCCCTGGGCAGGCCGGGACGGCAGAGACCTAGCTCCCGAGAACGGCAGGCCCAAGGTCCCGGCTAGGGACACGGATTACTGCCGGTGCAGCCCCCGCGGCGTCAGGCCCGGACCGTCGCGCCTGCACGAGGGTGTCACCACCGCCCGTTCGGGATATGAGGTCTTCTTTGCCGTCCCCGGGCAGATCGGGACGTTTGCCGATCAGATCAGGACCGCAGACCCTGCCTGCCGGGAACCCGCGGTCAAAGCGTGGAAGGGATACGAGCACCGACGGTGGAGGTTACCGATGATTACCCGGCCTTCCTTGGATCAACTTGGTCTCAGCGCGGGAAAGAAAGCCCGGCTGTACCGGATTCTTCATGAGCACGGACTGCGGAACGGCACCGCGATCTTCCTGCCCTACGACCACGGCCTGGAACACGGCCCACGAGACTTCTTCGGCAACCCCGAGGCCAGCGACCCCAAGAACATCATCAGGCTGGCGCTGGAAGGCGGCTTCAACGGCATCGCCATCCAGATCGGCCTGGCCAGGAAGTTCTACTGGGAGTACGCCGGCGAGATCCCGCTGGTGCTCAAGCTCAACGGCAAGACCGACATCCCGTCCTCGATCGACCCGCTCTCGCCGGTGAACGCCACGGTAGAGGAAGCGGTCCGCCTCGGCGCGGACGCCGTCGGCTATACCCTCTACGTCGGCACCCCGGCGCAGGAGCGGGACTTCGCGCAGTACCTGCGCGTCCGCGAGGACGCCGAGCGGTTCGGGATGCCGCTGATCGTATGGTCCTACCCGCGCGGCGCCGCGATCGACGCCAAGGGCGGCCGGGACTGCTTCTACGCGGTCGACTATGCCGCCCGGACCGCCAGCGAGCTGGGCGCCAACCTGGTCAAGGTGAACTTCCCGCAGCCGGACAAGCAGTCAGGCGTCCCGGAAGCCCTACCGCCGCGCGTTCTCCTCGGCCGAAGCCATCGACGGCCGTGGTCAGGTCGGCCAACCGGACGCTGCTCCTGGTCTCCGGCGGCGAGCAGGCCGGCGATGAGGCCATGCTGGAGAAGGCGCGCCAGTCGATGGAAGCCGGCGCCACCGGCCTGATCTTCGGGCGGAATGTGTTCCAGCGCAGCCACGACGACTCGCTCCGGCTGGTCGCCCAGCTCAAGGAGATACTGGCCAAGTACCCCTCCTGAGCGCACGCCGCCTGACGCCATGACTACCGGTGAGCTGGACCGGCCGCACCTTCGCTCCGGTCGCCTTCACCTGGGAAGCCGCCGCCCCGTACCGGGCGCGGCTCGTCCAGGCGCTCGGTCGCCGTGCGGCGGCCTTGCGCGCCTCCGGCGTGGATGTCATCGTGATCAAACGCATTCACCAACGTGATGGCCCGCTGGAACCAGGTCCCGGTGATCCTGGTGCCGATTAGCGCGGCCTGACGGGACCTTGGGCCCTGCCGTTCGGCGTGGTGCCCGTATGGGCTGACCTCATGCGAATCGGCCTGATCGCCCCGCCGTGGATCGCGGTGCCGCCACCGGCCTACGGCGGGACCGAGGTCGTCATCGATAATCTCGCCCGGGGCCTGGTGGCCCTCGGCCACGACGTGCGGCTGTTCACCGTCGGCGAGTCCACCTGCCCGGTGCCGCGGCAGTGGCTGTTCCGGTCGCCGGTCGAGCCGATGGGAGCCCCCGCCGCCGAGGCGGCGCACGCCCTGGCCGCCTACGAGGCGCTGGCCGATGCCGACATCATTCACGACCACACGGACCGGGGCCCTCGGCTGGCCGGGCGGCGCGGGCTAACCCGGCCTCCGGTGGTGACCACGGTTCACGGGCTCATCACCCCGCAGGCCCGCCGCCTGCTCGCCGAGACCGCCCGCCACGCGGCGATCGTCGCGATATCGTACGCGCACGCCCGCAGCTTCGCCGGCATCCCGGTGGCAGCGGTCATCCATCACGGCATCGACCTGGACGTCTACACGCCAGGACCGGGGACCGGCGGTTACCTGCTGTTCGTCGGCCGGATGTCCGCCGACAAGGGCGTGCATCACGCGGTGCGGGCCGCCCGGCAGGCCGGCTGGCCACTGGTCATCGCGGCGAAGATGAGAGATCCCGCCGAGCGGGCCTACTTCGACGAGCAGGTCCGGCCGCTGCTCGGGCCCGGTGACGCCTGGCCGGCTGAGCAGCCACTGGCCGCCCGCCTGGCGCTGCTGCGCGATGCGGCCGCCCTGCTCAACCCGATCACCTGGCCCGAACCGTTCGGCCTGGTCATGGCCGAGGCGCTGGCCTCGGCCACCCCGGTCCTGGCCTTCCCCAACGGCGCGGCGCCTGAGATCATCGACCATGGCCGAACCGGGTACCTGTGCCAGGGCGAGGATGACATGACCGCCGCCATCGCCGACGTGCACCAGATCGACCGCCGCCACTGCCGCATCGCCGCCGAGCGGCGGTTCTCCCTGGCCCGGATGGCCGCCGACTACGACCGGCTGTACCAGGCCATCCTGGCGCGTCCCGGCCAGCTGACGTCCGACCGGGCCGAAGCCAGCGCACGGTGACCGCACCCTGGTCGGCCGGCCACGCGCCGGTGATCCCCGGCCTGCCTGGCGCCACCGTGACCCTCATCGAGGGCTCGGCCTTCTGCATCAGCGAACCGGGCGGCGACATCGCGCCAGGTCAGCCGCAAGGACTGTTCGTCCAGGACACGCGCGTCCTGTCGCAGTGGGCGCTGACCGTCGACGGCCGGGCCGCCGAGCCGGTCACCGTCCAGCAGGGCGACCCGCACGCCGCCGCGTTCATCGGGCGCCTGCCACCGCCTCCCGGGGCCCCGGCCGACGCCGCGATGCTGGTCACCCGGCAGCGCTACATAGGTGACGGCATGCGCGAGGACATCGCCATCCGCAACACCGCCCGGCAGCCAGCCGCGCTGGAGGTAGTGCTCACCGTCGGTGCCGACTTCGCCGACCTGCTCGACGTCAAGGCGGGCCTGGCGCAGGCCGCCGTGGCCCGGGTGGGCGCCACCGGCTCGACGCTTACCTTCGACGCCCGCCGCGGCGGACACCGCCATGGGCTGCTCGTCCGCGGCGACGGGCAGCCCGCCGCGGTCGGCTGCGCCCTGTCCTGGCGGGCCCTGGTCCCGGCGCACGGCGAGTGGCTGATCACGGTGGAGGCGGTACCGGTCTGGGACGGCATCCCGATGACGCCGCACCATCCGCTCGGCCAGCCCGCGGAGCACGCCGTCCCGGCCCGCAGGCTGCGCGAGTGGCGGCACGGCGCCCCCCGGCTGCGAACGCCGGACCCTGACCTGGCCGCGGTGCTGCGCCGCAGCATCGAGGATATCGGGGCGCTCCGCATCTTCGACCCCGTTCACCCGCACCGGCCCGTGGTGGCCGCGGGTGCCCCCTGGTTCATGGCCCTGTTCGGGCGCGACTCGCTGCTCACCTCCTGGATGCTGCTGCCCTGGGACGACAGCCTCGCCGCGGGCACGCTGCAGACCCTGGCCGAGCGCCAGGGGCGCGTCGTCGCCCCGGCCACAGAAGAAGAACCGGGTCGGATCCTGCACGAGGTCCGGTTCGGTCCCGCCGCACGGCTGGCCCTCGGCGGCCGCAGCGCCTACTACGGCACCGCCGACGCCACCCCGCTGTTCGTCATGCTGCTCGGCGAACTGCGGCGCTGGCGGTGGCACCACGACCTGCCGCGCAAGCTCCTTCCGCACGCTGACCGGGCGCTGGAATGGATGCAGCGCTACGGGGACGCCGACGGCGACGGGTTCATCGAATACCGCCGGAAGACCCCGGCCGGGCTGGTTCATCAGGGCTGGAAAGACTCCTGGGACGGGATCAACTTCGCCGACGGCATGATCGCCGAGCCCCCCATCGCCCTGGCCGAGGTCCAGGGCTACGCCTACGCCGCCTACCGGGCCCGCGCCGCGTTCGCCCGGGAGGAGGGCGACGCTCAGGGAGCCGGGCACTGGGAGGCGACCGCCGTCCGGCTCAAGCGCGCGTTCAACCGGGCCTTCTGGCTACCGGACAAGGGCTGGTACGCCGCCGCGCTCGACCGCGACAAGCGACCCGTCGACGCGCTCACCTCCAACATCGGGCACTGTCTGTGGACTGGCATCGCGGATGCGGACAAGGCCGCCGCGGTCGCAGACCACCTGCTGTCCGAGGACATGTTCAGTGGCTGGGGCATCCGCACGCTGGCCACGTCGATGGCCGCCTACAACCCGATGAGCTACCACAACGGCTCGGTGTGGCCGCACGACAACGCACTGTGCGCGGCCGGGCTGATGCGCTACGGCTTCACCGCCCACGCCCAGCGGGTGGCCGAGGCCATCTTCGACGCCGCCAGCCAATTCGGGTACCGACTGCCCGAACTCTTCTGCGGGTTCCCGCGCGGCGGCCACCTCGCCCCCATCCCCTACCCGACCTCCTGCTCACCGCAGGCCTGGGCCGCCGCCGCCCCCTTGCACCTGCTCGCCACGCTGCTGCGCGTCACCCCTCAGCCCGGCTCCGGGCGGCTGTGGTGCGCCCCGGCCGTGTCCCATCGCTACCTCCCGCTCCAGGTGAGCGGCCTGCGGATCGGAAGCTCGCGCCTGACCTTCGACATCACGGGCGAGGGCTGGGACGTGACCGGCCTCGACGGCACCGGAGTCGACCTCATCCGGCAGCCGGGTCACCCGGCGGCCCGAGGACACCGCTAAGCCGCAGGGCCACGGAACGCGCAAGAGGGGACCTTGGTCCCTTGGCTCACGGCCTGGGGAAGCCATGAACTGAGATCCGTCGTACCCCGTGGAAGGTTCTCAGCCGCCATGTCCGTCGCCGACCAGATACGCGATCACCAGGCGCGCTGTGTGACGCCCCTGATCAGCTTGCGGATGCTGGCCCAGGGCGACGCGGGAACACCCCTCCCGCGCTGGGTCGTCGTCGAGGTCGCCCGGGCCGCCAGCACGGTACTCGCCGAGGCCGAAGCCGCCGGCCACACCGCGCTGACCGCGGCAGGCGCCCGGAGCGATCACCCGGGCAGCGAGACATTCCTCCGGGTACGGCTGGACCGGCTGGCGGCCGCGGCCGACGACGCGATCACCGCGGCCCGGGCGGGAGATGCCGGCGCTCTGCGCCGGCATCTACGCAGGTTCGACGCGCTGACCTCGGCCATCTGGACCGTGCAGGACGCCGTGTACGGGTCGCACCGGGTCAAGGCCGCGCCGTAGGCGACCGGATCGCGGCATCCACCGCCAGGGCGGTCCCGGCTCCCCCGGGTCCTTCGGCCGGGCTGTTCGTCACCCCGGCTGGGGAAGTGCGACCCTACCCGGCACGTGCCGCGGATGATGGCCTGGAGGGGACGATTCGGGTAGTCGCTGTCGCTTGAGCCCGGCCCGGCTGTCCGGCGGAACCTCCCGCCGGGCGGCATCCGCCCCCAACTCAGGCCGGAAGGGAGCGCATGATGCGCCATCACGAAGTCCGGGAGGTCATGACGGCCGATCCGGTGACGGTCACCCCGCCCACTCCGCTGAAGTATGTGGCTGACCTCCTGGCCAAGCAGAAGGTCGGTGCCATACCGGTGGTGAGCCTCCAGCGTAAGGTCCTCGGCGTCATTACCGAGACCGACCTGCTCAGGAAGGAAGAGCTCCAGCGGGATCCGGACGCCCCGCACTCGGTTCACCTGAACTACCGGGCGCGGCGGGACACAGCCACGGCCGAGACGGCCGGGGAGATCATGCACACCGACCCGGTGACCGTACGGCCCGGCGCCACCGTGGCCGAGGCAGCCCGGCTGATGCACCGGCACCAGGTCACCTGCCTGCTCGTGACCGACGAGAACAGGAAGCTGCTCGGCGTGGTCGGCCTCCCGAACCTGCTCCAGGTCTTCCTCCGGCCCGACGACGAGATCCGGGCGGAGATCATCGAGGACGTCCTGCTCGGCTACTTCGGCACCAACCCGGCTCTCGTGCGGGTGAAGGTGACCGACGGAGTGGTGAGCCTGTCCGGCGAACTGGAGCGAAAGAGCATGGCGGATTTCATCCGGTCGGAGATCCGCGGCGTCGACGGGGTCATCGGCGTCGAGGGCGAGCTGGGCTACGCCATCGACGACACCGGGCCGCATCCCGCTGCGGAGCGTGACGAGTCGCCGCTGACCCTCGGTCCTTGCCCTCCGGTGGCATCGTGCAGGCTGATTTAGCGCAGGCGCAGGGGATTCGCCCTGGGACCAGGCCGGCCAGGTGCTACAAAAGGGGACCTTCGTCCCTAGTGCGAGGCTGGGGCCCGCCATTGAAATGATGGCTCGCCGCACGGACGGGAGGGCTTCACCTGGTATGGCGGTCTGCGATGCAACCTGCCGGGCCCGTGCTGGAGGAACTGTCCAGGGCGGAATGCCTGCGGCTGCTGGCGACCGTGACGATCGGGCGGATCTCCTGCCCGGAACCATTTCATCCGCATCGTGCCCGCCATCGTGACCGGGCGGCGGCTGCGCGGCGCAGGGGAGCCTCACGGAGACTAAGGGTCGCTGGTCACCGCCGGATGGGACCATCGGCCCTGCCGGACGCGGTAGCGGCGCGGTGGCATGGAAACGATGGGAAGGACCCCGTAACGAGGACGCGGAGTTACGGGCCGGGCCGACGGCACGCCTCCGGCTGCACGGCTCGGGCCCGCACACCGCGCAATCGGGATCCGCGAGAAGCCGGATGGGTCCTTCCCGCCGCACCTATCAGCAACCAGCAGAGAAAGGCAGATCAGATGAGCACTCTGCTACACAGGGACCCGAAGACCATCGTCCCGGACCTGGTGGACTGGTTCGAGGAGCCGTTCCTCACGCTTCGTCCCTACCTGGCCCAGCCGATCAGGGTCGAGGAGTACGTGGAGGGTGACCACTGCCTGATCCGGGCGGAACTGGCCGGGTTCGACCTGGAGAAGGACGTCGAGGTCACGGTCGGATCGGGGTACCTGACCATCCGCGCCGAGCGGTCGGACAGGATCGGGGGCAAGCGCCGGTCGGAGTTCCGGTACGGCTCGTTCAGCCGGACGCTCCCCCTGCCGGCGAACGCCGACGAGGGCGCGGTCACCGCCAGCTACCGCGACGGTATCCTCACGATCTCCGTCGGGCTGAGGACCGATCAGCAGGCATCGGTCAGGAAGATCGAGGTCGTCAAGGGTAAGTAGAATCCTGGCGCCACGAGGCTGGCCGCGTCCTGGGGGCGCGGCCAACGCCTTTCGGCCGACCGTCATAATCATCCTGCCGGCCGGCGCGCCCGCCGTCGGGCGCCGGCCCCCTAGCGAAATCCACGGACGACGAGATGCAGCTGACATGACGCACAAGAACGAGCGAGTCCTCTCGGTCAAGGAACTGTCCCGGGTGGAGGGCGAGGGCGCGCTGTACCTGCGGGCCAGCGGCAACCGGGTCGAAGAGGCCAGGCTCGACATCTACGAGCCGCCCCGCTTCTTCGAGGCGTTCCTGCGCGGTCGCGCCTACACCGAGCCGCCGGACATCACCGCCCGGATCTGCGGCATCTGCCCGGTCGCCTACCAGATGAGCGCGTGCCAGGCCATCGAGGCCGCCTGCGGTGTCACCGTCGAGGGCCCGATCGCCGACCTGCGCAGGCTGCTGTACTGCGGGGAGTGGATCGAGAGCCACGCGCTGCACATCTACCTGCTGCACGCGCCTGATTTCCTCGGCTACCGCAGCGGGATCGAGATGGCCGCGGCCCGGCGTGACCTCATCGAGCGCGGCCTGGCCCTGAAGAAGGCCGGGAACGCCGTCATGGAGGTGGTGGGCGGCCGGGCCATCCACCCGGTCAACGTCCGCGTCGGCGGCTTTTACCGGGCCCCCGCCCCGGCCGAACTCGCCGCGCTCACCGACCCGCTCCGCCGCGCGCTCGACGACGCGCTGGCCACCGCGGCCTGGGTCGCCGGGTTCGACTTCCCCGACCACGCGGGCCAGGCCGACCTGCTGGCGCTGTCCCGGCCCGGCACCTACCCGATCGAGCGGGGCACCGTGCAGACCCGCTCGGGCCTGGCGTTCCCGGCCGCCGGCTGGGACGAGCACGTGATCGAGGAGCAGGTCCCGCACTCCACCGCGCTGCACGCGCGCCTGGCCGGCGGCGGCCGGTACCTGACCGGGCCGCTGGCCCGGTACTCGCTGAACTCGCGCTGGCTGTCCCCGCTCGCCCGCGAGGCCGCGCGCGCCGCCGGGCTCGGCCCGGCCTGCGATAACCCGTTCCGCAGCATCATCGTGCGGGCCGTGGAGACGGTGTACGCGGTCGAGGAGGCGCTGCGGCTCATCGCGGCCTACGAGCCGCCCGACCCGCCGGCCGCCGAGGTTCCGCCGCGGGCCGGCGTCGGCCACGGGGTGACCGAGGCGCCCAGGGGCACCCTGTTCCACCGGTACGAGATCGGCGCGGACGGCCTCATCGCCAGCGCCCGCATCGTGCCCCCGACGTCGCAGAACCAGGCCGCCATCGAGGCCGACTTGCGCGCCTTCGCCGAGGCCCGGCTCGGCCTCGACGACGCCGAGCTCACCCGCCAGTGCGAGCAGGCCATCCGCAACTACGACCCGTGCATCTCCTGCTCGGCGCACTTCCTCGACCTCACCGTAGAAAGATCATTATTGACCGAACGGACGGTGGTTCACGTGTCCGGTCCCTGCGGTATGACGGTCGACGACCTACTGAAGTACCTGTAGCGACGGGCGGGACGGGCCGGTGGGTGTGGCGCGGCGCGGGCGCCCCGGCCATCCCCAACGCCATCTTCGTGGCCACCGGGCGGCGGCTCCGCTCGCTGCCCCTGCTGCCCTACGGAAGGGTCCGCTGACCGGATCGCGATTGAGGACCAAGGTCCTGTCAGACCATGACGCGCAGCACTGCAAGCGGATGCTGATAATCGCGCACGCTGTGCATCGGACACTGTGAGGAGGGGTCACATGGCCCGGAGCTTGCTCGTCGCGCCTGCGGCCGAGGATGCCGGCCTGACCAGGACATGCCTGGGGCTGCTGCGCGCCCTGGACCGGCGGGGCGTCAAGGTCGCTTACGTCAAGCCGGTGGCCCAGCCCAGAGCCGACGGCGGCCCGGACCGCTCAGCCGCGCTGGTGAGCGCGATCACCACATTGCGCCCCCCGGAGCCGGTGACCACCGCCGAGCTGGAACGGCAGCTGGGCGAGGGCGGCCTGGATGTCGTGCTGGAGAAGATCGTCGCCGCCTGGGAGCCCATCTACGGGGAATCAGATGTGGTGGTGGTCGAGGGACTCAGTTCGGGGCCCACCAAGCTGTACGCCAGTTCGCTGGACCAGGCGCTGGCCCGGGCGCTGGATGCCGACGTCGTGCTGGCCGGCAGCTGGCCCGCCGACGGTGACGCAGACGGCCTGGCCGAGCACCTTGCCATCGCGGCGAGCGGATACGTCTCCGGCGAGCAGGCGCGGGTCGTCGGCTGCGTGGTCCACGGCCTGCCCGGGGCCGATGCCGGCGCGGCCGCCGCCCTGCGGGCCGCCCTGACCAAGCGCCGGCTCCGCCTTATCGCCGGAGTGCCCGCCCGCCCCGAGCTGACGTGGCCACGAGTCCGCGATCTGGTCCGCGAGCTGCATCCGGAAGTCCTGCACGAAGGTGACCTGTCCCGGCGGATCAAGGACGTGGCGGTGTTCGCCCAGGGCATCCCGGGCGGCATCCGCGTCCTGGACACCGGGCGGCTGGTCGTGGTCCCCGGCGACCGGCACGAGGTCATCATGGCCGCCTACCTGGCCGAGCTGAGCGGGACCCGCCTGGCTGCCCTGCTGCTGAGCGCGGGAACCTCGCCTGATCCGCGGATCACCCAGCTCACCGGCGCCACCGCGGCCGCCGACCTGCCTGTCCTGCTCGTCGAGCAGGACAGCTACCAGACCGCGACCCGCGTGCGGGACCTGGACCCGGGCCTGCCCGCCGACGACACCGAACGCATCGAGGGCGTGACGGACAACATCGCCGACGCGCTCGATCCGTCCTGGCTGGGGTCGCTGACCAGCACGTCCCGGCCGCGGCGGCTCAGCCCCGCCGCGTTCCGCTATGAGCTGGTCGAGATGGCCCGCGCCGCCGACGCGCTTATCGTCCTGCCTGAAGGCGCCGAGCCGCGCACCATGCGGGCCGCCGTGGCGTGCGCCGAACGCGGCATCGCTCGCTGCGTGCTGCTGGGTGCGCCCGACGAGGTGGCCGCGCAGGCCCGGCAACTCGGGCTGCGGCTGCCCGGCGGCATCACCATCGTGGACCCGAGGTCCGTAGCCGAGCGCTACGTCGCGCCGCTGGCCGAACTACGGCGGCACAAGGGCTGGACCGAGGAGATGGCCCGCGAGCACCTGGCCGACCCGGTCACGGTCGGCACCATGATGCTCAGGCAGGGCGAGGTCGACGGCCTGGTCTCCGGCGCGGCACACACCACCGCAGCCACCGTCCGCCCCGCGCTGCAGATCATAGGCACCGGGCCGGGCTGTCGGCTGGTGTCCTCGATCTTCTTCATGTGCCTGCCCGACCAGGTGGTCGTCTACGGCGACTGCGCCATCAACCCCCAGCCCAGCGCCGAGGACCTGGCCGACATCGCCATCCAGAGCGCCGCCTCCGCGCGGGCCTTCGGCATCGACCCCAGGGTCGCGATGATCAGCTTCAGCACCGGAACCTCCGGCGCCGGCACCGGCGTGGACAAGGTCGCCGAGGCCACCCGGATCGCGCGCGAGCGCGAACCCGCCCTGGCCATCGACGGCCCGCTGCAGTACGACGCCGCCGCCATCGCCTCGGTCGGCCAGGTCAAGCGGCCCGGCAGCCTCGTAGCCGGTCAGGCCACCGTCTTCATCTTCCCGGACCTGGACACCGGCAACACCACCTACAAGGCAGTGCAGCGCAGCGCTCAGGTGGTCAGCATCGGCCCGATGCTGCAGGGCCTGGCCAAGCCGGTGAACGACCTCAGCCGCGGCGCCCTGGTCGACGACATCATCTACACGATCGCGCTGACCGCGATCCAGGCCCGTCACTCGGTGTATTCTGGCCGTCCGCCGGTGGCAGCCACCTCGTAGACGCCGGTGCCGCGGTTCGTCGTCATCGTCGGCGATCCGCTGACAGTGGCTCTGCCTTCCGGGTCGGAAACCCCGCCCGGCTGCTGCGGGTCTGGTCGCTGCTGCGCGCGACCCGCCCGGGCCAGGGTCTAAACACCCTGTTGATCCGTGGATCGGCGCCCGGCGTTACCTCGACTTGGCCGCATTGCCCTGCCCGCTGGGGCGTGCCGGTGGACGGAGCGTGACCGCCGTGAGGATTCCGGCGCCGATGACCAGCCCCGCCGCAAGATAGAGGGCGGCGTGCAAGCCGGTCCCGAAGGCGTGGTAAGCCGCGTTGATCACCTGCTGGACCACTGCGGCGTTTCCGGGTCCTCCTGCTGACGCGGTGGTGCCGCTGGGCGGGACCCCGCCGGTCTCGACCGCGTTGACCACGATGGACTGGAAGTTGAGCGGGATTCCCAGGTGAGTCAGCCTGCTGATGAGATCGGCGTGCAGTTGCGCGTTGACCAGCACGCCGAGCACGGCCACGCCGGTCACGGCGCCGATCTCGCGGCTGGTGTTGGCCGCCGACGCGGCCATGCCGGAACGTTCCGGCGGTACCGCGTCGAGGACGGATGAGGTGATCGGCACCACCGTCCAGCCGATGCCGGCGCCGGTCACGGCGAGCGCGCCGGCCAGCAGGGCGAACGGCGGATGCGGGCTGATCGCGGCGTTGGTCAGCAGCAGCCCGGCCGCGAAAGTCAGGCAGCCGGCGCTGATCGACCAGCGCGGTCCGGCCGACCTCAACCACCTGCCCGCCAGCACCGAGGAGGTGATCATCAGCACCGTCATCGGCAAGAACGCGATTGCGATCCGGAATCCGGAGTAGCCGACCACCTCATCGAGGTACAGCGCGGTGAAGAAGAAGATCGCGAACGTCGCGAAATAGGAGCAGAACGCGACCGCGTTCGCGGTGGTAAATGGCGCGACCCGGAGGAACCGCAAGTCCAGCAGCGGGTGCGCCGCGCGGTACTCCCGCCACAAGAAGCCCGAGCCCGCCACCGCGCTACCGCAGAACAGCGCGAGCACCGCGGGAGCGGTGAACCCGGTGCTCTCGCCGGTCATGACCGCGAAGATCAGCGCCGCCAGCGCCGCCGCGCCGAGCATCACCCCGGCGATGTCGACCCGGTGCGCCTCAGGATCTGCGTTTTCCGGCAGCACAATCGCGGCCGCGGCCAGCGCCGCCCCTCCGAATACCAGGTTGAACCAGAAGATGGCGCGCCAGTTCCAGAGGCCGACCAGCGTCCCGCCCAGGACCGGGCCGACCGCGAGCGCGAGCCCCGACACGGCGGCCCACACGCCGATGGCCCGGTTGCGAGCCCGCTCATCGCGGTAAAGATGCCGGAGCATGGACAAGGTGCCCGGCTCGCTGGCCGCCGCGCCCAGTCCCATGACGGCCCGCCCGGCGATCAGCACCCCGGCGTCGGGCGCCAGCGCGCACAAGACCGAACCGGCGCAGAACACCCCGGCGCCCGCGAGCATGACCTTCTTGCGGCCGAACTCGTCGCCCACCATCCCGAAGCCCAGCATCGCGCTGGCGAACGTCAGCGCGTACGCGCCGACCACCCACTGCAGGGCCAGCACCCCAGCGTGCAGGTCCGCCTGCACGCTGCCGAGCCCGACGCTCACGACCGTGTTATCCAGGAACGTCAAGAACAACAGCGTGCACAGCACGGTCAGCGCGACCGGCCGGCCACCCCGCCGCGCGACGGCGGCACCCGTGCCGTTGTGCCCGATCATGGTCATCTGGCAGGGGCCGACGTGCTCGTGTGCGGGAATCTCGGCCTCATGGCTCAAGCATCGGCGTG
Organism: uncultured Actinomycetes bacterium; assembly: GCA_963847965.1. Taxonomy (GTDB): domain Bacteria; phylum Actinomycetota; class Actinomycetes; order Streptosporangiales; family Streptosporangiaceae; genus Palsa-504. The sequence continues at coordinate 158,359 of CAWKCG010000004.1, forward strand.
CGGTGCCCCGGCCTGTAGAGACATAGTTCCCGACCGCCAGAGACCTTCGGCCCTATCCTCCGGTCCGCCCGGGGTGCTTGCCTGAGGGCGTGCCTCCGCTGCGCGACTTCCTGACGCGGTTCCGGCCTGCAGGCTCCCCGGGAGCGGCCGCGCGCGCCGGAGTGCCCGCAGACCGCTCCGGCGAACTGGAGTCCGAGGTAGGCCCGGTGCTGGCCTTCCTGGACGACACCGAAGCAGAACGCGAGCGCCTCATCACGCAAGCGCGCCGCGAGGCCGAGCAGATCGTAGCCGCCGCGCAGTCAACAGCGGGCGCGATCGCCGCCGATGCGGCCCAGCGCGCCGAGACGGTTCGCGAACAGGCTGCGCAGCAGGTGCTGACCGCGGCGCGGGAGCAGGCCGCCAGGACCGCGGACGACGCCAGGCAGCATGCGGCACAGATCCGCGAACTCGCCCGCCAGCGCATGCCTGCCCTGATCAGCCGGGTCGTCGGAACGATCAGGCAACTGCCGGCCGAGGGATCATGAGCGCCGGATGGGCCGCGGGCAGCGTGCGGGCCAGAGCCCTGGCCCGCCGCCGGCTGGGTGCAGCGGAGACCCGTCGGCTGGCCTCCTGCGGTTCGCTGGGCGACGCGCTGCGGATGCTGGCCGCCACAGCGTACGGTGCTAACCTGCGGCCGGAGCAGCCCCTCGCCGCAGCCCAGCGCGAGATCGCCAGCAGCGTCCTATGGGATCTGCGGGTCCTGGCCGGCTGGCTGCCCAGCGAGGGCGTGCGGCTGCTGCGCGTCCTGGGCGCCTGGTTCGAGGTGGCCAACGTCGACGAACTGCTGCAGTCCATCGCCGGCCGCCCCGCGGAGGCCCAGTTCGAGTTGGGCGCGCTCGCCACGGCCTGGCCGCGGCTCCGCCAGGCGGCCAGCGGCAGCGAGCTGCGGGCCGCGCTCGCCGCCTCGGCGTGGCGTGACCCGGGCGGGGAGAGTGCCTACGCGGTGCGGATGGGCCTCCGCGCGCGATGGGCGGCGCGAGCCGCCGCGCTCGGCGGTCCGGCCCGGAGCTGGGCTGCCGGCGCGGTCGCGTTGCTGGTCGCCGGCGAGCGGTTCGCGGCGGGCCGCGCGATGGATCCCGGGATCATGGGCGGCGCCCTCAGCCTGCTCGGACCCGAGGCTCCCGGCGCAGCCACCCTGGAGGAGATGGCCCGCAGCCTGCCATCGCAGGCCGGGTGGGTCCTCGCCGGGCTTACCGCGCCCGCCGACCTGTGGCGGGCCGAGCAGGCGTGGCTGGCCAGGGTGGAGCGGGACGGCCTGCGGCTGCTGCGGACATCCAGCCTGGACAGCGGCACGGTCCTCGGGGCGGTCGCGGTCATGGCCTGCGACGCCTGGCGGGTCCGGGCGGCACTCGAGATCGCCGCCCGAGGCGGCCAGCCGCTGGGGACCTACGATGAGCTGGCTTGACGGGGTGATCCCGGCCCGGATGAAGCGCGTGGCGCTGGTCGCGGCCGACGAATCGCTGCGTGATGTGCTGGTCCGGGTCGCGGACGCGGCAGCGGTGGAGATCGGGCTCCCCGGGGGCGAGGTAAGCGCCCCAGGGCCCGCGCCCGGCGAGCCGGGAACAGGCGGGGAGGCGGCACGCAGGCTGAGGCACGCCGGCCGCCCGGTGACCGGTGCCTTGCTGTCCGCCTCGCCGCTTGACCTCGACGCGGCCGAGAAAGCGGGCCGCTATGAGTTGCTCGCCGGCGAGGCCCAGCTCGAGGCTTATGCCGCCGGCGCGGTCAGGCGGTCGGGCGCCCGCGCCCTGGCAGGCTGGATTCCCGCTGACCGGGTGGCCGCCGTGGCGGCCAGCGTCGCGCAGGCCGGCGGCGCCGTGGTCCCGCTCCCGTACCCGCCCGGGGTGGAGCCTCCCTCGCTCGTGACCGGCCGGCCGCTGCGCCGCTCGCTGTCCCCGCTTGTGGAGACCTACGGCACGGTTCCGTACGCCGACGTCGATCCCGTCCGGCTGGCCTGGGTGACGTACGTGCTGATGTTCGGCATGATGTTCGGAGATGCGGGGGAGGGCGTCGTGCTGCTCGGGGTCGCGGCCGCGCTGCGGGCCGGCTGGCCGGGCTGGGCCCGCCGGTTCAGGTCGGCGTGGCCGTTCGTCGCGGGCGCCGGGGCGGCGGCTACCCTGTTCGGCTTGCTGTACGGGGAATGCTTCGGGCCGACCGGCCTGGTGCCGGTGCTGTGGATCAACCCGCTGGATCGCGCGGTCACGCTGCTGCTGGTGGCCATGGGCGCCGGGGCGGTCATGCTGGCGGGTGCCTACGCGCTCGGCACGATCAACCGGTGGCGGGAAGGCGGGTGGCCCTCTGCGGTGTACGCGTCGTCGGGCATCGCCGGAACCACGGTGTTCCTCGGCGCGGGCGTCATGGTCGCCGGGTGGTATTTCCATCACGGCCTGCTGCTCGCCGTAGGCGGGTTCGGGGCCCTGGCCGGGCTGGGGCTGGCCGCCGCCGGGTTCCTCGCCGAGGCGGGCGGCGGCGGTGCGGGCCGCATCCAGGCCGCGGTCGAGGTTTTCGACCTGGTGGTCCGGCTGGGCTCCAACGTGGTGTCGTTCACCAGGCTCGCCGCGTTCGGCCTGACCCATGCCGCTCTCGGCCTGCTCGTGTGGGAGGGCACGCGGGCGCTGTGGCATCGCGGCGGGCTGCTCGCCGCGGCGGCCGTGGTCGTCTTCGCGGCCGGGACCGCGCTGGCGTTCAGCCTCGAAGCGCTCGTCGCCGCCATCCAGGCTCTCCGCCTGGAGTACTACGAACTGTTCTCGCGCGTCTTCGTGACTCAGGGCCGGCCGTTCAGGCCATGGCACGTGCCGACCGTAAGCGGCCTGGCCGATGTCACGGGGATCCCCGCGACTGGCATAAAGAAGGAGAGCACATGACATCCGCATGGCTAGTCGGACTGCCCCTCGTCGCCGCGGCCGTCGTGCTGGCGCGCGTGGTGACGCGGCGTGGGCGGTCCGGGATCTATATCCTGGCCGGGATCGGCGCGGTGCTGATGATCGGCGCGGTGGTCCTGCTCGTGGCGGCGCTCACCGCTGGGCCCGCCGGGGCGGCCGTCGCGGCCGGCGCAGCCAGGTCCGCTGCGGCAGCGTCCGGGACATCGTCGAACACGGCCGCGTTGCTCGGCGCGGCGATCGCGGTCGCCGGGTCGACCATCGGTGCGGGCATCGCCGTCGCCTACGCCGGCGCCGCGGCCCTGGCCGCCATGAGCGAGCGGTCGGAATTGTTCGGCCGCGCGATGGTCATCGTGGGCCTGGCCGAGGGGATCGCCATCTACGGCCTGATCATCGGGATCCTGCTCATCGGGAAGGCATGAGATGTCTCAGGCTGCGGTCATCGGCGAGTCCGCCCGTACGGCGGGTTTCGCCCTGGCCGGCGCGCTCGTCTTGCCGGCGGAGAACGCCGATGAAGCGCGCGCGGCCTGGTCTTCGCTGCCAGCCGGCGTCGCCGTCCTGGTGCTGACCCCGCGTGCCGCCGCCTGGCTCGGTACCGTGCCGCGGGCCCGGCGGGACGTGCTGGTGGCGGTGATGCCGCCATGAGCGACGAGGTTGGGAAGGCGCTCGCGCCGGTCCGCGCGTACCTGCTGCGCCAGGCCGAGGCCGAGGCTGGCCGCATCCTCGCGGAGGCTCATGCCCAGGCCGACGCCATCGTGCAGCAGGCCAGGAGCGGCGCGGCCGAGACCGCCAGCCAGGCCCGGGCGCGAGGTGAGGCGGACGCCGCTCCCGCTGCCGCCGCCGAGCGCAGCCGGGGTCGTGACCAGGCCCGGTCGGTCGTGCTGGGTGCCCAGCGTGAGGCGTATCAGGATCTGCAGGCCCAGGTCATCGCCGCGGTCGGCGGCCTGCAGACCGAGCCCGGCTACCAGGGGTTGCTCAACCAGCTCGTCACCATGGCTACGCAGGCGGCCGGCCCCGGCGCGGCGGTCACGGTCCAGCCGGACGGCGGAGTGGTGGCGCGGTCCCCCGGTGTGGTGGTCGATTGCAGCCTGCCCAGACTGGCCGGCCTGGCCGTCGACGAGCTGGGAGACCATGTGCGGGAGCTATGGACGCCGTGAGCCCGGACCCGGCGCGGATCGTCCGGGTGAACGGGCCGCTGGTGGAGGTCACCGGCCTGGCCGGGGTCGCGATGAACGACATCGTCGAGCTCGGCGAGCACCTGCTGCCCGGTGAGGCCGTCGCCATCAAGGGCGACGTGACCACCGTCCAGGCCTACGAGTACACCGGCGGCCTCGCGCCCGGTGCTCCCGTCCGGCCGCGCGGCGAGCCGCTGTCGGCGCACCTGGGCCCGCACCTGCTCGGCGGCATCTTCGACGGGCTGCTCCGGCCGCTGGCCGACGCGCCCGCCTGGCTCGAGCCTGGCTATCGTTTCCGCCCCGCCGGCGGCCAGGAGTGGGAGTTCACGCCGCAGGCCGAGGTCGGCGCGGCCGTGGTCGAGGGCGCCGCCCTGGGCTCGGTGAGCGTCTCCGGCGGGATCGGCTACCTGGTGCTCGTGCCGCCCGGCGCGGGCGGCACGGTAGAC
>CAWKCG010000005.1:0-161643 GCA_963847965.1 uncultured Actinomycetes bacterium
GGCCGGGGAAACCCGGCACGGGCTGGTCCTGGAGGCCGACCGCGACCTGGCCGTGGTGCAGGTGCTCGAGGGAACCGAGGGCATGCGCACGACGGGGACCAGGGTCACGTTCAGCGGCACCCCCTTGCGCATTCCCGTCGGGGCGGACTGGCTCGGCCGGGTCTGCAACGGCCGCGGCGATCCGGTCGATGGCGGGCCGCCGGTCACCGGTGACGTCACCATGCCCGTGGCCGGCTTCTCGATCAATCCCGTGCTGCGGGAGCCGCCCGCCGAGCCGGTGCTGACCGGGATCTCGGTCATCGACTCGCTGACCACGCTGGTCCGCGGCCAGAAGCTTCCGGTGTTCTCGGTCGCGGGCCTGCCGCATCTCGAACTGGCCGCGCAGCTGGCCGCCCAGGCATCGGCCGGCGGTGAACCCTTCAGCGTCGTGTTCGCGGCGATGGGCCTGACCCACGCCGATGCCTCGGCCGTCCGCGTCGTCCTCCAGGAGCGCTCCGCGGCCGGCGAGCTCGTGCTGCTGCTCAACCTCGCCGACGCCCCGGTCATCGAGCGGATCCTGACGCCGCGGCTGGCGCTCACCGTGGCCGAGCGGCTGGCGTTCACCCTCGGCCGGCACGTGCTGGTCGTCATGGCCGACATGACCAGCTACTGCGAGGCGCTGCGCGAGGTCTCCGCCGCCCGCGGCGAGATCCCGGCCCGGCGCGCCTACCCCGGCTACCTCTACAGCGACCTCGCCTCGCTGTACGAACGGTGCGGACGGATCCGCGGCATGCCGGGCTCGGTCACCGTGGTCCCGGTGCTGACCATGCCGGCCGGTGACATCACCCACCCGGTCCCGGACCTCACCGGGTACATCACCGAAGGCCAGATCGTGCTCTCGCCCGACATCCATGCCCGCGGCGTCTACCCGCCGGTCGACGCACTCTCTTCGCTCTCGCGGCTCATGCGGCACGGCGCTGGTCCCGGCCGGACCAGGGACGATCACCTGGACGTGGCCGCGCAGACCCTGGCTGCGCTCGCCGCCGCGCGGCACGCCAGCGAGCTGGCCGAACTGCTCGGCAGCGCGGCCCTCAGCCCGCTCGACCAGCAGTACCTCGCGCTCCAGGCCGCCTTCGAGCGCGAGTTCATGGACCAGGGACGAACCGAGGATCGCAGCCTCGAGGAGAGCCTGAGCCGCGCCTGGCGGGTCCTGGCGAGGTTGCCGCGGAACCAGCTGACCATGATTCCGGCCCAGTTCCTCGACGCCTACTATCCCGGCGGCGAGCCGTGAGCGCGCGGGGGTTCACCGTGCCGCCAGGTCGAGCCGGACGGCTCTGGCTGACCAGGCGCCTACAGGTCGCCCGGCGCGGTGCCGACCTGCTCGGCCGTAAGCTCCGGATCCTGGAGGCCGAACTCGGCCGGTTCCGCGATGCCGAAGCGCGAACCGCGGCGGACTGGGACCGCTGCTGCGCCGACGCCGAGCAGTGGCTGCTGCGAGCTTCGATACTCGGCGGCGAGCGGGCCGTCAGGCTGGCCGCCGACGGCCAGCTCGCGACGGTGACGATCCCCTACACCATCACCATGGGAGTCCGGCACCCGGCCAGCCCCGCCTGCGCCATCCCCGCCCCCCTGACCTGGGACGGTCCCACGTTGACCCGGACCCGGCAGGCCCACGCCGCCGCCCTCGAGGCGGCGGTGCAGCACGCCGCCGCGGCCGAGGCGCTGCGCGTCATCGAGGCCGAGGCACTGGCTACTCGGTATCGGCTGCGCGCGATCGAGGACCGCTGGATTCCGCGCCTCGAGCAGGCCCTCGCCGAAGTGACGTTCGCCCTGGAGGAGCAGGAGCTGGCGGACGCCGCGCGGCTGCGCCTGGCCGTCAGCCCGAACCGGCGGCCGGACGCGATGTGAGCCGCCGCCCTGGAGGCGGAAGTGATGGCCGCACGGCAGCCCGCCGAGACCTCGCCCGAACACCAGAACCCGGTACAGATCGCTGAGCCCCTCAACCGCGATCACGCGGGGGACTGGCAGCGTAGTCTCGGGAGCCATAGCCACCGTCCGTTCGGCATAACTGCTCTTCACCCCCTACTCTCGGCCAGTTCGGGCACCTGCGTCAGTGGCACAGGGTCACCGGCGGGCATGCGCCGCACGCGGATTCACACTGCGGTGTGACCAGGCTCGCCGCGCATGATCAGCACCGGGCAGTGTGCGTGATGCACACAGTACTGGCCGACCGAGCCGAGCAGGGCCTCGGCGAACGCCCCGTGGCCCCGGCTGCCGACGACGAGCAGGTCCGCGCCGGCCGCGGCCTTCAGCAGAACCTCGGCCGGGTGGCCGTTGATGAGCCGGGCGGTGACCCGGTGACGATCGGCCAGGTCGACTTCCTCGCTGATCGCCGCGTCCAGAGCCTTCCGCGCGTCCTCCTCGAGGTTGTCCGCCTCGTCCACGGAGATAGGGGCCCAGGTGTAGCCGTACGGGGTCACCGGGACATGCCAGGCCGTGATCGCGTCCACCATGCCATCGGTGAGCACTGCCTGCCTGACGGCCCAGCGGAGGGCCGCCCGCGACGACGGAGAACCATCGACCCCGACCACGATCTTCGCGCTGCCCGCTGACATCAGAACCAGATCCTTCCGCGTTGTCCCGCTGTACTTCTATAGTCAGCGTCTGCCGATGGCCCTGGCCGACGTAGGGACTTGTTCCTCTATTCGTCCAGACCAAAGTCCGCGACCGCGAATCCGCGCCACCGCGCCGGGGACCTGGGTCATGGCCAAGCTCGGCCCTTCGGCCCTACCGGATCGCGATGACGCAGGCAATTCTGGTCTGGATTAGAGATTCACATCCGGATGCAGATGGCTGCGCCCGGAGCGGGAGGAAGGCTAGGACGATGAGGAATATCGCGGGAAAGGTGCTGGCGGTCGGATGCGTCGCCATGGTGGGCGCGGCCCTGGATTGGCCTAGCCTTCGGACTTGCCGCGTATGACGACGACCGGGCAGGGCGAGTGATGCGTGCAGTACTGGCCGACCGAGCCGAGCAGCGCCTCGGCCAACCCGCCGTGACCCCGGGAACCCACCACGAGCAAGTCGGCTCCCTCGGCCGCGGCTACCAGTACCTGCCCGGCCTGGCCTTTCACCACGCGCGGGCACACCTGGACATCCGGGTCGACGGTACACATCTCGGCTATTGCCTCGCCCAGCACGGTGAGGGCGTCCTCCCGATAGTCGGGCATGTCGGCGTCCGGTACCCAGCCGGTGCCCGCCGGGATGTGCCAGGCCGTCACCGCCTCCACCACCGCCCCGGTCAGCTTCGCCTGCCGGATGGCCCAGCGCAGCGCGGCCTTGGACGACTCGAAGCCGTCCACCCCGACCACGATGCGCGGCCACTCCGCGCCTTGCTCGCTTTGCCTGTTCTTCATGGCGGACCTCCTCAGGGTCTGTCCTGTGCCAGTACTTTGCTGGTCTGGATGCCGCTGCGGGCCGCGTGCGGGTCGAGGTACTGACCGCCCAGCGCATCCGGGCGCAGGTCGGGCCCGAGCTGGTAGACCAGCAGGATGCCGGTGGGGATCTCCAGCTCGGCGATCCGGTCGTCCAGGATGGCTTCGAGGTGCTTGACCAGCGCCCGCAGCGTGTTGTTGTGCGAGACGACGAGCACGCAGCCGCCGGCGCGCAGGTCCGGGACGATCGCGTCGTACCAGTAGGGCAGCAGCCGGGCGGAGGCGTCCGCGAGCGATTCGGCGCGCGGCAGCACCTCGGGCGGCAGGGCACGACCAGGCGGTACGGAAAGCCGCGCTCGCTCACGGCTGTTCCAGCGCTGCGAGGCCGGGCAGGGTCTTGCCCTGGATGAACTCCAGGCTGGCGCCGCCGCCGGTGGAGATATAGCCGAACGCGCCGTCGGGGAAGCCGAGAGCGCGGATGGCCGCGCCGGTGTCGCCGCCGCCCACTACGGTGAACGCCTCGCTGCTGGCCAGAGCCGAGGCGACAGCACGGGTGCCGTTGGCGTACGGGGCCAGCTCGAACACGCCCATCGGGCCGTTCCAGAAGACCGTCCCTGCGCCGTGGATGCTGGCGCTGAACAGACCCGCGGACGCCGGGCCGATGTCTAGGCCCATCATGTCGGCCGGGATAGCGTCGGCGGCCACGACCTGGTACGGCGCGTCGGCGGTACGCTCGGCCGCCACCACGATGTCGGACGGCAGCACGATGTTCCCGTTCCCGCCTGCCCGGGCGGCCAGGTCCAGGTAGCCGCGGGCCAGGTCGACCTGGTCGGCCGCCAGCAGCGACGTCCCGACCTTGTGGTCCTGGGCGGCGAGGAAGGGAAAGGCCATGGCCCCGCCGATCAGGATCCGGTCGGCCACGCTGATCAGGTCGCCGATCGCGTCGAACTTGTCCTCGACCTTCGCGCCGCCGAGCACGACTACGTAGGGCCGCCGGATGTCGGTGACCAGTGGCCGCAGCGCGGCGGCCTCGGCCAGGACCAGGTAGCCGGCGGCGTGCGGCAGGCGCATGGCGACGTCGTACACGCTGGCCTGCTTCCGGTGCAGAACGCCGAACCCATCCGAGACGTACAGGTCGGCCAGCGCGGCAAGCTCGTCGGCGAACAGCCCGCGCTGCGCGTCGTCCTTGCTGGTCTCCCTCGCGTCAAACCGCAGGTTCTCCAGCATGACCACGCCGCCGGGTTGCAGGGCGGCGACGGCGGCCTGCACGGCCGGACCGGTGACGTCCGCCGCGAGCTTGACCGGGCGGCCGAGCAGTTCGCTGAGGCGGGCCGCGACCGGCGCGAGCGAGTACTTCGGGTCGGGCTGGCCCGCCGGGCGGCCGAGATGAGCGCAGACGATCACCTTGGCGCCACGGTCCACCAGCGCGGTCAGGGTCGGCAGCGCCGCCAGGATCCGGCCGTCGTCCGTGACATGACCGCCGTCGAGCGGCACGTTGAAGTCGTCGCGCACCAGGACGCGCCGGCCTGCTACCGCGAAATCATCGATTGTCTTCATCACGAGAGCTCCTCTGACCCGACGCTGAAGAACGGCTCCGGATGGTGTCCCGGACTCCAGTTCCAGCCTGGTGCGCCGGTGGCCTGGCAGTCAGAGCCGTTAGCCGTGGTGTCGAGGGACCTTCGTCGGTAGCGAAGTCCGGGCCGTACCCGATGCCGTCGAACAGGTCGGGTTCGAGGTCGACCGTATCGACGAGGCGCTCAGCCAGGGCTGGAGCGTCCTCGTGCGCGGGCGGGCCCACCGCGTCGCGGGCCGCGCCGGTGGTGGTCGGCACGATGTTGACCGCCGCCGACCGGGCCCGCCGTAGGTCCTTGTGCGGCCCGTCCCTTCGGCCGCGAGCTGACAGGCACAAGGTCCCGGCCAAGCCGGGGAGATCGGCCCTGGCTGCGCCGCCCGGGAGGGCTGGATGGTGGACGCGCACACCGTGCTGACAGATGAGGTGAGATCGATGCGAGCATGGCGCAGCCCCAGAAGTCCCAGAAGCCCCAGGAGCACCTGGCTGAGTAGGCTGGTGCGCGGACGGCGGCCAGACCGCAACCCGCTGCGGCGCGGATCGGACCGGGCCGAGACGGCCGTGCTGGGCGTCCTGCTGGCGGCCTTCCTGGCCGGCGCCCCGTTCGCGGCCCACGCCGCGGGAAGCTGGACTTACGCCGACTCCGCCCGCGAAGCCCAAGCCCAGCAGGCCGTTCTCCACCAGGTCTCGGCGACCCTGCTGCAGGCGGCGGCGCCCGTGGCCTCCGGCGGATACGGATTCGATGCCAACGCTCGGTGGAAGGCCCCGGACGGGCACGTGCGCACCGGGCAGGTATTCGTCCCCGGCATCGCCGCAGCGGGCAGCAAGGTCATGGTCTGGGTCACCCAGGCCGGCCAGCTAACCAACCCTCCGCTGCAGTACGGCCAGGTCACGGGCCGGGTCGTCTCGGCTCAGGTGCTCGCCGTCGGCGCCCTCGCGGTCACGCTGCTCATCGTCGGCTGGGCGGCCCGCTGGGCGCTGGACCGGCGCCGGCTGGCGGCGTGGGATGCGGAGTGGCTGGCGACCGGGCCCCGGTGGAGCCCACGGCGGTTAGCCTCCGCTACCGGTGACGGAGGTCCCGGAGAGATGGTGACGTCTGGCCGTGATGGGGGCGGGGGGCGGGGCGGCAGACTCCGGTTGAAAGGTCAATAACCGGCGGGCCGGGACGGACCCCGGCCCGCACCGATCAGGAGGCATTACGATGCGCCGCAACTCTCGTTTCACCCTCGCCATCGCGGGCTTCGCCGCCGCGGTGCTGCTGGCCGTGGCCGGCGGCCTGCTGCTGTGGGGATCCACCTACGTGCACAACACCGTGCAGAACCAGCTCGCCGCCCAGCAGATCTACTTCCCGCCTGCGTCCGCGTTCGCGCACCCCAAGGCAGGCACCGAGATCACCCCGTCCATGATCCCCAGCGTGTCGCAGTACGCCGGGCAGCAGATGCTCACCGGCCAGCAGGCCGAGGCCTACGCTGACCACTTCATCGCCGTGCACATCGCCGAGATCGGCGGCGGCAAGACCTACTCCCAGCTGTCCGCGCTGTCCATAGCCCAGCCGAACAACACCAAGCTGGCCGGCCAGGTGGCGACCGTGTTCAAGGGCGAGACGCTGCGCAGCATGCTGCTGAACGCCTACGGCTGGTGGAAGGTCTCCCAGATCACCTACATCGCCTCCCTGATCGCCTTCGGCCTGGCCGGGCTGGCCTTCCTGTGCTCGCTGGCCGGCCTGACCGTCGGCGAGCACCCGGAGATTCTCCACGAGGTCATCGACGGCACCCCCGTCACGCACGCATGATCACGGCCGTGGCGACTAGCCAGGCAACAACCAGCACAACGGGAAACCGCCTCCGTCCCGCGCCCCGCCAGGAGCCGGGCCGGAGGTAGCTCGCCCGCTCAGCAAAGTAAGGAAGTGAGCACGATGGCGCGCACCGACACTCACATCGATGGGATGCTCCGCCATCTCGGCGCCGCATACTACGAGTCGCTGCACGGCAGGGCCACCCGCGCTGACGTGGCCCGTGCGCTAGACACGGTGGAAGAACACCTGAACGAGCCATCGTCGCACCCCGGCCCCGCCCGGGCCGCCCGGCCCCGCCCGGGCGACGAGCCGCGGCACCGCCGGTGGGCCCGGCGGGTCAGCGACGTGATGACGACCTCGGTGGTGACCGTCGACCGGATCACCCCGTACCAGGAAATCGACCGGCTGCTCACTCAGCACCGGATTAGCGGGGTGCCGGTGCTGAAGATGGGCCGCGAGGTCGCCGGGATGGTGACCGAAACCGACCTGCTTGCCGCGGAGGACGAGAAGAGCCGCCGGGCCCGGATGGCCAGTTCGGTCGACGGGCGGCGGCTGCACCACAAGCGGCCGCACGTGAGCCTGACCGCCGGGACCCTGATGACCGCGCCGGCCATCACCATAGGCCCCGATGCGACCATCCCGGCCGCGGCCCGGCTGATGAACACGCACCACATCAGGAGGCTGCCGGTGGTCGACAAGGACGGCAAGCTCGTCGGCATCGTGAGCCGCCGCGACCTGCTGAGCGTGTTCCTGCGCCCGGACGCCGACATCACCCACGACGTCCGGCAGGTCCTGGACGAGATCCCGGTCGCCGACCCCAACGACGTCATCGTGGCCGTGCACCACGGAGTGGTCACCCTCACCGGGACGGTACCGGCCGACGGCCACCATCACGACCTCCTTCCGCTCACGCTCCACATGATCTGGGACATCGACGGCGTGGTCGACGTGGTGAACCACCTCGACGAGACGAAGCATGCCGCGGCGTCGCAACCCGCCTCGACCGAGCATCCGACCATTTAACCAGGACAACTAAGGACGTCCGCCGGGCACGGTACTGGAGGCCGGCTGGTCCCGACCGCCGCGCCAACTGCCACGAATACCCGCGTCGAACCTGGGGTTGGCCGAGCAGCAGGCGAGGTTGAGGGCCTACCAGGTAACGCCGCCGTCCGGCAGGGCCTAGCCGCCCTGTCCTCCCCGTAGGCCTAATCCGAGTTTCCAAGGTAGTTCAGCTTGGCTGGATGCGTCGTCCGCTGATCCGGGTCGGCGTGATGCGGATGTACACGTCGCGGGCACCGGCTGCCCACGGCTCAAGGTGCGTCCGGTTCTGCAGCTGTTCGATCTCGCGCTCCTCGGTGACCTTGCGTGCCCGGCCCTGCACCAGGACGCTCCAGCCTGCACGGAGCGCCTCGTCGAGGCAGTCAGCTTCGAAGCTGACTTGGGCACTGGCGTACAGGGCCAGGAGCGTGTCCGGTGCGGTGCGGAAGATGATGGTCTTTGCCGTCACGGCGAAGTTGACCGGCAGCATCATCATCCCGTCGGCGGCAGCAAATCCGACGCGGCCAATCCCGCCCGGTTCCAGAAGGTCGAAACACTCAGCTGGGCTGAGCGTCCGCAGGGCGTGCCCATTCCCGGTTGTCATGGACGTTCACCTCCGCCATTGGTGGTCTATGTGGTTCGTTCAGCCTTTCCTCGCGCGCCACCGGGCGCTGCGGCCCGACGTCCCGCGCTAACGGGACGTTCGGCCCCAGGGCGGCACCGGGACCTTCGTCCCCAGTGCCCGGGCCGTTCTGCCGATGCGTCGGCCAGCCTGCCACGTGTGGAATGGTCCCAGGCAGTCGTGAGGAGACTCATCATGTACCCGAACTCGGCGCTTTCCGCAGGCCAGCTGGCCCTGATCGCCATCGTCGCCGTTGTGGGCCTGGCCATCTGGCTCGGCAGCGTGTTTATTGCCGCCCGCGAACCGCGGCGCGAGAGCAGCGCCGGGACGGCAGCGCTTCCGGAGCATCCGGCAGCCGCAGACGAGCCTCTGCACAAGGCCGCCTGACCGGCAACTCGGCCCGATAACAAGGCTGCTAGGCAGGCCTGATGCGGCGGCCGGTGACGCGGCGCGGGACGATCCGCAGGAACAGTTCCCGCTCCCCGGCGGGCCAAGGCTCGACGCCGGCCTGCTCAGCCGCCCGGCGCTCGGCCTCGGCTGTCACGTGGTGCGCGGACCCCTGGATCAGCACGCTCCAGCCCTGCCGTCTGGGGGCGTCGATCTCGTCGATCTCGAACGCCACCATGTATTCCCCGCCCGCGATCCCTGTCTGCAGGTCCTCATCCAGCGCGCTGTGCCGGGTGGTCCGGAACACGATTGCCCCGTCGTGCCACTTGTAGTTCACCGGCAGCACGGCCGGGCCGAACCGGCTGGCGTAGGCGATGCGGCCGATTCCGCCCGGCGCAATCAGCCGCAGGCTCTCGGCCTCGTCCAACTCCTCGATGACGCGGTCAGCCATCCTGATCCTTCCCGGGTGCGGGCTCTCAGACAGACCTTAGCGCCAGGCACCGCGGCGGTGACCTTCAACCCGGCCGGAAATGGACTTTCGGCCCTGCCGTAGGCCCGGCCTGATGACGAGGCTGGTACTGGAAGTCAATGAGCTTTAGGAGGCAGTCATGCGAGCCGTCGTTTACCACGGTCCCGGGCAGAAGTCGTGGGAAGAGGTACCGGACCCGGAGATCCTCGATGACGGCGACGCCATCGTCCGGGTCGACGCGACCACCATCTGCGGTACCGACCTGCACATTCTCAAGGGCGATGTGCCCGAGGTGCACGAGGGCCGGGTCCTGGGCCATGAGGCCGTCGGGACCGTCGAGGAGGTCGGCGACGGCGTGCACACGATGACGCCGGGCGACCGGGTGCTGGTCTCCTGCATCAGCGCGTGCGGGACCTGCCGGTTCTGCCGCGAGGGACGCTACGGGCAGTGCCTGGGCGGCGGCGGCTGGATCCTGGGTCACACAATCGACGGCACCCAGGCCGAGTACGTGCGCGTGCCGTACGCCGACATGTCCACCTACCGGGTTCCCGACGCCGCTCGCGATGAGGAGATCCTCATGCTGGCCGACATCCTGCCGACCGGCTACGAGGTCGGCGTCCTGGCGGGCGGCGTGCGCCCGGGCGACATCGTCGCCGTCGTCGGGGCCGGCCCGGTCGGCCTGGCCGCGATCGCCGGCGCGCAGCTGTACAGTCCCGGCCACGTCGTGGCTATCGACCTGTCCGATGCCCGGCTGGAAGCGGCCAAGCACTTCGGCGCCGACGTGATCGTGAACAACTCGCGGCAGGACCCGCTGCGGGTCATCAGGGACCTGACCGGGGATCTGGCCGGGCGGCTCGGCGTGGACGTGTCCATCGAGGCGGTCGGCACGCCCGCCACGTTCGAGCTGGCCGTCAAGCTGGCCCGGCCGTGCGGCCGGATCGCGAACATCGGCGTGCACGGCAAGGCCGCCCCGCTGCACCTGGACGAGCAGTGGAGCAGGGACATCACGATCACGACCGGCCTGGTCGACACCTCTTCCACCCCGGTCCTGATGCGCCTGGTCACCAGCGGCCAGATCAACGCCGGGCGGTTCATCACCCACCACTTCGGCCTGGACGAGTTCGACGAGGCCTACGACACCTTCGCCCGCGCGGCGGACACCGGCGCGCTCAAGGTCGTCCTGTCCCGGTGGAATCGCGACCAGCTGAGCTACCCGCCCGTCGGCTGACGGCCGGGATGACACAAGAGGGGTATGGGAACGATGAAGACCACCGTCAAGGACGTGATGACCACCCGGGTCGTCTCGGTCACGAAGGACGCGTCGTTCCGGACCATGGCCGCCTCCTTGCGCGCCTACCGGGTCAGCGCGTTCCCCGTCCTGGACGACGACGGGAAGGTGATCGGCGTGGTCTCTGAGGCTGACATGCTGGCCAAGGAAGCCCTGGAGTCCGAGCCGCAAGGGATGCCTGGCATGATCGGCGGGCTGCTGCGCCGCAAGGAGCACCAGAAGGCTCGCGGGACTACGGCGGGCGACCTGATGACCAGCCCAGCGGTCACCGTCACCCCGGACGACACGCTCGAGCAGGCCGCCCGGCTGATGCACACCAGCAGGGTCAAGCGGCTGCCCGTGGTCGACGCGAATGGTCACCTGGTCGGCATCGTCAGCCGGTCCGACCTGCTTTCCGTCTTCGACCGCAAGGACGAAGCGATTCGCCGGGAAATCCTGGACGAGGTGATCCAGGGTGAGCTCTGCACTGACCCGGCCTCCTTCACCGTCGTAGTCAAAGATGGGGTCGTGACCCTTGAGGGCGTGGCCGAGACCAGCGACTTCGGTCACGACATCGTGCAGCGGGTCCGGCACCTGGAGGGCGTGGTGGCCGTGCGTGACCGTCTCGGCTACCCGCGCCGGGCCGAGCCCTCCGACGTCGGGTTCGACGTCATAGCTCGCTTCCCGCCCGATTGACCAACATGAGAGGGATGAACACGATGGACGCAAAGGTCAGGGACGTCATGACCGGTGAGGTGGTGGCGGTCCGGCGCAACGCCTCCTTCAAGGAGATGGCCGCCCGGCTCCGCCAGTACCGGGTCAGCGCGTTCCCCGTCATCGACGAGAACCGCAGGGTGATCGGCGTCGTGTCCGAGGCCGACCTGCTGGCCAAGGAGGCGCTGGCCGACGAGCACGCCATCCCGGCCGCCGTCACCGGCATCCTGCACCACAAGCAGCACCAGAAGGCCGAAGGCCTCACCGCGGGCGACCTGATGACGCACCCCGCGGTGACGGTCAGGCCCGAGGACTCGGTCGAGCACGCCGCCCGGCTGATGTACACCCTCCAGGTCAAGCGGCTCCCCGTGGTCGACGCGGGCGGCTACCTGGTCGGCATCGTCAGCCGGGCCGACCTGCTGACCGTCTTCGACCGCACGGACGAGGAGATCCACGCGGAGGTCGTCAACGACGTCATCCTGCGCGAGTTCCTGGTTGACCCGGCGCTGTTCACGGTCGCGGTCGCCGATGGCGTCGTGACCGTCAAGGGCGCCCCGGAGACGGCCGAGCTGGGCCACGACCTGGTGACCAGGATCCGGCGCGTCCAGGGCGTGGTGGCGGTCCGCGACGAGCTCGCCTATCCGCCGCCCGAGCGGTTGATCGCAGGACTGTACTTCTGACTCGCTAACCAGGGGAGGCTGGCATGAGCATGGCCCAGGCCGCCGGCCACGCGTACGCGCTGCTGGCCGACGGCGGCACGGTCGAGATCCGCCCGGCCGACCCGACCGACTTCGCCGCGGTCAAGGCCATGCACGAGGCGATGTCCCCGGACAACCTCTACCTGCGGTTCTTCAACTTCAGCCGGCTAGCGGCCGAGACCGAGGCACGCCGGATCTGCCGCGAGCCCCGCCCCGGCCACGTGGCGCTGCTGGCGCTGTCGGCGGGCGAGATGGTGGGCTGCGCCAGCTACGACGCGGTCGGCGGACCCGCCGATGCAGGGCCCGTGGCCGAGGTCGCTTTCGCGGTGGCCGACCACATGCATCACCGCGGCATCGCCACCTTGCTGCTTGAGCATCTGGTGTCGTACGCCCGGAGCCACCAGATCACCGTGTTCACCGCGCAGACCCTCTCTGAGAACACCCCGATGCTCAAGGTGTTCGCCGACGCCGGCCTGCCAGTCCAGCGTCATTACGAGGACGGCGTCATGGAGATGACCATTCCTCTGCCCAGCGAGGTCGGCGGCACCGCCCTCGACAGTTACCTGAACGCTGTGGCCGAGCGGGAACGCCGCGCGGACATCGCCAGTCTGCGGCACATACTGGCACCCGAGTCGGTCGTGGTGATCGGCGCGAGCCGCCGGCGGCGGACGGTCGGCCGGGCGATCCTCGACAACATCATCACCGGCGGGTACTCCGGCCGGATCTACGTGGTCAACCCACGCGCCCGGCAGATCAGCGGCGAGCACTGCCTGGCCTCGGTGCTGGACCTGCCCGAGCCTGCCGACCTGGCCGTGATCGCGGTTCCGGTCGCGGCGGTCCTGGATGTGGCCGAGCAGTGCGGCCAGCGCGGCGTTCGATCCCTGGTAGTGATCACGTCCGGACTCGACACCGCCGCCTGCGCGGACCTGCTCGCGGTATGCCGTCGGCACGGCATGCGGCTGGTCGGCCCGAACTGCTTCGGCGTGGCCGTGCCCGCCACCGGCCTGGACGCCACCTTCTCCGCCAGGCACCCCCGGCCCGGCGTAGCCGGGCTGGTCATGCAGTCCGGCGGGCTGGGCGTCGCCCTGGTCGATCAGCTATCCCGGCTCGGCATCGGGGTCTCCTCGTTCGCGTCGGTGGGCAACAAGCTCGACGTCTCAAGCAACGACATGCTGATGTGGTGGGAGAGCGACGGCGTCACCAAGCTCGCCGTGCTGTACATCGAGTCGTTCGGCAACCCGCGCAAGTTCGCCAGGACCGCCCGTCGCGTCGGCACTAGCATGCCCGTACTCGCCGTGGAGGCCGGGCGTTCCGCCCCGGGCCAGCAGGCGGCGGCCTCGCACACCGCGGCAGTGGCCACGCCTCTGGTCAGCCGGGAAGCCTTGTACGAGCAGGCGGGCATCATCACCGTCCCCGGCTTCGGAGAACTGGTCGAGACCACCGCGCTGCTCGCCAGCCAGCCGGTTCCCGCAGGCCGCACGGTCGCCATCCTGTCCAACATCGGCGGCGCAGGAGTGCTCGCCGCGGACGCCTGCACCGACCTCGGCCTGACCGTCCACCGCCCGCACGGCCTGACCAGCCGACGACTCCGCGCACTCGTGCCGGACACCGGCGCAGTCGGCGGCCCGGTCGACACCGCGGCTGCGATCTCGGCCGAGAACTTCCGGCAATGCCTCGAATTGCTCGCGGCGGACGACGAGGTGGACGCGATGATCGCACTGGTGCTGCCGACCGCCGCCACCGGCAACCTGGTCGCGGCCATCCAGCAGGCCGACGTCCGCGTCCCGCTGGCCGCCGTCCTCCTCGACCAGCCAGAATCCGTACGGATGCTCTCGCGCACTGGGGGGGACGATCAGATCCCCGCCTATGGGTACCCCGAGGCGGCAGCCGCCGCTATAGCCCGCGCCGCCAGGTACGGGGCCTGGCGCGCCGAGCCGCGCGGCCAGGTGCCCATCCTCCCCGACATCAGGACCGACGACGCCCGCGTGCTGCTGCGCGGGTTTTTCCACGCCACCGTCGGCGGCGGCTGGATGCCCCCGGACAAGACCGCCGAACTGCTGCGCTGCTACGGCATCCCGCTGGCCGAGCTCACCCCGGCCGGCAGCGAGGACGATGCAGTCCGCGCGTTCGAGGCCGTGGCCGGCCCGGTGGTGCTCAAGGCCGACGTGCCCGGGCTCCTGCACAAGACCGACGCGGGCGCGGTCGAGCTCGACCTGCGCACCGAGGCCGACGTGCGGAGCGCATACCGCAGGCTGGCGGCCCGGTTCGGCGAGCGGCAGCGCCAGGTCCTGGTCCAGCCGATGATCGCGGGCGGCACCGAGGTGATCGTCGGGGTGGCCGACGATCACATGTTCGGCCCGCTGGTGGTGTTCGGGCTCGGCGGCGTGGCCACCGAGGTCCTCGCCGACCACGCGGCCAGGCTCACGCCGCTGACCAACACCGACGCGGACCGGCTCATCGGCTCGATCCGCTCCGCGCCACTGCTCCGCGGCCACCGCGGCAGCCCTCCGGCAGACCTGGGCGCGCTCCGCGGCCTGCTGCTGCGTGTCTCGCGGCTCGCCGACGACCTGCCCGAAGTCACCGAACTTGACCTCAACCCGGTCATCGCCAGGCCGGACGGGGTGTTCGTCGTGGACGCGCGCGTCAGGGCCACCCCCTACCAGGTCCAGGACCCGTTCCTGCGCAAGCTGCGCTGACGCGTCCCCGCCGTCCCGGACGCGTAAACCACGGCTCGTTCGGCGAAAACTGGTCTTAGGGTCGGGACCTTGGTCCCGGGATCCGATG
Source organism: uncultured Actinomycetes bacterium (assembly GCA_963847965.1). Taxonomy (GTDB): domain Bacteria; phylum Actinomycetota; class Actinomycetes; order Streptosporangiales; family Streptosporangiaceae; genus Palsa-504. The sequence goes on from CAWKCG010000005.1 coordinate 14,755, forward strand.
ACCCACATCACTACATGCGCCTTCACCCGGCGACCAGGCTTAGGACACTGGCTATCCACCGCGCGGCCTGGGCCGAGCGGTCTGACCCCCCGGAGGCCCCGTTGACCACCACCGTCCTAGCGGGACACGCTCCCGCGGCCCTCGATCTGAACCAGCCGGGCACCTACCTGCACTGGAACGTATTCACGGTTTCGGTGGCTAACCTGGTGCTGATCGCGGTCATGGTCGCCATTTTCGGCGCTGCGCTGCTGATTCCCTTCCCCGGCCGCCGTCGCCACCAGGGTGACGCGGCGCAGGATGTGACCGGTCCGGATGAGTCCGCTGACCCGTACGCCGCAGCGCCCGGGGATGAGCGGATGTGGACGGCGCGCGTGCGCCGCGGCGTGATGGGCTCGCTGCCGCCGAACAAGCTGCTGCCGGACCGCCAGCCAACTTACGTGTCCTCCTGGGTGTACGTGTTCGGCGTCGCGTCGCTGGCGGCGCTGGGCGTCGCGATCGTGAGCGGTTTCACGATCGCGCTCGGCGGGACCGACTGGTGGCACACCAACCCGGTCGGGCACTTCTTCAACAGCCTGCACCTGTGGAGCGTGGAGCTGTTCATGGCGCTGCTGGTCATCCACCTGTGGGGCAAGTTCTGGATGGCCGCCTGGCGCGGCCGCCGCACCCTGACCTGGATCACCGGCGTCGTCGCGTTCGTGGCCTCGATCGTGGAGTGCTTCACCGGCTACCTGTCCCAGCAGAACTTCGACTCGCAGTGGATCGCCACCAACGGCAAGGACGCGTTCAACGCGGTCGGGGTCGGCGCGTTCTTCAACCTGATGAACTTCGGCCAGATGCTGCTCTGGCACGTGGTCCTCCTCCCGATCGTGCTGATCGCGATCGTCGGCGCGCACGTGCTGCTGGTCCGCGTCCGCGGCGTCAGCCACCCACTGCCCGCCAAGATGCCGCGCGGGCGCCTCGCCCTACGCGCGCTGCGGAGGGCCGACCGGGCGCCGTGGCGCGGCCCGACCAGGCGCTACGACATCCTGAAGGAAGGCAGTATCGCCACGCTGGTCATCCTGATCCTCACCGTCGGCCTGGCCGCCCTGCTGTCCTCCCCGGACGTGCCGCCGGTGACGGTGGCCAGCTGGGTGCAGGCCGCCCCGGCCGACTTCCTGGCCACCGCCGCCAGCGAGCTGGACGGCACCAGCGAGACCGCCATGTACGGCCCGCCCTACAACACCAACGGCACCCCGCAGAAGATCCTGTTCGCCCCGGCGAACTGGTTCGGCGTGACGCAGCCGATCACCGATACGGCCCAGGTCTTCGTGCTGGGACCGCTGTCCAAGGCCGCCCCCGCCGACCCGGCGCTGGCCGCGGCGCTGGCCACCTACAACGCCGCGTCGCCCGCTCAGCAGCTCAAGTGGGCGAACAGCTACGCGAACGTGGTTACCAACGTGAAGTTCGCCAACGGAACGCCGGTGGTGCCCAAGGCCAACGACGGTCCCGTCCCGGTCATGCTGGCCACCGAGCTCACCCTGGGCCGCAGCGGGGCCATCGATGCGGACCTGCTCGCCCAGCAGCCGTTCTACGGCACCGACTTCACCAAGCCGCTGCTGTTCCTGGAGGACGGCAGCTACTTCGCCAGCCAGGCCACCGCCATGCACCTGACCGGCACCCAGTGGGGCGTCATGAACGAGACCGGCAGTTACCCGGGCCAGCCCTGGCTGTGGCTGTACCAGCTGTGGTACCAGCTGCCCGGCTTCCGGACCTCGGTCAACGCCGACCTGATCGCCATCTACCTGACCGGCGCGGCCACCATCTTGCTGCTGTGCATCCCGTTCATCCCCGGCCTGCGCGACATCCCGAGGTGGATCCCGGTGCACCGCCTCATCTGGCGGGACTGGAACAAGCAGGCCGCGAGCGGGCCCGCCAGCCAGCCGGAACCCGAGCCCGCCGGCCAGAAATAGCGCCACCCCCAGGTTCGTCCGGCCGCCCGCCGGTCACCGATAGGGCCCGGGTATACGCGGAGCAACGACTGGCCGGCTGAACACGTACTCGGCCACCGCCCGAGGGACTTTGGTCACCATAGGGGCCTGCCCAAAGGCCCTGGGATTCGCGCTTGCCCAGGGAGATCCTGATCACTGAAGTAGGGCAGGTGACCGGCATGAACGAGGAGACCATCCCGGAGGCGGCCCCGGTCCTGGCTGATCAGGCCGACTATCTGATCGCGACCGCGGCTCGTGCGCCGTCGGTGCACAACACCCAACCGTGGCGGTTCCGGGTCGGCCGGTCCGCGATCGGGCTGTATTGCGACCAGCGTCGCAAGCTGCGGGTAGATCCGATCGGCCGGGAGATGTTCATAAGCTGTGGCGCTGCCCTGTTCGGGCTGCGTCTCGCGGTGCGCTCGCTCGGATATTTGCCCGTCGTTGAGCTGCTCCCCGACCCGGCCCGGCTGCAGTTGCTGGCCCGGGTGACATTGGGCGCGGCGGAGCCGATGACCGTCATGGAGCGCGACATGCTCAAGGCGGCGCCGCACCGGCATACGCACCGCGGCGCCTTCACCGTCGACCCGCTGCCCGCTGGTCTCCTGGCCGGACTCCAGCACGACGCCTTGGCCGAGGGAGCAATGCTCGATCTGGTCGACCGGGGGATCGCCTACCAGCGGCTGGTAGACCTCGTCAGCACGGTTGGCCACAGGCTCGACCTTGATCCCCAGGCCCGGGCCGACATGCGGCGGTGGACCCGCAATGTGGCCAGTCCTGCCCGCGACGGCGTCCCAGCACACGCCTTCCCCGCGACAGCTGACTGGCGGTCTGGCCGCCAGCCCGGGCGGCTACGCCAGCGGGACTTCGACCTCGGCCGTAGCCTAGGGCTGCTCTCCACCGACGGCCCGGTCCCCGCTGTCACTGCCGTGCTACTCACACGGGGTGATAGCCGGGCCGACTGGCTCCGCGCTGGCCAGGCGCTGTACCGGCTTCTGCTTCACGCCGCGAGCCGGTGGGTGTTCGCGAGCTTGTACACCCAGCCGCTCGAGGCCGCCCCATTCCGCGCCCATATCCGGGATCGCCTGTCCCTGTCGGGAGCCCCTCAGATGCTGCTGCAGCTGGGCGTCGCCCATACCGCTCACGTCACCGCCCGCCGGCCGCCGAGTGAACTGATCGAGCCATGACGTTGGTCAGGCCAGGCGGATGCGGCCAGCTGTCATGAATGGTTTCACTCAAAAGCAGCCTGCGGCCCGGAGTCCGGCCGTAGCCACGGCCCGGCTGTCTCGGCAGCGGCGTCCGGGTTTTCCAGGGCGTCGGCTAGGCGAGTAAGCAGTGAACCGATAGTCATCGCGGCCACTCGGCGCATCAGTACCCTGTCCAGCCCTGCGCCGAGCGCGCCGAACGGAGGTCGGTAGCAGCCGGTGAGCGCTATCCGGATGTGACGTCCGCCCTCGGCGCTCAGGACGATATCCGCGTCCAGTACCGGGAACAAGCCGGCCGTATGGCCCATCGTCTCCCAGCGCAAGCCCACGGTCATGGTGCGGTCCCGGTACAACGGTTCAAGGAACTGGACCTTCACCAGCCGTGATGCGCCGGGCAGGTCACCCAGCGGCCCGACTTTCAGCAGGTGTTCCACGCCGCGCTCATAGGCTGCATCGCAGGCTCCGTGGAGCCAGCCAACCCGGACTAGGTTCGCCAGCCGCACCTGCGCTACGCCGAGACTTAGGCCCAGCGCACGATGCTCCGAAATGAACATGATCCGAGCCAAGCAGGCCGCGGGCTTGTCCTCGAAGTGACCAACGTCACAGATTGCCGGACCGAGGTCCCGATATCAGCCTTTCAGTCGAACCTCTGCGACCGGTTGCCACTGCCAGGAGTGGCCTACCTGCGTCTGCGACACGAGGCTGATCGACGTGATGGTCACTTCCGTCTTCGGCAGCCAGCGCCCGAGCGCGTCGATGATCGGTGCCGCGGGGCCGTCTGAGTGGCTGTAGGCCACCGAGACGTGCGGGATCCACGGGTCTGTTCCCGCGCGGCCCGGGCGTCCCGCGGCGTCGGCCGCTTCCCGGACGGCAGCAAGCAGGGGATTCAGCGCGCCGACGGGTTCCACGACCAGGGCGACGGCCTGCGGGTAATAGCCGACTCGGCCCATCGTCACGGGAATGGGGGCTACGGTCGCAAGCCGTTCGCGCGCGCTGGAGATCATTTCCGCGACGCTGTTTTCCGGAACCTCATCGGCGAAACCCACGGCGAGCGTGGTCACGTGCAGCCATTGGGGCGCCACCAGGTCCAGCCCAGGCAGGCCTTTGAGCCGGGCCTGCGCCAGCTCAGCTAGTTCAACCACCTTCGGCTGGTCATGAAACGTCAGATGCCAGTAATAGAGCATTCTCCCCGGGCGTCGTCCCGGTCGCTGCCACCAGTGGTTGGCCATCTGCGTCGGCAGTGAGTTCATCCGTCCTCCCCCTTCGCCGAGTGGCTGGCCGGTGAACGAAGGGGCTTACCGAGTGACTACTGGCCGGCGTCCGCCGCGGCAATGAGTTCCAGGATGCGTGCCGGAGGCAGGTGCTGCTCGTAGATCCGCACCCCGAAGGGCGAGAGCGCGTCCTCGATCGCGTTCACGACCGTGGGCGGTGCGACGATCATGCCACCTTCGCCCACGCCGCGGAAGTTGACGTCAGCGTCGAGCGGCACGGTCTCGAGGTGCTCGATCTCGATACGGGGAACGTCGCAGGTGGTCGGCATCAGGTAATCCATGAACGTGGCCGACTGGAAGTTGCCGTCCTCGCCGTACGCCGATCGTTCGAGCAGCACCGCGCCGATGCCCTGGGCGACGCCGCCCCGGATCTGGCCCTCGACGACGGCGGGGTTGATCAGTGCGCCGCAGTCCTCGGCGACGATGTACCGCTCCACCTTCACCAGGCCGGTCTCGACGTCGACTTCCACGATCGCGCAGTGAGTGCCGCCGGACCAGCCGCCTTCGCCGCCGTCGAACGTGGCCTCGACCTCGAGCTTGGTATCCACGTCACCATCGAACTGCGCCCCTGATGCCGCGAGCCGGGCGACCTCGCGCACGGTGATCGCGCTCGCCGGGTCGCCGCGCACCCAGACATTTCCGTCGGTGATCAGGAGGTCCTGCGCGCTGGCCTCCATGAGGTGCGCCGCGAAATCGAGCACCTTGGCCTTGAGCTGGCGAGCGCCGTGGAGCGCCACGCCCCCGGTCATAGTGGCCGACCGGCTGCCGCCGGTCAGCCCGAACGGGACGAGGTCGGTGTCGCCGACCACGATGCGAACCTGCTCGAACGGCACGCCGAACTCGTCGGCGGCGATCTGGGCCAGGGTCGTCTGGTGACTCTGGCCGTGGGGCATCTGGCCGGTGAATAGCACGACGATGCCGTCCTCCTCGAGCCGAAGGCGCATGGACTCGTTGCCCATGGGGCCGCCGGACTCCGGCGAGCGCGGGCCCGGGGCGGCCTCGATGAACGTTGCCACGCCGATGCCGAGGTAGCGGCCCTGCGCTCGCGCCTGCGCCTGCCGGCGCCGGAACGCGGGAAAGTCCGCGAGCTCGGCCACCCGCTCCAGTGACTCCTTTGACGTGACTCCCACCAGCGGGCGCCCGGTGATCATCATGGCCGGCGGGTCGGTGCGCAGGGCGACGTTACGCAGCCGGATCTCGAGCGGATCCAGGCCGAGATCTTTCGCGATGAGGTCCAGGACGCGTTCGCGCAGGAACGTCTCGGACGCCCACGGCCCGCGGTAGGCAACGTACGACGCCTTGTTCGTAATCGCCGCGATCGACTCGAAACCCAAGGCCGCGAGCTTGTACGGACCGGGCAGCATCGCCTCCATGATGGACGGGACCATCGTGCCCATGCCGGGGTATGCGCCGGTGTCGATGACCATCGTCACGTCCAGCCCGAGCAGGTCGCCGTCGTTGCTGACCGCGGCCCGGATGTCGAAGCTCTCCTCGCGCGCCTGCCCCGACGCGGTGAGGTTCTCGCCGCGGTCCTCGACCCACTTGACCGGCCGGCCGAGGTGGCGCGAGGCAGCGGCAGCGGCGAGCTCTTCGCGTGAGGCGCCGATCTTAAGGCCGAACGAACCGCCGATATCGCCGGCCAGGACACGTACCTTGTCCGGGGGCATACCGAGGCGGGTGGCGACGGCGATCCTGCTGATGTGAACGCTCTGCGTGGCCGCGTAGACCGTCATGACACCGAGGTCCGCGTCGTAACTCGCGACGCAGCCCCGCCCCTCCATGGGCACGTTCTGGTGCCGGTGGACGTCCAGGTGGACGTCGAAAATGCGATCAGCATTCGCGAACGTACCGGAGATGTCGCCGAACTCGCTGCGTGCGCGCGGGCGGGCGATGTTGTCACCCAGGTTGGCGAACAGCGGCGGGCTGCTCGGGTCGAGCGCGAAGGCGGCATCCACGACCGGGGGCAGGTCGTCGTACTCGACCTCCACCAGCTCGCAGCCGTCCTCGGCGAGGTAACGGCTCTCGGCGACGACGATCGCCACGGGATCGCCGACGAAGCGCACCTTGTCCGTCGCCAGCAGGCTGAACTCTGGCGTGGGCCCTCCGCCGCCGATCATGGCCATCAGCGGATCCGGCCCCGGGACCGTCATCGCTTCCAGCTCCGCTCCCGTGAGCACCGCGACCACCCCGGGCAGCGCCCGCGCCGCCGAGGCATCGACCGAGAGCACGCGCGCGTGAGCCAGCGGCGAGCGCACGAACGCAGCGTGCAGCATCCCGGGCAGCTTGATGTCGTCGACGTACCGGCCTGTGCCGGTCAGGATGCGCGGGTCCTCCGAACGCTTGATGCTGGCCCCGGTGTAGCGCTCAGCCGCAATCGCTGCCATGACTGCTCCCTCGTTCAGTGCTCACGGTTGCGCTCGGCGGCCAGCAGGACGCCATCGATGATGCTCTGGTAGCCGGTGCACCGGCAGATGTTGCCGGATAGCGCTTCGCGGATCTGCTGCTCGTCGGCGTCCGGGTGGTCGCCGAGGAACGCGGTGGCCTGCATGACGAACCCCGGCGTGCAGAAACCGCACTGGAAGCTATGCGAATCCCACATCGCCTGCTGCAGCGTGCCCAGCCCGCCGTCAGGGGCCAGCCCCTCGATCGTCGTCACCTCGCGCCCGGCCGCCTGGACGGCCAGCATCAGGCACGAGCGCACCGCCCGGCCGTCGAGGATGACCGTGCACGCACCGCAGACCCCGTGCTCGCAGCCGACGTGGGTGCCGGTGAGGCTGAGGTCATCCCGCAGGAAGTCCGCCAGCGTCTTGCGCGCCTCCGGCGAACCCGTGCGCGTCGCACCGTTGACCCTCAGGGTGATGTCCACCATCAGTCACTGCCTCTCGCTGGCGTCGTCCGCGGCCGCTCGCAGGGCGCGGCGCACCAGAGCGGCCGCGATCGTCTTCCGGTACTCCGACGACCCGTGCAGGTCGGCCGGCGGGTCGGCATCGGCGGTCGCACGGCGGGCCGCCTCGTCGAACAGCTCCGTCGACGGCCTCTCGCCGACCAGCAGGTCCTCCGCGGCGGCGGCCCGGACCGGCACGTCGGAAAGGCCGGCGAACGCCAGCCGGGCGTCGCTGATCGCGCCGTCGGAGAGCGTCAGTGATGCCGCCAGGCCGACGATGGCGAAGTCGCCGTGGCGGCGCGCGACCTCCTGGAAGCTGACCCCCGTGCCCGGTCCTGCGGTCGGGAAGCGCACTTCTAGGAGGAGCTCGTCGGGGCGGCGTGACGTCGTGAGGTAACCCTCGAACCACTCCGCCGCCGGCACCACCCGGTCGCCCGACTGGCCGCGGACCACGAACTCCGCATCGAGCGCCCGGGCGACGGCCGGCAGCTCGGCGGCCGGGTCGCCGTGCGCCAGGCTGCCTCCTATCGTTCCGCGGCTGCGGATTGCCTCATGACCGATCAGCGGCAGGGCAGCCGCCAGCAACGGCACGGCGTCGGCGACGCGCTCAGATTCCTCGGCCACGTACTCCCGCGTCATGGCGCCTATCGCCGTCGAGCCGTTGGTCGCCGACACCCCGGACAGCTCAGCTATCCCGTTGATGTCGATGAGCACCGCCGGGCGGGCCAGCCGCAGCGCCAGCAGCGGGATCAGGCTCTGGCCGCCGGCGAGCACACTCGCCTCGTCACCGTGCTCGGCGAGCAATTCCACAGCATCGGAAACGGTTTGCGGCGCCTCGTAGTCAAAGGGAGGCAATTTCATCGGCGCGGCCCTTCGATCCGGCTGTGGTGCCTGTCGCGCTCTACCCTAGCTCAGGCCGCCTTGGCCACCATCGCGACCGGCGACCGCGGCGAACGCGTTTGACTTCGAGCACACTCCAAGCGCGAGACTGGGCGCATGACGTCCGCCGAACTGACGATCGCCGAGGTGGCCGAGCGTCAGGTGCGGCGAGACCGAGCCTGCGTTACATCAAGCCCCGTGATCGCCGGGCCTCAGCATGCGTTCACCACCTGGCAGGCGCTCGCCACCCACCAGTTGTACAGGGACTGGCTGCTGGAGCCATCGGCAATCAGGCCGACATCGCCGTCGACTACCCAGACGATCCGGTACAGGCCGTTGTGCTGGCCGCAGCCGATCGGCCCGTCGTCCGTGCCATCGTGCTCCCAGTAGCCAACATAGTCGCCGTCGGGGCAGGTGCCGCCGCCCGGGAAGCCGTTCGTGTTGTTCTGGAACCAAGTCGCGGCCGAACCTGCGGCCAGCGTCTCGGCCAGCGGGCGCAGCGTCGGCCCGCTGCTCACGGCCGAACAGTTGACTGCGGCGAGGACGTCGTTGCCCTCCTCGTTGGGCGCACCCGTGCAGTTATCCAGGATGCCGGAGTTCAGCATGTCCACCAGCTGCTGTTCGGCGGCGCTGAGCGTCGCGGTGGGCGACGGAGAGGGCGACGGCGAGGCCGACGACGGCGGGGGCCCGGTCACGGTCTTGGTGGTCACCGAGACCTCCGGCTTGGGCTGGGTGTCGGCCGATGGCAATACGTCGGGTGCCGACGCCGGCGACGGTGAGAAGTCCGGCGAGGGGGAGGGGTCCGGCTTCGGCGCCTTCCGGACGCGGGTCGGCTGGACCTTGGCCGAGGACATGGTCGCCTGCGGCACGGTCGTCCGCCCGTCGGCCGCCGGCCGCAGCGAGACCGGCCGGTGGGTGGCGGCCAGCGCGACCGTTGTCCCCAGCGCGATGACGGCGACCAGGGCGACCACCAGCGCGGCCATGCGGGCCTGCCGCTTGCGTCGCGACGGCGGCGGGGTCAGCGGCATCTGCAGGCTGGCGAGCGGTCCGCCGGCTCCGTGCCGCGGCGTACGTCCGCTGGTGTCACCCGGTGCGGCCAACTCACCGCGGTCGCGGTGTCGCAGGACGGTGGCGTACGGGGCAGGTCCGTCGTGGGTCTGCTGGTACGCCTGGTCCGCTGGGGTCACGGTCCGGATCGGCGTCCCGTCTTCGGGCCCGGCCCACGGGGCCAGGGCCGGCCGCGAGGCGAGCGATGATTCCAGCGGGGCGAGCGCGGCGTAGGCCTCTGCTGCCGAGGCGGGCCGGGAACCAGGGTCCTTGGCCAGCATCCAGGCGATCCGGTCCCATAGCTCGGGGGCCACGCCGGGGATGACGGGTGGAGCCTGGTCCGTCTGACGCCGTAGTACCGCCAGCGGGTGTCCGCCCGCGAACGGCGTGCGCCCGCACAGCATCTCGTAGAGCACGATGCCGGCCGAATAGACGTCGGCCGCGGGCGTGGCACGGTAATGCTCGGCCAGTTCCGGCGCCATGTACTCCGGCGTACCGATCACGCCGCTCAGCTTGGTCAGCGAGGCGCCGTACGACAGCCGCGCCACGCCGAAATCGGTCAACTTGAGCCGCGGCCAGCCGGCCGAGGTGTCGACCAGTACGTTCTCCGGCTTGATGTCCCGGTGGATGATGCCCGCCGCGTGTACGGCGGCCACGCCGCGCAGCAGCTGGCCGGTCAGGTGCAGCGCTTCCGCGGGCGGCACGGTGCGCCGGTCCCGCAGCTGGCGACGCAGGTCCGGGCCCTGGACCAGCTCCATGACGATGGCCAGCGTGTCGCCCTCGATGACCAGGTCGATGACCCGCACCACGTGCGGATCGGCGATCGACATCAAGATCGTGCGTTCCTGTACGAACCGGGCCACCACCTCCGGGTCGGACACGAGCTCGGGCCTGAGCACCTTGATGGCGACCGGCTCGCCCGTGGGCCGGGTACTACCGGCGAACACCTGGCCCATGGCGCCGCGGCCCAGAGCCTCGTGCAGGACGTACCTGCTACCAAGCGCCTTGTCCATGCTCTCCCCCCGCTCCAGCAGTAGTCCGGCTGTCTTCCGGCCAGGCCCGGTTCGCCAGGCCATCGGGCCACGCGGGAACCTGGACGGCGGTAATCCGGCCGTGGTGAACCAGCGCCCCGCGCAGCGTCACGCCCGGAGCGAAGACAGAAGCGGGCAGCCGTGCGCCGAGCACGCTGCCGTCCGTGGTGCTGGTCGGCTCCAGGATCAGCCCGCACTTGGTTTTCGCCAGCTCGGGAATCAGCCCGCGCAGCCCGAAGGAACCGTCCGCCGCGGCCGCGGCCAGCAGACGGTGGCCGCTGTCCCTGATCCGGCGGTAGCACGCAGTCAGCTCATTGCCGAGTGGCGTGTCGGTCAGCAGCTCGGCGTCATCCACCACGATCGCCGCCGCCGCCCCGGACAGCGCGGCCGTGAGCTGGTCTGTCGCGGCCGCGTCGCTGCTGGTGAGGTGCAGCAGGACGGGGCCCAGGCGATCGGCCAGGGCCGATCGGCGCGGGGTGACCAGCACGAGCGGCATGCCGGCCCGGGCCAGTGAGGCCGCCTGGACGGCCAGCGCCGTGCTCCGGCCCGAGCCCGGCGGGCCGACGACCAGCAGGCCGGGTGTCTCGACCCGGATCTGACTGAGTTCGTCTCTGCCGACCCCGACGAGCAGGCCGGGGCCGTGACCGGGCAGGTCGAGGGCCTCCGTCATCGAGATCGACAGCGGCAGCGGGTCCACCCGGAAGGGACGCCCCGTACCGGTTGCGGCGCGCCGGGCCAGGTCGCGCAGCGCCTGGTTCTCTGCCGCGCCCTGGCCGTGCTCCGACAGCAACGCCACCTGCAGCAAGTCGCCGCCGGGAAGGTGGAACCCACGCCCGTTCGGCATATCCCGGGGGATCGCGCGGCTGTGCAGGCCGGCCAGGGCGAAATCGGTCCGGTCCGCCATCCGCAGGACGAGCTTCTGTTCCACCAGCCCGCCGAGCCGTCCGGTCAGCAGCGTGCGGTCACCGGTCACCACGACCCGGACCCCGGCGGCCAGCCCGTCCCGGATCAGCCGCTGCACTTCGCCGAGCAGGCGTCCGCCGTCGATATGCTCCAGCGCGGTCATGAACGCGTCGTACCTGTCCACGAAGACCATCAGGAAGGGCGGCCTTCGGCCCGGGGGCTGGGCCGCGCGGTATTCCGCCAGGTCGCCGTACCCGCCCGCGGCCAGCATCCGGGTGCGCTCGCCGAGCTCGGCGGTGCGCCGGCTGAGCAGCCGCTCCACCCGGTCGGGCTCGGCCGCGGTCACGACCGCGCCGCAGTGCGGGAGCGCGGACAGCGCCGCCAGCGCGCCGCCGCCGTCCAGCACGTACAGGTACGCCTCATCCGGATCGACCTGGGCCGCCAGGCCGCCGGCCAGGGTCCGCAGCACGGTGCTGCGACCGGACTGAGGTGCTCCCGCGATCAGCAGGTGGCCGCCGCGGGCGATGTCGAAGACGGCCGGGACCTGCCGCTGCTCTTGCGGCCGGTCGAGCAGCCCGTAGCGCAGCCGCAGCGGGTCCGGGTCGGCCCGCCACCCGGCGGCGAGCTCGGCTGCGGGGAGCACGGTGGGCAGCGGCGGCGACCACGGCGAGCGCTGGCGGGCAGCCCCGTCCCGCGCCGCGGCCCTGATCGCGTCGACCAGGACTGACAGGTCGGTCATCTCGCCGCCAGGCTCGTCCGCATAGCCCGGACCGGTTCCGGCGTGTTCGGCTCCCGGCCGCGCGTGCCCCAGATCGGCCCAGCGCAACGGAACAACCACTGGCGCCTGGGCCTGCCGGGTACCGGGACGCAGGCCGCCGACCCGGGCGGACTGGAAGGCCACCGGACGGCCTTCGCCCAGCCACGCGTACGCCCGCCCGGCGTGCCCCTCGGCCGGGATGCGGGCGGCATCAACGGTTTCGATCACGTCCCGGCTGTCTTCCGGCGACGCCACCCGGAGCGCGATGCGCAGGTTGATGTTGCTGCGCAGGTCGGCCGTGACCACGCCGGCCGGCCGCTGGGTGGCGAGCACCAGGTGGATGCCCAGGGACCGGCCCTGCCTGCCGATGTCGATCAGGGACGCCAGCTGGTCCGGCAGCTGCTCGGACATGACCGCGAACTCGTCGACCACGATGACCAGGCGCGGCAGCGGGTCGCTGCCCGGCAGGCCGGCCAGCGCATCCCAGTACCGCTGGATGTTGGTCTTGTCCGCCCGGTCCAGGATCGCCTTGCGCCGCTGCAGTTCGGCGCGGAGCGAGACCAGGGCCCGCTCGACCAGGAACTCGTCCAGGTCGCTGAGCATCCCGGCGGTGTGCGGCAGCGGCCGGAACGCGCGGAACGCGGCGCCGCCCTTGTAATCGATCAGCACGAAGTTCATCGCGTCCGGTCGGTTGGCCACGGCGAGCGAGCTGACCAGGGTCTGTAGCAGCTCGCTCTTGCCCGACCCGGTGGTGCCCGCCACGAGCAAGTGCGGGCCCTGAGCGAGGTCCAGGACGAACGGCCCGTCGGCCCGCAGGCCGAGGAGCGCGTGCGTAGTCCGGCCGCCCGCCGCCCAGCGAGCCTGGATCTGCCGCGGGTCAGGCGGCTCGAAGGCCGGCGGCGTCGAGGAACCGCACGGAAGACGGCAGGGAGCCCGCGGCGGTCCGGCCGCCGACGTCGACGACCGGAGCCAGCGCCCGTGCGGCGGTCTCGCACACGGCCGGTGAGATGATGTCGGCCGTAATGCCGTCGTGCTCGTCTCCCGGCCGCAGCAGCCTCGCGCTAACCGAGCCCTGGTCGTCGGTCAGCTGGACGACGGCCTGGCGGCACTCGGCGGGCAGCTGGGCCGCGGTCTCGTCCAGGCACAGGAAGTACAGGCCCGCGGCCGGCCCCTCACGCAGCAAGGCGGCCAGGTCGTAGGCCATCCGCAGCTGGTAGGAGCCGTCAAGCACGACCAGGTCGGCGGTCTCCGGGCGGGCCGTCCGGCGGCCGGCCATCGTCCCTGGCCTGCGACTGTCCAGGACCGCGTGCAGCTCGGCGAGCCGCTGCCCGAGGCTGTCGGCGTCGTTCCCGATGCGGACCAGGCTGGGGTGCGAGTCCGGCTGCCTGGCGTGCGGCAGCCAGCGCAGCCAATCCCAGTCGGCTTCGGTCTCCGGCGCGGTCAGCACGGTAATGGTGACCTCACGCGGGCTGTGCAGCACCGCCGCGGACAGCAGCATGGCCCGCGCCAGCGCTCGGGTGTGGGCGGGCCGGCCGATGAGCCCGGCCGCCCCGCACTCGGGGAGCGCAAGCGTGACAGGGGCGTCTCGCAGGGACGCCTCGCCGCCTTGGTCCCCGGTGTCCCAGCGGACCTGGCCGGTGCCGAGGCGCAGGGCCAGGAAGTCGTCGTCACCCGGCTGCCGTTCCCAGAGCCGGCGGCTGGGCGCGGTGGCGATGAGCAGCAGCGACGCGGGATCGGGGTGGACATGACGCTGGTAGCCCAGCTGGGCCCGGCGTGCCGCCGCCAGGTCGGCCCGGGCCTGCTCGTGGCGCTGCTTGAAGTCGGCCACCCGCTGTTTGTAGCCGCTCTTGCCCCGGCGCCGCTCGGTGAGCGCGTTGCCGACCATCATGACCGGGGACAGCGCGACGAACGCCAGGTAGTCGAGCTCGTGCGTCAGCACCGTTATCAGCACCCCGACCAGCACCGGCAGCGCCAGCGTCAGCACCGGGAACGAGGCCTTCTGCGGTTCCGGGGGCGGCTCGGGCAGCACGACGCGGGGTGCCCGGGGCTGGTCGAGCATCCGGGGAGACCGGCTATAGCGCCAGTGCCCTTCCGCGGTGTCCGACAGCGCGGCGTCCCGGTCCGGCGCCCGGGTCACCGTGAGGGCGGTGCGGCCGACCCAGATCAGCTCGCCCGGCGCCAGCTCTCGTTCCGCGGTCAGCCGCTCGCCCGCGACCACGGTCCCGTTAGTGGAGTCGGCGTCCGCCACGGTGATCCGGCCGCCCGATGCCCAGATCTGTAGGTGTCGGGCTGACACCTCGTCGTCCCTGAGGTCCAATGGAGCCGAACGCCCCACGGTACCCTCGCCCGGGACCTCGCAGCTCGCCCCGGCGGCCGCCCCGGACGCGACGAGCAACGCGAGAGCTCCGGGCGGCGCCACCGGAACCGGCGGCCGGAGCGGGACGTCGCCGACCACGGCACCGTCCCGTACTCCCGCGCCGGCCAGCGTGGCCTCGGCGGGCACCGGCCGCCCGTTGACGATCAGGCGCCCCCTTACCCCGAAGATCTCGTGCAGGCTGGTCAGCGGATGCGCGGCGACCAGGATCTGGCTGGACTGCTGCGCGCTGTGCCAGGTGAGCGCCAGCCGCGTCATCGCCGATGGTCCGCCGGCTCGAACCGCAAGGTGGACGCGATGGCGTGGAACACCGGCCGCAACTGCTCCGCCAGGCCCAGAGCCGGCGTCGAGAAGGTCAGCACCAGCGCCTGGCCGTTACCCGGGATCTCGGCCACGTACTGGACGACCAGCGACACGGGATGAAGTCCATTGGCCGAGACGTCCCATTCCCGCAACCGCTCGACCCGTACGGCCTGGCCCGCCAGCAGTTCCACGAGGCGTGACAACCGCGTCCGCAACGCGCCGTCCGCGCCGGACAGCTGATCCGCGATCTCGCCCAGAGTCATCCCGCGGAGAGGGAAGGCGTTGATCACCAAGCTGGCGGGCAGCAAGCGCCCGTGGCCGTTCACCACGGTGGCGTACGCGCAGAGCACATCCAACTCGGCGGAGGCGATGATGAGTCCGCGTATCACGCCGCACAGTTCTTCCGCCGAGCTGGCCTGCCCCGGCCACGAGTCGGCCAGCCGGGCGGCCAGTTCGTCCGCGGCCGCCTCGCCTTGGGGCAGCCGGATATCGAACCAGTCCCCGGGTGTGGCAATGCTGAACGAAGCTGCGACAGTGGGGTCCGCCAGCGCCATTACATATCCCCTTCCGGACCGGATGCGTCGCTGCCGAGAGCACCGCCCGGCTGCGGGCTGAGGGCCACGTGCTGGATGTTCACGACGGCAGGACTGGCCACGCTCACCGCCGGTTGCAAGACGCTAGCGCCGCCAGCCCCCTGGATCGCGGGGGCAACGGGCAGTCCCTGCAGTCCCTGTACCGCGCCTGTCGTCATCTGGAGCCCGCTCACCACGTCCGGGGCCTCAGGAGCCGCTGCCGGAACGCTGAGCTCGTGCGTGATTCCATTGTTGAAGGGAGTGGTTTCCAGCCCGCTACCGAAGCCGAAGACAATGCCGGGTACGGGATCGCCGGGTGTGTCATCGTCAATCACGTCGCCGCCGTAATCCGACGCCACGCTGAGTGCGGACTGGCTTACGTCGCTCCAGCTTGCGTCGTTCTCGTGGCTGAGCACGGCCCCCGTGTTAGCCCCCAGGGCGTCAATGTGGGCGCCCATGGCGACATCTCCGAGGACGTCGGACGCAGTCCCGAGAGTGCCGGCCAAACCAACGAGGGCGACATCCCCAGTGCCGCCTGTGCCAACCGTTAGCAAGATCACGGCAGCGGCCACGCCGAGGGCCAGCGCGACCACGCCGACCGCATCACCGACGTCCCCGAGCAACTCGCCCGCGGTGTGCAGGTCAGGGTCCCTGATGAACGCGTCCAGGTCGGGCCATAGCTTGGTGAATGGCCTGACGAACGTGCCGTCAACGAGGTGCCAAACATCCAGGCCGCCGTCCTTGGCGAACCTGGCCGCGTCCTTGGCGCCGTGCGCCAGCGGATCGGCCACGTCTCGCACGAACTCGCTCTCGAGCGAGCTGAACAGGCTCCTCCCGGTCCCCTTGGGCGCGGCCGCGCTGATCTGCTTCGTGTAGGTGGTGGACACTGCGTTCAGCTCACCGAGCAGCCGGTTCAGCTGGCCGCGCACCGCGGAGACGGCCGCGTTGGCGTCCGCCAGCCTGGCGTCCCAGCCGGTCGTGACGGGATCCTGCCCGTGCGCGATGGCCTGGGCCCTGGCCGTCCTGACCGCCGTCAGCGTGCCCTCGGCGTCTTCGGCCTGGAAGGACAAGGCGGTCAAGGAGTTGACCACCGGCTCAAGCTGACCGGCGTACCGCGCCAGCGCCGACGCCACCTGGCCGTAGGCGTCGGCCATGTCC
This sequence comes from uncultured Actinomycetes bacterium, assembly GCA_963847965.1. Lineage (GTDB taxonomy): Bacteria > Actinomycetota > Actinomycetes > Streptosporangiales > Streptosporangiaceae > Palsa-504. The sequence continues at coordinate 31,103 of CAWKCG010000005.1, forward strand.
CCGAGTTCGGCGGGCAGCTGCCCGATGGACTGGCCGAACGCGTCGGCGGCCTGGCCGGTCCAGTCTCCCCACGCGTCCGGCCTGGTCAGCGTCTGCAGCGTGCCTTCGAGATCGGCCAGGTGGCCGCTTACCTCCCGGAAGCTGACGCCCAGGTCGGTCGCGCTCGCCGGATCGGGCACCGTGACCGGGGTGCCCAGGATGACCAGCCGCCGCGTCATTGGGGCACCTCGCCCTGCCGGGCCGCATCGCCGATCTTCTGGTCGGTGAGGCGGTAGAGCGAGCTGGCGCCGGCCAGTCGCTGCTGCAACGCGCCGACGTTCCCGTTGATCACCTTCAGCCCGTCGGACCAGGCCTGATTGAACGCTTTCAGCGCATTCCACACGTCGCCGTCCGGACTCAGGTCCGAAGGCGCGTAATTATCGACGGCCACGGTGAGCCCCTGCATGCCGTCCTCGAAGACTAGACAGCCGCTGGCTCAGCGCATCAAGGCCGTCGGGATCCGCGGTGAAGTAGACCCCGCTCATCGCTGCTCCCAGATTGGCAGAACCCGGATCGTCCCGGTCAGCTGTGCATGGACGACTGGATCTGCTGCTCCGTGGACGCGTACGCGCTGGCCGCATTGGCCAGCAGCTTCGAGATGCCTTCCAGCGCCTGGCGGAGATTAGCGGCCGAGGTGTTCCATTCCTGGTACAGGGTCTCAAACGACGAGGAAGCGGCCCCCTGCCAGTCACTGGCGACAAGTCCCTGGACGAGGTTCTGCATCGAGAGCAGCTGGGTGTCTATCTCCTGCGACCCGCTGCTCAGCTGCGCCGACGCATTCGCCAGGTCCTCCGACGTGACCTTGATCAATGACATTAGATGTTCCTTTTATCCGTTTCGTACCATCAATACAGACTTTGTTGGATAGATTGAGGCAATATCCGGAATCGTGCCGGATACACCAACCGTCAGCAGAGATCGGGCGAGGCGAAGGCCGTGCCTGGAGCTGGCGACGCTCATTGCCAAGCGCGGCCGGCAGGGCGAAGCCCCAGCTCAGGTAAGGCGTATATGGATCCAAGCGGTGCTTGGGCACCGGTTAGTGGACGAACCGAGCGCCGTTCCACCGCCGACTGATATCGCCTTGAACAGGCCACCGTGGTCCCCCCAAGAACTCGTCGAGCCATCCCCGGTGTCGTCCCCGCCCGCATGTGCCCGCCAGGCCCTGGTCTGGCGTGCTGGGCAGCAAGGTGGTCCCGGGTTTGCGGATCATCCATCCGCGCGTTCATCGCCATCCACTACTGGCGGCGCTCATCCTACGGCAAGTATCGGCCGAATGGTTGAGAAGAGAAGATTTGCCCGTATGTCGCTATCCGATATAAGTGATGAAAGGGACACGATCCTCGACGAACCGGCACCGTACCACCGACTCGGCCTGACGCGATGCGCGACCTCGCGGAGCCTCAGGCGGACCCGGACGCCGGGCGGCGTCCCACTACGCGCACTGTGATACCCGATCAACAGAGAGTACGCGGCGACCGAATGACCTGTGTCATTGCGGGCACAGTTTCGTGTATTCAGGCTATCGAGATGCAGGTCTTCCATACACTGTTGCCTTGGCCTGGGCGGGCGCCGGGAAGGCGATCGAGGGCCAGTGGAGGGCGGATTCACTACCCGCGAGGCTTTCGCATTCCGCTGGCGGCAAGCTGTCCCTTTTGGGGCATTTCATCGGAGTCGTGCCGCGTCCACAGCCGGTAAACCGGTAGGCCATCCTGTCCGTCTTCGTAAGGTCAGCAGCGACCGCATTACCGCCGTGCGGGTGTCGGGGATCGCGAATCTCGTCGCCGAACCAGCGCGGTCCGAATCTGACCGAACGAACCCCGACTAACTGGCTCGGAACGGAGGAACCGCGGCGTGGAACAGCCCTTGGGCAGCAGGTACTTGCTGCACGAATTGCTCGGCCGCGGGGCTATGGGCCAGGTATTCCGTGGGACGGTGCGCGAGACCGGCGCTCCCGTGGCGGTCAAGGTTCTCAAGGCAGAGCTGGTCGCCGACGCGGAGGTCGTGAGCCGCTTCGTCCGGGAACGCTCCATCCTCACCTCGATCGACCACCCCAACGTCGTCCGCGTCATCAACCTCGTCGTGGAAGGGGACACGCTCGGGATCGTCATGGAACTGGCCCGAGGCAGGGACCTGCGGCGAACCCTGGCCGAAGAACGGACGTATCCGCCCGACGTGGCCGCCCGGCTATTCCTTCAGGTGCTAGCGGGCTTGACGGCGGTGCATGACGCGGGCGTGCTCCACCGGGACATTAAGCCGGAGAACATACTCCTGGACTTCTACGGCGACCGGGTGCGGGTCAAGCTCACCGATTTCGGGGTGGCCCGGCTGACGTACGGGACCTCTCTGACCAGGACCACCGGCCTGATCGGCACGCCGGAATATATGGCACCGGAAACCGCCCTGGATGGCACCGCCACTTCCGCCTCCGACCTGTACTCGGCTGGGACCGTCTTGTATGAGATGCTGGCGGGCCGGACCCCGTTCGGAGGCGGTCCCCCGCTGGCGGTTCTACGGCGTCAGGCCGAGGAGTCTCCGCCGCCCATTCCCGGGCTCCCGCTCAGCCTCTGGGCGTACGTCGAGTCGCTGCTGGCCAAGGACCCGTACACCCGGCCGCGATCAGCCACGCAGGCCTCGGACACGCTGCGCGCGCTGGAGCCCCAACTGACCGGATTGCCCGCGCTGCCGCTCATGACCGCGGCTCCGGGGAGCAGCATGCGGACCATGACCGCGGCGCCGGGGAGCAGCATGCAGCTGAGCCCGGGCACGTACCCGGACCAGGCCGGCGCGCTGGCTACGAGCCTGACCGGCCCGTCAGGCGGCGGGACCGTCCTGCGCCATCGCGATCGCGGCGGCCCGCCCGGCGAGATCCCCGGACCGGCGCCGGAGCGCTCCTGGTCCCCTGCGCCCGGGGCGGCAACGCCTAGCGGTCGCCAGCCGGCGCGCTCACGGCTGCGCTCATGGCCAGTGATCCTCTCCCTGGTGGCGGCCGTCGCGGTCGCGGTCGCGGTCATCGGCCTGGTATACGCGCGCTCGCCGTCGCACCCGCCAGCGGTCTCGCGTCAGCAGCAGCCGACGGCCTCCTACACCTTCCCCTCGCAGCGCTACCGAACCGGCCTGGTGGCTGCGCGCCGGTGGACGCTGAGCGGCAAGGACGGCACGGTGCTGACCGAGACCATTACGCTGCGGAGCGCCAGCGGCAAGGCCCTGACGACCTGGTTCAAGGACAGCATCCCCGCGGCGATCACGAACACCATGCAGGCACTGCGCTTCAGCATCGCCCCGTCGAAGATCGCGAACTCCGATCCCGTCGTGGAGTGGTACGTGCGGCTCCCCGCCCACGGCAGCCTCACCCTCAGCTACGTAGCGGCTGTCCCGCCGCAAGGCGCGACCACCGCGCGGCTCGTGAGCTGGGCCAAGGGCCTGGACGCGGCCGAGGAGCGGCTCAACGCGTCGGCCCCCACCCCTAGGCCATCAGCGAAGCCATCGGCCTCTGCACCGCCGTCCACTCCGCAGTACAGCAACCCAAACCCCTACCCCACCTACACCTGCAACCCGCAGGAGGTGACCTGCAACACGCAGCCCCCGCCCTCGCCCTCGCCTTCGGGGGGCTTCGGCGGCTTCTGAGGCGCGAAGCGTGCACAAGGCCGTACGGCAGCGCCTTCGCGCTGGTTGGCGTCGGTTACGTCGGGTAGCCGCTGCGCCAGACCGCATACTCGGGGCAGAGCGGCCGGCCGGCTTCGGGCCGGCTGATCCACAGTCGCAGCAAGTGCCGTTGACGCGCTGGGTCCTCGGCGTCGTCGACGAAGGCCGTACGGGTGTGTACCGTCACGAAGTTGTTGACGAACTGTATGTCGCCCGTCTGGAGCTCCATGCCGAGGGCGACGCCTGGTCTCTTCGGCAGGGAGTCGAAATACAGGAAGCAGGAGACCTCGTCCGCGGTAAGCCTAGGCACCTCGGGGAATCGCATGGCTGACATCACCCGGCCGGTCCTGACGGTCGCCGAGAGCGCTCCCCCGACGTAGCTGTAGAGCGGCTCCAGGTACCAGCCGGGTGATCCGGGCGGTTCCTCGCTCCGCCAGTCGGTCGGGAAGTTCTTGTTGAGGATGGGCAGGTACCCGGGCTGCTCGTCGACGACGAAGTTGTACAGCAGCCCGGAACTGGCGACGAAACTCTCTCCGCCGTAGAGCGCGGGGCGCAGGCACATCAGGCCCACGAAATCGGTGGAGTCCGTGTGGAACCCCAGATCTTCGTTGGTTGCGTACGCTCGCTCGTACGGGCCGCGCCGGCCGAGGTCCCGGATCTGGCCGATCAGGTCGCCCTTGCGGTTTTGCGGCACGAGGTTCCCCATGTACCGGCCCATTGCCCAGTAGATGGCGGTGGCCTCGTCCCCGCTGAACCTGTCGTAGATGGGCAGCCCGCGCAGCAGAACGAGCCCCAGACCGTGCTCCAGCCGGTCCACGATGTCATCGATCCGCTCCCGGAAATGCGGAAGCGGGAAATCTTCGGCCCGGATCTCGGTGACGTCCCTGAGGTGCTTCCTGGAGACATGCGCGAGCGCTCGCTCGAAATCGGCGAAGTCTTCTTCGGTGAAAGGAACGATCCAGCGACCGGCGTCGGCGAGTTCGTCGCCTCTCCATACGTTCGGAGCCGATACCGGCTCGGTGAGGATCTCGGTCACCGAAGACACTCCTCCTCGGCTAACGGTAGCTCGTCGGACCAGAGAACAGACCGAACAGGTTGGCCCGGACGTCCCTGCGCGTAGAATCCGGGCATAGGGCGTAGGCGCTGGGAGGGTACCGTGCGAGTCGAGCCCGCCTTCACAGCGCCTTGGCTTGTTTCCCGCGTGAAGATCCCGCCCCTGGTGAAGAAGATCCCCTCCGGGGTGAAGTTGTCTTCCCGGGTGACGATCCCGGTCGGCCGGGACGATTTCTCGCTGCGGCCCATGATGTGGATGTTCCTGGCGATACTGGTTACCTTTGTCATCACCAGGATCGTGACGAGGCTGATCCGGTCAGGCAGCGCCGGGCTGAGCAACGTCCGGATCGCGGGCCATCACGTTCATCACCAGGTCTTCGGCATCCTGATCATCATCGGGACCGGCATCGTCCTGGTATCGCAGACGCCGAGGGGGGCCGCGCTCGACGCGGCTGCCGCCGTCTTCGGGGCGGGCGTCGGCCTCACCTTCGACGAGTTCGCGCTCTGGCTGCACCTGGAAGACGTCTACTGGACCGATCAGGGGCGGAAATCGGTCGACGCGATCTTCTGCGTCCTGGTGATAACCGGGGCGCTGATCGGCGGGGCTGACTTCGTGACCGGCCGTATCGGGACGGCGGCGTGGTGGTCGTCGGTCGCCGTCATCGCCGTCAATCTCCTGCTTTGCGTGATCTGCCTGCTCAAGGGAAAGGTCGTGACCGGCGTTATCGGCATCTTCATCAGCGTCGTGGCCCTCGTCGGCGCCATCCGGCTGGCCAAGCCGGGGTCATGGTGGGCAGTGCACCGCTACGCCAGCCGGCCGCGGCTCGCCAGGCGCGCCGCAAGCCGCTACGACCAGCGTCATCAGGAGCGCTGGAACAGGCTGCGAGATCTCGTCGCCGGCGCCCCCTCTGTCGTCGGCGGCCCCTCCAGGGAAAGGGCAGACTGACGGCGCCAGCCACCAGGCGTGCCCGAACCGTGGCTGAGCGGTCAGTGGCGATGCCGCTCGCGTTCCTCCTCGTCCTGCTGGTCGGCCTCGCGATTCTGGTCCCGGTGCTCGCGCACCTCGGCTCCGTGCTCGTCGACGCGCAGCCGCCGTTCCAGGAGCTCGGCGCGCCGCTGCTCCTCGGGCGTCTCGTGCCCTTCGCGCTCTTGCTCGTGCAGTGACTCAAGTTCCTCCTGCATGGCGTAGTCACGCGGCCGGGGCGGATCGTATGGGTCAGTCAAGTCAGGTCCTCCTCGTCATCCCGGGGCGGGGCGATCCTCCCATTAGATCGCACCCGCTGCGGCGGCTTACCCAAGCCGCGGCGGCCGCGGTCAGAAGCCCCGTTGACGTAGCAGGGAACGTCCTGGTGGGGTGGGCGTGTGGCTGCGCAGTGACCTGGCTGCACACCGGTGCGGTGCGCGCTCGCCGAGACGACCATAGTTCTAGACAAGACCGAGTGGAGTTACAGCCATTCCTCGGCGTTGACGAGGTCTTCGTCGCCAGGGTATTGGCTGAGCTTCGCCTCAAGAGCTGCGATGATCCGGCCGATGTCGTTCTTGGTGCGCTTGTAGGTACCCGGCATGAACATCAGGCCGAAGTGTCCTGGACCGCCCGGCAGCACGGCCTCGACGTGCAGCAGCCGGAAGTCGCGGATGTTGTTGGTAACGACGGCGCGCCGCTCAGCTCGCGCGAACGCCAGCACGTCAGGATCGGAGAGAGCCTCCCGTTCGGGGTGCCCGGCCACGGACTGGACGTCGTGACCTCGCGCGCACAGTTCGCGGGCGATGACCGGGGAGAGCATCTCGTCTAGGAGCAGCCTCAATGCCTGACCGCGGTCTGTCCCGCGGACCAAGCCGCGCTGGCCTCGGCGGCCTCCTGCTCATTGGCCTCGATCCACTGGTCGATTTCGTCCTGGTAGGCGCCGTAGTAGGTGATGGCAGCCTGGACGAAGCCGAGCGGTATCTCCAGGTAGCGGGCCGCCTCGGCGGCATCGCCGCCGTTGTCGCGGACAGTGGCGATAACTTCCCAGACGTCCTTACCGGTTCCCACCAGCCGCGTCCGTCGGCCGGCTGGGCCCTCGGCGAATCGGATGAGCGGATGCTCATCCATGCGTAGGCCCTCTTCGACGTACCGCTGGGCCAGGGTCCGAGGGGCAAGATGCGCCCGCTGGGCGTGCCTGCCCAGGCGCGCGATAGTCGCATCGTTCAGGCGGAGGCTAAGCGGATGACTCATGTAGTTCATTGTAGTACGGCGCGCTACATACTCAATCCCATGTTAGCCCCAGCGGCGGGCCTCCGGTGATGGGGGAAGTTCGGGGAGCGGGTACTGGGCGGGCTTATCCCGCCGGTAGCCGTCCAGGTTCACGCGGTTGCCCATCAGGGCGTTCCGGCGCCGCAGTTCTTCCCAGTAGGCCGGGTCGAGATAGATGGCCGGGTTCGGCCGCGACGCGGTGAGATTCCCGGGCTGGCCCAGGTACAGGCCCGCGTCCAGGAGCGATCCGAGCGGCACGCCCCGGAAGGGGTTGAACCTCGCGCCATTTGGGCCGAAGACGACGACGTGAAAGAACGCCTCGGCGTCGACGGACCCGAGCCAGGTGCCAGCGGCCGGGATGACCGCGCCTCGCGGGTACCGGGACAACTGGCCGGCCAGGCCACCGGCGTCTGCAGTCGGCGGTACGAGATCTGTGATCGTGTACATCCGCTCGCCGGTCCGCTGCTCGACGATCGAGGCGAAGCTGGGCGGCACGCTCAGACCGGCGTCCGGATGCAGAAGGTGGCCCGCGCCAAAGCACAGCAGTGCCCGGTGGCCGTTGGCCAGCACCTCCTGCTCCACCACCGATGCCGCATGAGCATCGCGCTGGCCCAGGAAGGCGCCAATCCCGCTGCCTTCCGTGACCGCGGGCCAGTCGATGGGCGGGTCGCCGAGCAGCACGCGGATCTGCCGGCCGGCCGGCCGCGCCCAGTTGACTGCGCGCGCCGTCCGGTAGAACTGCTCGTAGACCGGCGCGTCCCAGGTCTGCAGGGGCGATTGCGTGGTGTTCCGCCAGACCGCGCGCAGGTCGGCGTCGGCGACCGGCTGGCCGGTGATGAACCGGTCCATCGTGTCCTGGTAGCGGGCGTTGCCGAATTCGACGACGATATCGTCGACCACCCCCGGCAGCCGCGGGTCGGTCAGCAGCAGCTGCAGCGCGTCGTGATGGTTCTGCAGCCCGTGTAGCTCCCCGATGCCGACGAGCCGGTGCCTGGTGAAGGCTTCCAGGACCGTGTTGGCCAGTTCGCGGCCGACCGTGGCCGCAGACTCACGCTCGTCAGCCATGCCGTCCTCCAGCCGGCCACCCTGCCTGCCTGCTACCGGTGTGGCCCCGACCCTATCCCAGCGGCCGCTCGCGCAAACGCCGGACAACCGGCCATGCGGAACGGGAGTGGTCGGCGGGCTGGCGCCGGGACCCGACCGAATACCTGGGCAAGCACACTTGGTACCGCATCTGGAACTCCGCGGTCGAGGCGGCCAACCTGCCGTTCCGGTACACGCCCTACCAGGTCCGGCATACGCATGCATCGTGGCTGATCGACCAAGGCGTCGACCTCGAGCGGGTACGGCACCGTCTCGGCCACGGCGACCTCACCACCACGACCCGGTACGTGAAGATCCTGGACGAGGAGGACTCCACCGCCGCGGATGTCATGAGCGATCTGCTGAAAGCCGTAGTGTAAACAGCTCGACAACTCAGATTCGCTCAGCTGTAGATGTCATCGCCTCCGCTACTTGTTGGGTTGCGGACCTGGGGCAACGCCGAAGCATCCGCTAGCAACGGGCAAATGGCCGTCGCGTTTGGTTAGCACTTCGGCGGCACCACCGAGATTCAGAAGGAAATCATCGGTCGCGGCCTCGGCCTATAGGCCTGACCAGGACCTCTACGTAACCCGTGCTCGCCGGTTCTCTGAGTCACGATCGAGATCGCGGGGTCAGCTCGGCTTCTATTCCGGTTTCGTGCGCAGCCGCCGGAGGATCTGACCGGCCACCTGGACCGCCACACGCTGTCGCTCGGTGGCCGGAGCTGCACCGGGCTCCGGGGGGCGTGCGGCAGGCCCAGGAGGAGTGCCATTCGGGCTGCGCGCTGCAACGGCCGTACTGTCGGCTGGCTGGCAGCTGTTCAGATCATGCGGATACCTAGCGAACCGCCGCCATGGAGACGAAATGACCGAACCTATCACTACAACGAGGCCGAGGAGCTCCTCGCCAAGATCGAGCGGACTCCTGTCCTGTCCAATGAAACAGACCAGCGGCTGGCGCCTCGAGCGCTGAGCGATAGGTGAGACCATACTGCTGACCTTCCGCTTTTCAGGCGTTCTATCATCCTGAAAGCATTCGTCTGGAAAAGCCCAAACAGCGCAGCTCAGGCGCATAAACGCTGGTTAGCGGGGATTTCCGTGCCTTTAACACGCATAACAAGTGTACCGCATGGTGCCGTTTCGTCCGTGGGATTCATGTGGGGATCGCCGTTGGGACGCGGACTTGTGGGATTTCTGTGGGGCTCGCGGAGGGCCCTGACTGCCTGGTAGATGAGACACGAGATTGCCCTCCGCGGGGAAGGTCTCCGGCAAGGTTCGCGTCCACGGAAGTGGTGTATGGGGAAATCGCTAGTCCCCGTCCTGTGCACCCTGATGCCGCACATCTGGTGCCTGGTCGGCCCGGGTGGGCATCACGTCCCCCGAATTCGGGATGCACCCGGCGCGGTTAAGCCTCCACGTCGAACCGGTCGCACAGCATCTCTACATGCTGAATCTGCTGTCGACTGGTAACCTCTTGCGGACCACGGTCTCGCCGTCGCGGTGGTCACCGGGCGCCACACGTGCCCATGCTGTTGTGGTGAGCGTCCTCAACCCCGGCCGAGATCCTGATTGCCGCGCGACGGCTCGCCGGAGCACGACCTCATCTGCCTGTGCCGGAATCATTGCGCCGCCAGTCTGCTGCGGGCCGGATAAGTGCTGGTGAGAACTGTGCTGGCCTCGATGGGGCCACACAGGACATCCAGGTTCCGGGCATCCCGCTTGTGTCTCATCCAGCTTGCCCGCAGTCCCGCCGGGATTACCCGGCGGGACTGCAGCAGTCCATAGTCGGGGTGCGTCAATCATCGTCGATGATTGTCTGATCTGGGCGGGCCGAGGACAGAACCGCAAGCCAGGGGAAGACTTCCGAGTTCCGGCGTGCTGCGGATAGCAGATCAGCGTCCGGTGGGGCAGCCCAGGTACGCCAGCGAGCTAGATCCTGGACGGTCGGATTGAGCCAGGCCATCGCATCTAGCAGTCCCTCTGCCCGCTCGTAGCCCGTTTCCGCGTCCAGCAGCCTCAACAAAGTATCCCGGGCGCTGCGCTGCTCCTCCGCCGTAGGGTCGAGCCGGGCCAGCGCTCTGGCCAGCGTCGCGGCCATCCGGCTGTCTGTTGCCCGGGCCAGCCGTCCGAGCAGCGCCTCTCTCACGTCGCAGCGCTCCTCCTCCGTCATCGTGTACTCGGTCACCGCGTGCGCCAGTCTCGCCGTCTCAGAGCTGTTCGTCTCCCAGGCATCCAGCCCCAGCAGGACATTCCGGACCTCGCGGCGGTCCTCGGCCGTGACCGTGAGCCGGGCCACTACCTCGGCCACCGGCGTGCCCAGACCGCGCGTCTTCCAGTCCTGCGCCGCCCCTAGCAGCATGTCCCGCGCCCGGCGCCGCTCCTCGGCCGTGGGGTCGAACTGAGCCACCGCGTCCGCCAGCTTCGCGGCCTCCAACACGTCGGTCTCCCGGGCCAGCCGTTCAAGCAGCGCGTACCGGGCGCGGGCTAGGTCCTCGGCCGCCGGGTCGAGTCGGACCACGGAGGCTGCCAGGTCCGGGATCAACCTCCTATGACGGTCGCGCGGGCCAAATACCCAGAGACCCTTCTCCCGGATCAGCCGTTCCAGCAGCACCTCCCGCACTCGGTGCAGGTCCTCGGCGGCGGGGTCGAGCCGGGCCACCGCGTCCGCCAGCTCCACGGCATGAGCCTTCAGCCGCTCCCGGGCCAGCTGTTCAAGCAGCGCATGCCGGGCACGGGCCAGGTCCTCGGCCGCTGGATCGAGCCGGGCCACCGCGTCTGCCAGCTCCACAGCCAGCTGCCAGTGGTCAGGCTCCTGTGCCAGCGCTCGCAGAAGCGCCTCGCGGGCCTCGGCTTTCTCCTTGCCCGTCGGGCCAAGCTGCGTGATCGCGCCTGCCAGGTCTGGGGCCGCCCAAATGTCCGTGTTCCCGGCCAGCTGCCGCAGCAGCATCTCCCGGACCTGAGCCTGCTCTTCGCCGGTCGGATCCAGCTGCGTGATCGCGCCTGCCAGGTATGGGGCCGCCCAAATGTCCGTGTTCCCGGCCAGCTGCCGCAGCAGCATCTCCCGGACCTGAGCCTGCTCTTCGCCGGTCGGATCCAGCCGGGCCACCGCGTCCGCCAGACCTCCGGCCTCCCGGCTGCTCGTGCACGATGCAAGCAACCTAAGCAGTTCTTGGCGGACACGTGCCCGCTCCTCCGCCGTCACCGCGAGCCATTCCACCGCGTCCGCCAGCCTCATGGTGATCGGCGTGCCTGCCTCCAAGGGCAGCGACTCCAGCAGCGCCGACTGGGCTGCGGCCCGTTCCTCGGCCGTCGGGTCAAGACCAGCCACCGCGGCCTTGATCGATTCGGCCGGCCATTCGGCCGGATTCCAAATCAGCCGCTTCAGGAACGTCGCCCGTTCCTCCGCTGTCACCGCGAGTCGTGCTGCCGCGTCAGCCGTACCGGCAATTCCTTCCTCGAAGAACTCCTTGAGCCGGCCTTGGTCCAGGATGTCCAGCAGCGCCTCCCTGGCCTGGCGCCGGTCCTCCGCCGTCGGGTCGAGCTGGCTGACCGTATAAGCGATACTGGCGGCAAAGGTCTCGTCCCGGCCTGGACCGAGATGGGTTAGCAGAGCCTCCCGGGCCTGGCGCCGGTCCTCGGCCGTGGGATCGAGCCGCGCCAGCGCATCTGCCAGCTCTCCGACGGCAAGGAAGGACGCATCGCCTATCAGCCTGCACAGGGTTTCCCGCGCCTGGCGTTTGTCTTCCGCTGTCGGGTTCAGCCGAGCCAGCACCTCTGCCAGCCCTGCCGCCTCGGATTCGTCCGCATATGCCAGCTGCTGCAGCAATGTCTGCCGTAGCTGGATGTTGGAGGTCGGCCAGGACGCCGCGCCGCCGATGCTGGCGAGGCGGCCTGCTCTGGCGAGGCGGCCTGCTCTGGCGAGGTCCAGCCGGGCCCGGCCGATGATCTTGGCAGCGTGGGCCGACCAGTCGGCCTCGCAGGACTCCGATGCTACTTTGGCCAGGAATTCCTCCCACTCCCAGCCGATCTCACTATCCCCGCAGCTTTCGACGAGAGAGATGCTCTCCGGGGAATCGATCGAGGGCGCGGCCCGGCGGTTCAGGGCCCGCAGAACCTGGTCATGCTGGCGGTGCATGGCCAGCGCCGCGGGGGCTGCGTATTCCCAGTCGGGGTCATACCAGATGTGGCGAAGCAGCTCGCTGGCCGCTTGGTCAACATCCAGGCTGGCGACGTGCTCGGCCACCAGATGCTCGCGGATCGACCGGTGAATAAAGCGCCGCGAGATGATCCCGGTGTAGATATCCGGCGGGCCGAGCGGCGCGGCCACGTGATCGAGAACGGCCCGGTCGACCTCGCTGAGGTGCGCTCGGCGGGTGGGGATCTCATCGGCCCACGTTCCCAGGCCAGAGACGGGATCCTCGGTGGCTCCTGCCCACGCCCAATCGCGAAGCGCTGCCCGGCAGGACTCCACGTCGTAATCGAGTTGCGTGCTAGAACGCCAGCGGCCGGTTAGCATACACGGGATGACGCGGTCATACAGGTCATGCCGGAGTTCGGGCAGCGGCTGGCTGCCGCCGATGATGCAATAGAACGCCAAGATGAGCGGTACGGTCGCTGCCTGCTGCAAGCTAGGCCGCCGGGCGATCTGCGCGATCAGGTCATGACCCCAGGCGGGCTCCTGGGTGAACCAGCGGGTGACGAATTGCTCCACGTCATCCGGGTAGCGTAGCGGCTGCAACGTGCCGACCCGGTGAGAGTCGCTTCGTTCCTTGATGTCGAGCTGCTTGTTCCACGAGCTCGGCCGACTGGTGAGAACGATCCGCCACGGAGGCGGGAGCGTGTCGGCCTGGCGGACCCGGTCGTCTGGTCCGCGGGCTTCATCCAGGGAGTCGAGGACCAGTAGCGTCGGAGCGTTCCTGTTCGCGAAGAACTCCTGCAGCGCCTGGCTGATCCGCATGCCGCCCAGGTCACAGAGCTGGCCGAAGGCGCTTGAGACGATGGCTTGGCGGATCTCGATGTTACTGGGCACGGCTAGCAGCTGCGAGCACGTGGTGAAGAGCGGAAGTTCGACCTCATCGATGGAGGCGCCTGCCGCCAGAGCTTCCCGGGCATCTTCAGCGCACCGCCTGGCGGTGCGCCTGGCCAGCCAGGTCTTGCCCGCCCCCGGGCCGCCCAGCACAACCAGGCGCGTACAGTGCCGTGCAACTTCGTCGGCGTCCAGAACCTGCCCGCCCGCCTGACCGACATTAGTGACCGTCAGCTTTCGCTCCATCCCGGCGGGCGTCAGCACTGGGCCGCCGAGCCGGTCATCGTGAGGCCACTGGTCGGTATTCAGCCATCTGATCAGCCTGGCCAGATAAACCGAGACTTCACTCTGTCCCGCTGGACCGTGGGCAATCCCGTCCAGCACCCGCCCGAGCTGCCGCATCACACGCTCGAACCGGTCCGCGTCGGCCTCATCCTGCTGTGCGAACAAAGCGGCCAGATCCGCGTGCACACCCATTATGGCCTCATCGAGCGCGCTTGCCTGATTAGTCTCCAGCCGATCCAGACGAGCAAGTAGCACCTGCTGGAACAGCCCAGGCTCAAGCCTGTCAGCCGCGAACTCCAGCAGCCCGCGGGCGATGGCCCTCGATACGACCAGGCAGTCATCGGCGGACCGGCCAGCACCTGGGGGAAGGCACGAAGCGATGCGGACCGCCAGGTCCTCGACGGTGCCATGCCCGATCTGGATCCAGGTCCGCTCATCCTCCAGCAGATGCCGGACAGCATCGAACTCGGCGTCGGAAAGGTCAACAGCACCACCAGTTGCCGCCAGGACGATGCGGCTCAGGCCATCCGATCGCCGCCGGAACCAGCCTTTGGCCACCCCAGCCAGCTTCCCGGCGGCCCAGTTCACAGGAAGCCCCACCAGAGCCGGGCCGATCGCGCCCTGGGCCAGCCAGGTCAGAAATGGCTCCACGAGAAGAAGTATCCAGCCCTCAAAGAGCACGATGACCCGAACCGGCCAGTTAGATAAGGTCGACGAGCGGGGGCGTGCTACTCATGTTGGGCCAGTTCGCCAACGCCAATCTTGCGGGCCTACCGTTGCCTGACGCCTCCATGGGCCTGATCGTCTCGACCGCGAGCCTGCACCACTCGACTGACGCGCCGCGGTGATCGTCTCCCTCGATTGGCGCTGCGGCCCGATGGCCGGATCTAGGTCTTCGAATACGTAGGGCGTGACCGGCGACAGCATTGCCACCCGGCGTGCTGGCCGGAGGGATTCGGACGACCTGACTCGGCAGCGGGGATGTCACCGGTTTTCGTGTTCAAGTCCCCCCTCGGACACTTTTTCGAATTATATTATATAGCGGGGCGATTCCTGCTTCATTCCGTTGGGCCGATCCCCGAGCCCGGCCATCCCGGTACAGCAGCAGCACCACCACCACCACTGCGGTGCCGGTCTCGATGCGGCGAGCGTGGTCCCGGCGCGGCCCGTCAGCGCCAGGGCGCCGCCCCAGTATCCCGCGATAATAGACTACAATCTTGGTCTATGGTTATGTTGCCGTTGTCCGATGTCAAGGCCAGGCTGTCCGAGATCGCCGAGGAAGTGGACCGTACGCACGAACGCGTCCACATCACGCGCAACGGCCGCGAATACGTCGTGCTGATAGCCGCCGAGGACCTTGAGTCCATCGAGGCAACGCTTGAACTGCTCGCCGACCCCGCCGCCCAGCAGCGCATAGCCGAGTCCCAGCAGGAGATCGCGCGCGGTGAGGGGCTGACGCTTGACGAGGTGGAGCAGTCGCTGATGGAGCGGTTCGGCAAGCGCTGACCCGTGGCCTACCACGTCGTGATCTCGCCGACGGCTGCCAGGCAACTGCAGGAGCGGCTGCCGGAGGCCGTCGCGTGGGCCTGTTACGAGTTCATCCGCGGCCCGCTGGCCGAGGAACCACGTCGGGTTGGCGCACCGCTGCGAGCCCCCTTCGAAGGGCATTGGCGTGCACGGCGCGGGGAATACCGGGTCCGCTACACCACCAACGAAGACGGCAAAGAGATCCACATCCTCGATATCGATCACCGACGCGATATCTATCACCGCTGAAGCCGAGGGGACGATAGAGGCGGGCAGGTCGAGCAGTTGCCGACGAGGTGGTTCGGGATTTGTTGCGGGAGCGGTCATCATCGCAGCGCGGCCGCGATTGCGTCTGTGAGGGGGTCGTGGGCCGCCCGAGCAGGCGGCCCAGGTCGCCGCTATCGGTGCGCAGCTCGCCGCGGTGCAGTCCCTGGTCGGCATCGGCGAGTATCTCCGCATACAGCATCGGCACGCCGTTTTCTGCTAGCGCGCGGGCGTAGGCCGCCTCTGGCATGTCGGCGTAGCGAACATGGGTACCGGACTACATGGGGCGCCTGGCCTGCGGAGCCAGTTCCGCCAGGATTAGTCAGGCCAGCTAGCCTATCCGTCGACATGCGGGAGATTTCCAGCGGGATTTAGTCGTTCTGTCGGGCGCGAATTTAGGCCAGCGGTCAGGGTCGGCGCGGCCTGGGTACAAGTGATGCTGGCAGCGTGACGGGTCGCGCTACCTGGGTTGAGCGTAACTTCGGCTACGCGACAGCCCAGACCTATGCCGGGCACGAAGACCACGGCTAAGGGGGAAAGGCCATGGCCACATATAGCCATCTGGCTGGCAGCCCGGCCCGACGCGGTGGTGGCGTTGCAGGTCGCTCCGTCGATCACCCAGAACGGCGTCGGCTGGATGCGGCGGATTCAGCGGGTAACGTTAATGTTGACGAACCGGCTCTTCAGAACGGCGACGATCTCGAAGAACAGCACGGCGTAGTTCTCCGGTCCGCGGGCGGTCTGGATACCGCGGAGGTCGATGATCCCCTCGTCCTTCCAGCCGAGGTCGTGGAGCAGCCCCTTGACCTCGGCCTTGGCCGCCTCGTCGTCGCCGGAGACGAACACCGTGGCCGGTCCCACCAGGGACGGACCGCCTGCCCGTCATCCGGCGTGTCATTGCCAGGGTGCTTGTCATCCGCGGCGTCGCGGGACCGGGTCTGACCTGCTTCGTGCCGACGCCGTGGTATTTGCGGGAGACTGACCTCAGCGGATCCGTTGTCCGAGGAGGCAAGCTCGATGCCTGCTGCTGACATGACCCCCGAACGCGAGGAGCAGCTCACCGCTGACCTGCTCCGGGAGCGCGCCTGACCTTCAGAGCTTGACGTCGCCGGAATGCCAGCGCAGGGCCTGACACCTACACGTTTTCTCTGATAGCACGACGCGCGGGTCGCTGGCCCGGGCGGCGGCCAGCACCCGACGTTCCCGTCGCCACGTGGCCGTCCGCTCCGCGATCTTCATGCACACAGCCTGTCATACGGCACTGTTCAGCAAAGTGGACACGCAGGCGGTTCCGCTGACGCCGTTCTTACCGGCACCCCGTTTTAGAAATCCCCCCTTATCCTGGCCGACGCCCAGGTGCACGCCACGCTCGCCCACGCTGCCGCTACGCGCCCAACTCGGCCGCTGACGCCCGGGCATGGGCCGAGGTGGCCGGTAGCAGGCTCGGTGACTCTCCTTCCCCGCAGGGATGAGCCCGTGACCCCCCAGGTGCTCGGCTGGCGGGAACGGCAGGCGGTTAGGGCGTACCGTACCTGGCACGGGCATATCGTGCGGGGGTCGGTCGACTCGTGGGACGTGCGGCTGGCCGAGCAGCCGGACGGCGTGTCCGGCCGGGTGGTCCTCGATGTGCTCGGCAAGGACGGGACGCCAGACGGCAACCTCGCCACAGCATGCGGATCACGGTGAAGCGTGACGCGATGCTGGCCTGGGCGCCGACGCCTGAAGAGTGCGCGTTCCTGGCAGACCTGGCGCGCGAGGGCGGATACGGGAAAGGATTCCCCGTCCGGTTACGCACGAGGTGATCAAGGGCGCGGGGGTTCGCAGGGCGTCCGCGTCAACTCCTGGGTAAACGGCCTGGACACCACACAACGCGGCATGGCACTACACGCCACGAGACTCCATGTGATCGACGTCACACAGATCTGCTAACCAAAATGCTAACCAAGTGGTTAGCGAAAACTCCGGGTTCCTGCCAAACTCGCAGGTCACGTGCTATACACGATGGGGTGGACGATGGGACTCGAACCCACGACACCCAGGACCACAACCTGGTGCTCTAGCCTACTGAGCTACGCCCACCATCGCCGCCGTCCGCGCGGTACACGCCCGAACGACAGCACAACGCGCGCTGTCCCGGAGGACATCGCGCGGGTAACCATGAGTATAGCGGCCCCGAGCCACCCGCGGGCCACACGCTGAAGCCCGCCGCCCGAGCGTCAGCGCTCGAAGCGTCCCCCTGGAGTGCCGGATACGTCCTGCTGCGTGTAACGCGCGGCGATCTCGCGCGCCGTCGCCGAGTCCGGCCCCGGCTGCGGGACGAACACGGCGTCCCGGTAGTAGCGAAGTTCCTGCACGCTCTCCCGGATGTCGGCCAGCGCCCGGTGCCCGCCGTGCTTGGCGGGGGAGGAGAAGTACGCGCGCGGATACCAGCGCCGCGCGAGCTCCTTGATGCTGGACACGTCGATCATCCGGTAGTGCAGGTAGGCGTCGAGTTCGGGCATATCGCGGGCGATGAACCAGCGGTCGGTGGCGATGGAGTTCCCGCACAGCGGCACCTTCCGCGGCTCGGGCACGTGCCCGCGCACGTAGTCGAGCACGAGCTCGGCCGCCTCGGCCACCGGGATCCCGCTCGGCAGCTCGGCCAGCAGCCCGGAGGTGGTGTGCATCTCGCGGACCACCTCCGGCATGCCCGCGAGGGCCTCCGCCGGCGGCTTGATGACCAGGTCCACGCCCTCGTCGAGCAGGTTGAGCTCGGCGTCGGTCACCAGGCACGCGATCTCGATGAGGGCGTCGCGCTCGATGTCGAGCCCGGTCATCTCGCAGTCGATCCACACGAGCCTGTCGTTCACCCTCACAGAGTATGGCCTCGACGACCGTGCATTGCCAGCCAAAACCCTTATGCCGAACGACCGGTGGATCCCCCCATCGACATCCCCCACGGCACCAGGGCTGGAGGCCCTGGTCAGAAAACACGATTCGCGATATGCCCGGGCGTGGCGATCCCCGGCCGCAGCTCCTCATCGGGCACCGGATCGCCGAACGCCACCGTGACCGGCACCACGCCCGCCCAGATGCCCATCTCGTAGTCCTCCGGCTCGTCCTTCGGCCCGCCGTCGCGGATCTTCACCGACGCCTCCGCGAGCGGCAGCTCCAGGACGGAGGTCGCCGCGAGCTCCTTGCGGGTGGGCTGGCGGACGTAGGACCACTGCCCGGGCGCTAGGTGCTCGGTGATGATGCGGAGCGCCTCGGTCTGCTCGGCGGGATCGGTGAGCAGGCGCGTCACGCCGTAGATCATCGCGCTGCGGTAGTTCATCGAGTGGTTGAAGACCGACCGGGCGCAGACGAGCCCGTCCAGGTGCGTGACGGTAACGCACACCTCGCGCCCGGCCCCGGCCATGAACGTCCCGTTCGCCGACGACCCGTGCAGGTACACAATGTCGCCGAGGCGCCCGTACCCGGTGGGCAGGACCCGCGGCGCGCCGTCGGCGATGACCCCGAGGTGGCAGATCAGCCCGGCGTCGAGCACGGCGTACAGGTCGTCGCGATCGGTCCGCCCGCGCTCGCGGTGCCGGCGCAGCTCGGTGCGCGTGGTGGTGGAGAGTTCAGGCTGGCTCATGAGGCCCCAGGGGGTATGGGGGGCCGGGCAGGCCCCCCATGATCGGGGGGATCCCGGGGGGTCGTCCCCCGGGGCTAACACCGCCGCGACCACCTGCGCCGTGCGGGGGGGCAGGCGGATCGCGGGCGGTTCGGCGGCTGGCGGCTCCGGCAGCCCGCGGGTGATGCGGTCCGCGCCCGCGAGCTGGTCGATGTCGATTCCGCCGGGGCCGATGCTATCGCAATCGGGTACCTGAGAGGCGCCGAAATGTCCGCCCCGGGCCCACTGGGCCCGGCTGCGTGCGCGGCCCGCCTGCCGGTAAGGCGCCGGCGACCCGGCCGGCCAGCGGCGCGGGATCCGCCAGGAGTCGAGCCAGTCGAGGATCTCGCCGAGCCCGATCATCTGGTAGCTGGTGAACGGCTCCCTGGGTGAGGCGAGGACGCAGATCTGGACGCACAGCCGGCCTTCCCGGTTCACGCCTGACCATGGATGCGGAAGCCGGTCCGGTACGTAGTCGAGGTGCTCGGGAGTGCCGAGCGCGCAGCCGGCCCGCACGATCGGCAGCAGCTGCGCGATGTCGCCGGTCTGCGGGTCCCAGACCAGGTGACAGGGCCGCTTCTCCTCAATGAGCCGCTGCGCGGCCGACCAGGCGGAAATGAGATACACGGACCCGAGGGTCATCCAGATGACCCGCGGCGCGCCCCCTCCCAGTTCTCCCCCGTCGGTCTCTGCCCGGATGCATCTGGTGCCCGGCATCCACGCGTCAGCCACAGGGTCCCTCCCAGGTCTAGACCTTCTAGCTTCCTTTCCTGCTTACGCCAGCCCCGGTGATTAGTCCATAGGTGGGGGAGGAGAGATTTCCCGTTCTGCGCCGTTCTACGATTCGTTAGACCATGACCGTAAGCACCAGTCCCCCTGGAATCCCCAGCCCCGAGCGCCTGGCCGCCTGGCTGAACGAGCACGTCCAGGGCGGGCCCCTGGAACTGGCCGGCATCGAGCTCATCGCCGGGGGCCGCTCCAACCTCACCTACCGGCTCTCGGTCTCCGATCCCTCGGGCCGCCACCTGCTGGTGCTGCGCCGCCCGCCGCTCGGTCACGTGCTGCCGACCGCCCACGACATGTCCAGGGAGTTCCGCGTCCTGTCCGCGCTCGCGGGCACCCGGGTGCCTGTGGCGCGACCGGTGGCGTACTGCTCCGACGCCGACGTGATCGGAGCGCCCTTCTACGTGATGGAGCACGTGCCCGGGATGGTGCTGCGAACCAGCGCGGACACCGGACGGCTGACCGAAGCCCAGAACGCTTGCCTGTCCGAGCGCCTCGCCGACATGATGGCGGCTATTCACGCCGTCGACGTCGAGGCGGTCGGCCTCTCCGGCCTGGGCCGCGGCGCCGGGTACCTGCGGCGCCAGCTCGACCGCTGGCAGCGGCAGTGGGACCTGTCGGTGACCAGGGAGCTCCCGGAATACGCCCGGCTGGTGGACCGGCTGACCGCCGCGCTGCCCGCCGAGGGCGAGGTGACGCTCGTGCACGGGGACTTCCGGCTGGACAACGTGCTCGTGGCGCTATCGCCCGAGCCCACCATCACGGCCGTGGTGGACTGGGAGATGGCCACCCTCGGCGACCCGCTGGCCGACCTCGGCCTGACCCTGGTCTACTGGACCGATCCGGGCGAGAAGGGCTGGCTCGGCCCGGTCGGCGTGCCTGCCGACGCTCCCGGTCTTTCGACGGACGGAACGACCAGCCCCGGGTTCTGGACCCGGGCCGAGTTCACCGCGGAGTACGCCCGGCGCACCGGCCGTGACGTCTCCCGGATCGGATATTACGTGGCGTTCGGCTACTTCAAGCTCGCCGTCGTGCTCGAGGGGATCAACGCGCGCTACCAGCTGGGCCAGACGGTCGGCGAAGGGTTCGAGCGGGAAGGCCTGGCCGTGCCGGTGCTCATCGCGCGAGCACACCAAGTGCTCGATAGTGGCCTGTGACGACCGCGGGCCGCCGATGCCTGCGTCGCCGGCCCGTCCGCTCGCTGGGGAGACCCGGCGCCCCGCTCGCACCGGCCAGCTGTCCGGTGCCCCGCTCTCGCCGGGCTCGCCGCCCGGCACCCGCACGATTGCCGAGCTTTGTCGAGGTCCGGCGCCCCGCTTTCGCCGGACCTCTACCCAAAAAGACGCGCGACCGGGACCCGAGGTTCACGCCGGGACAGGCCGAACCCGGGGGAGCTCGGCCACCAGGCCGGCGATGGCGGCGGCCACCTCGCCTGCGGGCGGATCGACGGCCATCCGGGCCGTGCTGGTCCCCAGGCCGCGCAGTTCCAGCGCGTACTTGACGCGCCCGATGCTCGCCCCGGCGGCGACGATCCGGTCCAGCATCCGCTGGTGCCGGCCCGCCTCGTCAGCGTCACCGGCCGCCAGCGCGGCGGTCAGCGCCGCGTAGACGTCGGAGTAGGCACCGCTCCGCCCGGAGATCACTCCCGCCGCGCCGACCTGCATGACGGCCGCGGGGTTCGTGTCGTTACCGGAATACAGCCGCAAGGCCCGGGCCTCCGCCACGTAGCCGGCCAGGTCGGCGGACGCCGAGCCGCTTATCTTGGCGCCGGCCAGGCCCGCAGCCGCCGCGATCTGGGCGAATACGGGAGGCGGGACGGGCACCGCCGTTCGTTCGGGGAAAATATAGGCGTAGAGTTCGGCATCCGGCGCCGCTTCCTTGATCCGCCCGTAGTGGGCGGCCAGCTCATCGGGCCGCGCGGGCAGGTAGTACGGCGTGATCGCGGCGATGCGCGTCGCGCCGAGCGAGACCGCGAGCCGCGCCAGGCGGCCCGCGTGGCGGGCGTCGGGGGCGCCGATGTGCGCGAAGACGCGCTCGGGCCCCGCCTCGGCCAGCGCCAGCTCGAACAGCGACAGCCGTTCCGCGTCGTCCAGGGCCGGGAACTCGCCGCTGGTCCCGGCCACGAACAACCCGTCTAGCTGCCCGGCGATGAAGGCGTACAGCGCGCGGTTGGCCGCGATGTCGAGCTCGCCGTCGCTGCCGAACAGCGTCGGGACCGCGGAGAATACGACCGCTGAACTCACGCCGACGGCGCGTTGTAGAACGCGGTGGAATCGGGACGCCAGAGCAGGTAAAGCGCGGCGGCGCCGATGAGCCAATTCGCCACAGGGAAGATGGACCCAATGGAATGGGCTGCGGCCACGATCACGATCATGTACAGGGTGTTCAGGCCGAACAGTACCGATGCGACGATCCTGGCCCAGGACCTGGGTCCGCTGTTCGCCCACGCCATCAACAGCCACAGGCCGCCGACGACGACCGCGTAGATGATCGTGCTACCCACCAGGATGCCTTCCGCGCCGTTCAGCTGCTGCGGGGTCAGCTTGGTATCTGCCCGGTGGACCGCGGCCTTCATGGAGCCAAGGGTGGCAAGGGAGACAATCGCGTAAACAACGACGACAGCCGCTCCGGCGTACATGAGCTTGACCGCGTTCACCACGGACGCGGGAGCAGCAGGCCGCTGAAGCTTAGGTAGCTTGCCGCCGGACGGATAGGGCTGGTACATAGGAAACCTCTGCTAGATGAGCATACCGAGCGGACGCAGCCCGGTCGTGACCTACCTGAGCTTAATAGCTACCGCGGTTCGCGGGCCATCTAACCCGGCGGCCGGGCGATACTGAAGAACGATGACCGACGAGACCTCGACGAGCTCGCGGGAACCGGCCGCTGCGGTCGCGCCTCCGCCGCCCGCCCCCGTCTCCTCGTCCGCCCCCGGCCAGCCAGCCGCCACTACCGGCCAGCCGCCCGCCCCCGGCCAGCCGCCCGTCCCCGGCCCGCAGGCCGCCCGGCTGCTGCGCTGGGAGATCGTGGCCGTCTTCGCCGTCTCCCTCGGCGCCAGCGGCCTGTACGCGCTGGTCTCGTACATCGGCTCGCTGACCGCGCAGCAGGCGCTCAGCAAGCAGACCGCCGTGCTCAACGGCACCCTGGCGCCCGGGCGGCCGCTGTTCGGCCTGTTCCTCCAGCTGCTGTCCATCGCGCTCGCGCTCGCCCCGGTCCTGCTCGTCTTCTACCTGCTGGCCAGGGCGGGCGACCGGCCGTCCTCGATCGGCCTGGACGCCAGCCAGCCCGGCCGGGACCTGGCCCGCGGGGCGGTGCTCGCCGCGGTGATCGGCGGCAGCGGCCTGGGCCTGTACCTGATCGCGTACCACCTGGGCGTCGAGCTGAACGTCGTCGCGGAGGATCTGCCCAACATCTGGTGGCGCATCCCCGTCCTGCTCCTTTCCGCCGCGCAGGACGGCATCCTCGAAGAGGTCATCGTCGTCGGGTACCTGCTGAGCAGGCTGGACCGGCTCGGCGTCAAGCCGCCCGCGGCCATCGCGATCAGCGCGGTGATCAGGGGCTCGTATCACCTGTACCAGGGCGTCGGCGCGTTTATCGGCAACTTCGTCATGGGGGTCATCTTCGGCTACCTGTACCGCAGGTGGGGCCGGGTGACCCCGCTGATCATCGCGCACACGCTGATCGACGCCGTGGCGTTCGTCGGCTACGCGCTCCTGGCCGGCCACGTGTCCTGGCTGCCCGCGCCATGAACGCCCTCGCCCACCTCTGGGACCAGGTGTCGGCCAGCCAGTACACGCCGCCGGGCTGGGTGGTCGGGGCGGCCGGGCTGGCGGCCGCGGTCATCGTGCTGAACACCCTGACCTGGCGCCTGGCCGGGAAGGTCATCACGATCGCGCACGAGGGCGGGCATGCGCTGGTCTCCCTGGCGGCCGGGCGGAAGCTGGAGGGGATACGGCTGCACGCGGACAGCTCGGGGGAGACCCGCTCGCGCGGGTTGCGCAGCGGCCCCGGCCTGGTCGCCACGGCGGCCGCAGGGTACATCAGCCCGCCTGTGCTGGGCGCCGGAGCGGCATGGCTTCTCGACGCGCGGCACGTGACCGGGATGCTGTGGCTGACCGTGGTCCTGCTGGCCGCGACGCTGTTCGTGATCCGCAACGCGTTCGGCGTGCTGGCGGTGCTGGTCACCGGGGGTGGCGTGCTCGCCGTCGCCTTGCTGGCCTCGGTCGCCGTGCAGGCGGGCTTCGCCTACGCCTCCGCGTGGTTCCTGCTGTTCGGCGGGCTGCGCCCGGTGCTCGAGCTGCCGCGCCGGCAGCTCAAGGGGCGCGCGGGCCTCTCGGACGCCGACCACCTGTTCCGGCTGACCCGGATCCCCGCCGGCCTGTGGGTGACGCTGTTCCACCTCGTGTCGCTCGCCGCCCTGGCCGCCGGCAGCCTCCTCCTCATCCCCCTGCACGGCCACCTCCCCCACGTGTCCATCCACGGGTAGTGACTGCGGCTAGGCGGCCAGCACGTGGGGATAGCGTCGCGGACGGGACAGGGCGCCGGTATACACTAGCGAAGTTATCGCCAGCCGATAGTGACGTTCTGACTTACCGAGAAGGGACCGATGGCCAGAGCTACGGCGGTCAAGATGCCCCAGGAGGCGAACGCCGTCCACGGCAGCGAGGGAGCGCGCCGTGTCCTGGCCCTGATGCTGGCCTTCTCGGCCG
This sequence comes from uncultured Actinomycetes bacterium, assembly GCA_963847965.1. Taxonomy (GTDB): domain Bacteria; phylum Actinomycetota; class Actinomycetes; order Streptosporangiales; family Streptosporangiaceae; genus Palsa-504. Next base: position 55,380 of record CAWKCG010000005.1, read on the forward strand.
ACAAGAACACCCTGACCGCACGCGACCTGGCCGCCGCCACCGGCATCGCGCTGCCCAGCGTCTACCGCTACCTCGCCCTGCTGCGCGAGACAGGGCTGCTGATCGGCGACGAACGGGGCAGCTACCGCCTCTCCGCGCGGCTCATCGGGCTGGCCAGGGCGGCGGAGGCCGCGGAGAGCATCATCGACATCGCCGATCCGGTGATGCGCGGCCTGGCCGCGGATACCGGCGAGACGGTCATCTTGGTCCGGCTGATCGGCAGGACGGCGGTGTGCGTGCACCGGGTCGAGTGGGCGCGCCGGCTGCGCATCTCGTTCGAGCCGGGCCAGCCGCTGCCGCTCGACCGCGGCGCCAGCGCCAGGCTGCTGCTGGCCGGCCTGGCGCCCGAGGTCCGCGCGCAGTACCTGGCGCCGCTGGCCGCACGCGATCCCGAGGCCGCGGCCAGCCTGGAGGAGCGCATCGCGATTGCCGAACGCGAGGGCTACGCCGTCAGCGAGGAGGAGATCGAGGGCGGCGTGTGGGCCGCCTCGGCCCCGGTGCTCCAGGGCAGGCGCATGACGGCCGTGCTCACCGTACCGTCACCCCTGGTGCGGGTGCCCGTGGCGCTGCGGCGCCAGCTGATCCGCCAGGTCGTCGGCGCCGCCGAGGCCATCAACGCCGCGCTCCGCGCCGCCCGCCGGTAAGCGCCCGTCCCGGTCCGTGGAAGTGCCTGTCTGGCTGGGCGCGGCGGGTACGGTCTTGAGCCGACCGTAAGGATCATCCTGGCCTGCCAGCGACAACGCCGGTTATCCTCCTGGCATGCCGGACTTCCCTGAGGTGATCCCTGGCACCAGCCTGCGCGCCAGCCACGCGACCCTGGCCGAGCTCCAGGCCCTGATGGCCTCGGGCGGTCTCAGCTCCGCCGCGCTGACCGGCTTCTACCTGGAGCGGATCGACCGCCTGAACCCGGCGCTGCACGCGGTCATCACGATGAACCTCAACGCCCTGGCCGAGGCGGCGGCCAGCGACGCGGCGCGCGCGGCGGACGGGCCGCGCGGGCCCCTGGACGGCATCCCCGTCCTGGTCAAGGACAACGTCCAGGTGGCCGGGATGCCGACCACCGCGGGCTCGCCGGCCCTCCTGTCGTCCGAGCCAGGCGACGCGTTCCTGGTCTCCAGGCTCCGCCGGGCCGGCGCGGTGATCATCGGCAAGGCGAACCTGTCCGAATGGGCCAACTTCCGGTCGACGCACTCGACCAGCGGCTGGTCGACGCTCGGCGGGCAGACCGCCAACCCGTACGCGCTGGACCGCAACCCGTCAGGGTCGAGTTCGGGTTCCGCGGCGGGCGTGGCCGCGGCGCTGGCGCCGGTCGCGGTCGGCACCGAGACCGACGGCTCGATCGTCTGCCCGTCCAGCGCCTGCGGGATCGTCGGGATCAAGCCCACCAACGGGCTGGTCAGCCGGCGCGGGATCGTCCCGATCTCGCCGGTGCAGGACACCGCGGGCCCGATGGCCGCCTGCGTGGCCGACGCCGCGGTGCTGCTGGCCGCGATGGCCGCCGCCGACCCCGAGGACCCCGTCGCACCTGGCGATCTTGACGAGGCCGAACGGGCCGTTAATTATGGCAGTTCCGGATCCGCTTACGCGGATTGTCTCGACCCGGCGGCGCTGGACGGCGCGCGGCTCGGGATCTGGCGAGACGGCTCCGCCCCCGCGGGCGCCGCGACCGCCGCCGTGCTCGACGCGGCCGTGGCGACGCTGCGCACGCTGGGGGCCGACCTGATCGACCCTGTGACGCTCCCCGACTCGGACAAGATCCGCGAGCCGGAGTTCGCGGCGCTGCAGCACGAGTTCAAGTACGGGATCAACGCCTACCTGGCCTACATCGCCGACTTCGGGTTTCCCGGATCGCTGCCCCGCACCCTGGCCGAGCTGATCGACTTCAACAAGCGGAACGCCGAGCTGGTCCTGGCCCGCTTCGGCCAGGAGATCTTCGAGCGGGCCGAGGCGACCAGCGGTGACCTCGCCGACCGTGACTACCTGTCGGCGCGGCGCGACGCCACCCGCCTCGCCCGGGCCGCGATCACCGGGCCGGCGGCTACGGACGGGGTGGAAGCCATCGTGGCCCTGACCGCCAACCCGGCCTGCCTGACCGATTACGTGCTCGGTGACCATACCGTGTTCCACACGTCGGGGCCGGCCGCGGTCGCCGGGTGCCCGTCGATCACCGTGCCGTTCGGGTACGTGTCCGGGCTGCCGGTCGGCGTGTCGTTCTTCGGGCCGCGCTGGACCGAGCCGCGGCTGATCGCCCTCGCGTACGCCTTCGAGCAGGCCACCCAGGCCCGCCAGGCGCCCGTCCTGGCCGCCAGCATCATCCAGCCGTCCCGCTGACGCCGCACGATAACCTGACGAACATGGATTCATGGCGCCGGGCAGAGGTTCCCGTACTCCCGGGGAGCGGGCCGGCGCCCTGGCTGCACGACACGGCCGCCGGCGTGTTGGTTCCCGCCGCGGCGGGCCCGATGGCCACGCTGTACGCCTGCGGCATCACGCCCTACGACGCCACGCATGTCGGGCACGCCGCGACCTACACCGCCTGGGACCTGCTCGTCCGGGCCTGGCTGGACGCCAGCCCAGAAGGATCAGAAACCCCAGAGACCTCAGCAAACTCACCAGCAACCCCAATAGCCTCAGCAGCCTCGGCAATCTCAGAAGCCTCGCGAGCCTCAGGCGTCTCCCAGGACTCTGCACCGCGCGCCTCGCGGTTCTCCGTGATCTACGTGCAGAACGTGACGGATGTGGATGATCCGCTGCTGGAACGCGCCGAACGGGACGGCGAGGACTGGCGCGACCTGGCCCGCCGCGAGATAGAGCGGTATCGCGGCGACATGGAGGCGCTCCGCATCCTGCCGCCCGCCCACCTGATCGGCGCCGTCGAGGCGCTGCCTGTCATCGAGCGGTTCATCGAGCGGATGGCCGAGCGCGGCGCCCTGTACGAGGTGGACCAGGACGTCTACTTCGCCAAGTCGGCCGACCCGGAGTTCGGCGCGCTGGCCGGGCCGGGGACCGCGTGCGGCTTCGGCCCCGGGGAGATGGCCGACCTGGCCGCGCAGCGCGGCGGCGATCCGGACCGGCCGGGGAAGAAGGACCCGCTGGACGTCCTCGTCTGGCGCGCCGAACGCCCCGGGGAGCCCGCCTGGGACTCGCCCTTCGGCCCCGGCCGGCCGGGCTGGCACGTGGAGTGCGCCGCGATCGCCGCCGAGTACCTGGGCCCGGTCTTCGACGTCCAGGCGGGCGGCTCTGACCTGGTGTTCCCGCACCACGAGATGAGCGCGTCCCACGCCCGGGTCGCGTTCGCCCCGGAGCGGGGCGTGTTCGCGCGGGTGTACGCCCACGCCGGGATGGTCAGCTACCAGGGCCAGAAGATGTCCAAATCGCTGGGCAACCTGGTCTTCGTGAGCAGGCTCGTGGCCGACGGCGTCGACCCCATGGCGGTGCGGATGGCGCTACTCGCGCACCACTACCGTTCGGACTGGGAGTGGACGGACTCCGTGCTGGCCGAGGCGCAGGCCCGGCTGGCCCGCTGGCGCGCCGCGCTCGCCCACGCCGAGGCCGCGGCCCCTCCGGCCCTGACCGCGGACCCCGCCAGCACGGCCGAACTCGTGCTCGCCGGAGTGCGGGCGCGCCTGCGCAACGACCTGGACGCTCCCGGCGCCCTGACCGTGGTCGACCGCTGGGCCGACACCCTCCTGGCCGAAGGCCCGACGCGGCTCACCCCCGGCGACGTGGCAGGCGCGCGGCTCGTCAGGGACGCGGTCGATGCCCTGCTCGGGGTCACCCTGTAGGTCGGCGATGACCTCCCCGGACGCGCGCGGGCGCGAAACCGCCCTGGCCTACTCGGGCGGCACCATCGACCGCGCGAGCAACCAGCGGACCGATCAGGCCTGGGTCGACGCCACCCTGGCGGCACCCGGAGCGCGGGTGATCCCGATGTGGCAGGACCGGTGCATCGTCTCCGGCGACCCTGCCGTCCCTGCGATCCTGGCCGCGGCCGGCGCCGCGGGAGTCCTGGAGGCCGCGGCCGAGACAGTCTTCCTCGGGCTCGACGAGGCCGGGGGCCTGTTCGCGGCCGACCTGTCGCCGCTGGGGGAGTCCCAGGCGGCCGAGCTGGCCGGCGGGGAGCGGGCCCTTGACGTGCGGGGCTTCGTCGGTACATTGGCGCTGCCCGAGGCCGCGCTGCTGGGTTACGCGCGCGGGCTGCTGTACTGGAATCGCCACCAGCAGTACTGCGGGACCTGCGGATCCAGGACGAGCAGCGGCCACGGCGGGCACCTGCGGTCATGCCAGAACCAGGGATGCGCTCGCCTGCACTTCCCTCGGGTCGAGCCAGCGGTGATCATGCTGGTCGAGACCAGCGGAACACCGCGCAAGTGCCTGCTGGCCCGGCACCAGGGTTCGGCCCCGGACGGGTTCTCGACCCTGGCGGGCTTCGTCGACGTCAGCGAGAGCCTCGAGGACGCCGTGCGGCGCGAGGTCGCGGAGGAGACCGGAGTGATCGTCGAGACGGTGACCTACCTGGGCTCCCAGGGCTGGCCGTTCCCGTCCGGGCTGATGGTCGGCTTCCGGGCCACCGCCGTCACCGAGGCGGTGACCGCCGACGGCGAGGAAGTCCTCGAAGCCCGCTGGTTCACCCGCGGCCAGCTCATGGATCTGGCCGCGTCTCGCGGGCGCCTTGGCCGCGAAGACTCGATCGGCCGCTACCTGCTGCATTCCTGGCTAGCCGAGACCACCTGACCCCGCCTCGAGCTCATCCTCCACCCCCCCGGCGATCACCAAGGCCCCACAGGCACCATTAGTAAGCCCTCGCGACGTCCCCTTTTGGACCTTGTGGCCCCCCGCTACCGATAGACGGTACGTGTGGCACCAAGGCCCATTAACCGACCCATTAACCGGCCGCCGGCCCCGCCCCGGCCCGTGGCGGCGGTCACCGGCGGGCGCCCGGCAGGCGAGCGCCCGGCCGGCCAGCTTCCCGGTGAACACGCCGCCGGAGATCGTGACGGTCCCGTTGACGAGCACGTCGCTGACGCCGACCGACAGCTGGTGCGGTTCCGCGAACGTCGCACGATCGGCGATGGTCGCCGGGTCGAACACCACGACGTCGGCGAAGAACCCCTCCCGCAGCAGGCCTCGATCCCGCAGGCGCAGCGTCGACGCGGGAAGGCCGCTCATCTTGCGGACGGCGTCGGCCAGCGTCAGCAGCTTCTCGTCGCGCACGTAGTGCCCGAGCACCCGGGCGAAGCTGCCGTACGCGCGCGGGTGGGTTGGCGCCAGCAGGAACGCGCCTTCCGGTGCCATCGACGCGCCGTCGGAGCTGATCGCGACCCACGAGCGGGCCAGCGCCTTGCGCAGGTTGTCCTCGGACATCGAGAAGAACGCGGTGCCCACCCGGGACCGGTCGGAGGCGATCAGGTCAAGGGCGGCGTCGATCGGGTCGGTGCCCCGCTCGGCTGCGATGTCAGCCAGCGTCCGGCCCTGGTAGCGCCGGTTCTCCTCGCTGGTGACTTGCAGGATCAGCACCCGGTCGGCCTCGGTCACCTCCCCCCAGCGTTCCGAGCGGGCCAGGTCGGCGCGGATCTGCGCGCGGGCCTGCGGGTCGGATAGCCGGTCGTAGAGGGCCTCGCTGCCGCCTTCGTGGTAGCGGTCCGGGACGATGCTGGTCAGCCCGGTGGAACTCGCGGCGTACGGGTAGACGTCGGCGGTGACCGGATCCCCGGCCGCCCGGGCCTGCTCGAGCAGCTCGATGGCGCCGTCCATCGTGTCCCAGTGCTGCCGGCCCGCCGCCTTGAGGTGGAAGACCTCGCCGCGCAGCCCGGCGCCGCGGATGATGGACAGGAATTCGCCGATCGCCCCGTGCAGGTCCTCGCCCTCGCTGCGGATGTGCGAGGCGTAGCAGCCGTCGTAGCGCGCCGCTATCGTGCACAGCTCGGTCAGCTCGGCGGTGCCCGCGTAGCTTCCCGGCGGGTAGATCAGCGCCGAGGCGATGCCCAGCGCCCCGTCGGCCATTTCCTCCGCGACCAGCGCGCGCATCGCGTCGAGCTCCGCCGCGGTGGCCGGGCGGTCGTCGTAGCCGACACCGTTGGCGCGGATCGTTCCGCCGCCGATGAACGACGCCACGTTCTGCGAGGCGCCGCGCCGCTCCACGTAGTCGAGGTACTCGCGCAGCCGGGTCCAGGCGACCTCGTACTCCAGGCCGTTGCGGTTGCGCTTGAGCTCCGCCTTCATCCGCGGTGTCAGCGGTCCCATCGAGCTGCCCTCGCCGAACACCTCGGTGGTTACGCCCTGGGTCAGCTCGCCCAGCGACCGGGGATCGTGCAGGATCGACAGGTACGAATGGCTGAGGATGTTGATGAAGCCGGGGGCGACCGCCTTGCCGCTGGCGTCGATCACGACCGCGGCCTCAGCCTCATCGGGCCCGGACGCGCCCGGGGTAACGGCCGGATCCGCCGGCCGGACCCACGCGACCTTGTCCCCGGCCACGCCGACATCGGCCCGGACCGGGTGGGCTCCTGTCCCGTCGTAGACCTCTCCGCCTGTGATGAGTACGTCGAGCACGCTGCTCCTTCATCTCTTGTTCCGGCCGAACGGATCCCGTGTGACTAGCCTGCCAGGAAGCATCCGCGGCATGGCAGGCTGGCGGTCATGACAATCCTGGCGGGAAAACTGGCCGGGCGCACCGCGCCGGCCGGGCCGGCGGCGTTCACCGTGGAGATCGAGGTGGACGCCGCGCAGCTGGCCCAGGCGGCGGCCATCGTGCCGACGGTCCGCCGGACCGGCGATCGCGCGGTGACCTACGACTCCCCGACAGCCTGGGACATGATCCGCTGCTTCAAGGTCGTCTGCACGATGATCTCCGCGGCCACCGGGGAAACCTACGGCTGAGGCATCACGGCGGTTCAGGTGATCCGCACCCGGGGATCGAGCAGCGTGTAGCACAGGTCCACGATGATGTTCGCCGCGACGACGAACGCAGCGGCGACGAGCACGAAGCCGAGGATCACCGGCAGGTTGCCCTGGACGATCGCGTTGACCGAGTCCTGGCCGATGCCGCCGATCCCGAAGACGGTCTCGGTGACCACGACCCCGCCGAGCAGCGTCCCGACGTCGATCCCGAGCTGCGACACCACGGGGGTCAGCGCAGCCCGCACCGCGTGCCGGACGATGACCCGGCGCTCGGACAGGCCCTTCGCCCTGGCGGTCTTGATGTAGTCCTCGCCGAGCGTGTCCAGGAGCGAGGCGCGGGTCAGCCGGGAGTAGACCGCGGCCGACACGGTGGCCAAGGTGATCCAGGGCAGGATCATGTGCCCGATCCAGGTGCCGATTCCCTGCGTGGGTCCCGCGTAGCCGTCCTGGATCCAGGTGAAGCCGCGCTTGTTCAGCTGCAGGAAGACGCCCCACAGGAGCAGCTGGCCCAGGACGAACGTGGGCAGGGACAATCCGGCCAGCACGCCGAGGGTCGCGATCCGGTCGAACAGGCTGCGGGCGTGGGTCGCGGACAGGATGCCCACCGACAGGCCGACGAACAGCCACATCACCACCCCGCCGACGACAACCGACGCGGTCCTGGGCAGGTCCTGCCCCAGGATGGCGTTGACCGACTCGCCGGTTGCGTAGGAGTAGCCGAGGTTCCCGTGCACCAGCCGGTCAAGGAAGTGCCAGTACTGCACCGGGATGGGCTGGTCCAGCCCGAGCTGCTTGGTGATCAGCTGCAGTGCTGCCGCTGATGGCTCCTTCCCGGCCAGGGACCTCGCGACCGACCCGGCCGGGCGCGCGAAGAACAGCAGGAACGCGGCCAGGCTGACCACCCAGAGCACGACGATCCCGGTCAGGATCCGCCGGACCAGGAACTGCAGCATCCTCACGTCCTGGTCCTCCCGGTCTCCGCGGCCTCCGCTGGGCCGGCGCCCGGCGCGCCCCGGCGCCTGCGCCGGCGGCGCGAGGCGACGATGCGCTCCGTCCGCGGATCGAGCGCGTCTCGTATCCCGTCGCCGAGCAGGTTGAAAGCCAGCGTGGTGATCAGCAGCGCCGCGACCGGGAAGACCAGGTACCACCACGCCACCGTGTAGTAGTTCTGCGCACCGGCGAGGATGTTCCCCCAGCTCGCCTCCGGGGGCTGGACGCCAAGGCCGAGGAACGACAGCGTGGCCTCGAAGATGATGGCCGACGGTACGGACAGCGTGGCCAGCACGAGGACCGGGCCGATCAGGTTCGGCAGGATCTCGATGAACATGATCCGCCACGGTCCGGCGCCGACCGACCTGGCCGCCTCGATGTACTCGCGTTCCCTGATCGATATCGTCTGGCCGCGGACCACGCGCGCGATGCCGGCCCAGGCAAAGAACGAGATGACCCCGATGACCATCGCCAGGCTCGGGCCGAACACGACGGCGAGCGCGAGGCCGAGCACGATGTAGGGGAACGCCAGCACGGCATCAACGAACCGGGACAGTGCCACGTCGATCCACCCGCCGAAGTAGCCGGCGATCAGGCCGACGGCTACCCCGGCAGCGGTGCCGATGGCGGTGGTGACCACGCCCACCAGGAGCGAGATCCTGGCGCCGTAGAGGATCCGCACGAACAGGTCGCGGCCCAGCTCGTCCGCGCCGAGCCAGAACGCACGGCCCGGCCCGGTGGGCGCCCCCGTGATCGATATCCCGGTGTTCGGGAACTGCTGGACCTGCCCGTGGCCGGTCAGCGCGGCAAAGGCCGGAGCTGCGATCGCCATCCCGGTGATCACCAGGATGACGATCCCCGAGGCTACCGCCATCCGGTCGCGGAGCAGGCGCTGCCAGGTGAGCCGCCACTGGCTGCGGCCCTCGACCGTGACAGGAGCGGACAGGGCGCCCTGGGACTGCACCTCGATGTTGGTGATGCTCATCGTGAATCCATGATCATGCTGGCTCCGTCATGTGATCTGGACGGGGCATATCCGGCCGGGCCCGGGACGCTCAGGGCGTGTTCGGGCTGAGCCAGATGTTGGTGAAGTCCCAGCCCTGGATCAGGGTCGAGAAGTTGGCCGTGCCGGTCGCGCTCTTCACCCGGCTGCTCGCGTACAGCGCGTCATTGGACGAGAGCAGCGGAACGATCGCGGCGTCGTTCATGACGTCGATGCCCGCCTGTTGCCACAGCTGGGTGGCAGCCGGGACGCTGGTTGCCTTCAGCGCCTCGGCGATCAGGCTGTCGACCGCCGCGCTGCTGTAGCAGCCGGCGTTGACCGTGCCGAGCACGCAGTTGGTCTGGAAGACCGGCTGGACGACGGTGCGGCCGTTGTTTCCCGCCCAGTCAGGGAACCAGCTGCCGGTGGCCATGTCCCAGGTCCCCGGCTTGTTGGTCTGCGGCGTGTTGCCCAGGTCGGTGAAGTAGGCCCCGCCGCTCGGCTGGGGCTTGCCCACGACCGTGATGCCGCAGCTGCGCAGGCTGCCCTGGATGGACTGGAAGATGGTGGTGTCGTTGCTGTCGTTCGGGTACAGGTAGTTCAGCGTCAGCCCGTGGGGATAGCCGGCCGCGGCCAGCAGCGACTTGCACTTCGCGGGGTTTCCGGCGTCGCCGGCGGTGGCGTACGGGTTCGCGGACGTATACCCGTCGTTGCCGGGCGGGATCGCGCCGTTGAGGAGCGTGTTCAGCGCCGGCCCGCCTTCCACTTTCAGGATCGCCTCTTTGTCCACCCCGTATTCGATCGCCTGGCGTACCCCGAGCTTGCTCATCGCTGCGCTGGAATTCGGCGACCGGAGATTGAAGATGATGTACGGATTGAGATTCGTCGACGGCCAGATCCGCAGGCGCGGGTCATGGGTCGCTTCCAGCCCGGCGATGGACTGGCTGGGGATCCCGAGGTCGGCGAGGAAGAGGTCCTCGCTATTCGCCTGGATGTCGGTCAGCACGGTCTGCTCGGAACTGGTGCCCAGGGTCACCACGACCTCGCTCACGTACTGGTGCCTGAGCGGGTCGGTGGACTGCTTCCAGGCCGGGTTCCTCGTCAGCACGATCTGCTTGTTCGGCGTGTAGGAGGAGATCTGGTACGGGCCGTCCGACATGATGTGCTGGTTGAGCTGATTGCTTCCCGGCAGGTAGCTGTCGTACTCCACCGGCCTGGCCGACACGAACGGCAGCGCCATGATGTTGTTGAAGTCGCTGGCCGGCTGCATGATCCTGACCTGCAGGGTCAGCGGGTCCGGGGCCGACAGGCCCGCGATGGTGTGGCCGTTCTGCCAGGCCGCGACCGACGCCGCCGTGGCCGGCGGCGCGCCCTTGGCGCCGAAGTGGTTGTCCTCGGCGGTGCAGTACGTGCTGAACCCGACGATCGTCGAGTTGTAGTAGGTCACGTTTCCCACCGGGAACGTCGGGTTGCAGAAGGCCTTGAACTCGCGGATGAAGTCGTCCGCGGTCACCTGACGGGCGGGCGTCGAGTTCCAGTCCACCCCAGGGCGGATGTGGTACGTGTACACGAGCCCGCCGTCGGTGACGCCGCCGTTCGCGACGGACGGCACCTGGGTAGCTATGTCCGGCACCAGCGTGTTGGCCTCGGTCCAGGCGGGCCCGGAAGTCGTTGCCGGTGACGTGGTCGGATAGCTGATGAGCTGCCGGGCGTAACCGCGCTCCAGTTCGTAGCCCGCGAAGTTGTAGGTAGGCACGGGATCGAGTTCGCCGGGGCCGGTGTTGGAAATCACCCGGAGCGTGCCGCCGTACACTGGCTTGCTCACGGCGGGCGCAGAACTACTAGTGGACGTGCTGCTGCAGGCGGCCAGACCAGCCGCGGCCAGCATGGCCATCGCCAGCGCGGCGAAGCGCGGGGCGGTACGAAGTCCGGTGTTACCAGGGCAGATACAACGCGTCATCAGCACATTCCTTCTCGGTTATCAGTCGCCCGATGTCCTCCGATGCTCTTGGCCATCGCACCATCAGTGCTCAAGTCCTGAGGCCAGAATTGTTAGCCGAGGCTTATTTCAGGCAGATCATTAATCTGTCAATATTCCGCACCAAAAATATGACGCGGCAATCCACGCGGCCGTAAAGCCTGTCTAATACGGCAGTAGCCATTTCCGGTCTGACCAGGGGTTACTTACCTTGGCTAACCAGCTGATGGCTGCGTGGCTGTTGTGAACAAGTTGCGGCCTGACAAGTGCCGGTGCGTGCGGGGTTTTTTACCATTGACGTTATGAACGTTGACTGTCGTTGCGGATGGGTGCGGCGAGGCCGCTGATGATGGTCTGTCGGCCCAAAGCCGCAGGCGTACTTCGGTTAGCGCTCAGCGCTCCCACCGCAAGGGCGCTTCCCAGCCGTGCCCGCAATCCAGTCCGCGATCCACGAATGCTGGCGACAACTCAGGTGACCGGTCTGCGGGCCATCGAGTTCAGCGTCCACCTGACTTCCCGCAAGGAGAGACCAGCGCGACAAGAGTTTACTTCTGCCTCATATATCACAGCGCCGCTGCGGCATTTGGGCCTTGCCGATCACTCTGGCTAGCAGTTGAATGTAATTGTCGTATGACCGAAGGCAAACTTCGGTTGCGCGACGCCCGGGCCAAAGTCGCCTGATGTGGCAGGAACAATCCCGGGGGGTGGGGTAATGAACTGCGGGCATTGTGGGAGCGCACGACCGGACGGAGCCAGGTTCTGCGGATGGTGCGGAGCCCCGCTGGCGGGCGAGCGGGAGCAGACGCCGAGCGCGGCGACCGTAACCGGGACCTTCCCTGGCCATGATCCGGTTATCCGGCCCGGCCTGGCTGACCCGCCGACGGAGAACGCCGGTACCGGGGTGGGTGACAGGCCCGGGTGGAAAGCACCCGGGTATACCGAGTTGAAGACGCTCGGCTCAGGCGGGTTCGGCGACGTAGTGCTGGCCAGGCACGACTCGTCACGGACCCTGGTGGCGATCAAGTACCTGCACCGCAACCTGCTCGCCGACCCCAGATTCGCCGAGATGTTCCGCGATGAGGCGGCGGTACTGGCCTCCCTGAAGGATCCGAACGTCGTCCGGCTGTACGAGTACGTCGAATCGCCGTCCGGCGCGGCTATCGTGATGGAACTGATCAGCGGCGTCTCGCTCCGCGAGATCTTGAGAAATCACGGCAAGACCACCGCGGAAGCCGCCCTGGTGGTCCTGCGAGGGTCGCTGCTCGGCTTGGCGGCCGCGCACCGCCGCGGGGTCGTGCACCGGGACTACAAGCCGGAAAACGTGCTGGTCGACGGGGACGGCGTCAGCAAGCTGACCGACTTCGGCATCGCGGCCCGCGCCGGAGACAGCCCGGTCCCGGCGGGTACCCTGCTGTACGCCGCCCCCGAGCAGATGGCCGGCGCCCCGGCCAGCCCGGCCGGCGACGTGTACGCGGCCACGGCCACCTTCTACGAGTGCCTCACCGGCCGCCCCCCGTTCATCGCCGACACCGCCGAGGCGCTGCTGTACCAGCATGTGTCCCAGCCAGTGCCGATGGACCCGGTGCCCGAGCCGCTGCGGCCGCTGATGGCGGCCGGGATGGCCAAGGACCTGACGCGCCGGCCCGCCGACGCCGCCACCTTCGTCACCGAGCTCAACACGGTCGCAGCGGGCGCATACGGTCGGCGCTGGGCCGACCGCGGCCGGTCGCACCTGGGCGAGGCAGCGCTCCTGCTGGCGGCGCTATGGCCCGCCGGCTCGCCGCCCGCGGCGCAAGGCACCGCCGTGCACCAGATTTCCCTGCACCGGCACGCCAAGCCGCAACGCGCCAAGCCGCAACGCGCCAAGCCGCGGCGCATCAAACCGCGGCGCATCAAGCCGCCGCGCGTCAGCCCAGCCGGGATGGCCATCGCAGCCAGCGCCGTGATCGCGGTCGCGACGGCCGGGCTGGCGCTTGCCGCCACGATGACGCCCAGCACCCCGAGCCATCACGTAGCAGCGGTACAGCCGGTCTCGCTCCATCCATCGTCGGCTCGGCCTTCACCGGCCACGGGACTGGGAACGGGGACCTCACCGTCGCTGACGCAGCCTCCGCAGTCGGGATCTTCACCGCCGCAGGCGCAGTCCCCGCAAACGCAGTCCCCGCAACGCAGTCCCCGCAGTCGGGACCCCCGCCATCGCGGCCGCATCCCTCGCAGCCGGGATCCTCGCGGCCACAGACGCAGCCGACCCAGCCGACACATCATCCAACACAGTCGACACAGCCGGGACACCCGCCGATTTCGGCGCCCGCTGCCCCGTCGGACTTGACGGTCCGCCCGCTGGACTCGAACGCCATCGAGCTGAGCTGGCAGGTCAACTCGACCGACCAGACGGGGTTCGAGATCAGCAACGGCTCGACCAGCACGGACGTCGGGGCGGACCTCGACAGTTACTTCTGGGGCGGGCTGTCGCCGGGCACGTACATGTGCTTTAAGATCCTGGCCTACAACAGCGCCGGCGACTCGGCCTGGTATCCGAGCGTCTCGCCGTATTACGTGTGCACGACCACGCCAGGCAGTTACAGTTCGCCACCTCAGAGTCCGCCGCTTTCGGTGCCCGCCGCGCCGTCGGACCTGACGGTGTACGCGGTGGACCCGAGCGCCATCGAGCTGAACTGGCGGGTCAACTCGAGCGACCAGACGGGGTTCGAGATCAGCAACGGCTCGACCAGCGTCGACGTCGGGGCGGACAGCGACAGCTATACCTGGGGCGGGCTGTCGCCTGGTACGTACATGTGCTTTAAGATCCTGGCCTACAACAGCGCCGGCGATTCGCCCTGGTATCCGAGCGTCTCGCCGTATTACGTCTGCACGACCACGCCAGGCAGTTCCAGTTCCCCGAGTCCGAGTCCGAGTCCGTCGCCTTTTGCGGTGCCCGCTGCGCCGTCGGGCCTGACGGTCTCCGCGGTGGACCCGAGCGCTATCGAGCTGAGCTGGCAGGTCAATTCGACCGACCAGACGGGGTTCGAGATCAGCAACGGCACGACCAGCGTCGACGTCGGGGCGGACAGCGACAGCTATACCTGGGGCGGGCTGTCGCCGGGCACGTACATGTGCTTTAAGATCCTGGCCTACAACAGCGCCGGCGATTCGCCGTGGTATCCGAGCGTCTCGCCGTATTACGTGTGCACGACCACGCCCAGTTCCGGAAGCGCGGAATGACGGCCTGACCTGAGCCTCCCGTAAGGACCGGGGAATCCTGCCCGTACCAGGACACCGGCGATGCCGTGCTCGGTATACGTCCGCGATTGGCTGACTCTGATCCTGTCGGCCCTGGTCGTCAAGGCCACCGCCCCCACCTGTGGAGAACGCCAGGTTATCCACAGGCATCCCGGTCGCGCCTCGCCCGGCGCGTCGGTGGCACCGCGCACCCTAGCGGAATGAGACAAACAAGCACAGCGGGTGACGATACCCCGCAGACCTCCCAGACCTCCCAGACTTCCGATGCCTCCCAGCCTCACACCGTCGTCCGGGCCGGCTCGCCCACGGCACTGCTCGCGGTCGTGCCGCACCTGCTCGGCTTCGTACCGGACATGAGCCTCGTGGTGATCGGGACCGCGCCGCCTCGCGACCGCATCCGGGTCACGCTCCGGTACGATCTGCCCGATCCGCCCGATGAGGACCTGGCCGCGGACATCGCCGCGCACGCGGCCGGCCTCCTCGGCGCGCAGCGACTGCCCGCCGCGGTGGCGGTCGGCTACGGCCCCGAGGCGCTGGTGACGCCGGTGGCGGGCGCGTTCCTGAACGCGACGCACCTGGCCGGGATCACGCTGCTCGACACCCTGCGGGTCGAGAACGGCCGCTACTGGTCCTACCGGTGCGGCAACGAGGCGTGCTGCCCGGCCGACGGGGTGCCTTTCGACCGGAGCGCGCACCCCGCCTCGGCCGTCATGGACGGCGCCGGGATGCCGGTGCTGCCCGGCCGGGCCGCCGTGGCCGCCAGGATCGCGCCGCTCGGCGGCGCCACCGCCGAATCGATGCGCCAGGCCACTCGCCGGGCGGAGCAGCACGTCGCCCGGCTGCTCGCCAAGGTGCGCAAGTCCTCCCGCATCGGGGCCGCGCGGCGCATGATCGCCGCCGAGGGACTGGCCGCGGTCGGCCAGCTGATCACCCGGTACCGCGGCGGCGGCGGGCTCACCTCGGACTACGAGATCGCGCGGATCACGGTGGCCCTGCGGGACCTGCGGGTCAGGGACGACGCCTGGGCCCGGATGGACCCCGCGCACGCCGACGCCCACCTGCGGCTGTGGACCGACGTAACCCGGCGGGCACAGCCCGGGCACGTGGCCGCCCCGGCCGCCCTGCTTGCCTTCGTGGCCTGGCAGTCCGGGGACGGAGCGCTGGCGAACGTCGCCCTCGACCGGGCCCTGACCGACGACCCCAGTTACTCGATGGCCCTCCTGCTCCGTCAGGTGATCAGCGCCGGAGCGCCGCCGTCACTGGCCAGGCTGCCGATGACCCCTGAGGAGGTGGCCGCCAGCTACGACGGCCTCGAGGACGGCGCCGACGATGACTGCGCCCATGAAGATGACTGCGCCCATGAAGATGACTGCGCCCATGAACTGGACACGGACGTCCAGGACCCGGACCTGGACGATGAACCCTGAGGTCAGGGCGGTGGCCGCCAGGACCGCCCGTTGCGCTCAGCTACACTGCCTGGAGCTTCGTCCAGCTCAGGACGGATCTCGTCTTTTGCTCGTCCCCCCGCCGTTTCCATAATGGGTGACAGGACTTAACCGGAAGGATGTCCGCATGACTACCAGCCCGCATGAGGCCGCGGTGGCCAGGCTGCGCGAGGCGTACGCGGCCCTCCCGCCGGGCGCGCCGGTACGGCTGGCCAAGCGCACGTCGAACCTGTTCAGGATGCGCGAGTCCGGCCCGGGAGCGCAGGCTGCCCTGGATGTATCCGCGTTCGGCCACGTCCTGCGGGTCGACCCGGAGCGCAGGACGGCGTGGGTCGGCGGCATGACCACCTACGAGGACCTGGCCGACGCCACGCTCAGGCACGGGCTGATGCCCCTGGTCGTGCCCCAGTTCAAGACGATCACGCTCGGCGGTGCCGTGACCGGGGTTGGCATCGAGTCCAGCTCGCTGCGCAACGGCTTTCCGCACGAGTCCGTGACCGAGATGGAGATCCTCACCGGTGACGGCCGCGTCGTCCGCGCCACCGCTGACAACGAGCACGCCGCCCTGTTCCGCGGCTTCCCGAACTCCTACGGCACCCTCGGCTACGCCCTGTCCCTCACGATCGAACTCCAGCCGGTTAAGCCGTTCGTGCACCTGCGCCACCTTCCGTTCGGCACGCCGGAAGCCTGCATGGACGCGATCGCGCAGGCCGCGGCGGAGGGCAGCCTGCGCGGTCACCGCGCGGACTTCATCGACGGGATCGCGTTCGCGCCGGGCGAGCTGTACCTGACCATCGGGTCGTTCAGCGACGTCGCGCCCTGGCGCAGCGATTACACCGGGCAGCAGATCTACTACCAGTCGGTCCGGCGGGACAAGGAGGATTTCCTTACCGTCCGCGACTACCTGTGGCGGTGGGACACCGACTGGTTCTGGTGCTCGCGAGGCTTCGGCGTGCAGCGACCGCTGGTCCGCCGGCTGTGGCCGCGCCGCTACCGGCGATCCGACGTGTACCACAAGCTCGCCGCGCTGAACCGGCGCTACGGCCTGATCGCCACGATGGACGCGCACCGGCAGCGCCCGGAACGCGAGTGGGTCATCCAGGACGTGGAGATCCCGGTCGAGCGCGGCGCCGATTTCCTGCGCTTCTTCGCGGCGACCGTGGCGATGAGCCCGGTCTGGATGTGCCCGCTTCGCCTGCGCGGCGAGCGGACCTGGCCGCTCTTCCCGCTCGACGACCGGCACGGTGTACGTGAACTTCGGGTTCTGGGGGACGCGTGCCGCTGCCCGCGGGTCGGGCGGACGGCTACTACAACCTCCTCGTCGAAGACGAGGTGGCCAAGCTGGACGGGCACAAGTCGCTGTACTCGTCGGCGTTCTACACCGAGGACGAGTTTGGCCTGCGCTACGACGGCGCGGCGTACCAGGCGCTCAAGAGCGCCTACGACAGCGGCGGGCGGCTGCCGGGCCTGTACGACAAGTGCGTCAGGGGACGCTGAGGCACTCCGCAGGACGGACTCAGAAAGACGGAAGGAACGGATGCGATGGCGCTGGCGGAGGTCTTCGAGGCATTCGCGGGCCCCGACGCCCCGGTGGAGTTCACGGCCTACGACGGCAGTCGCGCCGGCGCGGAGGGCTCCGCGTCAGGGTCACGGTCCGCTCGCCGGTCGCCGTGGCCTACCTGGCCCAGGCGCCGGGTGGCCTCGGGCTGGCCCGCGCCTACGTGGCCGGGCACCTGGACGTCGACGGCGACATGTACAGGCGCTGGCCCGGATGACGCGCAGGCCACGGCATCAGCCTGGGCGCGCGGAGAAGCTGCGGCTGCTCCGCGCGCTCGGCGGCCCGAGCTCTGCTCCCGCGGCTCGCGCCGCCGCCCCAGGAGGTCAGCCTGGCCGCCGCTGGACTAACCGGCCGGCTGCACTCCAAGGGCCGCGACGCCAGCGCGATCTCCCACCACTACGACGTATCCAACCGCTTCTACGAGTGGGTGCTCGGCCCGACGATGGCCTACACCTGCGCCTGCTACCCGCGCGCGGACGCCACGCCTGGAAGAGGCGCAGGAGAACAAGTTCGACCTGGTCGCCCGCAAGCTCGGGCCTGCAGCAGGGCATGCGGCTGCTCGACGTCGGCTGCGGCTGGGGCGGCATGGTCATGCACGCCGCGCGGGAGTACGGCGTCAAGGCGCTCGGGGTCACGCTGTCCGCCCAGCAGGCGGCCTGGGCCCAGGCCGCGATCGAGCGGGAAGGGCTGTCCGGCCTGGCCGAGGTCCGCCACCTGGATTACCGCGACGTGCCCGAGACGGGCTTCGACGCGGTCAGCTCGATCGGCCTGACCGAGCACGTCGGCAAGGGCAACCTCCCGGCCTATTTCGCGTTCCTGTTCGGCAAGCTGCAGCCGGGCGGCCGGCTGCTCAACCACTGCATCACCCGGCCGGACAACACCGAGCCCGCCATCCGCAAGAAAGGGTTCATCAACAGGTACGTCTTCCCCGACGGCGAACTCGAGGGACCCGGTTACCTGATCTCGCTCATGCACGACGCCGGGTTCGAGGTCCGGCACGAGGAGAACCTGCGCGAGCACTACGCGAAGACCCTGGCGGCCTGGTGCGCGAACCTGGACGCGCACTGGGACGAGGCGGTCGAGGAGGTCGGCCAGGGCACCGCCCGGGTGTGGCGCCTGTACATGGCAGGCTCGCGGCTCGGCTTCGACACCAACCACATCGAGCTGCACCAGGTCCTCGGCGTCCGGCTGCACGCGGACCGGAAATCAGGCATGCCGCTGCGCCCCGACTGGGAGGCCCCGCCGGTGCTAGCCAGTTCATAATCCCGAACGAGCGGTGGTCCTCGGCTCAGGATCCTGACCCACGCCCTCGTGGTGGCGTCCGGGTTCGGGATCTCCGCTCGCGCCCTTGTGGTGGCGTCCGGGTTCGGGATCTCCACCCGCGCCCTCGTGGTGGCCTCCCGGCTCTGGATCTCTACTCGCGCCCTTGTGGTGGCGTCCGGGTTCGGGATCTCCACCCGCGCCCTCGTGGTGGCCTCCCGGCGGCTCCGCCTCCCGCATGCGCGGGATCTGATGGCGGGCCAGCACCTCCGCGGGCCCGGCTGCCGCCATGAACGGCGCCAGGTCCGTTATCGCCCCGGCCGCGAACAAGGCGGCCACCACGGCGGCCGGGGTGTTCCGCGCCACGTCCGCGGGACCGGCGGGGGCCGTGCCAGTGACGGCCACGGCGGGCACGTCACAGCATTCCCCGGCCAGGGCGGCCAGGCCCGCGTCGGGCCCGGCGACCACGATCAGGTCGGCTTCCCCCGCCACCAGCGTCATCGCCTGGGTGAACAGCACCGGCGCGCTCAGCTGGCGGGACATCTGCTCCGCTAGGTCGTCGCCGGGCATGACCAGCCGCCCGGTGATGGTGGACACCAGGCGCCGCCGCGGCGGCGCGAAGCGCGTGCCCGCGAAGACGCCCCGCAGCGGGGACGTGCACCCGGTCATGGCGGGGGAGTGCAGCGCGTGCATGCTGGGGAGCACGTGCGCGGCGATGCCGAGCGCGGCGGCGCGCCTGCTCAGCTCGCGGACGCCCGCGGTGGACCCCGCGAGGACGTGCGTCCAGGGTCCTTCGTACGCGGCGACGTGCAGCCGGTCAGGCGCGCACAGCCCGCGGGCGGTGTCGGCGCCGGCCGCGATGCGGACCATCACGGCCGGCGCGCAGGCGCACCCGCGCAGGACCTGGTCGCACTGAGCCGCCAGGCGAGCGGCCTCGGCCGCGGGCACGCAGTCGGCCCACGCCAGCCCGGAAAGCTCACCCAGGCTGTAGCCCACCCCGGCGCCCGGCCTGACCCCGAGCCGCTCCAGGGTGCGCAGCGCCGCCAGTGACGCGGCGAGCAGCGCCGAGTAGCTGAGCCCCGATCCGGCGAGCCCGCCGAACAGCACCACGACCCGCCCGGTCGCCCCCGCCGAGACGTGGATGCCCGGATCGGCGGCCGCGGCAGGCGCGCCCTCCCGCAGCAGCCGGGCGGCGGACCGGGCCCGGTCGGCCAGCTGGCCCGGCGTGGCGGCCGTCAGGGCCATCCGTACCGGCGCCCCGCGATCGCCCGCCCCCAGCACGCCGAACGCCAGGTGCCGCGCCACCTCGCGTAGTTCGGCCTCCGCGAGCCCCTCGACGCTGGCCGCGATCGCATCCAGCCGCCCGGCCAGCTCGCCCGGATCCCCGCCGCACAGCGCGAACACGCTGGGATCGGATGTGGATTCCCCCACTGGCCTGGCGGCCCGGATGGGGGCCGGCATAGGATCTGTGATCCCACCCGCTGGCGGGGCAGGAGCTTGCGGCGGTCTTGCGATCCGGGAAGGGGAGGCTGCCTCCTCGCCCTCCGCCATGCGGCGCCGACGGCCGGCCCGGCCGCTCCCCGCGTCGCGCCGCAGCACGAGATGAACCCCCGCGACCTCCCTCGCGCCGGAGAGGCCGCACATCGCGGCCAGCCCATCGGCCTCGCCGGTGCCGAGCGAGTTGACTGCCGCAAGCCGGGTCCGCCCGGCTTCCGCATTCCCGTCCGGCCACGGTTCGGGCTGCCCGGGCAGCCTGAGCACTGCGTCGCCCGACTCGATGAGCGGGTGCGGGCGTTCGCACCCGGTACCGGGCGGTATCGTCCCCGCGACCATGGCGAGGCTGACCTTGATCAAGCTGGCGACGCCGGCCGCCGCCCTGGTGTAACCGATGTCGGCCGAGACGGCGCCCAGCGCCGCGGTGGTGCTAGCGCCGCGCCTGAGTCGTGTGAACGCGGTCAGCTCGGCCAGGTCAGCAGCCGCGATGCCGGTGCCCTGCCCCTCGATCAGCTGGATATCCGCGGGATCGACACCGGCCCGCAGGTAGGCTCGCAAAGCCGTCGGCCCGTCCGGTGACGGCACGGAGCCCGCCCCTGTGGGCCCGATGGCCCCCGTCGCCTCCGCGGACCTAACGGGCTCGGAGGTCCAGCCCGCGATCTCCGCGTACACAGGCACGTCCGCCGCGCGGGCGTCGGCCACGCGTGCCAGCACCACGACGCCGCAGCCGTCCCCAGGCAGCAGCCCGGCCGGGTTGGCCGCGTAGACGCGCATCTGGCTGGTCCCCAGCGTGCCGGCCCGTACTTGAAGCGCGAGCCAAACCGGGTCGAGCCCGAGCTCGGCTCCGCCCGCCACCGCCAAGTCCAGGTCCCCGGCCTGAAGCGCCTGCGCGGCCGCCACCACCGCGTGCAGCGACGACAGGTACGCCGCCCGCGGGTACGGCACATCGGTGGCGAACCCGAGTTCCTCCCTGACTGAATCGGAGAGGCCAGGCGTAGAGCTCGCTACGAACAGCCCGGTACGGCTGCGGCCGGCCGCCTCACGCAGGCCGGCGTCCGACAGGGCGAGGGCGGTCATTTCCGCCGCGAGCTTCCGGACCGGCGCCGTGTCCTGCGGATCCTCGGCCGACACCGGTGAGGGCGCCCAGTCATCGAGCAGCGCCGCGTGCAACTCGCCGCCCGGCCGCCCGGCTACCGGCCGGAACAGGCGGTGGCCAGCCAGAGTAAGGCGGTGAAATCCGGTCGGATCGCTGGCACCAGGAAACCGGCAAGCCACGCCGATGATCGCGACCGGCCCGCAGTGATCTCCCTGACCGTCCATTGCTCCCCATCAAGGAACGGCCACCGGGTCTCCCCAGTGCTCAGTAATGAGGAATAATTGCTGGCTGGCCGCCCGTCAAGGGGAATGACGAGACGCGCTGATTTCCCCTCGCGAATGCATTTCTGGCCTGTATAGAAGCGTTTGCCCGCCTATGCGCCCGGGCTCCGGTGCCCCGCCGCGTCCCTCCGCCGGCTGCCGTATCCGCCTTCTCGCGTCCGCGGCCGCCCCGCCGGCTGCCGTAGCCGCCTTCTCGCGTCCGCGGCCGCCCCCGCCGGGCACCGGGTGCGCTATCCTGTGCCCATGCGTGCCGTCCGGCTGCTTCTTACCTAGCCGCGCCGACCTTCCGTCGTTGGCGCGGCCGCCCCTCGTGTCGAGGGGCGTTTTCATTGCAGGTGATCTTCACCCGCAGGGTTTGAGGAGTCCGGACCGATTTCGACGGTGAGGGAAATAATGACAGCGGCCGAGAGCGCCGATCTGGCGCAACGCTATGACCCCCGCGACGTCCAGGAGAAATGGCAGGCGCGCTGGGCGGAGCTGGACCCGTTCCGCGCCGGCGAGGACCCTGCGGATACCAGGCAGCGCTACTACCTGGTCGACATGTTCCCGTACCCGTCGGGCGACCTGCACATGGGCCACGCCGAGGCGTACGCCATCGGTGACGCGCTGGCGCGTTTCGAGTTCCTGCAGGGCCGCAACGTACTGCACCCGATCGGCTGGGACGCCTTCGGCCTGCCCGCGGAGAACGCCGCCATCAGGAACAACACGCACCCGGCCGACTGGACGTACGCCAACATCGAAACACAGGCCGCCTCGTTCCGGCGTTACGCGACCTCCTTTGACTGGAGCCGCAGGCTGCAGACCTGCGACCCGTCCTACTACCGCTGGAACCAGTGGCTGTTCCTGCGCTTCTACGAGCGGGGCCTGGCCTACCGGCGGGACGGGTACGTGAACTGGTGCCCGGTCGACCAGACCGTCCTGGCCAACGAGCAGGTCATCGCGGGCCGGTGCGAGCGCTGCGGCGCCGAGGTCGTCCGGCGGATGCTGAACCAGTGGTACTTCAAGATCACCGAATACGCCGACCGGCTGCTCGCGGATGCGGCCCAGCTGGAGGGCTGCTGGCCCGACCGCGTGCTGCTGATGCAGCGCAACTGGATCGGCCGCTCGGAGGGAGCGGAGGTCCACTTCGCGGTCGAGGGCCGGGACGAACCGGTCACGGTCTTCACGACCAGGCCCGACACCCTCTTCGGAGCGACGTTCTTCGTGGTGGCGGCGGACTCGCCGCTGGCCGAGCAGATATGTCACCCGGATCGGCTGCCCGAGCTGGCCGCCTACGTCAACCAGGTCCGCAAGCTGACCGACATCGAGCGGCAGGCGACCGACCGGGAGAAGACCGGGGTCTTCCTGGGCCGGTACGCCGTCAACCCGGTGAACGGCGAGCGGATCCCGGTCTGGGCCGCCGACTACGTGCTGCCCGACTACGGCACGGGGGCCATCATGGCCGTGCCCGCCCACGACCAGCGCGACCTGGACTTCGCGCGCGCGTACGGCCTGGATGTCCGGGTCGTCGTCGAAACCAGCGAGCCGGATCCGGCCCAGACCGGGATCGCGACCCCGGGCGACGGAATCCTGGTGAACTCCGGTCCGATCAACGGCCTGGGCAAGGCCGAGGCCATCGCCGCGATTACCGCCATCCTGGCCGATAAGGGCCTGGGCCAGGCGGCGGTCAGCTACCGCCTCCGGGACTGGCTGGTGTCGCGGCAGCGCTTCTGGGGCACCCCGATCCCGATCGTGCACTGCCCGACGTGCGGCGAGGTGCCGGTGCCCGATGACCAGCTTCCGGTGGTGCTGCCCGACCTGCGCGGCCAGGACCTCGTGCCGCACGGCGTGTCCCCGCTGGCCGCGGCCGAGGACTGGGTCAACGTGCCCTGCCCGCGCTGCGGCGGCATGGCCAAGCGCGACACCGACACGATGGACACGTTCGTGGATTCGTCCTGGTACATGTTCCGGTACTGCTCGGTCGACTACACCGACGGCCCCTTCGATCCGGCGGAGGTACGCCGGTGGGCCCCGGTGGACATGTACGTGGGCGGTGTCGAGCACGCCATCCTGCACCTGCTCTACAGCAGGTTCTTCACCAAGATCCTGTATGACATGGGCCTGCTCGATTTCACCGAGCCGTTCACCCGGCTGATCAACCAGGGTCAGGTGATCAACCACGGCAAGGCCATGTCCAAGTCCCTCGGCAACGGCGTCGACCTCGGTGAGCAGATCCAGCGGTTCGGCGTGGACGCCATCCGGCTGACGATGATCTTCGCCAGCCCGCCCGAGGACGACATCGACTGGGCGGACATGAACCCGGAGGCCATGGTCAAGTTCCTCGGTCGGGTTTGGCGCATCGCTTCCGACGTCGCCGCTTCCGACGTCGCCGCCGACTCAGCGACCGGCGGGTACGCCCGAACGCCGGGGGATGCTGACCTGCGCAAGGTCACGCATCGCACCATCGACGAGGTCACCCGCCAGCTCGAGACGTATCACCTGAACGTGGCCGTGGCGCGGCTGATGGAGCTGGTCAGCGCCACGCGCAGGGCCATCGATTCCGCCACGGGACCCGGCGCGGCCGACCCCGCCGTGCGCGAAGCGGCCGAAGTCCTCACCGTGCTGTTGTCGCTGTTCGCGCCCTATACCGCCGAGGAATGCTGGGAACTGCTAGGGCACAAGCCCTCGGTGGCGCGGACGGCCTGGCCCATCGCCGACCCCGGCCTGCTGGTGCAGGACAAGGTCACCTGCGTGGTCCAGGTCGACGGCAAGGTCCGCGACAAGCTGGAGGTCCCGCCCGCCATCACGGACGACGAGCTTCGCGAGCTCGCGCTCGTAGCGCCGGGCGTGGTCCGCGCGCTGGGCCGCCGGTCGGTGAGCAGGGTCATCGTCCGCGCACCGAAGCTCGTCAGCATCGTCGCGGCCTAGCCGGGCTCGCGCCCGGCGCGCTCAGACGCGGCGGAGTACGGCGACCACGCGGCCGAGGATCGTGGCGTCGTCACCGAGGATCGGCGTGTACGCCGGGTTGTGCGGGATCAGCCAGGCGTGCCCGTCGCTCCGCTTGAGCGTCTTCACCGTCGCCTCGCCGTCGAGCATCGCCGCGACGATCTCCCCGTTCTCCGCGTCCTCCTGCTGCCGGACGACAACCCAGTCCCCGTCCGCGATCGCGGCGTTGATCATCGAGTCGCCGGATACCCTGAGCAGGAACAGCGTCCCCTCGCCGACCAGCTGCCTGGGCAACGGGAAGATGTCTTCCACGTGCTCCTCGGCCAGTATCGGGCTGCCCGCGGCGATACGCCCGATCCAGGGCACCATGGCGGCCTCCTGCGACGGGATGTCGATGCCGGGGAACTCGGCCGCCCCGTCATCCTCCCGGCCTGGCTCCGGCCGGACGGCCGGGTGACCGGGCAGGCGCACCTCGACGGTCCGCGGCCGGCCCACGTCCCGGTGCAGATACCCCTTCTTCTGCAGCGTGCTGAGCTGGTACGAGACGCTCGACGTGCTCGTCAGGCCGACCGCTTCCCCGATCTCCCGCATCGACGGCGGATAGCCGCGCCTCTGCACGGATTCCCTGATGACCTGGAGCACCTTGCGCTGACGCCACGTCAGCACGTGGTCGGGGTCGGGCTTATCCGGCGTCTCGAGGGCAACCACGGGCACGCTGCCCTTTGGCTTGCGTCCCGGCCGCCCCTTGGGTCTTGGCGCCTCGGTGCCGGAAGTGCCCGTTGTGGTACCTCCCATAGCGGTTTCCTCCATCTGATGACCTTCCGTATCCGGATTCTTGCTTGCTGACTAAAGATTAGCGTTCCTCGCTCTATACCCCAAACATCTGTTCGACGTGTCGCGGAAAAATGTCAGACCCGCGCGATACAACCGGAGTAGTGGGTAGCTCTTCCGATCGAACAGGCATACGATCGAACGGGAGTACTATCGAACATATCACAGCTCGAACGAGGGTTTGACCTTGGAGGTCGCCATGAGCGCGATGCGAGCACTGGCCCTGCCGGAGACCGACCCGGAGAGCCTTCCGGCCGCCATCTGGACCGTCCCCGCCCAGGCCGCCCCCACTGAGCCAGTACCGGCCCAGTCAGCCCTCGCCAAGGCGCTACCGGCCCAGGCCGCCCGCACCGACCTGGCGGCACCCGGCACCGCGGTACGCCGCAGGACGGAACTCGGCACACCCGCGCGCGGCCAGGCGGCACGCGGCCAGGCTGCAGCCGCCCCCCTCCGCCTGACCAGGCGCGGGCGCGTCGTGGTCGCGGCTGCGGCCGCGCTGCTGGTCAGCCTGCTGTCGCTGCTAGCCACCGGGGCGGCCCAGGCCACCAGCCATTCCGTGCCCTCGCGCGTTGCGGACCGGAATCTCACCGAGGTGGTCGTCCATCCTGGCCAGAGCCTGTGGTCCGTCGCGCAGAGCGCGGACCCGAACGCTGACCCCCAGCAGGTCATCCAGCAGATCATCGAACTCAACGGGCTGACCAGCGACGCAATCCTGGCCGGCCAGCGGCTGTGGGTCCCGCGCGGCTGAGCCTGCGCCTGCCGCGACACGCCCGGCGCGCCGCAGTGACACGCCTGGCGAAAAGCGGCGAACTCAGCGTGCCCGTGAGCGACACGCCTAGGCCCCAGAGCGACACGTCAGCAGGCAAACCGCGCGACACGCCGGCCAGGCGTAGTCAAAACGCCACGGACACCGGGATTCCAGATTGGTGACCCGTGTCGACTTGCCTCCAGCCGTCCAGTCGACTAGCGTAACCACAACATCTAGTACTTACATCGCTGTATTTTTTCCACAAGTTGTGTTCGCAGGCCGAACCCGGGAACCGTAACCGGGAACACGCGAGGCGTCCAGGGAGGTGATCGCGTGCACTGCCCGTTCTGCCGTCACCCGGACAGCAGGGTCATCGACAGCCGGACCGCTGACGACGGTGCCGCGATCCGGCGCAGGCGGTCATGCCCCGAGTGCGGACGCCGGTTCACCACGCAGGAGACGGTCATCTTGATGGTGGCCAAGCGCAGCGGGGTCACCGAGCCGTTCACCCGGGACAAGATCATCCGTGGCGTGCAGCGCGCGTGCCAGGGACGGCCGGTCGGCGAGGACAAGCTGGCCATCCTGGCCCAGCAGGTGGAAGAGGCGATCAGGGCCCGCGGCCTGGCCGAGGTCCCCTCGCACGACGTGGGCCTGGCCATCCTGGGCCCGCTCAGGGAGCTTGACGAGGTCGCCTACCTGAGGTTCGCCTCGGTCTACCGGGGTTTCGAGTCGCTCACCGACTTCGAGGACGAGATCACCGCCTTGCGCCAGGGCCGCCGCGGCGCCCTTCAGGCCGCGGCGGATAAGGAAACGGCGCCGTAAGGCGGCACAAGAGTTGTCATTGGTTCAGCACGGCCACGCGGGGCCTGGCAGGGATCCTGAGGATCCCGGAAGGGGGAAGAAATGACCGAGACGGCGAGCGGCGCGGCCCGTAAGGGGAAGGGATCCCAGGAGCCTCACGAGCCCCAGGACCCGCAAGGCCAGCGTGCCAAGCGCGGCGGTCTCACGATGGCGCGGATCCACACCACGCCGGGCATCCACCCCTACGACCAGGTCACCTGGGAGCGCCGGGACGTCGTCATGACGAACTGGCGGGACGGCTCGGTCAATTTCGAGCAGCGTGGCGTGGAGTTCCCTGACTTCTGGTCGGTCAACGCCGCCAACATCGTGACCACCAAGTACTTCCGCGGCGCGATCGGCTCACCCCAGCGCGAGTGGAGCCTCAAGCAACTGGTGGACCGCGTCGTCGGCAAGTACGAGAAGACGGGCCGGGAGCACGGTTATTTCGCCACCGAGGAGGACGCCGAGATCTTCGGCCACGAACTCCGCTACGCCCTGATCCACCAGATCTTCAGCTTCAACTCCCCAGTCTGGTTCAACGTCGGCACCGCCTCCCCCCAGCAGGTGTCCGCATGCCAGCCCTATGACGCTCTAGTCAGCACGCCAGCCGGCCTAGTCCCCATCGGAAAGCTCGTCGAGGACAACGCAGTTGGCACCAAGGTCTACGACGCCTACGGCGTGACCAAGGTCATCGCCACGAAGGCCAACGGCACGAAGCAGGTGCTGCGGTTGCACACCAGCGCTGGCTACACGCTCGACGTGACGCCTGACCACCTCGTCTGGCGGTCAAGCGGTGGCGACGCCGGCCGCTTCGTGGCGGCTGGGAGCCTGCGGCCGGGGGACAAGCTGCAGTGGCATCGGGACGACACGTATGGCGAGACCGAGGTCGACCGGATCGAGGAACTCGGGGCCATGGAGGTCTACGACATCCAGACCGAGAGCGGCGAGTACCTGTCCGGTAACCTGCGCGTCCACAACTGTTTCATCCTCGCCGTGGACGACACGATGGACTCGATCCTGGAGTGGTACCGGGAGGAAGGCCTGATCTTCAAGGGCGGGTCCGGCGCCGGCGTCAACTTGTCCAGGATCCGGTCGAGCAAGGAACTGCTGTCCTCCGGCGGCACCGCAAGCGGCCCCGTGTCCTTCATGCGCGGCGCCGACGCCTCCGCGGGCACGATCAAGTCCGGCGGCGCCACCCGGCGCGCGGCCAAGATGGTCGTCCTGGACGTCGACCACCCCGACGTGGCCGAATTCATCGTGACGAAGGCCCGTGAGGAGGAGAAGATCCGCGTGCTCCGCGACGCCGGGTTCGACATGGACCTCGGCGGCCAGGACATCATCAGCGTCCAGTACCAGAACGCCAACAACTCCGTCCGCGTCTCCGACGAGTTCATGCACGCCGTCGAGGAGGGCAAGCAGTTCGACCTGCTGGCCCGCCGCACCGGTGAGGTGGTCGAGCAGGTCGACGCCAGGAAGCTACTGC
Organism: uncultured Actinomycetes bacterium; assembly: GCA_963847965.1. Classification (GTDB taxonomy): domain Bacteria; phylum Actinomycetota; class Actinomycetes; order Streptosporangiales; family Streptosporangiaceae; genus Palsa-504. The sequence continues at coordinate 83,470 of CAWKCG010000005.1, forward strand.
GGAGCATGGCCCAGGCCGCCTGGGAGTGCGCCGACCCCGGCATCCAGTACGACAGCACGATCAACGACTGGCATACCAACCCCGAATCGGGCCGGATCACCGCCAGTAATCCCTGCTCGGAGTACCTCAGCCTGGACAACTCCTCCTGCAACCTCGCCAGCATCAACCTGCTCAAGTTCCTCCGCGACGACGACACCTTCGACGCCGAGCGGTTCGCGAAACTCACCGAGCTGATCATCACCGCGATGGACATCTCCATCACCTTCGCCGACTTCCCTACGGCGAAGATCGGTACCGTCACCAGGGCCTACCGCCAGCTCGGCATCGGCTACGCCAACCTGGGCGCGCTGCTGATGGCCACGGGCCACGCCTACGACTCCGAGGGCGGCCGGGCGATCGCCGCCGCCATCACCTCGCTGATGACCGGGACCGCGTACAAGACATCGGCCGAACTGGCCGCGGTCGTCGGCCCCTACGACGGCTACGCCCGAAACGCCAAGCCGCACCAGCGTGTCATCCGCAAACACGCCGGCGCCAGCGACAACATTCGCCCGATCGGCACCATGGAGCGGGAGATCCTGGACCTGGCTAACCAGACCTGGCGCGAATGCGTCGAGCTCGGCGAGGCGAACGGGTACCGGAACGCCCAGGCGAGCCTGCTCGCGCCGACGGGGTGTCTGACCGCGGATACCTTGGTCACCACCGATCGCGGGCTAGTCAGACTGGGTGAGATCGGTGACGTATACGGACACCGCTGGCAAGACCTCGATCTCACGGTCTCCACCGACGAGGGAGCCCGCCGGGCGACAAAGTTCTTCGTCAACGGCGAGGAGCCGACCCGCCGGATCAGGACTGATGGTGGCTACAAGATCCAGGGAACCCTCACCCACCGCGTCAAGGTCGTGGACCTGGCTACCGGAGCGTGGGAATGGAAGCGGCTGGCTGACATCGCGCCCGGTGACGTCCTGCCGATGCAGATGCGCACACTGGTCGGTGCGCCGCGCCTAGTCCCGCTGCCCGTCCTCGACCAGGCGTACTACGCCGGCGATCGGCACGTGCGCGTTCCGGACGCTGTCACCCCCGAGCTGGCCGAGCTAGTCGGCTACTTCATGGGCGACGGCAGCCTGCACGCGAAGGGAATCAGGCTCTGCGTCACCAGCACCGACCTGGACGTCGCGGGACACCTGAGCGTCTTGGCCAAGGACCTGTTCGGCCTCGAACCTGTCCTCACACCGCAAGAGGGGTACCAGGAGCTGACCCTGTCGTCGGTCCGGCTGGCACGCTGGTGGCAGGCCGCGGGGTTCGCGAAGGAGCTGCCGGACGCCGATCACAGCGGCAAGGGCTGGGTTCCGCGGGTGCCGTCGGCGATCCTCGAGGCCAACGACCCGGCGGTCTATGGCGCCTTCCTGCGCGGCCTCTTCGAGGCCGACGGCACCGTCCTGGATGGCGTTCCGAGTCTCTCGACCGCCCATGAGTCGTTCGCCGCCGAAGTACGCACCCTGCTGCTAACGCAGGGACTGGCGACGACCACACGGCAGACGGTCAGCGGCTGGGGCGGTCCCATCTTCCAGATAAGGCTCCGGAACGTCGACCACGCGCTCAACTTCAGCGAGCTCATCGGCTTCATCGGCCAGCGGAAGGACCGCCTGGTCGCCGAGCTGGAGCCGGAGCAGTCGGCGAAGAAGGACTACGTATTTCTGCCAAGGGATGTATGGGCCGAGCTCGTCCCAGTGAGTCACCCGGCCCGCAACGCGATGATGCTGTCGTTGCGCAAACACGATGGCGTTCCGCGCATGCTGGCCAGCCGGATCTTCGAGCAGACCCTCGATGAAAGGCTAGGCGTGGCCCTCGACTACCTCTTCGAGCGTGTCGCGGCCAACGACGACGGCGGCGTCCAGCCCACCTATGACCTGTCGGTGCCGGAGAACGTCACCTACGTCGCGAACGGCATGGTAAGCCACAACACCATAGGTCTCATGATGGACTGTGACACCACTGGTATCGAGCCGGACCTGGCGCTGGTCAAGTTCAAGAAGCTCGTCGGCGGCGGCTCCATGCAGATCGTCAACCAGACGGTGCCGCGCGCGCTGAAGAACCTCGGCTACCAGCACGAGCAGGTCGAGGCGATCACGGAGTACATCGCCGAGCACGGCCACGTCGTCAACGCTCCCGGCCTGCGCCCCGAGCACTACGAGGTGTTCGACTGCGCGATGGGCCAGCGCGCCATCAGCCCGATGGGCCACGTCAGGATGATGGCTGCCGTCCAGCCGATGCTCAGCGGGTCTATCTCGAAGACTGTGAACCTTCCGGAAAACGCCACCGTCGAGGACATCGAGCGGATCTACTTCGAGGGCTGGAAGCTCGGCCTGAAGGCGCTGGCCGTCTACCGCGACAACTGCAAGGTCGGCCAGCCGCTGTCCGCCGCCGGGAAGAAGAAGGCCGAAGCCGAGGCGCCAACGGAACAGCCCGCCGCGACCCAGCCGCATGAGCACCGCCCGGTCCGCAAGCGGCTGCCCAGGCAGCGGCCCGCCACGGTGACCAGGTTCTCCGTGGCAGGCGCCGAGGGCTACATGACCGCGTCCAGCTACCCGGACGACGGCATCGGCGAGGTGTTCCTCAAGCTCGGCAAGCAGGGCTCCACGCTGGCCGGCGTGATGGACGCCTTCTCCATGGCGATCTCGGTCGGCCTGCAGTACGGCATCCCGCTGGACTCCTACGTGGCCAAGTTCACCAACATGCGCTTCGAGCCGGCGGGCCTCACCGACGACCCGGACATCAGGATCGCGAGCTCGGTAATGGACTACATCTTCCGTCGCCTGGCCCTGGATCACCTGCCCTACGACCAGCGCGCCGATCTCGGCATCCTGTCCGCGGCCGAGCGCGCCGCCGAGGTGGCCGGACAAGACCCCGCCGCGCTGCCCGCCGACCCGGACCCGGAGGAACTTGCCCAGTCCGCCGCCGTCGAGCAGCCCCATAATCCCGAACGACCGGTGGTATCACCCCCGGTCCCGCCCTCCCCGGCCGCCGGGCGGCCGGTTCCGGCGGCTGCCGCCCCGCACAGCTCCACCGAGCTGATCGAGGCCCAGCAGGGCCGCACCGCGGATGCCCCACTCTGCCTCACCTGCGGCAGCAAGATGCGCCCCGCAGGCAGCTGCTACGTCTGCGAAGGCTGCGGCTCCACCAGCGGCTGCAGCTGAAAGTGGGCCAAATTGCATCTGACGCAACATCGGGTCCGCTGGCCTGAATGGGCATGCCGGGATGGCTGATGGAGAGCTGATGCTGTCGGCGCTCCGTCGGAAACAAGGGGAGCAGGTGGCGGAAGCCGGAAGGGAGGTGAGGAAAGTGGCGAAGAACACTGGTAGGGGCTATCGCGAGGGTGCCGTCAGGGACCGCTCGCAGCTCGAGACGCCAGCGGCTGCGGATGGCCGAGAAGGGCATGTTCCAGACCAGTGACCTGGTGCCGCTGCTGGCCGAGCGCGGCGTGCAGCTGTCGCGGGAGCAGGTGTTCCGGCTGGTTACCCAGCCGCCGCAGCGGCTGTCGATGGACATCCTGGCCGCGCTGTGTGACATCCTGGGCTGCTCGCCGAACGACCTGATCGAGGTCGAGGTGGCCAGCAGGCAGGTCCGCAAGGCCGCTGGGGACCGGGGTGCCGCGCCGCCGGTGCGGCGGACCACCATCCACCGGCCTGGGCCGTGACCGCTGCTGCTCGGCCTGGCGGAGCAGGCCGCGCTGGCAGCGGCAGGCCGGGCCGCTGGGAACGTCCCAGGCTGCCGGGCACTGCTGGAGCACCTGCGCCAGCATCCGGAGGCGCTGAGTTCGGGCAGTTCCGCGGCGCCGCTGTCGCTGATCCGCCTGGCGCATGCTCTGGCCGCCGCGGGCACCGAAGGGGTGGTCCTGCCGGGCTGCGCGGGATGCGGGAAGGTCACCTCGGACCTGCGGTCGTGGCCCGGCCCAGGGCAGGCCTGCCAGAGCTGTATAAGGATGCCTGCCGCCAGCCGTGCGCGGTCTGCGGCAGCCTGGCGCGGGTCGCCGCCCGGGGGCCTGGCGGGCCGGTCTGCAACCGCTGCTACTTGCGTGACCCGGCCCGGCACGAGGAATGCGCCCGGTGCGGGCACACGCGCCGGGTCGCCTACCGCGACGCCGATGGCCGGCCGTACTGCACGCCGTGCTACCCGCGGCCGCGGCAGCAGTGCGGGGTCTGCGGCCAGACTCGTAAGGTCACCACGACCACCGCCGCCGGGCCGGTGTGTGACCGCTGCTATGTCCGGCCGCCGCGGCGGTGCGGTCGGGGGGGCGCGATCGCGGTGCGGGCCAGGGACGGCGCCCCCGACCTGTGTGCTTCCTGCCACCGCGGGCCGTTGGGGGAGTGCTCGCAGTGCGGGCAGCGCCGGATTCTGAAGGGACGCCGCGACGGCAAGCCGATCTGCGAACGCTGCTATACCCCGCCTCGGGACAGGTGCGGGTTCTGCGGGCAGCTGGCACCCATCACCGCTCGGTGGGAGACCGGCGCGGTCTGCGTGAGCTGCTACCCTCGGCTGCGGGCCAGCCCAGTGCCCTGCCCCGGCTGCAGGCAGCCGCGGGTGATGACCAGCCTGGACCACGCCGGCCGGGCGGTCTGTGCGGCCTGCGCCGGGCATGGGGAGAAGTACCTGTGCCGCTGCTGCGGTCAGCCCGCTGACGTCCTGGTCCGCGACGTGTGCTCTCGGTGCGCGCTGCGGCAGCGTGTCGATGAGTTGCTCGGCGGACCCGAGGCCGCCGGCCTAGGCCCGATCCGCGAGGCCCTGCTCGGCGCGGCGAACCCGAAGAGCATGCTGACCTGGCTGGACCGCAGTAACAGCGCCCGCATCCTGGGCGCGCTCGCCCGACACGGCGGGCCGCTCAGCCACGAGCTGGTCGACGCCTTCCCTCGCAGCCATTCCCGCAGCCAGATCCGCCAGGCCCTGGTCCACGCCGGGCTGCTGCCGCCCAGGCAGGAGCTGATCGAAGACGTCGACGCCTGGGTCGACGACCTGCTCGGCGACGTGCCCACTGAGCATGCCCAGCTGGTCCGGCCGTTCGCCCGCTGGATGGTGTTGCGCCGGGCGCGCAACCGGGCGCGGACCCGGACGTTCACCGAGGCGTCCGGGTCCTGGGCCCGCCAGCAGATCCGCGTCGCCGTGGCGTTCCTGGCCTGGCTCGACCAGCGTGACCTCCGCCTGGCCCGCATCGGGCAAGCGGAGGTCGACGCCTGGCTCACCAGTGGCGGCTCGCAGCGGTACTCCGTCCGCTACTTCCTGGCCTGGGCACGCCGCCGCGGCCTGGCCGGGCCCGTCACCGTGCCGCTGCGGCAGGCCAGGACCCCGGAACAGGAACTGCCCGAGGACCAGCGCTGGCATCAGCTGCAGCGCTGCCTGCACGAGACGGCGCTGCCGCTACGGATCCGCGTCGTCGGCGCCCTCGTGCTGCTTTACGGCCAGTCCGTCAGCCGCATCGTCCAGCTGAGACCTGAGCAGCTCAGCCGCCGTCACGGGCAGGCATACCTGGTCCTTGACCGACACCCCGTGCTTATCCCGCCCCTGCTCGCGGACCTCATCAACGAACTGCACGCGACCGCCACGCCGGCCGCCGTGCTCGCCGGTCGCGGAAGCCCGGCCAGCTGGCTGTTCCCCGGCCAGGTTCCCGGCCGCCACCTGAGCGTCAACGGGCTCGTCCGCCAGCTCAACGCCCACGGCATCCAAGCCCGCACCGGCCGCAGCGCGGCGCTGATCAACCTCGCCGCCGACCTGCCCGCCGCTGTCCTCGCCGACCTGCTCGGCATGCACATCAATACCGCTGTCAGATGGGTCCGCCGCGTCAAACGCGACTGGGCAAGTTACCTCGCCGCCCGTGCATGATAGCGAGCGGCCGCCCGGGCCGGGGCAGGCCAATGGCCATGAGGATGGCTACAGCGCTCGCAGCCGCGCTCGGCGTCGGAATCAGCCAGATCACCGACGGCCCGCTGCTGACCATGGCGGATGCCCAGCGCATCCGCGAACTGGTTGGCCAGCTAGGCGAGGTGCTTGAGCCAGATAGCCGGCCAGGGACCCAGAGCCAGACCGCTTAACCAGTGATGTCCGGATGGTCCCTGGCCTGCCGAACGCAGGCCAGGGACCGCTAGCGTCCGGCAGCACGAGACCAGTTGACCGAGTGCCTGGCGTCCGGCGTCTGCAGCAGGTCAGCCGGGTGCGCCCGGCGAAGGGTGGAACCGGGGAGCAGCAGGAAGAGGGCTGCCGGCGTTACTGGACGAGCTCCCCGACAGCGTGCGGCTGCCGAGCGGCAAAGTGGCCATGCTATTGTCGGCAGATCGGCCATACGGAGGTCGGCAGATCGCGCGCATTACCATCGGCAGAACGGCCACAGACACCGCGCTAGCTGCCGTAATCTAAATCTATGAGCGGTGAGACCAATCTGTTCTCTCGGCGTGCTGAGCGGATCGCTATAGAAGCGCTGGCGGATACCCGCGTCGTGGTGATCAACGGTGCTCGACAGGTCGGCAAGAGCACCCTGGCGGAGCTGATCGTTGCCCGGTCTGCCGGTGCGCGTGAACTGTTCCTGGACGACCAGGCAGTGCGCGCCGCCGCGGAGGCGGACCCTAGCGCCTTCGTTCGGCATGACGGCTTGCTGATGATCGACGAAATCCAGCGGGTGCCGGAACTGCTGCTGGCCATCAAGCGCGAGGTGGATCGCGACACGCGCCCTGGCAGGTTCTTGCTGACAGGGTTGGCTCGGCTTCTGGGGCTGAGGGATTTGCCTGACGCGCTGCCAGGACGGACTGAGACCGTCGAGTTGTGGCCGCTGTCGCAGGGGGAGATCGACTCCGCCGCGGACGGGTTCGTGGATGCCGTCTTCCGGCTCGACGGGAAGGTCAGGATGCTGCCATGTTCGCTGACCAGGCGCGATTACGTGGCGCGGGCGCTTCGCGGTGGGTATCCGGAGGCGGTGCGCCGTGATCCGGGGCGACGCCGGGCGAGGTTCTTCGACTCCTATGTGACCGACCTGGTGAGCCGTGACGTCCGGCAGATATCCGATATCGAGCATCCGGCCGAGATGCGCCGCCTGCTGAGTGTGGTAGCGGCCCGGATGGGGACCCTGGCGGTCGCCCAGTCGATGGCCAACGACATCGCGCTGCCGCGGCGGACGCTGTCCCGCTACCTGGATCTGCTTGAGCTGATCTTCGTGATCAAACGCATCCCGGCTTGGTCATCGAATCTGACCACGCGCGCCATATCCACGCCGAAACTGATCGTCACCGACTCCGGATTGGGCGGAAGGCTCATCGGCATGTCGGAGGAACGCGCTAAGGATCCGACCGCCCCTGTCGGGCCGCTCCTGGAGAACTTCGCGATCGGCGAGGTCGCGCGCCAGCTCACCTGGGCCGAAGAGCCCGTGCAGCTGTTCCACTACCGTGACCGCGATCAGGTGGAGGTGGATATGGTGCTGGAGCACGCGGCCGGCTCTGTGATAGGCGTGAAGGTCAAGGCCGCCGAGACCGTCCGGGCCGAAGACTTCCGTGGACTGCGCCACCTGGCGAACCGGCTCGGCAACCGCTTCCGGGCCGGGATCGTGCTCTACGCCGGAGAGCACCAGCTCTCCTTCGGTGACCGGCTGACTGCCCTCCCCATGGCCGCCCTGTGGACGCTCGACAACTCAGCTCCCTGAGCAGCTTCAGCCGCAATGGCGGCAAGGAATACTGCACGCTCCGAATAAGTGCACTGCCCCGGTATTCCGGGTCGCTTCAAGACAAGATTTGCCAGCTCAGCAGGGGTGCTGTTAGATGGCCGCACCCCTGCTGAGCGGCAGATCGCCCACGAATGCTTCGGCAGATCGCCCATTCCATGGCGTGCGGCCGATAGCTGTGCTCCTCCTGAGCGCTCGTGGTGGCCACCGAGTTCCACGAGCGCCAGGGCAATGGACATGAGCGTGGTGCCGCGCATGACCGCCGACGACGTCGTAACCGCCAGCCTGCGCGGCCTGGAGCTGGGCGAAACCGTCTGCGCCCCGGGCTGGAGGACGCCAACCTCTTGGACGCGATCTTCCGAGCCGACCTCGCCGCCTTCGCAGCGCAGAGCCCCGAACTTGCCCCGCGCTACCGCACGGCCTGAACCGGGAGGCAACGGGAGGCAAGCCGATGGCTCACGGCACCAGCGCCATCCAGTTATGCTAATATGCTTTTATGCGCACCACGATTGACATGCCCCCCAACCTGATGCGAGCAGCGAAGGCACGCGCCGCTGAGCAAGGCGAGAGCCTCAAGGACCTCGTCAACCGGGCGGTGGCGCATGAAGTGGGCCTTCCCGCCACGCCACAGGGGAAGACGGGCCGCGTGACGCTGCCACTGATCGCACGTGACGCTACGCCGACAGTCCTTGTCACCAACGACGACATCGCGGACGCGTTCGCTGCCGAGGACGTTGAGAGGTTCACCGCCCAGTGAAGCTGGTAGACGTGGGCGTCTGGCTGGCCGCGGTCTGGGGACGGCACGTTCACCATCCGGTCGCGGCGGACTGGTTCGGCAGGGAGGCGGATGACATCGCCTTCTGCCGGGTTACGCAGATGGGGCTGCTCCGGCTGCTGTCCAACCCCGGCATCATGGGAGACGATGCCATTGACCGCAGCCAGGCGTGGCGGACCTACGATCAGCTCTGGGCTGACGAGCGCGTTCTATGGGCAGATGAGCCAGCAGAACTGGACGCGGTCTGGCGCACGATCTCCGCGCGTGACGACAGGAACCACAAGCTGTGGACCGATGACTACCTAGCCGCCTTTGCCCAGGCCAGCAAGGCCACGTTGGTGACCTTCGACCGCAAGATGCCCGCCCGCTACCCCTCCGTTCGGGTCGAACTGCTGCTCCCTTGATCCGGACCCGTCGTAATCATCTGTGATGGACTTTTGCGCTGGGAAACGAGGCGCTGATGGCAGAGCACGACTTCAATACCCTGATGGCCGCGCTGGACAGCCCGCTGATCGTCGTTACCACGGCCGATGGGCGGGAGCGAGCGGGTTGCCTGGTCGAGTTCCACGTCCAGTCCAGCATCGAGCCGCAGCGGTACTGCGTATGGCTGTCCAAGGCCAACTACACCTACCGGGTGGCGCTGCACTCCAGCCACCTGGTCATTCACTTCCTGACCGCGGACGACCTGCCGCTCGCCGAGTTGTTCGGCACCCAGACCGGGGATGCCGTCGACAAGTTCGCCGGCCTTCCGGTGGATCCCGGGCCCGGCGGCACGCCGGTGCTCCGGCAGTGCCCCAATTGGCTGGCGGTACGGCGCATAGCGCTGCTCGACGAGGGCGGCGACCACGTCTGCCTGACCACCGAGCCGGTCGCCGCGCACACGGCCCGGCCGTTCCGGCCGCTGCGGATATCCGAGGTCGGGCACCTCAAGGCTGGTCACAGCCCCGGGGAACGGCCCGAGCCGCCCACGGAACGAGCAGCACCAGCCTGACCGCAAATTAGCCCTTGCTTGTCGAGGAGCCGGACCGGCCGAAGGCGCAGCGGATCGTCGTCGTCCACGTGTGATCACGCACAGCCTCGTCAGCTAATCCAATGCTCGCCGCCCCAGCGCGCCGTGCCTTGGCTACGGCGGTTGTCTCCGCCCATACTCTTGCCTCCGGCGGGCGGACGGCGCGGCACGCCATACTGAGCTGTGTCCACTCCCGCGCTAGAGGCCGCAGAGGCCAGCGGCCTTACCCACCGCGTGATCCGGCACGGCCAGGTAAGCAGCCTGGCCGAGGCGGCCCGGGCGCGCGGGGTGGCACCCGCCGATGTGGTCAAGACGCTGGTGGTGCGGCGCGGCGAGGATGACTTCCTGTTCGTGCTCGTGCCCGGCGACCGCGCCATCTCCTGGCCGAAGCTGCGCCGGCTGCTGGGCGTCAGCCGGTTGTCCATGCCTGATGCCGAGGTGGCCAGGCAGGCGACCGGATATGAGCGCGGCACGATCACGCCGCTCGGATCGGTAAGACCCTGGCCAGTGATCGCGGATGAGCGCCTGCGCGGACGCGAGATCACCCTCGGTGCGGGTGAACGCGGTCTCGCCCTCGCGTTTGATGCCGACGAGATCCTGCCTGCCCTGAACGCCTCCGTGGCGGACATCTCCGACTCGGAGACAGCTGTAAAGGCTCCACCACCAGCCGCACGGGAGGAATCGTCATGACGGCACACTGGCCCGTACCTGCCGGGCTGCATACGGCCTCGGCCCGGCTGCCCGTCGAGGGTGAGCTGCCTTCCTTCGGCGGCGCGACGCAGTGGCTCAACTCACCGCCGCTGACCCCGGACGGCCTGCGCGGGAACGTCGTCCTGGCCAACTTCTGCACCTATACCTGCATCAACTGGATACGCCAGCTTCCCTACGTCCGCGCCTGGGCCGGGAAATACTCCGGCCACGGGCTGGTGGTGATCGGCGTGCACACGCCCGAGTTCCCGTTCGAGCAGGACATCGACAACGTCCGCCGGTCCCTGGCGGACATGCGGGTCGGCTACCCCGTCGCGATGGACGACGACTACGCGGTATGGGGTGCCTTCGGCAACCACTACTGGCCCGCGCTCTACTTCGCCGACGCGCAGGGGCGCATCCGGCACCACTACTTCGGCGAAGGCGAGTACCAGCAATCGGAAATGGTCATCCAGCACCTGCTGGCCGAGGCCGGAGCCCAGGGCGTCGACCGGGACCTGGTCTCGCCCGAGGCCCACGGGGTCGAGGCCGCCGCCGACTGGGCCACCCTGAGGTCTCCGGAAAACTACACCGGCTACGACCGCACGGAGAACTTCGCGTCACCCGGCGGTGCGGTACCGGGCAGGCCGCACCGCTACACCGCCCCGGCCGGGTTGCGGCTCAACCACTGGGCGCTGTCCGGGGACTGGACGGCAGGGGCCGGAGCCGTCGCGCTGGACGCGCCCGACGGGACGATCGCCTACCGCTTCCAGGCCCGCGACCTCAACCTCGTCATGGGACCGGCCGCCAGGGGAGCCTCCGTGCGATTCCGGGCGCTCCTCGACGGGCAGACGCCCGGCGCCGCGCACGGGATCGACACCGACGAGCAAGGCCACGGCACGGTCACCGAACAGCGGATGCACCAGCTCATCCGCCAGCCCGGGCCGGTCACCGAGCGCACCTTCGAGATCACGTTCCTCGACCCCGGCCTCGAGGCCTACTCATTCACTTTCGGCTAGCCCAGGAGCGCGTCCCGACTCCGGCGCGGCAGCGAGCACACGCCGCCTGACCGCTACCTGACCGGCGCTCCGGCCCTTTATGCAGGAAACATCAGGGAAAGCTGGATGATCGCTCAGCGCGGCCGGGCGGCTCAACGAGTATGCGCGCGCTCAGAAGATCGCCAGAGAACGGCTCCAGAAATATGGCCGATTATCTAGTTCTGAAGGGGCCGGTAATCGGCCAGACAGCAAAGAGGAGTTTCCTATGAGTTTCCGTTCGCCTGTTCCCGCGCCGAAGCCAGTTCCGCCGAAGTCGAAGCGGCATCGCCGTCACCACCGCCGGCGGAAGAACTGGTTTGGCCGGCGTCAGCCCTAGCCCTGAGCGGCGGGGAAGGAACGACGTGAGGTGGGCGGCGGCCACGCGTGGCCGCCGCCCACCCGGCTAGGAGAAAAGGCCGATGGGCGCCACGACGAGCACGGCAAGCGGTACGGGTGAACCTGTCGGGTCCATCTTCCGGCGGTTCTGGCCCTATACGCGGGCTGACCGCGGGCGGCTGCTGCTGGCCGGGTTCCTCGCTGTTATCGTCACCGGTGGCGAAATAGCCACCGTCATAATTTTCGACGTCATCACCAACAAGGTGCTGGCCGGGCACCACCTGGCGGGCTTCTGGATGCTGGCCGCACTCTGGCTTGGCACCGCCGGCGCGGCGGCCGCCGCGATGTTCGCCGGAGAGTACCTGAGCGCGCTGGCCAGAGAGCGCTTCCTGCTCCGGCTGCGGGATTCGGTGTTCGCCCACGCGCAGCGGCTGTCGCTGGACTTCTTCGACGGCAGCCGCCTCGGGGACCTGATGCTCCGGCTCACCGACGACCTGGACGTGGTCGAGGGCCTGGTCTGCTCAGGGCTGGCCGCGGTGGCCGCCGCCGCGGTCAGCGTGCTCCTGTTCGCCGCCGCCGCCGTCGTGATCAGCTGGAGCCTGGCCCTGCTGGCCCTGGCGGTGGCACCGCTCTTCTGGCTGGCGTCCCGGGGATTCTCCGGCCGCCTGGCCCGGGCCGCGGGCCAGGAGCGGGAGGCCAGCGGGTCGATCACGAGCGCGGTGGAGGAGAGCCTGTCCAACCAGGCGCTGGTGCAGGCCTTCAACCGGCAGCCGTACCAGGCGCGCAGGCTTCATGAGGAAGGCCTGTCCTGGCTCCGGGCGAATATGGCTGAATCCCGGCTGAACGCCATCTATGCGCCGGTGATGTATTTCATCGAGACGCTCTGCGTCCTGCTGGTCTTCGGCGTCGGTGCCTGGGAGGTGGCCGGGCGCCGGGCCACGCTCGGCGGGCTGCTGTCGCTGGCGATCCTGCTGACCTACATCTACCCGCAGGTCCAGGCCCTGGCTGGCTACCGCGCGGCGCTGGCCGAGGGCCAGGCGAGCGCGCGCCGGGTCACCGAGATCTGCGAATTCACTCCTGCGGTGGCCGACGGCACCACGGTCCGCAACCGGGTACGCGGCCGCGGCCGGATCGACGTCGAGAACGTCTCGTTCGGCTACCCGGGCGCCGGAGGGCCCGCCGTGGACGGGCTGTCCTTCACCGCCCGTCCCGGCCGGGTGCTCGCCATCACCGGCCCGAGCGGGGTCGGCAAGTCCACGATCGCCCGCCTGCTGCTGCGGTTCTACGACCCGGACCGCGGCCGCATCCTCCTGGACGGCATCGACATCCGCGACCTGTCCCTGCAGACCCTCCGGTACAACGTCACCCTGCTCCAGCAGGAGAACCTGCTCTTCACCGGAACGGTACGGGACAACATCGGCTACGGCGCCCTCAGCGCGACGCAGGCCCAGGTCCGGGCCGCCGCCCGGACCGCCGGCGCCGATGACTTCATCACCGGCCTGCCAGACGGCTACCTCACCCCGGTCGGCGAGCGCGGCCGGCTGCTATCCGGCGGACAGCGGCAGCGGATCGCCCTGGCCCGGGCCGTGCTCCGCGACGCGCCCGTCGTTATCCTCGACGAGCCCACCACCGGGCTCGACCCGGCCAGCGCGGGCCGGCTCATGCCGCGGCTGCGCGCCGCGATGGGCGACCGCACCGTCATCCTCATCACCCACGACCAGGCGCTGGCCGCCGGCGCCGATGACATCCTCACGCTCGGCGCCGCCCCGGCCGACGACGATCCGGCGCAGATAGACGATCCGGCACAGATGGCGGCGCTGAGCACCCCTGATCCTGCGGCCGGCCTGGTCCCGCCCGCGCGGGCGAGCGACCGTGAGAGCTTCGGCGCTCCAGTCCGCCAGGGCCGCCAGTCGCACAATCGCAGCGCTGCATAATGGCTGGGTGAACGAGCCGGAGATCAGGATCAGGCCCGTCGGCGACGGCGACCGCCCGATGCTGGAGTGGCTCGTGGCCGAGCTGTGGGGGTCGGAGATCGTGGCCGTGCACGGCTGCACCCTCCGGCCCGCCGAGCTGCCCGGCTTCATCGCCGAACGCTCCCGCCGGATCGTCGGGCTCCTCACCTACCGCATCCTCGGGGACATCCTCGAGATCGTCACGCTCAACGCCATCCAGCGCCGCACGGGCATCGGGACGCTGCTGATCGAGGCGTCGGTCGGCAGCGCGCGGCGGTTCGGGTGCCGCCAGATCCGCCTCACCACCACGAACGACAACATCGACGCGCTCCGCTTTTACCAGCGCCGCGGGTTCCGGCTGGCCGAGCTGCGGCCCGGCGCCGTGGACAGGTCCCGGCAGCGCAAAACCGAGATCCCCAGGGTCGGCGACTACGGCATCCCGCTTCGCGACGAGATCGACCTCACGCTGCGGGTGTGACGCCGCGCGGCGGCGGGTTACGCCGCCGCGCCCTTGACCTGCCGCCCCCTGGTCCACACCGCGCTGACGCGCTCCGGGTCGGCGAGCACGCCGATGTCGGCCAGCGGATCGGCGTCCAGGGTGATCACGTCGGCGTCGTAGCCCTCGGCCAGCCGCCCGCTGCGCGGGGCCTGCGGTCCCAGCGTGAGCGGCGCGGTGGCGGTGGCCGCCTCGATCGCCTCCAGCGGCGACAGGCCCAGCTTCACCAGGTGCCCGGGTTCCCCTCCGTTCTGACCCCACGCGTTCGGCATATCCGGGCCGGTCAGCGCGATGTCGGTGCCCATGGCGATGGTGACCCCGTGCTCGTAGGCGCGGGTCACGGCCTGCGCGTGGATGTCGGCGATCGTCTCCAGCTTGGCCATCGCGTAGTCCGGAACCGTGGCCTTGTTGGCCAGCATGTCCTCGACGATCGTCCGCGTAGGGACCAGGATCGCGCCCGTTTCGCGCATCGCGTCGCAGCACTCGTCGTCCAGGTACGTGCCGTGCTCGATGGTGCGCACGCCGGCCCGCAGGGCGGCCATGATCCCCGGCTTGCCGTGGCAGTGCGCGGCGACCACCCGGTCGGCCAGGCCCGCCACCTCCACGATGGTCCGCAGCTCGGCGACGGTGAACTGCTGGTGGATCGGGTCGTCGACCTCGGAGAGGACGCCGCCGGACGCGCACACCTTGATCACCTTCGCGTTGCGCCTGAGCTGCTCGCGGGTGGCCTTGGCGCACTCGTCGGGCCCGTCCGCCAGGCGCTCCATGCCCCCGCGCCTGGCGAGGTCCTCCACCCAGTCCAGCGGGAAGGAGTGCAGGTCGCCGTGCCCGCCGGTGGTGGAAAGGATCGCGCCCGCGGCGTAGATGACCGGGCCGTCCAGGACGCCCTCGGCGACCACGCGGGCCAGGTAGACGCCGAGGCCGCCGACCTCGCGCACCGAGGTGACGCCGGCGTCCAGGGCGGCCCGCAGGTCGCGCGCGCACCGGGCGGCGCGCACCTCCACGGGCTCCAGCGCCGCCCGGAGCAGGTCAAAGCTCCTGGCCCCGATCAGGTGCCCGTGGCAGTCCCACATCCCGGGCATAACCGCCACAGGGCGCCAGACAGGCGCGCCGGGCGTCTCCGGCGCCGCCGCGGCCGGGCCCGCGTAGCTGATCCGCGGTCCGTCGAGGACGACCACCCCGTCGCGGACCGGCTCGCCACGCCCGGGAATAAGAAGCTCTGCCTCGATCCTGTGCATCTGCGCTCCTCCCAGGGGGGATACGGGGGGGCGGGGAGCCCCCCCGTGCTCGGGGGGATCCCGGGGGGTCGTCCCCCCGGGGCCAGCACCGACACCATATCTTGACGTGCTGGTGCGTCCGCGGTCCATCATGGAAACTCCGACCGCGTTGGTTAGGAGGTCCCGGTTCCGGTCGATCAGATGCATTTTTCACAGACCGTACCGACGTGTGCGCTGTTCCCGACATGGGTGATGCGCTATACAAGGACGTACGACTGTCCGGCAACCGGGTACGGACGCTGCGGGCCAGGCGACTCTGCCCCGCTGACCGTTGCGCGGCTGCGAGGCAGGGACTAGGGGCGAGGAAGCGATATGCTGCCACACGATCGGGCCCAGCCCGCCGCGCGAGACAAGCGGGGCTGGGGTGCCCGTATCATGCAGGCGCAGCGGATGGCGCCGACGTGGCTGAAGGTCCTCGTGATCGCCGCCGCCATCCTGTTCTTCCCGGTGACGCTGGGCGTGATCATCCTCGCCGCGCTGGTCTACGCGGTCGTCTCCGTGGTCCAGGGACGGCGGACCGCTCTGGCATCCGCGTCGGTCGCGGTCTGGGGCGTGGCCGCCTTCACGGGCGCCTACAGCGGAGACCGGACCTGGCTGTACGCCCTCCTGCTGCTGCCGGTCGTGGTTGCCCTGGCCGCGCACGCCCGAGCGCTGGCCCGCTGGTTCGTGCCGTGCCGCACCGTGGCCTGGGTCCTGCTCTGGTCCGTGCCGGTCGGCATCATCGTGCTGCGCCTGGCGCCCAAGCACCCGTTCATCGGCACGATCGCCGCGTGGGTACTGGCCGCGGCCGTGCTCGGCTGGCGGGTCGCCAAGGGCATGCAGGACGCGCGCATGTGGGGCCCGGCGACCGACACGATCAGGTCCGGGACCGGGAGTCCAGGGTCCGCCTCCTACCACCCGCCTGCCCAGCAGGGCGGGCGCTTCGCCGGTCACCCGGGCGGCCCCGGGTACGGCGTCCGGGCCCAGGGCACGGCGCTGCCCTACGCCGAGCACGCCGTACGCGACCATCCGGCCGGCGCGCCGCGGCCGCGCCCGCAGATCTCGGTCGAGGACGCCATGGCGGAGCTGGACGCGATGATCGGGATGGCGCCGGTCAAGGAGCAGGTGCGCTCGATCGCCGCTTCCATCGAGGCCGCGCGCCGGCGCGCGATCGCGGGCGTCGCCACGGAAAAGCCGATGCGGCACTTCGTCTTCCTCGGCCCGCCAGGAACCGGTAAGACCACCGTAGCCAGGGTGCTGGCCAAGATCTTCTACGCCTTCGGCCTGCTGGATACGCCGGACGTCCTCGAGGCTCACCGGGCCGACCTGGTGGGGGAGTTCCTGGGCGCGACGGCGATCAAGACCAACGAGCTCGTCGATTCCGCGCTGGGCCGGGTGCTGTTCATCGACGAGGCGTACAGCCTGGTCAACGAGGGCGACGGGCAGACCGACCGGTTCGGCTCGGAGGCGGTGCAGGCCCTGCTCAAGCGGGCCGAGGACAACCGCGAGGACCTGATCATCATCCTGGCCGGGTACGAGAAGCAGATGGAGTCGTTCCTGGCCTCCAACCCGGGCCTCGCCTCCCGGTTCGCGACCCGGCTGAAGTTCCCGAGCTACTCGCCGGCGGAGATGCTGGCGCTGGCCGAGTCCGCCCTGGACCGGCGGGGCGAGCAACTCGACCCGGACGCCCGTCCTGTGCTGTGGCGCACGTTCGAGGAGGTGGGCCGGCGCCGGATCACCGATGAGCTCGGCAACGGCCGGTTCGTCCGCAGCCTGCTCGAGAAGGCCGGCCAGGCCCGCGACGTCCGGGTGATGACCGGCCCGGCCGAGCCGGCGCCCGAGGACCTGGTCACGATCAGGGCCGGCGACCTGGAGCAGGCGTTCGCCGAGCTCACGAGCCGCCTGCGCGGGTACGAGGACACGCCGACCGTCGAGGGCGCGATCGCCGAACTCGACGAGCTGATCGGCCTGGACCCGGTCAAGCAGCAGGTGCGCGCGATCGCCGCGCAGCTGCGCGTGGCCAAGCTGCGAGACATCCACGGCCTGGCCAGCCAGCCGCCGGCCAGGCACTTCGTGTTCACCGGCCCGCCCGGCACCGGGAAGACCACGGTCGCGCGAATCCTCGGCCGGATCTTCGCCGCGCTCGGGCTGCTGGTGCGCCCCGAGGTGGTGGAGGCGCACCGCGCCGATCTGGTCGGCGAGCACCTCGGCTCGACCGCGATCAAGACGAACAAGCTCGTCGACTCGGCCATGGGCGGCGTCCTGTTCATCGACGAGGCGTACTCGCTGCACAACGACGGGTACTCCGGCGGCGACGCGTTCGGCTCGGAGGCGGTCCAGACGCTGCTCAAGCGGGCCGAGGACGACCGCGACCGGCTGGTGATCGTGCTGGCGGGCTACCCGGACGACATGGACAGGTTCCTGCGCAGCAACCCCGGCCTGGCCTCGCGGTTCAGCACCCGGGTCACGTTCCCCAGCTACCGCCCCGGCGACCTGGTGAGGATCGCGCGCCTGCTGGCCGAGCAGGCCGGGGACGTGTTCGAGCCGGCCGCGGTGGACGTGCTCGGCGGGATCTTCGCGCACGCGTGCGAGGTCGGCCGGATCGATGAGCTGGGCAACGGCCGGTTCGCCAGGTCCCTGTTCGAGCGCGCCTGCGCGTCCCGGGATGTCCGCGTGGTGCGCCTGGGCGAGCAGGCGACCGCGGAGGACCTCACCACGGTGACGGCCGCCGACGTGGAGACCGCCTACCGCGACCTGGCCGTGCCCGATCAGGGGTAGGTAGCTACGCTCATCCGGTGGGCAAGGTGGGCAAGGTGGGCGATCGGTGGGAATTCTGGATCGACAGGGGCGGCACGTTCACCGACATCGTCGCCCGCCGACCCGACGGGCGCCTGGTCGCGCACAAGCTGCTCTCCGATAACCCCCGGGCCTACCGCGACGCCGCGGTGGCCGGGATCAGGCACCTGCTCGGCGTCGCGCCGGGCGACCCGGTGCCCACGATGCGCATCGGCTCGGTCAGGCTCGGCACCACGGTGGCCACGAACGCGCTGCTCGAACGGAAGGGCGAGCCGACCGTCCTGGTCATCACCAGGGGCTTCGCCGACGCGCTCCGCATCGCCTACCAGAACAGGCCGCGCATCTTCGACCGGCGGATCGTGCTGCCCGAACTGCTCTACCAGCGCGTCATCGAGGCCGACGAGCGCGTCGGCGCCCACGGCGAGGTCATCACCCCCCTGGACGAGCGCGCCGTCACGGACCAGCTCGAGCAGGCCTACGCGGACGGCTTCCGCGGCGTCGCCGTGGTGTGCCTGCACGGGTACCGGTACCCGGAACACGAACAGCGGATCGGCGCGATCGCCCGCGAAACCGGGTTCACCCAGGTCTCGGAGTCGCACCGGACCAGCCCGCTGATGAAGCTGGTCTCCCGCGGCGACACCACGGTGGTGGACGCCTACCTGTCACCGATCCTGCAAAGGTACGTGACCGAGGTGGCCAGCGAGCTGGCGGGCGTCCGGCTGCTGTTCATGCAGTCCAACGGCGGCCTGACCGACGCGGCCAGCTTCCGCGGCAAGGACTCCATCCTGTCCGGCCCGGCCGGCGGTATCGTCGGCATGGCCAGGACCGCGCACCAGGCCGGCTTCCAGCGGGTCATCGGGTTCGACATGGGCGGCACCTCGACCGACGTGTCACACTACGCGGGCGAGTTCGAGCGCGAGTACGAGACGCAGGTCGCCGGGGTGCGGATGCGCGCGCCCATGCTGTCGATCCACACGGTGGCCGCGGGCGGCGGCTCCGTGCTGCACTTCGACGGCAGCAGGTACCGGGTCGGGCCCGACTCGGCCGGCGCCGACCCAGGGCCGGCCTGCTACCGGCGCGGCGGCCCGCTCACCGTCACCGACGCCAACGTGCTGCTCGGGCGGATCCAGCCCGCGTACTTCCCCGAGGTATTCGGCGAGGGCTCGGACCAGCCGCTCGACGCGGAGGCCTCGCGAGTCCTATTCATAAAGCTCAGCGAGCAGATCACCGCCGCCACCGGGGACCGGCGCGGTCCCGAGCAGGTCGCGGCCGGGTTCGTCGAGATCGCCGTGGCGAACATGGCCAACGCGATCAAGAAGATCTCGGTCCAGCGCGGCTACGACGTGACCGAGTACGTCCTCAACGTGTTCGGCGGCGCGGGCGGCCAGCACGCCTGCGCCGTGGCCGACGCGCTGGCCATGTCGAAGGTCTTGATCCACCCGCTGGCCGGCGTCCTGTCCGCGTACGGGATCGGCCTGGCCGACATCATCGCGATGCGCGAGCGCGCCGTCGAGGCCCCGCTCACCGCCAGCCTGGCCGAAGACCTCGGCACGATCATCGAGCCCCTGGAAACGGAAGCCCGCGCCGAGGTGGCCGCCGAGGGCGTCCCGGACGACCGGGTCACCGCCATGCACCGCGCGCACCTGCGCTACGCGGGCACCGACACCGCCCTGATCGTCCCGGTCGGCTCGCTGGAGGAGATGACCCGCGCGTTCGAGGCGGAGTACGCGCAGCGCTTCGCCTTCCTCATGCGCGACAAGCCGATCCTGGTGGAGGCCGTCTCGGTCGAGGTCACCGGGGCCCAGGAACAAATGACGGACGGTGATACCACCGCCCGTTCGGCCCGAAAAGACGGCCCTGCGCCGGAGCGGCCGGCCAGCGATGCGCGGGTCCCGGTGTTCACCGACGGCGCCTGGGCCGAAGTGGATCTGTACCAGCGCGCCGCGCTGCGCCCCGGGCACGCCGTCGACGGCCCGGCGATCATCGCCGAGGACCTGGCCACCACCGTGGTCGAGCCGGGCTGGCAGGCCGTCGTGACCGATCGCGGCGACCTGCTGCTGTCGCGCGTGCAAGCCCGCCCGGCGCAGTCCAACGTCAGCACGCGCGCCGACCCGGTCATGCTGGAGATCTTCAACAACCTGTTCATGTCGGTCGCCGAGCAAATGGGCGTGCGCCTCCAGTCGACCGCGCACTCGGTCAACATCAAGGAGCGCCTCGACTTCTCCTGCGCGGTCTTCGACGCCGGGGGCGGCCTGATCGCCAACGCCCCGCACATGCCGGTCCACCTCGGCTCCATGGGCGAATCGATCAAGATGGTGATCAAGCGCAACCCGCGCATCCGCCGCGGCGACGTCTACGTCCTGAACGACCCGTACCACGGCGGCACCCATATCCCGGACGTCACGGTCGTCACCCCCGTGTTTGCCGACACGGGGGACGGGATCTGGTTCTACGTCGCCGCGCGCGGGCACCACGCGGAGATCGGCGGCCTGTCGCCCGGGTCCATGCCGTCCGCGAGCACCCGGGTTGAGGAGGAGGGGGTGCTGATCGACAACTGGCTGCTCGTCGAGGACGGCCGGCTGAGGGAAGCCGAGACCATGCACCTGCTCCAGACCGCCGAGTACCCGTCCCGCGACCCGGTCACGAACCTCGCCGACCTGCGCGCCCAGATCGCCGCGAACTCCAAGGGCATCGCCGAACTGCGCCGCATGGTGGACCATTTCGGCCTCGACGTCGTGACGGCCTACATGGGGCACGTCAAGGAGAACGCCGCCGAGTCGGTCCGCCGGGTGATCACCGCCCTGCACGACGGGCACTACGCGTACGAGCTGGACAACGGCGCGGTGATCAACGTCACGGTCCGCGTCGACCAGGCAACAAGGACCGCCGACATCGACTTCACCGGTACGTCGCCGCAGCTGAAGGACAACTTCAACGCGCCGTCCAGCGTGGCCATGGCCGCCGTGCTCTACGTGTTCCGGACCCTGGTCGACGACGACATCCCGCTGAACGACGGCTGCCTGCAACCGCTCAACGTGATCATCCCGTCCGGCACCATGCTGTCACCGGAGTACCCGGCGGCCGTCGCGGCCGGGAACGTGGAGACCTCACAGGCGGTCACCGGCGCGCTGTACGCCGCGCTCGGCGTGATGGCGGAGGGGTCGGGGACGATGAACAACGTGACGTTCGGCAACGAGCGGTACCAGTACTACGAGACGGTCGCCAGCGGCTCGGGCGCGGGCGACGGCTTCGACGGCACCGACGTCGTGCAGACCAAGATGACCAACTCCCGGCTCACCGACCCCGAGGTCCTTGAGTGGCGCTTCCCGGTGCTCCTGGAGTCGTACCGGATCAGGCCGGGTAGCGGCGGGCCCGGCCGCTGGCACGGCGGCAGCGGCGGCACGCGCAGGCTCAGGTTCGCCGAGCCGATGACCGTTACCACGCTGACCGGGCACCGCCGCGTGCCCGCGTTCGGCATGGCCGGCGGTCAGCCGGGCGCGCTCGGCCGGCACTGGATCGAGCACCCGGACGGGACGACCACCGCCATGGCCGGCTGCGACTCGGTGCGCGTCGAGCCCGGCGACGTCTTCGTCATCGAAACCCCGGGCGGGGGAGGCTACGGTCGAGGGGGTCTGGGGGGCCGAGGGGGCTTGGGGGAACGGTTCCCCCCAAGATCGGGGGGTTCCGGGGGGTCGCCCCCCCGGGTCAGCACCGTCCCCCCGGGACTAGCACCGCTCCGGCTCAGGGCTCGCGGGCCTCGAGTTCCCGCAGCATCTCAACCAGCGCGGCCTCGTTCCCGCCGGTGTGATCGAGCACGGCCATCAGCTCGTGCAGCACGAGGTGCCGGTCCTGGCCGGCGTCGAGCAGCCGCTGCGCCGCCTCCCACAGCTCCGGCGGGTCACCGCGCCACAGCCGGTCCGCCAGGATCAGGTGCCGCTCGATGTGCCGGCCGACGCCTCCGGGCGCCGGTGTGGCGTGGTCGGCGGCCAGCAGCGCCCGCCTGTCCCGCGGGTCAGCCGGGTCCAGGCTGCTCAGGTCGGTGCCGGAATGCCACCCCTCAAGGACGGGGAACGCGAACGCGCGCCGCGGCAGCGCCTCCAGGTCGCTATCCGGCAGCAGCCGCCGGACCAGCGCGTCATCGAGGCCGAACTCCGCCGGGTCCCGGTACGCCTGCGCGAACACGCCCATCGAGTTGAACACGGCCTCGAGCGTCTCGGCGACGACCGGCTCGGCGAGCCCGCGCCGCCGGCCCGCCCACCGGACCCAGGCCGCCAGCACGTGCGGCATCGCGTCCTGCTCCGCCTGGGACAGCATCACCTTGCGCGGCAGCCAGCCGAGCAGGAACGTCTCCACCTTGGTCGGGCTCACCCGCAGCGGCCGCCCGAAATCCTTGTCACACCCGTAGTCGATGATCCGGTCGGCGCAGTGGCTGGCCGCGCCGCGGTCGGACAGGTCCTCGGCCTCGTCGGAGGCGAGGAACTCGGCGGCGAGCATCGCCCGGCGGTCCCTGCTCCAGGCCTGCCGGCGCGGGCCGGTGCTGGACGTGGCGCGGCCGCGCGGCGGCGGCAGCGCCCTGATCCGGGCCCTGATGAACGCGTGGTAGGAGGGGAAGGACTCCGAGACCGCCGGGTCGGACGCCGCGTCGGTCTCGCCGAGCGCGGTCTCCAGCATCTGCCTGGCCTGCCCGGCGTCGATCTCGCGGAACGCCTGCTTGCCCTCGGTCCCGCGCAGCTCGGCCGCCTCCCGGCAGTGGTCGAGGAGCTTGCCCACCCGGGAGGTCACCCAGCCGTCGCGGATCATCCCGCCGGAGTTGTAGTCCACGACGGTGACCAGCGCGTGCGGTTCCTCCCCGGCGTAGCTGAACACGCAGATAACTTCGTCGGCGTCGCCGAGGGCATCGGGGTTGACGTAGCACTCGGCCGGCGCCACGGCGCCCAGGTGCTCGGCCCAGCCGGGGCACGGCACGCCGCTCTCGATCATCTCAATCGCCGCTCGCTCGGCCTTGGCCGCCTGGCGCGGGGTGCCCAGGTCGGCGATGCCGGACAGCAGGGCGAGCGCTGCCGGGCTGCGCTGGCTGGCGGCGTAGTCGACGAGCCCCTCGCCGACGAGCTGCTCCACCGTGGCGGCGCGCCGGCCGCCGCCGCGCTGGCCCCACCAGGTGCCGAGCAGCTCGCTGACCATGAGCTCCGCGTCGAGCGGGCTCCGCACCGCCAGCAGCTCACGAGCCGCGCGCAGGAGCTCGGCGAAGAGCGCGTTCGGCGGCGGGACAGCGCGTCTCGCCCCGGTTGCCGCCGCCTGGTGCGCCTGCGGGCTGGCGGCGTCGGCTGTGCGGGCTCACGCTGATAGCCTCTCAGATCGGGACATGCGGACGCTATGCTACGTTGTCATGCCCGCTGTAATTTCGCCTTATAGAGGGCATGCGACACGCGGACGCGCCCGGCGTGTTCCGAGATGGCCGTTCGCTGTCCGCGAATCCGGTTACCTGGCCGCACCAATTGCCGGACTGTGGCACGCTTAATTGGTTGGCTGCGGGAACGATGATTCCGGGGAAGGAGCCGCCCATGGCAGCCCCCGGCGGGGTACCTGGGCGTCCACGGTGAGCACAGATACGTCAGTGCCAATGCATCAGGATGCATCCGATTCCGCTCTGGTGGATATGCTGCTGCACCAGGCGCCGGTCGGCCTTGCGCTGTTCGGGTCCGACCTGCGGTTCCGGCTGGCCAATGCCGCCCTGCCCCGGCTCGACGGCCATCCGGCCGCGGACCCGTCGGGCTACGTGGGCCTGCTGCCCTCGCAGGTGTGGGACGAAGAGCCCGCGACCCGGGCGGAAGCCACCCTGCGGAAGGTCCTGGCCGACGGCGTGCCCGTGACCGAGCCCCTGGGAACCGGCACGTCCTCCTGGTTCCCCTTGCACGACGCGGCCGGGGAGGTCTCCGGCGTCGGCCTCATCCTGGGCGAGGGGACCGGGCCCGCGGCCGAGGAGAAGATCAGGCGCAGCGAGGAGCGTTACCGCTCGCTGGTCCAGGGTGGCGCCCAGGTGGTCTGGGTGGCCGGGCCCGACGGCGCGATCACGGAAGACTCGCCCGAATGGCGCTGGATCACCGGGCAGTCCGCGGAGGAATACCTCGGCAACGGCTGGCTGAACTCGATCCACCCCGAAGACCGGGAGCGGGTCGAGCGCGACTGGCAAGCTTGCGTCCATACCGGGAAGGTGTTCGACGACCGCTACCGGATCCGCACCAAGGGCGGTTCGTACCGGCACTACGACGTGCGGGCGGTGCCGATCGAGCGGGACGGCCGGATCGTGGAGTGGGTCGGGGCCAGCACCGACGTGACCAGCCAGCGCGAGGCCGAGGAAATGCGCGGCCGGCTGACCGAGCAGCTGTCCGCCGCGGCGCTGCGCACCGCGCGGCTCCAGCAGGCGACCTCGATGCTCGCCGAGGCGCTCACCGTCAAGCAGGTGGTCGAGGTGATCACCGAGGTAGGCCGGACCGCGATCGGCGCGCTCCGCTCGGCGGTCGCGCTGCTTGAGGCCGACGGCATGCGGCTGCGCGTGGTCAACGAGGACGGGATGCGGGGCGCGCCTGACTCGGCGGGCGGCCCGCTGACGCTGCAGTCCCCGAGCGTGATCACCCGGGCCATCGCGACCAGGCACGCCGTGCTCGTCGAGGACCCGGAGGACCTGCGCAGGCAGTTCGCGGACGAGCTGGAGATCGACCCGGCCGTGGTGGCCGCCACGTCCGACGAGCGCTCGTGGGTCGGCCTGCCGCTGATCACCGCGGGGCCGCCGCTGGGCGCGCTGCGGTTCTCGTTCGGCAGGCCGAGGAAGCTCGCCGAGGAGGAGCGGGTCTTCCTCGAGGCGCTGTGCGGCCAGTGCGCGCTCGCGGTCGAGCGGGCCGGGCTGTACGAACGGGAGCACACCACGGCGGAGACGCTGCAGCGCAGCCTGCTGCCCGACCGGCTGCCGAGCGTCCCCGGCCTGATCCTGACGGCCAGGTACCGGCCGGTCACGCGGAACATGGAGATCGGCGGCGACTGGTACGACGCCTTCCGGCTGCCCGGCCAGCGGCTCGCCGTGGCGGTCGGCGACGTCATGGGCAAGGGCCTGGCCGCGGCGGCGGGGATGGGCCGGGTGCGTAACGCGCTGCGCGCGCTCGCGCTGACCGACCCGCGCCCGGCCGCGGTCCTGGGCGGGCTTGACCGCCTGTTCGCCGCGACCGAGGAAGAAGAGCAGGTCACCACCGTTGCCTACCTGGTGATCGACCCGGAGACCGGCGACGGCGTGCTCGGCAACGCGGGGCACCTGCCCGCACTGGTGCTTGAGCCGGGCCTTGCGCCGCGGTTCGACCAGGTCGAGCCCGGCACCCCGCTCGGCTGGGCCAGCCCGAGGAAGCAGCACGCGTTCAGCCTGCGGCCGGGCAGCACCGCGGTGTTCTACTCCGACGGCCTGGTCGAGGACCGCAATCGCGGGCTCGACGCGGGCCTGGAAGAACTGGCCGCGGTGGCCGCCCGCGCCGACGCAGGCGTGCTGGGCCAGCCCGAGCGGCTGCTCGAGTACCTCGTTGATCACATGCTCGCGGGTCACGAGCAGGACGATGACGTCACCGTGCTGGTCATCCACAGGCCCGTCGAGGCCCCGCGGTGAGGCGCCCGGGAGGCCAAAGTCTCCGGTGGCGCGCCGGGACGTACAAGTCACTCCCGGCCGCGACCTATGGTGATTGAGTGGGAGGCAGGCGGGTTGAATCAGTCCCGAGTGGCATCTACCCAGCGAAGGAAGGGGTGACTGCCGTCGTGAGCGCTGCTAACTCCGCAGCGCGGAAGCGCCCCAGGACGTCGGACCAGCAGCCCAGAGCCGTCGAGGACGAGGCGGTTCAGATGGCAGGCGGGCCCGCGAGCCTTGAACTCGGCGGCCCGGACGAGCACCGTTCCGAGGCGCACGACGACGCTGACGCCATCCGGGACGCGGCAGGTCTCGACGGCGACGCGGCCGACCGGGAGAACGACGACTTCGACGACTTCGACGACGAGGACGACGAGGACGACGCGGACCTGGAAGCCGCGCTGGCCGGGGGCGAGCTAGAGGAGCCCGACCTGGCCGATGTCGCCGCGCTGGCCGAAGGCAACCTGGTCGGCGAGGACCTGG
Source organism: uncultured Actinomycetes bacterium (assembly GCA_963847965.1). Lineage (GTDB taxonomy): Bacteria > Actinomycetota > Actinomycetes > Streptosporangiales > Streptosporangiaceae > Palsa-504. Next base: position 109,653 of record CAWKCG010000005.1, read on the forward strand.
TGGGCGACGAGGCGGAAGGCCCCGACGGGATCGACGCGCTGGACGGCCCCGAGGCGGACCAGGCGGCCGGGGACGGCGACGCCGATGCCGATGCCGAGGGCCTCGAGGCATCAGGCGCGCGGGTCGTGAAGATCGCCCCGGACGGCGCCGGCGAGGACGAGGAGATCCTGGTCTTCGGCGACGACGACGATGACCTGCCCGCCGCGCAGGTCGCGGTGGCCGGCGCGACCGCGGACCCGGTCAAGGACTACCTGAAGCAGATCGGCAAGGTTCCGCTGCTCAACGCGGAGCAGGAGGTGGAACTGGCCAAGCGGATCGAGGCGGGCCTGTTCGCCGAGGAGAAGCTGGCCGAAGGCCGCCGAAGCCTGAACACCGACGAGCGCATCGACCTGGAGTGGATCGCCGAGGACGGCACCCGCGCCAAGAACCACCTGCTCGAGGCGAACCTCCGCCTGGTGGTCTCCCTGGCCAAGCGGTACACCGGCCGCGGCATGCTGTTCCTTGACCTGATCCAGGAGGGCAACCTGGGCCTGATCAGGGCGGTGGAGAAGTTCGACTACACCAAGGGCTACAAGTTCTCCACCTACGCGACCTGGTGGATCCGGCAGGCCATCACCCGCGCGATGGCCGACCAGGCCCGCACCATCCGCATCCCGGTGCACATGGTCGAGGTCATCAACAAGCTGGCCCGGGTACAGCGCCAGATGCTCCAGGACCTGGGGCGCGAGCCGACCCCGGAGGAACTGGCGGTCGAGCTGGACATGACCCCGGAGAAGGTCATCGAGGTGCAGAAGTACGGCCGCGAGCCGATCTCCCTGCACACCCCGCTCGGCGAGGACGGCGACAGCGAGTTCGGCGACCTGATCGAGGACTCCGAGGCGATCCAGCCCGGCGAGGCGGTCAGCTTCACCCTGCTGCAGGAACAGCTGCACTCGGTCCTGGACACGCTGTCCGAGCGCGAGGCCGGCGTGGTCTCCATGCGGTTCGGCCTGACCGACGGCCAGCCCAAGACCCTGGACGAGATCGGCAAGGTCTACGGGGTCACCCGGGAGCGCATCCGCCAGATCGAGTCCAAGACCATGTCCAAGCTCCGCCACCCCTCCCGCTCCCAAGTCCTCCGCGACTACCTGGACTTATCCCCACCCGTCCCGGTCTGCGTAATCCCGCCCGGACCGCCCGGGGAGGTCTCTCCCCGGGCGCCCCCCGCGCTCCGCTGTCCCGCACCCCAGGGTTCCTCCCTGTCCGCAGATCCCGCCCTGTCCGTGCTCCCCGTCCCGCGCACTACCCGCGTCCCCCACGGCACTCCCGACCGGCGTGCCACAGCCCACTTCCCCACTCCGCCACCATCGGATCGCCTCGGCCACCATCGGATCGCCTCGCGTGTCCCGTTGATCTCAATTGCACTATTTAGCTCACACGTTCGAAGATCCTGGAAATTACCGGGGAGGATTCGGGCTTGTGGGAGGATCCGGTGGATCATAGTGCACCAAATCCTCCCCGAAGCCCGGATCTTCCAAGATCTTTTGGTGCATGGCGATACATCCGTTGCCAGTGAGGTATACGGGAGGACGTCCGACGCTAGCGCGAGAAACGATGACGGAATCCTGCGCGTGGCCGCGCGGATACCGGGAGGACTCGTGGCGCTGAGGGGAACGTGATCGGCGGATGCCTGCTCGCGGCACGCCGCAACCCGGATTTCACGCGCGCGGGTTCACCGCTCCCCGAACCCCCGCGCTCCGGAAAACCCGGACCCCGTGACCCCGAACCCCCGTCGCCGGCCGGCGCTATCGGGCGCCGGCCTGGCTGCTCCCGCGGCTTACTGCGGCAGCGGCTCTGACAGCCGGTTGCTCTCGTCCTGGATGTCCACGGCGACCTTGGCCAGCGCCTTGGCGTGCAGGCGACCGTGGTGCGCGCAGAAAAGTAGCTCCCCCGAGTTGGCGAGGAGCACACGAACATACGCCTGGGCGCCGCAGCGATCGCAGACGTCCAGCGCGGTCAGCGGCTTGGTGGGGGCAAGTGCTCCAGTCAACGTCGCCTCCTCGCGTCGTGCCTCCGGCTTCTGTATCCGTAGGCTGTCGTTTCCTGCCTTATACCTTCAGTGCAACACATACCCACGCGCTGGCCTTCCCTACTCCAGGTGGCGTACGCCACAAGCGAAACGGCCTCAGGAACGGACACGTTTGCCGACACCCGCGTCAGCTACCGGCCCGCTGCCTCGTTCGCATATATTATCGAATCGTGGGTAGAGGAAGCGTGCGCCACGACGGGCCCGGCTTTAGCGTCGGCTCGCCGCGTGGCGTGCGGCCGCAGCCCGCCGCGGGGACGCTACCCTTCGGTGAGGCCCCCGCTCGGGCTGCTCGCGGAAAGGAGATTCGGTCGGCCGTGTCCACCCTGACCACCGCGAACCGGACGCCCGCCGAGGCGTCGGCTGACGCCTACATGGCCCGGCACCTGACGGTCCTTGAGGGCCTGGACGCCGTGCGCAAGCGGCCCGGCATGTACGTCGGGTCCACCGACAGCCGCGGGCTGCACCACTGCCTGTGGGAGATCTTCGACAACGCGGTCGACGAGGCGCTGGGCGGGCACTGCTCGCGGATCGAGGTCATCCTGCACGCGGACGGTTCCGCCGAGGTGAAGGACAACGGCCGGGGCATCCCGGTCGATGTCGAGCGCAAGACCAAGCTCTCCGGCGTGGAACTGGTGATGACCAGGCTGCACGCGGGCGGCAAGTTCGGCGGCGGGTCGTACACGGCCTCCGGCGGGCTGCACGGCGTGGGTGCCTCCGTCGTCAACGCGCTGGCCGCGCGGCTGGACGTCGAGGTGGACCGGGACGGGCATACCTGGGCGGCCAGCTTCCGCCGCGGCGTGACCGGCGAGTTCGCCGGAGCGGGCCCGGACGCGGACTTCACCAAGAAGGCGGGCCTGCGCCAGGCCGGGCGGGTGGCCAGGAAGGCTCAGGGGACCAGGATCAGGTTCTGGCCGGACCGGCAGGTCTTCCTGCGGGACGCCAGGTTCAGCTTCGACGTGGTGACCGAGCGCGCCAGGCAGACCGCCTACCTGGTGCCCGGCCTCAGCATCGCGATCCGCGAGGAGACCATGGCGATCCTGGACGCCGAGACGACGGAGCGCCAGGCGGAGTTCCGCTTCGCAGGCGGGATCAGCGAGTTCTGCGCCCACCTGACCTCCGGCAACACGGTCACTGACGCCATCAGGCTGACCGGCTCAGGTAACTTCACCGAGACCATCCCGGTCCTTGACGACCGGGGGCACATGACCCCGACCGAGGTGGAGCGGGAGCTGCAGGTCGACGTGGCGGTCCAGTGGGGGACCGGCTACGACACGGTGGTCCGCTCGTTCGTGAACGTCATCGCCACCCCGCATGGCGGCACCCACGTCACGGGCTTTGAGCGAGCCCTGGTCCGCACGCTGAACGAGCAGCTCAGGGCGGCCAGGATGCTGAAGAACGGCAACGACGTCACCAAGGAGGACGTGCTCGAGGGCCTGGTCGCGGTCGTCTCGGTGCGGCTGCCCGAGCCGCAGTTCGAGGGGCAGACCAAGGAGGTGCTCGGCACCCCCGCCGCGCAGCGGATCGTCGGGCAGGTGGTCGGCGCGCAGCTGAAGTCCTACTTCGAGTCGCCGCCGCGCGGCGCCAAGCAGCAGGCGCGCTCGGTCCTGGATAAGGTACTGGCCGCCGCGCAGGCGCGCATCGCCGCCCGCGAGCACCGCGACAACCAGCGGCGCAAGTCGGCGCTGGCCAGCTCGTCGCTGCCGGCCAAGCTGGTCGACTGCCGGTCGGCCGACGACCGCAGCGAGCTGTTCATCGTCGAGGGCGACTCGGCGCTCGGCACCGCCAAGCTGGCCAGGAACTCGGAGTTCCAGGCGCTGCTCCCGATCCGGGGCAAGATCCTCAACGTGCAGAAGGCGTCGCTCGCGGACATGCTCAAGAACGCCGAGTGTGCCGCGATCATCCAGGTGATCGGCGCAGGCTCGGGCAGCTCGTTCGACCTGGACTCGGCCAGGTACCAGCGAGTGGTCCTGATGTCTGTCGCTCCGGGCGAGCCGGTCCTGCTCACCGACCGGGATGGCCGCTTCGCCCTCCGCCGGATTGGCGTTGCCATCGACGAGGTCATCAACTCGGGCGATCCAGCCTGGATCGGTGAAACAGTGAGTGTCGACTTGGCTTACCGGACCACTAGAATCAGCCCGCTAAAACAGCTGATCCGGCACCACCACCGTGGCGAGATGTACCAGATCAAGACGGCTTACGGTCGTTCCGTCACCGTAACAGGCGGCCACTCCCTCTTTATCTACGAACACGGCGAGCTTGCGCTCAAGCCGGCCAGCGAGCTGCGGGTCGGCGACCTGGTAGTCGCACCGCGTCGGCTGCCGAGACCCGCGCCGCAGCATGAGGTCGACGTGGCCAGTCTGCTGCACCGGACCGGGCACGACGATGCGATCAGGATCGAGGGCGAGGCCGTCCGCCGACTGCTCGCCGCCAAGGCCGCCGCCCGCCAGCCCGCTCATCTGCGCCGGGATGTCACGCGGATCCGACTGCCGCGGTCAGAGTGGACCCGGTTCGCCGAGGCGCGGAAGAAGCAGGGGATCACCTGCGCGGACATGGCAGAAAAACTGGGCTACCGGCAAGCGTGCAGCATCAGCGAGTTTGAGACGTGCCGCTCCATGCCGCCCGAGCCCGTCTTCCGGCAGTACCTAGCCGAGCTGGAGCTACCGTGGCCGGAGGTTGCGGAGGTCATCCCATCCCTGGTTCAGCAGTGGTCCACGACAGATTCGCGTAACGAGCGCTACCGCAGCGCTGCTCCAGCAGCCTGGCTCGGCGAGCTTACCGAAGAAGACCTTTCCTGGCTGGCTGCCCAGGAGGATGGCCGCGATGTCGTTATCTACGCGCGCGCCCACCGTAGCGATGCGATAAGCCGGTTCCTTCCGGTCACTGAGCATCTGTGCTACATGCTCGGCTGGTATCTCGCAGAGGGATCGGTCGGTTCCCGCGGCGCGCGCCTCAATTTCGCGCTTGGCGCAGACGACGACAGGTACATGCCGACGCTCACAGCCGCCATCGAAACCGTGACCGGCCGTCCTCCAGTATCCGCCTCGATAAATACCGATATCCCGAACTCGCGCCACTTGTACGTCCACGCCCCGGTCTTCGCCAGGATGGTCAAGGCCCTGGGCATGGGAGGGCACGCGTCCCGGAAGCAGATGCCTGACCTGCTGCTCAACTGCGACGAGAACAAGCAGCTCGCGTTCCTGGAGGGATACTTCCTTGGGGACGGGAGCAAGGATCGCTCAGGGGCAAAGCTGACCTTCGGCACGTCGTCCATCGACATCGCGAACGGCCTGCTTTACCTGATGGGCCAACTTGGCGTCCTGGCCGGTCTCAGAAGGCAGCCCGGCGGCCACTTTACGATCCGCGGGCGCGACGTTAAAACAAGGTCGAACTACACCGTCAGTGTGACCGGCAAAGAGGCACTTGGCCGGCTTCGGCGGTTGTGGCGCGCCGCTCCCTGCGCCGACGCATATGAGGAATACATCGCGCGAACCGCGACACGCCGAGGATGCGATCCGATTTCGGAGGATCTGGTGGCGCTGCCGATCCGGACGATCAGGAAGCTCCACTACGACGGCGACGTCTACGACCTGTCCGTCCCGGACGACGAGAACTTCATCTCTGGTACCGGCGGACTGCTGACGCACAATTCCGACGCCGACGTGGACGGCGCCCACATCCGCACCCTGCTGCTGACCCTGTTCCACCGGTACCTGCGGCCCATGCTCCAGGCGGGCCGGGTCTTCGCCGCGGTGCCGCCGCTGCACCGGATCGAGCTGGTCAACCCGCGCAAGGGCCAGGAAAAGTACCGGTACACCTACTCCGACGCGGAACTGAACCGGACGCTGCTTGAGCTGGAGCGGCGCGGCCAGCGGTGGAAGGAGCCGGTGCAGCGGTACAAGGGTCTGGGCGAGATGGACGCGGCCCAGCTCGCCGAGACCACCATGGACCCGAGGCACCGCACGCTAAGAAGGATCAAGATCGAGGACGCCGCCACGGCCGCCGAGATATTCAGCCTGCTGATGGGGACCGAGGTGGCCCCCAGGCGGGACTTCATCGTCAGCGGCGCGGCCGAGCTCGATCCCTCCCGCATCGACACCTGATCGCCGCGCGCGTCTACCAGCCCCGATTCACGACACGCCCGAAACTGATCGACGCAGCGTTACCAGATGATCACTTTAAGTCTGGTTAACATTACTCTTCGTGACTAAGGCGAATCTGGTGGCGCAATTCCTGCGGGCCCGGGCCTGGTGGCGGCTTGATATCGCGGGCGCCCGCGCGCTGCACGTGACGCGCAGCGTGGTGGCCCTGCTCGACGCGGCCGGATACCTGGAGCGTCTCCCGGACGACGACCCCCGGATCGCCGCGCTGGACGCGGCCGGGTGCTTTCACGGCGGCATCTTCGATCCGGGTCCCGAGGGCTGGTCCATCGTCACGGAATGGCAGCTCGCCGACGAGTCGACCGCGGGCCCGCCGGACCTGCTCGACGAACTCGTCAGCGCCGCGCCTGTGCGGCGCCGGACCCCGCAGGCCTCCCTTACCCTGCTGGAGCGGCGCCCGCCGCGCGCGGCGCTCCCCGCCCGGCACGCGCTCCGGAGGCCGGCCGAGCAGCGACACGACCTGCACCAGCTATTACGGGACGCGCCCGGCGCTGCCGATCGCGAAGAGCTGGCGGGTCAGCGCGACGCCGGACCCGTCGCGCTTGCCTACCGGGTCGGGCAGGTCGACGGGGCCGCCGGACTCGGTGGTGCCCACCGCGGGAGCGGGCCCCGCCCAGGCCATGACCAGCACGTCCTCTCCCTTGAGGAACCGGTGGCACCGGACGCCACCGGTCGCCCGGCCCTTGCCGGGGAACTCGTGCAGCGGGGTCACCTTGATGCTGCGCCCGGCCGCGCCCGGCAGCGCTCCCGCGCTGCCTGCGATGGTGACCACGACGGCGGGGGAGTAGGTCCCTGGCGGCCCGACGGGTATCCCCGCCGCCGCGGCGGCGTCCACCGCGCCGAACCACACCACGCTCGCCCCCGCCGAAAGCCGGATCCCGGCCATGCCGCCGGCGGCCCGGCCCTGCGGGCGGACCGAGGAAGCCGGGAAGCGCAGCAGTTGCGCGTCGCTGCTGATGAACACCAGCTCCGCCGACTCGCCGTCTAGCTGGGCGGCGCCCACCACCCGGTCACCGGACTTCAGCGCGATCAGCTCGAACTCGTCCCGGTTCTGCGGGTAGTCCGGCAGCACCCGCTTGACCACGCCCTCGGCGGTCCCGAGCGCGACACCGCCCCTTAGAGCGCCCGGCGTGTCCACGGCGCAGAGCGCGACCACCGTCTCGCCCCGCTCGAGCACGGCGAACTCCCCGGCCGGCGTGCCGCCCGCCAGGGACGCAGCCCCAGCGCCCGACGGGAGCGCCGGAATCTCGAGCACGTTCACCTTGACCAGCCGGCCCGCGGACGTCACCACCCCGACCGTGCCCCGGGCCGTGGCCCGGACCGCCGAGATGATCACGTCATGCCCGGACCGGCTGAGCCCGCCCAGGGGAGGAACCACCGCTCGTTCGGGATAACTGTCAGGAGCACCCGCAGAGCCGGCGAGCGCGCCCGTGGCCACCCGAGCCACCAGGCCCGTCCCGGACAGCAGGACCGCGCACGGGTCGTCGGTCACCTCGAGCGGGACGGCCGCGGCGGGCACCTCGGCGTCCCCCTCGAGCAGGACCGTGCGGCGCGGCGTGCCGAACTTCCTGGCCACCTCCGCCAGCTCCTCGCTGACCACCTCGCGCAGCTTGTCGTCGGACTCCAGGATCTCGGTCAGGGCGGCGATCTCGGCGCGCAGGCTCTCCTGCTCGCGCTCGAGTTCCAGCCGGTCGTACCTGGTCAGCCGGCGCAGCGGGGTGTCCAGGATGTACTGCGCCTGGACGACGGACAGGTCGAACACCGCCATCAGCCGTTCCCTGGCCGCGGCCGCGTCCTCGCTGGACCTGATGACCTGGATCACCTCGTCGATGTTGAGCAGCGCGACGAGCAGGCCGTCGACGAGGTGCGCGCGCTCGGCGCGCTTGCGCCTGCGGTAGTCGGTGCGGCGCCTGGTCACCTCGAGCCGGTGCGCGACGTAGATCTCCAGCAGCTCCCGGAGCCCGAGGATCCGGGGCTGCCCGTCGACCAGGGCGACGTTGTTGATGCCGAACGTCTCCTCCATCGGCGTCAGCCGGTACAGCTCGGCCAGCACGGCGTCGGGGTTGAACCCGGCCCGGACCTCGATCACCAGGTGCAGGCCGCGCTGCATGTCGGTGAGGTCCTTCAGGTCGGCGATGCCGTTGAGCTTCTTGGCCTGGACCAGGTCCTTGATCCGGGCGATGACCTTTTCCGGGCCGATCGTGTAGGGCAGCTCGGTGACCACGATGCCGGTGCGCCTGGGGCTGATCTGCTCGATGCGCGCGGCCGCCCGGGTGCGGAATATGCCGCGCCCCGTCTCGTAGGCCTCCCTGATGCCCTCAAGCCCGACGATCCGGCCGCCGGTGGGCAGGTCGGGCCCGGGGACGTAGCGCATGAGCTGCGCCAGACTGGCGTCCGGATTCCTGATCAGGTGCCGGGCCGCGGCGATGACCTCGGTCAGGTTATGCGGCGCCATGTTCGTGGCCATGCCGACCGCGATGCCGGACGTGCCGTTGACCAGCAGGTTAGGCAGACCCGCGGGCAGCACGTCGGGCTGGGTCTCGCTGCCGTCGTAGTTCGGGACGAACTCGACGGTGTCCTCGTCGATGGAGGCGACCATCTCCATCGCGGGCGCGGTCAGGCGCGCCTCGGTGTAGCGCATCGCCGCGGGCTCGTCGTCCCCGCCCAGGCTGCCGAAGTTCCCGTGCCCGTCCACCAGCGGCAGGCGCATCGCCCACGGCTGGGCCATCCGCACCAGCGCGTCGTAGATGGCCGAGTCGCCGTGCGGGTGCAGTCGGCCCATGACCTCGCCGACCACCCGGGCGCACTTGACGTGGCTGCGGTCCGGGCGCAGCCCCATCTCGTTCATCTGGTACAAGATCCGGCGCTGCACCGGCTTCAGGCCATCCCGCGCGTCGGGCAGCGCGCGGGAGTAGATGACGCTGTACGCGTACTCGAGGTAGCTCCCGCGCATCTCCTCGGTGACGTCGATGTCGACGATGTTCTCTTCGAAATCCTCGGTGCTTCCTGGGCCGTGAGGGGGCGGGGCACCGTTTCGTCGGGCTGGCATGACGTCATTGTGCCGCGCGGCCGGGCCGGCCGGCGGCAGGGCTCGCTGAAACGCCCCGTGGCGCCGGCGTTTCGGCGAGCGTTTTCCGCATAATGCACGTGCAGCGCGCCCCGGTTCGCCGATTATGGTCTGGTGGACCACGAGACCGAGGTGCTGCTCGGCTTCCTCGACGCCGAACGCGAGCACGTCTTCGGCATCTGCGAAGGTTTCTCCGAAGAGCAGCTGCGCCGGCCGATGCTGCCGTCCGGGTGGAACTGCCTGGGCATGGTCAAGCACCTGGCGCTGTCCGATGAGCATTACTGGTTCCAGTGCGTGGTGGCCGGGGAGTCGTTCGACTTCTTCCCCGAGGGCCCCGACGGCGACTGGCGGGTGGGACCCGATGAGTCGGCCGCGGATATCTTCGGCCTGTACCGGGACGAGATCGCCCGCTCGAACGCCATCATCGCGGCCACCCCGCTCCTCGCGCCGCCGCGGCAGCTTGACCCGCGCTGGGGCGAGTGGGGGAAGCGCTTCACCGACCTGCGGTTCGTCATGCTGCACGTGCTCAAGGAGACCGCCACCCACGCGGGGCACCTCGACGCGGCCGCCGAGCTCATCGACGGCCGTCAGTGGATCGTCCTCAGCGACTGATCACCCGCACTCGGTTTCGGGAGGAGGGACCGATGAAGTTCACCGTCGCCGCAGTCGTCGCGGGCACCGCGGCGCTTTCGCTGGCCGCGGCCGTCTCGGCGGCGGCGCAGCCGTCCGGGCACGCCAGCCCGCAGAAGTCCGCCGCACCACCGCAGGTCATCGGGTCGCGCCTGCAGACCGGGCTGCTCCCGGCGTCGGCCTTCGGGGCAGGCTTCACGGTCAAGAGCACGCTCAACACGGGCGGCAAGCTCCTGTCGTCGACCAAGGTCACGCTGCACGTGCCCACCGCGGCCTGCAGCACCTTCGAGGGCGAGATTTACGTCTCGGGCTTCGGCAATACCGCCGGTGCGCTCGACCTCTACGCCAACCCGAACGCCACCGCGTTCCCCGAAGTGATCTACGGGCTCCAGGATGTGGTTCAGTTCGCCACCACCAGCGCGGCTACCGCGTTCTTCACCCAGGCGTACGCGAAGTACGGCGCCTGCCTGTCCTTCTCCGAACCCAACCCCAGCGATACCAATCCCGGCGGCGGCACGTTCCAGATAAGCACCCTCTCGGTCTCGAAGACCGCCGTCAGCGGCGACGAGGCTTTCACCGCCACCCAGACGATCGCGCTGTCCGAGACTCCGGGCCACACGAAATTCATCGACCTGCTCTACGTCGTCTCCGGCACGAACGTGTACAGCATGTGGCAGGAAAGCGGAACGAACGACGAGCCCTCCCCGACGCTCACGGGCCAGCTGATCCGCCAGATCCAGGCGCTTTACCCGCGCTAACCGGCGGGCGCGTTCCTTCGTTTACCGAAGAGGTTTAAGGTCCTCGGACAAACCGGACAAAACGGCAGCAGCGCCCCTATATCCCGGCGACCGTCAACCGCCACGAAAACGTGATCTTTTCATCCCGACCAGTTGTGTTATGAAGGGTTCTAGCGCCCATTGCCGTTGCGCCCGCCGAGGAGGCCCGACGGCCCGCGCTTACCAGGAGGGGACCACATGAAATTCAGGACGGTCATGGTCACCGCGACGGCCGCGGCCGCGGCCTTGTCGTTCGCCGCGGTAGGCTCAGCGGCGGCCCAGACACTCGGGCACCCGGCCCAGCGCATGGCCGCATCGTCATCGCAGGTCACCGGGTCGCGGCTGGTGAAGGCGCTGCTGCCGGGTTCGGCCTTCGGCGGGAACTTCACGCGCTATCAATCGGTGATCAGCACGGGCGGCAAGCTGTCGTCGACCCGTGTCCGGCAGACGCCCGCCAGCCTGAGCTGCGGAAGTCTGGTCGACAACAATTACGTCTCAAACTGGGGGAATACCGCCGGCGCTTCGGTGATCTACGTGAACCAGGCCTGGCAGGGGAGTTGGCCGTTCACCCAATACAGCGTGTCCCAGTGGGTCGCCCAGTTCCCCTCAGGTCATGCGGCCAGCACCTTCTTCACCCAGGCGTACTCGAAATACTCAGGGTGCCGGAATTTCTCCGTGGCCAACCCCACCGACACCACCCCTGGCGGCGGAAGCTACGACGTGAGCGACGGGTCGGCGCGGAAGGTCAGCGTCAGCGGCCATCAGGCATTCTGGGTCAGCGAGTTGTGGGCGCCGTCCAACGCCGGCGGTGAAGTCCAGGATGTCGAGATCCTATTTGCCGTCTCCGGCACGAACGTGTACTACCTCTGGGAGGACACCGGCACGAACGACGAGCCTTCCCCCAGCCTCATGAGCGACCTGATCCACCGGGTCCAGTCGCTTTACTAGCGGCACAAGTGCGCGGTAGGCACGCGCACACCGGATCATTACAATCACTGTTGACCTGTAAGCGTATAAGCGTTATTCGCTGACGTGGGGTGGGGATTGGCATGCTGACGCGACTCCAGCCCGGGGATCCGCGGACCATCGGACCGTACCAGTTGGTCGGGCAACTGGGCGGCGGCGGCATGGGCCGGGTGTTCCTGGGCCGTTCCGCGGGCGGCAGGCTCGTCGCCGTCAAGGTGATCCGCAGCGACCTGGCCGCCGACCCGGACTTCCGGGTGCGGTTCCGGCGCGAGGTCGCGGCCGCGCGCCGCGTGAGCGGCCTGTACACGGCCACGGTGGTGGACGCCGACGCGGATTCGGAGGAACCGTGGCTGGCCACCGCCTACGTGGCCGGGCCGTCGCTGGCCGAGGCCGTCCACGATCACGGGCCGCTGCCCCCCAGGTCGGCGCTGGCGCTGGCCGCTGGCCTCGCGGAGAGCCTGGCCGCGATCCACAAGGCGGGCGTGGTGCACCGGGATCTCAAGCCGTCGAACGTCCTGCTGGCCGAGGACGGGCCGCGGCTGATCGACTTCGGGATCTCCCGGGCGGCGGAGTCGACGTCGGTCACGCGCGCGGGCTTCGTCATCGGCTCGCCTGGCTTCATGTCCCCGGAGCAAGCCCAGGGCGATGACGTCGGCCCGCCCAGCGACATCTTCAGCCTGGGCGCGGTCCTCGTCTTCGCCGCGACCGGTGAGCCGCCGTTCGGCAGCGGGACGACCGCCGCGCTGGTCTTCCGGGTCGTCTTCGCCCCGGCCAACCTGGATGCCGTGCCGGACGGGATCCGCCCGGTGGTCGAGCGGTGCCTGGCCAAGGACCCCAGCCAGCGGCCCACGGCCAGCGAACTGCTGACCGAGATCGGAGCCATGCACCCGATGGCGGGCTGGCTGCCCGATCCCGTCACCAGTGCCTTCCCGGCGAGTAAGGCACCGTTGGTCCCCGAGCCGCTGACGCCGCCGACGCCTCCGCCTGCCCTCAAGGCCGAGGAGCCGTCAGCCGTACTCCCTGCGACCAGCCCGACGGTTACCGGCTTCACGCCGTTCATCGCCGCCGAGCCCGAGGTTGTCACCCCCGCGGCCGGGACCACACCCCAGCAAGCCGAGACCGTCGCGGCCAAGGACAAGGCGGTATCCCCGGAGCCCGAGACCGTACCTCAGGAGTCCGGCGCAGGGGCACCCGAGGCCGAGACGGTCATACCGGAACCCGACACCGGGCTCACGAGGCTCCGGCCGGCGGCGGCAGTTCCCGGCGCCGGACCAGGATCGGAGCCAGCCACCACGCCCGATCGGGTCCGCGGACCAGAACCAGGGGCGGTTGTCACGCCGCTGCCGGGGGGAGATCTCCCGGGCCCCCGGCGGTCCCGCTCGCGCCGGCCGCTGATCCTAGGGGCGGCGGCCGCGGTCATCCTGATCGCGGCGGCCGGCGGGACCGCGGTGGCCCTGAGCAGCTCCGGCCACCCGTCCGCGGCACCATCCACGAAGCCGAGCCTCGCCGCGGTGGCCACGTCGACGGCCAGCACCCCGTCCACCACCCAGTCGGGCTCGGCCCTGCCGGCGCTGAACCCCTCCCCGACGGGCCACAAGACCTCCGCCCCGGCGCCGCGGCACACGCACACACAGCCCGCCGCGGTGCCCACGACGCCGGCCCCCACGACGGCCCCGGCCCCGGCGACGACTTCGGCCGCACCCAAGCCGAAGCCGACACCCACGCACGCGCCGCCTCCGGCGGGGTTCCACTTCAGTTGGAGCGGCGCCAGCGAAGGCTCCTGCGGGGACGTAAGCTCGCTGCAGTCCTCCGCCGGCAAATCGGTGGGGTACGAGTTCGTCAACAACAGCTCGGGCACCGTGGTGATAAACGAGGTCGGCTCGTCCGGCGGCCTTATCAACGATGCGACGCTCTCCCCGGGCCTTTCCTACCCGGGCGACGCCTACGTGGGCCTTTACTACGTGGTCGAGAATTCCGGCGGGGGCTGCCTGGCCGTCTTCCACGTCACCGGCGGAGGCCAGGTGACCATCACCTAGCCCGGCGCTCACCGAAGGGGTTCACGTCGCGGAGAAGCCGCCGTCCACGTACAGCGTCTGCCCGGTGAGGTAGTCGCTGGCCCGGGAGGCCAGGAACACGGCCACCCCGGCGAAGTCCGCGGGCTCGCCGTTGCGCCCGGCCATCGTCCGCGCGGCCATGGCCGCCCAGCGCGCCGGGTCGCCGGCCACCGCGGCGGTCAGCGGCGTCGCGACAAACCCCGGGCACACCGAGTTGCAGCACACCCCGGACCGGGCCCATGCCTCGGACTGCAACCGGGTCAGCGCGGCCAGGCCGCCCTTGGACGCCCCGTACGCGCCGCTGTTGCCGAACGCCCGCTGCGCCTGCTGCGAGGTCACGTTGATGATCCGCCCCCAGCCGCGCGCCGCCATCGAAGGCCCGAACCGCTGGCCGAGCAGGAACGGCGCGGTCAGGTTGACCGCCATGGTCAGGTCCCACTCGGCCACGGTCAGCGATCCCAGGGGCGGCCGAAGGTTGACCCCCGCGCAGTTGACCAGGATGTCCGGCGGGCCGAACGCTGCGGCCGCCTCCGTCGCCGCCTCATCCAGCGAGGCCCGGTCGCCGAGGTCCGCGCTGACCCACGCGGCCAGGGCCCCGAAGGCGCGCAGCCGCCGGGCCGCCGCCCCCAATCGCTCCGCGTCGCGCGCGACCAGCACCACCCGCGCCCCGGCGCGGGCCAGCGCGGAGGCCATCGCCGCGCCGATCCCCGAGCTGCCGCCGGTCACCACGGCCACCCGCCCGTCGAGCGAGAACAACTCGCGGAGGTAATCGGTGTCCGTCAAAGCACGGGGCGGGCGCCGATGAGGTTGAGCGCGTGCGCGGCCAGCCGGCAGCCGCTGGCCAGCGCCTCGCCCGGCGGCTTCTTGTCCAGCCACGGCGGGATGAACCCGGCGATGAACGCGTCGCCCGCGCCGGTCCCGTCGATCACCCGGTCCACCGGCGGCGCGGGCACCCGGACCGGCGGCCGGCCGTTGGCGTAGAACAGCGCGCCGTCCGCGCCGAGCTTGACCACCACGTGCGGGTACCACGCGGTCAGCACGCGGGCGGCCTGCTCGGGGTCCTCCCGCCCGGTGAGCACCTTGGCCTGGGCGGCGTTGACGAACAGCAGCACGGCCCCGGAGGACAGTTCGAGGAACGGCTCGGCCCCGGCCCGCTCCAGGGGCGCGGCGGACGCCGCGTCGACCGAGGCGGTCATCCCCGTCCGCCGCGAGTAGTCGATCGCGGCCAGCCCCGCCGCGCGCGCTCCCTCCGACAGCAGGGTGTACCCGGAGACGTGCAGGTGGGCGCCGGGCACGAACAGGTCGCCCGGCAGGTCGTCGGGGGACAGCGCCGCGTTCGCGCCGGGATCGGAGAGCATGGTCCGCTCGCCCTTATGGGTGACCATGACGACGCAGGTGCCCGTGGGGCGCTCGGGGTCCATCACCAGCCGGGCGTCGACGCCGTACCCCATCAGTTCCATGTCGCGGTTGCGCCCGGCGATGTCCGCGCCGCGCCGCCCGACGAAGGCGACGTCGCCGCCGTCGGCCGCCATCCAGGCGGCGATGTTGGCCCCGGAACCCCCGCCGTGCATGGTCACGCTGGCGGGCGTGTCGCTGCCACGAGCGAGCGGGAGCATAGCGTGAGCGACCGTGTCCGTCATCAGGTCGCCAATGACCACCACGCGCGCCATACTCGTCATCACCTCATTGCTCTGCTAGCTCCCGGGGGGACGACCCCCCCGGGAACCCCCCGAGCTTGGGGGGACTCCCCGTCCCCCCAAACCCCCCAGGCCAGGCCCACCGCGCAGGCTGGCCCGGCGGGCGGCGTCCCCGGATACCCGCGCCAGACGGCAGCCGCCAAGACAGCCCTAGTCGGCGGCGTGGTGCGGGTCGGCCAGCCGTCCGCAGGACTTCCTACGGTAGCGGCCGGCGGCCTCCGCTGGCCAGCGCGCGGAGCGCCCGGCCCGGCCGGACAGCCGCTGAACACGCTCCGCTGACCGGATTGTCACCGGACCGTTATGCCGCCGCGTCCGTCACCGCGCGTCCAGCGGGACGATCCGCCCCGCGACCACCAGTTCGGCCTCGTCCGACTCGGCGGCCAGCCGCTGGTTGAGCCGACCCAGCTCGTCACGGAACAGCCGCCCGGCGGGCGTCGCCGGCACCACCCCCAGTCCTGCCTCGTCGCTGACCGCCACGACGTGCGCCGCGGTCTGCCGCCACGCGGCGACCAGCTCCCCGGTCCGCTGCGCGAGCCGGGCTGCCCACCCCTCGCCCGCCCCGTTCGCCCACGCGCCGCACTCCTCAAGCACCGCCGCCAGCCAGCCCCCGATCCCGTCGATAAGCAGCGCCCCGCCCGCCGACGCCAGCACCTGCGCGAGTTCGGTCGTCTCCGCCGTGCGCCACCAGCCCGGCCGGCGCGCCCGGTGCGCGGCCACGCGCGCCGCCCATTCCGGGTCCTGATCGCGCGGACCCGCCGCGCCGCCCGCCGCCACGTACGTCACGTCCGGCTCACCCGCCAGCCGCAGCTCCGCCCGCTCGGACTTGCCCGACCGTGCGCCGCCGAGCACCAGCACCCGCCATGGCACCGCCCGCGTGGTGCCCCCACATTCCTTTTCTTCCGAACGAGCGGTGGTAACACTCTCCCCGTCACCTGGCACGCTCACTCGCCAGAACCCGCAGCGCTGCCGGAGTTCCCGCTCCGAGGGCACGCGGTGGTCGGCGAACGCGACCAGCGTGATCGTGTTCCTCGTGACCAGTCCCCGCGCCCGGAGCAGGCCGAGCTGAGCCGGATCCCCCACCAGGTCCAGGAACGCGACGTCATACGGTTCCGCGCCGTCCGGCGGCACCGGCACCGCGCCCGGCCCCGCCGGGTACAGCAGCCGCCCCCCGTCCGGCGACGTGACGTCCCAGCCCCCCGCCCCGCCGGACCCTTCAACCCCCCGCGCGTCCGCCAGCCGCCGCACCAGGTACCCCGCCGCACCAGGCTCGCCCCCCGCCGTCCCAGGCTCGCCACGCAGCCCAGCCCCGGCCCTGCCAAGCTCGCCAGCCCCCCCGCCCCCCGCCGCCCCTTGCTCATCGGCCAGTCCCGTTCCGCCCTCGACCCCCAGCCGCCACAAGCCATCGACGACTATGGTCGACCTCCTCCGTATGTTCCCGTCCACGGCCTGGCGGGCGCAGGAGGCGCACCGGCAGCCGGGCTCAGGCCAGCCGCGCGCTCCTCCCGTCCCCTCGACCAGGACGCACATCAGCCGAGGAACGACAGGCGGACCTGGCGCTCCGGGTTGTCCACGTTGAGGTCGACAAGGGCCACGGACTGCCAGGTGCCGAGCGCGAGCCGGCCGCCGATTACCGGGATGGTGGCGTACGGCGGCACGAAGGCCGGCATGACGTGCGACCTCCCGTGCCCGAGGGATCCGTGCGCGTGCCGCCACCGATCATCGGCGGGGATCAGCGCGGCGAGGGTGGCCAGCAGGTCGCTGTCGCTGCCCGCGCCGAGCTCGAGCAGCGCGATGCCCGCGGTCGCGTGCGGCGCGAATACGTGCAGCAGCCCGTCGCCCCCGTCCGCCGCCGTGCTCGCGAAGCCCGCGCATTCCTCGGTAATGTCCAGGACCGTTTCCCGCCCGCCAGTGCGGACCGAGATGATCTGCGTCTTCATGTCCCGGATCATAGGACCAGGCCCGCGTCGAGTCGCGGAGCCTGGCCTGGCACGATGGAAGGCCCGAGGAAGCGATGCGGAGGTCGGGTATGACCGAAGTCCCCTGGGCGGCGGGGACGCGGCTGCGGCTGGCGAGGCAGGCACGCGGCCTGTCCCAGCAGCAACTCGCCGGGATGGCGGCCGTGACCAGGCAGGCGGTGTCCGCCGTGGAGTCGGGCCATTCGGACCCCTCGCTGCGGGTCGCCCTGGCCCTGTCCCGCGCGCTCGGCATGACGGTCGAGGAGCTGTTCGGCCCCGGCGACCCCGCCGACCCGGTGCTGGCGCGCCCGGTCGCCCCGGTCGGCGGGGAGGGTTCCCGGGTGGTGCTCGCGACGGTCGCCGACACCTTCGTCGCGCTGCCGCTGCGCGGGGACACGGTGGTCAGGGCCGGGTTCGGCCCCGCCGGCGGCCTGGTCGCGGGCGAGCCCGGGGAGGCTCAGGTACCCGGGGAGCCGGTCGCGGTACGGCCCATCGCGCCGCCCAGGCCGACGCTGGTGGTGGCGGGCTGCGACCCGGCGCTTCCGCTGCTCGAGACGCCGCTGGCGCTGCTCGACCCGCCGGTCGGGTTCGCCTGGTGGCCGTGCGGGAGCGCCGAGGCGCTGCGCCTGGCCGCGACGGGCCTCGTGCACGTCGCGGGCGTGCACCAGGCCGGGGACGAGCCCGGCCGTGGGGACCATGCGGGCGACGTGGCGGGGATCCCAGGCGGGGCCGAGGTGGTGGGGTTCACCTGCTGGCGGGAGGGCCTGGTCGTCCGCCCCGGCACCGAGGTGGCCGGGCTCGGCGACCTGGCCAGGCTGGGGCTGCGGCTGGTGAACCGGGAGCCCGGCGCGCAGGCCCGCACGCTGCTCGACCGTGAGCGCCTGCGCCTGCGCCTCGACCCGGCCGAACTCCCCGGCTACCACAGCCGGGCCGCCGGGCACCTCCAGGTCGCCGCGGCGGTCGCGGGCCGCCTCGCCGACGCGGGCGTGTCGAGCGAGCCGGCCGCGCTGGCGTACGGGCTGGACTTCATCCCGCTCGCCGATGAGCGGTTCGACCTGGTCCTGCCCGCCAAGCACGCCGCCTCCCGTGAGGTCCAGGGGCTGCTGAAGGTGCTCACCTCGCCGTGGCTGCTGACCCAGCTGGCCAGCGTCCCCGGCTACGACCCGAGCAGCTGCGGCGAGCGCTCCTAGGATCCGTGGCCGTAGACGGGGATGAGCACGGCCCGGGCGATGGTGTGGAAGCGCAGGTTGAACCCGGCCACCGCGGGTGATATCTCGTCGTTGACGTCCAGGGAGTCGACGTCGAGCGCGTGCACGGCGAACACGTAGCGGTGCGGCGGGTCCCCGGCCGGGGGTGCCGCGCCGCCGAAGTCCTTGGCGCCGTAGTCGTTGCGGACGTGGAACGCCCCGTCGGGCAGGCCGGAGCCGTCGGTGCCCGCCGCGCCCGTCTCAAGCTCGGTCACCGAGGCCGGGATGTCGAGCACGACCCAGTGCCAGAACCCGGAGCCGGTCGGCGCGTCCGGGTCGAAGCACGTGACCGCGAAGCTCTTGGTCTCGGCCGGGAACCCGGACCACCGCAGCGACGGGGAGATGTTCCCGCCCGTCATCCCGAACCCGTCGAAGACGTGATTCTCCGACATCATCTCCTCGTGCGCCACGTCGTCGCTTTCCAGCTGGAACGACGGCACCTCAGGATGGTAGTCATACGGCAGCGGCGGCCGGTCGGTCATGGTTCAGCTCCTCATCGAGGCGGGGATCACTGGGGTCCCACGTTATCGAAGCCCCGCCGTCCGCGGGATCCGGGTGGCCCAGGCCCGGGCCGCCGCCCGGGGCGCCCTGGGACGGATGATCACGTTTGGGGCTACCGCCGGCCCGGTCCCAGGAAGTTCTCCTACCGTGGTGGTGTGAGGCAGCAGCCGGCCCGGCAGAGTCCCCAGGCGGACGCGCCGCCGGGCCATGCACCTCAGGCTGGCCCGGATGCGCCGCCGGGCCGAGCGCCGGATCCTCGGCCGGATCCGCCTGGGCACGGCCGGTGCCTCCCCCCGGCTGCGGCGCTGGGCGCTCGCGCTGGTGCTGATCGGCGTGGCCCTGGTGCCCTATCCGGCGCAGGGCTCGGCGGGCGGGGCGCCCGCCCCTCCGTGCCGGACCGGCTGCCGGGCCGGGGGCGTGACGAGCATGGTCGCCTGGATCAGGCCGCTGCCCGGGTCATGGGAGGTGGGTTCCGGGCTGACCGGGACGGTGCCCGCGACCGGGCTGGCGTACGTGTCCGTCGGTGCCGACGTCGCCGCCCTGGGCGTCGGCCTGACCGTGTACGGCTACTCGGCCAGGACCGGAGCGCCCCTGTGGAGCCAGGCGCTGACCGGCTTCCCCGCGGGTGCGGCGATCGCGTCGGTCCGAACCTGGCCGGGCGAGGTCACCGCGGGCGTCTCCTACACCCGCGCCGGGCACCTGGAGCGCACCGAGGTGGTCATCTCCGACGCCTCAGGCCTGCTTACGGGCCGCTACCCCGCCGCCCTGTTCGGCGGCGCGGTCGGGGGCAGCGCGCAGTACACCGTCATCGTCGGCCCCACGGCGGTGACGAGCTACGACAACGCCACCGGGCGCATCCGCTGGCAGCGGCCCACCGGACTGGTCGCGCAATCGTGGCGAACCGACGGCAGCTTGCTGTACGTGGCCGAATCCGCCAGCGGATTCCTTGGATCGGCACCGGTCACCGCGCTGCGCAGGATCGACCTGGCCACGGGCGCGGAACTCCTCGTCCAGCCGCCGGAGGGGCTGTCCTTCCCCGGCACGCTCAGCGCCGCGTTCGACGGCGTGGTCCTGTTCTCTTCCGCGGGCGGGGTGACCGCGTACAACGGCACCACCGGAGAGCGGATGTGGTTCATCGGCCGGGCCGTGCCCGAGGGGACCGACCCGCGCAAGCAGCGGATCTACCTCACCGAGGGATCGAACCTCGTCGGCGTGAACCCGCAGACCGGCCGGATCACGGCTACCGCCTCCGGCTCCGCGGTCAACGGGTCGGCGGGCGTGTACGTGGTCAGGGACGGCGTGGCCCTCGGGCTCGACCAGGGCGCGGGCGGGCAGGCGTGGGGCTACGACGTCGCCGTGCAGCGGGTCACGCTGGCCGCGCCGGGGCTGCCGTGGCCGCACTACTTCGTCGACCCCAACGGCGTCGGCGGCAGCGCCGACCCGTCAAGCGACACGGTGGTCATCGCGGCCTGCACCCAGCTGGGCCCGACCACCCCCGCCAGCCCGACACCGACCGTGTCCCCCACCCCGACCTCGGGCCTCGGCGTCCCGGGTGCTCCGGCGTCCGGGTCCGCGAGCGCGACGCCGGGCAGCGGCGCCAGCCCGTCGCCCAGGCCGCAGGCCGGCCAGGGATGCCTGCGCCCGGAGTTGGTCGCCCTCAGCCTGTGACGGGCCGTCGGGTATAACGGCGCATGGGTGCGCAGGAGCAGGGAGTCTGAGGTGGCGATGAACGCGGTGCAACGGGCCGTCAGGGCCGCGGACGAACTGCAGCGGCGGCACGCCTGGCTGGCCGTGCCGGTCGCGGTGTGGAAGAAGTTCGGCGATGACCAGGCGGGTAACCTGGCCGCGCTGGTCGCCTACTACGCGTTCGTCGCCATCTTCCCGCTGCTGCTCGTCCTGGTGACCGTGCTCAACATCGTCCTGAAGAACGATGCCGGGCTCAGGCGGCGGGTGCTGAACGCCGCGCTGACCCAGTACCCGGTGGTCGGCCCGGACCTGGAGCACAGCATCGGCCGGCTGCACGGGACCGGGTTCGCGCTCGTGATCGGCCTGCTCGGCACGTTCTTCGGGGCGCGCGGGGTGGCGAGCGCGCTGCAGAACGCGCTCAACTCGGCGTGGGAGATCCCCTTCGACCGCCGGCCCCGCTTCCCGTGGTCGTGGCTGCGCAGCTTCGCGCTGATGTTCGGGATCGGCCTAGGCTTCATCGTCACGACCAGCCTGACCACGCTGGCGGGCGGCGCGGGGCGCGTGCTGCCCGGCGCCGGCGCGCACGTGCTGGCCGTCGTAGTGTCGCTGGTGCTGAACTTCGGGCTGTTCTGGCTCGGGTTCAGGCTCGGCACCGCGCGCGAGGTTACCTGGAAGCAGCTGCGGCTCGGCGCCGTGATGAGCGCGATCGTCTGGCAGGTCCTGCAGACCTTCGGCGGTTACTTCCTGTCCCATCAGCTCGCTCACGCCTCACCGCTGTACGGCACGTTCGCGCTCGTGCTCGGGCTCATCGCCTGGTTCTACCTGCAGGCCGAGCTGACCTTGTACGCGGTGGAGATTAACGTAGTACGCGCGTACCGGCTGTGGCCGCGCAGCATCGCGCCGCCGCCGTACACCGAGCAGGACCACCGCGCCTACCAGCTGTACGCGCAGGTCGAACAGCGGCACAAGGATATGGACATTATGGTCGGGGTAACCGGGACCGGAGGTGAGGACGATCGCGAGACGACGCCAGGCTGACCCGGACGCGCCGCACGTGGTCATCTGCGGCGCGGGATTCGCCGGGCTTTCCGCCATCTCCCGGCTGACCCGCGCGGGAATGCGCGTGACGCTGGTGGACGGCCACCTGTACAGCACGTTCCAGCCGCTGCTCTACCAGGTGGCCACAGCCGGGCTGAACCCGGGCGACGTCTCCTACCCGGCGGGGGGTTTCGCCGGACGGTACGGGGCGATCTTCCGGCGCGGCGAGCTGGCCGCGATCGACGGGGCATCCCGCACGATCAAGCTCGGCAACGGCCTCGAGTTCGGCTACGACTACCTCATCGTCGCCACCGGCGTATCGGCCACGTACTACGGCATCAAGGGCGCGGCCGAGCACACCTTCGGCCTGTACACCCGCACCGACGCGGTCGTCCTGCGCGATCATCTCCTGGCGGCCGCCGAACGGCTGAGCGTGGACCCCGGCGACCTGTCCATCACCGTAGTCGGCGGCGGGGCCACGGGCGTGGAGCTGGCCGGCACGGCCTCCGAGCTGCGCGCCACCGTGCTCCGCGCCACCTTCCCCGACGTCGACCCGGCCCGGATACACGTCAGCCTGGTGGAGGCGGCGCCGTCGCTGCTCGGGGCGTTCCACCCCAGGCTCCGCGAGTACGCCCGGGTGCAGCTAGTCCGCCGCGGCGTCGACATCAGGCTGAGCACGCGGATCGAGGAAGTCACCGCCACGCAGGTGCTGCTCGCCGACGGTGAGGCGCTGCCCAGCGACCTCACCATATGGACGGCCGGCGTGGCCGCGTCAGGAGCGGTGGCGGGCTGGGGCCTGCCGCAGGGCCACGGCGGCCGCATCCTGGTCGGACCCGACCTGCGAGTACAAGGGCAGGACAGGATCTTCGCCGTGGGCGACATCGCGGTCAACCCCGACCATCCGACGCCGCAGCTCGCACAGCCGGCTCTCCAGATGGGCCGGCACGCCGCCGCGCAGATCGTCCGGCTGGAAAGCAAGACCGCCACCGAGCCGTTCAAGTACCACGACAAGGGCACGATGGCCACGATCGGCCGCAGGTCCGCCGTGGTCCAGCTGGCCCGCGGGCTGCAGATGCGCGGCACCCTCGCCTGGCTGGCCTGGTTCGCCCTGCACCTGGTCTACCTGCTCGGCGGGCGCAACCGCGTGTCGACGCTGATCAACCTGACCTACCGCTACGTCGCCTGGGGCCACGGCGGCGCCGTGATCGTCGGAGACGAGCCCCAACAGCTACCGCGTGACATCCGTGATGAGCCTGGCCAGACGTGACGTCGCCGCGCGCAACGGATCGCGGCCGCCGCCTCGACCGCAGTGACGACCACCGCAGTGACCGCCACCGCAAGGATCACCACCGCAGTGACCGCCACCGCAACGATCACCACCGCAGTGACCGCCACCGCACGGATCACCACCGCAGTGACCACGATGACCGCAGCCGCAGTCATCGCCGCAACGGCCGCAGCCGCCGTAACACCTGTCATCGTCATCGCCGCACCGGGGAGCAGGACGGGGCCGACGCCGGGAATCGTCCGGGCCCGCGCCTCAGCCAGCAGGGCGTCGGCCGCGTCCCGTGCGCTCTCGCCGCAGCGGGCCATCCGGGCCGCGATCAGCCCGGTCACGATGGGGGCCGAGAACGAAGTCCCGCTCCATTGCGCCAGGCCCGAGAACGTCCTTACCTGGTCGACATTAGGCGGGATCTGGCAGGTGTACGTACCGCTGCCGAAGGCGTTGATGAGGTTCTCGCCTGGCGCGTACACGTCGACCCAGCCCCCGTAATTGCTGAAGTCCGCACGGTGACGCCAGTCGGTCGCGAGCGCCCCGACGGAGAGCACGTCAGGGAATGCGCCCGGCCAGGCCGGCCGCTGGGTGTGGTTGTTGCCCGCCTCTGCGACGCAGACGACACCCTTGTACGGCCGAAGCAACTTCAGGAAGGCTTCCAGGGCCAGCGGCGGGAGGTTATTCCGGGTATGGCACGAGGCCGTTATGTGGAGGATCTCGAATCCGAAGCCGAACGCCGCATGGAGCCTCTTCGCGACCGCCGATTCGCATGCGCTGCCCGCGGTATCGAAGATGTTCTCGACGTGGAGTTGCGCTTGCGGGGCCATGCACCGCAGGACGCCCGCGACGAACGTCCCGTGTCCCCCGTAGGGCGAGATCTTGATGCCCGTACCGGTCCCGGCTCGCGGGTCGGGATCACCGTGGACGCCGGCGAGCCACGGGAAGGTTTGCGCCGCACCCGGCACCAGACCGGTGTCGGCCTGGTAGATCCGCACCCGGGCGCCGCCGTCCCGGCAGACCGCGGGATAAGGTCCCGCCGTCGGATAAACCTGCTGCGGCTCCGTGGCCGAGCAGGGAGACATTATTTGCGCGGCGGTCAGCACGTGGTCAGGCGCCGCGATCCCTGGGCCGAGTTCGGCGTCGATGAGGTCGAGCAGGCGGATCACGTCGGGCGGCTCACTGCCAGGAGCGCGGTTAGGGTTCAAGCGGAGAAGCACGATGTCCCTGACAACTCGCGTGATCTCGACTTCCTGGACACCGCTGTCGTCCGCGCCGAGGATCTCCAATATTCCTTTCGGGCCGCTGACACTCGGGCGCTTCGGGCGCTTCGGGGGCTCTGAGGGCTCCTTCGGGGGCTCTGGGGGCTCCGGGGTCCCTACCGCCTCGCCAAGGTACTGTTCGCGGGCGAGAATTTGACCCTTGACGTACATGAAGGCAATGCCGCCGGGGTGCAGGTCGTCGTCTTCTTCGTCGTCGTCGCGGGAACCGCCGATTTCGATCGGCGGTGTCCGGGCGCCGAACGCTTCGACGATGATCTTGGCCTCCGCGACGGCCTCAGCTTCAAGCGGAGGCTGGAGCGAGCTGTACCAGTAATTCTCTTCTGTCACTGTGCCCTCCGAAATTACTCATTTACCCGATCTAACCGCAGGCACTACCAGCAGGCCCGCGGTTCCTCAGAAAGCTCGCAGAGTCCGATGCACCTTACGGAGCAGCAATAGTGACGCTTTAATACATGGACCAGGCGAATCCGGACACCTAAACTTCGGGTTGTGGTTGGGGGAGGCCGCGCGGCCGCGGCGGATCCGCGCGAGGTGGATGATCTGGTCGCGCTGGCCACGTCCCGGCCCTGGGTTGCGCTGACCAGAGCGCGTGCCGTGCTCGCCGGACGGCCGGGCCCTCATGACGCCTCCGTGGCCCATCAGGCCGCGGGGATCGTGCTGCGCGACTTCGGCGACGTCGAGGCCGGGGTCCGTGAACTACGCCAGGCCCTGCGCCAGGCCCGCCGCACCGGCTCGGCCGAGCGCGAGGCCGAGGTGCTCGCCGGCCTGGGCGTGGCACTCGTTTTCGCGGGCCGGACGGCGGCCGGGCTGGCCGCCTTCGAGGCCGCTGTGCGCCGGTCGGATGATGCGTCGGATGGTGTAGTGGCGGCACGGGTCCGGCACGGGCGTGCCATCGTGTTCTGGGCCCTGGGCCGGTTTCCGGCCGCCCTGGAAGACGCCCGGCACGCGGTCGTGGTGCTGCGGCGTGCGGGCGACACGCTCTGGACAGCTCGCGCGCTGAACACCCGCGCCGGCATTTACCTGAGGATGGGGGCGACCAGCCGAGCCGATGCCGATTACGTTTCCGCCATCCGGCTGTACTCCACCACCGGACAGGAGTGGGAAGCGCTCATTTCGATCTTCAATCGGGCGCTGGTCGCTTTCGCGTCGGGAGATCTTCCGGCCGCGCTCGCCCATCTCGATACGGCGACCCTCAGCTACCAGCGGTTGAAGGTCCCGGCCATGCCGCTGCGCGTCGACCGCTGCGCCGTACTGCTGGCGGCCGGGTTGGCCGGCGATGCCCTGGCCGAAGCCGAGGCCGCGTTGCGAGAAATAGAGGAGATCCACGGCAAGCTCACGTATAAGCCGGAACTGCTCCTCATGGCGGCCAACTGCGCGCTGGCCGCGGCGCAGCCCCAGAACGCCCTGGACTGGGCGCAGGCCGCATATCGCATATTCCGGTCACAGCGGAGCGCCTGGCGGCAGCCCCATGCGGCGCGCGTTCTCGTCCAGGCCCGGTACGAGGTCGGCCCGGTATCGGCCTCGTTGCTGCGCGAGGCGAACCGGTCCGCCGTCCGGCTGGATGCCCTTGGCTCGAGCGACGCGGCCCAGGCCCACCTGCTGGCCGGGCGCATTGCCCTGGATCTCGGCCGCCGCGATGACGCCGAGCGCCATCTGGCCGCGCTGGCCCGGACCCGGCGGCGCGGCCCGGCGCTGTCGCGGGTCAGCGGGTGGCTCGGCGAGGCCCTGCGCGCCGAGGCTGCGGACCGTCCGAGCCGGATGCTGGCCGCCTGCCGACGAGGGCTCGACGTTCTTGACGAGCACCGGCTGGCCCTGGGCGCCTCGGAACTCCGGGCCCAGGCCAGCCTGCATGGCGCCGAACTGGCCGCTCTCGCCCTGCGACATGCTGCGCAGGCCCGCCGGCCCGGCTCCTGCTGACCTGGAGCGAGCGCTGGCGGGCCACCGCCTACGCGGTTCCCCCGGTGCGGCCGTCAGCCGACGCGGAGCTGAACGCGAGCCTGGCCGCGCTGCGCGCGGTGACCAGGGGCCTGGACCAGGCCCGGAGCCAGGGCAGGCCGAGCGCGTCGCTGCAGAAAGAACAACAGCGGCTGGAAAACGAGGTGCGCGCCAGCGCGCTGCGAGCCCGCGGTGACGGGCGGTGGACTCGCGCCCCGTTCAGCCCGGCCGACCTGCTCGACGAACTCGGCCCGGCCCAGCTGATCGAGATCGTCGACGTCGACGGCAGCCTGCACGTCCTGGTCTGCGGATCTGGCCGCATAAGGCAGTTCGCGGCGGGCCAGGCCAGCGACGCCGTGAAGGCCGGGGACTTCGCCCGCTTCGCCCTGCGTCGCCTGGCCCGCAGTCGGCCTGGCGACGACCTGTCCGGCCCACTGGCCGTCCTGGACAAGGCGGGACCGGCACTCCAGCAGGCGCTGCTCGGGCCGGCCGTCCGGCACCTGGGCGACGGGCCCGTCATCATCGTCCCGACCGGCAAGCTGCACCCCGTCCCGTGGGCCCTGCTGTCCGCGCTAAAGGACCGGGTCATCAGCGTTGCCCCGTCCGCCAGCGCCTGGATGCGCGCTCATACCGCGGTCCGCGCCCGAGCACCGGCACGTCACGCTGGCTCGCGGGCCCGGCCTGGCCACGGACGGCGCCGAGGTGCCGCTGGTCGCCTCGCTATACGACGACGTCACGGTGCTGGACGACGCCGCGGCCACGGCCGATAAGGTTCTGGCCGCCCTGGACGGGGTGTGGCTGGCGCACATCGCCGCGCACGGGACCTTCCGGGCCGACAGCCCGCTGTTCTCCTCGCTGCGGATGCACGACGGGCCGCTGACCGTCTATGACTTCGAGCGCCTGAACCGCGCGCCCTACCGGATGGTCCTGTCCAGCTGCGACTCAGGCGTGCTGGCCCCAGCCGGGGCCAACGAGCTGCTCGGGCTGGTCAGCAGCCTGCTGCCGCTGGGAACGGCAGGGATCATCGCCGCCCTCGTGGAGCTGAACGATCAGGCCGTGGTGCCCCTGATGATGGACCTGCACCGGCACCTACGGGCAGGTCAGACCCTGGCCGAGTCGATGTACAAAGTCCGGCGCGGGCACGTCGATGACCCGGTCCAGCGGGCCACCGCCGCGTCCTTGATGGCGCTGGGCGCGGGCTGAATCGGACGGCTCAAAGCGTGATCCATCCCGTCACCACGTCTGTCCCGTCCGCCATGCGACAGCGCAAGCGGAACTGGCTGTCCGGGATGGGGTCGACCGCGAAGCAGCCGATTTCGTCCACTTGCGACGTGGTCACGCCCGCCCTGGTATGCGTCTCGAGCTTCCCGGCCTGTGGCGGGATGACCTGGCCGAGCAGCGAGCTCCCGGAAACCTCGAGCTCCAGCCTGAGATGGGGCGAGGCGAAGGTGAGGGCCCGGATCGACGCATTCTCCGACCGCGTGACCGCCGCGCGCTCCGTATCACGGCTGGAGTCATAGGTCAGCTGCGCCAGCTCGGCGTCGATGTTGTGCCAGGCGTAGGCGCTCTTGCCCGTCTCGACGAACCAGTCAGGGACGGCCTGGCGGGCCCTGATCGTCTCGCGCAGCGCCGCCATCAGCTGCTCGTCGTCCCAGCCGTCACGCACCTGGCTCTCCTCCCGGAATGGTGACTCCGATGTCACCCTCGATAAGCGCGATGAGCGCGGGGGACCTGCGCAGCCGCCCCAGGCAGCGGCCTCGCTTCGGCCCGATGCTTCCGAGCGGGATACCCAGCCTCGCGTTGATCTCCGCGTAGGAGCAGGGTGGGTCGGACAGGAGCATGGTCAGCAGTTGCTGGCACCGGGGCGGGAGCTCGGCGAAGGCCGCGCGCAGGCACGCGTTCCGCTCTGCCGTCAGGATCTCCTCTTCGATTACCGCATCATCCGCGAATTGCATCGAGTCATCCAGCCACGTCCCCAGCCGCTCGGACTTGCGCGCCGCCGTCACCACGCGCAGGCATTCACGCTGCGTGGTTATCGCCAGCCATCCGGCCAGCGCGGCCGGCTGACGTAGCTTCCCGAGCTGCTCGACCAGCAGCATCCACACGGTCTGCGCCACGTCCTCGCGGTCTTGATTGCCCAGCTGGAACCGGGCGCAAATCGACCACAACAGCGGCGCATAGCGCTCGACGATCTCGTCCCACGCGTCCTCGTCTTTGCCGGCCGCGCGCACGACCAGCGCGACGACGGACGGGTCGTCACGCACGACCGGTCCCGGTCGGCTTGTCTTCACTCATGCTCAGGCCTCAGCGAGTGGTAATAACCCTTTTTAACTCGGAGGGCGCCGGACCGCCAGGTGATACACCCGATCGCGGGACTAAGGATCGCGCGGTCACCAGGTCCAGCAGGATGCCGGTCGCGTCGAGGTGGCGGGGGATAGGGCCGATGACCCGGGCGGGCAGGAACTGCGGCCCGCCCGGCCAGCCGTGCCCGCCGCCCTCGATCCGGTACAGCACCACCGGCAGGCAGCCCGGAGCGGACCAGGTCAGCCGGGTCACCGGCGGATCGCCCGCGACCTCGGGCAGGGGAGCGACGGCGGGCTCGCCGGTGATTCCGTTGCCCGCCGCCCAGTCCCGCGCGACCGCCTCCGCGGGCGCGGCCCGGCGCTTGGCCGGCAGGTCGCCGTGCCGGGCGGCCCGCCGGCGCATCATGAGGCCGATCATCCCCTTCGTGCTGAGCGCGCCGCCCTCGTAGGGCACGCTCGGGTCACCCGTCCCGGCCATGATCGTCACCGCGGCCCTTTGCCGCGGTACTGGCTCGGCCTGCCTGCTGAACTCCCTGATCGTTCCCACGACCAGGAAGAGCCCGGCCACCGGCAGCAGCCCATGCCTGGCCACGTGCTCGGCGAACCCGCCGCCGTTGGAAATGCCTGCCAGGAACACCGGCCGCGGCGGGCCACCGGCGTCCCCCGGTTGCAGCTGCCGGGCGAGGGCCACCAGGAAGGCGGCGTCATCGAGCGCGGGCTCACCCTCCGGCGCCCGCGCGATGTGCCAGACGCCCTCCCACCCGTCGGGGAACACCACGGTCACCCCGGCGGCCGGGCCTCGCGCCGCCAGGTGAGTGAACACCGTCGCCACGTCCTGGCCGCTCGTCCCGGATCCGTGCAGCATCATGAGCAGCGGCGGCGGCCCGTCCGCCCCCGGCTCGCCTGCGCCCCGCGCCAGCCAGTAGCTGCGCCGGACCCCCGCGACGTCCAGCGTTCCCTGTTCCAGCCCGCCGCCCATCGGGCTCCCGGCCCAGCGCTCGCGTCCCACCACCGCATTATCGCCTGGCTCTGGCGCCCTCTACGGGACGATGACTTCCGCCGTCTACGACTCCAGGTAGCGCAGGGCGGCGATGACGCGGCGGTTGTCGTTGTCGTCGGGGGCCAGGCCGAACTTGTCGAAGATGTTCGCGACGTGCTTCTCCACGACCTTCGGGGAGATGAACAGCGTGCCCGCGATGGCCGCGTTGGACCGGCCCTGGGCGATGAGCGAGAGCACATCCCGCTCCCGCGGGGTCAGGGCGGCCAGGGTGTCGCCGCGGCGGCTGGCGGTCAGCAGCTGGCGGACGACCTCGGGGTCGAGCACCGTCCCGCCGTGGGCGACCCGGGTGATGGCATCGATGAAGTCGCTCACGTCGGCCACCCGGTCCTTGAGCAGGTAACCGACTCCGGCCGGGGCCGAGGCGAACAACTCGGTTGCCGTCTGCGTCTCGATGTACTGGGAGAACACCAGCACGCCGACTCCGGGATGGTCGTGGTGGATAGCCCGGGCGGCGCGCAGTCCCTCGTCGGTGTGGGTCGGCGGCATGCGCACGTCGATGATGGCCACGTCGGGCAGGTGCTCGTCGACGGCCTGCCGCAGCGCGTCGGCGTCGGCCACCGCGGCGACCACGTCGTGGCCGCGCCTGGTCAGGGTCTGGGTCAGCCCGTCGCGCATGATCGCGGCGTCTTCGGCGATCACGATGCGCAGGCCGTCAGGGGCGTCGGTCATCAGGCATGCCTCGGGAGTTCGATGGTGACGATGGTGGGGCCGCCGGGCGGGCTGTCGACCTCGAGCCGCCCGTCCACGGTCTGCACGCGCTCGCGCAGCCCGGCCAGCCCGCCGCCGGGGACCAGGCGCGCGCCGCCGTCGCCGTCGTCGGTCACCGACATGACCAGCCCGGAATCCTGCTCGCGCACGCCGACCGTGACGCGGCTCGCGCCGCTGTGCTTGGCCGCGTTGGCCAGCAGTTCGGCCGCGCAGAAGTAGGCCATGGCCTCGATGGCCGGCGAGGGCCGTTCGGTGAGGGCGACGGTCAGGCCGACCGGGATCGCGCTGGTCCCGGCGAGGATGCCCAGCGCCGGGCCGAGGCCGCGGTCGAGCACCGGCGGGTGGATGC
Organism: uncultured Actinomycetes bacterium; assembly: GCA_963847965.1. GTDB lineage: Bacteria > Actinomycetota > Actinomycetes > Streptosporangiales > Streptosporangiaceae > Palsa-504. Next base: position 140,406 of record CAWKCG010000005.1, read on the forward strand.
CGCGGGCTAGATCCCGCAGTTCGGCCAGCGTGTCCTTGGCGTTCTGGTGGGCGGCGCCGACCAAGGCGAGGGTACGGCCGTCGCCGGACTGCGCCAGGTTCTCCTTGATCTCGCCCAGCGTCATAGCCAGCGCGGCCAGCCGGACCTGCGCCCCGTCGTGCAGGTCGCGCTCGATCCGGCGCAGCCGGGCGGCCGACTCGTCGACCGCCCTGGCCCGCCGTTCCTGCAGTTCGCGGGCGCGCTCGGCGGCGGCGGCGATCCGCGCCTGCGCGTCGCGCTCGGCTTCGGCCCGGGCGGCGCGTTCCTCCAGGGAGGCGTAGTAGGCGCGGCGGTACCGGTAGGCCACCGAATCGCCGAGCACCCATGCGACCAGCGTCAGGCCACCTAGGCCAGCCGCCGCCCCGAACAGGGCGTCGGTCGGATGCGCCCCGTGGGCCGGCTCCCAGCGGGTGATGGCCACCGCCGAGCCGAGCAGGCAGACCACCAGCCCGGCGACGGAGACCGGGCGGGGCCGGTACGCGGCCAGCGTGTACAGCAGCACGAGGATGGCCAGGTCGGCGTTGGTTGGCTGGAAGGCGAAGACCTTCGCCTGATTGCCGCTCTCCACGCCGAGGGCGATCTGCAGGGCGCCGATCACGGCCGCGACGGCGAACGCTGCCACCGGGTACCGACGGCGTACTACGACGCTGCCCGCGAGCAGGATGGTGACCACGACGAAGCCGGACACATCGGCGGCAGTGGCCTGACCGGCGGACAACTGGGAAATGCTGAACACGAGCAGCACCGCGGCCAGCAGGCCGTCGGCCTGCCACGGATGATCGCGCGTCCACGCGCTCACCTGTCGCAGCACGTTCTCAGCGTAATTGCCGGTCCCCGGCGCGTGCCGCTCGCTTGGCCTGCTCATTTCGTGCCCAGCCAAGATGATCTTGACATAGGCGAACCTGTGTTCGATCCTTGATGAGATGGGGAGCACGCCTGCGGAAATCAGGCGCACGTTGGCCTGGCAGCCTGCGCTTACGGCGGTCGCTGGGGATCCCGAGGTGCCCGACGTGCCCGGGGTATCGGGACCTGGGTCCCTTGGGGCCTTCGGAGGCTCTGGGCCATTTAGTGATCCTGGGCCCTTTGGGGCCTCTGGGTTCCTTCCGGTGCTGCCCGCGTTGCGAGATCTGCTGCCACGGGGCGGGCTGGCGCGCGGGTCGGTGGTGGCCGTGGCGGAGTTCGGCCTGCTGCCCCTGGCGCTCGCGGCCGGCGCTTCGGCGGACGGGGCCTGGTGCGGGATTACCGGGGTGCCCGAGGCGGGCGTGGTGGCGGCGCTGGGCCTGGGGCTGGACGCGGAACGGACCCTGCTGGTCCCGGACCCGGGTCACGCCTGGCCGCAGGTGGTGGCGTCGCTGCTCGACGGGTGCGAGCTCGTCCTGCTACGGCCGCCGGCGCGGGCGCCTGCCCAGGTCCGGCAGCGCCTCGAGGCGACGCTGCGGCGCAGGCACGGCGTGCTGCTCGTGGCCGGAGACTGGCCGGGCGCGCACGTTCGCTTCCAGGTCACCACCCAGGGGTGGACCGGACTTGGCGACGGGCACGGCCGGCTCCGCGCGTGCTGCGCGGAGGTGATGGCCGGCGGCCGCGGGGAGGCCGCCATGACCCGGACGCGCTGGCTCTGGCTGCCCGGGGAAGACGGCCGCGTCGCCGCGGCCGACGCCGCTGATATCCCTGAGACAGACATCCCCGTCGCCGGGGCTGCACGCGGGCTGGCCCTCGTGAGCAACGCGTGAAGGCAGTCCAGCCCGGAGCCGAACGCATCATGGTCGTGCGCTGCCCGCAGCTGCGCCAGCCGGCGGAATCCGGTCGGTCAGCGTCTGGCGCGGAGGCCAGCCGACCGGAAGCTCGCGCCGCGGCCCTGCTGTCCGAGCAGGTGCTCGCGGCGGTGACCCGGTTCTGTCCCGGGGTGGAGGCGGTGGAACCGGGAGTGTGCGCGTTCGGTGCGCGCGGGCCGGCCCGGTACTTCGGCGGCGAGACGGTGCTGGCCCGCCGGATCATCGCCGCGGTGGCGGACCTCGGCGCCAAGCCGCTCATCGGGGTCGCCGACGGGATGTTCGCCGCGCTGCTGGCCGCCCGGGGCCCGGACCAGGTCAGCGTGATACCACCGGACGGGTCAGCGGCATTCCTGGCGGGACAGCCGGTGAGCGTGCTCAAAGACCCAGACCTGGCTGGCCTGCTGAGCCGGCTCGGCCTGCGCACGCTGGGCGACCTGGCCGCCCTGCCCGCGGGCGACGTGGCCGGCCGGTTCGGCGCCGCGGGCGAGACCGCGCACCGGCTGGCCAGCGGCCACAGTTCCATGCCGCTGGCGGTGCGCCCGCCGGCCGAGGACCTGTCCGCGGCCTGCGAATTCGACCCGCCGGAAGCACTCGCCGAGCCCGTGGTGTTCGCGGCCAAGGCGCTCGCGGAACGGATGCACGACCGCCTGGCGGGCCGCGGGCTGACGTGCGTCCGCGTGGAGGTGCGTGCTGAGTGGGCGGACGGGAGGGAAAGCCGCAGGCTGTGGCGGCACGACGGGTTGCTGACCGCGGCCGGGGTCGCCGACCGCGTCCGCTGGCAGCTCGACGCCTGGCAGTCGGCCCCGCTTGACGCGGGGCCTGGCAGCGCCGAGCCCGGAAGCGGCGAGCCTGGGCCCGGTGGCATCAAGACCTTGCGACTGGTCCCTGACCAGCTCGTCCGCGCCACCGGCCACCAGCTTGCGCTATGGGGTGAGGCGGTAGTCAGCGACCAGGTGGCGCGGGCCGCCATGCGGGTGCAGGCCATGCTCGGGCACGAGGCGGTCCTGCGCCCGGTCCCCAGCGGGGGGAGGAACGTCGGCGAGCAGGTAACACACGTTCCGTTCGGGGAGAAGAGGGAGCCCCGCCACCCCGTCGGCCAGCCATGGCCCGGGCGGATCGTGGGTGCGGCGCCCGGTGTGGTGTACCCGCGTGCCCGCGAGGCGGAGGTGACGGACGATGCCGGGCGCGCCGTCACCGTGACCGGGCGATGCGCCCTGTCGGCGGAGCCGGCCCACCTCACCATCGACGGGGAGCCGGTGGGCCGCGTCACCGGCTGGGCCGGGCCTTGGCCGCTGGCCGAACGCTGGTGGGACCCGGCCGCCGCACGCAGGCGCGCCAGGTTCCAGCTGCTGACCGGCGACGGGCGGGCCTGGCTGGCGGCGGTGCAGGACGGCCGGTGGCTGATCGAGGCGGGTTACTGGTGAAGGCCGGGCGTGGGCTGGAATAACCCGCCGGTCTCCTGGCGGGAACTCCAACGGCGGATGTCCTGGCGCGCGGCGGGTGAGCGGCCGCCGTCAGCGGAGCCCGCCGACCCCCAGGCGGCCCCACCCGGGCCCCGGCTGATCCGGTGGCCGAAGGCCGGGGCCGAGCCGTGGGCCGAACTGCACTGCCACTCCTCGTTCAGCTTCCTCGACGGGGCGTCCACTCCGGCCGAGCTCGTCGCCGAGGCCGGCTGGCTCGGGCTCGAGGCGCTGGCCATCACCGATCACGACGGGATGTACGGGGTTCCGCAGTTCGCGCAGGCCGCCGCGAAGCTGGCCGGGAGCGGCGTCCGCCTCGGCACGGTGTTCGGAGCCGAGCTCAGCCTCGGCTTGCCGCCAGGGGGGAACGGGGGGGCGGGGAGCCCTTCCCAAGGGGGGTCCGGGGGGATGGGTCCCCCCGGGAGGAAGAGCGGGGGGTCCAGGGGGGTCGTCCCCCCGGACCAGCACGGCCGTCACCTGCTGGTCCTGGCCCGCGACCCGGAAGGGTACCGGCGGCTGTGCGCGGTGATCAGCGCCGCCCAGCTGGCGGGCGGGGAGAAGGGGCGCCCGGTCTACGACACCAGCGCGCTGGCCGGGGCGCACGACGGCCACTGGGTGGTGCTGACCGGGTGCCGCAAGGGGCACGTGCCCGCCGCGCTGGCCGCCCGCGGCCCGGACGCGGCCCGGGCGGAGCTGGCGAAGCTGACCGGGATGTTCGGCCTGGACAACGTGCTGGTCGAGCTGCACGGCCAGCACGACCCGGGCGACGACGAGCGCAACGACGCGCTGGCCGGGCTCGCGGCCCGGGCGCGCGTCGGCGTCGTGGCGACCGGAAACGTCCATTTCGCGGTGCCCGCGCAGGCGCGGCTCGCCCAGGCGCTGGCCGCGATCCGGGCCCGGCGGAGCCTGGCGGAGCTGGACGGCTGGCTGCCCGCGGCCGGCACCGCCTACCTGCGTTCCGGCGCGGAGATGGCCGGACTCCTGCGGCGCTACCCCGGCGTCGCCGCGCGCACCGTTGCCCTGGCGCGCGAGTGCGCGTTCGACTTCCGGGTGATCGCGCCGAAGCTGCCGGACTTCCCGGTGCCTGCCGGGTACACCCAGGCGGGCTGGCTGCGCGAGCTGGTGGCCGGGCACGCGCCCGCGCGGTACGGGCCGCCCGGCGCCGAGCGGGTGCCCGGCGCGTACGAGCAGATCGCCAGGGAACTCGACGTGATCGAGCGCCTGGAGTTCCCCGGCTACTTCCTGATCGTGCACGACATCGTCCGGTTCTGCGAGGACCACGACATCTTGTGCCAGGGCCGCGGATCGGCGGCGAACTCGGCGGTCTGCTACGCGATCGGCATCACCAGCGTGGACCCGGTCCAGCACCACCTGCTGTTCGAGCGGTTCCTCTCCGAGGGCCGGGACGGGCCGCCCGACATCGACCTGGACATCGAGCACCGCAGGCGGGAGGAGGTCATCCAGTACGTCTACGACCGGTACGGGCGGGACCGGGCGGCGCAGGTCGCCAACGTGATCTCCTACCGCCCGCGGCTGGCGCTGCGCGACGCGGGCCGGGCGCTGGGGTTCTCGCCCGCGCAGCTCGACGCCTGGGCGCGCCAGATCGGGCCGGGCGAGCCCGTGGCGGGGGAGTCGCTGCCCGCGGCGACCGAGGAGGATCCGGACGGCGTCCCGGCGGCCGTGGCGAACCTGGCTGCGCAGATGCAACGGCTGCCGCGGCATCTGGGCATCCACTCCGGCGGCATGGTGATCTGCGACCGCCCGGTGGGGGAGGTATGCCCGGTCGAATGGGCGCGGATGCCCGGCCGCACCGTGCTGCAGTGGGACAAGGACGACTGCGCCTTCGCGGGCCTGGTCAAGTTCGACCTGCTCGGCCTGGGCATGCTGGCCGCCCTGCACGACTGCCTCGACCTCGTGAACGCCCATTACGGCACGCGCTGGTCGATGTCCTCGATCCCGCAGGAGGACCCGGCCGTCTACGAGATGCTGTGCCAGGCCGACACGGTGGGGGTGTTCCAGGTGGAGTCCCGCGCGCAGATGGCCACCCTGCCCCGGCTGCGTCCGCGGCAGTTCTACGACCTGGTCATCGAGGTGGCGCTGATCAGGCCGGGGCCGATCCAGGGCGGGTCGGTCCACCCCTACCTGCGCAGGCACGACGGGCTCGAGGACCCGGCGATGCCGCACGAGTCGATGCGCGCGGCGCTGGGCAAGACGCTCGGCGTTCCGCTGTTCCAGGAGCAGATGATGCAGCTGGCCATCGACTGCGCCGGATTCACCCCGGCCGAGGCCGACCGCCTGCGCCAGGCGATGAGCGCCAAACGAGCCCCCGAACGCATCGAGGAACTCCGCCAGCGGCTGCTCGACGGGATGGCGGAGCGCGGCATCGGCGCCGCGGTCGCCGAAGACATCTACGACAAGATCCTCGCCTTCTCCAGCTACGGGTTCCCCGAGTCGCACGCGATCAGCTTCGCCTACCTGGTCTACGCCAGCGCCTGGCTGAAGCGGTACTACCCGGCCGCGTTCACCGCCGCGCTGCTGCGCAACCAGCCGATGGGGTTCTACGCCCCGCACACCCTGATCAACGACGCGCGCCGGCACGGGGTCGTCGTGCTCGGGGTGGACGTGAACGCCAGCGACGCCCTCGCGACCCTTGAGCCGGCCCCGGGCACCGAGGGCCCCGCCATCCGGCCGGGCCTGGCCGGCGTGCGGAACCTGGGCCTGGAAAAGGCCGAACGCGTCGCCGGCGGGCGGCCCTACCGGGACCTGGAGGACTTCGCGTCTCGTACCGCGCTGCCGGCCGCCGCGCTCGAGGCGCTGGCCACCGCGGGCGCGTTCGGCTGCTTCGGGCTCAGCAGGCGCGCCGCGCTGTGGGCGGCGGGGCCCGCCGCCTCGGTCCGCGAGGGCCAGCTGCCCGGCACCGTCCCCGGCCTGGACCCCGGCGGCCCGGGGTCCGCGCCGCCGCTGCCCGCCATGACGCCGGCCGAGGAGACGCTCGCCGACCTGTGGGCCACGGGGACCTACGGGACCCATCCGGTGGCTCACGTCCGGCCCTGGCTCGCCGCGCGGGAGGTGCTCACCGCCTCATCGGTCTCCTCCGCCGCCGGCGGCGCCCAGGTGACCGTGGCCGGCCTGGTCACCCACCGGCAGCGCCCGTCCACCGCCCACGGGGTGGTCTTCATCAGCCTGGAGGACGAGACCGGCCTGGTGAACGTCATCTGCCCGCCGCACGTCTGGGAACGCCACCGCCGGATAGCCACTGCGGCGCCTGCCCTGCTTATCCGCGGCCGCGTGGAACGCACCGGGGGAGCCGTCAACCTGGTCGCCACCGCCCTCCGCCCGCTCCGCGTGACCGCCGCCGTCCCCAGCCGCGACTTCCGCTAACCGGCGCTTCCTTTCCGGGCGCCGACGCCCGGATGCGTTCCTGACCTTCTCAGTCCGGCGGAGCCGGGACAGGACCCAGATCCCCCTCTGGCTCCCTGGTCACGATCTCTAGCAGGACCGGGTCGGCATACACCTCGGCGGAATGCCGCCACTGAGTGAGGAGCACCGCCACCGGACCCAAGTTACCGAGCGCTGCCGCGCCGCGAGCAACGGCGACGAGCTCGGTCACGAACACGTCGAAGTCTGTCTCCGGCAGGAAGGTGACCCACGGCACCGCCTCGGGCAGCAGCCTGCGGATCACCTCGCCGTTCTCGGACCTGACGAGACCGGCCAGCAGCCGCGCGGTGAACTCCACCACGCTCTCATCACGCTCAAGCTGTTCGATCCGCATCAGCGCTAGATCCCCGGCGTCGCGCCGCCTCAGCCGCAGCGCCCTGACGGCCTCCAACCGTTCAGCGGTCGCTGCAGGATGGTGCAGCAACTCGCTGAAGGGCACGTCCTCATACGCCGCAGTCATAACATCCACAGTACCGTAGAACTCCAACGCCGACTGGCAGCTATGTGCCGACGGCCGCGGCGAGCGCGTCGCCGACGGCGGCGGCGTTCGCGGTGAGCCATTGGACCTGGGCCAGCATTCCGGTTTCCGTACGGCCTGCCCGGATCCGCTTGGCGATCATCTGGAGCCCGCGGCCGCGGATGTACACCGGGATCACGCGCGCCTCGTCGGCCGAGACGGGAATGACCGCGGCGTAGCCGCGGAGGAACCGGGCGATCCTCGCCGGGTCCAGGTGATCGGCGTACTCGTGCGGACGGCCGCTGCGCCACAGCCCGTAGCCGATGTCGGCCAGCGGTGTCTCGGCGTGGGCTAGCGCGAAGTCGATGACACCGGCCGTCCGGGGCGGCGTGCCATCGGCGATGACGTTGTCGTTGGTGAAGTCGCCGTGGATGACGACGCGCTCGCCCGTGAGGTGCCCGGCCTGGTCGAGGTCGTGCGCGAGGCGCTCGGCCTGGTAGCGGACGGCAGCCGCGCGACCCGCGTCGAGGTCAACCGCGTCGAGCTGGCGCGAGAGCAAGATCGGCGGCACGTTGGTCAGCGGCAGCGCGCCCGGGCGCTGAGCGGCCGTCGCCATCCGCCGGACCGTGGCGTGGTAGCGGGCCAGCAAGGCGCCGATCTCCTCCATCGGAGGTTGCGCGGCCCAGCCCACGGCGTGGCCCGGCAGGTACGACATGATCTCCCAGAGCAGGCCGCCGGTCATCGTCCATGACCGGCCGCGGAAGCACGGCAGCGGGCGCGGCGAACAGAACCCGAGGTCGGCCAGGCCGGCGAGGAACGCATGCAGCCAGGCCACGTCGGCGGTGGACGCGGCGGCCATGGCGCCGGGCGCGGGAACCGGAGTGTGCCGCAGCACCGCAGCGCGTCCCCTGCCAGTCGACCAGCCACGCACGTCCCTCCCTCGGGCGGATCTGCCCGCGCAGGACCACCAGCCCGGCGTCATGCAGCAATCCGCCGGGCGGCCGGTCAGGGTCCACGCCGGATCGTCTCACGGTAGGCCCGGGTTCCCGGGCTAAGGTAGGCTCGCCGAGGCGGTGGCAGCCTGGAGGAGTCGATCCGGCCGCCGGAGCCCGAGGGTCAGCCCGGACATCGACCGACCACGTGCCCTGAGTGTCATAAGCCGTCCAGCGCAGCGGATTCGGGCCGGTGAGCAGCTGGAACGCGAAGAGCTTCTGGCCGCCCACGGTCACCGGCCAGACGATGGTCTGGTGCCGTCGGGCTGGTTCACGATGACCCAGGCCGCCAAGGCCGGCGCGTGCCCGGCCGCCACCGACAGGTGTCCCCGGTAATGGACAGGTAGCCCGAGTTCGGGTCAGGAGAGGCGGCGGGCATGCAGTATGCCGACGTGAGCCCGGTCGCGGGGACCTGGAAGCAGATGCCCCACGGGCCCAGGTATGCGGTGGCCGACCACGCGCTCCCGTCGGCCGTGCCCGAGCCGATCCGGCCCGAAGCCCGGGCGAGCCCGGGCTGCCCGGGCTTGAGCCAAACGCCGAAGTCGGCCACCCCGCTCGGGTCGTTGAAGGGGATCGCGGCGGCGATCTCGCCATGACGCGAGTACGCGGTGGCCTCGGCGACCCCGGCCCCGACCGGGATGGCGAACGCGACTGCGCGGACGCCGTACACCGTGACCGGGTGCAGGATGAGCACGATGCCGTTATCGAGCCGCACCGCGACGTACGTCACATCGGCCTGGACCGCGCCGTACTGGACCTGGACGGGCCCGCAGGTGAGCGCGGAGAAGGAGACAGGATTCCGCGTCGTCCACGGCCAGCGCTGATGCTGGGCTGGGTGGCCGCGTTCTCCCCGAACGCCGGCCCGAGAGGTCGTGAAGAACTGCTCGTTGCGGCCGGGCGCGCTGCCCGGCTTGGCCGCGGTGAACTGCCAGCCCTGGCCGTCGATGGTGCCCAGCGCGATCAGGCCGGGCGCCGAGTGCGGGCCGGGAGCCTGGACCGTAACGGTGTAGGGGCCGACCGGCGCCACGGGGCCCGGCGCGGCCGAACGGTGCAGCAGGGACGGAACGGCGAAGACCCCGATGGCCACCACCGCAGCGGCACCGGCCGCCACGGCCGCACGCCGCCAGACCCTGATCGCCTTGCCCCGTCTGACCGCCCCGTCGATCGGGGCCGGCCGCGGGGTGATGGCCGAGAAGGCCGACTCCAGCCGCTCGTGCAGGTCGCGCTCGTCGTCGATCCTCACTGGTATCCCTCATCCACCAGGTCCGTGCTCTGCCGCAGCGTGGCCAGGGCGCGTGACGCCTGGCTCTTGACCGTGCCGACGGAGCAGTTCAGGGCGGCCGCGGTTTCGTGTTCGGTCAGGTCCATCCAGTAGCGGAGCACGACCACCGCCCGCTGCCGCGGACCCAGCCGCTGCAGCGCCGCAATCAGCGCCGAACGCTCGTCGTAATCCCGCGCCGCATCGGTGGCCGCCACATCAACAAGTCCGGACTCCGGCGGCGAGTCGGTCAGCCGTTCGGCCACCCGGTGCTTGCGGAACCGGTTCCTGTTCTGGTTGATCACGATCTGCCGCACGTACGCGTCGGGGTCGCCGCTGCGCCTGACCCTCGGCCAGGACGCGTAGGCCCGCGTGAACGCGGCCTGCGCCACGTCCTCCGCGTGGCCCTGATCCCCGGTCAGCCCGTACGCGAGCCGGACCATGACCGGCCACCGGGCGCGCATGAACTCCCGGAACTCTCCGTCAAGCTTCGCGTTCACGGCTCACCCCTTCAACCGTGCAAGACCACCGGATCCCTGCCGATGGTTGCATCAGGGCGCCGAGCACATTCTCCGGCCGCGAAGTCGGCGAGTTAGCGCACGCCCCGCGGACGGAACTGCACGCTGATCCGCGGCCCGACGGCCGCGGTGGTCTTCGGCACCGCGTGCTCCCACGTGCGCTGGCAGCTGCCGCCCATGACCAGCAGGTCGCCGTGCCCGATCTCGTACCGCACCGACGCGCCGCCGCCGCGCGGGCGCAGCAGGAACGCCCGCGGCGTGCCCAGCGACAAGATCGCCACCATGGTGTCCTCGCGGCTGCCCCGCCCGGTCTTATCGCCGTGCCACGCGACGCTGTCCCGCCCGTCCCGGTACAGGCATAGCCCCGCCGTCCGGAACAGCTCGCCGAGCTCCGCTCCGTAGTGGCCGTTCAGCGCCCGCAGCGCGGCGGTCAGCGCCGGGTCGGGCAGCTCCGCGCCCTCGTCGTAGAAGCACAGCAGCCGGGGGACGTCCACCACCTTGTCGTACATATGCCGCTTCTCCGCCCGCCACGGCACCGTCTCGGCCAGCCGGGAGAACACCGCGCCAGAGCCAGAAAGCCACCCGGGCCGGTGGTCAACCCAGGCGCCCCGGGCCAGCGGCGTCCGCCGCGCCACGCCCTCCAGCGGCCCGAGCACGGGCTCGCCGCCCGCGTCCAGCAGCGATTCCTGCACAGAAACACTCACCCGAGCAGTCTACCACATATACAAACTAATGTTCGAGCGAGCAACCGCCGCGCCGCGAGCGGGTCAGGCGGAAGCGCCACTCGCTGCGCTGAACGGGGCAGCAGCGGCAGGTACCGCTCTCGCGGCAGCAGTTCGGCGCCGAGCGACCTGAGGAAGGGGCTGTTCCATTGCGCGTCGATGAGCATGCCGCCGGCCAGGGCCAATCTTGCGGCCATGTCCGCAACTGCCACCCTTCCCGCGCAGGGATACCGGCTGAACAGGGAATCTCCGCTGATGATGCGGCCGATTCCGATCCCGATCGCGCCGCCGATCAGGTCGCCGTCCAGCCATACCTCGATGCTGTGCGCCCAGCCCTCCCGGTGCAGTTCGATCAGGGTCCGCAGCAGCGCGTCGGTAAGCCAGCGCGGCTCGCGGTCCGCGCGGCATTGCTCGGCGACGCGGCCGAAGCTGGCGTTGGCGGTCGTCCGCATATCGCTGCGGCGTAGCTGTTTCCTGATGTTGCGTCCGAGGTGGACGTGACCGGTACAGATCACCGGCCTTGGGTCGGGCGACCACCACGCCACCCAGTAGGGATCATCGCGCCCGCTGCCCACCAGGCCGATCGTCCCGTCCGCCACCCTGTCCTCGTAGCGGACCTCGTTGACAGTGCGGAAATACTCATCGGGCGCGGGAACCGGGATGATCCCTCGCCGGTACGCGCCGAGTACGCTCGCGGGGCTCAGGTCCGCGCAGAACGCGACCGGGGTGTCTCCGGGCGAGCGGGTTTCGAGCGACTCCCAGTCCGGATAGCGGCTAGCCGGCATGAGCGGACCGGTCCGGCGCCCGACTCCCCGTACGCTGAGCAGGCAGCCGCATGTCCTGCGGGGCTCTCAGGTATCCCTGTGCCATCAGGCGCCCGATGTTGCTGTCGAGGAGCCCGCTGTCGACCGGGGGAAAGGCTATGCCGCTGCCCTCGAGGGCACGCTCGGTATTCGACCGGGCGTAGTGCGGGAAGGTGTGCTCGAAGTACATCTCCGCGGGCGTGAGCCCGGACTGGCGATCGCGGTCGATGAAAAGCGGCAGGAACGGCGTCATCGGGTGGGACGGGTTCCGGGCGGCAAATCGCAGCAGCTCTCCCACCCAGGCGTCGTACGGTATCTCGCTGACGCTGAACCCGTGCGCGCGCAGCCGGTCGACGAGGAACCCGAGCAGGGCGTATTCCGGGCTGGCCAGATGATAGGTCCGCCCGACGGCCCCCTCCGCCCAGGAGATGTGCCGGATGGCCGCCGCGCAGATGTCAGCGGGTACGAAGTCGAGCGGCAGGTCGATGTCGGGAGCCAGGCCGGTGTCGGTGACGAACCTTATGAGCGCGCACATCTCGGCTGCGGTATTCCAGGCGCCGGTGCGGCGGCTCCCCACGATGTCCAGCGGGCGGTAGATGGCGACGGGCAGGCCCGCCCGCCCGGCGTTCCTGAGTAGCTCCTCCGCCACGAACTTGGTCTCCACGTACCCGACGCCAAGCTGGTCAGCATGCGCCAGGGGCGTCTCCTCGGTTACCTCGCGCACGCCCATGACGCCCAGGCCTGCGAGCACCGCGGTGGTGGAGACGTAGTGAACAGGGATGCCCCGGGCCTCGGCGGCCAGCCGGATCACCTCGCGGGTGCCCGTCACGTTGGCGGCTCGAAGCTCCTCGTACGGGTAGATGAAGTTCACGGCCGAGCCCGCGTGATAGATAACGTCGGCGCTCCGCGCGAGCTCGCGGAACTGGCCAGCCGAAAGGCCCAGGCGGGGCGAGGCGAGATCACCGGGCAGCGGCACCACGCGACCGCTGGGCAGGCCGGCGAGTTCGTAGCGTGCGGCGGCGTCCGCGATGCGCGCCATCGCGTGCGAAGCGTCCCGCGCCCGGACCAGGCACCAGACCCGCGCGGTGGTGGCGGCCAGCAGTTCGCTCAGCAGGTGCGCCCCGAAGAAGCCGGTCGATCCGGTGAGGAGTATCTCCAGCGGCCTCTGCCAGTCCGGCCGTCCGTACCTTGGGTCCGCGTGCAGGCGTACCGGAACCCTGAGCTCGGCCTCGCGGGCGAAGTCGACCCGGGCCTGGTCACCGTCCACGGCGAGCCTGCCCGCGCGGGCGTCCTGCGTCGCCTGGGCGAACTCCCGCAGCGTCGGGTCGCGCAGCAGGCTGCGGGTGAGCGGGCGCACATAGTCCGCGCTGATCCCGAACATGACGCGCGCGTGCGCCAGCATCTCCGCGGCCAGCAGCGAGTTCCCGCCGAGGGCGAAGAAATCGTCGTCGAGGCCGATCTGATCGTGCTTAAGCAGCTCGGACCACAGGTAGGCCAGCCCGGCTTGCACCGGCGTGCGTGGCCCGGCCTGGTCATGGCGTGCCGGGGGAATCCGGGGCTGCTCGAGGGTGTCCCTAGCTGGCTCTCCTTCCGGCGTCAACGGCATCTGGTCAAGCGCGACGAACGCCGCCGGAATCATGTAACCGGGCAGGCGCTCGCGAAGAAAGCGCCGAAGCCCCGCGGCGGTCGGTCGGGGGGTATGGGGTCGCGAGGGTCTGGGGGGGAAGATTCCCCCCCAGGATCGGGGGGATCCCGCGGGGTCGCCCCCCGGGACGACAGAGTGTAGTACGCGGCCAGGCGGGTGTCCCCCGGACCCTGCCCGGTGGCCACGACCGCCACCTGCCCGATGTCCGGGTGCCCAGCCAGCACGCTCTCGATCTCGGCCGGCTCGACGCGGAAGCCGCGCACCTTGAGCTGGCGGTCGGCGCGCCCGGTGATCTCCAGGGTGCCGTCCTGGCGGTAACGCCCGAGATCCCCGGTGCGGTACATCCTGCTGCCGGGAGGGCCGCTGCCGTCCGGCAGGAACCGTTCGGCGGTGAGCGCCGGGCGGCCGAGGTAACCCCGGGCGACTCCGCAGCCGGCGACGTAGATCTCGCCCGCCTCCCCGGCCGGCACCGGTCTGGCCGCCTCGTCGAGAACCATGATCCGCGCGTGGCTGACCGGCTTGCCGACCGGCACCGGGATCGTCGGCGGTACGGTCGGCGGCGAAGCGCTGACGTCGAACAGGGCCGAGGTGATGGTGGTCTCGGTCAGCCCGTAGGCGTTCAGCAGCCTCGCCCGGGGTGCCGCCCGCATGAGCGCGCCGCAGTCTGCGGGGTCCGCCATCTCACCGCCGCTGATCATGAGCCGAACGCTCCGCAGCCGGCCGTCATCCGGCTCGGTTACCGCGAGCAACTGGTGCCAGTACGCGGGGGTCAGGTCGATGACGGTGACCCGCTGGTGCCCCAGATAGCGGAGCAGATCGGCAGGAGCGATGGTGCCCGCCGGCGGCAGCATCAAGGTTGCCCCGTTCGCCAGCGTGACCAGGATCTGCTCGAGTGACGTATCGAAGGCCATCGCGGCGAGCTGCGCCACCCGGTCCCGGGCGGAAATCCGGTAAGAACGCGTCAGGGCGGTGATGACGCAGGCCAGGCTGCCATGGCTGACCGCGACCGCCTTGGGCTGGCCGGTCGATCCCGAGGTGTGGATGGCATAGCACAGGTTGTCCGGGTGCAGGCTGACCCCGGGGGCCGTAGCGTGCTGGCGCTCCAGACCGGCGGCCAGCTCGCCGAGCGCGAGCACTCTGGTCCCCCCCGGGAAGGATTTTTTTACCGGACGGTCCGTCAGGATGGCCAGAGGGCTGGCTTCTGCGCATATCCGGGCCAGGCGGGCCGTCGGGAGCGACGGGTCGAGCGGCACGTACCCGCTACCCGCCTTCATGGTCGCGAGCAGGCTGCGGATCGCGTCGGCACCGCGTTCGGCGTGCACGCCGATCAGGGTCTCCGGGCCTGCGCCCAGGTCCATCAGGCAGTGGGCGAGCCGGTTGGCCGACTCGTCAAGCTCGCCGTAGGTCAGCTGCGTGCCCGCGGCGATGACCGCGACCGCGCCGGGCCGGCGGGCGGCCTGCTCGGCGAACCGCTCATGGACGAACGGGCCCGTGCCGTTGACGGTAAAGGCGTCCTGCGCCGTATTCCCCGGATCGTTCACGTCGCTCATGGCTGTGAGTCCCCATTTGTCCGGCATCGTCCGGGGCGAGAAGGTAACTTATCGCATTAATTCATGCCCACGGCGAGCCCCGCTGATACGCGTCCGTCATGACGGAGCTGCCCTCCGTCACCGAGGACATTCGGCGGAATCTTCACATTGAAACCCATTAGGGTTAGCACGCCCAAACCGCTCGCACGCGCCGCAGATGGTGACCGCGCATACAGCGATGCGCACATGGGAACAACTACAGTGCATTTCTGTGGCTAATGGTAAGAGATGATATAGATGGGCATGGGGGGGATTACGGTGGAATCGCGGCGGCGGTATGTGCTCGGCGGCTATACCATCTGGATCGGCCTGCTCATCGGGGCGTATTACGGGCTGCCCGGCCTCCGCGCGGAGGCGTGGGGCCTGATCGGCCTGAGCGGAGTCGGCGCCATCGTGACGGGCGTGGTCATCAACCGCCCCTCCCGTAAGCTGCCCTGGCTGCTGCTGGCCGCCGCGCTGGCGAGCTTCACCGCGGGCCAGATGAGCTTCCTGGTGGCGCAGCTCATCGGGACCCCGCTCCCGTTCCCCTCGTTCGCGGACGTGCTTTACCTGCTGACCTATCCGCTGTACGCGGCCGGGATGCTGATCTTCATCTGGTGGCGTACGCCGGGCGGGGACCGGCGCAGCGTGATCGACGCGCTGACCCTGACCGTGGGGCTGGCCCTGCTGTCGTGGATCTACCTGGTCTCGCCGTACGTGCACAATCCGGGACTGTCCTGGCTGCAGAAGAGCGTCGCGATCGCCTACCCGCTCGGCGACGTGCTCCTCCTGGCCATGCTGGCCAGGCTGCTCGCGCCGGGGGCCGGGCGGGCCAGGTGCGTCCAGCTCCTGACCCTGGGCATCGTCGGGGCGCTTGTCTCGGATACCGCGTACGGCCTGATCGAACTTCACGGGGAATTTCATAACGGCACCGTCGTCGACCTGGGCTGGGCCGTCTTCTACAGCGCGTGCGGCGCCGCCGCGCTGCATCCGACGATGACCGGGCTCGCCCAGCCGGTCACCCGGCTGCGCGCGGAGGTCTCGCCGGTCAGGCTGATCGTGCTCCTGCTCGCCTCGCTGATCGCCCCGGCCGTGCTGTTCGCCGAGTCGTTCCGGTTCCGCGGGGGCTACCTGAGCGTGATCGCGGTGTTCTCCGCGGCCCTCTACCTGCTCGTGCTCTGGCGGCTGGCGGACGTGGCCGCCTCGCACCGCCGCGCGCTCGGCCGGGAGCGGGTGGTGCGGCAGGCGGGGGTGTCCCTGGTGGCGGCGACCAGCGCGGACCAGGTGGCGGCCGCGGTCAAGTCCGCGACCGGCACCCTGCTCGGCCCGTTGCCCCGCGGCGACGTGCTGCTCGCGGTACGGACCGACGGACCGTTCCGCGCGCTCACGCAGGCGTCGGAACACCCGGCGCTGATGAGCCGGCTCGCGGAGCTGACCGAGACCTGGCTGCCCCTCGTGACCGACTGCGCGCCGCTCCTCGCGCCAGTGACGAGCCTGCCCGCGCAGGCCGGGGCCCTCGTCCCCGGCGGTGACTGGATGCTGCTCTGCCCGCTCACGGTCAAGGACCGGCCGTCGGGCGATCCGCTCGTCGGGGTACTCGCGGTGTTCGACGGGCAGCGAGTGCTGGCGGACCTGTTCGCGACGCTGGAGATCCTCGCGTACCAGGTGGCCCTCGCGGTGGAGCGGATCGCGCTCCGCGACGAGGTGATCCGCCGGGGAAACGAGGCGTACTTCCGCACCCTGGTCCACGACACCTCGGACGTCATCTTGATGGTCGGCGACGAGGGAAGGGTCAGCTACGCGACGCCATCGGCCACGAGCATCTTCGGTGACATCACCGTGGAAGGCGCGTACCTCTGGGACCTCGTCGCGGACGGGGAGCATGACAACCTGGTCCGCACGCTGCTGAACCTGCGAGCTGGCGCGGGCCTCGGCTCCCGCTATGTCGACCGCCAGATCACCCGCCGCGACGGCGTGACCGTCCAGGTCCAGCTGAGGTGCAGCGATCTCCGTAACGACCCGACCGTCGCCGGCCTGGTCCTCACCCTGAGAGACGTGACCGAGCAGCGCAAGCTCGAATCCGAACTCAAGCACCAGGCCTTCCACGACGCGCTGACGGGCCTGCCCAACCGGCTGCTGTTCCAGGACCGGATCTCGCAGCAGGTCGCCGCGGCCAGGCGGGACGGCATGACCGCCGGCGTGCTGTTCGTCGACCTGGATGATTTCAAGGTCGTGAACGACACGATGGGCCACAGCGTGGGCGACGAGCTGCTGGTGGCCACCGCGGAGCGGCTCTCCGGGCTTATCCGCGACGCCGACACGGCCGCGCGGCTCGGCGGCGACGAGTTCGCGCTTCTCATCGGCAACGTCGCTGATGCCAGCGTGGTCGAGGCGGCCGCCGACCGCGTTGTCCAGGGCTTCAGCGAGCCGTTCGCGCTCGCCTCGGGCGCCGTGCTCGCCACGGTCACCGTCGGGGTGGCCACGACCCAGGACAGCGCCGACACCGATGAGCTGCTCCGGCACGCCGACCTCGCCCTGTACGCCGCGAAGGCAGCGGGCAAGCGCCAGTGGCGCCGCTACCAGCCTGTGCTGAGCGCCGGGCTGGTCAAGCGGCGCGAGCTGCAGGCGGCTCTGGAGGAGGCCGTGGCCACCTCCGCGTTCACGCTGGCCTACCAGCCGATCGTCACGCTCACCACCGGGGAACTCGCCGGGTTCGAGGCCCTGGTCCGGTGGCCGCATCCGCGGTGGGGGATGATGCAGCCCGACCAGTTCATCGCCCTGGCTGAAGAGACCGGCCAGATCGTCCCGCTCGGCTCCTGGGTCCTGGCCCGGGCCGCGGCCGACATCGCGCGCTGGCGCCGCGATCCGCGCCGCGCGCGGCAGGCCCGCGACGCCGCGCCGGATCGCCTGGTCCGGACCCCGGAAGGCGCCGTGCCCCCTCGCGGACTGTACGTCAGCGTCAACGTGTCGGCCCGGCAGTTCAGCGCTCCCGGCTTCGTCGACGGCGTGCGCCGGATCCTCGGCGCGTCGGGTCTCGAACCGGGCGCGCTCATGCTCGAGCTGACCGAGAGCGTCCTGCTGCGCCGGGACGAGCGGGTGCAGTCCGACCTGACGCAGCTGAAGGCCCTCGGCGTACGGCTGGCCATCGATGACTTCGGCACCGGGTACTCCTCCCTCAGCTATCTGCGGGAGCTGCCGATCGACGTGCTGAAGATAGACAAGTCCTTCGTGGACGGGATCGGCATCTCCGCACAGCGCCTGGCGCTCGCCGAGGGCATCGTTCAGATCGCGCGGACGCTCCAGCTGGAGGTCATCGCCGAGGGCATCGAAAGCGAGCTCCAGCGCGACCTGCTGATCTCGATGGGCTGCCAGTTCGGCCAGGGTTACCTGCTGGCGATGCCGATGGAGGCCGACCGGGCGCAGGCGCTGGCCCGGATCGGCCCGCGCGCGTTTCCGAGCCTTCCGCGCCAGGCCTCCCAGCCTGAGACGGCCAGGTCGGCCTTGCCCACTCCGGGGTAACGTGGCCGGTAGCGCCAGCCACCGGATCAAGGTGAGGTACGGATGCCTGACCGGGAGATCGTCACCACGTCCGACCGGCCTGACCTTGAGGAGCAGTCCAACGCGGCCGTGCTGCCCGGCTGGCCGGAGTTCATCTTCCACGACCCGATCGGCTCCGAGCTCATGCCGCGGGCGGCGGAGTATTTTCCGCAGTTCGACCTGCGGATCCTGGACGACGGCGAGGTCGTCGCCGGCGGCTGGGGAGTGCTGCTGGCGTGGAACGCGACGGCCGAGGGCCTGCCCGCCGGGTATGACGACGCGCTGACCAGGGCGATCACAGGGCACGAGCGGGCCGTCCCGCCGGACACGCTGTGCGTCATGGCCGCCGCCGTCAGGCCGGACCGGCAGGGCGCAGGGCTGGGCGGGTACGTCCTGACCGCGCTGCGTTCCCGCGCGACCGCGGCGGGGCTGAACCGGATGATCGCCCCGGTGCGGCCGGTGCTCAAGAGCAGGTACCCGCTGACCCCGATGGCGAACTACGCCCGGTGGACGCGCGCCGACGGTGCCCATGTCGACCCATGGATCCGCACTCACCTGCGGCTCGGCGGCGTGATCCTCGGGTCGGCCCCGAGATCAATGATCATCACCGGCACCGTCACCGAATGGGAACTCTGGGCCGGCATGGCCTTCCCCGAAACCGGCCGGTACGTGGTGCCCGGCGCACTGGATCTGGTGGAGATCGACCGGGAGCGGGATCTCGGCACGTACGCGGAGACGAACCTCTGGATGCGTCACCTGTAAGCATCTCATATCCAAACCCACGTTCTAGCATGAGGCGACGGGATCCCGGGCGTCATCGCCCTCGCCGCGATCCGCAGCGCCAGCGGGATCTGAGCCTCTCATCGCGACGACGGCCAGGCGGAGCCCGCCCGCGCCCTAGCCGCGGTTCCGGGCCCTGGCCGAACTCGGATTGCCCTGCGCGTACGGCCAGCCCACGGCATGCTGGGACGCGTGACGACCCGCTCGCGCCCGTCGCCGTCGGACCTGGAAGCGGCCAGGAACCGCACCATCCCCGACGTCCTGCCGGAGCCCGGAGCGAACTTCGACGTGCTCTTCTGCGGCATCAACCCCGGCCTGTACTCCGCCGCCACCGGCTGGCACTTCGCCAGGCCGGGGAACAGGTTCTGGCCCGCCCTGCACCTGTCCGGTTTCACCCTGCGCCTGCTCGCCCCGCGCGAGCAGGACCTGCTGCCCGGCTTCGGGCTGGGCATCACCAACCTGGTCGCGCGTGCCACCGCGCAGGCCTCCGAGCTGGATGCCGCCGAACTCCGGGCCGGCCGCGAGCACCTGGCCGCCCTGACCCGCAGCCACCCGCCGCGCGTCGTCGCGATCGCCGGCGTGACCGCCTACCGCACGGCGTTCGGCCAGCCGCGAGCCAGCACAGGCCCACAGCCAGACCGGCTAGGCGCCGCGCGCCTGTGGGTGCTGCCGAACCCCAGCGGACTGAACGCGTCATGGACCCTACCCCGCATCACCGGGGCGTTCCGCGAGCTCCGCCAGGCCGTAGGCGAGCCTGGCTGACTGCGGGCGCAGCGAGACAGGTACCCGAGGCGCAGTCCGGCGAGCCTCGACAGGCTGTGACAATGTGGTTCACGGAAAATGTGCTACTGTGAAACTGTGAAGAATATTACGGTCTCTGTTCCCGATGACGTCTACCGCAATGCCCGGGTCGCCGCCGCGCAGCGTGACACCTCAGTGAGCGCGCTGGTCGTCGCCTACCTGGAGCAACTGTCGGGACGGATGGACGAGTTCGCCAGGCTCGAGGCGCTGCAGCGCGAGGTCCAGGCCGGGATCCGCCAGTTCGCCGCCAGCGGTCGGCTAAGCCGCGACGAGGTGCACGATCGTGCGGTTCGTTGACACCAACGTCCTGCTCTACACCATCTCCCGCGACCCGGCAGAGCAGGACAAGGCCAAGCGCGCCAACGACATCCTGGCCGAGCGCGACCTGGCGCTGTCAGTGCAGGTACTTCAGGAGTTCTATGTCCAGGCGACCCGCGCGAGCCGCCCGGATGCCATCAGCCACCAGCAAGCGGTCCTGCTCATCGAATCGTTCCGGCGCTTCCCCGTGCAGGACATCACGAGCGGGATCATGCTGGCGGCCCTGGACGCCCGCCAGCGCTTCCAGCTCTCATACTGGGACGCCGCGATCATCGAGGCGTCCCGCGCGATGGGCTGCACGCAAGTCCTGTCCGAAGACCTCAATGACGGCCAGGACTATGGCGGCGTCCAGGTCGCCAACCCGTTCCGCTGAGAAAACCGAACAACCTGCTGGTCGTCGTGAGCGTGGCTGTGGCTGGTTATGCCCCTCTGCGGGGCGGGACGTGCCGGGATCGCGGCGTTCCCTGGCGACCAGATCCCGGCACGCCCCTGGTAGCGGTCCCCTAACCGGCTCCCGGTGGTAAGAGGATGCCGCCCTGCCGCCGCCAACGCTTTTTTGGAAAGATTTCTCCTGCGATCGCGTTCGGCGGAGGGAAAGATGGCGGACTCACCGGAGCCAGACCCGGGCGACGACGGCACCGAGCCCGATCCCCGGTTCACCTTCGCCAACGAGCGCACCTTCCTGGCCTGGAGCCGGACGGCGCTCGCCCTGGTGGTGGCCGGGCTGGGGGTGGTGCAATTGCTGCCCCCGTTCCCCGGAGTGCCGTGGGGCCCGTCGCCGTCTCGGTGGTCGCCCTGGTCATGTCGTTTTACCGCTAGTAGCGGCAGGGGTCACCCTCGGCCCTCGGGCGTCACGAAACCCAGCTCGTAGGCCAGCACTACCGCCTGCACGCGGTCGCGCAGCCCCAGCTTCATCAAGATCCGGCTCACGTGGGTCTTGACCGTGTTCTCCTCCACGACTAGCTCACGGGCGATCTCGAGGTTGGACAGCCCGCGCGCCACCAGGCGGAGCACCTCAAGTTCCCGTGCGGTGAGCGAGCACAGCTCGTCCGGCAGGCCCGCGGGTCCGCGGGCGGCCAGCGCGAACCGTGAGATGAGCCGGCGGGTGATGGCCGGGTCGATGAGGGCGT
>CAWKCG010000006.1:0-205787 GCA_963847965.1 uncultured Actinomycetes bacterium
CCCTCGGGCGTCACGAAACCCAGCTCGTAGGCCAGCACTACCGCCTGCACGCGGTCGCGCAGCCCCAGCTTCATCAAGATCCGGCTCACGTGGGTCTTGACCGTGTTCTCCTCCACGACTAGCTCACGGGCGATCTCGAGGTTGGACAGCCCGCGCGCCACCAGGCGGAGCACCTCAAGTTCCCGTGCGGTGAGCGAGCACAGCTCGTCCGGCAGGCCCGCGGGTCCGCGGGCGGCCAGCGCGAACCGTGAGATGAGCCGGCGGGTGATGGCCGGGTCGATGAGGGCGTCCCCGGCCGCCAGGCTGCGGACCGCGGTGACGAGCTGGTCGGCGGGGGCGTCCTTGAGCAGGAATCCGCTGGCCCCGCCGCGCAGCGCCTCGTAGACGTACTCGTCGGCGTCGAACGTGGTCAAGATCAGCACCCTGGTCCCCGGGCTGACCGCGATGACCTGCCGGGCGGCCCGAAGGCCGTCCAGGACCGGCATCCGGATGTCGAGCAGGGCCACGGCCGGGAGGTGCCTGCGCGCCAGCTCGACCGCCTCCCGGCCATCCCCGGCCTCGGCCACCACCGAGATTCCCGGCTCGGCCTCGAGGATCACCCGGAAACCGCGGCGGACCATCTGCTGGTCGTCGGCGATCAGGACGCTGATCGGCTCCAAGGCGGCTCCGCGGGCGGTCGGTGCGGACTCGGCCATCGGGCAGCCTCCAAGGTCGCGGTTTGGCGTCCACCGTAGTCCTCAGGAGTGACGGGCCGCCACAAACCTCGCCCGCACGCAGGACGACCGGGACGGGTCCGGGTTCCTAGTGTTCATGGCATCGGAAACGGGGCTGACCTGCTCCGTTAGGAATTTCGGAGGTTGTCATGACCCCATGGGCCGGGTTCGTCGCCGCCATCATCGCGGGCTGGATCGTCCGCGACCCCAGGCGGGCGGTCGCGACCGTCGTCGTCCCTTTCCTTGTGGTGCTGGCCACGCAGTCGTGGATGATCGCCGCCGGGCGGGCGGTCAGCCCGCCGAGCACGGTCACCCAGTTCCCGTCGTGCCTGGGCTACTGGCTCGTCCAGGCGATCTTCCTCGTGCTCGCCTTCGGCATCGCCGCCGAGCTCAGTTCCCTGCGCAGGACGCGCCCCGCGGCGTCGGCCCAGGTGGTGAGGGCCTCGGTCCTGCTGGCCGTCCTGACCGCGGTGTTCGAGGTCGGGTACCTGCTGGATTCGTCCCCGGTGCGGGACCATTCGGGGAACGGGGCGCCGCCGGTGCAGGGCGCGGTCGGGATCCTGCTGTGCGCCGGCACCTTCGCCGTGCTCAGCGTGCTGACCATCAGGGCCCGGCGGGCCATCGCGAGCCAACGGAGGGCCGGCGCCGCCAGTTGAACCGCGGCGGTTCTGCCCTGACAATATTCCTGCAGGCTGGGAGGCGTAGGCCATGATCACGAGCCGGGACCTGCGTGCCCCGCTGGGCTGGACGGTCGCGGGCCTGGGCGTGCTGGACATCGCGGCTGCGGTCATCTTGTCCGGCTACGCGGTCGCCCTCACCAGCGGCGCCCTGCCCACCGGGCATCCGCACGGCGGCACCGGAGCCTCCGCCGGGGTCCTCGCGATGACCCTGCCGGTCGCCTGGCGCCGCCGGGCGCCGCTGGCTGCCGCCTGCGTGCTGGCCGCCGCCGCCATGGCCAACGGGCTCGCGTTCGGCTCGATGGTCCGGTGCGGCGCCACCCTGCCGGCGGTCTTCCTGGTCGCTTACACGATCGGCGTCAGGCATGACCGGGCCAAGTCGGCCGGCGGGCTGCTGCTCTGCGCGGGCGCGGTGGTCGCCGAGGCGCTCTACGATCCGCAGATCAGGGCGGACGGGCTCGTCGTCGTGCTCCCGGTGCTGGCCGCCTTCTTCGCCGCCGGGCGCCTGATCAGGGCCAGGAACGCCACGGCCGAGGCGCTCCGCGGGAAGTCCGCCGAGCTGCGGCGCCAGCGAGAAGAAACCGCACGCCTGGCGGTGCTGGCCGACCGTGCCCACCTTTCCCGGGACCTCGAGGGATCCCTGCACGCGCAGATCGGCGGGATCGCCAGCACCGCGGCCGCCGGGCTTGGAGCGCTTGACACCGATCACGACGCGGCCCGGCGGGCGCTGGCCTCGATCGAGCGCGACGGCCGGGCCGCCCTCGGCCACCTGCGCCGGGTCCTCGGCGGCCTGCACGAGCAGGCGCCCGGTGAGCCGCAACCGACGCTGGCCAGGTTGTCCGGGCTGCTGGCCCGGGCGACCAGCGCCGATGCCCGCCTGACCGTGGACGGGGACCCGCGGACGCTGCCCGCCGGCCTGGAGCTTTCCGGCTACCGCATCGTGGAGCATCTCCTGCTGGCCCTGGAGGATGCCCCGGAAGCCGCCGTCACCGTGCGCCTGTACTTCCGCCCGGATCTGCTCGAGCTGCACGTGTCCGGGCCGCCTTCGCCGACCGCCGACCTGCGCGCGGTCCTGGCCGCCGCCAGGGAGCGGGCCAGCCTGCACGGCGGCACCGTAGAGAGCCGGGTAGCCGGCGGCATCTGCTACGCGACGGCCAGGCTCCCCCTGATCAGCGGCCATGCCTGAGCTCGCGGGCCGGCTGCGGCGGCTCGCCACCTCCTGGCCTGCCGACCTGCTGTTGGCTGCCATCATGGTGGGCTGGTCGCTGGCCTACCTGGGCCTGATCGCGGCGCCGCAGGACCGGCGCTGGCCGGTGCTCCTGTTCGTGCTGCCGTACGCGGCCGCCCTGGCCGTGCGGCGTCGCTGGCCCGTCGCGGCGGTGGCCGCGGCCTGCGCGGGACTGCTCGCGGTGCGACTGCTCGGCGTGGCTCAGGCGGTAGGCGGGCTGCTGGCCGCCCCGTTCTTCTGGACGCCCTTGCTCATCGCCTACTCCCTGGGCACCGGCGCCGGCCTGGTGGCCGGGCTGGCCTGTGCCGCGCTGCTTGCGGCTGGCCTGGAGCTCACCAGCTCGGACGGGATCAACCCAATCTTCGTGATGATCACCATCGGCCCCTGGCTGGTCGGCCGGATCGTCCTGTCCCGGCGGAAGATGATCGAACAGCTCCAGGCGCGCAACGCCGAGCTGCGGGCCGAGCAGGAGCTGTTCGCGCGGGAGTCCGTCCGCTACGAGCGGGCGCGGATCGCGCGGGAGCTGCACGACATCGTGGCGCACTGCCTCAGCGTCATGGTCGTGCAGGCCAGCGCCGGGCAGCGCGTGGCGGGTGTCGGAGGGGACGGCCTGGCGGAGGCGCTGGAGTCGGTCGCGGAGGCGGCCGCTCAGGCGCGGGCGGAGATCGGCAGGCTGGTGGAGCTGCTGGGCGGGGAGCTGCCGTCCGGCACCTCGCCAGGACTGCCGATGGTCAGCGAGCTCGTGCGGCGGGCCAGCGGTACCGGTCTGACCGTGAGCTGCCGGTTCGCGGGCCGCTATGACCGGCTGTCGCCGGCCGCGTCCGAGGCCGCCTACCGTGTCGTCCAGGAGGCCCTGACCAACGCGCTGAAGCACGCGCCAGGCGCGCCGGTCGATATCACGGTCAGCGGCCACGATGGCGTGGTTCAGGTAGACGTCGTTAACGCGCCGCCGCGTGGTCCGTCCGGCCTGGAACGCTCGGGTAGCGGCTTCGGCCTGGCCGGGATGCGCGAGCGGGTCGCCTCCTGCGGCGGCAGCCTGACTTCGGGCCCCGTATCAGCCGGAGGCTGGCGGGTGTCGGCCCTGCTCCCGGCCGACTCGCCCCTGCTACCTGCTGACCCCGCACCGGTCCCCGCCGACCCGGCCCGCCCCGCGCCCCGAACCCCGCCCCGCGCGCCGTGAGGCTATTCCCCTGCGCGGCGGTTAAGCGCGGATGGCAGGCTAACGAATTCCGGCGTGTCGCTCATGGCGAAAACGGTCCTGTCGGGCAGAATGAAACAAGGCCCCCCCCATGTATGAGATGGAGGGGGCCTTGCCCGGCCGCGCCGCGCCACGTCGGCCAGTCGCCTGGCTTCCACGAAACCGCGGGCCGTACCGTCAGGGCCAGGTACCCGCACGAGATTCCGGTTTCCCGGCCTCCCGCCCGTCCCCGAGTTGCCTCGGGATGGTTCCCGTTTCCGGCGGTGAAAGCATTTCTACTGCCTCAGCGCGTACGGGCGCAAGGGCTCACGGCCAATTATTTTTATTCATTTTGCTATCCACATAATATCCACAGAAAGCAATCGGTTATCCGCACGTAGCGGCGTTTTTCCACCGGGTTATTAACAGCTAATCCACAGGTCACAGGCTGTAGCTCGCGGGCCACGAAAAATAGCGATTGCGCTTTTCCCGAACTTTTCGCCAACCATCCTCGTACCGCCGGTTTGCGCCGTAACCCGCCGGGCGGCGTCACCAGGCCAGGCCGCTTGTGTTATTGGCCCGCCGAGTCCTCGGCCAGGTCGGCGACGTACGGCGTGCCGTCGCGCCAGGCCGCCGCCTGCTCCGGCCGGCCGCTTCGAGATCGACCGCCGGTACCGAAGACGTCATCGGCCCGGTCCCCTGTCCTCCGGGATGACCCGTGTGCTAGCCCCCGTACCGAATCCGGGGGCTGGCACCATCGGAAATGTCCTACCTCGTCCCTAATGTATGAAGGGTACGGGGATGGTAACGGGGAATCGGGGCGCAGCCATGAGTGCCGTCGTAAGCGCGGAGCGTGCCGCAAGAACGTGGCTCACCGGGGCGACCGGCCTGCTGATCGTCGCGGCCGCCTTCGCCATGATGGCCTGGGCCGCGCCGGTGCACCCCCACGCGCAGCCGCAGCGGCCCGCGACGCCGCACTCCGTCACCGTCACCCAGCTGGAGTCCCGGGTGTGGCCCGGGACGCCGAATCCGCCGGGGAGCCCCGCAGCACGCATACCGAGCGCGGGCCGACGGTGACCTGCCCGCCGGCCTGGCGCGGCGGCCCGCTGGCCGCGCCGGGCCGGTAGCTGTCGATCTCCTCCTGCCACGTGGTGCCCGCCCGGGTCTGCGGGATGGTGAACCCGATCGGCTCCCACCACGCGTTCACCAGGACGAGGAAGTCGTCGTCGAGCAGCGGGCGCCCGTCGGGGCCCTGGTCGGGGTCGTCGGACCCGTCGAGGTAGATGCCGACCGCCAGCGCGTTGGGGTCGCCCCAGTCCGAATCGGTCATCGCCGTCCCCGCCGGTGTGTACCAGCACAGCTCGGAGGCCTCCGCGCCGGTCAGGAACCGACGGCGGCGGAACACCGGGTGAGCCCGCCGGAACGCCAGCAGCCCCTTGGTGTACGAGAGCAGGTCGGTGTCGACCGCGGACCAGTCGAACCACGAGATCTCGTTGTCCTGGCAGTACGCGTTGTTGTTGCCGCCCTGGGTGCGGCCCAGCTCATCCCCGCCGAGCAGCAGCGGCACGCCGAACGACAGCAGCAGCGTGGTCAGCATCGCGCGCGACTGCCTGGCCCGCAGCGAATGCACCTCCGGGTCCGGCGTCGGGCCCTCGGCCCCGCAGTTCCACGACCGGTTGTCGTCGGCGCCGTCCCGGTTGTCTTCCCCGTTGGCCTCGTTGTGCTTGGTGTCGTAGGAGACCAGGTCCCGCAGCGTGAAGCCGTCGTGCACCGTGATCAGGTTCACCAACGCGGTCGGCTTGCGCCGGTCCGCCCCGTACAGGTCGGATGAGCCGGCGAACCGGGTGGCGAACTCGCCGAGGCCGCCGATCTTCTGGCTGCGCCAGAAGTCCCGCATGGTGTCCCGGTACCTGCCGTTCCACTCGTGCCACAGCGTCGGGAACCGGCCCAGGTCGTAGCTGTCCATCTGCCCGACGTCCCACGGCTCGGCGATGAGCTTGGCCTGCGACACCACCGGATCCTGGGCTACGAGGTCAAAGAACGCCGACCAGCGGCTGAACCCGCCCTCCTGGCGCGCCAGCGTGGCCGCCAGGTCGAACCTGAACCCGTCGACATGCATCTCGGTCAGCCAGTACCGCAGCGAGTCCATGATCAGCCGCAGCGCGACCGGGCTCCCGGCGTCTACCGTGTTGCCGGTCCCCGTCGTGTCGTAGTAGCGGCCCGGGTCGTCCGGGTCGAGCCGGTAGTACGCCGCGTTGTCCAGCCCGCGGAAGCACAGCGTCGGGCCGCCCGCGCCGCCCTCGGCGGTGTGGTTGAAGACCACGTCGAGGATCACCTCGAGCCCCGCCCGGTGCAGCGCGCGCACCATCGCCTTGAACTCGGCGACCTGCGCTCCGGCCTGCCCGGAACGCTCCGCGGCCGAATACGCGTGGTGCGGCGCGAAGTACCCGATGGTCTGGTAACCCCAGTAGTTGGTCAGCCCCCGCTGGAGCAGGAAGTAATCCGGCACGTACTGGTGCACGGGCAGCAACTCCACCGAGGTAACGCCGAGGCTGGTCAGGTGCTCGATCGCGGCCTCGTGCCCGAGCCCGGCGTAGCTGCCGCGCAGCGGCTCGGGCACGCCCGGATGCCGCATCGTGAACCCCTTGACGTGCACCTCGTAGAAGACGGTGTCCGCGATGTCGAGCCGCGGCGGCGCATCGTCTGCCCAGTCGAAGCCCTCGTCGATGACCAGGCTGAGCGGGACGTGCCCCGCGGAATCCAGCGAGCTCGGCGCGCTCTCGTTACCCGGGTCGTAGTCGTACACCTCGGGCCCGAACGCGACCTCGCCGCGCACCGCGCGCGCGTAGGGATCGAGCAGCAGTTTGGCCGGGTTGCAGCGCACCCCGCGCCCCGGATCCCAGGGCCCGTGCACCCGGTACCCGTACGCCTGCCCGTACCCCGCCCCCGGCACGAACCCGTGCCACACCCCGTCGTCGTAGTCGGGCAGGCGGACCCGGGTCTCCCCTCCGCCCTCATCGAACAGGCAGACCTCCACCGCCTCGGCCACCCCAGAGGCCACTGCGAAGTTGACCCCTCCGTCGCGCGCCGTCGCCCCGAGCAGCGCCGGCCGCCCCCGAACCGCATCAGTCACGTGCCATACGTTACCCACCGTGCCCCGCCCATGTACGCAGCGACTCCTCGCAACATCTTCAAGAATGATTTCGCCGAACGAGCGGTGGTACACATCCCGCGACCCGTTCCCCGGCCTGGAGCTATGACCGCCGCTGGCCCGCGGACCGCACGGGCGGGTGCCACACCCGGACGGTGAGCGCGCTGGCCCGGTGCACTATCGCCGGCGGCAGCGGGGACTGGTCGACGATCAGGCCGTCCACCGGCATGGGACGGTCCGTCAGGCGGATCGCGGTGACCTGCAGCCCCAGCCCGCCCGCCACCTCCAGGCACACGGAGTAGAACAGCCCGCGGACGTCCGGCACGGGGACCCGCCGCGGCGGTCGGGGATGCGGTGCCAGCCAGTCGCTGAGCGCCGTCAGGGCGCCCAGCAGGCCCGCCACTCGCCAGCCTGCGGCGAAATTGAAGTCTGCCGGTCCGCACCCGGGATCGGAGGGAAAGCCCGCCCGGCCCGCCAGCCCCTCGCCGGTTCGCCGCAGCCCGGTCTCCTCGTCGTATAGTTCCCGGTTCACCGGATCGCCGAGGACACGCCGCGCCGCGTCGAGCAGTCCCTGCGCCCGGGAGGCCGCCTTGACCACGTTCGATGGCGCGCCGGAGATCAGCTCCGGCCGCAACAGGCTGGTCTTGGCGTCGTATGCGCGCTGGATCTGGCGCGCGGAGACGCTGGGCAGCACACCGAGGATGTCGTACCAGGTGATGCCGCGCCCCGTCGCAACCCGGGGATCAGGTCCGAACACACCTCCCATGATGACCGCTCAGCGGTCCATCAGCGCAAAGACGCCCCACCCCAGGTACTCGCGCCGATACCGGACATGGCGCGCGGGGGCCCAGGTGCACAGCATCTCGCCCGTCCCGCAGGCCAGGTCGAGCACGGCCGTTCCCGGCGGCGGGCTCAGCGCAAGCCCCAGTGTCGCGTGAAGGATAACTCGGCTCCCGGCGCCAGAAACCCTGAGCGCAGGGTGCCATAATGACGGAATGTCACGGAGAGTCATAACCCCGATCGTGGTCACCGTCGGCGTCATCGCCGGGGGAACCGCCGTCGCGCGTCTGCTCGGCTACAAGCTCGGCACCAACGTCGTCGTCCGGTGCCGCCAGGGTCACGTGTTCTCCACCATCTGGATTCCCGGCGTGAAGGTCAAGGCGCTGGACCTGGTGGTGGCCAGGGTGCAGCGCTGTCCGGTCGGCAAGCACTGGAGCCTGGTCGTCCCGGTCCGCGAAAAGGACCTGACCGAGGGGGAAAGGCAGTTCGCCAAGGAGCACCGGGACATCCGGGTTCCCTGACCACCCGGCCCGGCGCGCGGGGGATGGCCGCCCTTCCCCGCCCGGCATAAGCTGGCTAAGGCACCGCCGGCGAAAGAGCGGGTGAGCCATGCGCGAAGGCCACGCCGGGGGAACCTGGCGGGTAGCGGCGGTTGCCGTCCTGCTCGCGGTCACCGTCGTCGGGCTGCGGGCGCACGGCACGTTCTCGCGTGCGGCGCACTCGGCGGCGGCCGGCGTCACCGGGTCCGCCCTCGCCGTCCTCCTGTCCGCCGGCGAGGGCGTCGCGGTGATCGCGTTCATCATCGTGCTCGCCATGGCCCGTCCCCAGCGGCAGAAGAACCTCGCTACCGACGAACCCTGGCGGCCGCACTTCCCGTGGTGGGCGAAGACCCTCGCCGTCCTGGCCGCCATCGCCGTGCTGGTCACGCCGGTCGTCGTGCTGTACACGAAGAAGAACCGGAAGACCTTCACGGGGTCGACGCGACTGAACCCCACGGGTTTGGTGCCGCCCGGCGCGCGCCGGCTGACCGCCCCGCCCCACGGCGTGCCGTGGCCGGTGATCGCCGGGATGGTGATCGCGATCGCCGTCGTGGTCGCGCTGACCGTATGGTCCCGCCGCCGGCGTTCGGCGCGCAGCCCGCGTAACTGGTCCCCGCGCCTGGCCAGGCTCCTGGACAGCCTGGCCGCCGGGCACGATGCCCTGAGTACCAATGCGGATCCCCGCGAGGCGATCATCGCCTGCTACGCGGCGATGGAGCGCGGCTTCGCCGCCGCGGGCTCCGCGCCGGCCGCCGCGGACACTCCCGCCGAGGTGCTGGCCCGCGCGGCCGACGCCGGGATCATCAGGTCCGGCTCCCCAGAGCTCCTGACCGGCCTGTTCCGCCGAGCCAGGTACAGCGAGGACCCGATGACCAGCGCCGACTCGGGCGCCGCCGCGACCGCGCTGACCCAGATGCGCGACGACCTGGCGGGAACAACGGGAGCCGGGCCGTGAGACGCGCCCGGCGCGTGGTCGCCCTCGTCGCCGCCGTGATCGGCATCGCCGGGGCGCTCGCCGCCGGCTACGGCGCCGCCGGGCCCACCGGACTGGTCGACGCGGCCGCGCTGGCCGCCCTCGGTGTCCTGATCACGGCGCGCGGCATGATCCGGGGGGAGCAACCACCGGCCGTTCGGCGTCGATTTAGGAGGCGCCACCGGCGGGAAAGGTCAGCGGTCCGTGCGGCGGATTTCCCTGCCTACGCCACGATCGCCTCGGACCTGGAGTGGGCACAGATGTCGCGGCGCCACTACGAGCACGGCACGCGCCCGATGCTGGCCAGGGTAGCCAGGTCGCTGGGCCGGCCGCAGGCGGTGGCGGCCGAACTGGCCGAACCGCCGAACGCCGCAGCCCTTGACCCGGACGGCCCCGGAGCGGACCTGGCCACGCTGGAGCGCATCGTCGCCAGGCTGGAAGGAGAACCGTGACCAACGTACTGACCAGGACGGTCACGGACACCGCGCGGCTGGCCGAGCGGGTCCTCGCCGAGGTCGAGCAGGTCATCGTCGGCAAGCGGGACACGGCCACGATGGTCCTGCTCGGCGTGCTCGCGTCCGGCCACATCCTGATCGAGGACCTGCCCGGGCTTGGCAAGACGCTGCTGGCGCGCACGTTCGCGACGGTGCTCGGCCTGCAGTTCACCCGGGTCCAGTTCACCCCCGACATGCTGCCCGCCGACCTGACCGGCGCGATGGTCCTGGACCTGGCCACGGGCGACGCGGTGTTCCGCCCGGGCCCGGTCTTCACCGGCCTGCTGCTGGCCGACGAGATCAACCGGACCCCGCCCAAGACCCAGGCCGCTCTGCTGGAGGCGATGGCCGAGGGCCAGGTCAGCGCGGACGGTGTGACGCACCCCCTGCCCAGGCCCTTCGTCGTCCTGGCCACCGACAACCCCATCGAGTACGAAGGCACCTACCCGCTGCCCGAGGCGCAGCTCGACCGGTTCATCGCCCGGGTCAGCCTCGGCTACCTGGACGCCGAAGGCGAGGCCGAGATGGTCCGGCGCCGGCTCGCCCGCGGGTCCGCCGCGCCGGTCCCGCCGCAGGTAACCGACGCCGCGACCCTGCTGGCCATGCGCGAGTCCCTCGAGTCGGTCCAGCTGCACCCCGACCTCCTGGCCTACGTGGTCTCCCTGGTCAACGCCACCCGGTCCCACCCGCAGGTCATGGTCGGCGCCTCGCCGCGCGGCACGCTGGCCGTGATCCAGCTGGCCCGCGGGCACGCGGTGCTGGCCGGCCGGTCGTTCGTGACGCCGGAGGACATCAAGGCGGTCGCCGTCCCCGCCCTCGCGCACCGCCTGGTCCTGCGCCCGGAGATGTGGGTTCGCCAGGTGACCGGCCAGGACGTGGCGACCGAGATCCTGGCCCAGGTCCCCGTGCCCAGAATCACCCCATGAAAAGACCAATCTTCAGCCGAACGACCGGTGGTTCCACGCCCGGGAACCCTTCCCCGACCCCCGACGGGCCCGGGCGCTTCCCGGTGCGCTGGCTTCCCACCCCGCGGTCGCGGAACCTGGCCACGGCCGCGCTGCTCGCCCTGGTCGCGGCGATTGCGACCGGCCACGCTGCGCTGGTGCTGCTGGCCGCCCCGGCGCTGGCCGCCATCGCGCTGATACCGCGCAGGCCACGGGCCGGGGCAGTGACCATCGACGTGGCGCAGTCCGGATCGCGGTGCTTCGAGGGGGAGGACGTGACGATCACCGCGACGGTCCGCGTGGCCGGGCCGCGGCCGCTGGATGAGGTCACGATCCGCCTGGACGCCGCGCCGCAGGTCACGCTGGCGGACCCGGCGCGGCAGACTCAGACGTTCCTGCGCGTCGGCGGTCCCTCCGCGCGGTGGGTAGTACGACCACAAAGGTGGGGCCGGTACTCGCCGGGCACCGTCCTGGTGACCTGCCGGTCCGGCTTCGGCGGGTTCCAGGCTCGCGTCCCGGTCAGCCTGGACCAGGTGGAGGTGTTCCCCCGGCCCACCCGGGTGCGGCCCCGCCTGGTTCCTGCCGAACTGCTGCGCCGGATCGGCGAGCATACCGGGCGGGCCATCGGCGAGGGCGTCGAGTTCGCGGGCATCCGGCCCTACGTGCCGGGTGACCAGTTGCGCGACGTGAACCGGGCGGTGAGCATCCGGCGCGGCCAGCTGCACGTGAATCAGCGGTCCGCCGAGCGGGCCGCGGATCTGGTGGTGATGATCGACGCGTTCGGTGATTCTGGTCCGGTCTCGGAACACGCCATGGACGTGGCGGTGCACGGGGGGGCGGCGCTGGTGACGGCCTACCTGCGGGTCAGCGACCGGGCCGGGCTCGTGGTCCTGGGCGGCATGCTCCGCTGGCTCGGGCCGGGCTCCGGCGACCGGCAGTTCTACCGGATCGCCGAGATGATGCTCGCCGCGCGCTACGACAGTTTCGTCACCCCCGACGTCGGCCGGATCCCGCGCACCGCGCTGCCGCCGGGCACGCTCGTCGTGGTGTTCTCCCCGCTCCTCGATCCGCGCGGCTTCGGCGCGATCACCGACCTGCGCCAGCGCGGGTTCCCGCTGATCGTGGTCGACACGCTGCGCGACGAGCCTCCCGTCGAGGCCGGGTCGCCGAACGAACGGCTCGCGCTGCGCCTCTGGCGCCTGGACCGCACGGCGACCCGCTCGGCCCTGCGCACCCTGGGCGTCCCGGTCCTGGAATGGCCCGACGGCACCGAACTCAACAGCGTCCTCGCCCCGCTCCGCAAGCCGCCGCCCGGCCAGGGCCGGGCCGCGAGCACCCTGGTAGCGGTCCGATGAGCCCCGCCCGCCCCGCCCCCACCCTCACCCGCGCCCCGCCCTCCCGCCGCCCCGCCTGGCGCCGTCTCTTCATGATCACGAAGGATTTGGCCCCCAAATCCGACCCCAAAGTCTTCGCGATCATGAAAGCGCGCGTCAGCGAGCTGGTGTCGGCGGCCCTGGGCATGCTGGTGGTGGGCTGGCCGCTAGCGTGGGCGCCCGCGTGGGCGTACGTCGCGGCCGGCGCGGGTGCCGTCGCCGTCCTTCGCGCGGCGTTCACCCGGGAGGAGCGGGGCCGTGGCTGGCCGGCGATCGCGGTCGCGGCGGCCATCGCGTCCTGCGCCTTCACCCGCGCCGGGACGCCCGTCCTGGCCGCCGAGGGGCTGTTCATCCTCGCGTACCTGCTGGCCGCCGACGCGCCTGCGGGGCTGACCCGGCCGGGCCGCTGGTTCCGCCTCCAGGCCTGGCTCGCCATCCCCGGAATCATCGCTACCGGCGCGGTCCTGGCCGCGCTCACCCTGCACCGCGCCAGCTCGGCTTGGCTGACCGTGGGCGGCCTTGCTGCCGCGGTCGTCGCCTACCTGATGGCCCTGCCAGCGCGAGCGCCGCGCCGGTCAGACGTCGATGTCCAATGACGAATCGCCCGCGTCGGCCGCCCCGTCGGGCACCGTGATCCCCAGGCGCTGCGCGAGGCTGCGCGCCCTGGCCAGCAGGGGGTGAGCCTCGCCGAGCGCCGGGTGGCCGTGGGCCAGCGGGGTCCGGTCGAGCACCGGCTCGAGCAGGTCCGCCGCCTCGCCGGTGTCCCCGGTCGCGGCGCAACGCACGGCCTGGTCGTAGCGCGCCGTGAGGATCACCGGGTGGCAGGGGTCGATCCCCGCGCTGGCCAGGTCGGCGACCAAGCTGAAGCAGCCGGCGGCGCGCCGGGTGTCGCCGAGCAGGTCCGCCGCCCGAGCGAGCAAGACCAGCGTCCAGCCCCGCGCGGGCGGTGCCGCCGGCGCCTTGGCCTCGGCCGCGGCGAGCGCGGACAAGGTGGCCAGCGCGCCGGCAAAGTCACCGCCGAGCAGGGCCACCTCGCCGAGGGACCGGTCGAAGTCCGCCACGAGAGGATCCAGGCCGACGCAGAGCGGCCGGTCGCCGAGCCGTTCCCGGTCGGCCAGCAGGGCCGCCGCGGCCTCGTCGGTGCGGCCGAGCGCGCCACTGGCCAGCGCGAGCAGCCGGCGCGCGGTGTAACCGAGGCGGAATGAGACCCGGTCGCAGAACCAGTCGGTGGGCGCCGCCTCGTCGGCGAGCAAGTCCAGGACGGCTCTCGGACGCTCGAGGACCAGCGCCGCCCTGACCAGCCAGAGCAGGTCTTCCTGCACCCGGTAGGACGCGGGCAGGAACCTGCCGCGCCGGGATTCGGCGGCCTCCTCCAGGCAGCGGCGCGCGCGGACGGGCAGCCCCGCCGCCAGCAGCGCCTGCCCCAGGACCAGCCGGGCCTCGGCGACATCGGGCTGTGCGGGATCCCCCAGCCGGGCTTGCCGGTCCGCGAGCAGCTCGGCCGCCTGCCGCACGCCCTCGACGACCTGCCCGCCGATCCGGGCGATGTCGGTGCGGGCGCGGGCCGTGACCGTCAGCCGCCGCCAGGCGGCCGCGTTTTCCGGCTGGCGGTCCACGAGTTCGAGCCGGGTAGTGAACACGCCGGAGATGAGGCTGCTGGCCTCGTGCAGCCGCCCCGCCTCGGCAGCCAGCGCGGCGAGGTTGGTGTCGGCTCGCGTCATCCTCGGGAGGTCGCCGTTTAGTTCCCGCTCGGCGACCCGGCGGGACAGCTGCCAGGCGTCCGCGGCCGACCGCCGGTCCCCGTATCGCGCCGCGGCCAGCCCAAGGTGGCTCGCGGCGTCGCTGAGCCGCTGCAGGTCGTGCCACACGGCCCGGGACGTGATCGAGATCCCCGGATCGTCAGGCTCGTCGGGTTTGGCCGCGAGATCCTGCCAGAGCGAGACGGTCCGCCGGGCCTGCGCCATGCACCGCTCGTGCAGCGTGCCGGCTTCGAGCAGCACCCGGACCACGACGGCGCTGGCGCTCGCCTCGGCCCGGGGATCGGTGCTCCGCCGGGCCACCGTGGCCAGCGCGGTCTCGCTGCTTTCCAGGTCACGGGGCAGCGTGCCGGCGACCCGGGCCAGGTCCCAGTCGAACCACAGCGCCGCGAGCCCGCGGGCCACCAGGTCGACGGGTGCCTCACGGTCGGCCAGGCAGGTCCGGAACGCGATATCGGAAAGCCGGGCGGCGCTGTCCGCGGCCTTCGGCTCGGGCAGGTAGGTGACCGACTCCGCGCAGGCGCGCAGCACCGGGCGGAGGAAATCGGTGAACACATCGCACCGGCCGTGCCAGGCCGCGGCCGCGACCCGTCCACAGGAGCTGTCCGGCCAGCTGGGCGGGGTCAGGTCGGTGCCCGAGGCGAGCTGCCGCTTCTCCGCGGTGGAGATATCGCCGATCCCGTACCCGACCTGGGTCATCAGCGTCTGCTCGGCCCGGTGGAACGCCACGATCACGCCGAGCGCCGCGGCCGCGGCCGACCTCGCGGCCGTCACCGAGTCGATGGACCCGGGGGACGGGGCGTTCACGCGCCCGGGGAACTCCAACCAGGCGTGCGCCGCGGCCAGCGCCACCAGCACCCGGCGGTTACGCACCTCGTTGTAGAGCCATACCGCGGACCGCCCCGTCTCGCCGGGCAGTCGCACCGCCCCGGCCACGTCGCGGGCGGCGCCCGTCTCGCCGGGCAGTCGCACCGCCGCGGCCACGTCGGCGGCGCGGACCACGTGATAGGGCGTGTGGCGCAGGGTGGCGGCCGCCGCCGCGGCGATGGCCGCGAGCCGCTCATCCTGCGTCGCCACTGCCTTGTTTCCCCTTCCCCGCTGATCATGACCCAAGATCATCATGGTCCAAGATCATCGCGATGGCGGTGATCCTCAGGGCAAAATGATCCGATTTTTCATAACTACAGGCTGTATGATGGTTTTGTGCGATCTCAGGTATGACGAGCGACTCATAGGCGGGGGCCCGGGATCGGTTATCCGCCCTTTAGGGCCGTCCTGCCTACGTTCGGAGCCGGATCCATACCGGATGGGTAGTGAGATGTTCAGCCCAGGGGCTCGGGCTCCTGGGCTGACGCATGTCTCGGCGGCGACCGCCCGGGCGTGGGCGATGGCCGCGGCAGAGTCCGCCGCCAGAGTGCCGGCCGCGGACGCGGAGGCCGCCGCGTGGACCGTGCGGGGCTGGGCCGACGTGGCGGTCGGCTGCCTCGCGCTGGACGGCCCGACACGCCGGGGCCGCGGGCCGAACCTGACCGGTGCCTTCGGCGGGCTCGACGAAGTCATCCGCTGGGGGTCCGTCGCCTCCGGCGGCTCGCACGCGGCCCGGCTCCGTTCGGTCCGGCGGCTGGCCGGACCGGTGCCGTGGTGGTATCCCGACACCCGCCCGGTCGGGGGCCCGATCCGGGCCATCGGGCCGCAGGCCTGGCAGGCGGCCGAGCTCATCGCCGGGCTCGGCGCGATGCTGATGACGACCGCCTCGGGGCTTCCCGCCGGCCGGGGGTGCCCGCCGCTGAGCGACTCGCAGCTCGCCTGGGGGGCTCGCTACCGGCCGCTGCCGAGCGCTGAGCACGTCACCGTGCGACTGCCGGTGTCCAGGCGGCTGGCCCGGCGGACCTGGATGTGCCTGCCGGGGCTGCCCGGCCCGGGCACCGCGGTGGCCGAGGTCCCGTCCACCGCCACCCCGCTCGCCCAGCAGGTCTGGCGCGGCATCCACGAGGGGGCGCACCTGGACCACCTCGCCGCGCTGTCGCGGCCGGGCGGCCCGGGGCCGGCCGCGCCGAGCCCGGCCGAGTTCGGCGCCGGGCTGCTGGTCGCCGAATCGTACGCGATGGCCGTGGAGATCCTGGTCGCGGTGGAGTGCGTCCTGGCGGGGGAGGGGCGAGCGGTGTGGCAGCTCGGCGCCGGCCTGATCGAGCGCGCTACCCGGCTGCCCGGCGGCTCCCAGCCCGCGGCCGAGTTCGCCGACCTGCCGACCCTGGCCGAGGTATACGTGCTGGGGCCCCTCGAGATCCTGGTGCCCGAGGAGGCTGGTGGCACAGCGCGGGGCCTGCTGCCCGCGGAGATCACCGGCACGGTGGGGAGCCTGCTGCCCGCGGAGATCACCGGCACGGTGGGGAGCGCGCTGCCCGCGGAGATCACCGGCTCGCTGCACGCCCGCTGGCTCGCCGCCTGCGCCGTCTATCCGCCCGCCGCCGCGTTCCGCTCCGCCGCCTCCTGCCTTCTCAAGGGACGAGGATGCGGAACCGGATCTTAATCGACGTAAATCATGTATACACCGACATCCTTTATCGAGCTACATTAAACTCACCCTGGTACTGAGGGGACTCGGGAGGGAGCGCCTGCAAAGAGTGAGTTCCGGCGCACGCCAGGTGCGGCGGAGCCGTTAGTCCCGGCGGTGGCCCGCCGCTACGGCCAATTGCCGGTCAACGCATTGTCAGCCCTTGGGGGGGTTTACATGAATTCGTCGTATGGACGCGGTCATTCCTGCACTACCTCTAGCTGGTCACGGTTATGGCCCCCGTGCCGTCCAGGATCCAGATGGCGGCCGAGTATGACGCTGACGGAGCCGGCCGTCACCTGGCCAAGCCGCAGGAGGTGCCGTCGTGAGTGAACTCGCTCAGCGTGCGGCAGGCCAGGACGAGGACCTGGCCGCGGCGATCGAGCAGGCCCGCACGGCTCTTTCCGCCCTGCTGGGCGGTCTCGCGGCCAGCGAGGGACCCCGGCAGGTCGCCCAGGCGCGGGCCCAGCTCGCCAGCCTGCTCTACCAGCGGCTCACCCGGGCGGTCGCGGGGCTGGATAACGATGATCCCGCCGCGGTATCCGCGGCTCGCGCCGACCGTAACGAGGCCATCGCGGTGTCCGCCGCGCTGCTCTACGAGCTACCGCCCGGCGGCCCCGCCTGGCGGGACGTGGCGCTGATGGTCGGGCGGCTGAGCTACGACCGGTACAGCGATGCCTGGCCCGGTGCGGACCCGCCGGACCCCGATGATCTCGACGCCGCCTGCGACCTGCTGATGCGCGGAGCTCGGGCGGACGAGGCCGACGAGCGCACGGCGCGGTACCTGTTCCTGGCCCTGCGCGACCGGCGGAGGCTGCTGGCCACCCGGGCCGACGGTGAGGCACTGGTGACCTGGGGCAAGCAGTTGCTGACCTTCCCCGAAGCCGGGGGTCTGGGCCGGGGGAGCCTGCACAACATGCTGGAGGCCGAACTCCTCACTCACGCGGACTCACGCAGCCGCGCGGCGGCCTGGTGGATCCCCCACCAGCGTTAGCTGCCCTGCGGCCGAACCGGCAGAACCAGCGGACCGCCGGGGAACCGACGCCGATGCGGCGGTGGCGACCTGGAATCCAGGTAGTCGATCTCGGGGTAGCTCCGGCCGCACGGCGGAGCATGTATCACGCGTGATACACTGCTGTCATGGCGGAGATTACGATCCGCGAACTGCGGAACCACGGGGGCGAAGTGGTCGACCGGGTGGCCCAGGGCGAGCAGATCACCGTCACCCGGGCCGGCAAGCCAGTGGCCGAGCTCCGGCCCGTCGGTCGGCCGCCGCTGACGGCCGAGACGCTGCTGGCCCGGTGGCATAGGCTGCCGCCGGTGGACTATCGCGCCATGCGAGCCGAACTCGACGAGGTCCTGGACCCCGCCCTGTGACCGATCCCGGTGAGCGTCCGGCCCGGGGAGTCGTGGATACCTCGGTGGTTATTGCCATGCGGGACATCGCCGACCCGTCGGCGCTGCCGTCGGAACCGCTCATCACCACCGTGACGCTCGCTGAACTGTCGGCCGGACCCCTGGTCGCGCGCGATGAGCGGGAACGCGCCGCCCGGCAGGCGCACCTCCAGCAGGCCGAGGCCGACTTCGACCCGCTGCCCTTCGACCGGGCGTCGGCCAGGGCGTTCGGCCAGGTCGCCGCGTCGCTCCGGCGGTCCGGTCGGAAGAGCGCCGCGCGCGCCTATGATGCGCTGATCGCGGCGACCGCCATCGCGCACGGGCTTCCGGTCTACACGTGCAATCCCGCGGACTTCCAGGGGATCGAGGGCCTGCGCGTGGTGCCGGTCAGGCTGCCGCAGCCGACCTCGGGTCCGCCAGCAGCCGGTTCTGGCGTAGCGGGATCCGCCGGGGCGACGCCGGATTAGCTCATGCTGCCCGTCCCGCACCCATCCGATCTGGCCTCGACTCCGAAGGGTCTCATGTGAACCCGAGCGATTCGGACGCGTCCCGGTTCAGATCGACGTCCACGGATAGGAGGGGAGAGCGGGACCTTGACGACCTGCTTATCCACGTGGCGCGTGGAGACCAGGCCGCGTTCGAGGCCATCTACGACCGGCTGGTCGGCCCCGTTTACGGCGTGATCCGCAGGGTTCTCCGCGATCCGTCGCAGTCAGAGGAGGTAACCCAGGAGGTGCTCCTCGAGGTGTGGCGGACCGCCGCGCGGTTCGACCCGGCCATGGGTAGCGCGGCGACGTGGGTGCTGACCATCGCGCACCGCCGCGCCATCGACCGAGTCCGCGCGACCACGGCGGCGGCCGAGCGCGAGCAGCGGAACGCCGAGATCCACACGCCGCGGGACGAGGTGGCCGAGGCGGTGGAGGCGAGCCTGGACCGGGAGCGGGTGCGCCGCTGCCTGGACGGGCTCACCGAGATCCAGCGCGAGTCGATCACCCTGGCCTACTACGGCGGCTACAGCTACCGCCAGGTGGCCGGCCTGCTCAGCGTCACGCTCGGCGCGATCAAGACCAGGATCCGCGACGGGCTGATCCGCATGCGCGACTGCCTGGGGGTGAGCTGATGCGGCTGCTCCGGCCCGACCTGCACCTACTCACCGGCGCCTACGCCCTTGACGCGCTCGACCGGCGCGCCGAACGCGAGCGGTTCACCCGCCACCTGAGCAGCTGCCAGTCCTGCGCCAGCGAGGTACGCGGGTTCCGCGAGGTGGCCACCGCGATGGCCTTCGCCGCGGCGCTGGAGCCGCCGCCCGCGATGCGCGCCCAGGTCCTGGCGGCGGTCGCGCACACCCGCCAGCTGCCCCCCGAGATCAGGACCCACGTGCGCCCGCGGCGTACCCGTTCCTGGGTGCCGTGGGTGCCGTGGCTGTCCGGGGCCGTCGCGACGGCCGCGATCGTGATCGCGGTGATCTTCGGCTTCGCCCAGTCCCACGCCCAGCAGGAACTCAACCAGGCGCGGGCCCAGAGCCAGAGCCTGGCCGCCATCGAGGCCCGCACCATGCAGGAACTCGACCAGGCGCGCAACCAGAACCAGGTGCTCGCCGCCATCATGGCCGCGCCGCACGTCAAGGTCCTCTCGCAGCGGACGACCAAGGGCGGGGTGGCCATCGTCCTGCTGGCCTCGGTCAGGCACCAGCTGATCGTCACCACCTCCGGGCTGCCGCGCCTGCCCGCCGGGAAGGTGTACCAGCTGTGGCTGATCGGCCCGATCAGGATCGTGTCAGCGGGCCTGCTGCCCGGGGCGGTATCCGGGCAGACCGCGCCGGTCATCGCCTCCGGGCTGGTGCCGGGCGACAAGCTGGGCCTGACCGTCGAGCCCGCCCCAGGGACGAAGCAGCCCACCACGACGCCGATCATCGAGCTGCCCGTCTGAGGCGGGCGGCGGCGTCAGCTCTTGCGGAACGCTCCACCAGCAGCCCGACTCCGGCCGCCACCAGGCCCACGAGCACCAGGGAACCGGCCTCGTTACCCAGGACGGAGGCGAGCGCCACCCGCCGCCCGTGCGCTAGCGCCCGGCCGACCACGAACAGCACGCTCGGCCCGGGGATGACGATGATGATGAGCGCCACCAGCGCGAACGCGAGCAGCCGACCGCCAGGGACCATGCCGCCATGCTACTTAAGCGCTGCGGGGTCACTCCGGCCAGCGGCAGCTGGTGATCTGCCCGCCGGCGATCGTGACGGTGGCCGCCGGGCGGTCCTCGTCGCGCCAGATCGTGTACTCCCCGGCGCGCAGGCTCGAGTAGACGGCCGCGTACTTGGTCACGTTCGCGACGGGACGCTGGCGGACCTGGGAATGCGTGCGCCGGGCGGCGGGGTCGCCGTGCCGGCTGATCTCGATCTCCGCGCCGTCCAGGTCGGCCGGGGTGTACAGGATCAGGGCGCCGGTGTCCGCGCCGAGTTCCATGATGACGGTGCCGGGCCCTGTGGGCCCGGCAGCGTGCTCGGTCATGATGAGTTTCCTTACGAGTAGGGCCTCGCTGAACGCGGTCAGGACGGCTCGTCGTAACCGCTGTACGGAGTGCCGAGGTAGGGGAACGAGCCGGTGGGCGGCGAGCCGATCGCGGGCGGGTCGGGACTGAAGTCGCTGACCGACTTGACGACCTTGTCCGGCTTGAAGGACTTGTCGACCAGCGGCAGCGTGGCCCCGGCGACCGCCTGCAGCTCGATCGTCACCACGTCGTCGGTCACCCGCCGGCCGTTCGGGAAGCCGGCCACGTCGCCGCCGAGCAACCCGAGGATGCTCGGCGACCCGCTCGGCGTGATCGAGGTGTTGAGCCGGAGCATGTCAGCGATCACCGGCCCGGTGAACGTGGTGAAGGTCTTGCTGATGATGCCGGCCGGTATGCCCGTGAGCAGGATCGCCTCCAGGTCGGCCCGCGCCGTCCCGGCCGAGACCGCCGCGGCCAGGTTCGGGAACGCGCCCGGGTACAGGACGTTCAGCAGGGCCGCCAGGCCGGGGTGGGCGACGTAGCTGAGGAACTGCTTGTCCTGGTCGGGCGGCAGGGTGTTCCACAGGTCCTTGGTGCCCATCGGGATCAGCACCTCGTTGACCAGCGGGTTGCCCAGCCGCGACACCTGCACGAACGGCCCGGCGTTCACGTAGTCGCCCTGGTCGGCGTCGTAGACCCTGGCCTTCTGCCGGCTCGCCGTGGTCCACACCCCGATGACGGGATGGCCGGAGATCGTCACCGCGGAGATCGGCACCTGGATCGCGATCGTGTTCACGTTCAGGTTGTTGGTGGCGTTGACCCCCGGTCCGGCGGACAGGCTGCCGAACGCGTGGGCGTTCGCCAGCGGCCGCAGGTCGCCCAGGTCGAAGATCGCGCCCAGGTCGACGTAGAAGGCCTCGGCCCGCTGGCCGGCGAAGACGGTGATCCCGCCGACGCTGGCTACGGCGTCGGCGGCCAGGCCCGCGTAGTCCGGCGTCGACAGCGGCCCGATGTTGCACGGCGGGCAGGACAGGCCGCTGCCCAGGCCGGTGTACGACCCGCCGGACACCACCGCGACGTCGTAGGTCTGCACGCGGTTCCAGGTCGTGTCGCCCAGCGACGTGATCGGGCCCGTGTTGTACAGGAAGGTGCCGGGGTCGCGCACCGTGGTGGTGAACCGGAACTGGTAGGAGATGTCCGCCAGGCCGTCCCCGTTGTTGTCGATGTGGATCTCGTAGAGGACGTCGTCGCCGAACTCGTAGAAGTTCGGCCCGCCGGAGGGAAGCTGCAGCGGGATGTAGTTGGCGATGAGGGTGATGGTGTCGTGCTTGTCCGGGCTGACGAACGCGTACAGGTCGGTGCTGTCGGCGACCGGGTCCTTGGATATCTGGGGTGCCTCGCGATGCGATGACATGAATTACCTCACTGGC
The DNA here is from genome assembly GCA_963847965.1 of uncultured Actinomycetes bacterium. GTDB lineage: Bacteria > Actinomycetota > Actinomycetes > Streptosporangiales > Streptosporangiaceae > Palsa-504. The sequence goes on from CAWKCG010000006.1 coordinate 21,673, forward strand.
TCGATTGGTCAGGTAAAGCAGCAGGACTCACCCGATCGCCCGGGCGATCCGGGCGGCCAGGTCCGTGTCGCGCAGCCGGGTCTGGCTGGTCCCCGAGAAGACCTCGATGTCCCCGGACCTGGCGTCGCGTACGTGCACCACGATCGGCCCGGCCTGCGGCGTCGCCGTGCCGGGGGCCTGGCCGCCCCGTTCCGGCGCCGAACTCCGGTTGGTCGCGGCCAGGGCCGGGTTCGCCGCTCCCATGACGCTGACGGCCAGGCCGGCGGCGCCGGCCGTGGCCGCCCCCTGCAGCAGGGAGCGCCTGGACAGGCGGCGACCGGTAGACCCGGAAGAGCGGCGCTCTTCATCGTGACTGCGCATCAGGATCCTTTCCGTGGTGGTGGTGGGCAGGCCCGTCGCCAGGGCAAGCCCAGGGCAACGTCGAAGCGGGTAGGACGATCCGGCGGCCGGGCCGGAGCAGCAGCCGGCGCCCACACCGGCTGTGGACCTTGACACGGCCCCGTGGCCGCCGGATCGCCTGTCACGCGCTAACTTCGCGGCGGCAAGACCGGCGGATGGGTCACATCTCAAAAAGTTTTCGTAACTTTCCGCCACTTCGGACAAGGCGGAGGTCACCCGGGCGTTCGGCAGAAACCGGACCGTCCGCGCATGGCCGGGAGGGGCACCACCGCCCGTTCGGCAGGAAAATGGGCGGCGCCCCCCGGGGCGCCCCCGCGCCCAGTAGCATCCCGACCGTGACCGGCCAGGTGCTCGTGCTCAATTCAGGCAGCTCCTCCGTGAAGTTCGCGCTGCTAGACCCGGAAAGCGGGCAGCGCAAGGTGGACGGGGAGGCCGAGCGGGTCGGCGCGCCGGACGCGTCGCTGCAGGTCAGGCGGTACCCGGCGGACACGGTTGCCGAACCGCTGCCCGGAGCGGACTACCGGGCGGTCATCGCCCGGATCCTGGACCTCCTGGACGACGCCGGGCACGAGGCGGCCGGAGCGGGCCACAGAGTGGTCCACGGCGGGGAGCGGTTCACCGCCTCGGCCCTGGTGGACGACGAGGTGATCGAGGCGATCCGCTCGTTCATCCCGCTGGCGCCGCTGCACAACCCGGCGAACCTGGCCGGCATCGAGGCGGTCCGCGCCATCCGGCCCGGCCTGCCGCAGGTCGCCGTGTTCGACACCGCGTTCCACCAGACGATGCCGCCGCGCGCGTTCCGCTACGCGGTCCCGGAGGACTGGTACACCACCTACCTGGTCCGCAGGTACGGGTTCCACGGCACCAGCCACCGCTACGTGTCCGGGCAGGCCGCCGTCCTGCTGGACCGGCCGCCCGGTCAGCTGCGCCTGGTCACCGCCCACCTCGGCAACGGGTGCAGCGCGGCGGCGGTGCGGGACGGCGTGTCGGTGGACACCACGATGGGCCTGACCCCGCTGGAGGGCCTGGTCATGGGGACCCGCTCCGGCGACATCGATCCCGGCGTCTTCGGCTACCTGGCCGGGCGGACCGGCCTGACCGCGGCCGAGCTCACCGACGTGCTGAACACCCGGAGCGGCCTGCTCGGGCTGTCCGGCGCGAGCAACGACATGCGCGCCATCCAAACCGCCGCCGCGGCCGGGGACGAGCGCGCGCAACTGGCCCTCGAGGTCTTCGTGCACCGGCTGGCCAAGGCGATCGCCGGGCTGGTGACCAGCCTGGACCGGCTCGACGCGCTGGTGTTCACCGGCGGCATCGGCGAGAACAGCGTCGTGGTCCGCCACCTGGTGCTCGCCCGCCTCGGCTTCCTCGGCCTGACCGAGGACCCCGACGCCAACGCGCGGCACGGCCATGGCACGAGGGGGCGCATCAGCGTGCCGGGCCCGGTCCAGGCCATGGTCGTGCCGACCGACGAGGAGCTGATGATCGCCCGCGACACCGCCCGCCTCATCGCCGGCGATCCGCAAAAACCCTGAAAGACCTTTTAAGCCGAACGGCGGTGGTTCACCCCCCGCGCCTCCCCTGCCCTGCGAGGGAGGCCGGCCGGGTGCCCGCGCGGCTCCTGGGCCGACGGCCGTACGCGGCGTAACCTCGTGCTCGTGGTTCGTTACCGGGTGCTGATCTCCGGCCGGGTCCAGGGGGTGTTCTTCCGCGACGCATGCCGGCGGCTCGCCGAGCAGAGCGGCGTGGCCGGGTGGGTGCGCAACCTGCCCGACGGCCGGGTCGAGGCGGTCTTCGAGGGTCCGGACGAGGAGGTCCGCCGGCTCGTGGACTGGGCGCGCGGCGGCCCTCGCCTGGCCGTGGTGGACGACGTGGCGGTCCAGTCAGAACCACCGGAGGGACTCGCGGCCTTCCTGGTCAAATAACAGGCTCTGGGTGGGCCCGGCTCACGCCAGGCTGAGCATCAGGATCGGCTTGGCGGCCAGGTGGCCCGGCCTGCCGACGGGCGCGACGGTCAGGCCCACCGAGTCGCCGGTGGTCAGGCCGGTCGCGATGACCGGGCCGGTCATGCCGTGGTCGGGGGCGGGGAGGACGCCGGCGGGCCGGTCGCCGGCCGGCCCCATCAGCCACAGCTCGTAGCACGAGCCGGCCGGAAGCGCAGGCAGCCCGGCCGCGGTGAACACCAGCGCGTGGTCCCGGTGGGACATCACCACGGTGGCCGTGCCCCCTCCGGTGATCCGGGCCGTCAGCATCACTGCGTCCGGCGCGTTCAGCACCTCGGCGATCGCGTGCTCCCTGGCCTGGTCGGCGCCCAGGTGATGCTCGGCGGTGACCGCGGCCGCGCCGGAGGCCGCCGCGGCCGCGAGGAACGCCGCGGCCACGCCTAGCGCGATCCTGCGCGACACGCCGCGTCGCGCCCCCCCGGGCGCAGGCGCCCGGCTCGACCCTCCGGCCCGGCGCGTGCGCCAGGCCGGCCGCCAGCCTCGCGCCTGCCTCGTGTCCGGCGGCGGCCACTGCCTGGTTCGCGCGGCCGCGGCCACCGCCCGCTCGACCAGGTCCGCGGGCGGCTCGGCCGCCACCGCCGTCGCCAGCCGGGCCGCGGCCTCGCGCAGCTCGCGCAGTTCCCTGGCGCAGGCCTGGCACCGGGCCAGGTGCCGCTCGAACCGGGCCCGGTCCGCCCCCGTCACCGCGTCCAGCGCGTACGCTCCGGCCAGCGTGTGCGCCTCGGTCCGCCGCAGGTTCCTCATCGTGTGCCCCCAAGGCAATCTCGCAGCCGGATCAGTCCGTCGCGCATCCTGGTCTTGACCGTTCCCTCGGGCACGGCCAGCAGCGCGGCCACCTGGCGCAGCGTGTACCCGCCGTAGTAGGCCAGGGTCACCGACTCGCGCTGCACCCTGGTCAGCGACCCCAGGCACCGCCGCACCCGCTCCCGGTCGAGCCGGATCTCGACCGCCTCGGCCACCTCGTCGTACTCGACCTGGTGCGAGGCCGCGCGCAACTGGCGTTCGGCGGCCCGGTGCTCCGAGCGCACCCGGTCGACCGCGCGGCGGTGCGCGATCGTCGTCACCCAGGCCAGCGCGCTGCCCCGGCCGGGCTCGAACCGCGACGCGCCGCACCACACGTCGAGCAGGACCTCCTGGCAGACCTCCTCGACCTGGAACGGGTCACGCACCACGGCCCGCACCACGCCGAACACCGCCGGGCCCGCCCGGGCGCACACCGCCTCGAACGCCGCCTGATCGCCGCGGGCTACCGCGCAGATCAGGGACTCCAGGTCGGTGTCGACGGCCTGCCCGCCGGCGGCCCGGCCAGGTCTCGGCCGGCGTCCCGCGTCGCTGATCCCCATACCTGTAATTCGCCGCCGCCGCCGCCACCGTTTGCCCGCGCGGGCAATCCAGGACGACCGCGGCGACGAGTAACTACCCGAAGGCCGCGCGCTGCCCCGTCCATCAGCCCCTACCTGCCCCGTCCGTCAGCCCCTACCTGCCCCGTCCGTCAGCCCCTACCGGCCCCCGTCCATCAGCCCCTGCTGAGCAAGGAGAGACGATGCCCTCCACTGATACCGGTCCGGCCCGCGGCCGCCGCGTCGCCTGGTGGCCGGCGATCGCCCTCGCCCTGGCCGCGACCGCCGCGTGCGGCAGCACGACCAGCAGCACCACCAGCGCCGCCGCCCCGGCGGCCTCCTCGCACGCCGCGGCGTCACCCTCGGAATCCATGGCCGAGACCGCCGCCACGATCGGGATGGACTGCGGGATGATCCCTGCGTCCGGGATGGGCAGCATGCACAGCATGTCCATGGACCCGGTCGTCATCGCGGCCAGCCACAACCCGCTGACCACCACGCTGGCCGCGGAGATCAGGAAGGCCGGGCTGACCGCCACGCTCGACTCGGCCAGGGCCATCACCGTCTTCGCGCCGGACAACCAGGCCTTCGCCATGCTCACCGCGCACGACATGAGCATGATGAGCGGCATGGCCGAGCTGGCCAGGATCCTGAAGTACGACGTAGTCAGCGGGCACGTCACCCCCGCGGAGCTGGCCAGCGGGATGACGCTGACCACGCTGGAGGGCGGCCAGCTCAAGACGGCCAAGATGGGCGCCACCTACGAGGTGAACAACGCCGCGGTTACCTGCGGGAACCTGCAGACCGCCAACGCCACCGTCTACATCATCAACGCCGTCCTGATGCCCGCCCACTAACAGCCCGCCCGGTCCGTCGTCGCGTACCTACCGCGACCGCCTCACCATCCCCGTCCGGACCATTCCCGTCCGGCTTCCCGGCCCGGTCTTTCTCCGCCGCGGTCCCTTCCCGCCCCGGTTCGCTTCCCGCCCCGGTCCCGAGGGAGGCTAAGGTGCGGGTACACCGGCACCAGGCAACGGGAGCACCAGATGACGACCTCCGGCACGCAGGCCCAGGCCTCTCAGACGCGAGGTCTTGACCTGCTCCCGCTATTTCCCGAGCACAGTTCCGTCTCCCCGGACGGCGAACTCCGCATCGCCGGCGTCGGGGTCCGCGAGCTTGCCGAGCGCTTCGGGACGCCCGCCTACCTCGTCGACGAGGCCGGGCTGCGCAACCAGGCGCGCCGGATGCGCGAGGGGCTGGCCGCCCGGTACCCGGACTCCGAGGTGGTGTTCGCGTCGAAGTCGTTCCCGTGCCTGGCGGCCTACAAGCTGTTCGCCGCCGAGGGGCTGAGCATCGACGTGGCCGGCGCCGGCGAACTCGTCATGGCCCTGGCCGCGGGAGTCGCACCCGAACGCATCTACCTGCACGGGAACGCCAAGACCACCGCGGAGCTGACCAGCGCGCACCAGGCCGGGGTGGCGACGGTGGTGGTCGACAACTTCGACGACATCGACCGCCTCGAGCACCTGGCCACCCGTCCGCAGCGGGTCCTTATCCGGATCATCCCCGGTATCTCCCCGCAGACCCACGAATCGCAGTCCACCGGCGGGGACGACTCCAAGTTCGGGCTGCCGCTCGATCAGGCGCGCGAGGCGATCGCCCGGATCCGGGTCAGCGACCGGCTGGTCCTGGACGGCCTGCACCTGCACATCGGGTCGCAGATCCTCGACATCGAGCCGTTCGCGAGGGCCGTCGAGGCCATCGCCGTGCTGGGCGCCTTCCCCGTCTACGACGTCGGCGGCGGGCTGGGGGTCCGGTACACCCGCGACGACGACGCCCCGAGCGTGGAGCAGTACCTGGATGCCGTCACCTCCGCCGCCCGCGCGCACCTCCCGGGCGGGGCCAAGCTGGTGATCGAGCCGGGCCGCTCGCTCGTGGCCGGCTCGTGCGCGACGCTGTACCGGGTCACCACGGTCAAGCACACCGGCCGCACGTTCGTGGCGGTCGACGGCGGGATGGCCGACAACCTGGACGTATCGCTCACCGGCCAGCGGTTCGAGGCGGCGCTCGCGACCCGCATGTCGGACCCCGCGGACCATGCGGCGGACCTGGTCGGGCGGCAGTGCGAGTCCGGCGACCGGCTGGTGGCCGGCCTGCACATCCCGGCGGCTGCCGTCGGGGACCTGGTGGCCATGCCGGTCACCGGCGCCTACACCTACACGCTGGCCAACAACTACAACGGCGCGCTGCGGCCGCCGGTCGTGTTCTGCCGGGACGGCCGGGCCCGGCTGGTCGCCGAGCGCGAAACCCACGAGCACGTGCTCGCGCTGCACCGGCCCGCCCTGGACATGACCTGGTCACCGGAACCTTAAACCTGGAATGCGGGAATACGTTTTCGCGGGATAGTGACCGCTAAAGCACTTTCGGTTAAGCGTGCAGAAATGTGACCTTGGGATCTTCTCCCGATAGGCGTCCTTCGGTATAACCAGTGTTAGCGTCCCGTTAGCGTTCCGTATGAACGCCCACGATATGGGCAGCGCCCATATTGCGGGACGACGCGATTGCATACAGGCCGGATAACGGAGCCGGGTAGCGGACTCGGTGCCCCGTTATCGCTCACCGGAGGGGCATCAGGATGGCTCAAGAGATCTCCGACGTTCCGCCAAGGCTTCGCCGCGATTTGGGGCTGCTGCCGCTGTTCATGGTCTCGGCTGGCTCCGTCATCGGATCCGGCTGGCTCCTCGGCACGCTGAACGCGTCCAAGGCCGCCGGGCCCGCGGCCCTGATCTCGTGGATCATCGGCGTGATCCTGCTCATCGGCATCGCGCTGATCTACGCCGAGCTCGGTTCCACCTACCCGATCTCAGGCAGCACCGCGCGGTTCACCTGGATCCACTCCGGGACCCTGGGCGGCTTCTTCTGCGGGACCTACTCCTACCTGCAGGCGATGGCCGTCGCGCCCATCGAGGTCGAGGCCACGCTGGGGTACGTCGACGCCAAGATCTGGCACGGGCTGCTGAATCCCACGACCGGCCTGCTCACCGGCAAGGGCCTGGGCGTCGCGATCGCCATGATGTTCATCTTCACGGCGCTGAACCTGTTCGGCATCAAGTGGATGGCCAGGACCAACACGGTCGCCATGTACTGGAAGATCCTGGTGCCGTTCGCGACCGTCATCCTCATCATGACCAAGGTGTTCCACGGGTCGAACTTCACCGCCGACCACGGCGGGTTCTTTCCGTTCGGCCTCAAGGGCGTGTTCATCGCGATCCCGCTCGGCATCGTGTTCGCCCTGGAGGGCTTCGAGCAGGCCGCCCAGCTGGCCGGCGAGGCGCGTAACCCCAAGCGGGACGTGCCGCTCGCGGTGGTCGGCTCCATGCTGATGGGCGCCGCCCTCTACATCTTGCTGCAGCTGTGCTTCACCGGCGCGCTCAACCCGGCCAACATCGCCCACAGCTGGGCCAACCCGTTCGGCGCGGGCAACCCGACCTTCGGCCCGTACTACACCCTGGCCACCTCGGTCGGCCTGGGCTGGCTCGGCACCATCCTGATCATCGACGCGATCGTCTCGCCGGCCGGGACCGGGCTGGTCTACGTGAGCGCCGCCTCCCGGCTGTCGTACTCGCTGGCCAAGACCCGCTTCGTGCCGCCGGTGTTCTCCAGCATCGACCGGCGCGGCGTCCCGTGGTTCTCCATCATCTTCGGCGGCGCCTTCGGCTGCGTCCTGTTCCTGCCGTTCGGCAGCTGGGCGGGGCTGGTCGGGGCCATCACCGCGGCGTCCTCGTTCATGTACAGCTTCGCCCCGGTGGCCGCGGTCTCGCTGCGCAAGAGCGACCCGGACCGGGCCCGGCCGTACCGGGCGCCGCTGCTGAACATCATCGCCCCGTTCAGCTTCGTGGTCTCCGGGTTCATCATCTACTGGAGCGGCACCGCCAACAACCTCAAGATCGACGCCGCCGTGGTCTTCTTCCTGGTCCTGTACATGATCGCCCGCCGGCTCGACCCGAACCAGGAGCCGCTGAACTTCCGGGCCGGGGCGTGGGCGATCCCGTGGGTCGCCGGCCTGACCATCCTGTCCATCTTCGGCGACAGCTACGTCGGCGGGATCAGCTCAGGCCCGGGCAACACCGGCTCGGTCCTCGGCTACGCCACGTTCCTCGGCGCCAAGCTCGGCCTCCACATGAGGTTCGGGTGGGACCTGTTGATCATCGCGATCTTCAGCCTCGCGGTGTTCTACTTCGCCGTGAGCAGCCGCCTCGGCCCCGAGCAGACCGTCGCGCACGCCCTCGAAGCGGCCGCGGACGCCCACCAGGAGGACCTGGACCTGGGCATCGGCCACCCCGCCTGACCGAGCGGACCGAGCCATGCGGGGCCCCGCGCCAGCGGGGCCCCGCCGCTCCTCGGGCGCGATCCCGGCCACGGCCTCCATCCGGGCCATCGCCCAGGACACGGCGAAGCCGTAGTTGACCGGCCGGCCCTCGGCCGCGGCCCTGCGGTAGGCGGCGGCGACCGGGGTAACGCCGGCTTCCCGCCGCGCAGGACCAGATCCACGACTCCGACGTTAACGCAGCGCCGCCCGCCCGGCCCCGGCCCCGGCCCCGGCCTCAGCACCAGCACCAGCGGCGACGCCCCCGGCGGCCACGGCGGGCAGGAACACGCACTTCGTCGCCAGGTACGTGTCGAGCCCCTCCGGGCCGTAGATGCTGCCCATGCCGCTCGCCTTGCGCCCGCCCCATGGCGCGCCGATGTCGGGCACGTACAGGTTCACCCCGAACGTCCCCACCCGGGCTCGCCGCGCGATCGTCAGGCCGCGTTCCGGGTCGTCGGTCCACACGCTCCCGGCCAGGCCGTAGCTGGAGTCGTTGGCGATCGCGACCGCCTCGGATTCATCGTCGTACGGGATCACGGTCACCACCGGCCCGCAGATCTCGTCCCTGGCGATCGCCATCCCGGCCGTGGCGTCGGCGAACACGGTGGGCTCGTAGAAGTAGCCGCGCACCGGCGTGGCCGCAGGCGCCCGCCGGTGACCACCCGCGCGCCCGCGCTGACCCCCGCCGTGACGCACGACTCCACGCTGGCCCGCTGCCGCGGGCTGGCCAGCGGTCCCATGGTCGTCTCCTCGGCCATCGGATCGCCGACGACCAGACACGAGGCCTGGAACACCAGCGCCTCGACCGCCTCGTGGTACAGGGCCCGCGGGGTCAGCACCCGGGACATGGTGAAACAGGCCTGCCCGGAGTTGGCGAAGCACAGGCAGCTGAGCTCGGCCGCGGCGGCGTCCAGGTCGACGTCGTCGAGCACGATCGCCGCGGATTTCCCGCCGAGCTCCAGGGTCACCGGCTTGAGCGTCTCGCCGCAGATCGCCGCGATCCGCCGGCCGGAGGTCGTCGGCCCGGCCACGGCCACCACGTCCACCCCCGGGTGCGCGGCGAGCAGCTCCCCAACCTGGTCGGTCCCGGTGACCAGGTTGAACACGCCGGGCGGGAAGTCGGCCGCCTCGAACGCCTCGGCCAGGATGTACCCGGACAGCGACGTCTCGGCCGCGGGCTTGAGCACGATCGTGCAGCCGGCCGCCAGCGCCGGGGCCAGCTGGCAGAACGCGAGGATGAGCGGGTAGCTCCAGGACGCGATCACGGCCGCGACCCCGGCCGGCTCGCGCCTGATCATCGTGCGCCCGGCGAAGCTGACCGCCTCGCGGTACTCCTCCGTGCACAGGTCGCGGGCCAGCGCGGCGTAGTAGCGGATGATCCCGCACGGGACGAACACGTTGTTGCGCCGGGACAGCGTGATCGGCATGCCCATCTCGGCCGTCACCAGGCGGGCGGTGTCCTCCCCCCGCGCCTCGATGGCCGCCGCCAGGCGTTCCATGGCCGCGGCGCGTTCGGCCGGGCTGGCCTGCGGCCACGGACCCGCGTCGAAGGCCTGCCTGGCCGCGGCCACGGCGACCTCGACGTCGCGCGCCACCATCGAGGGCACCGCGCCCGCGACCTCCTCGGTGGCCGGGTTGACGATCGTGATCGCGTCGGCCGATCCGGATCCGACCAGCCGGCCGCCTGCGTACAAGTCCCGGTACTCGAGCAACTCGGGTCCCTTCCGCGCAGCCCGGTCGGCACTGGGGCCGCGGGTAAAGTGGTGTAAATCTGTACGGCTGACGCAGTATTTGTCAAGTATCACCCATCCCCGCCCTCGCGACGATGACCATTTGTTAACGATTCCGCCAGGTAGACAACCTGGCGGAACCACGCCTTGTGGTCCGCCACAGCGACTCGCGAGGCGCGTCATCGTATGATCCGGTCATGGCGGTACCGAACTGGTCACCCGTGCTGGCCTCCGGCCGGACCCACCCGGACGGCCGGACCCACCCCGACGGCCGCAACAACCCGGACGGCCGCGCTAACCCGGAGGGGCCCGATCCGGCGGTCAGCCCCCGGAACCTGGACCGCGAGAACGCCGCGCTGCGCGAGCTCGTCACCGTGTACCGGTACCTGTCCGGGCTCGCGCTGCAGGACGCGGACCTGGCCGGGGTGGTGCGGCTCATCTCCGACCGGACGGCCGCGACCGTCGCGGTGGTCACCCAGCTGATGGACGTGCTGACCGCGTCGGCGCCGGGCGTGCCCGCGGAAAAGGCCGCCGCCGACGTGCGGGAGTACGTGGTCCACCCGCGGCTCGGCCAGGTGCTGCGGGCGTCGCGGCTGAGCCAGCGCGCGCTCCGGCTGCCGAAGGTCGGCGGCATGCCCGCCACCATCGTCGCGCCCATCCTGGTCGGGGACGAGGTGCCGTCGTACCTGATCACGATCGACCCGGCGGAGAACATCTTCAGCGAGGACATGAGCCTGCTGGTGACCGAGCACGCGGCCACCATCTGCGGGGTCATCCTGGGCCGGGAACGCGTCGTCGCCGCGGCCGCCCGCCGCGTCCGCGACGACCTGGTGGAGGGCCTGCTCCTCGGCCGGGGCCGGGACAGCGCCGACGCCGACCGCTGGGCCGCGCACCTGGGCTACGACCCGGCCCGCGACCACAACGTGCTGGCCATCGCGTTCGACCTGCCGGCCCCAGCGCTGGCCTCCGCGCTGCCGGTGGCCAGCCGCGGGGACGTCGCGGCGCAGCGCCAGCGGATCTGGGAGAGCATCGAGCACTTCGTGGCCACCCGCGCCCCCGAGGCGATCGTCTCGGCGCGCGACCACGAGGTCGTGGTGGTCACCGCCGCGCCGATGGACGCGCGCCAGCTCGCCGCCGCGTGCCTGGCCCGGCTGGCCGAGCTGTTCCCCTCGGCGAAGATCGTCATCGGGATCGGCGGAACCTGCCGTGACCCGCGCGAGGTCGCGCGTTCCTACGCGCAGGCGCAGCGCACCACCGCGACCCTGCGCCGGCTGGGGCGGGCCGGGACCCCGAGAGCCGTCTCGGCCTTCGGTGACCTCGGGATCCTCCGGCTGCTGCTCCAGGTACCCGACCTGGCCGAGCTGAAGTCCTTCGCCACCGATGTGCTCGGCAAGCTCGCCGTGCACGAGCAGGAGCACAAGTCGGAGTACCTGACCACGCTGGCCTGCTACTTCCGCGAAAACAACAGCCCGCAGCGGGCCTCGCGCATCCTGCACGTGCATCCCAACACGGTCGCCTACCGGGTCAAGCGGATCGAGGAGATCACCGGGCTCAGGCTCGACAACTACACCGACCGGCTCATCGCGCAGGTCGCGCTGGAGATCCTCGACGCGCTCGGGGACGAGCCGTGACCGCTGACCACCTGCACCGCCCGAGCCCGGGCCCGAGCCCGGCGGCCAGCCTGCTCGGCCGGCGCGTCCTGGTCTGCGACGGCGCGATGGGGACCATGCTGCACGCGGCTGGCGCCGCGCTCGACCGCTCGCTGCCCGAGCTCAACCTGTCCGATCCCGTCCTGGTCAGCGCCATCCACGAGAGCTACCTGGCGGCGGGCGCGGACATCATCCAGACGAACACCTTCGGCGCGAACCGCCTCTGGCTCGGCCACCATGGCTTTCCACACCAGGTGGTCGAGATCAACCGCGCCGGGGTCAGGATCGCCCGCGAGGCCCAGGATCGCTGCGACCGCAACGTCCTGGTGGCCGGGTCGGTGTCGCCCGCCGTCACCGCGCCGCAGCGCCGCCGGATCGGCTCGGCCGAACGCATGGACGTGATCCGCGAGCAGATCCAGGCCCTCGTCGCCGGGCCGGGCGTGGACCTGGTCATCCTGGAGACGTTCGGGTACCTCGACGAGCTCGTCGAGGCGGTCTACGTGGCCAGCGACGCCTGCGACGTGCCCGTCATCGCGCAGGCCACCTTCGCCGACGACGCGCACACGCTAGGCGGGGAGACCCCGCGCGAGGTGGCCACCGTCCTGTCCGGCCTGCCGGTCGCGATGCTCGGCACCAACTGCACCATCGGCCCGCAGCGGATGCTCACCGTGGCCGAAGACCTGGTGCGCTACGCGACGATCCCGGTCAGCGCCCAGCCGAACGCCGGGCAGCCCCAGCGCACCGGCCCGCGCAACTTCGAGTTCAGCATCGACGGCGGCTACTTCGCCAGGTACCTGCGCCGGTTCGCCGACGCCGGGGTGACGCTCGTCGGCGGCTGCTGCGGCACGACGCCCACCCACATCGCCGAGGCGGTCGCCGCGGCCCGCCCGGTCGGCGACACACCGCCAGCCGCCCGCCCGCCGGTCCCGACCCCGGCGCCGCGCCAGCGATCCCGCCCGCCGCGGACGGCCGAGCCCGCCGCGCCCGCCCGCCCGGTCGCGGGCAGCCTGGCCGACCAACTCGCCAGCCGGCGGTTCATCGTCGCCGCCGCGATCGCGACGCCGGCCAGCGTCAGGGCCGGCGAGGCCGTCCAGGCCGCGGCGGAGCTGCAGGCCCAGGGCATCGAGGTGTTCGCGGTCCAGCCGCCTGAGCTCGCCCGCACGCACTCCGATTCCCTCGACATGGCGCTGCACCTGCAGCAGCAGGTCGGCGTCGAGACTATCGCGACGGTGGTGACCTGGGACAAGACCATCATGACGCTGCAGGCCGACCTGCTCGGCGCGCACGCGCTCGGCGTCCGCAGCGTGATCTGCACGACCGGCAGCCCGCCCGTGCTCGGCGACTACCCCGCCGTGGACGGGATCTGGGAGGTCGACTCGCTCCGCCTCATCTCGCTGCTGGCCGGGCTGAACGCCGGGCGCGACTCCAACGGCCTGGCGCTGACCACCCGGACGTCGTTCTGCGTGGGCGCCCGGGTCAACCCCGGCGCGCGGGACCCGGACGCCGAGACCGCCAGGGCCCGCGCCAAGGTCAGGGCGGGGGCGCATTTCCTCGTCTCCCGGCCCGTCTACGAGCTGGAATCGCTGCTCCGCCTTGCGGCGGCCCTGGCGGCTGACGACATCCCGCTCCTGCTCTCGGTCACCCCGCTGCGCAGCTTCGAGGAGGCGGACTACCTGGCCAACGAGGTCCCGGGCGTCCGCATCCCGCCGGACACCCTGCGCGCCCTGGACCGCGCCGGGCGCGGCGGCGCCCGCGCCGTCGGCATCGACCTCGCCGCGGACCTGCTCCGCGAGGCCCGCAACCTGGTCAGCGGCGTGATCCTGACCGCCGCCGAGGAGGACCTGACCGTCCTCGCGCCACTCCTGGCCGCCGTCGGCTGAGGAAATTCCCTTTTATGCCGAACGGCGGTGGTGCCCGTCCCGGGCCATCCTTACCGGAACAGGTGGCCACGAAACCCGCGCCGATCCCGAACGGCGATGGTGCCCGTCCCGGGCCACCCTTACGGGAACACATGGTCCACGAAACCCGCGCCGATCCCGGACGAGCGGTGGTGCCCGCCCCTCCCCGCCTACCGGAACAGGCGGTCCACGTAATCCGCGCCGATCCCGATCTTCTCGTAGTGGTCCCGGCAGAGCTTGATGTAGTCGAACACGTCGAAGTGTCCGCTCGGCTGGCCGTTCTCGTCCAGCCAGATCAGCGGCCCGGTGACGTTGAAGGTCACTCTCATCGGCTCGTCGCACTCGTAGGCGATCAGCGTGTGCGCCTCGCCCGGCGCCTCGTAGATCCAGTCGCCCGCGGTCGCCACCCAGTCGTGTTCCAGGTAGCCCCATTTGCCGGAGATGGTGTACGCGAAGACCTGCTGCGGGTGGTAGTGCCGGTTCACCAGCCCGGCGCCGCGGCACATCAGCACGTCGCACCACCGGTTCTGGCTCGGCGAGATCCACAGCGGCCGGGTGCCGACCGTTTCCGAAAGCGGCGCGTAGAAGCGCTCGTCATCGGTGGCCGCGTTGGCGATGTACGCCTCCGGCATCGCGCCGGGCCTGAACACCTGCGCCACTGGCTTGAACTCCCGCCAGAACTCGCTGCCTGCCGCCTCCGCCATGGGTCCTCCCGTGCTCGTCGCCTCCTGGGTCAGCATCAGCGTCCCCCGCCCGAACGCCGGCCGGCAAGCGCGGCCCATCCCGGACGTGCAGGCCCGTGGCCCGAGCACAACGGGTAAGAGCCGGGAATGTCGCGCGGGACAATCGCCCACTTCGGCCGGCCGAGCGCCTTGCCCGCGCCCGCGCCGGCGAGCAGGCTCGTACCGTGTCAGGGAACGCGGACGCGCGAACCCCCGAGACGCCCGTGCCCGAGCCGGACCTGACGCCGGAAGCGGTCATCGCCCGGGCACGGGCGCTGATCCCCGCGGTCAGGGACCAGCAGGACGAGGCGGAAAAGCTCGGGCATCACACGGCGGAACTGGACAGGCAGTTCGCCGCGGCGGGCTTCTACCGGCTGCTCCAGCCGCGCCGGTTCGGCGGCTACGAGTTCGGCCTGCCGACGTTCTGGCAGGCGATGCTGGCCGTCTCGGCGGGCGACCCCGGGACCGGCTGGGGACTGACCCTCGGCGCCCACCACGCGCTCGTCGTCGGTGCCTGGTTCTCCGAGGCGGGCCAGCGCGAGATCTTCGGCCCGTCCGGAGACTTCCGCTGCCCGCACCGGCCGCCCCCGATGGGGACGGCGAAGCCGGCGCCCGGCGGGTACGTAGTCAGCGGGACCTGGGACTACTGCTCGGGCATCGCCCACGCCACCCACTTCATGGGCAACGCGCTGGTCGCCGGGACCACCGAACGACTCGCCGTCGTCATCCCCAGGGCGCAGGTCACGGTCCTGGACGACTGGGGTGACGGGGCCACGCTCGGGATGAACTCCAGCGGGTCGAACAGCGTCCGGGCCGACGCGGTCTTCGTGCCCGCCCACTGGACCGCGCCGGGGGACTGGACGCACGGGACGGGCCAGGCCCCCGGTGCCCGCCTGCACGGCAACCCGATGTACTGCGGCCGGATCTACGGGGTGTACCACGCGGGCCTGGTCATCCCGGTGATCGGCGCAGCGCGCGCGTCGCTTGAGGAATACGAGCAGATCATCACCACCAGGCCGACGTACTTCCCGCCGCAGGTGCCCAGGTACACCCACCCGGACTACCAGCGGCCCTACGGGCAGGCGCTCGCGCTCACCGACGCGGCGGAGGCGATCGTGCTTCGGGCCGGGGACCGGTACATGGAACTGGCGCGGCGCTGGGACCAGGCCGGCGAGCCGTTCACCCGGGAGGACGACGCCCGGATGTACGCCATGCTCCAGCAGGCGGGCCAGCTGGCCGCCCGGGCCGTGGAGATCATCGTCGCCGCCGCCGGGTCGTCGGCGGTCAAGCGCGGCACCCGGCTGCAGCGCTACTACCGGGACGTGTCGATGTATTACGGCCACATCGCCGCGCAGCACCTGACCACCGCGGGCGAACTGGCCCGCGTGCACTTCGGCCTGCCGGACAGCCTGTTCTTAGGGACTTTGGGAGGACCCATGGCGCGCCGCCTGACCCCGCCGTTCCGCGCCGATCACGTGGGGAGCCTGCTCCGCCCGCCTGCCCTGCTGGCAGCTCGCGCCGACCGCGCGGCCGGGGTCATCACGGCGGAGCAGCTCACGCAGGCCGAAGACGACGCGATCGCCGATGCGGTCCGGATGCAGGAGGAGGTCGGGCTGCAGTCCGCCACCGACGGCGAGTTCCGCCGCGCCGAGTGGCACACCGACTTCATCGCTCGCCTCGGCGGCCTCCGCTACGCGGCCCAGTGGACGCCCGTCCCGGTGTTCGGCAGCGACACCGAGACGATCTACGAGGCGCACGGGACCGAGGTGACCGGCCAGGTACACCTGGCCGAGACCATCTTCGGCGACCACTTCAGCTTCCTCGCCTCGGCGGTCACCACCGCGGTGCCCAAGCTCACCATCCCCTCGCCGAGTATGGCGCACTTCCGCGCCGACCTGTCCGGCAGCGGCTACGCCGACCGGGACGAGTTCCGCGCCGACCTCGCCGCCGCCTACGCCGGCGAGGTGGCGGCGGTGGCCGCCCTGGGCTGCCGCTACCTCCAGCTGGACGACACCCTGTTCGCGTTCCTGAACGACCCGGCCTGGCGCCAGCGGGCGGCCGGGTCAGGCCTCGATCCCGAGCACCAGCCGGAGATCAACGTCGGCGTGATCAACCGGGCCCTGGCCGGGCGTCCCGACGGCCTGGCCGTGACCGTACACATGTGCCGCGGGAACTACCGCTCCGCCTGGTTCAGCTCCGGCGGGTACAACTTCGTCGCCGAGGCGGTGTTCTCCGGCCTGCAGGCCGACGGGTTCTTCCTCGAGTACGACGACTCACGATCTGGGACGTTCGAGCCGCTCCGCTTCGTCCCCGCCGGCAAGCTGGTCGTCCTCGGCCTGGTCACCACCAAGACCCCGGTCCTGGAATCCAGGGACGACCTGAAGCGCCGCGTCGAGCAGGCCGCCCGCTTCGTCGACGGTGACCGCCTCTGCCTGTCCCCGCAGTGCGGCTTCGCCTCCACCGTCGACGGCAACGCCCTCACGCTGGACCAGCAGCGCGCCAAGCTCGACCTGGTCGTCCAGACCGCCGCCGAGATCTGGGGCTCGTAAGCGCTGCTGAACCAGGCGCTTCATGGCGGCCTCGCGCCACGACTCCACGTGCGCCTGCCCGGCTAGGGCCAGCGCGTGCTCGTAATGGGCTCGCGCGCCGGGAAGGCCGAGGTGACGGGCCAGGTCCCCGAGGAGCTGCGCGCCGGGCCACAGGGTCATCACCGTGCTGTCGGCTCCGATCGGCCGGTCGGCGTAGGGCAGCAGCGCCCGGTAGGCGGATTCAGCGCGCTCGCGGTCGTCGATCGCAATGGCGAGCAGGCCGCGGACGCCGGTCATGAACAACCAGATGACGCCCCGGCGGATCGGCCGCAGCCTGCCCGGCCACCGCGCGGGCTTCGGTGGCCCGCCCGGCCGCCGCCAGGGCGAGCGCGTACAGCTCGGAGAACACGGTAGCCGCGCGCGGGACGGTGCAGATGAGCTCAAGCTCGCCGGTCATCTCCGCCACCCGATCCTGCATGACTAGCAGGGCGAACCGCCCCAGGATGCTCACCCCGGCCCCCTGCTGCCTCAGCCCGAGCCGCTCCATTCCCGCGGCGGCCTGCCGGTACGCCTCTGCGGCACCGCCCGGATCGCCGTCCAGCGCCGCCCGCATCGCGCGGTACATGCTGAGCGCGGTGGCGGCCGTCGTAACGTCGTAACGCTCGGCGATGCGCGCGGCCTGATCGGCGTGCAGGTCGGCCGCGGCGAAGTCACCTGCGCCGCTGCTGGCCGCCATGAGCATCAGGTGAGCCAGCGCCTCGACGGTCACCGGCTTGCCCGGCAGCGCGAGCAGCTCGGCGCCCAGGCTCTGGCGTTCAGCCAGCCCGTCGTACCGAAAGCTCTGCATGTAGCGGCCGTTGATGGCCATCGTCAGCAGACCGGGGTCGCCGAGCCGCCGGGCCATCTCCATAGCCTGGGCGGAGGCCTCGTAGCCGCGCTCAGACTCGGCGGCCTCCAGCTCGAGGGCCAGGGTGGTGAGCAGCCGGCAGCGCAGCGCCTCGTCGCTGGATGGCAGCATGGCCAGCGTCTGCTCGACCGTGCCGACTAGCTCATCGTCGGTGTCGCCGTATTCCTCAGAGAACCAGACCCTGGGCACGTCGAACGCGGTGATGACCCGGGCGAGCAGGACCGGATCGTCGAGCGGGAGCGCGGCGCGGACGGCATCGTGCCGGTAGGAGCGGGCGCGGGCAAGCTGGCCCGCATGGGCGAGCGCGCTCTCCAGGCCAAGCACCAGCTCCAGCCGGTCCCTGGCCGGCGCGCCCGGGGCCTGGTCCAGGCAGGCCAGGGCTTGTTCCCACAGCCGGGCGGCCTCCGGGTAGGCGAAGCGCTGCTCGGCCTGGGCGGCGGCGAGGCGGCAGTAGCGCGCCGCCCCGACTGGGTCGGTGCCCGCCTCGGTGAAGTGGTAGGCCAGGGCCGCCACCTCGCCCGGGCTGTGCCGCTCGATCGCAACGGCGGCCCGGGCGTGCAGCCGGGAGCGGCGCAGCCGGGACAGGCCCTGGTAGAGGGTGTCGCGGACCAGGACGTGGGCGAACCTGATCCGGCCCGGTCCCGGCTCGGTCACCAGGCCGGTGAGCAGCCCGGCATCAATGGCGTCCAGGAGCACCTGCTCCTCCACGCCGGCCACGTCGCCGAGCACGTCGACGTCGGCCTCCGTGCCGATCACCGCCGCTTGCCGCAGGATGGTCTGCGCCGTGGCCGGGAGCCTGGCGACCCGGCGCTGCAGGACCTCGCGGACCCCGGCGGGTACCTCGGTCGTGGCCGCCAGCGCGCCTTCGGAGTCGAGCAGCCGGGCGGTCTCCCTGATGAAGAACGGGTTACCGCCGGTCCGTTCGGCGATGACCCGCGCCGTCTGGCCGTCGACCGGGCGGCCGCAGGTCGCCCGGATCAGCTCACCCGCCGCCGCCGCGTCCAGCCCGCGCAGCGTGACCCGGTCCGGCTCGCGGGCAGCCAGCGCGGCCAGGCAGCCGGACAGCGGCTCGGTCACCTCGGCGGGCCGGTAGGTAGCCAGCACGAGGATCCTGCTGGCGGCCAGGTCCGCGGTGACGTCGGTGAGAATGGCCAGCGTCTCGCCGTCGGCGCGGTGCAGGTCGTCGAGCACCACCAGCAGCGGCGCGGGCCGGCTGACCTCCTCCAGGTACGCGGCGACGGCGCGGTGCAGCCGGAACCGGGCCACGGCCGCGTCGTCGTCCCGCGCCGGGGTGTCGGTCAGCAGCGTGGCCAGCGCGCGGGAGTCAGCAGGCGGGACCGTGCGGGCCAGGCGCCTGAGGGTTTCGGCCCAGGGCCAGCCCGCCGGGGCGCCTTCGTGCTCGGGGCACCGCCCGGTGGTCACCGTCCAGCCCTCGGCCGCCAGGCGTTGGCCGGCGAGGCCGGCCAACGCGGTCTTGCCCGCCCCGGCGTCGCCGGTCACCAGCACGATCCGCATCCGGCCCGCCGCTGCCTCCAGCGCTGACCGAGTCACCTGGCCCACCTCGGCATCCCGGCCGACGTGCGCCGGCGCCTGATCGCTCCCTGCCGGTACAGGGACCGCCGCCAGGGATGTGCGCGGTATGGTGGCCAGCTCGACGGACAGGTGCGGAGCCTGGGCGAGAATGCCTTCCTCAAGCTCGCGCAGCGCCGGCCCGGGGTCGACGCCGAGATCGGCGGCCAGCCGGGCCCGCGCGCGGCGCAGCGCCGCTAGCGCGTCGCCCTGGCGCCCGGACTGGTACAGCGCCAGCGCGAGCAGGCGCCACGCCTCCTCCCGCAGCGGGTGCTCGGCGGTCATGCGGTTCAGGTCGGCGACGGTCTGCGCCGCCCGGCCCAGCCGGAGCGCCGCCTCGGCGCGCGCTTCCGCGGCCGTCAGCCGGAGCTCCTCCAGCCGGGACGCTTCGGCGTCCGCCCACGGCAGCCCGCCGAACTCCTCGAACGCCGCGCCGCGCCAGGACTCCAGCGCGGCGGAAAGCCGGGAGTGCACCGCGGCGGGGTCGTCAAGCCCGGTGGCCCGGTGCGCCTCGTCCTCGAAGGACCAGGCGTCAACCGCCTCACGGCTGAGCCGCACTGCATACCCCGGCGGGGAGGTGACCAGCACGCCTGCCGGGGCCCGGGCCGCACGACCCGGCTCCAGCGCGCGGCGCAGATGACAAACGTACGATTGCACCGCGGCCAGCGCCTTCGGCGGGGCCTCCTCGGCGTACAGGTCCTCGATGAGCCGGTCGGCGGAGACCACCCGGCCGTGCGCTGCGATCAGCCGCGCCAGTACGCACCGCTGCCGCGGGCCGCCCACGTCGGCGGGGGCGCCGTTGACGGTGACCTCGAGCGGCCCGAGCACCCGAACCCCGATCACAGGCACCTCGCTGACAGGAAGATCAACCTCACTCTGGCAGCGCCGCAACCGGGCCGCAAGCCGGCGGCAAGTCAGCCACCAGCGTGTCGGCCCAAGCTCGGAACGTGAGCACCACACCGCCATTCGCACTCAGAACCAGGACCGCGCGGGAGCCCGAGCCGGACCTTACCCCCATCCTGGTGGTCCACCGGGCGATCCGGCAGGACCTGCGGCGGCTCGCCGCCTGCCTCGGCGACATAGCCGCCATCCACTTGCCGCCCTCCCGGGCCCGCGCCATCGGCCGCTACACCACGGCGCTCCTGGCCGAGATCCGCGCCCACCATCGCGGCGAGGACGACATCCTCTGGCCGGTGATCGCCGCCACCGCCGGGCCGGCCGTGGACCTGACCCCGCTGACCGACGACCACCAGGCGATCGACGCGGCGGCCAGCCGGGTCACCCAGGCCGTGGCGTGCTTCCGCGCGGAACCTGGCACGTCCGCTCGACTGCACGCATCGGTCAGCGAACTGCGCGACATGCTCGAGGAACACCTCGCCGACGAAGAAGAGCAGATCTTCCCCGCCATGCGGCGCTACCTGCCTGCCGAAGCGTACCGATGGTGCCAGCGGCAGGTCCAGCGCCAGGCCCCCTGGTCCGGCCGCCGCTTCGCCGCGCCGTGGCTGGCGCGGTACGCGCAGCCGGACGAGCTGAGCCGGCTGCCGGCCGCCGCCGACCGGTCGGCGCGGATCCTGCTGGCCGCTACCCGCCCCGGATACGCCCGCCTGGAGCGCCGGGCCTTCGGCGCTAGCCCGGCCTGCCCCGACCACTCCCACGCACCCAATCGCACATCCCGATCACCACGAGGAGCAACCATGTTCCAGTCCCACCCCGTTCGCCGCCGTATGGCTGCGGCCCTGGCCGCGGTCACCGCGGGCCTGCTGGCCGCCTTCGCCAGCATCCCGGCCGCCTTCGCCAGCCAGGTCCCGCTGGCCACCGTCCATCACGCAGCCACGTCGGGCCTGACGGGCTGGCAGATCGCCCTGATCGGCATCGGCTTCCCGGTGGTCCTGGTCGCGGTCAGCATCGTGCTGAGGCGGACACAGGCCGCCCGCCGCGCCGCCAACTCGCCGACCGCCTGACTCACCGGCTCGCGCACCAGCAGCCGCGGGCCTGGCCGACCAGACGCCGGCCAGGCCCGCCGTCGCGTCGAGCTCCGCGCCGGTCAGGACTCGTGGATGAGCAGGCCGCGGATGTTGCGGCCGTCGAGCATGTCCCGGTAGCCCTGGTTGACGTCTTCGAGCGTGTAGCGGTTCGTGACCAGCTCGTCGAGCCTGAGCTGCCCGGCCCGGTACAGGTCGAGCAGCCGCGGGATCGTGTCGAACGGGTTACCGCTGCCGAACAGCGCGCCCTGGATCCGCTTCTCGAACAGCGTGAGCTCGAAGCTGGGCAGCTGGATGGTCTTCTTGCCCGGGCCGGCCAGCCCGGTGATCACGACCGTGCCGCGCTTGCGGACCGCCGCGAACGCCGCCGCGATGACCTCCTCGGTGACCACGCCGACGGTGATCAGGGCCTGATCCGCGCCGACGCCCCTGGTGAGCTCGGTGATGAGGTCCTGCGCGGCCGCCGCGTCGGCCGCGATGTGCGTGGCGCCGAACTCCATGGCGTTCTCCCGCTTGAACTCCAGCGGGTCGACCGCGATGACGTTGCGCGCGCCGGCGAACGCCGCGCCCTGGACCGCGTTGATCCCGACGCCGCCGATCCCGTAGATCACGGTCGTGTCGCCCGGCCGCACCCCGCCCGCGTTCACCGCGGTGCCCCACCCCGTCGGCACCCCGCAGCCGACCAGCGCCACGGTCTCGAGCGGCAGGTCGTCGTCGATCTTGATGCAGGAGTGCTCGGACACCACGGACCGCTGTGAGAACGTGCCCAGCAGGCACATCTGGCCGAAGTCCTCGCCGTCGGCGTGGAACCGGAACGTCCCGTCGGGCAGGCAGTTGTCGAAGAACAGCGCACCGAGGTCGCACAGGTTGGTCATGCCGCTGGCGCAGAACCGGCAGTGCCCGCAGGTCGGCAGGAACGAGCAGACGATGTGGTCGCCGGGCTTGAGCCTGCTGACGCCGATGCCGACCTCCTCGACGACCCCCGCTCCCTCGTGCCCGCCGACGATCGGGTAGCGGACCGGGATGTCGCCGGTACGCAGGTGGTCATCGGAGTGGCACAGCCCGGCCGCCGCGAACCGGACCAGCACCTCGCCCTCCTTGGGCGGGTCCAGGTCCATCTCGATGATCTCCCAGTCCTTGCCCATGTCCCTGAGCACCGCTGCCCTGGTTTTCATGCGACCTCCCGCGTCGTCCGCCTGCCATATCATCCGCCGGCCCGACCGCGCGGTCCATGTGTCCAGCCCCAAGAGTCCCGGCCCGCGCCTTGGCCCCCAGGCCAGGCACGCCCGCGCCAGTCCCCGGCGATCAGCTCACGGTCGTCACGGGGCCGGAGTACTGGACCTGCCAGGTCTGCCCGCCGTCATCGGTGAAGACGATGCGC
This sequence comes from uncultured Actinomycetes bacterium, assembly GCA_963847965.1. Taxonomy (GTDB): domain Bacteria; phylum Actinomycetota; class Actinomycetes; order Streptosporangiales; family Streptosporangiaceae; genus Palsa-504. Next base: position 44,150 of record CAWKCG010000006.1, read on the forward strand.
CAGCGCTCGCTGAAGTTGCCGTTGCCTTCGGAGCTGGTCACGATGCCCGCGACCCAGCCGAGCTGCGGGGACAGGAAGCTGGCCGCGTCGGGATCGGTCAGCCCGCTGACGTCTCCCTCCCTGGTCAGCGAGGCGCCCGAGCCGGTCACCAGACCCCACGGGGCCGAGCCCACACCGTCGCACGCCGGGCACCAGTCGACGAAGGCGGCGGCCGACGGGCTGATCGCCGAGAACGGGCCAGCGTACGAGCCCGGCGCTGACACGGTCACCCGGACCCCCGGATGGGGGAAGTACTGCTCGGCGAAGATCGGCAGCGCTCCGGCCGGGCCCGCGTAGTAACCGACGTGCGGCTCCTGGCTCATGGCCGCACCCGGGCCGACCTCCAGTGCCCAGGCCGAGCCCGGCCCGGCGCACTGCACGATCATCGTGGCCGGATAGCCGGCCACCTGGGACTGGACCCGAGCGGTGACCGGCGTCCAGCTCAGGCCGCCGTCGCCGGTGTGATACAGCCGCCCGTCGGCCCCCAGCCAGCCGGTCCGCGGGTCGCTGAAGCACACGGTCTGCGCGTCGGCGGGGGTGGGCAGGCGTCGCCAGCTCCGCCCGCCGTCGCTGGTGGCCAGGACCACGCCCGCGGTCTCGGGGGTTCCGGGCCAGGACCCGCCGACGGTGCGGCCGCCGGCCACGGCGAACCCGGTGTCCGCGGAGATGAAGTGGACCGAACGGATCGGGCACGGCTCGGGCAACGAGGCCCAGTGCGCCCCGCCGTCGGACGTGGCCAGCAGCGCGTCGGCGCCGACGGCCCAGCCGACCCGGTTACTGATGAAATCCACCGAGGTCAGGCCAAGCTGGCCGCTGCGCTGCACGGTCCAGCTCTGCCCGCCGTCGGTGGTGGCCAGGATTATGTCCTGGCCCACCGCCCAGCCCTGGGCGGCCGAGACGAACTGGATCCCCGTCAGGTAGCCAGCCGAGGGCGTCGGCGCGGCCGCGCAGCTAAGGCTCGCGGGAACCGTGGACCCCCGTCCCGGCGTAGCCGAGCCGGTCGCGCCCGGGGTCGCGGCACCGCCGCACCCGGCCAGCATGATCGCGCCGCACACCAGGGCCAGCCATAGCCTTCGCATGACCTAACGACGCTAGCACGGTCCGCCCGGTTGCATCCGTCGGCTAAGGAAGCCGGCAGGCTCCCGTAACCCGACCCTTATCTGCCGGCCATCTGTCGCCGTCCTCCACGCAATTGCGCCCGTACCCACCTGCACGCGGCCTAAGCCGAGGGATCGGGGGCGGCGCTGAGCTTGAGTTCGGAGCTGTGGTAGGCGGCGAGGCCTGCCAGGTCGGGGCTGTACCTGGTGATGATCTGCCGGACCCGCCGGGCGGCCAGCGGGCCGAGCAGGTCGTAGCAGCCGATGAACAGCTCGCGGGCGGCCGACCGCGGCCACGCGGCGGGGAGCAGTTCGGCGGGCAGGTCGGGGTCCAGGCCGGGGAAGGCGCGCCATTCGTCCATGACGCGGGTCCTGGCGATCAGCGCGTCCGTCGGGGGCACCTGCCCGGCCGCGGTGGTGTCCCGCAGCCGGCTGGCGAACGCGACGAAGTGCTCATACCGGTCACGCAGCCCTTTCAGGTCCCAGGCGTTCGCCGGGATGTCGGCCTCGGTCGGCACCGAGGCGGCCCGGAACGCGGTGGCGGTGGTGATGCCGAGGTCCTTCAGGTGCCCGATCACCTCGGCGGCGTGGTCGCGCGGGGCGACCCACAGGCCGTCGTACAGCGGCGCGAAGCCGAGCCAGCGAAGCTGCTTGCGCAGCGCGTCGCGCGCCGCCCGGTTGTCTTCGGGGATGGAGAACGCGACCAGCGACCACATCCCGTCCCACGGCTGGTTCGCCGCGCCGAAGGAGAAGATCCGCCGCGCGCCGTCGTCGAGGATCGCCGCCGCGCGCGGGCTCAGCCGGGAGGACGTCCGCCGGCCGGCCTTCGACGTGACCAGCAGCCCGTTGCGGGTCAGCCTGCTCAGCGCGGCCCGGGCCGCCGAGTCGCTGACGCCGAACTCGCCGAGCAGCGCCACGATCGCCGCCGAAGGCAGCGGTTCGGTCCGCTGCCACCAGTAGTCGCCGAGCAGGGTAAGAAGCAGCCGCGGCGGCCGCTCCGCGGCGGCGCCGGGCGAGGTCCACGGTCCGGCCTGGTCAGCGTCCTGCTCCAGGTCGGCAAGGCTCCTCACGGAACGAGAATAACTTCGGCGGGTCAATGCCGAGGAAGCGGAAGCAGTTGTGCCACGTGATGTCGTCCAGCACGGCGGCCGGCAGCTCCATCGACCGCAGCGTCCGCCCGGCCGGGTCCTCCCTCGGCATGGCCGGGAAGTCAGACCCCACCAGCATCCGGTCCGCGCCGAGCGTGTCGATGAGGTACCTGATGGCGCGCCGGTCGAACACCAGCGTGTCGTAGTAGAACCGCCGCGCCAGCTCGGCCGGGCCGGTCGCGGCGGCCCAGGGCGCGGCCTCGGGCCCGCGCTCGCCGGGCGGTTCCTCGTTCCAGGTCCGCCCCCAGAACCACTGCGCCCGCGTCAGCATCAGCGGGAACCCGCCCGCCCCGTGACTGAACGCCAGGCGCAGCCCCGGGTACTTCTCCGCGACCCCGCCCGTGACGATCGCGGCGGCAGCCAGGCTGCCCTCCACGCCGACCCCGAACGTGGCGGTCGACGGGCCAGGCAGCCGGTCGGACGCGACGGGCATCGCGTGCACGAACACCGCCGTCCCCAGCCGCTCGGCCTCGGCGAAGAAACCCCTGAACCGGTCGTCGGCCAGCGACGCCCCGCCGACGTTGGAGGCGATCTCCACGCCCGCCAGGCCCGCCTTAACCATGTCCGCGAGCTCGCCCGCGGCCAGATCGGGATCCTGCAGCGGCACCGTGCCGAGCCCGTAGATGCGCCCCGGCGCCGCCGCGGCCAGGCCCGCGATGTACTCGTTGATCCAGCGGGCCAGATCGCGCCCGGACAGGGGCGCCAGCCGGTAGTTCAGCAGCGGCGGGAACGGGGAGACGACCTCGGCGTCCGCCCCGCTGGCCGAGCTCGCCGCCAGGCGCCGCTCCGCGTCGAACCAGACGTCCCGCGCGGTGAAGCGCATCGCGCCCGACACGAGCACCCGGGAACCGCCGGCTTCGACCGGCTCCATCGCAGGCCAGTCGGCCGGATCGCAGCCCGCCGGAGCCCCGGGAAACGAGCCGGGGATCACGTGCGCGTGGACGTCGATCAGCACGTCAGGCTCTGCTTCCCGCTTCGCTTTCGGGGCGCCCCGCGCCCCTCGGCTCGCTCGCGTCGCTTCCCGCTTCGCCTTCGGGGCGCCTCGCGCCCCTCGGCTCGCTCGCGTCCGGCACGATCGCGACGTGCACCGCGTCCTGCCCCGGCACCTCGCCGGCCAGCGTCTCGATGGCCAGGCCGATGTCGTCCAGGCCGAACGTGTGCGTGTGCATCCGCTCCAGCGGGAACCGCCCGCTCTCGATCAGCCGGATCGCCTCGGTGTAGCCGCGCGAGTCCACGCTGAACGCGCCGACCACGGTGAGCGCCTTGTTGATGATCACGTCGGTGGACAGCTCCACCCCTCGCCCGCCCTTCAGCCCGGCGAGCACCACCCGGCCACCCCACCGGACGGCCTGCAGCGCGTCCCTTATCGGCTGATCGGCCATGGGCGTGAGCTCCAGGACCACATCCACCCCGACCCCGGACGTGACCTCACGGACCCGCGCGACCGTGTCCTCCGCCTCCACGTCGATCGTCACGTCCGCGCCGAACTCACGCGCCAGCGCCAGCTTGCCCGCGTCGCGAGACAGCCCGGTCACGATGATCGTCCCCGCGCCGGCGGCCCGCGACGCCAGCACCGCGGCGAGCCCGCGCTGCCCGGCGCCCAGGATCAGCACGGTGGACCCCAGGCCGACCTCGCCCAGGTGCACGGCCCAGCGCACCCCCGCGCCCAGCGGGTTGAACATCACCGCGACCTCGGCCGGGATGTCGTTCCGCACCTTGTGCAGGATCGAGTTCGGGTGCAGGTGGATGTACTCGGAGAAGCCGCCCCACAGGCCGAGCCCGCGCTCGGGCGGGTTGGAGCCGCCGTGGCTGCCGACCCGGTTCCGGCACGACATGTACCGCCCGGCCAGGCACAGGTCGCAGGACCGGCACGGGATGAGGATCTCCACCGCCACCCGGTCGCCTGGCTGCACGCCCCACCGGGCGGCAGCGGACGAGCTGACCTCCTCGATGATCCCGAGCGGCTCGTGCCCGGGCACCATCGGCAGCCACTGCTGGCTCAGGTGGCCCTTGTACGTCTCCACGTCGCTGCCGCAGATCCCGCACGCCTCGATCCGCAGCAGCCCGCCGTCCTCTGGCCCGATGACCGGGCGAGGGAACTCCCTGATCTCGATCTGCCGCGGCCCGGTCTGCACCGCCGCCCGCACCACGTCAGCCATAGTCCAGCTCCGGCCCTTCGAACTCGGTGATGTCCAGCGGGATCAGCGGGGCAGGCCCCGCGTTTTCCGCCGGGGGCGTGTACGCCCAGTACTTGGCCCGGGCGCCGCCGTCGACGACGAAATCGCAGCCGGTGATCAGCCGCGCGTAGTCCGAGCACATCCAGGCCACGCAGTGGCCGATGTCGGTCGGGGTGGCCGCCTCGCCCATCGGGATGTTCCGCCGCACGTCGTACGTCCCGGGCGGCCGCCACCACGGCGGCCGTTCCCCGGCCGCCCGCTGCGGCCGCGGCGGCGAGGTGCGCCCCTCGGCCCGCCAGGCCGCGAGCAGTTCCGGGTTGTCCGGCCGCGGCGCGGTGGGGGAGAAGCTGTTGACCCGGATCCCGTATGGCGCGAGGTCCATCGCCGCGGCCCGGACGAAGTTGGCCAGCCCGCCCTTGTGGAAGGCGTAGGCGATGAACCCGGCCGCCCCCTGCCAGGCGTTCGACGACAGGATCGAGACGATGGACCCCCTGATGCCCCGCTCGATCATCGCGATCGCGGCGTGCTTGGTGTTCAGGAAGTTGCCGGCCGCGGCCACGGTCACCGCGCGGTTGAACGAGGCGAGATCCTCCTCCAGGATCCCGCGCGCGTGCAGGTCCGCCGCGTTGTTGATCACGATGTCGATCCGGCCCCAGGCCTGCAGCACCGCGGCGATATTCGCCACCACGTCGGGCTCGGCGCTCACGTCGCCGGACAGCGCGAGCCCCGCCCCGCCGTTGCGCTCGATCCTGCGCACCGCCGTCTTGGCCGCCTCGAAGTCCAGGTCGTTGCACGCCACGCGCGCCCCGTACCGCGCCAGCGCCAGCGCGATCCCGCTGCCGATGTTCGGCCCGGCCCCGGTGACCAGCGCCACCTTGCCGTCCAGCGATATGTCCACGGCGGCCCCTCAGCCCTTGGGGCTGGCCACAGCCCCGGACCCAGCCGATGCGGTGACGGTCATAATCGCTCCCTCGGTCGCTGGGGCACACGATATATGACACTTTTGACGTCGAGAAGCGCGTGATATGAAAACTGTTAGCTAGCCAAACCCAAGCCCGACCACAAGCCGGAGGGAACGGGACCCATGATGAAGACCCGGGCGGCGGTGCTCCGCAAGGGCGGCGAGCCGTGGGAGATCACCGAGCTCGACCTGGACGAGCCGAAGGCCGGCGAGGTCGTCGTCCGGTACGAGGCGGCGGGCTTGTGCCACTCCGACGAGCACATCCGCGCCACCGGCACCGCGCGCCTCCCGCTCGTCGGCGGGCACGAGGGCGCCGGCGTGGTCATCAAGACCGGCCCGGCGGTCACCAGGGTCAAGGAAGGTGACCGGGTGGCCTGCTCCTACATCCCGGTCTGCGGCACCTGCCGGTACTGCTCCACCGGCAAGCAGAACCTGTGCGACGCCGGCAAGAACGCGGCCATCGGCTGCCTGGTCGACGGGACGTTCCGCTTCCACGACGGCGAGGCGGACCTGGGCGGCATGTGCGTGGTCGGCTCGTTCTCCCAGTACGCCGTGCTGTCCGAGTGGTCCTGCGTGAAGATCGAGGACGACATCCCGTTCGAGCTGGCCGCCCTGGTCAGCTGCGGGGTGACCACCGGGTTCTGCTCGGCCATCTACGCGGCCGACGTGCGGCCCGGCGAGACCGTGGTGGTCTTCGGCACCGGCGGGGTGGGCATCAACGCCGTCCAGGGCGCCCGCTACGCGGGCGGCAAGAACGTCATCGCCATCGACCCGGTCGAGTTCAAGCGCGAGCAGGCCATGGAACTCGGCGCCACGCACGCCTTCGCTGGCCCCGAAGAGGCCAAGCCAGTCCTCATCGACCTGACCCGCGGCCAGCTCGCGGACAAGGTGATCTGCACCGTCGGCGAGATGAACAACGACGTGGTCAAGGCGGCCGTCGACATGACCGGCAAGGCCGGCACGGTCGTCATCACCGGCGTCGGCTACTACGACATGGTGCTGCCCGGCGGCATCCTGATCGGCTACCACCGGCGGATGCAGGGCGCCCTGTTCGGCGGAGCCAACCCGCTGTACGACATCCCGATGATCCTGGGCCTGTGGCAGGCCGGCGACATCAAGCTGACCGAGCTGGTCACCAGGCGCTACACCCTGGACCAGATCAACGAGGGCTACCAGGACATGATGGATGGCAAGAACATCCGCGGCGTCATCATCCACGAGCACTAGAAGGACGCGAGCGCCATGCCGTACCCGATCCTCGACCCCACCGGGACCACCGGGTCCACCGCCGCCCAGGGAACAATCGCCCCGCCCCGCGCCCGGCGCCCCGCCAGCCTGCGCGGCGCCACCGTGGGCCTCCTCGTGAACACCAAGCAGAACGCCGCCCCGTTCCTCGACGAGGTAGGCAGGCTGCTCCAGGAGCGCTACGGCGCCGCCGGGGTCATGGCCCGCACCAAGGTCAACTTCGCCGCCCCGGCCCCCGAAGACCTGGTCAAGGAGATGACCGCGGGCTGCGACGTCCTCATCACCGGCATCGGCGACTGCGGCTCGTGCAGCGCGTCCGCCGTCGCCGACGGCATCGCGTTCGAGTCGGCCGGCCTGCCCGCCGCCGCGATCTGCAGCGACGCCTTCAAAGTCACCGCCGACGCCATGGCCGAACTCCGCGGCGCCCCCGGTTACCGCTACGCCACCACGCCCCACCCCGTGGCGATCCTCACCGCGGACCAGGTCCGCGAGCGCGCCGCCCAGGTCCTCGACGACGTGGTCGCCCTGCTGACCGCGTGACCGCATGACCGAAGCCCCTGACCCGCAGGCCGCCCAGGCCGCCATCGAGTACTGCTACGCCCAGGGCTGGTCCGACGGCCTGCCGCTGGTCCCCGCCTCGCAGCCGCTGGTCGAGGCGTTCCTGGCCACCACCACGAAAGGCCCGGACGAGGTCATCGGCGAGCTCGAGCAGGTCGGCCGGAACTGCACGGTGTACCTGGCCGCGGTCAACGCGGCGATGGCCGGCTGCCTGCCCGAGTACTTCCCCGTGGTGCTGGCCGCGTTCGACGCGCTGATGCGCGAGCGCGCCGCGCGCGGCGGCGGCTGGCAGTCCACCAGCGGCCCCGCCCCGATGATCGTGGTCAACGGCCCGGTCCGCCACGAGCTCGGCTTCAACACGGCCGGCGGCGCGTTCGGCCCCGGCTTCCGCCCGAACGCCACCGTGGCCCGCGCCATCGGCCTGATCGTCCGGAACGCCTTCGGCATCCGCCCGCACGTCCTGGAGCAGGCCACCCAGGGCCTGCCAGGGCGGTGGTCGATCTGCCTCGCGGAGAACGAGGAGGAATCCCCGTGGCCGCCGTTCGCCGCCGACGGCGGGCAGCCCGCCGGGGCCAGCGCGGTGTCCGCCACGCTCCTGCGCACCTGCGAGTTCGTGGACAACCGCCACACCCAGGACCCCGAGCAGGTCCTGTGGGACATCGCCGACACGATCTCGCGCACCGGCTCGCTCATCTTCCGCGACACCTCGGCCGGCGTGGTGTTCTGCCCCGAGCACGCGCAACTGCTCGCCGCGGCCGGCTACGCGAAGTCCGACGTCCAGGCCTGGCTGATGGAGCACTGCGGCCGCACCGGCGCCGACCTGCGCCGCGCCGGCAAGAACGGCCTGCGCGGCCCCGCCCGCTTCGCCGACCCCGACGAGAGCGCCGACGCCACCTTCACCCGCATCCTCCCGTCCCCGACACACGTCCCGCTCGTCGTCGCCGGCGCCCGCAACGCCGCGATCTCCATGGTCGTCCGGATCTTCGGCGAGTGGTCGGGTACGGCCATCCCGCTCGAGGTCAAGCCATGATTGATCCCGAACGAACGGTGGTGCTCCGGTCTACCCTGGCCGCCGACGGCTATGAGCTGGAGATGGCCGAGGAGGGTGACCGCGTCCGGGTCACGATCACCGCCACCGACCAGGCGTGCGCCGATTGCCTGGTCCCCAAGGACCTGATGCGCTCCATCCTGGCCCAGACGCTGAGCGTTCCCGCCGACGCGATCGACCTGACCTATCCCCGCGACCTATAACCTGCCACCGTCACCCAGAAAGCGAGGCACGCATGTCCGGCCGCACCAGCCCCCCGTTCCGCGCCGATCACGTCGGCAGCCTGCTGCGCCCCCTGCGCTTGCTGCAGGCCCGCGACGACTTCGCGGCCGGCCGGATTACGGCTGCCGACCTGCGCGCGGTCGAGGACGAGGAAATCCCGGGCGCGATTCGGATGCAGGAGGAGGTCGGCCTGCAGTCCGCCACCGACGGCGAGTTCCGCCGCGCCTCCTGGCACATGGACTTCATCTACGCCCTCGGCGGCGTCTCCAAGGCCCCCGGCCACCTGGCCGTGAAGTTCCGCAACGCCACCGGCGAGATCCAGTTCACCCCCGCCTCGATCATGGTCGACGGGAAGCTCCGCATCGACGACACGATCTTCGCCGACGCGTTCACCTTCGTCCGCGACCACGTCACCACGGCCGTGCCCAAGCTCACGATCCCGTCGCCGAACATGGTGCACTACCGCGGCGGCCCGGCCATGCTGGACCCGGCGGTCTACCCGGACATCGAGGAGTTCTGGGCCGACCTGGCCGCCGCCTACGCCGACGAGGTAGCCCGGCTCAGCGCGCTGCGCTGTACTTACCTGCAGTTCGACGACACCAGCCTGGCCTACCTCAACGACCCGGCCCAGCGCGCCGAGATCACCGCCCGCGGCGAGGACGCCGACCACCTGCACCATCGCTACATCAGCCAGATCAACGCCGCCGTGAAGGACAAGCCGGCCGGGATGGCCATCACCACCCACATGTGCCGCGGCAACTTCCGGTCCTCCTGGGTCGCCTCCGGCGGCTACGACTTCGTCGCCGAAGCCCTCTTCTCCGAGCTCAACGTGGACGGCTTCTTCCTCGAGTACGACGACGAGCGCTCCGGCGGTTTCGAGCCCCTCCGCTTCGTCCCCAAGGGCAAGCAAGTCGTCCTAGGCCTGGTCACCACCAAGCGCCCCGAGCTCGAGTCCAAGGACGACCTGAAGCGCCGTGTCGACGAAGCCTCGAAGTATGTCCCCCTGGACCAGCTCTGCCTCTCCGGCCAGTGCGGCTTCTCCTCCACCTCCGAAGGCAACGCCCTGACCGCCGACGAGCAGCTAGCCAAACTCCGCCTAATCGTCGACACCGCCCGCGACATCTGGGGCGACTAACCCAGGCACGCTCCCCAAGGCCGGTCTCCCCCAGGCCGGTCTCCCCAAGGCCGGTCTCGCCAAGGCCGGTCTCCCCAGGCCGGCGACCTCCGGTCCGCGATCGAGAAGGGCCTTGGTCGGCCCCGGTTGCCGGTCAAGGCGCTCCCGGCCGGCGGTTAGGCCCTTGTGGGTGCGGCACAAGGCTGGCACGCGGAGGGGCAAGCGACGGGACAAGAGCGGGTTTTCGCGCGCCATCCGGGCTAATCGACCCCTTGCGGCTGGTCCGGACGGATTCTAATATCCAAGACAAATTATTCGACACTCGACTTCATTTTTGTCACACACTTTCGACGGGATAGCCCGATATCGAGTAGGTGAATGCTATGAGGTTCAGCTCAGCGCAGCGGAAGAGGATACGAAGATTCGGGCTCGCGGGGACGGCTGCGCTGCTGGCCCTCGCCGTGGCCGCCTGCAGTAGCAGTAGCAGCAGCACGAGCAGCGTTACGGCGCCGGCGAGCACCGGCCCCCGGGCGGGCGGGTCGCTTACCGTTTTCGAGGCCACGGGTTACTCGGGTGACTGGCCGGATGGCCTCGACCCGGCCACGAACATCGACGGCGCGGCAGACCAGGACTACATGGACGCCATCTACGGCGAGCTCTTCGAGCTCGGCCCGAAGGGCGCCATCATCCCCGACCTGGCGACCGGCTACTCGATCTCCAGCAACGCAAAGACGATCACGCTGGACATCCGCCCGGGCGTGAAGTTCACCGACGGGACTGCGTTCAACGCCACCGCGGTGGTCTGGAACATCGATCGTGACCTCAAGTCGACGTGCACCTGCAAGCCGACCTGGCCGGTCACGTCGGTGACCGCGACAGGACCCGATACCGTAACCATCACCCTCAGCGCCCCCGACGGCGCGTTCATCGACGAGATCTTCGACTCGACCGCGGACTGGATCGCCTCCCCGACGGCCGTGGCGAAGATGGGCGAGAAGGCGTTCGCGGTCGCGCCGGTCGGCGCCGGCCCGTTCGAGGTGGTGAGCGACACGCTCAGCTCGGTCCTCGTGCTGAAGAAGAACCCGACCTACTGGCAGGCGGGCCGCCCGTACCTGGATACGCTCACCTTCAAGTCGGTCGCGAGCGACGAGGCGGGATACGAGGCCCTGCTGGCCAAGGAGGGCCAGATCTACGTCGACATGTCCACACCGTCACTGCTGGAGGAGGCAGCGAAGAACCCGGGCCTGGAGGTCGAGAACCAGCTCAGCACGTCACCGTACGACCTGCAGCTCAACACGCTGACGGCGCCGTTCAACAACATCAAGGCCCGGGAGGCCATCTACGCGGCGACCAACTTCGGGCCGATCCTGCAGCACGTGTTCGACAACATGTACCCGCCCGTCCAGGGGTTCACCGGGCCCGGCGGGATCTGCTATCAGCCGACGGTGCCCGGGTACCAGGGTTACGACCCGACCCTGGCCAAGACGCTGGTCGCGCAGAGCGGCCTCAACAAGGTCACGATCAACCTGGGCACGATCCAGAACCTGGTCGCGGAGGAGACCACCGAGGCCCTGCAGACCGAGTGGGCGGCGGTCGGGATCAAGACCGTCATCCACGATTACGCGCTGGCCCCGCTGATCGCTCAGTTCGTCTCGGGTAAGTGGCAGTCGATGATCCAGACCGCGGGCTCCTACGACCCGGCGGCCGGGGTCGGCGTCGGCTTCAGGTTCGCCTCCACCTCGCCGTTCAGCGGCGTGCACGACCCGCACCTGGACGCGCTGCTTAACCAGGCCGCGGGGATCACCAACATGAGCCAGCGCTGCGCGCTGTACACCCAGGCCGCCGACTACATCGCCAAGCAGTACTACGGCCCGTTCTACTTCGCCTTCGCCCCGGCCAACGTGGCGGTCAAGGGCGTTGTCGGACCCGGCCTGACCGAGCCGCTGCCCGCCGTGGTCGTCACGCCGACCATCTTGTGGGAGGACGTGGCTTACAGCAGCTGATAACAGGAAAACACCACATCATGGCGGTAGCCGACCAAGCAGTTACGCCCAGCCTCCGGCTGCGGCCGGCGCCTGCTCGCGGCGATCCCGGTGCTGTGGGGCGTGACGTTCCTGACCTTCGTCGTGATGAACCTACTGCCCGGCGACGCGGCCCAGGAGCTACTCGGCGCCAACGCGACGCCCGCAGAGGTGCATCAGCTGGAGGCCCAGCTGCACCTGAACGAGCCGTTCTGGGTCCGTTACGGGCACTGGCTCAGCGGCGTGTTCCACGGCAGCCTCGGCACGTCGGTCGTCAACGGCGAGAACGTGACCACGATCCTCGGCACGCGGCTACCGGTCACCGCGGAGCTGCTGGGCTACGCCTTCATCGCGTCGATCGTGCTCGCCGTCGCCGTCGCCGTGCTCGCGGCCCGACGGCCGAACAGCATCGCCGACCGGTTCAGCATGGTGGTCAGCATGACCGGGCTATCCGTCGCGCCCTACGTGCTCGCCCTGGTGCTGATCTACCTCTTCGCCGTCAGGCTCCCGTGGTTCCCGGCCATCGGGTACACCTCGCTGACCGCCGACTGGTTCCAGAACATCAGGTCGCTGACCCTGCCCGCGGCCGCCATCGGCTTCCCGCTGTTCGCCGTCTACACCCGCCTGCTGCGCGCGGACATCATCGAGCAGATGCAGCGCGAGGACTACATCGTGACCGCGCGGGCCAAGGGTGTGCCGCCCTGGCGGGTGCTGCTGCGGCACGCGCTGCCCAACTCGCTGTTCGGCCTGATCACCCTGGTCGGGCTCAACCTAGGCGCGCTGGTCGGCGCGACGGCGATCATCGAGCCGATCTTCTCCCTGCCCGGCGTCGGCGATATCTTGATCCAGTCCATCAACGACCACGACGTTCCCGTCATCGAGGGCATCGTCGTCGTCTTCGGCGGGGTCGTCGTGGTCGCCAACCTGCTTGCGGACCTGCTGTACACGGCCCTTGACCCGAGGATCCGGTATGAGCGCTCCGCTTCCTGACCTGCTGGCTCCGGCCGCGGCGTCGCGGGCCCCGCTGTCCCGGGCGCGGGTGCGGGGCGGCCTGGCCCGCCAACTGCGGCTCTGGCTGCCTGCCGGTTTCCTCATCCTGCTCATCGGCGCGTGCTTCGTCTGGCCGAACATCTACCCGGTGCCCAACCCGGTGCGCGGCAGCGTCCTGCAGGCCGGCCTGCCGCCGCTATCTCCCGGGCACATCTTCGGCACCGACCCGGTGGGCAACGACGTGTTCTCCCGCATCCTGTACGGCGGCCAGATCTCCCTTGAGGTCGGGTTCGGCGTCACCGCCATCGGACTCGTGGTCGGCGGCCTGCTGGGCATGGCCGCCGGCTACTGGGGCGGCGTCGCGGATACGATCATCTCGCGCGTGCTCGACGCGCTGATCGCGTTCCCCGCGCTGGTGCTCGCACTGGTCATCGCCGAGGGGCTCGGCCCCAGTGAGCTGCACGTCATCTGGGCGCTGTCCTTCTTCAGCATCCCGGCCTTCGGCCGGATCGCGCGGGGCGCCACCCTGGCCCTGCGCGAGCAGACCTTCATGCTCGCGGCCAGGCTGTCGGGCACCAGGGGCTGGCGCGTGATCGTGCGCCACATCATCCCCAACATCGCCCCGCAGCTCATGACGTTCAGCCTGCTGGGCATCGGCGTGGCGGTCATCCTGGAGGGAGCGCTCAGCTTCCTCGGCCTCGGCATCCCGCTGCCGGAAGCGAGCTGGGGGAGCATGATCGCGCAGGGGCAGCAGACCCTCTCGGCGTCCCCGGACCTGGTGCTGATCCCGAGCGCGTTCCTGTTCGCCACGGTGCTGTCGCTGAACCTCCTCGGCGACGCGCTGCGGGAACGCTGGGGGGTCCGGTGACCGACACCCTCCTCGAGGTCGAGGACCTGAGGGTGACGTTCCCCGTCCGCGGGCGCGAGCTGCGCGCGGTCGGCGGGGTGAGCTACGCCCTGCACGCCGGGCGGACGCTCGCCATCGTCGGCGAGTCCGGGTCGGGGAAGACCGTCAGCTGCCGCGCGGTCGTGGGGCTGCTGCCGCCCAGCGCGGTGGTCACCGGGTCGGCCCGGTTCCAGGGCACCCAGCTGATCGGGCTGACCGACGACCAGATGCGCGAACACCGGGGCGCGGACATCGCGATGGTGTTCCAGGACCCGGCCCGGTCGCTGAACCCGACCATGCGGATCGGCAGCCAGATTGCCGAGGCGGTCCGGGCCCACCGCCGCCTCAGGTCGCCGGAGGCCCGCGAGCAGGCCGTCGAGCTGCTCCGCCTGGTGCGCATGCCGCTGCCCGAGCGGCGGTTCTTCGAGTACCCGCACCAGCTTTCCGGCGGGATGCGGCAGCGCGTCATGATCGCCATCGCGCTGGCCTGCCGCCCGAGGCTGCTCATCGCCGACGAGGCGACGACCGCGCTGGACGTCACCACCCAGGCGCAGATCATGGAGCTGCTGCTCGAGCTGCAGGCCGAGCTCGGCATGGCGCTGATGCTGATCAGCCACGATCTCGGGCTGGCCGCGTCCTACGCCGACGAGGTGATCGTGATGTACGCGGGCCGGATCGTCGAGCAGGCCCCGGCATCGCGGCTGTTCTCCCGCGTCCGGATGCCCTACACGGAGGCGCTGTTCGAGGCGATCCCCCGGCTGGAGCGGCCCGCGCACTCGCCGCTGCCGGTCATCGGCGGCAGGCCGCCGGACCTGTCCGCGCTGCCCGCCGGCTGCTCGTTCGCGCCGCGCTGCCGGCGCGCCGCCGACGACTGCGTGGCGGCCGCTCCGCCGCTGGCCGAGCACGAGCCCGGCCATCGGTGGGCCTGCTGGCACCCCTGCGGGGACGGAGACGCGGCATGACGCCCGGCGAGCCCCTGCTCCGGGTCCAGAATCTGGTCCAGGAGTTCGCGGTCGGAAATCGCGGCGGAATCAGGGGCGGCACCGTCCAGGCCGTCTCGGGCGTCTCGTTCGACGTGTGGCCGGGGGAGACGCTGGGCATCGTCGGCGAGACCGGATCCGGCAAGTCGACGCTCGCGCGGTCGATCCTGCAGGCGCCCCGGCCGAAGTCCGGCGCCGTCCTGTTCCGCGGCGCCGACCTGGTCACGTTGCACGGCGCGGACCTGCTGCAGGCCCGCAGGCACCTGCAGATGGTGTTCCAGGACCCGTTCGGCTCGCTGGACCCGAAGTGGCGGGTCCGGGACCTGGTCGCCGAGCCGCTGGTCGCCTACCAGGTCGGCCACCGGATCGACCGCCGGCGCCGGGTCGATGAGGTGCTCGAGCTGGTCGGGCTCGACCCGTCCAGCCATGGGGGCCGGCGGCCCAGGGAACTGTCCGGCGGCCAGGCGCAGCGGGTGGCCATCGCCCGCGCGGTGGCGCTCTCCCCGGCGCTGATCATCTGCGACGAGGCGGTGTCGTCGCTGGACGTGCTCATCCAGGCGCAGGTGCTCAGCCTGTTCGAGCGGCTGCGCGCTGAGCTCGGCCTGTCCTACGTGTTCATCGCCCACGACCTGGCCCTGGTCAAGCAGGTCAGCGACCGGGTGGCCGTCATGTACCTCGGCAAGCTGTGCGAGGTCGGACCGGGGGAGACGGTCTACCGCCAGCCGCTGCACCCGTATACGCGGGCGCTGCTCGACGCCATTCCCAGCCCGGACCCGGCGGGGGCACGGAAAGCCACCGTCATCAGCGGCGAGCCGCCGTCGCCCATCCACCCGCCGAGCGGCTGCCGGTTCCGCACGAGGTGCCCGCGGGCCGCCGAACGCTGCGCGGCCGAGGAGCCGGCGATGCGCGAACTGGCCACCGGGCATTCCGTCGCCTGCCACTTCCCCCTAGACCAAGTGGACCAGGCCGCGGACGGTGAAGCCGGGCCCGAGGCGCGCACCACCGCCCGTTCGGCGGAAAAAATCGGAGAAACCCCGCGATGAGGATACGCGTCCTGCTCGAGCCGCACCACGGTGCCACCTACGCGCAGATCCTCGCGATGGCCCGGGCCACCGAGGAAGCCGGGTTCGACGCCTTCTTCCGGTCCGACCATTACCTGGGCATCGATCCCGGCGACACCGGCTACCGGCCGACCGATTCGTGGACCACGCTGGCCGGCCTGGCCGTGCAGACCGAGCGGGTGCGCCTGGGCACGCTGATGACCGCCTCGACGTACCGCCAGCCCGGGCCGCTGGCCATCGCCGTGGCCACCGTGGACGCGATGAGCGGCGGGCGGGTCGAGCTCGGCATCGGCGCGGCCTGGTACGAGCGCGAGCACAGGTTCTTCGGCATCCCGTTCCCGCCGCTGGGCGAGCGGTTCGACCGCCTGGCCGAGCAGCTTGACATCATCACCGGGCTGTGGGGGACCGCGCCGGGCGAGGTGTTCAGCTACCACGGCCGGCACTACCAGCTCCAGGAGTGCGCCAGCATCCCGCGGCCCGCCGCGTCCATCCCGATCATCATCGGCGGGGCGGGGCCGCGGCGGACGCCCGCGCTCGCGGCGCGGTTCGCGGCCGAGTTCAACAGCGGGATGGCCGACGGGGTGGCCGAGCGGTTCGCCAACTTCCGGCGGATCTGCGAGGAGTCCGGGCGTGACCCGGCGGAGGTCCGGCTGTCCACCACGCTCCCGGTCTGCTGCGGGGCGACTCGGAGGCAGGCCGACCGCCGGGCCGGCGCGCTCGGCGAGGACGGGCTGCGGATGCTGCGCATGGGGATCACCGGGACCCCCGGCGACATCGTGGGGCGGGTGGCCGAGCTGCGGGCCGCGGGCGCGGACACCGTTTATTTCCACCTGTACGACGTGGCCGACCTGGACCATATCCGCCTGCTCGGCCGCGAGGTGCTGCCGCCGCTGAACGGCGCCTGAGGAACGCCACAAGCCGTGCGCGGTGAACTTTGTGCCGCGACTATTAAGCCGTTCCGCAAATCGGGATTTCCTCGATCGGCCTTGTGCGCCGCGACAACGGACCGGCCGGAAAGCTTGTGGCGCTTGTCGTTGCTTCCCCGAACGTGAACGCCCAGGATAGCCAGCATGGGGTCCCGTATGATCCAGGACAGCCTGTCGCCATTTATTTTTCCCCGCGGGGTAAATTCTCGCCATTCGCAATTTGCCCCGTGACCGCTAGGCCGCCTATCCCAGCGCACCCGCACCTGGGGGTCCGCGTGGCGTACCGGCTGCAGCGGGTGCTCCGCCCGAATGCGGGCTGGCGCTGGCTCAGCGCCAGGATCGAGGCGTCGGGCCCGGCGCGCGCCGCGTTCACCGGCGCGGAACGACTGGTCAAGGAGCCCCTGTTCGGCTGCCGGATGTGCGGCCAGTGCGCCCTGCCCGTCACCGGGTACGTCTGCCCGATGGGCTGCCCCAAGGAACTGCGCAACGGGCCGTGCGGGGGAGTGGGCCCCGACGGTTCCTGCGAGGTGTACCCGGCGCGGCGCTGCGTCTGGGTCGAGGCCTACGAGCGCGCGGCCAGCCAGGGCAGGACCACTGACCTGCGCCTGCTGCACCGCCCGGCCGACCACCGCCGGTGGGGCCAGAGCTCGTGGCTGAACTACTGGCAGGGGCGCGACGAGGGGCTGTGGACCGCCGAGGCCGGCGGAGGGCCGCGGTGAGCCTGCGCGAGCGCCTGGCCTCGGGCAGCTTCGCGGTGACCGCCGAGATCAGCCCGCCGCGCGGGGCGAGCACGGACCCGATCGCGAAGGCGGCCGCCCTGCTGCGCGGCTGGGTCAACGCGGTCAACGTCACCGACAACCAGGGCTCGAACGTGCGGCTGGCCAGCTGGGCCGGGAGCCTGGCCGTGCTGGCCGCCGGGCTCGAGCCGGTCATGCAGATGACGTGCCGGGACCGCAACCGCATCGCGCTCCAGTCCGACCTGCTCGGGGCGTCCGCGCTCGGCATCAGGGCCATCTTGGTGATGACGGGCGACCACCCGAAGTTCGGCGATCACCCGGAGGCGAAACCGGTGTTCGACCTGGACAGCGTCCAGCTGCTCTGGACCCTGCGGACCATGCGCGACCAGGGCGTCCTGCTGTCGGGGCGCACGCTCGACCCGGCGCCCGAGTGCTTCCTCGGCGCGGTGGAGAACCCGTTCGCCCCGCCGGTCCCGTTCCGCGCCGAGCGCCTCGGCAAGAAGGTCGCGGCGGGCGCGCAGTTCGTGCAGACCCAGTTCGTGTTCGACGTCCCGGCGTTCGGCCGGTGGATGGCGCAGGTCCGCGACCTCGGGCTGCACGAGCGGTGCGCCATCCTGGCCGGCGTCGGTGCCGTCCGGTCCCTGCGGGCCCTGGACTTCATGCGCGACAAGGTGCCCGGGGTGCACGTGCCCGACGAGGTTTACCGCAGGCTGCGGGGCGTCCCGGCCGACCGGACCGCCGCCGAGGGCACGCGGCTGGCCGCGGAGATCGTCGAGCAGGTGCGCGAGATCCAGGGCGTGGCCGGGGTGCACCTGCTGGTCGCCGGGAACGAGCGGGTGGTCCCGGACATCCTGGACGGGGCCGGCCTGGGCGCCGCAGGGTCAGCCGGGTCGGAGGCGCACGATGGACGTTGACCTGCGGCCGGTCAAGAAGCTGCGGGAATCCGCTGCGGCCCGGGCCGCGATCGGCCCGATCATCGAGGCGGTGTGCGCCTCGCCCGCCGACCTGTCCCGGCTGCGGGTGGTCTGCGACTGGATCCAGTACCGGAGCAACTTCCGCGACGTCGTGGTGAGCAGGCCGATCGGGACCACGGACGTCGAGATCGCGGTCGACCTGCGCCGCTGCGGCGACGTTGACCTCGATGACCTGGCCGGGCGCGTCAAGCAGGCGCTGTCCGACCAGGCGGGGCTGGCCCTCGAGCCGTGGGTGCCCGGGCGGGACAGCTGCATCTGGCGGTTCAACGCGCTGTACTGGCAGGCGCTGTCGGTCTGGGAGCAGGCTACCGGGCGCGAGTACGAGCAGTCACTGCCCGGCGGCGAGAGCGACGCGCGGAACACCGAGGCGGCCCAGGAGCTCATCCTGGAGCTCTTCCGGCTCTGGGACGACCTCGACGCGCGCCGCGCGCTGCCTGACGAGCTGTACGTGCTCGAACTCGGCGTCGGGAACGGGAACCAGGCGCGCACCTGGCTGGACGAGTTCGTCAGGCTCGACCAGCGCCACGGGCGCGACTACTACCGCAGGCTGCGCTACCTCATGGGCGACTACTCGCCCCACGTCCTGGAACGGGCGCGCCAGGCCGTCGCCCACCACGGCGAGCGGGTCAGCGCGCTGGTCCTCGAGGCCACCCGCCCTTCGGTCACGCTCGGCTTCCTGGCCGGCAAGGCGTTCCTGGTCTACATCTCCAACGTGTACGACAACCTGCCGACCGACGAGGTGGCCTTCATCCACGGGCGCACCTACCAGGTCGAGACGCAGGCCTTCCTCGGCGATGAGGACGCCAGCCTCATCGCGGAGCAGTTCGCCACTAGCCGGGCTGGTCTCGGGCCGCTGATCGACCGGCTGCTGCGGATCGGGCCCGAGCTGCTCAGCGAGTCCGCCCCCGCGCAGTTCGCCGACCCCGGTCAGGCCGTCTCCTTCTGGCAGGCGGTGTGGGACGCGCTCCGGCTGCGGGAACGGTACACCCCGCTGGAGGGCCTGGACAGGTACCAGGTCACCCCCGCGCTGACCGGCGAGATCCTGCGGTCGCTGCTCGAGGCCGAGGGCGACGTCCGGATGCACGTCAGCAACGGCGCGGTGGCCAGCTTCACCGGGACGCTGCCGCTGCTGCACCCGTTCGGCCGGGTGCAGTGCCACGACCTGTTCCTGACCGGCCGCCAGCAGTACCGCACCGGGTTCTACGGCCCGGGCAAGTACGACGGTTCCGTGGTCAACTGGGTCAACGGGCCGCTGCTCCAGCAGGTCGCGAGCCGGCGGGGGTTCGGCGTCGAGTTCACGCCGTTCCGCCAGCGGACCGGCTCGAACATCACCACGCTCACCGCGCAGGCCAGGGACTAGCCATGGTGCTCCTCCCGACCACCGTGGTGGGCTCGTACTCGGTGCCGGAATGGCTGGAGCGGCTGAAGACCGAGTACTACCAGCGCAGGATCAGCGCGCAGCACCTCGCCGAGATCCACGAGGTCGCCATCAAGGCAGCGGTCAAGGACCAGGAACTGGCCGGCATCGACATCGTCTCCGACGGTGAGCTGCGCCGGGACAACGACGTCGACTATTTCCTGGCCAGGATCCCCGGCGTGCACATCCCGCAGCGCGCCAAGACCGACTACTTCGACTACTACGATGCGGAGGTCACCAGGCCGCTGCCCGAGGCGCCCAAGCCGACCGAGCCGCCCGAGCCGCCCGGGCTCGGCCTGGCCGACGACTTCCGGTTCACCCGCCAGCTCACCGACCGGCCGGTCAAGTTCTCCTTCACCGGCCCCTTCTCGCTATCCCGCCGGATCCGCGACGACGCCTACCCCGATCCAGGCGACCTGGTGCGAGCGCTGGCCCGCAGGCTCAACGCGGAGGCCAGGGAGCTCGCCGAGGCCGCGCCGGCCTGCTGCAGATCGACGAGCCGTTCCTGGCCGGCTACCCGGAACAGGTCGAGCTCGCGGTGGAGGCGGTCAACATCGTCGTGGACGGCGTGGCCGCGACCTGGGCGCTGCACGTGTGCTACGGGAACAGGTACGCGCGCCCGTCCTGGGAGGGGCATTACGACTTCCTGTTCCCCGCGGTGAAGGCCGCGCGGGTCGACCAGATCGTCCTCGAATTCGCCCGCAAGGGCCTGGATGACCTGCGGCTGATCCGGCAGCACGACTGGGACAGGTGGCTCGGTCTCGGCGTGATCGACGTCAAGACCTCGGTGGTCGAGTCGCCCGAGCTGGTGGCGTCCCGGATCAGGCGCGCGCTGGAGTACGTGCCGGCCGATCGGCTGATGATCAACCCGGACTGCGGGCTGCGGCACCTGGCGCCCGACGTGGCCAGGCAGAAGCTGCGCGCGATGGTGGCCGGCGCCGCGGCGGTCCGCGCCGAGCTCGGCTCAACCGCGTCCGAACCCCTGCCTGCCGCATCGGAACCAGGCCCACCACCTACCCCACCGGAATCCCGGGAAGGCGGCACGACATGAGCGATGGCTTCCTGTTCACCT
The DNA here is from genome assembly GCA_963847965.1 of uncultured Actinomycetes bacterium. GTDB lineage: Bacteria > Actinomycetota > Actinomycetes > Streptosporangiales > Streptosporangiaceae > Palsa-504. The sequence goes on from CAWKCG010000006.1 coordinate 64,823, forward strand.
CGGAATCGGTGACCGAGGGCCACCCGGACAAGGTAGCCGACCAGATCTCCGACGCGATCGTGGACGCCGCGCTGGCCGCCGATCCTGAGTCGCGCGTCGCGGTGGAGACGCTGCTGACCACGGGGCTGGTCGTGCTGGCGGGCGAGATCACCACCACCGCGGTCCTCGACTTCGCCGCGATCGCCCGCCGGGTGATCTGCGAGATCGGCTACGACACCGGGGACTTCGGCTTCGACGGCAACGTGGTCGGCGTGATCACGGCGCTGGACAAGCAGTCGCCCGACATCGCCCGCGGGGTGACGGCGTCGCACGACGCGCGCATCGAAGGCAGCACCGACCCGTTCGACGCCGCGGGCGCGGGGGATCAGGGCATGATGTTCGGCTACGCGACCAGCGAGACGCCGGAGCTGATGCCGATGCCGATCATGCTGGCGCACAAGCTGGCGCGGCGGCTCGCCCAGGTCCGCCGCGACGGGCTGCTGCCCTACCTGCGGCCGGACGGCAAGACCCAGGTCACGGTGCGCTACGACGCCGAAGGCCGGCCTGCGGAGTAGAGAAGGTGCTCATCTCCACCCAGCACGAGGACGGCGTGGAGGCGAAGCTCCCCGATGCGCTGTGGGAACAGGTGGTGACGCAGGCGCTGCCGCCGGACCTGTACGACGCCGCCTCGCTGCGCAGGCAGTTCTACGTCAACCCGACCGGGCGGTTCGTGATCGGCGGGCCGGTCGGCGACACCGGGCTGACCGGCCGCAAGATCATCGTCGACACGTACGGCGGGTTCGCCAGGCACGGCGGCGGCGCCTTCTCGGGCAAGGACCCCACCAAGGTGGACAGGTCGGCTTCCTACGCCGCGCGGCACGTGGCCAAGAACATCGTGGCGGCCGGGCTCGCCGACCGGGTGGAGGTCCAGGTGGCCTACGCGATCGGGGTGGCCAGGCCGCTGTCCCTGCTCGTGGAGACGTTCGGCACGGAGAAGATCAGCCGGGCCGCGATCGCCGCCCTGGTGCGTGACCACTTCGACCTGCGCCCGGCCGCCCTGGTCCAGAACCTGGACCTGCGCCGCCCCATCTACCGACGGACCGCGGCCTACGGGCACTTCGGCCGCGACGAGCCCGGGTTCACCTGGGAGTACACCGACCAGGCCGCCATTCTCCGTCGCGCGGCCGGGCTCGGCTAGCCCCTCTCCGCCGCGAGGCCGGGCCCGCGCCCGCGCCTTGTGGTCTGGCTCAGGAACCGGCCGAGCTTATTTGGGGATCGCGTCATTGTTCCGCTCCGTCTTTCATGGAAATCTCCGCCTAAGCGTGAAATGAGCGGAGCTTTTGGCTGCCCGAAGTGCCCGAAGTACCGAAGGCCGCCGAAATGAGAGGGGCCGCGAGTGCTGGCCGCAGTGACCAGATCACCTGGCGAGATGGTGATCGAGGACGTTCCCGATTCGGGACCTGCCCGTGCCGGGAACGTTATCGTCCGGCCGGAGGCGGTCGGTATCTGCGGCTCGGACTTCCACCTGTATTCCGGGGATGTCGGCGCACTTTCCGGCGTGCGCGACTTCTATCCGCGGATCCAGGGCCACGAGGTGTCCGCAGTGGTCGATGATCCCGGGGACGCGGGAGCGGTCGCTAAGGGCGAGCGCGTCGCGATCTGGCCGCTGCTGCCGTGCGGCGCCTGTTACCCCTGCCGGGCCGGGCGGCCCAACGTGTGCGTCTCATTCCGGCTGGTCGGCGTGCACCTCGACGGGGGCCTCGCCGAACGCCTGGAGGTGCCCGCGACGGCGGTCTTCCCCACGGGCGGCCTGGATCCCGACTGCACGACGTTCGTCGAGCCTGCCTCGGTGGCCGTGCACGCCCTGGCCCGCGGCCGGCTGCGGGCGGGGGAGCAGGTGGTCGTGTTCGGCGCGGGCCCGATCGGCCTGGCCACGGTGCTCGCGGCGGCGGACGCGGGCGCGCGGGTCCTGGCCATCGATCCCCTCGCAGGCCGCCGCGACCTGGCCAAGCGGCTCGGCGCCGAGCGCGTGGCCTGGGCGTCCCCCGCCGGGCTGCTCGAATCGGCCAGGGACTGGACCGGCGGCGAAGGGCCGCCGGTCGTGGTCGAGACGAGCGGCGAGACCAGCGTCCTGCCGCAGGCCATCGAGATGGTCTCCGCGGCCGGCCGGGCCGTGGTCGTCGGCATGTCGTCGGGCACCGCGGAGCTGCGCCCCGGTGCCTTCCCGGAAAAGGAAATTGACGTTATCGGCTCCAGTTGCGCGACAGCCGAAGATTTCCGTAATGCGGTGCGGCTGGTATCGGCCCATAGCGCATCCCTCACCGCGCTCTTCTCGCATCATTTCCCGCTAGAGCATGCGACGGAGGCATTCGAATTCGCAATGAAACGGCCGCAGGACGCGATAAAAATCGTGGTGACCGTCAATTAAAGGCACCTGATAATCACTGCCCCGAGGGGGAGAGATGAACAGAGGAATACACGCGCCGTCGGCGCGGATGTTGATCGCCGCAGCTGGCGTGGCCGTCCTGGCCGCCGCCGGATGCAGCAGCAGTAGTAGCAGCAGCACCAGCAGCACTACGACGACCCCGACGGCCGCGAGTTCGTCGGCCGCGGCAGCCGCCCCGGTGGTTAACACCTCGGCGTGCGGCACCAAGCCCGGCGTGGCCGCCACCGGCACGCCGATCGCGCTCGGCGGGATCGTCACCGACCAGCCGGGCACGTCGTTCACCGACATCGCGAACATGGCGGCCGCCTACTTCGCCTGCGTGAACGCCAACGGCGGCATCAACGGCCACCCGATCAAGTACTACATCGAGACCGAGCAGACCAACCCGACGCAGATCGCGGCCGACGCCAAGCAGCTCGTGGATACCGATCACGTGGTCGGGATCGTCGGCAACACGTCCATCATCGAGTGCGCGGTCGATACCCCGTACTGGGCCAAGCTCGGCTACTACGTCATCGGCTCGGGCATCGCCTCCCAGTGCTGGGGGACGCCGAACAACATCACGGTCAACATGGGGCCGCGCTACAGCTCCGACGGGGCCGTGCAGTACGCGATCTCGCAGCACGTGTCCAAGATCGTCTTTGACCAGTCGAACGTCCCGGGCACCGGGTACATCGCCGCGGGGCCGAACGCCCTGGCCAAGGCGGCCGGCGTGCCGATCACGGACCTGACCGAGAACGTGCCGATCTCCGACGCCGACTCCGTCGCGATCAAGGAAGTCGACGACGCGGGACCGAACGGCGCCGTGGTACTCAACTTCACCCCGCCGGAGGCGCTGGTCATCCTGAAGGCGGCGCAGACGCTGAACATAGAGGACCACGTCAAGCTGTGGGGTTGCTCGACGCCGTGCAACACCGACTTCCTGGCTCAGTCGCTCGGCCCGAAGTGGAACGACAAGCTGTTCGTCAACGCCGAACTCGCGCCGCCCGACTCGACGAACACCCCGACGATGAACCTGTACAAGGCCATCCTGGCGCAGTACGGCAAGGCGGTCTCCGGCGGCATCGGCAGCTTCAGCCAGATGGGCTTCACCGAGGCTGAGATCGCGGTGCACGCGCTGGAATCGATCACCAGCGGGACGTACACCGTGGCCACCGTCAACGCCGCGTTCAAGGCGGTGGCGAACTACAACACCGGGATGTTGTGCCAGCTCTGGACCTTCGGCAACTACCCCTTCCACATCGCGAACAACGAGGACTACACGGTCACCCCGGACAACGGCAAGATGGTGCAGGCGCAGGGCTGCACGCTGATCTCGTCGATCGATCCGCAGATCGCCGCGTACCGCGCTGACGCGGGCACGGCGGCGCTGGCACCAGTGGCGCCGTAAAGTCAGGCCATGCCCCCCTGGTCCGACTTCGAGCCCTTTATCGTGAGCGGCCTGGCCCTGGGCGGGGTGTATGCCCTGTCCGGGGTCGGGCTGGTCGTGCTCTACCGGGCCACGGGCGTGCTGTACCTGGCCTTCGGCGCGGTCGGCGCGATGGGCGCGCTGATCGCGTGGTCGCTGGGCCAGGCCGGCGCGCCCGGGTGGCTCACCTGGCTGGTCTGCATCGCCGTAGCCGCGCTCATCACGCTCGGCTACGGCCTGCTGTTCGGCCCGCCGCTGTCCAGGCGGGAGCCGCTGGTCAAGGCGGTGGCCACGCTCGGCCTGACCCTCGTCCTGTACGGCGTGATGGATCTGCTGTGGACGACCAGCGGCGGTGAGGCCCGCTCGATCACGCTGCCCACCGACAACAGCGGCTTCTCGGTCGCCTCGATCCAGGTGGACTGGACGCAGGTGATCGGGCTCGCGGCCGGCGTGGTCATCACGGTGGCCGCTGCGGCGTTCCTGCGGTACACCAAGCTCGGCACGGCGATGCGCGCGATGGCCAACGACCGCGAGATCACCGCCACCCTGGGCGTGCCGGTCAGGAAGGTGGAGGCCGCGGCCTGGCTCGGCTGCGGGGTGCTCGCCGGCGTGGCCGGCCTGCTCCTCGCCGATATGGTCGCGCTCGACGCCACGACCCTCACGTTCCTGGTGGTCTCGTCGCTGGCCGCCGTCCTGATCGCCAGGCTGCGCTCGATCGCGCTCACGTTCGCGGCCGCGATCGTGATCGGCCTGGTGCACGACCTGATCACCCCCATCACCTCGCTGACCAACTACCGCGACATGACCCCGTTCGTGCTCGCCGCCGTCGCGCTGCTCGTGGTCTCGCGCCGGCAGGTCATGTCCCGGTCCCGCGAGGAGGCGTAGTGCGCATCCGGGCGGCGGTGATCGTGGCGCTGCTGCTGTTCGTGCTGTTCGGGATACCGCAGCTGTTCAGCCTCTACTACGTCGACACGATGACCGAGGTCGCCATCTATTCGATCGTCGCGCTCGGGCTCGGCGTGCTGGTCGGCCGCGTCGGGCTGGTCTCGCTCGGCCAGGTCGCGGTGCTCGCGATCGGCGCCTGGACGGCGGCGAGGCTGCTGTTCGCCACCACCCAGCCCTACCCGGTGGTGCTGATCGAGGCGGGCCTGATCACGATGGTGGCCGGCGTGGTGATCGGGCTGCCCGCGCTGCGGCTGCGCGGCCTGTACCTGGCGCTGATCACGCTGATGCTGGCCGGCGCGATCACGGTCGTGCTCGACACGATCAACTTCCCCAACGGCGGCAGCGGCTTCCTCGGCTACAACGGCAGCGCGATCACTCCGCCCGCGATCAGGCTGCCGAGCATCGCGGCGGCCGATAAGCCCTACTTCCAGTACTCGGTGGTGGTCGCCATCGTGATGTTCCTGCTGGTGTTCGCGCACATCCGGACGCGGCCCGGCCGGGCCTGGGCGGCGATCAGGCAGAGCGAGCCCGCCGCGCTCGCCACGGGGATCAACATCACGCTGTACAAGCTGTGGGCGCTGGCGCTGGCGTCGTTCGTCACCGGCGTGGCCGGCGGCCTGCTGGCCGGCGCCTCCCACTACCTGTACTCGATCGACTTCCCCGCCCAGAATTCGATCATCCTGCTCGCGGTGGTGCTGATGGGCGGGGTCTACAGCATGTGGGGGGCGGTGGTGGCGGCGCTGCTCTACCAGTTCCTGCCCGCCCTGCTGCAGAACTGGGGCGTCTCGGCCGACTGGCTGACGATCCTGTTCGGGCTCGGCGTGCTCCTGACGCTGTGGACGGCGCCGGGTGGGCTGGCCGATCAGACGCCGAAGGACCTGGCCCGCCTCGGCGGGCTCCTGCGCCGCCGGCTCGCCCGGGCCCCGGCGCCGGCCGGGGGTGATCCGCCGTGATCGAGGTGAACGGCCTGACCGTCCGCTTCGGCGGCGTCACCTCACTCGATGACATGAGCCTGGTCTTCGAGCCGGGCACCTGCGGGCTGATCGGGCCGAACGGCGCGGGCAAGACCACGTTCCTCAACGTGCTGAGCGGGTTCATCAGGCCCGCCGGCGGGACGGTCCGCGCCTTCGGGGTAGACCTACTATCGATGGCTCATTTCCGTCGCGCGCGGTGGGGGGTGCGCCGCACGTTCCAGACCGAGCAGGCGATCGAGGAACTGTCGGTGTTCGACAACGTTGCGATCGTGCACGAGCACTCCGCGCTGGGCCGCGCCGCCCGCCGCCAGGACGTGCTGGACGCGATCGGATTCGTCGGGCTCGACGCCTCGCCCGCCGCCAGGGTCGGCACGCTCGGGGCCGGGCAGCGCCGCCTAGTCGAGGTCGCGCGCGCGGTCGTCGGCCGGCCGCGCCTGGTGCTGCTCGACGAGCCCGCCGCCGGGCTGCCCGACGAGGAGACCCGTCACCTCGGCGAGGTCATCCGCCGCATCCCCGAGCACACCGGGGCGCTGACGATCCTGGTCGACCACGACATGAGCCTGGTCTCGGCCTGCTGCGAGACCACCGCGGTCCTCGACTTCGGCAAGCTGATCGCCTCCGGCCCGACCGCGGCCGTGCTCCGCAACGACGACGTGATCCGCGCCTACCTGGGGGTGGCATGAGCGCGCTGCTCCTGCGCGACCTCACCGTCGAGCGCGGCGGGCGCCCCGTGGTCAGGGACGTTTCCGTCGAGATACCGGCCGGGCAGGTGACCGCCCTGCTCGGGCCGAACGGCGCGGGCAAGTCCACCCTGGTGCTCGCCGTCGGCGGCGTCCTGCGTCCCAGGGCCGGGTCCGTGCTCCTGGACGAGGCCGACCTCACCGGCCGGCGCCCCGAGCGGGTCAGGCAGGCAGGCGTCGCGATCGTCCCGGAAGGCCGCAGGCTGCTCCCCGACCTCACCGTCGAAGACAACCTGCGCGTGGCCAGCTACGCCCTGTCCCGCGAGCAGGCGCAGGCCGGCCGGGCCCGGGTCCTCGAGCTGTTCCCGCAGCTCACCCAGCGGCTGGCCGCGACGGCCAGGACGCTGTCCGGCGGCGAGCAGCAGATGGTCGTGCTGGCCCAGGGGCTCATCTCCCAGCCGCGCTTCCTGCTGATCGACGAGCTGTCGCTGGGCCTGGCGCCCGTCGTGGTCAGCCGGCTGATCCCGGTGATCGCGGCGGTCGCCGAGTCCGGCACGGGGGTCCTGCTGATCGAGCAGTTCGCGACCGTGGCGCTGGGCCTGGCCAACCACGCCCACATCATGGAGGGCGGCCGGATCCGCTTCTCCGGCCCGGCCAGCGACCTGCGCGCGAACCCGGACCTGCTCCGGTCCGCGTACCTGCTCCGCGGCAGCACCGCCCGCCCCGGCCCTGCGGCCGCCCCTCCCGAGGCCCAGCCGGGCGCCGCCACCCCCGCCGCCCCCCGTAACCCCTTATTTCTTTCTGCCGAACGACCGGTGGTACCACCTCCGGGCATACCCGAAAAGAAGCCTCGCGCGGGGTCGTGCGACCCCGCGCGAGGCCATCGGGCCTAAGGCCGGATCAGTAGTAGAAGTAGTACGGGAACGGGACCGGGCACCCGTTGCCGTACTGGAAGAACCCGAACCACGGGTAGAAGTCCGGGCACGCTCGTCGCACCGCGTGCTCCAGTGACCAGCTGCCGCTGCCGTTCTCGGAGCCCGTCTCGGACCATGTTCCCGAGACCCGGCCCCAGTAGCCGATGGTGCCGGTGAAGGTCCGCGTTCCCTGGTCCGCACCGGGGTAGGTGTACGTCACCGAGAACGTCACGCGGTTCCTGAAGACATACCCGTGGATCGGCAGGTACTCGTTGTAGTTGTTGGGGATGTACGTGTCCTTCAGCCAGCCGGACAGGCAGCTGCCGCGCTGGTCGAAGTGCACCGCGTAGGTGTAGGTGCTGGCGCTGCCGAACTGCAGGCTGACGGTGTTGCCTCCCCTGAAGTCGAACCGCTCCAGGTTGTACGGGCTGCAGAACTGGTAGGACGGTATGGCCGACGCGGCGTGTGGCGTGGTGGCGGTGGTGACGGCCGCGTTGGCCGGCCCGCCGCCCGTCAGCATCAGGGCCGCGATCGCCGGTCCGGCGAACGCGGTCATGATCGCCGCTCTTGTTCTGAATCGCATAGAGAGTTCCCCTCTGGTAACAGCCGCCGTAGCCGTACTACTGACCGTGTGACCCCTGCAGTCACCTCAGCGGCTAGCCCTGCGTTCACTTACAAGACGGTGCGCTGTCCCTGAAGGTTGCCTGTAAGCCGGGAATCTGGCAGGAACCGACGAAACAGCACCGAACGCGCAGAAAACGGTCAACCCTTCCGTAGCGCCTGATGCCCTCTCATGACAGATGGCCGGGAGGCTGACCGCCTCCCGGCCATCTCTAGGCCGTCGGTCGTATTACGGGTGGTGGTGCTGGTTGAAACATCCCTGGTTGGGGTTGGAGACCCCCGGGAAGTTCATCAGGCAGCCCCGCTGGGCCGGCCTGCTCAGCGACCAGCTGCCGGCTGCGTTCTCGGAGCCCGTCTCGGACCAGGACCCGGAGACATGCCCCCACTGGTTGATGGTCCCGTTGAAGGTCCTCGTTCCCTGCTTGGAACCATAGGGATACGTGACGGAGAAGGTAATGAAGTTCCCGTAGACGGTCCCGTGTACCCGTCCGGAGAACGAGGCGCCCGGGTCCGTGAACGACCCGGTGAGGCAGGTTCCCTGCTGGGAGAAGTACACGGGGTAGTCGTAGGTGTTGACCTCGAACTTGACGGCGAGGGTGTTGGGGCCGCTGACGTTCCACTGCCCCTGCTGGAACCGGTTCCGCGGGAACTGGTTCCGCGGGAACTGGTTCCGCGGGAACTGGTTCTGGTTGCAGAACTGGTTGAACTGTCCCGAGCTGCTCGTGTGTGCCGTGGTGGTGACGGCCGCGCTGGCCGTCCCCGCCCCGGTCAGGATCAAGGCCGCCATCGCCGGGCCGGCGAGGGCAGCGGTGATCATCGCTCTTGTGCCGAATCGCATAGAGTTCCCCTCTGGTATAAGCCGCCGGTCGCGTACTGGTGACTGTGACCCCTGCGGTCACTCACCCCAACGGCTAGCCCTGCGTTCACTTATAAGACGGCTCAACACGCCGCGAAGTTGCCAGTTGACGCAAAAAAAGCTGAAAACTGACAGGAACGGACAGGAAACGGTCATCCGGGGAACATGTTCGCAGACTGGTAGACGGGCGTCCCTCCGCCGGCGGTGGCCAGGATCTCTGCCCGGCGCTCCGCAGCAGACCGGCCCTGATCCCGGGGATCAGGGCCGGTCGCATCTAGGCCGTCGGTTGTATTACGGGAAGAGGTAGCATTCCCGGTTCGGGTTCCACCACTCGTACCGCTGGCAAGCCCGGTGGACCCGGTTGCTCAGCGACCAGGTGCCGTGGCCGTGCTCGGAGCCCGACTCGTACCAGTACCCGTAGACGTTCCCGTACCGGTCGATGGTCCCGACGAAGGTCCTCGTTCCCTGGCTGGAGCCATAGGGATACCTGAACGTGAACGTGACGTGGTTCCCGGACACGGTGCCCTGAATCGGCCCCGAGGTCGGGTAACCCGAGTCGGTCAGCGTTCCGGACAGGCAGCCTCCGTGCTCCGTGAAGTGCACGGAGTAGTAGTAGTTGCCGCCGTGGTACGTGGCGTCGACGGTGTTGTAGCCGCCGAGGTTCCACTGTTCCATCTGCCACGGGTTGCAGTACCCGTAGTAGTTGCTCGTGGTGTGTGCCGTGGTGGTGGTGACCGCGGCGCTGGCCGGCCCCGCCCCCGTCATGATCAGGGCGGCCATCGCCGGTGCGGCGAGGGCAGCCGTGATCAAGGCTTTTGTACCAAATCGCATAGAGAGTTCCCCTTTAGTACGGGCGCCGCTTCCCGTATTGGTGCATCCGACCCCTGCCGTCATGCACCCCGCGGCTCGCCCTGCTTCTAGTAAGGAGACGGCGCAATAGGCCAGAAGGTTGTCATCAGGCAAGAAATTGGCAGGAACCGGCAAGAGAAGATAGAAACAGGCAGGAAACGGTCAATCGGGGAAGATGTTCGCGGACTGGTAGACCGCGGTCCCGCCCACCACGGTGGCCAGGACCTCGATGTCCGCGATCCGCTCGGGTTCGGCCTGGAGCGGGTTCTCGGCCAGGACCACGAAGTCCGCGTGCTTGCCCGCCTCCAGCGAGCCGGTCTCGCGCTCGCGGTGCGAGGCGAAGGCGGCTCGCGTGGTGTACAGCGCCAGCGCCTGTTTGGCCGGCAGGCGCTCACCCGGGCCGAGCACCCGTCCGGCGCTTGTGCGCCGCAGACGCGCGTCGCGGATGCCGACCAGCGGGTCGGCGGTGATGACCGGGGCGTCGGAGGAGCCAGCCACGGTGAGCCCGGCCCGCTGCCAGGAGGCGAACGCGTAGAGCTCGTCGCTCCGGTCGCCGAACGCCTCGGCGAACCCGTCCCCGAGGGTCGAGATGAACCCGGGCTGGCTGACGATCACGATCCCCAGGTCCGCGGCCCGGTCGGCCAGCGGCGGGTACATCGCGCCGCCGTGCTCGATGCGGTGCCTGCGCGGGTTGCCTGCGCGGCCGGCCAGCACCGCGGCGTAGGCGTCCAGGACGATCTCGATCGCCCGGTCCCCCTGGGCGTGGATGCAGACCTGCAGGCCGCGGGCGTCGAAGTCGCGGACCATCCCGGTCAGCTCGCCGGGGGAGAAGTACAGGATGCCCGAGCCGTACGGCGGGACGGGGTAGGTGCCGTAGATGGCCGCGGTGCGGCTGCTCATCCCGCCGTCGGCCCAGATCTTCACCGCCCCGGTCGCCAGCTTGTCCGAGTGCCGGCCTGCCGGGACCCGGTCCGCGTGGTCGTGCACGACCAGCCCGTAGACGCGCAGGCCGAGCAGGCCCTCCGCGTCCGCCTCGGCGTACGCGGCGAAGGTGTCGCTGCGCATGTCCGCGTCACACGCCGCGGTCACGCCGAACGCCGCCAGCCGCCGGCTCGCCGCCGATACCAGGCTCGCTCCCGCGGCGGCGCCCATCCGGGCGATGTCATCGCGCAGGTTGCGCTCGAACAGCTCGAACATCGGGCGCTCGTATACCACGCCGTCGAGCCGGCCCTCGGCGTCCCGGCCGAAGGCGCCGCCCGGGGGATCGGGCTGCCCGTCGGCGAACCCGGCCTCGGCCAGGGCGGTCGTATTCAGCACGGCCGCGTGCAGCGAGGTGTGGTACAGCACGGCGGGCCGCGCGGGCACCGCCTGGTCCAGGTCCGCCCGGGTCGGGTGCCGTCCCTCGCGCAGCTTGTACTCCACGTACCCGGCCCCGGTCACCCAGGAGCCCTCAGGGGTCCGCCCTGCTGCGTCCCGCAGCCGCGCCTGGATCGCCGCGATGTCCGGTGCGGACGGCTGGCTGCAGTCCGCTGCCGCCGCCAGATAACCGACGTCGGCGACGTGGCAGTGCGCGTCGATCAGCCCGGGGATCACGGTGGCCCCGTCCAGCCGCACGACCACCGCGTCCGGCGCCGCCGCCGCGCGGACCTCCCCGGCCGCCCCCACCGCGGCGATCCGCCCGTCCCTGACCAGCAGGCCGTCTGCCGCCCCGGCGCCCTCCGCCATCGTGACGACGACGGCATCCTCAACGATCAGATCCATCGTTCCGGCCCTCCAGCAACCGCCCGAAGATGTCAACGCCCAGCCGCAGGGCGGCCGCCTGCCCCAGGATCTCGCCCGCGATCTCCGGGTGCGCGGCGGCCCAGGCTTCGGCGCCCGCGCGGGTGCCGAAGAAGTTCATGTACCCGCAGCACACCTCGGCGGAGGCCGGCCTGGCCGACGGCCCGCGCTCGCGCGCCTCACCCGAGATCAGCCGGCCGTTGAAGACCACCGCCGTCGCCGGCTGCCATGCGGCCACCCCTCGATCATGCCAGCCCCCGGATGACAGCCCGCACCCGATAAGGGATATAAGGTGTCTGGCGGCAAGCGCCCGACGTCGGGAGGCATACATGAGCACTGACCAAGCTGGCCAAGCTGACCACGTTGACGCTCTGGTGATCTTCGGCGCCACAGGTGACCTGGCCAAACTGGAGACCTTCCCCGCGCTGGTGGGGCTGGTCGAGCGGGGCGTCCTGGACGTCCCGGTGATCGGCGTCGCCAAGAGCGGCTGGGGCCTGGACCAGTTCGGTGACTACGCCACGGCGTCGCTGAAGCTGAACAACATAGACCCGGGCAGCCCAGCCGCGGTCAAGCTCCTGCAGCTGTTGCGCTACGTGGACGGCGACCTGGACGACCCGGCCACCTATCAGGCCATGTCCGACCAGATGGGCCCGGCTCAGCAGGCGCTGTTCTACCTTGAGGTACCGCAGGGGCTGTTCGGCCGCATCGCCCAGGGCATCTCCCAGGCCGGACGGGCCAAGGGCGGCCGGGTCATGGTCGAGAAGCCGTTCGGCAACGACCTGGCCAGCGCGCAGCAGCTGAACGTCACGCTGCAGTCCTACTTCCCCGAGGACGCCATCTACCGGGTCGACCACTGGCTGGGCCTGGAACCGGTGGACAGCCTCATGTTCGTCCGGTTCGCGAACTCGATCATCGAGCCGCTGCTGAACCGGACCTACGTGCAGAGCGTCCAGATCACGATGGCGGAGGACTTCGACGTCTCCGACCGGGGCAGCTTCTACGACAAGACCGGCGCGATCAAGGACGTCATCCAGAACCACCTGCTGCAGGTCCTGGCCACCGTCCTGGCCGAGCCGCCGGACGGCACCGGCCTGGACTCCTGGCGGCAGTCCAAGTCCGAGCTCCTCGGCGCGCTGCGCCCGCTGACCCCCGAACTCACCGTCAAGGGCCAGTACCAGGGCTACCTCCAGGTCACCGGGGTCGACCCGAACTCGGTAACCGAGACCTACACGGCCATCAGGCTGGCGGCCGACTCCTGGCGCTGGGCCGACGTGCCCATCCTGATCCGGGCGGGCAAGTGCCTGCCGGTGACCGCGACCGAGGTCACGATCACTTTCCGGCGCCCGCCATACGACGCCTTCGGCCTCGGCGACCAGGCCCCCGCCAACCTCTTGCGCTTCCGGGTCAACCCCGAGAACCGGGTCGCCCTGACCCTGGTCGGCAAGAAACCCGGCGCCGGCTGGCAGCCCGAGGCCGAGGAGCTCAGGTTCGCCGAACACCCGGGCTCCGACATGCGCCCCTACGACCGGCTCATCGGTGCCGCGCTCGACGGACAGCGCTGGCTGTTCGCCTCGCAGGACGCGGTCGAGGCGGCCTGGCGGGTCGTCGACCCGGTGCTCGGCGACGTGGGCCCCGTGCACCCCTACCCCCGCGGCAGCTGGGGCCCGGACCAAGCCAGCAGCCTGCTTCCCGCCGGCGAGGCCTGGCACGACCCAGCGGGCTAAGCCCAGGTGCGGTCCTCGCCGGTCACCGGATCAGCTGGCCACGTACCGCAGTTCGAGGTGATCGTGGTGTCCCGACCAGCTCAAGTCGAATGACCAGCACCCCGCCGGCCACCCGTAGCCGCCGGCCCGCGGGACCGGTCACTGCTTGTGCTCCTGCTCGACGATGTTGATGATCTCGCTGATCGAGGGGACCTCGCCGTACCGTCGGCGGATGATGTCGGCGATCAGCCCGGTCCACCCGGTCTGGTGCGAGGCACCAAGCGCCGCACCGTTGTCGCCGTGGAAGTACTCGCCGAACACCAGGTTGTCCCGCCAGGCGGGATCGTCCTGCAGCAGCGATGTCGACCCGAAGCACGCCCGCCGACCGTCGGGACCGCGGGTGAAGATCGAGATGAGCCGGTCCTGCAGCTCGGCGGCGACCTTGTCCAGGGTCACCCGGATGCCGGACCCGGCCGGGCACTCGATGGTGAAGTCATCGCCGAAGTACCTGTAGTACCGCTCCAGGGCGGTGATCACCAGGTAGTTCAGCGGGAACCAGACCGGCCCACGCCAGTTCGAGTTGCCACCGAACATCGGCGTGGTCGACTCGGCGGGCTCGTAGTCGATGCTTGCGGTGACGCCCTCGACCTGGAGCACGTACGGGTGCTCGCGGTGGTAGGCCGACAGGGACCGCAGCCCGTGCGGAGACAGGAACTCGTCCTCATCGAACAGCCTGGTCAGCAGCCGCTCCAGCCGCTGCGGGCCGGCCAGCGACAGCAGCAGCCGCGCATCGCCCGGACGGCCCCGCAGCATGCCCTGTTCACGCATCCGGCCGGTGTCGGCCAGATCCTGGCGGCCGAGCAGGTCCGCGAACTGCTTGCCCACGACCAGTGACCGCTCCAGGTCGTGCTCGCGCGCCACCCCGGCGGCGAGCAGGGGAATGATGCCGACCATCGACCGGACCTTCACCGGGACGGCGGTACCGGACGGCGTCACCAGCCGGTCGTAGTAGAACCCGTCCGTCTCGTCCCACAGGCCCTGGCTGTCCAGCGCGTCGCGGATGGCCGCGAAGTGCTCGAGGAACTTCAGCACCAGGTCCGAGGTGGGCCGCTGCTGGGACATGCTCAGCACGGTGGCGATGTTGCCCAGGCTAAGCGCGTAGAAGCCCATCCAGCCGGTGGCGTCGGACTGCTCCAGGATGCCGCCGACGGGCAGCTTGGAGCGGTCGAGCGGGCCGATGTTGTCCAGGCCGAGGAAGCCACCCTCGTACACGTTCTTGCCGCCCGCGTCCTCGAGGTTGACCCACCACGCGAAGTTGAGGAGCAGCTTGTCGAACACCCGGCTCAGGAAGTCCAGGTCGCGGCCCTCGTCGACGGTGAACACCTCGAGCGCCGCCCAGGCCTGCACCGGCGGGTTCACGTCGGAAAAGTTCCACTCGTACGCGGGCAGGGCGCCGTTCGGGTGCTGGAACCACTCCCGGCACAGCACGATCAGCTGGTACTTGGCGAACGCGGGGTCCACGTGCGCCAGGGCCACGCAGTGGAACGCGAGGTCCCACGCGGCGAACCAGGGGTACTCCCACTTGTCGGGCATCGACATGATGTCGAACGAGTCGAAGTTGCGCCACTTGGCATTGCGCCCGGTCAGCCGCTCCGCCGGCGGGGTCGGCTGACCCGGATCGCCGTCCAGCCAGCGGGCCACGTCGTAGTAGAAGAGCTGCTTGCTCCACAGCAGCCCGGCGAACGCCTGGCGCATGACCATGACCTCATCGGAGGTTGCATCGCGGGGCGCCAGCTCAGCGTAGAACTCGTCGGCCTCCGCCCGCCGCATCGCCATCACCTGCCCGAACTGGTCCCCGAGCGGCGCACCCCCGACCACCCGTGCCGCCGTACCCGCCGCCCGCGGCCGCAGCCGGATCCGCAGCTCGGCCGACGCCCCCGCGTCCAGCGCCAGCTGGTACCAGAACGCGCATTTGGTGCCCGTCCCAGCCGGGTTAACGGTGGAAGCCCCGCTGACCACGTGGTCGTTGATCCCGTCCTTCGGGTACGCCGTCACCGGCTTCCCCCCGAACAGCCGGGCCACATTCGTCTCGTTCTCGCAGAACAACGCCGCCGGCAGCGTCCCGTCCGCCCCGGGACCCGCGAGAAGCTCCATCGCCCCGACGAACGGATGCGTAACATCCACCCCCACCGTCCCAGAAGCAACGGCCGCACCAGCGCCCAGGACCGGCTTCACCGAGCCGGAGTCGTCCCCCCAGGACCAGGTGTTGCGGAACCAGGCCGTCGGCAGCACGTGCAGCGTCGAGGCGTCCGGCCCCGCGTTGGTCACCGAGATCGACATCAGCAGGTCATCCGGCCCCGCTTTGGCGTAGGCCACCTCGACGATCCAGTACCGCCCGCCGTCGAACACCCCGGTGTCGACGAGCTCGTACTCCGGCTGCAGCCGGTTCCGCGAGGCGTTGACCTCGATCAGCTCCTCGTAGGGATACGCGGCCTGCGGGTAGTGGTACCGCCAGCGGTTCCAGACGTGGCTGGGGACGGCGTCCAGGTACCACCAGTACTCCTTGACGTCCTCGCCGTGGTTGCCCTGCTCGCCGGTCAGCCCGAACGCCCGCTCCTTCAGGATCGGGTCGCGCCCGTTCCACAGCGCCAGGCCCAGGCAGAACCGCTGCTCGACGTCACAGAACCCGGCCAGGCCGTCCTCGCCCCACCGGTAGGCTCGTGACCTGGCCTGATCATGCGGCAGGTAGTCCCAAGCCTGCCCGTCGGGGCTATAGTCCTCGCGGACCGTCCCCCACTGCCGTTCGCTGAGGTAAGGCCCCCACCGGTACCAGTCGCCCGCCTGCCGGAGCCCGTTCTCCAGCTTCCCGAATCCCGCCACCCGCTCGCGCTCAGCGCTCATGCCCGTCCCCTCTCATCAACCAACGGCATTATCCCGAACGGCGGTGGTATCACGGCCACGCCACCCTCACCGAGCCCGCGTGGCGTCCGCGCCGCCCGCCAGTTCCAGGACCAAGGCACCTGCGACTACGCCGAACACCGGCGGTACGCAGCCGACCGGCCATAAGCCGGACCCCGGCCCTCCCGGTCGCGCGCGGCGGGCACTTAGGCTCGGGATCATGGATGAGGGCCGGGTGCGCGGGCTATGGGCGCCGCAGCGCCGGGCGCTGACCACGGGTCTGATCCTGACGATCACTTTCGTCGCGTCGGAGTCGCTGGCGGTGGTCACGGTGATGCCGGTCGTCGCGCGTGACCTCGGCGGGCTGCGCCTGTACGGGTGGGTGTTCAGCGCGTTCATGCTGGCCAGCGTGGTCGGCATCGTGGCGGCAGGGCGGGAGGCCGATCGGCGCGGCCCCGCGATCCCGTTCGTGGCCGGGGTGGTGCTGTTCAGCTGCGGGCTGGCCATGGCGGGCCTGGCCCCTTCGATGGAGGTGCTGGTCGCGGGGCGCGTGCTCCAGGGGCTGGGCGCGGGAGCGGTGTCGCCGGTGGCCTATACCTCGATCGGCCGGAGCCTGGCGGGCCCGCTCCGGGTCCGGATGATGGCGGTCCTGTCCACCGCCTGGGTCGCGCCGGGCCTGGCCGGCCCCGCGATCGCCGCCGAGGTGGCGCGCCTGTTCGGCTGGCGGTGGGTGTTCCTCGGCCTGCTGCCGATAGTCCTGGTGGCCGGGTCGATCGCCGTGCCGGCCCTGGTCCGCCTGGGCCCGCCCGAACGCGCCGCGGCGCAGGAGCACCGGCTGACCGACGGCCTCCGGACCGCCGCGGCCGCCGCGATGATGCTGGGCGGCCTGACGCTGGCCGCCGCCTCCGGCGAGGTTCCGGTCGGACTGGCGCTTATCGTGGCCGGCGGGATCGTCGGCGTGCCCGCGTTCCGCCGGCTGGTACCGCCCGGGACCATGGCAGGGCGGCCGGGGCTGCCCGCCACGATCGCCAGCCGGGGCCTGCTGACGTTCGCGTTCTTCGGCACGGACGCGTACGTGACCTTGGCCGTCACGGCGGTCAAGCACCGCAGCCCGGTAGTAGCAAGTATCGCGGTCACCGGCGCCACGCTGTCCTGGACCGCGGGCGCCTGGGTGCAGGCCCGGCTGAGCGACCGCTGGGAAGGACGCCGCCTCGTGCGCACCGGCCTGGTGATCGTCCTGGCCGGCATCGCCGGGATGGCCCTGGACCTCCTGTCATCGATGCCGGTCGCGGAGGCCCTGGCGGCCTGGACCGTCGCGGGCCTGGGCATCGGCCTGGCCTACGCGCCGCTCTCGCTGCTGATGCTGCGGCAGGCCCAGCCCGGCCAGGAAGGCCGCGCCTCGGCCTCGCTGAACCTGACCGACGTGCTCGGGACCGCGATCGGCATCGGCGTCGGCGGCGCGGCCGTGGCCGCCGAGGCAGGCCGCGACCTGCGCGTGGGCATCTGGGCCGCCTTCGCCGCCGCCGCGGCGGTCGGGATCCTGGCGCTCGCGGTCACCCGCCGCCTCCCCCCTGGCCCCACGACGGCCCCAGCCGCCGCGCTCGACGGAGCCGATCACCAGCCTCCTCCCCACCCCACCACCTCGGCCGCGCCGCACGCTGCCCCACCTGCGGTGGATTGAGCTGCACCTGTCCGCCGGTACCGTCCGCTACCGCGTAGACCACATCCGGGCCAAGACCGGATGCCCCCGCCGCGCCAACCTCGTCAAGTTCGCCCTGGGCTTACGGGGCAGTGTGGCTTCCAGGTACCCACGGCACGGTTAGGTGTGTGGCCTACAAACGGTCCGGTGTAGCCTGCCAGGACGAAACTGGTCACCTCGCCGTGGCCGGGATGCCGAAGATCCGTTCGGCGTTGAGGTGGTAGATCTTCCTCTTGTCCTCGTCGGAGATCTCGGCCTCGTCGAGGAACCGGACCGCGCCCTCGGTGACCTGGTACGGGTAGTCGATCGCGAACATGATGTTGTCCGCGCCGACCGCCTCGATGCAAAAGCGCAGCACCGGCGCCCAGTTCATGCCGCTGGTCGTGATCGCGAAGTTCCGCTTGAGGTACTCGCTCGGCGTCAGGGAGAGCGACGGGCGCGTGTTATACGAGGCGCGCACGGGGTGCATGTAGTCGAGCCGGTACATCCAGTACGGCAGCCCCTCGCCCAGGTGCCCGAGGACGATCCTCAGCCGGGGGAACCGGTCGAACACGCCGCTGCAGATCAGCCGCAGGCCGTGCAGCCCGGTGTCGGCCTGGAACCCCCAGATGCCGGTTTCCAGACCGTACTTCTTGAACGCCGCCGCCAGCTGCGCCGCGGGGGAGCGGGGATGGATGTAGATGGGCGCGCCGAACGCCTCGGCGGCCTCCAGGATGGGCCAGAACTTCTCCTCGTCGAGGTACTCGCTGCCGGTGTGCGAGTTGATGATCACGCCGTTCAGCCCCAGGTCCGTCACCGCGCGCGAGATCTCCTCGGCGGCCGCCTTGGGGTCCTGGGGCGCGACGGCGGCCAGGCCCGCGAACCGCCCGGGATGCCGACTGATCACCGCCGCCAGCCGGTCGTTGGCCAGCCGCGCGAGCGCTGCCGCCTCCGCGGCAGGGAACGTCTGCACCCCGGGCGCGGTGAGCGACAGCAGGTGCACGTCCACGCCGTTGGCGTCCATGATCTCCAGCCGCTCGCCGTCGGTGTCGAGCAGCTGCCGGCGCACCCGCTGCAGCCCGGGGGTGTCCTGGGTGAAGACGAAGTCCCAGAAGTCCTGGTCAGGCTCGGCCGGGTCCGCGCTCGCCGCCCAGCCGCGCAGCGCCTCGAAGACCTCGGGAACGCTGAACGCCTCCTCGGTCGCGATCCGCCGGTAGGGCCAGGGGAAGCTCATGCCCTCACCGCCACGACCGAGCGCACCGCGTCAGCGATCTTCGCCTCGTCGGGCAGGATGTAGTCCTCCATCGGCTTGCTGTACGGGACGGTGGCGTCCAGCGCCGTCACCAGGGCGACCGGCGCCTTCAGGTACGCGAACCCGTGCTCGGCGACCTCCGCAGCGATGACGACCGACGCCGAGGCGTGCCGCGTCGCCTGGTCGACCAGCACCAGCCGGCCCGTCTTGCGCACCGAGTCCAGGATGGTGGCCACGTCCAGCGGGACCAGGGTCCGCGGGTCGATCACCTCGGCGTCGATCCCCGACGCCGCCAGCGCCTCCGCGGCCGCCAGCGAGCGGCCCACCATCGCCCCGGTGGCCACGATCGTCACGTCGTCCCCGGCCCGCCGCACGTCCGCCTGCCCGAACGGCACCAGGTACTCCCCTTCGGGCACCTCACCGGGCTCCAGCGTCAGCAGGTAATGGTGGAAGAAGCACACCGGATTGTCGTCCCTGATGGCCGTGGCCATCAGGCCCTTGGCGTCGGCCGCGGTGGCGGGCAGCGCCACCTTGAGCCCGGGCACGCCGGTGAACATCCCGTAGATCGACCCGGTGTGCTGCCCGGCCCACCCGGCCGTGAACCCGTACCCGGCCTTCAGGACCAGCGGGACCTTGACCCGGCCGCCGCTCATGTACCGGAACCGCGGCGCCTCGTTGACCACCTGGTCCATGGCCACGAGCATGAACTCGGCCATGTACAGCTCGACCACCGGCCGGTACCCGGCGAGCGCGGCCCCGATCGCCATCCCGATCTCCGCGGTCTCCGAGATCGGGGTGACGCGGACCCGGTCCGGGCCGAACGCCTTGAGGAACTCGTCGTTCTCGGTGGTCGCGATGTTCTGCCCGAAGTACAGGACGGTCTCGTCCCTGGCCATCTCCAAGGCGATGGCCTCGTTGATCGCCGCGATGTAGGGCAGCTGCCTGCTCATGGTCGGGACCCCTCCTAGACCTAGGCGTAGACGTGCCGTAGCGCCTCATCCGGCGCCGGGTAGGGACTGGCCAGGGCGAACTCGACGGCCGCGTGCATCTCCTCCCGGACCGAGGCGGCCATCTCATCGGCCTCTGCCACCCGCAGAGCGCCCAAAGACACCAGCCGGTCCCGCATCCGCAGCAGGGGGTCGGCGCGCCTGGCCGCCTCGTACTCCTCCGGAGCGCCGAACACCGCGACCGCCTCGTGCTCGGGAAAGTGCAGCGGGACGCCGGGCGGGGCGATGATGTTGCCGTGCGCGCTCAGCCGGTAGACCTTGGATTCCACCAGGGTCGGGCCGGCCCCGGACCGCGCCCGCGCCACCGCGGCGGCGACCGCGCCGTGCACCGACACCGGGTCCCCGCCGTCGACCGTGACCCCCGGCATCGAGAACGCCCGGGCCTTGACCGAAAGCGGTTCGCCGGCCGCGGCGTTGGCGTCCTCTTGCTCGACGCGGGTGACCACGTTGTAGGAGTTGTTCTCCAGCACGTAGACGATCGGGAGCTTCCACAGCGAGGCGACGTTGAGCGCCTCGGCGAACGCGCCCTGCTTGGACGCGCCGTCGCCGAAGAAGCACAGCACCACCTGGCCCTGCCCGCGGATCTGGGCCGCGTACGCGACGCCGGTCGCCTGCGGGATGCCCTGCCCGACGATCCCTGAGGTGCCAAGGAAGCCGCGCTCAGGGTCGGCCAGGTGCATCGAGCCGCCGTAACCCCCGCACAGCCCGGTGGCGCGCCCGTAGATCTCGGCCATCATCGCGTTCGGATCGCTGCCGAGCACCAGCGGGTAGCCGTGACACCGGTACGTGGCCATCACCTGGTCACCCGGGCGCAGCGCGGCCAGCGACCCGGTGATCGACGCCTCCGCCCCGTCGGCCAGGTGGGTGTGGCCGCGGATCACGCCCGGGTGCTCGGTGAACGTCGCCTTCACGCGCTCCTCGAATTCCCTGATCCGCAGCATCTGCCGGTACATCCAGACCAGGCGCTCACGGTCAGGCTCGGGGACGCTCTCGCTCATCGCACGCTCCCTTCGGAAGCTTCGGAAGCTTCGGAAGCTTCGGACGTAAGGATCGCCAGCAGTTCGTCCACACCCCGGACCCGCAGGTGCGGCCGGCGCGCGGGAGGCAGGGCGTCGTAGTCGGCCAGGCGGCCGAGGCCCGTGCCGACGGCGACGGCCAGCGCCCGGCCGCGATGCGCCATCGGCACCTCGAGCGCGGGATCATCGCCGACCACGGCCAGCTTCGCCGGCCGCGCCCCGAGCCGGTCCGCCGCGCTGCGCAGCG
The DNA here is from genome assembly GCA_963847965.1 of uncultured Actinomycetes bacterium. Lineage (GTDB taxonomy): Bacteria > Actinomycetota > Actinomycetes > Streptosporangiales > Streptosporangiaceae > Palsa-504. Next base: position 86,075 of record CAWKCG010000006.1, read on the forward strand.
CGTCGAGCGACGGCTTGCCCACCACCCGGAGCCCGCAGCCGGTCAGCGACCTGATCATCGCGGATATCGCCCGGGACGTGCCGAGCGCCCGCCCCCCGTCCACCGCGAAGAAGGGCGTTTCCGAGCAGCTGTACAGCTTCGCCCCGCCCCAGACCGCGTGGCAGGCCGCCTCCAGCGCGGACATGGTGAACTCGGGGAACCAGCCGACCAGCACGGCGTCCGCCGACTTCCCGGCCACCGGCGGTACGACCTCCAGGCCAGCCTCCCGCAGCGGCTCAAACAGCCCGGGCCCGCCCAGCGCCATGACCCGCCGGTACCCATGCCGGGTGAACATCCGGGCCGCGCTGCTGGCCGGCGTCATCATCGCCTCGTCGCGCACGCCGAACCCGATGCCCCGCAGCAGCGACGCGAAGTGCGCGGGCGACCGGTTGGTCCCGTTGGTGAAGACCACGAACGGCAGCCCGCGCCCCGCCACCCACCTGGTGATCTCCAGCGCGCCTGGCAGCGGCCGCAGCCCGTGACCCCGCCGGTCCCCGAGCACCAGCGTGCCGTCCATGTCGAACACGAACCCGCGGACCTCCCGCAGCCGGGTCACCGGATCGGGATCACTCACCGCTCCGCCCCCTGAGCTCGAGCCGGAAACCGGGCTTGTCCACCACGAGCCGCGTGAAAGGCGGGCGGGACTCGAGTTCGCGTAGCAGGCGTAGCACGGGCTGCACCTCGGGGTGGTAATGCCGTTCCGCGGGCGCGGCGGCGAGCATCGCGTCCACCTCCTCGCCCGGCATCCCGAAGCGGAGCAGCAGCTCCTCATCGGAAATCCCGCGCGGCATCCGCGCGCGAAGCTCGGCCACCGACGGCGGCGGCGGCTCGTCGGCCAGCTCCCGGGCCCGCGGCCGGTCCAGGATGTGGTCCAGGACCCACGGCTCCACCGGTGCCGTCGGCTTGCCGAAACTGCCGAGCACGTACCGGATCACCTGATCAGGCACGACCTCGTACCGCGCGCCGCTCAGCACGTTCGACAGCGCCTGCCCCATCACCATCTGCGGGAACGGCGTGACCATGATCGGGTAGCCGAGCTCCGCGCGGACCCGGCTCACCTCCTCCATCACCGCGCCGAACTTCGCCTCAAGCCCCAGCTCGGCCAGCTGCCGACGGGTCGTGGTCATGACGCCGCCCGCCACCTGATGCCGGCTGAATGCCGCGTCGTACGGCTGCGGCCGCCCCGCGGGCAGCGACTCCGCGGCGGCGAGCCGGTCGAAGTACCTGGCCACCCGCCCCAGCAGCCGGTCGTCCACGTCCACCGTGTGCCCGAGGTCGCGCAGGTTCGCCACGATCCGCTCCGCGTCCGGCAACGAGGAGCCGTCCGCCAGCGCGCCGCAGGCGACCTGCAGCACCTCGACGCCGAGGTCGGGCGCGGCCAGGTACACCAGCGGGGACAGCCCGATCGTGCAGTGCGCGTGCAGCTCAAGGGGCTTGCCGCCGAGCCGTTGCCGCACCGCCGGGATCAGCGTGCGCGCCCGCTCGGGGGTCAGCAGCCCGGCCGGATCCTTGACGTAGGCCCGGTCGATATCCAGCGACGCGGCAACCTGCCCCGCGATCCCGGCGTAGAACGCGTCGTCGTGCACGGCCGAGATCGTGTACGTGAGCGCCGCGATGATCTCCGTCCCCCCGGCCTGCCGAATGATCCGCGCCGTGGCGAGCACCGCGTCCATGTCGTGCGTCGGGTCGAGCACCACGAACCGCGAAACCCCCGCGGCGACCAGCCGCTGGTAGACCAGCCGCATCACGTCCGGGTGCGCCCGTTCCCAGGAGATGAACCGGAACCCGGTCCCGATGAACTGCAGCGGCGTGTCCGGCGTGGCGGCCCTGGTGAGCCTGATCCGCTGCCACGGATCCTCCCGGTGCGTCCGCACCGCCACCCCCATCGCCGTGCTCGAGATAAAGTCGAGCGCGCGGAACCCGACCCGGTTCATCACCGGCGCGATCTCCAGGATGTGCGCCGTCCGCAGCCCCGTCGCCCCCCACAGGCTCTGGTTCCCGTCCCGCAGCGACACGTCCACGAGCTGCACCTCAGCCACGTGGCTCACCATTCTCATCCCGAACGAGCGGTGGTTCCCGTCCCGCCGTCCCTGCTTCCCCCGGTTGCCGCCCCGGCCGCCCTGTTTCCCCCGGATGCCGCGCCAGCCTCCGCTGCAGGTACCCGGTGTCGACCCCGCCCCCTGCGAACTCCTCGTCGCCGGCCAGCGCCTTGAGCAGCGCCAGGTTCGTCGCGACTCCGTCGATCCGGCACCGGGCCAGCGCGCCGCGCAGCCGCGCCAGCGCCCCGGCGCGGTCCGCGCCCGTCACGATGAGCTTGGCCAGCAGGCTGTCGTACTGCGCCGGCACCGCCGCCCCCGCCTGCACGTGCGTGTCCACCCGGATCCCCGGCCCGGCGGGGAAGACCGCGCCGGCCACGGTCCCCGGGCTCGGCCGGAACCCGGCCGCGGGATCTTCCGCGTTGATCCGGACCTCGATCGCGTGCCCGCGGAACCCGACGCCGGCCTGGGCGAGCCGGAGCCCCCGCCCCTCCGCGATCGCGATCTGCTCCTCGACCAGGTCCACCCCGGTGACCATCTCCGTCACCGGGTGCTCGACCTGGATCCGCGCGTTCACCTCGAGGAAGTAGAACGCCTCCCGCGCGGGGTCGACCAGGAACTCGACGGTCCCGGCGCCCTGGTACTTCAGGTGCTGGCCGAACCCGACGGCCGCCGCCCGCATGCCGACGCGCAGCGTCTCGCCGAGCAGCGGCGCGGGCGCCTCCTCGATGACCTTCTGGTACCGCCGCTGCACCGAGCAGTCGCGGTCGCCGAGGTGGATCACGTTCCTGCCGTCGCCGAGCAGCTGGACCTCGACGTGCCGGGCGGCGGTGACGTACCGCTCCAGGTAGACCCGCGGGTCCGCGAACGCCGCGCCCGCCTCCGCGCTGGCGACCGCTACCGCGTCGCCGAGCTGACCAGGATCGCTGACCACCCGCAGCCCCCGCCCGCCGCCGCCCCCCGCCGCCTTGACCAGGACGGGATACCCGATCCGCGCCGCGAGCACGCGAGCGCTATCGGCCCCATCTACAAACCCGCCCGGCACCACCGGCAGCCCCGCCGCGATCGCGTGGCCCCGGGCCGCGAGCTTGTCCCCGGCCGCCTCGAGCACCTCCGGGCCGGGACCGATGAAGACGATCCCGGCCGCCTCGCAGGCCTGCGCCAGGCGCGGGTTCTCGGACAGGAACCCGTACCCCGGGTGGATCGCGTCCGCCCTCGCCGCCAGCGCGGCCGCGACCACCGCGTCCACGTTCAGGTAGCTCTCCGCCGCGCTGGCCGGCCCGATCCGGATCACCCGGTCGGCCAGCGCGGCGGGCACCGACCCGGCGTCGGCGTCGGAGACCGCGAGCACGACCTCGATCCCGAGGCGCCGGCACGTCCGCATGACCCGGGCGGCGATCTCGCCGCGGTTGGCGATGAGCAGCCGCCTGATGATCACGGAAGCGCCCTGATCCGCATCAGCGCGGACCCCTGTGCCGCGAACTCCGCGTTACCCAGGCAGATCTCGGCCACCGTCCCGTCGGCCCCCGCCGTCACCGAGTTCATCAGCTTCATGGTCTCCACGATCCCGACCACGGTGTCCGCCGTAACCCGGCTCCCCACCTCGACGAACGGCTCCGCCCCCGGCCGCGGCGCCCGATAGAACGTCCCCGGCAACGGCGCCCGCACCGCCAGCAGCTCCACATCCCCCTCAACCTCTCCAGCCCCAACTTCGCCAGCCCCTCCGCCCTCGTCAGCCTTCCCAACACCCTCCGTCTCGCCAGCCCCGCTCCCCGCCCCGGGTTCCGCGTCGGGTTCCGCGTCGTTTTCCCCAATCCCCGCCACCAACTCAGCCTCACTCTCCCCGTCCGTCCCACCAGCCCCGGCGAGGACCTGGGCCGACTGGGTCCAGCCGTCAGGGGTGCGGCGGAGGGTCAGGCGGAACCGGGTGGTCTGCAGGTCCAGCTCGTCGTAGGGCAGCGAGTCGAGCAGCGCGAGGATGTCCGCCACGTCCTCGTTGGTCAGGTCCATCACAGCGGCTTCCCGAGCCGGGACAGGATGTGATCGCTGGCGCGGGGCTTCGGGCTGGCGACGGGCGCGCTGTCGCGGGCCGCCCAGACCGTCTCCGGGCGGCTCTGCAGCAGCATGATGCGGTCGGCGGTCTCGCCGTGCATCGGCGGGCAGCCCGGGTCGTCACCCAGGAGCGCCCACTCGATGTCCTGCGGGCTGCCGAAGTGCTCCTCGACCTGCCGGGCGAGCATGGCCAGCGCCCGGACCTCCTCGTCGGTCAGGCACGGCCTGCCCCGCAGGGCGGGGGGCATGGCCCGGGTCGAGATGCCCGGTTCGTTCGGCGCAAAATAATGGAGGCAGAGCTTGGCGCCGACCCGCCGCCCGGTGATCTCCCCGGTCACCTTGCTGACGGTGAAGCTGTCCGGTGTCACCTCCCCGGCCACCAGGGCGGAGCCGAGGCCCCAGGTGCCCTCGATGGCCACCACCGAGCGGTCCCCCGTGACCGGGCTGCGGGTGAACACGACGCCGGCCGCGCGCGGGCTGAGCATGCGCTGGACGACCACGGCCATGGCCAGGCCGCGCTCGGGCAGGCCTAGCCGGCGCCGGTAGGCGACCGACTCGTCGTTGTACAGGCTGGCCCAGCAGGAGCGCACGCGGTCGAGCACCGCGTCGGGGCCGCGCACGGCGAGGTAGGTGTCCTGCAGCCCGGCGAAGCTGGCCGCCGGGCTGTCCTCCAGCGTCGCGCTCGACCTGACCGCCACCGCCAAGGCGCCCAGCCGGTCATGCGCGGCGCCGACCTCCGCCGCGACCTCAGCAGGCAGCGGAGCCGCCGTGATCAGCGCCCGGAGGCCCGCCGCGGCGCGCCCGATCGCGTCGATGTCGCCCGCCGGCAGCCGCGCGATCTCGTCGCGGGTCAAGCCGGAAGGATCGAGCGCGGCCATGGCCAGGCCGAACGCCTCCGCCGTCACCACGTAGCCACCGGGGACGCGCAGCCCGGCGCGGACCAGCTCGCCGAGGCTGGACGCCTTGCCGCCCGCCGAGGCTACCTGGTCGGCGCCCACGTCGGCGATCTGGCGGACCAGGCGCGGCGGCGCGCCGGACGGCTCCATGGCCCGCGGGTCACCCGATGACGTGGACAAGGCCGCGGTCACCGTCGACGCGCACCAGCTGGCCGGTCCTGATCCGCTTGGTCGCGTCGCCGGTGCCGACCACGGCCGGCATGCCGTACTCCCGCGCGACGATCGCCGCGTGCGACATCGAGCCGCCGATATCGGAGACCGCCGCCTTGATCTTGCCGAACACCGGCGCCCAGCTCGGCGCGGTCACCGGGCACACCAGGATCTCCCCGTCGCGGATCTCGCCGATCTGGTTGACGTCGGTCAGCACCCGGGCCGGGCCCTCGACGATGCCGGAGGACGCGCCGCAGCCGCGGATCGCGCCCTCGTCGGGGCGCAGCCAGGACTCGATCGTCTGCTGGGTCACTCCCCAGAGCATGTGCACGGCCGGGTCGTTGAGCGCCTCGGGCACGGGCCCCAGGGCGGGCGGCGGCGACCAGTCGCGCAACGCGGCGAGCATGGCTTTGCGATCGGCCACGATGGGCTGCCAGTGGGCGGCGCCGAGCGGCGGGCCGCCCGCGGCCCAGGCCAGCATCACGTCAGAGAGCGCCTGGTCGATTTCCGTGTGATGCAGCTGGAACACGTCCTCGGCCTCGGCCAGCACCCCGAACCTGGCCAGGAGCGCGCCGAACTCGCGGATCTTGGCGAAGAACTGGCTGGTGAACCAGTGCTCGCAGTAGAACTTGTGATCTTCGACGAAGGGGAACACGCGCCGGCAGAGGCCGAGCATCTGGTCGAACGCGCCGCGTTCGTCCTCGCTCACCAGCAGGTCCCGGTACTCGGTCGCGATGCGTTCCCGCTCCGCCCGCAGCGCCGCGGTGGGGCGGTCGGCGAGCATGCCGTCGCGCACCTTGGCCACGTAGCGCGGCAGGGCGGTGAACGGGACCGTCAGGTCATCGGCCCAGCTGCGGTGGTGGTGGTAGAAGCCGTCGCCGGTGGAGACGTTGAACCAGGGCTCGCGGGCCTGCTCGAACGCGGCCAGCCAGGTCCGGCCGCCCTCGCCGCGGTCGGCCAGGGCCGCCAGGACCTCGGCCGGCTTGCATCCCTCGGTGAACAGGTCGTCCACTCCGGCCTGCACGGCGACGCGCGCGAGGTTGCGCAGCTCGTCGTCGGGCCGGTACATGATCACGTCGATGCCGGCCACCATGCGGGCCGCGGTCTGGTCGGTGATCTCGGGGAAGGCCTGCTTGCAGAACTGGAAGAACACCACGTAGGCGCCGTAGCCCAGCATCAGCATCTCGGTGTGGTGATGCCACATCTTGGAGAACAGGTCGATGCAGCGGTGGAAGTTCTCGCGCACGTAGTGGTTCTGCGCGACGCCCTTGGAGCCGGTCACGACCTCGCTGTCCTCGAACTCGGGAAGTTCGGGCACCGTGACGGATTCGATCTGGCGGATGAGCTCCCGCATGCGCGTCTTCCAGCCCTCGTACAGGGCGTCCCAGTTCTCGTAGTAGTAGGCGGCCCGTTCGCCGAAGATCGCCGCGCGCCGCCCGATCTCCTCGGGGTCGGTGACCGGGATGGCCGTGATGTAGACGCGCCCGTTGACGATCCGGTGCTCGATGCCGAGCGTGGTGGGGAAGACGAACACGCGGGCGGTGTTGGCGCCGATCGCGCTGTAAGGGATCTCGGCGGTGATCGTGTCGAAGGCCGGCATGGGCTCGGGGAAGTGCATGGAGTTGTAGAACCAGAACCGCTGGTCATCCCCCGGCTGGAAGCGCGTGAAGTACGGGTACATGGACCGCCAGCCTGCTGCCCCCGGCGCGTCGGCGATCTCCGACGGGAGGGGGAATCTGGCCGCGCTTCCGTTCCCGTCCATCGCATCCTCCGTAGCTGGTCCGCACCGCCGACGCTGGCATAGCGGTGCGGGGCATTCAATGGCGAACCCCACCATTTCGGTCGGCCAGATCTTGGGTCGCGCCCCAAACGCGCCCCGCCGTACCGCGCTGTCCCGCCGTACCGGGCTTACAAGCTCTTTCGCCGAACGAGCGGTGGTTCATCCTCCGCGAACCGTCGCGGCTGACGCCGCTCTTACGGCTTCCTGGCCACCACGGCGTACAGCGGGATAGGCTCCGCGGGCACCGGCTCGTCCTGGTCGGGCCGCCATTCCGGCACCGTGACCAGACCCGGTTCGATCAGGTCGAGACCCGCGAGGAAGCCGAGCACGTCCTCGCGGGAGCGGAGCCTGACCCGCTGCGGGGCGAGCCGGTTCCACACCTTCTCGGCTTCGAGCAGCGCCGGGTCCAGGTCGCTGGCCGGGTGCATGACCGCGAGGTAGCTGCCGGACGGCACGGCGGCGATCAGGGCCTCGGTCGTCGACCTGACCGCGGCGTCGTCCTCGATGAAGTCCAGCAGGTCCACCATCATGACCGCGACCGGCTGGCCGAAGTCCAGGGTCGCCCGGGCTTCGGCGATGATCGTCCCGGGGTCCCGGGCGTCCGCGTCGACGTAGCTGGTCACGCCCCCGGGCAGGGACGTGAGCAGTGCGCGGGCGTGCACGAGCACGACCGGGTCGTTGTCGACGTAGACCACGCGGCACTCGGGCGCGACGGACTGCGCGACCTCGTGGGTGTTGCCCGCGGTCGGCAGGCCGGTGCCGATGTCGAGGAACTGCCGGATCCCGGCCTGCCCGGCGAGGTAGCGCACGGCTCGCTGGAGGAACGCGCGCGAGGCGGGGGCGGCGATGCGGATCACCGGCGCGACCTGCCAAAGCTGCCGGACGGCCTCGCGATCAGCCTCGAAGTTGTCCTTGCCGCCCACCATGTAATTCCAGGCCCGCGCGACGTTCGCGACGGTGATATCGATCTTGAGCAGGGGAGAGGAGAAGGTCGTGCCCCGAACCGCGTCGTCCGTCACCGTTGGCGACCCTTCAGCCGCATAGCGACTCAGCGTATGCCCGTCGCCTGCGGTCGCGCCACCCCCGTCCCCGGTGGCCCGGCGTCATACCCTGATCGACCACATCGCAGCAGGGTCAGGTCAGGCGGCGTTCCGCGGCCCACCTGGTCAGCTGGTGGCGCGTGGAAAGCTGGAGCTTGCGCAGCACCGAAGACACGTGGCTCTCCACGGTCTTGACCGAGATGTACAGCTCGCGGGCGATCTCCTTGTAGGTGTAGCCCTGGGCGATCAGCCGTAGCACCTCGCGCTCCCGGCTGGTCAGCTGGTCGAGCTCGGGATCGAAGGCGGGTTTCGGGTTGTCGGCGGACGGCGCCGCCGCGAACGCGTCGAGGACGAACCCCGCCAGCCGGTGCGAGAACACCGCGTCACCCGCCGCGATCCGGTGGATGGCGTCGGCCAGCTCGCCGGTGGAGATCGTCTTGGTCACATAGCCGCGCGCGCCCGCCCTGATCACCGCGATGACGTCCTCCGGCGCGTCCGAGGCGGACAGCGCAAGGAACCGGACCTCCGGGTGGTCGGGCTTGATCGCCTCGACCACGGCCTGGCCGCCGCCGCCGGGCAGGTGCACGTCAAGGAGCACGACGTCGGGGAGCACCGAGGCGATCAGGTCGATCGCGGGCTGCACGTCGTCCGCCTCGCCGACCACCTCAACCTGCCGGCCGAGCTCGGCGCGGACCCCGGAACGGAACAGGCCGTGGTCATCGACCAGCACGACCCTCGGGACGCTCACGTGCGCCCCGCCGGTTGGCCCGCCGTGCGGGGCATCTTCAGCGGAGACCTTGGTGCCCTCGCCTGGGGCGCTGGTCACAGTGGCAGCACCGCCCCGCCGGGTCATCCGGCCGTGCACGGACTCGGCCAGGCCCCTGCGATCCTCGGGGACCGAATCGGGGTCGAACCCCTTGCCGCGATCCCGGACAACCACCGAAACCTCCTCGGGCTCGACCTCGGCGAACAGCGAGATGACGCCGGCGCCCGACCATTTCGCCGCGTTGACCGTCGCCTCGCGGGCGGCGGCGAGCAGGGCGCTCAGGTTCTCGTCGAGCTCGCAGTCGCCGACGGTCACCGCCTCGACGGGTACCCCGTACCTGGCCTCGACGTCCTGCTGGATCCGCCGCACCCCGGCCGAGACCGTCACGTCCTCGTCCGCCTCGTTCGGCGCCCGGCCCTCGAACAACCAGGAACGCAGCTCGCGCTCTTGCATCCGGGCGAGCCAGACGACCTTCTGCGGGTCGTCGGCCCGCCGCTGGATCAGCGCGAGCGTCTGCAGGACGGAGTCGTGGATGCGGGCCGCGATGTCGGCGCGTTCCTCGGCCCGGACCCTGGCCTGACGTTCGATCCCCAGGTCGCGTGCGATCCGCAGCCACCAAGGGCCGAGGAACAGCACGATGCCGGCGATCACGGCCGCCACCCCGCCGAGCGGCGCCAGCAAGGCCAGGCTCGCGTGCGTTTTGGCCAGCGACACCGCTCCGCTGATGATCAGCACGGTCGCGATCGCCAGCCGGATCACCGATCTCCGGTTCCGCGACGTTTCGCCGACCGCGGCGCCTAGCGGCTCGGCGTAATGCCGGATAGCGGACTGCTCGTCCGCCGAGCCGTTCCGCCAGATCAGCACCAGCCCGGCCACGGTGCCCACCTGCGGCCACGCCCAGCCGGCGAACCAGTTGTCGTTGAATACCCCGCCGACGAGCAGGATCAGGGTGAGCAGCGTCCCGAGGCCGAGCGCGAGCGCGATGCCCCGGGCGTCCGTCCGTGCCCTGCTGGCGATGCTGCGGTCCGCTCCGGCCGCCGGTATCAGCAGCCAGGCCGCGACGTACGCGACCACGCCGAATCCGGTGGTCACCAGCGCGATCAGCACGAACACGATCCGCACGGCCGTGGGGTTGAAGCCCCGCCACGCCGCCAGGCCCGAGGCCACCCCGCCGAGCAGGCGATCGGCCGGGTCGCGGCGCAGCGGCCCGCCGGTGCCCTGGTGCCTGCGCCAGAACGGGCCGTGGTGCCAGGGCTGCATCGAAGCGGGGTCGAAGTCGTTCCGCCAGCGTGGTGGTTGCTCCACGTATCCCATCATCGCGCGTGATTCCTGAGCTGGCTATCAGGGCCATCCCTGATCCGTCCCGGATACCCGGGCCTCGAGATCGGGGGGACACCGGGGATCTTCCCGATGCGCTGGCGCGGCCCGCGGAGCCACTCTAGGGCCATGAACACTAACGAAATGAACCCGCAAGGCACCACCACCGACTCTTCCGAGCACGACACCGAGCCGAAGTTCGGTTCCCAGCCGTCGCGCATCGTGCTCCGCAGGTCCCTCGACGACCGCATGCTGGGCGGCGTGGCCGGGGGCCTCGCCCGCTACTTCGGCGTCGACGCCATCATCGTCAGGATCGCGTTCGTGGTCCTGACCTTCGTCGGCGGCGCGGGCATCCCGCTCTACCTGGCCGGCCTGCTGCTGATCCCCGACGAGGGCAGCGACCAGTCCATCGCCAGCTCCCTCATCGAGTCCGTGCAGACCCGGTCTCGGTAGCCAGACAGGAAGATGATCATGGACACACAGTCAAGCGGCTCGCGGCAGCGCGGTTTCTCGTTCCGCAGCCCCTACGCGTATTCGGACCAGCACCTGCGCGTTTCTGACGCCGAGCGCCAGGAGGTCGCCGACCGCCTGGCCGAGCATTACGCGTCGGGCCGCCTGGACCAGGCCGAGTTCGACGATCGCGTCGGGCGGGCCATGGGTGCCAAGACCCGGGCAAACCTGGTCGGCCTGTTCGCGGACCTGCCGGAAACTGGGGCTCCGGTAGTGCCAGTGTCAGGGCCAGGTCACCTGCGGCGCCGGCACCGCCACCCCATCCTGACCCTCGTGCTGATCATCGCGCTCATCTGGGTGGCCGCGCACGTGGTCTGGTTCACCTTCTCCGCGCCGTGGCTCTGGGTCGGACTCGCCGTCGTGGCCATACTGTTCGCGACCGGACACCTCGGGCAGTCCCACCGCAGGCAGAACCAGGATCAGGATCAGGACCGCTAGCGTTCTCCGGCGGAGCCGTCCGGGTCCGCCGGACGAGCCGCGCCCACACCGGAGAACGTGGTGCTGGGCGGCGGCGCGATGGCCGTCCCCGGCAGTGCCGTGGTAGGCGGCGGCGGGATGGCCGAGCAGGACAGCGAGGTCGTCGGAGGCGGCGGAATGGCCGTCCCGGACAGCGCGGTCCTCGGGGGCGGCGTGATGGCCGAGCACGATAGCGCCGTATTTGGCGGGGGCGGAATGGCCGTCCCGGACAGCGCGGTCGTCGGAGGCGGCGTGATGGCGGAGCGCGAAAGCGCGGTCGCCGGGGGCGGCGTGATGGCCGAGCACGATAGCGCCGTTGTGGGCGGGGGCGGAATGGCTGAGCACGACAGCGCCGTCCGCGGGGGCGGGGGGATGGCTGAGCCAGACAGGACCGTGCGCGGGGGCGGCGGGATGGCCGTCCCGGACAGCGTGGTCCTGGGGGGCGGCGTGATGGCCGAGCACGACAGCGCCGTATTTGGCGGGGGCGGAATGGCCGTCCCGGACAGCACGGTAGTCAGCGGCGGCGGGATGTCTGAGGGCGTTGGAGCATCGTTGGGGGGTGGCGAGCTACCTGGCCCGGGCCCCAGCGGGGGCACCTCCGGGCTCTGGCGCGCCGACTCGGCGACAGTCCCCGCGGACCGGGCCGTGCTCGCACCAGACTCCATAGAACTATGCTGCTTCCCGCAGACCGGTTTCCGTAACTGTCGCAAGCGATAAATCTCTGTCGCGGCCCACCTGTGCTGCCCTGCCCAACCCAGATCACGTGGCCCCGTGATCGCGGGCCCTTTTCATCTGTCACACGTGTCCGTTCCGACTTAATCTGTCACACGTGTATCTACCAAGCCTGAAACCGCCCGTCGCTTACCATCGAGGCGCCGGGACAACTCTGCATCGCACCCAAGGCAACCGCGGCCCTTTGTCGCGCGGGTCAGGACCGGTACGCTGCGGCCCGTTGCGCCATCAGTGCGGCGTATCGCACATTCACCCCCAGCCCCCGGATTCATCGAAGGCGAAGCTACCCTGCAGGGAAATATCTAGAAGCCCGGAAAGATAATCGAACAATCCGGCGAGCCATCCTGAAAATGTCAGAGGCAGCTACTAGACTCGTATTAGAAAACAGTGCTGAAGATGACTGGGGACTAATCAAGCTAGTCATACGCATTGTCTGAAGAGAGCCTCGGGGGAGGTGAGACAAGACGTGAGTACGGGGACCGGCCCGGCCAGCCCAGCTGAGCTGTTGACGGTGCTGGAGTCGGTGGCGGGGTCGCTGGCCGACCTGGACGCGGCGGAGCTGCCGGCCGAGGCGCTCGGGGAATGCGTGCAGGGCATGGTCCGCGCCGATGCGGTGCTGGCGGCGGCGCTGGGCCGGCTGCTAGCCGCGTTCGACGCCAAGGACGGGCACCTGGGTGACGGGCACAAGACCCTGCGGGCCTGGGCGGTCCACGTGCTCGGCGTCACCCGCGGCCAGGCCGGGGAGTTCCTGGGCCTGCGCGGGCTGGCCCGCGACCACCAGGTGCTGCGGGCCGGGCTGCGCGACCGGGCCATTTCCAAATCGCTGGGGCTGCAGCTGGCCCGGTGGACCAACACGATCCCGGCCAAGTTCCGCGCCGAGGCCGAGCAGATCCTCGTCACCGCGGCCCGGGCCGGGGCCCGGCTGCGCGAACTGGCCGCGATCTACGCGGAGATCCGCTCCCACACCGCCCCGCCCGACCCGGACGGCCCGGACCCGCACCTGGACCGGGCCCTGTCCCTCGACCTCACCCTCGACGGGGCCGGCCTGCTGCGCGGCGACCTCACCCCGGAGTGCGCCGCCATGGTGACCGCGGTGCTGGACGCGCTGTCCGCGCCGCAGGCCGGGGACCTGCGGACTCGGCCGGAGCGGTATCACGATGCGCTGAAAGAGGCGATGCGGCGGCTGCTGGCCGCCAACCTGGTGCCGGCCCGGGCCGGGCAGCCCACCAAGGCCCTGGTCCACATCGGCCTGCCCGACCTGCTCGCGATGGACACCGACTCGGTACTCCAGGACACCTGGATCGCCGCCTACCGGGCCCGGTGGGCCGCCCACCGGGCCGCCGCTTCAGTCACCCCCGGTGACGGCGGCGCCTGGCTGGACGGCGACGCCGCCCGCGCGGTCGCGTGCGACGCGATGATAATCCCGGTAGTGGTCGGCGACATCGACCCCGGCGCCGTCGAACAGCTGATCACCGCGTGCGTCGAATACGACCGCGTCCGCGGCCACGCCCACGACAACCACGCTCACGACGGCCACGCCCACGGCGGGGACCCCGGCGGCAGCGCCGGCACGCCAGACGGCGCGGACCCCGGCGCCGCGGCGGCGCCGGATGGGCCGGGCGGGAGCAACAGCGGGGCGGACGGGCCGGGCGCCGGGACGGCCGCCCAGGTGCTGGCCATGCTCGAGCACCAGATCCTGGCCGCCGTCATCCAGATCGTCTCCGGCCCCGGCGGGGTCGCCTCCTTCCTCCGCCGCACCCTGCTCGGCAAGGGCCTGAACGGGCCCTCCCTCCCTCTCGATGTCGGGCAGACCGACGACATCCCCGTCCATCTCCGCCGCCTGGTCGCGCTGCGCGACCAGACCTGCCGCCACCCGGGCGGCTGCGACCAGCCCGCCGGCGCGTGCGAGCCGCACCACGTGGTACACCGCGCCGACGGCGGGCATACCAGCCTGGCCGGGCTCCAGGACTGGTGCCATTGGCACCACCACGTCCTGCTGCACCAGATGGGCTGGAAACTCACCGTTTACCCGGACGGCACCAGCCAGGTCACCAGCCCGGCGGGCAAGGTCATACGGAGCCACAGCCCGCCGCCGCGAGCCGGGTAACCCGCCCGGCAGCAAGCATCAGCACCCGGGTACGGTACCGGCCCGAGCAGGGCACGTCATCATCTTGGCCACCCTCACCGGCACCACTTCGCCACTGCTAATGCTCCGCTAGCCGACCCCGCTCAAGAATCAGCTACCCGGCGCCCAGCCCCTGAGCCGGCGCCGGAAGCGCTGGTCCGCTCTTTAGGCCGGGCGGGGTAGGAAGGCAATTCGCTATGGACTTCGGCAGCGGCCCGCCTGACATCTGCGGCAGGTTCAGCCGAAGGGCCTGGAAGAGCGAGACCCGGCGGAATCCGGCGGGGATCGGCACGGTGAGCTTGGCCAGGTTCTGCGCGGTCGGCGGGAGCCAGGTGATGTCCGCTGTCTGCTGGGGGAACGGCGTGCAGGGACCCGAGCGGACCACTACGCGTACCGGCAGGTACGTGCCCGGGCTGACCCAGATGGTCTCCGAGATCAGGCTGTTCCGGCGGCTCGTCAGCTCGATGGCCTCGATCCCGTCGACACGCTGCGGCCGGCCACGACCAGGGTTCCGCAGGAGATCGCGGTGCGCAGGGCCTTGGCCACCGTCGCAGGCGGCGAGGTGATAGAGAAGCCGAGGCCCGACAGCGCGGGCTGGAAGGCCGGCAGCCCGGGCTGGAACAGCAAGGGGACGGCGGCGGCCAGCGGAGCGCAGCCTTTCGGACCTAGTACCGGGGTAGCCGGGCGGCCCAGTCCGGGCTGATGCACATATGTCCGTGCCTGGTAGTTGACCAGGGTATAGACCGATGCGGCGCTGAAGCCCTCGTCGTAGACCGGATGCCCGGCCGAGGAGTACGTGACCGAGCGCCACCGGTCACCGTAGGACCACTCCTCGCCGGTGGTCGTCACGGCCTTGCCGTCGGTGCTGCGGGTGGTAGTGACCGTCATCTGCGCGATCGCGGCAGGGGTGGCCGCGCTCAGCGCGCTGTCGACGCGCTTCACCACGTAGGCGGTATAGACGACCGACCCTTCGGTGCCGTTATGCCGCGCACCAGGCACCCAGGCCGCGACCAGGGCCAGGGCGCCTGCGGCCAGCACCGCTGTCGCTGCGGCCGCGGAGCGCAGCGCCAGTCGCCGGCGGCGCCACCGCGCGACCCAATGAGTCATCCCGGCGGGCGCCCGGAGATCCGCGGTGAACCGCTCCATGCCCTCGCGGAGCAGGTCCTCGACGTCGGTGTTCATGATCGCTTCCCTACTGGCCGCACATGGCCGTCGTGTCGGTCCAGTCGTCGGCCAGCTCGCGCATCCGCGTCAGGCCGCGCGAGCCGGCGGACTTCACCGTGCCCTCAGCGCAGCCGAGAACCGCCGCCGTCTCGGCGTCGGTCAGCTGCTCCCAGTACCGCAGCACGAGCACGGCGCGCTGCCTGACCGGCAGCTGCCACAGCAGCCGGACCAAGGCATCGCGCAGGTCCACGTCGCCGGTCGCGTCCTGCGCCTGCCGCTGCCCTGCCTGCAGCAGACGTTCCTTCTGCCGCCACCGGCCCGCGCGCCGGCGGCCGTCGATCGCCAGGTTGCACAGCATCCGGCGCAGGTAGCCCTCGGGATCGCCGTCGAACCGGCGCCACCGCCTGAGCAGCCGCTCGACCGCCGTCTGCAGCAGGTCCTCGCCGGCTTCCCTGCTTCCGGTGAGCAGCACGGCCGTACGCAGCAGGTGGCCGGCGCGCTCGGCGAGGAAGCGCTCGAGCTCAGCCGTGCTCCGGTCGGCCGTCATCCGGTCTCCTCCCCGTTCGCAACCAAGCACGAAGAACTCGGCGCGAACGTTCCAGCCAGCGGCAAAAAAACCCACGGCCGTTACCCGGATCGGGTGATCCGCATCAGGACGCCGACCGCGCCCCGCGCCGTCACCAGCGAGGTGCCGAGGCCCCATCGGGTGCCCGAAACCCCATGCGATGGGCTGGAGGATCAGCCTGCCCCGGCTCCTGGCGGCCGGGCCGCGAGGCAATCGAGGACGCGTTCGGGCGTGATCGGCAAGACGGCGGGCCTGACCCCGATAGCGTCCTGGATCGCGCTGGCTACGGCGGCGGCGGGCGGCCCGATCGGCGGCTCGCCGATGCCGCGCGCCCCGAACGGTCCCATCCCCTCGCCCGATTCGAGCACCACGACGTCGATCTCCGGTACGTCCGTCGCGGTCGGGATGAGGTACTGGAAGAAACCCCCGGTGAGGTTCATCCCGTCGGCCATGACCACCTCTTCGAGCAGCGCCATGCCGAGCCCCTGGGCGACGGCGCCGGAGATCTGGCCCTGCACCGATCGCGGGTTGATGGCGCGCCCGACGTCGTGCGCCGCCACGTAGCCGAGCAACTCCACCTGCCCGGTGTCGAGGTCCACCTCGAGGTCGCACAGGTGCGCGCCGAAGGTGAAGTCGGGGAACACCCGGTCCGCCTGCAGGCTCTTGACCACGGGCTTGCCCTTGGGGCCGAAGAACGTGCCGAGCGCCTCGATCGGCACGTTGCGCCTGCGGCAGGTGACCAGCGCCTCCGGCAGGCTCATGGCGTCACCCGCCGGCCCGCTGACCAGGCCGCCCTCGAGCCGGAGGCCGTCCGAAGGCTGACCCGTGGCCTCCGCGGCGGCCGCCAGGACGCCGTCGCGCAGCAGCACGCACGCCTCGTAGACCGCGTTACCCGACATCAGCAGCTGCCGGGTCGCGGTCGTGGTCCCGGCCAGCGGGTTGAGGGCGGAGTCACCGAAGTGCACGGTGATCCGGTCCATCGGCACGCCGAGGATCTCCGACGCGATCTGGGCGAGCGACGACGCCTGGCCGCCGCCGATGTCGGGGACCGCGCACCGCACCGAGAGGCTGCCGTCGAGCTGGAAGCCGACCCAGGCGGCGGCCGAGTCGTTGAGCCAGACGAGCCTGCCGTAGGACTGCAGGTTGCAGGCGAGGCCCCGGCCCACCGCCTTGCGCGGCCCGGAGGGCGCGGGCTTGCCGCCCGCCCGGCCGGCCACCGCGTCGATGGTCTGCGCCAGCAGGACCTCGGTCTCGATGACCTGCCCGACGGGCAGGGCGTCGCCGCGGGCGAGCGCGTTCCGCTTCCTGATCTCGGCCGGGGTCAGCCCGAGCTCGCGCGCCAGCAGGTCCATCTGCGCCTCGTACCCGAACACCACCTGCATCCCGCCGAAGCCGCGGAACGCCGACGTCGGGGGGTTGTTGGTGTACGCGCACCTGGCCCGCAGGCGCACGTTGCCCACCTGGTACGGACCGCAGGCGTGGACGGAGGAGTACAGCAGCACGAGGGCGGACAGGTACGCGTAGGCGCCGGAGTCCGCGGTGATGTCGATCTCCTGAGCCAGGAGCTGGCCGAAGCGGTCGGCGGCCGTCCGGTACCGCAGCCGCATCCGGTGCCGCTTCGGCCTGGCCAGCAGCGACTCCTGGCGGGTCCACTGCATCCGCACCGGGCGCCGGGTCCGCCACACGGCCAGCCCCAGGTAGGGCTCGACCGTCATGTCCTCCTTGCCGCCGAACCCGCCGCCGACGTAGGGCGCGATCACCCGCACCCGCGCCTCGGGGATGCCCAGGATCCGCGCGACGTCCCGGTAGTGCTCGACGACCTGCGTGGCCACCCGCAGGGTCAGCACGCCCTCGTCGTCCAGCCAGCCGACCCCGGCCTCCGGTTCCAGGTAGGCGTGATCGACGGCCTGGGTCTGGTAGCTGCCCTCGACCACGACGTCGGCGGCCGCGAAGGCCGCGTCCACGTCACCCCGGTCGATATCCCACTCGCCGAGCAGGTTGCCTTCCGCGTGGACCAGAGGGGCACCGGAAGCGAGCGCCGCCTCGGGCTCGAAGACCGCGGGCAGCTCCTCGTAGTCGACGGACACCAGGTCGCAGGCCTCGGCCAGCGCCTCCTCGGTCTCCGCGATGACCAGCGCCACCGGCTCGCCGTGGAACCGCACCCGGTCCGTGGCGAGCACCTCCATGCTGGCCTTCAACGCGGCTACCTCGACCGTCTGGCCCGGTACGTCGACCCAGATGACGTTGTGCGGCACGTCCTCGCCGAACAGCACGCTGACCACCCCGGGCACCGCGAGCGCCGCGCTGGCGTCGCGCCCTGCGATCCGGGCCGAGGGCACCGGTGAGCGCACCAGGCGGGCGTGCAGCATGCTGGCGAAGGCCAGGTCGCCCGCGTACCTGGTGGTGCCGGCCACCTTCTCCGCCTGGTCGTGCCGCGGCAGCGGCTGGCGCACCACCCGCAGCTCGTCTTCTTTCGACGTCCGGATCCCGGCCGCGCGGCCCAAACCGCCTGAGCCGCCCAAACCCGTCACCGGCCCGCCTCTTCCTGTGCCATCTCGATCGCGTCCACGATCGGCCCGTAGCCGGTGCACCGGCACAGGTTGCCGTGCAGCTCCTCGCGTATCTCCTGGCGAGAAAGCCGGCGCCCGCCGGCCAGCGCGGCCGCGGCCGCCATCAGCATGCCCGGCGTGCAGAAGCCGCACTGCGCGGCGTGCCTGGAGTGGAAGGCGCGCTGCAGCGGGCCGAGCGACCCGTCGGCCTCGAGCAGCCCGGCCGCGGTGGTGACCGCCGCGCCGTCCACCTGCGCGGCGAGCACCAGGCAGGCCGAGGTCGGCTGCCCGTCGACCAGGACCGTGCACGCCCCGCAGATCCCCTCGCCGCAGCCGTACTTCGGATCCGTGACCCCGGCCGCCTCCCGCAGCCAGCGCAGCAGCGTCAGGTGCGCCCCGGCGGCCCGGGACACCTCGCGGCCGTTGACCGTCAGGGTGACGGCCAGCTCATCGCTCACGCGGCCTCCTCGGATCGCCGGCCGGCCTCGGCCAGCGCCCGCGCCACCAGGACCCGGCACACGTGCGCCCGGTAGCCAGCGCTGGCTCCGGTATCGCTGACCGGCCGGATCCCGCGCAGCGGCCCGGACTCCTCGAGCCGGCCGGCGATCTCGCTCACCAAGGCGCCGCCCAGCGAGATCTCCACGTCCGCCAGCCGCACCGGCCGGTCGCTGACCCCGCCGACGGCCACCCGGCTTTCCACGACGACGCCGCCCGCGATCCGGACCAGCGCGGCGGCCGCCGCGAGGGCGAAGTCGCCGTCGCGCCGGGAGACCTCCTGGAAGCTCCACCCCCAGCCGGGCCCGAGCGCCGGAACCCGCGCCGCGGCCACGAGCTCATCCGGGGCTAGCTGCGTGGTCAGGAAGCCGAGGTGAAACTCCTCGGCCTTGACCTCCCGCCATCCCCGCCCGTCCGTGACCGAATACGTGGCCCCCAGCGCCACCATGACCAGCGGCAGCTCGGCCGCCGGGTCGCTGTGCGCCAGGGACCCGCCCAGCGTGCCGCGCGCCCTGACCCTGGCGTTCCCGATCTTCCTCGCCGCCGCGCCGAGCAGCGGCTGCAGGCCCGCGGCCACCGGGTCGCCGGCCAGCCGCGCGTGCGTCACCAGGGCGCCGACCGAGACATAGCCGTCCGAAGCGGTAACCTCCCGCCCAAAAGCGGCCCGCGAGATGTCGATGACGACCTCGGGCTGCGCCAGGCCGAGGTTCACCAGCGGCATCAGGCTCTGCCCGCCCGCGATGACCTTCGCGCCCTCGCCGTGCTGGCGGAGCAGGTCGCAGGCCTCAGCCAGCCCGTCGGCCCGCTCGAACCGGAACGCCCGCGTAAACATCACGAGCCAGCGGCCGGCCCGGGCGGCGTCCAGCCCGGGTCGAGGCCGAGCAGCAGGGCCGGCGTCTGCTTTCCCATCTTCTCCAGGTATTCGAACGGCACGCCGATGTCGATCAGCGCGGCCAGCAGCATCCGCAGCCCCTCCGGGTGCGGCGGCCCGGCGAACTGCCCGAGGTCGGAACCAAGGACGATGTTCTCCCCGCGCAGGGCAATAATCCAGGAAGCCAGCTCGCCCGGCTGCTGCTCCCAGAAGATCGGCGAAACGCAGGAGCACGCCACGTACTCCATGACCGCGCCCTTGGCGATCAGCTCCCTTTGCACATCCAGGTCCAGCTTGCACAGCGACCAGTTGGCGTGGGTGACGATGAACCGCGTAACGCCCGCCTGCGTGGCCGCGTCGAGCAGGGCCCGGATCTCCGCCAACGACAAGTGCCCGGTCGCCAGCGCGACGTCGTTCTCCGCGACGATCTCGCAGATCGTCCTGGCCTCTTTACTGAGGGTGACACCGTCCTCCTCGAACACCGTAACGCCCTCGCCGGGCAGTTGCTTCTTCGGCCGCCCGAACTGCGGGTAGTCGGGCATGTCGAAGAACTCGGCGTGGTACTTCGAGTGGTTGGACGGCATCCACACGACCTTGGCGCCATAGTGGATGGCGGCCTCGGCCACGTACGGGTTCAGCCCGCCGACCGACCGGTTCAGCACCACCGACCCGAACGACGAAACCTCGGGGTGCATCCGGTTCACGTAGTACGCCCGCCCCGTGGTCGACGCGTCGTGATCCTTGAGCACGAAGCCGCGCATGCCGTACGCGATCGCGTACTCGGCCAGTGCGGCGTCGTCGATGTGCCGCCTGAACAGGGCAGGGGCGGTGTGCGCGTGCATGTCGATGGCCCCGCGGAGCAGTTCGAGATCGGGTCGGTCCACGCTCACTCCATCCGCGTTCTCGTAATCCGAGATGACATTTCGCCAGCCGGTATCGGGATGTTAACATGCCAGCGTGTCCCGCTCCATGGCCGACAGCCGAACCACGGCTGACCGGCCTGCCTTCCAGGTGCTCGAGCGGACGTTCGGCATCCTGGAGGTCTTCACCGAGTCGCGCCCTGAGTGGAGCACCACCGAGGTCGCCCGCGAACGTGACCTGCCGGTGCCGACCGCGCACCGTATCCTGACCGCGCTGAAGCGGCTCGGCTACGTCAGCCAGGACCAGCAGACCAGGCGCTTCCGCCTGGGCGCGGCCGCGCTCAGCCTCGGCGAGCGGGCGCGCACGCGGGCCGACCTCCGCCCGGTCGCGATCGGCGCGCTGCGCCGGCTGTCCGAGGCGACCGGTGAGACGGCCCTGCTGACGGTGCTCAGCCCGGACCGGGACCGCAGCGTGTGCCTGGAA
The DNA here is from genome assembly GCA_963847965.1 of uncultured Actinomycetes bacterium. Taxonomy (GTDB): domain Bacteria; phylum Actinomycetota; class Actinomycetes; order Streptosporangiales; family Streptosporangiaceae; genus Palsa-504. Next base: position 107,022 of record CAWKCG010000006.1, read on the forward strand.
CGCGTGGAGACCTCGCAGCCCCTCCGGCTGTCCGTGCAGCCGGGAAGGCAGCTGCCGCTGCACGCGGGCGCCTCGCAGAAGGCACTGCTGGCCTTCATGCCCGCGGACGAGATCGACGCCCTGACCGGCCAGCCCCTCGAGCGCTTGTGCACCGCCACGATCACCAGCCGCCCGGCGCTGCGCCGCGAGCTCGCGGCGATCCGCGCGCGGGGCTGGTCGAGCAGCTACGAGGAGACCAACGTCGGCGTCTGGGGGATCGCGGTGCCCGTGCTGTCGCCCGCCGATGTGGTCTGCGCGGTGGGCATCGCCGGGCCGAGCCCGCGGCTGACCGCCGACCGGGTCCGTAAAGACATCGGGCTGACCCACGAGGCGGCGGCCGCCATCGCCCGGGCGCTCGGGCTGAGCGCGCCCCCGGTGACGGTCACCGACGCCCGCATCGGCCCGGATCCGAACGAACCCAAGAACCCCAAAGACCCCAAGGACCCCAAGGACCCCGAGGCCCGAAAGTACCCCAAAATCACCAGGAGCCCCAAAACCGACCGGAGCGCCCCGTGACCGGTACACAGCCACTGCGGGGCCAGGTCGCGATCGTGACCGGCGCGGGCCAGGGGATCGGCGCGGTCGTCTGCCAGTACCTGGCCGAGGACGGCGCCCACGTCGCGCTGGCCGGGCGGGACGCCGGCGCGCTCAGCGCCAAGGCCGCCGAACTCGACGAGCACTTCCCCGGCCGCTCCAGCCTGCCCGTCCGCTGCGACGTCACCGACGAGGAACAGGTCAGCGCCATGGTGGAAGCCGTCGCCGCGAACTTCGCCGGCCTCGACATCCTGGTCAACTGCGCGGGCGGGACCGGCCCGATCGAGACGCCCGCCCAGGACTACCCGGTCGAGGAGTTCCGCCGGATCCTCGACCTGAACGTGATCGGCACCTTCCTGCCGTGCAAGTACGTGATCCCGCACCTGATCGAGCGGGGCGGCGGCCGCATCGTGAACATCGCCGGGACCTCCGGGTTGCGCGGGTACCGGAACCGCAGCGGGTACTCCTCGTCCAAGTGGGCGGTCCGGGGACTGACCAGGACCCTGGCTCTCGAGCTCGGCCGGTACGGCATCACCGTCAACGACGTCTGCCCGAACGTCACGCACGGCGGGCGGATGGACAAGATCGTGGCCGAGAAGGCCCGCGTGACCGGCAGGACAGAAGACGAGGTGTACGCGGACTTCACCGCGCAGACCGCGCTCGGCCGGTTTGTGGAAGAGTCCGATGTGGCGGCGGCGATCAGGTTCCTGGTCTCTCCCGGCGCCGCGAACATCACCGGCCACGACATTCCCGTCGACGCCGGCTGGGACGTATGACAAGCGACGTATGGACAAGCGACGTATGTAACAGGCGACGAATGAACAAGCGAGGTGCACGATGCCACTGATCGAGGTCAAGGCCACCGACCGGCGATTCTCCGACCCTGACGTGGGCGAGCGGCTGATCACCGCGCTCACCGACGCGGCGTGCCAGGTCTGGGGCGAGGACGCCCGCCCGCACATCTGGGTCGTGGTCGAACCCGTCCCGGCCAAGCAGTGGGGCGTCGGCGGCAAGCCGCTCGGATGAGTTCCGCCGGCCGCCTGCTGTCGACGAGCCTCACCGCCGGCGACGAGGGCAATCCCCAGATCGTCGGCGGGCACGGCGTCTGGTTCCGCCTGTCCGACGGGCGCGAGGTCATCGACGCCAGCAACACGGCGGCCCCGCTCGGCCACTGCCACCCCGAGATCATCGAGGCCGTCCGCGACGCCGCCGACGCGCCCGTCATCAACGAGGGCTGGCAGTGGGCCGAACGCGAGCAGGCCGCCGACGACCTGCTCCGCATCGCCTTCGCCGGGGAAGAGTGGGCCGCGGCGGTCCGCTTCTTCATCAGCGCCAGCGAGGCCAACGACGCCGCGCTCTCCCTGTGCCAGGCGCTGACCGGCCGGAAGGACCTCGCGACCAGGCAGCGCGCCTACCACGGCGGCGCGGGCCTGGCCAGGGAGCTGACCGTGCAGCCGCAGTGGCACGGCGGGCTGGCCGGCCCTGGAACGCCAGGATCCCCCGCCAGCGCCGCCCCGCCGCGGCTGGCCACCGTGCACGAGCTGCCCGCACCGTCGGGCGCGCGGGTCACCGGCCAGCCCGACCCGACCGCGGGAGAGGACTGGCTCCCCGGCGCCCGGGCGCAGCTCGCCCGCAGCGCCGCCATCCTCCTCGACTACAGCCAGGGCGGCATCTACCACTCGCCGGACTACCAGGACCGGGTGGCCGCCCTGGCCCAGCAGGAAGGCGCGTACTGGATCGCCGATGAGACAGTGACCGGCTTCGGCAGGGTCGGCGGCTGGTTCCAGTTCCAGCACGGCACGGCCAGGCCCGACCTGGTCACGATGGGCAAGTGCCTGTCCGCGGGCGGCGCCGCGGCCGGCGCGATCGTGCTGTCCCAAAGCATGCTCGACCGGCTCGAGGGCACGAGCTGGCAGAGCTATTCGACCTACCGCGCCCACCCGGTCGCGATGGCGGCCATCCGCGCCCACCTCCGGGTATCGAGCCGCGAGGGCCTGTACAAGCGCGCCGCCGACCTCGACGCCGTCATGTACGACCGCCTGGCCGAGGTCGCCGCGCAGCACCCGAGCGTGCAGCGGGTCGACGGCAGGGGACTGCACTGGACCGTCGAGCTGCACGGCCCCGACTGGCGCGGCTGGCGCGGCGAGGAGGCCAACCCGCTGGCCAGCCGGGTGGTCGCGCGCGCCCTGGCGGCGGGCGCCCTGATCGCCACCAGCGGCGAGCAGACGTCGCTGTTCCTCGCCCCGCCGCTGGTCATCTCCGACGCCGAGCTGGCCCGGGTCTTCGACGCCCTCCACCACGGCCTCGAACTGGCCGACGCCGAGCTGGCGGGCACGTAACACCCCGCCCGTTCGGCAGATAAAAGATCTTTCTAAGCCGAACGGGCGGTGGTTCCCGTGTCCGGCCCCTGCTACGAGCCGGGGGTGAGGACCGCGGGCTTCCCGCCGGTACGCGCCGCGGCCGACATGCGGTACCGCGCGCCGGCGTAGTACACGACCGAGGCGAAGACGAAGCCGACGATCCACGCGATGTCCGCGCCCCCGAGGGCCTTGGCCGCCGCGCCGACGATCCACGCGTTGTTCATGAACGGCCACTCGACCAGGACCGTCAGCCCGTACACGATCAGCGCGAACCAGTTGGCCTGTCCGTAGATGCCGTTGGGCTTGAACAGCTCGGGGATGTCGTAGTGCCCGCGCCTGATCACGTAGAAGTCGGTCAGGTTGATGGCGGTCCAGGGGACGAGCAGGTAGAGCGTGAAGACCAGGAAGTTGGACAGGTCCGTGAGGAAGTGGCTGCTCGCCTCGATGGCGATGATCGTGCCGATGATCGCGACCACGGTGGTGGCGATGAGCCGGGCGGACCGGCCGGTGCTCTTGGACGCCAGCTTGCCCGACGGCGAGATGATCGCCATGAACGTGAGGTACGGCCCGTAGAGGTTGCCGAAGTTCCCTGAGCCGACCCCGAGGATGATGATGATCAGGAACAGCCACTTGGCGGCCAGCAGCCCAGACAGGTAGGAGGGGGCGTTCGTGCTCACGGGGGTGAGGGCGACGACGGCCGCGATGGCCCCGATGATCATGACCAGGGACCCGCCGACCACCGACCCGACGTAGGTGTAGGTGAAGGTCTTCCAGCTCGGGGTGTTCTCCGGCATGTAGCGCGAGTAGTCGGAGACGTACGGTGCCCAGGTGACCTGCCAGGCGACGTAGAACGAGATGGCGAGCAGGACGTTGCCCGCGGTGTTGGTTCCGGCCTGCATGTGCTTGGGGAGGATGGTCAGCAGGTCGACGAGCATGGCGACGAAGATCGCGGTCGACAGGAAGGTGACCCACCTGTTGTACGCGTGGAACATGTCGTAGCCGAACCACGTGATCAGCAGCACGAAGATGTTGACGATGACGATGCCCCAGTTCGTGGACACGTGGAACAGGGTGGCCACGGCCTGCCCGCCGAGGATCGCGCTCGAGGTGAAGTAGCCGATGTACATCAGGACCACGATGACGTTCGGCAGCGCGGTCCCGTACATCCCGAACTGGGCCCGGGACTGCATCATCTGCGGCAGGCCGAGGCGGGGTCCCTGGACCGAGTGCAGCGCCATGTACAGCCCGCCGGCCGCGTTCCCGACGATGATCGCGAAGATCGCCCAGGGCAGGCTGAGGCCGACGATGATGGCCAGGATCCCGACGGAGATCGCGAGGATCTGCACGTTGCTGGCCGCCCAGAAGGTGAACAGCGTGTTCGGCTTGCCGTGGCGCTCCGACGGCGGGATGTAGTCGATCCCGTGGCGCTCCAGGATCAGCGGTTCTTCGTGCGCTCTCGTCGCTTCCAGGTCAGATGCAGAGCTCATTGGCATCTCCTCTTACCGCTGGCCCGTTTTAGGTAAACAGTCCTGGCATCATCGTCACTATCCCGTTCCGGGCGGGTGAGCGATATGGCACCAGATGCCGAAGAATGGCCAGGGTTGCTGGCAGTCCTCGCCAATGAAGCCGCTGGGGGCCGGGCATACGATTCTGTGGGAAGCCGGGCGAGCACGGCCCGCTCCCGAGTTGACCGTGCGCCCGCCCATCCCGGCTGGAGGCCTGCGATGACCGTCGAGTTCGGTCTGGCCCTGGAGAACTTCACCCCGGAACGGAAAGTCCCTGACCTGGACGCCGTCTCGGCGTACTCCCTCACCGCCGAGGACCTCGGCTTCGCGTCGGTCTGGGCCTGGGATCACCTGTTCCTCGGCGCCAGGCGCCCGTTCCCGTTCCTCGAGGCGCTGACCACGCTGAGCATGGTGGCCGCGCGGACCAGCCGGATCATGCTCGGCACCGGCATCTTGGTCCTGCCGATCAGGGAACCGGCCATCCTGGCCAAGACCGCCGCGACGCTCCAGCTCGGCAGCGGCGGCCGGCTCATGCTCGGCGTCGCGGCCGGCTGGTACGAGCGGGAGTTCCACGCCACCGCGGTGCCGTTCGGCCAGCGGGGCCAGATCTTCGAGCGCAACCTGGACCTGCTGTACCGGCTGTGGGCCGACGACGACGTGACCGGCGAGTGGGACGGCCGGATGTTCACCCACGTGCGGATGCTGCCGCAGCCGCGGCCGCGGCCGCAGGTGCTCATCGGCGGGTACGTGGACCGGGTGCTGCGCCGCGTGGCGACCCGCTCGGACGGCTGGGTCACCTACTTCTACACCCCGAACTCCATCGCCGGGGCGTGGTCAAGGATCCGCGGCTACGCCGAGCAGGCCGGCCGCGACCCGGACCAGCTCAACCTGGTCGCGCAGGTCCCGCTGTGCGTCGCCGCCTCGTACGAGGAGGCGGACCGGCTGGCCCGCGAGTACGTCGGCGAGTACTTCGACGTGCCGGCCTGGAGCGAGGCGACGCCGGAGTCGGCGGTCCGCGGCACCCCCGAGCAGTGCGCCGAGCAGATCGCCGCGTATATCGGGGCAGGCGTCAAGCACCTGGTGTTCTGCCCGTACAACTACGAGACCGAGCAGGTGCACCGGCTGGCCGCAGACGTGCTGCCGCTGGTCAGGCAAAGGGTCGGGATCCGCGCGGGGACGGACTGATGGAACAGGTCACGGTCCGCCAGGCGCGCGCGGAGCGGGAGGCCGCCGGGCGGCCGGCGGTCGACAAGCGGATGACGGCCGAGGCCGCCACGGCGCTGATCCGCGACGGCGACCACGTCGCGATCGGCGGGACGCTGTACTCGCGGACGCCGATGGCGCTGGTGTTCGCGCTGCTGCGGCACCGGCGCAGGCACCTGACCGTATCCCGGTCGCTGGCCTGCTACGAGACCGAGCTCCTCCTGGCCACCGGAGCCCTCGACCGGATCGTCACCAGCTGGGTCGGCATCGGCCTGCCGTGGGGGCTGCCCGCGATCTTCCGGCGCTACGTCGAGAGCGGGCAGGCCCGCTACGACGAGTGGAGCCACCTGGCGATGGGGCTGCGCTACAAGGCCGGCGCGATGGGCGTGCCGTTCCTGCCCACGCTGACCATGCTCGGCTCGGACCTGGCGCGCACGCTGGACCTGCAGACGGTCACCTGCCCGTACACGGGGGAGCAGCTGGCCGCGGTGCCGGCGCTCAACCCCGACGTGGCCCTCATCCACGCGCACCGCGCCGACATGTTCGGCAACGCGCAGGTCGACGGGTACCGGCACATGGACGTGGACATGGCGCGGGCCGCCCGCACGGTGGTCGTCAGCGCGGAGCAGGTCGTCAGCGCCGACGAGATCGCCGCCCGGCCCGACCAGACCATGCTGCCGCACTTCGCCGTCGATGCCGTCGTGGCGGCCCCGCACGGCGCGTACCCGCACGAGTGCTACGGGCGGTACGGGCCGGACCTGGAGCACTTCGACGCCTACGTCCGGTCGGTGCGGGAGGACGGCCCGGCTGCGGCCGTGCGCTACGTGGAGCAGAACGTCGACGCGCACGCCGACTTCGCCGGGTTCCTCTCCGTGGTCGGGCCGGACCGGCTGGCCGCGCTGGCGGCCGACGCCAGGGAGCTGACGCCCCGATGAGACCCCAGCCCCCTTCACCGCCGGCCAGCGCCGAGGAGCTGATGGCGATCAGCGCCAGCCGCCTGCTCGCCGATCACAAGGTGGTCTTCGCCGGGGTCGGCATGCCGCTGCTGGCCTCCGCCGTGGCCCGGCACATCCACGCGCCGCACCTGACGATCGTGCTGGAAGGCGGGATCATCGGGACGTCGCTGCGGCCGGGCAGGCTGCCGATCTCCACCAACGAGATGCGCGCGGCCTACGGGGCGCAGATGCTCACCGACATCACCGACATCTTCCTGTACGCGCAGCGCGGCTACTTCGACTACGGCTTCCTCGGCGCCGCGCAGGTCGACATGTACGGGAACATCAACACCAGCGTGATCGGCAGCCTGGCCCGCCCGCGCGTGCGGCTGCCCGGCACCGGCGGCGCGAACGACATCATCTCGCTGTGTAACGAGGTGCTGATCGTGACGGCGCACGAGCCGCGGCGCTTCGTGGAGCGGGTCGACTACATAACCAGCCCCGGCTACCTGTCCGGCGGGGACAGCCGCGCCCGGGCCGGGCTCGTGGCAGGCCGGCTCGGCGCCGTGGTCACCGACCTGGCGCTGCTTGACTTCGAGCCGGCCAGCAAGCGGATGCGGCTGCGCGCGCTGCAGGCCGGCGTGACCGTCGCCCAGGTCCGCGAGCAGACCGGGTTCGACCTGCTGGTCAGCGAGGACGTGACCGAGCTCAGGCCGCCGTCGGCGGAGGAGCTTGCGGTCTACCGGGAGCTGCGCGACGGCCCGGGCGCCGCCGCCCATGACAGCGGCCCGCTCCCCGAGCCTGCCGAAGCCGCCGCTGCTAGCGTCCCTGCCGGGAAAGCCCCCGCCGAAAAAGTCCCGGCTGGTCCCGCGTGAGCGCCCGGCCGGCCCGCGTCGGGCTGATGATCCCGTCCTCCAACACGATAATGGAGGTGGACTTCACGCGCGACCTGCCGCCCGGGGTCGCGCTGCATACCGCGCGGATGTACATGGAGGCCACCACCCCGGCGGGCGAGAACAGGATGCTAGACGAATTCGCGCTGCCGGCCGCCCGCGACCTGGGCACCGCGCGCCCCGATGTCGTGGTGTTCGGCTGCACCAGCGCCGGGGCGCTGCGCGGCAACGACTACGACGCCGAGCTGTGCGAGCGGATCAGCGAGGTGACCGGGGCGCCGGTGGTGTCCACCATCGGGGCGGTCCGCGCCGCCATCGAGGCCTCCGGTGCCGACCGGATCGGCGTGATCACGCCGTACGTCGACGAGCTCAACGAGAAGATCAAGGCCAGCATCGAGGCGGACGGAACGCGGGTGGCCGCCATCGCCGGGCTCGGCATCACCGAGAACTTCGAGATCGCCGAGGTTGCGGAAGCTGAGATCGTGGCGTTCGCGGAGCGCGCCCTCGGGGCGCTGGCCGCCGAGGGCAGCATCGGCCTGGTCTTCGCGTCGTGCACGAACTTCGGCGCGATGGCCGCCAGGCCCGCCATCGCCGAGCGACTCGGGCTGCCGGTGGTCACCAGCAACCAGGCGGTGCTGGCCGCGGCCGTCGCCCGGCTGCCGGTGCGGGCCCGCTGACGCCGATGGTGGCCCCAGCCTTCGACTACGTCGCGGCCGGCAGCTACGACGAGGCGGTGAGCCTGCTGGCGTCGCGTGGGGAGGAGGCGAAGGTCCTGGCCGGCGGGCAGAGCCTGATGCCCATGCTCAACCTCAGGCTCGCGCACCCCGAGCTGCTGATCGACATCAACCCGGCCGACCGGCGGCCGCCGTCCGTCGCCAGCGGCCTGCTCCGCCTGCCCGCGCTCACCCGGCACCGCGTCCTGCTCGAGCACGACCTGATCCGCCGGCACTGCCCGCTGCTCGCCGAAGCGGCCCGGCACGTCGGCAACGTGCGCGTCCGCAACCGCGGTACGATCGGCGGCAGCCTGGCGCACGCGGACCCGACGTCGGAGATCGGCTGCTGCGCGCTGGTCACCGGGGCGGAGGTCGTGGTCAAGGGCCCGAACGGCGGCCGCACCGTGCCCGCCGGTGAGCTGTTCTCCACCTACTGGACCACCACGCTGGCTGAGTCCGAGGTCATCACGGACGTGCTGATCCCGGTCGCCCGGTCCCGGCAGGGCTGGTCCTTCCAGGAGATGGTGCGGCGGACCTCGGACTTCGCGATCGTGGCCGTCGCCGCCCTCGTCGAGCTCGACCAGCGGGCGGAGGGCATCGCCGCCGCCCGCGTCGCGCTGGCCGGGGTCGCGGACCGGGTCACGCTCGCCGACCCGGAGCCGCTCGCCGGGCTGACCGCCGGTAACCCAGACTTTGGAGCGGCCGCCGGCGCGATCGCCGACCGCCTGGAGCCCGCGACCGACGTCCACGCGTCGGGGGAGTACCGCCGCCGGCTGGCGCAGGTCCTGGTCGCCCGCGCGCTCCGCCAGGCGTTCGCCCGCGCCACCGGGGCGCCGGCGTGACGCGCCGGCCGATCGTGCTGCGCGTCAACGGCGCCGACCACGAGGTCTGGGTGCTGCCGTCGGACACGCTGCTCGACGTGCTGCACGACGAAGTCGGCCTGGCCGACGTCCGCTACGGGTGCGGCGAGGGGGTCTGCGGCACCTGCACGGTCCTGCTGGACGACGAGCCGGTGAACGGCTGCCTCGTCCTCACGGTACAGGCCGCGGGCCGCCGGGTTACCACGCTGCAAGGCCTGGCCGACGAGGGCCAGGCGATGCACCCGCTGCAGGAGTGCTTCCTGCGCCACGGCGCCGCGCAGTGCGGCTTCTGCACCCCCGGCATGGTGCTGACCTCGCTTGACCTGGTGCGCCTGCTGGGCTGGCCGACCCGTGAGGAGATCAGGTACGCGCTGGTCGGCAACCTGTGCCGGTGCACCGGCTACACCAAGATCCTCGACGCGGTCGAGGAGTACGCCGGCCTGGCGGCATCCGGTGCCGTGTCCGGTGCCGTGTCCGATGCCGTGCCCGATGCCGGATCCGGGCGCCGGCCGGGGGGAGCCGCGCCGTGACGACCGTCGGGCCGCCCCCCACCGCGACCGGCCGGTACCGCGTGGTCGGCACCTCGCCCGCGCACCACGACTTCGTCGACAAGGTCAAGGGGTCGCTGCTCTACGCGGCGGACTGGCGGCTGCCCGGCATGCTGCACGGCCGGGTGGTCCGCAGCCCGCTGCCGAGCGCGCGGATCACCGGCATCGACGTCAGCGCGGCCCGGGCGCTGCCCGGCGTGGCCGCCGTGCTCACCGCGGCCGACGTGCCGAGCAACGCCATCGTGGAGATGGCCAGCGGCGGGCTGGCCGAGCTCGAGGTGACGATGCCGGTGCTGGCCGGGGACCGGGTCCGGTACGCGGGCGAGCCGGTGGCCGTGGTCGCCGCCGCGACCCGGCAGATCGCCGACGAGGCGGCGGAACTGGTGGCCGTCGACTACGAGGAACTGCCCGGCGTCTTCGACGTCACCTCGGCCCTCGCCGCGGACTCGCCCCGCGTGCACGACGTCGGCAACACGCTGGTGACCTGGCAGATCAGGTGTGGTGACACGGAGGCGGCGCTGACCGCCGCGGACGTCGTGGTGCAGGGCGAGTACCGGACCCAGCACGTCGAGCACGCCTACCTCGAACCCGAGGCCGGCGTGGGCTGGCTGGAGAACGGAGTGCTGACGCTCCGGGTGTCCACCCAGGTCATCGAGCACGCCGCCGCCATCGCGCGGATCATGCGGCTGCCTCAGAGCAAGGTCAGGGTGATCGCGGCGTACATGGGCGGCGGCTTCGGCGGCAAGGAGGACATGACGGTCGAGCCGTACCTGGCGCTGCTCGTCTGGCATACCCGCCGGCCGGTGCGGATGATCTGGGACCGGCAGGAGTCGCTGGTCGCCAGCACCAAGCGGCACCCGTTCCTCATGCGGTACCGGACCGGGGCGAGCCGCGACGGCACGATCACCGCGCAGCAGGTCGAGGTCCTCGGCGACGCCGGGGCCTACCCCAACCTGTCGCCCAGGGTGCTGTTCGCCGCGGCGGCCTGCGCGTGCGGCCCGTACCGCGTGCCCAACGCCAGCATCACCTCCAGCGCGGTGTTCACCAACAACGTGCCGTCCAGCGCCTTCCGCGGGTTCGGCGCCATGCAGGTCGTGCTGGGGTACGAGGCCCAGATGGACCTGCTCGCCGGGCGCCTCGGCCTGTCCCGCACGCAGGTACGGGAGGCCAACTTCCTGGCCAAGGGCGACCTGCTGCCGACCGGTGAGCGGCTCGACACCTACGTGGAGGTCGGCCAGACCATGCACCGCGCGATCGCGCTGCTCGGCGACCGGCCACTGTCGTCCGGTCCGGGCAAGCTGGTCGGCCGCGGCATCGGCTGCAACAGGCACCCGTACGGCCGGACCATCTGGTTCCGCGACCGGGCGGCGGCGTGGCTGAGCCTGCAGGCGGACGGCACGCTGCTGATCCGCTGCGGCGTCACCGACCTCGGCGCCGGGCAGGCGGCCAGCTTGTGCCAGATCGCCGCGGAGGTGCTCGGGACGCCGCTGGACGAGATCAGCATCTACATCGGCGACAGCGCGCTCAACCCCCCGGCCGGGGGCACGTTCGCGACCCGCCAGCTGTACATGTCGGGGAACGCGGTGCTCTACGCGGCCAGGGAACTGCGCGAGCGGATGTCACCGGTGGCGGCCGACCTGCTCGGCGTGCGCCCCGACGAGCTGGAGTTCGCCGACGGCCGGGTCCACCGGGCCGGGCCGGCGGATACCGGCGCGAGCATCACCCTGGCCGAGCTGGCCGCCGCCTGCGACCAGCGCGCGGTCAGCACCGCGCTCCTGTCGACCTGGCGGGCGGAATCCGGCTCGTTCGACCCGCGCGCGGGGCAGGGCGACACGTTCCCCGACTACACCTACGGGACGCACGCCGCCGACGTGGAGGTCGACACCGAGACCGGGCAGGTCACGGTGCTGCGCTACGCCGCCTGCCACGACGTCGGCCGGGCCATCAACCCGATGCGCGTGGCCGGGCAGATCCAGGGCGGCGCCATGCAGGGCCTCGGCTACGCGCTGACCGAGGATGTGGCCTCCGTGGACGGCTACGTGCAGGCGGCGCTGTTCGCCAACTACCTGATCCCGAACGCGCAGGACTTCCCCGACGTGCTGGTCGACATCGTGGAGAGCGGCGAAGGCAAGGGCCCGCTCGGGGCGCGCGGGATCGGCGAGCCGCCCATCGGGAACGTGGCCGCCACCATCGCCAGCGCCATCGCCGACGCGATCGGCGTCCGCCCGGACCGGCTGCCCATGACGCCCGAGCGGGTCCTGTGGCTGCTGGACGAGAAAGGCGGTCCGAGGTGACCTCACTGGGGCTTGACCGGCAGGTCGTCGACGGCGATACGTACCGCCGCACCGTCGATCGGTTCCGCGCCGCGGGCATCTGCCTGCCGACGTTCGCGCAGCTCACCACCCCGGGCTCCGTTCCGGCACGGATCCTGGCGGCGCTCGGGGAGGTGCCAGCCGACGCGGCGGATCCGCGGAACCTGTTCCGGGTGCACTGGTACAACGACCGCGGGCGCACCGGCCAGGCCGCCACTCCGGTGCACGCCGTCCTGCCGGGTGAACTCACCGGGGTGGCGGCGCGGATCGTGGTGGTGCCCGGCGACCTGTTCCCGATGATCCGGGCGCACAAGGTGCTCGCGGCCTACGGCTGCCTGGCGCCCCGCATCATCACCGGCGCGTTCGACCCGACCAGGGACCGGGCGGTGTGGCCCTCCACGGGTAACTACTGCCGGGGCGGGGTGGCGATCTCCCGGCTGATGGGCTGCCGGGGGGTGGCCGTGCTGCCCGAGGGGATGAGCCGGGAGCGTTTCGCGTGGCTCGAGGAGTGGGTCCCGGACCCCGCGGACATCATCCGCACGCCGGGAACCGAGAGCAACGTCAAGGAGATCTACGACAAGTGCGCCGAACTGTCCGCCGAGCCCGGTCACGTCATCTTCAACCAGTTCGCGGAGTTCGGTAACCACCTCATCCACTACCAGGCCACAGGCCGGGCCCTGGAGGCCGTGTTCGAGTCGCTGGCCGAAGCCGAGTCTTCAGGTCCTGGCCTGCGGCTACGCGCCTTCGCGTCCGCCTCGGGGTCGGCCGGCACGCTGGCCGCCGGCGACTACCTCAAGGAGCGCTACGGCGCCAAGATCGTCGCGGCCGAAGCGCTCGAGTGCCCGACGATGCTGGCCAACGGGTTCGGCGCGCACAATATCCAGGGCATCGGCGACAAGCACATCCCGCTCATCCACAACGTGATGAACACCGATCTGGTCGTGGGTATCTCCGACCGGGCCACCGATCAGCTCTCGGTGCTCTTCGCGGCCGGGGAGGGGCTTGAGTACCTCCGGGTGCGGCGGCGGGTCCCTGAGTCCGTGCTCGCCTGGCTGCCCTCCTTCGGGCTGTCCAGCATCTGCAACATCCTGGCCGCGGTGAAGGTCGCGAAGCACCTGCGCCTCGGGCCCGACAACGTGGTCATGACGGTGGCGACGGACGGCGCGGCCATGTACGGAAGCGAGCGTGAGCGTATCACCGCTCGCGATTTCCCGGCCGGGTTCGCCCAGGTACAGGCGGCCGAGGCGTTCAGCCGGTGGATGCTCGGGACCGGCACCGATGACCTGCTGGAGACCACGCTGGCGGACCGGAACCGCATCTTCAACCTCGGGTACTACACCTGGGTCGAGCAGCAGGGGGTATCGCTGCCCGATTTCGAGTCGCGGCGCGACCAGGGGTTCTGGGTCGGCCTGCGCGACCTGCTGCCCGCGTGGGACGCCATGATCGGGGAGTTCAACGAGCGGACCGGCCTGGCGGCCACGGGATGACGCCGCCTGCCAGCACCATCCGCTGCTCGGGGTGCGGCTACGTCGCCGGCCCGGATGACCCGTACCCGTTCCGGTGCCCGGGGGCCGGAGCCGATGACGCCGACCACGTGCTGACCCGCGTGCTCAGCCCGGGAGGGACCCGGTTTCCTTCGGGCAGCGACGTGAACCCGTTCGTGCGCTACCGCACGCTCATGCACTCCCATCACGCGGCCCTGGCCCGCGGGATGTCCGACGCCGGCTACTGCGACCTGGTAGCCTCGCTCGACTCCTCGGTCGCCGCCACCACCTGCGGCCCAGGGTTCCGCGCCACGCCGTTCTTCCGCAGCGGGGAACTGAGCGAGGCGCTGGGCTTTTCCGCCGCCGGCGGAGTCTGGGTCAAGGACGAGACGGGAAACGTAGCGGGCTCGCACAAGGGCAGGCACCTGATGGGGGTGCTGATCCACCTGGCCGTCATGGAGGAGCGCGGCCTCCTCGACGCCGGGAACCGCCGCGACCTGGCCATCGCCAGTTGCGGAAACGCGGCCCTGGCGGCGGCCGTGCTGGCCCGGGCCTGCGGCTGGCGGCTCACCGTGTTCGTGCCGCCCGAGGCCGACGCCGGCCTCGTCCGCCGGCTGCGCGAACTGGCGGCGGCCATCGTCGTCTGTTCCCGTGCGCCAGGCGCGCTCGGGGACCCGGCGTACCTGCGGCTGCGGGAGGAACTGGACCGCGGGGCGCTGCCGTTCACCACCCAGGGAACCGAGAACGGGCTCGCCATCGAGGGCGGGCAGACCCTGGGCTACGAGCTGGTGACCGACCTTGCGACCTCCGGCGGCGCCCTGGACCACCTGATCGTCCAGGTCGGCGGGGGAGCGCTGGCCAGCTCGTGCATCCAGGCGCTTCGCGAGGCGCTGGAGCTTGGTCAGCTGGGTCGGCTGCCCCGCGTCCACACCGTACAGACGTGCGGCGCCCACCCGCTGGAACGGGCCTACGCGCGCGTGCGGGCGCTGCTGCCGGATGAGGCGGGACCCGACGCGGCGCGCCGGGCCGTGGCCAGGGCCGCGGCCAACCGGTCCGCGTTCATGCAGGCCTGGGCCACCCAGCCGGTGAGCGCGGCGACGGGCATCCTCGACGACGAGACCTACGACTGGCGGGCCGTCGTCGAGGGCATGCTGGTGACCGGCGGCCGGCCGCTGGTCGTGAGCGAGAGCTCGATCGCCGAGGCCAACCGCCTGGCGGTGACGACGACGGGGATCCCGGTCGACCCTACCGGCTCATCAGGCCTGGGCGGGTTGCTCGAGATGCGCCGCTCCGGCGAGATCGGCGACCGCGACCGCGTGGCCGTGTTGTTCACCGGACTCCAGCGATAGCGACCCCCATGGCAGCAGTTGCCGGCAGATCCGGCCTCCTGCGAGCAGATATTGACAGTACGCCTAGCGCGCACCGACATTGAACACCGGGAGACGACATGACCAAGCGAACCTACGGCGGGCCCCTCGTGGACGTGGCCGGAGCGGTGGACCTGCACTGCCACCCGTTCCCTGACCTGTTTCCCCGGCTGGCCGACGACTTCGACATCGTCCGGGCGGCCCGTGACGCGGGCATGAAGGCCATCCTGCTCAAGTGCCACCACGAGAACACGGTGTCGCGCGCGTACCTCGTGCAGCGGGTGATCCCCGGCATCCGCGTGTTCGGCGGGATCGTCCTGAACTACTACGTGGGCGGGATCAACCCCGCCGCCGTCGAGGCGTCGCTGCGACTCGGCGGCAAGGAGGTCTGGATGCCCACGGTAGACGCGGGCTATCACGCCGAGGTCCACGGCGGTACCGGCGGCTACGACAACCAGCAGGGCGGCCGGCGCCAGGCCGAGGGCATCTGGGTGGAGGACAAGGAAGGCAAGCTGCGGCCCGAGGTCAAGGAGGTGCTCGAGCTGGTGGCCCAGCACGGTGCCATCCTCGGTACCTCGCACCTGGCCCCGCGGGAGATCGTCGCCCTGGTCCGGGAGGCCCGGTCCGTCGGCGTGGAGAAGATCGTGATCACGCACCCCTACTTCCGCGTGCCCAACCTCGACCTGGACACTCTGGAAGAGGTGGCCAGGCTGGGCGCCATGCCGGAGTTCGGCTACTGCACCGTGTCGCCCGCCTGGCAGTACGCCGCCCCGGAGAAGGTCGCGGAGAGCGTCCACCGGATCGGCGCGTCCCGCTGCCTGCTCGTCTCCGATACCGGGCAGCGGCACAACCCGCTGCCGTCCGAGGCGCTGCGCATCTTCGCGCAGACGATCTTCGAGAAGGGGGTGCCGATGGAGCAGGTCACCCGGATGATCACGGACAACCCGATGCAGCTGCTCGACGTCGACGCCGACATCGAGCCGAGCGCAGCCGACCTGGCCTGGGCCCGCGGGCTGGTCGAGGACCCGTGCGCCGCCCTGAACCCAGGAACCCCGGGACCTCCGCCGCCGTCCGCGCTCCCGGTGCCGCCCCCGCCTCCGGCACCGTCCCTGCCGTCGGCCGGCGTCCCGGGCTGAGCCGGTGGCCATCAGGCGCGGCCGCGGCCCGGCGGCCGGCGAGGCGGACTCTGGCGGCGGGCGCGCCAGCGTCGCCCTGATGCCCGGGCGCCGCCGGCGCAGCCAGGTCCCGTTCGACGCGCTGACGGTCCGCGAGATGCTGGGCGAGGACGCCATGCGCGGGGCCCGGATCATCGCCGGAGCGGACGGGCTCGACCGCGTGGTCACGTGCCTGAACGTCATGACGGTGCCGAACATCGTCCGGTGGACGAAGCGGGACGAGTTCCTGCTGACCACCGGGTACCCGCTGCCCCGCCAGCCGGCGGAGTTCTGCCAGCTGATCGAGCAGCTGGCCGCCAACGGCCTGGCCGGGTTGGGCGTCAAGCTGGACGAGTACCTGGCCGAGGTGCCGCAGGCGGCGGTGGAGCTGGCCGACCGGGCCGCCTTCCCGATCGTCGTGATCCCTGCCTCGCAGCCGCTCGATGACGTGCTGAGCCAGACGTTCGAGACGATCGTCAACCGGCAGGCGACCGCGCTGACCAGGAGGCAGCAGATTCACGACGCCTTCCTGGGCGTCGCGCTGACCGGCGGCGGCCTGGCCCGGCTCTCCGACGAGCTCGCCGAGATCCTGCCGGGCGCCGACGTAGTCATCTGCGACCCGACTGGGTACCCGCTGGCCGCCACCACGCGATCAGGCCCCGAGACCCGAAGCTTCCGCGACGCGAGCGGCCTGGTGAATACCGCCTGGCTGATCCCGGGGGTGCACGCGGACGCCGGGACCGGGGCCCGCTGGGCCGCCGGGGTCATCCGCGCCGGCGACCTGCGGCACGGCTTCGTCCTCGCGGTCGGCGGGGCGCAGGGCCTGCCCGGGGTGGCCGGCGTGGCGGTCGAGCAGGCGGCGCTGGTGGCCGCTCTGCAGATTACCCGTGACCTGGCCGTGCTCGCGGTCGAGCAGCAGTTCGCCTCGAACGCGCTGCACGACCTGGTCACCGGCACGGCGGCCGACATGGACCAGGCGCTGGCGCGGGCGGTCAGGTTCGGGTGGGACCTGCAGCGGCCGCTGGCCGTCCTGGTGGCGCGGCAGTGCGGCGGCGAGCGCGGCGACGAGGCGTCCCGGGCGCAGGAGGCCTCCGCGCTGCGCGCGGCAGAACTGTGGACGCGCGCCATCCGCGACAAGGACCGCAACGCCGCGGTGGCCGGATTCGCCACCGAGCTCGTGGCCGTGGTGGGGGTGCCCGACGCGGCCGCCGTGGCCCGCAAGGTGCACGCGGACATGACGGCCGCGACGGGACGGGCCTACTCGGTGGGGGTCAGCCAGGTCGCCGCCGGGCCGTCGGACATCCCGCGGCTGTATGAGGAGGCCAGGGTGGCCCTGCAGGCCGGCCTGCGCCTGTCCGGCAGCGGGGCGGTGACCAGTTTTGCCGGGCTCGGGTTGTACCGGCTGATCAGCAACGTGAGCCAGGCCGAGCTGCGGGCGTTCGTCCACGACACGCTCGGCCCGGTTCTCGACCTGCCCGAGCCGGCCCGCGCGGACCTGCTCAAGTCGCTGATGGTGCTGTCAAGCACGCGCTTCAACGTGGCGGACTCGGCCCGCACCCTGCACTACCACTACAACACCATGCGCTATCGGGTGACCAAGCTGGAGCGGATGCTTGGCGACTTCACCGGCGACGCGGCGGCGTCGCTGCGGATCGGCGTGGCCGTGGAGATCCTGCGCATGTACGAGATCTCAGGCGACACGCTGCAGACCCTGTTGTAGGCGGCACTGCCTGATGTGTGGCAGACTCTCAGGATTCGGCTGCGGTTCACGTACCGCGGATTGGGCGAGACGTCCTCACCGCCGGACTCGGCGAGGTACGGAGGAACTCATGGCGCTCGGCATCTACTTCGCCCCGGCCTCCATGACCGCTGCGCAGTACGACGAGGTAATCGATCGTCTGGACACAGCTGGCGCAGGCAAGCCCGAGGGCCGTCTGTACCACGCGTGCTTTGGCACCGGCGACGAGCTCCAGATATTCGACATCTGGGAGTCGCGGGAGGCCTTCGAGAAGTTCGGCTTGACGTTGATGCCCATTCTCGGCGAAATCGGCCTTGACCCCGGCCGGCCGACGATCGAGCCGGTCCACAACCTCATCTCGGGCTGAGCCGCCCAGGCGTCCGCGCGTTCCCCGCGCTGTCGATGCTGCCCGCGCTGGATACGAAGCTGTACCCGCGCTCGGCTCTTACTCCGGGCCGGCGTAGGTCCCGGCCGTGCCGGGAAACAGCGCCTTGGCGATCTTGAAGTTCGACACGTCGACGGTCGCGTCCATGTGCAGGTACACCGCGGCGTCCCGGAGGTACTTCTCGACCCCGACCTCCAGCATCGCCCCGTAGCCGCCGTGCAGTTCGACGGCGTGCTGGCAGACCGTGAATATCTCCTGGGACGCGAACACCTTGACCATGTTGCACAGGCGGGTGGCGTCCGGGTGGTTCTCGTCGACCGCGAGGGCGGCGCGCCGCAGGAGCGCGCTGACCGCCTCGAGCTTGGTCGCCATCGCGGCCACGCGCACCGCGACCGCCTGGTGCTTGATCAGGATCCGGCCGCCCTGGACTCGCTGCTGGACGAACGCCGCGGTGTCGTCGAACGCGGCGATGCCGATGCCCAGGTTCTTCGCGGCCTGGATGATCTTGCCGGGCCGGAAGTAGACACCGGCCTGACCCAGCGCGTCGCCGTGCGCCAGGAGATGATCCTCGGGCACGCGGCAGTCGTCGAAGACGATCTCGCCGTTGTTCATGAAGCGGCCGCCGACGGTCTCGTTGCATCGGGTGACCTGGAGCCCGGGCGCGCCGCGCGGGATCAGGAAGCTGCTCGTCCCCTGGAGCATGCCCGCCGAGGGGTCGGTGTTCGCGTATACGACGTAGAGGCTGGCGTCGTAGCCGTTGCTGATGAACTGCTTGCGGCCGTTGATGATCCAGTGGCCGTCGGCGTGGACGGCCGTGGTGTCCATGTTCGCCTCCGGCACGTTATAGGGCAGCCAGCGGTCCGAGGCCCCCCGCGGCTCGGTAAGGCAGTGCGCCATCAGGAACTGCGGGTCCGCCATGTAACGCGGGAACCAGAGGTCCTGGAGGTGAGCAGGCGCGAGCGACCGCAGCAGCACTGAGATCTTCCAGTTCTGGACGAGCTTGTCGGCCAGCCCGGAGTCGCCGCGCGCGATCTCGGTCGCGATGATCGAGAACGTCTGCGCCTCGGCGGCCGGGTCCACCCCCACGCCGCCGTACCGGTCCGGGACGCCCAGGCCCCGCAACCCCGTCCGGTCCGCCTCCCGGAGGATCTCGGCCGGGAGGCGCTCATCAGGGTCGAACAGCCACTCGCGTTCCCGGTTCGCGGCGATGAACGGCCTGACGACCTCGTCCACGTAGCGCCGGCAGGTCTCCCGCATCAGGCGCTGTTCCTCCGACAGGTACCGGTCCGGTACCTGACCCACCCTGTCCACAGCACCTCAACCTATCGGCCTTGACCCTGACACGGGTGAAGACGGCGAGCGGTGGGGCAGCCGGCTGGAGATCTACCTGACCGACCCTCGGCAAGAGCCCGACATGACCAAGTGGGAAACCCAGCTCGCGATCCGGCTGGCCGACTGAGGTCCTGCGCGCCCTCCCGGCCGCCACTGCGCGCCAGCCGTCCGCCACTGCGCGCCAGCCGTCCGGCGCGGACGCTATGAGGCCGTGGCCTGGACGAGCCACACCGCCGCGCCCATCCGCACGCCATCGGCGTCGGCGTACGGGGCCAGCGCGGCCCGCACCGACGCGACCGCCCTGCCGACCGTGCCGGCGTCGGCTCCGGCGAGCATCGTCCGGCTCATCGACCCGGTGCGCAGGAACTCGACGGCGTCCTCGACGGTCCCGCCCCCGCCGACCAGGATCGAAGTGTGCTCCGAGGTGATCTGGATGTCCCGCCACCCCGCCGCGGCTAGGATCTGGCGAGGTCGGTCCGGGTCGGAGAACGCGAACATGCCGGGCCCGTCACCGGACCCGAAGCCGGCGGGCGGCAGCACGTGCTCGGCCAGCGCGGCTCCGGGGACCAGCAGCCACTCATTTGCGGCCAGCGGCTGCCAGCACGCGAAGACCAGCCGTCCGGCGGGCCTGGTCGCGGACCGGATGTTCGCGAAGGCCGCGACCGGGTCGGCGAAGAACATGATTCCGAAGCGGGATATGACGGCGTTGAACCGGGCCGGTTCGAACGGGTGCACCTGCGCGTCGCCCTGCTGGAACACCGCGTTGCCAATGTCGGCCGCTTCAGCGCCGGCCCTGGCGCGGGCCAGCATCGGACCGGACAGGTCGATGCCGACCGCCTGGCCGGGCGCGATGAGCCGGGCGGCGCCGAGCGTCGTGCCGCCGCAGCCACAGCCCACGTCGAGTACGTGACTGCCCGCCCAGGGCGCGGCAGCGGCTAGGATCAGGGCCGCGAACGGCTCGTTCATGCGGTCATAGCGTGCCTGGTTGGTGACCCAGTGGGCGACATCCTCGCCGGAGTTCCAGCGCTCGGCCTGGTCCGTGTTCGCGATGCTCATCTCACGTCCTTCTGCCGGTGGATCCGGCCCGCGGAGTCGGTGAAGGCACCGACTCGTATCTCGTCGAGCGCCGCGCGGAGCCGGCCGCCGTCGCCGGTGGTATCCGCGCGCTCGGCCAGTGCCGCGCCGAGGCGGTCAGCCAGCGTGCTGGCTGCGCCCTGGAGTATGAGAGGCCGAGCGCGCCGGAGCAGGTCAGGCAGCTCCCCGGCCCGGCTGGTGGCCGAGGCAGGTTCCCAGATGCGCGCGACGATCAGGTCGGCCAGCTTGCGGGCCAGCGCCCCGAGGTCATCGATGAACACCTCGACCACGTCCAGCGTCTCGTCGAGCGGAACGCCGGCCCTGACCAAGTCGGCCACCAGGGCGAGCAGCGCGGGACTCCGCACCACGAGGTGATCCTCGCCGTACGAGCGCACCAGCCCGATCTGGCCGGCCCGGCTGAGCGTAGCCGGGTCCAGCGCAGGCAGCCGCTGGGATAGTTCCGCCCGGGTCAGCCGGAGCGGCGTCTCGTCCAGCACCGCCTGGCTCTCGTCGACGCCGAGCAGCGTGGTCAGGTCCGTGCCGCTCTCCCACGCCGCGAGCAGGTCTCGTATTCCCGCCAGCGAGTAACCACGGCGCTGCAGCCGGGCGATGAGCTGCAGGCGCTGGACGTGCGCGCTGCCGTACAGGCCCAGGCGCCCCCGCCGTTCGGGCGGCGGCAGCAGGCGCATCGTGTGGTACTCGCGGATCGTGCGGACCGGCAGCCCGACCCGCCGGGCGAGGTCGTCGATGGTCAGCGGCTCATCCGTCTCCGCCGTAGCAGTCATGACTAGACAATAACAAAAAAGACCGTTACGGTAAATACCGTGACGGTTAATACTGACCTGGCCAGATCGCTGATCGCGGTGCTGCGGAACGCCGCCGGCCACCCGGGCCTTGAATACGAGCGCCGGCCCGAGCCGATGCACGGCGGCTTCTGGGCCGAGCTCTTCTCCTTCTCGCTCGCGAATCCGCCGGATGGCTGGCCGGCGGAGCTGGTCGCCCGCCTCATGCCCGACTCCGGCACGGCCCGCAAGGAGACAATCGTGCAGACCGCGGTGGCCGCCGCGGGCTTCCCCACCCCGTTCGTGCGAGCGTCCGGCGGCCCGGACTCCGGTCTCGGCCTGGCGTTCATGGTCATGGACCAAGCGGCGGGACACCCGGCGCTGTCCGGGCTGGACCGCCTGACGCTGGCCGGCGTGCCGCGTCTGCTGCGCTCGATCCCCGAGCTGCTGGCCGGATCGATGGCGCGGCTGCACGCGCTCGACCCGGAACTCGTGCGCGGTGAGCTTGAACAGGTCCGCGATGTGCCGGTGAGCGTGCCCGGCCTGCTCGCGGCGGCGGAGCGGTTCGCCGCCGAGTTCGGACGCCCCGACCTGGTCCGCGCCATCCGCTGGCTGACCGATCACCCGCCCGCGCCGTCCCCGGACGTCATTTGCCACGGTGACCTGCACCCGTTCAACCTGCTCAGCGACGGTGACCGGGTGACCGTGCTGGACTGGAGCACCGCGCTGCTCGCGCCGCGAGCGCACGACGTCGGGTTTACCTCACTGCTGCTCAGCGAGCCGCCGCTGCGCGTGCCGGGCTGGCAGCGACCCCTCGTCCGGTTGATCGGTGGGGAACTCGCCCGCCGGTTCATCCGCAGCTACCAGCGTCAGACGGCTACGACGATCGAGTCCGGCGAGCTGAGGTGGTACCAGGCCGTCAGTTGCCTGCGGGCGCTCGTCGAGGTCGCCGGCTGGGTGCACGAGGGCGTGGCCGACACGCGCGCCGGCCATCCGTGGCTGATTAACGGACCCGCCTTCGCCGGGCGGCTCGCCACCTTGACCGGGGCTCCGGTACGCGCTCGCTGAACACACCGCCGCCGGTGCCGATGACGGGAGGCAGCCAGGCGCCGTGCCACGCGCTGGCCGGGAGAGAGGCGACCTGCGCTGCCCGCGCCGTCAGGCCTTTCACACGCCGTGAGCTGCGGCGCGGGGTGTCCGCACATGGCCGCGGCGGCTGCGCGCAGCCTCGGCTGTGTGCCGCGGATCGTGAATGGTCCGCGGGGGCGGCGGTTCGGCCGAGTCGGCTGACGCCAGGCTCTGCAGCGCCCTTCCGCGAGGGTCACGCGGCGGCCCCTGCGCAGCCCGCCTGCTCGAGCCCTTCTCAAGGACCCATGAAAGAAGCGTCAGCAGCCCGGCCAGCAGCACGGCCATGACGAGGCCTGTCACAGGTACGACGACCCAACCCACAGCGGGTGCCCCGGACGCCATGAGCGCCGCCGCGGCAAACGCCATGCTCCCGCCCGCGCCTGCGGCGGTCCCGCGCTGAATTACTTTCCTGTTATGCGATTCCCGCGCGGGCTCAGGAAGCTGGGTTTCGGCCGGCGCAGCGGGGATATCGGCGGTCAGGGCGTCCAGCTCCGCATACGTAGCGAGGACCTGTCCGACCCGCTGGTCAAACTCGTCCTTCGTCAGCCGTCCCTGCACGAACGCGGCCTTCAGCGCGTCGAGTACCTGGTCACGGTCGGCGTGCGACGCGATGATGCGGCGGCCGCCGGCCGCGCCTGCTGGTATCTCGTCTCCCGGCTCGATCACCCCGGCGCCTCCCTAAGAAGACGATTTACGCAAAGCGTAGCGTGCCCGGCCGCCCGGCCAGGCGCCCCTCGACGACCGGCTCCCGCACCACGTCGCAGCCGGCGGAGGCGGGTAAGGCTGAACGCGCTACCGGTACCCCCGCTTGAGCAGGTACTTGGCTCCGGCCTCGAAGCCCTCCGGGCTGAGCACCTCGAAGCCGAAGGCGTCGGCGAGCCGGTCGGTCGTGTTGAACGCGGCGCAGACCGCCAGGGCGTCCTCGACCTGCTGGCGCGAGACACCGGCGGACAGCACGCGCCGCATATCCTCGGCGTCCACCTTTCCCTCCCGGGTCAGCTTGCCGAGCATCCGCAGCGTGGCCCGCAGCCCGTCCTCGACGGGAGCCGATTCCAGGTCGGCCAGCACCGCCGCGACCTTCGGCCCGTCCTGGTACGCCTGCCGTGCGGTAGCGCTGTGCGCGCCGATGCAGAACGCGCTCTCGTTCGCCTGCGACACGTAAGCCGCCATCAGTTCCCGGTCGCCCACCGACCAGGCGGAAGGCCCGCGCATCGCCTCGTGAGTGAACTCCTTCGCCCGGGAGCCGTAGAAATCGGGCCGGTAGAAGACCAGCTTGGCGGCGTCAGGTACCGGGTACCGGGAGACCAGCCGGATGAGCGCGAACAGCAACTTGGTACCGGAGCCGTAACCGTTGTTGAGAACGTCGAGGCGCATTACCCGTCCTCCTCGCCGGCCACGGCGACGGCCAGGGCCGCCAGGCCCGCGTCGTAAAGCCGGGCGGACTGTCCGACCGCTGCGCATATCACCAGCTCGAAGAGCTCGTCTTCGCTGAAGCCGGCCGCCCGCGCGGCCGCGAAATCCGCGTCCGTGACCTGCGTCGGCCTCGTAGCCACCTTGCCGAGCAGCCCGTCCAGCGGCTGCGGGAGGCCGGCGTTGCCGAACGCGCGGGCTCGCTGCTCCGGCGACGCTCTGCCCTCTCCGTTCAGGATGCGATCCTGCAGGGCCCGGTAGGCGGCCCGCTTGTTGTCTTCAGTCAGCACCGCGCGGTGCACCTCCTGTCTGCTCAGCCACCGCGTCCCCTCACGAATACGACGATCGGCGCACCGCCGGATGTGACAGGCCAGGGTAACGTGCCCGGCGGGAACCGGGCGGACACTCTCCCCATACGTCGCGACGAGCGCTCCGCCGATCGCCCTCCTAGTAAACCGCGGTCATGACAGATGCGACGTGATGACTCTTACCGCCGATCGATCGTCGACCCGCGACGCCCCGAGTTTGCCGAACCACGACCGCTGCCGTCTTGAGTAGGCCCAGATGTGGCCGAGCGCTTCGGCTCGGGCGGCGGCCAGGTCGGCGCCGCTGAGCGCGGCGATCGCCTTCCCGGTCGACGCGGCGGCGTCGACGAACTCGCGATACCCGTGGGTCTCCAACGCCACGTTGCGCTGGCGCCCTGGCCGGCGAGCCTGCTCTACGAGCCGGTACCGGCGGTCGAGTTCTGCGATCTCCTCCAGCAGCCCGTCGCGGATCTGGGCGTCCACGGTCGCCTCGATCCGTCGATCGGTCTCGGCTTCCCCCCGGTCGATGCCGTAGACCGCGAACGCGAACGGCGTAGCCGCCTGGTTGCCCTCCTCGCCGGCCATGCGGCGCACCAGGGCGTTCAGTATCGCCTCGTAGTTACCCGGGTGCACACGCCGGGCCACCTCGGGCGCGAGCCGCGCGAGCACGTGGTAGGCGCCCTCGACGTCGCTGCTCGGGAAGTCGCGTTCCAGCGAGCGCCGCAGCGTTCCCGTCCCGGTCAGGTCCCATCCCTGCAGAAGGGCCTGGACGTATACGCCCGTACCGCCGACGAGGATCGGCAGGGCATCCTCGGACGCGGCGAGTGACGCGACCTCGTCCCGCGCCATCCGCGCGTACGCCTCCAGCGACAGCTTCGACGACGGCTCGGCCACGTCGAGCAAGCGGTGCTCGAACCCTCGCATCTGCGACGGCCTGATCTTGCTCGTGCCGATGTCCAGGCCGGCGTAGACCTGCCTTGAGTCAGCATTCAGCACGACCGGGTGCAGGCCACGCCCGGCCGCCGCCTCGCAGACGTCGAGCGACAGCGCGGTTTTGCCGGACGACGTGGGCCCGTAGATGGCGACTGCAGGTCGCCGTGCCCGGCGCGGAGGAGACATCAGCCCCCCAGCGTACGCAGGTGCAGCACGCGCGCCTTCTTCCCGTTGATGAGCACGCCGGCGGACTCGACGATCTCGAACGACCCGGCGCCGGTCAGCGCCGCGTCAACCGACGGCGGGGCGCCGGTCAGCACGACCATCGGCCGGCCCGGGGCGAGCAACCTGGCCATGGCCGCGGCCAAGCGCGCGTACAGGTCGTCGACCGGCTCGCGGGTCTCGGCGAACAGCCCCCACGGCGGATCGGTCACCACCGCCGTCACCTTCGGCGCCCCGGGGGCAAAGGCCAGATCACCGACGTCGAGATGCGTCTGGCGGACGCGCCCGCGCAGCGCCGGAGGCAGGGCGGCGACCAGGTCCATCGACCGGGGCGCCGCGTCGTTCAGCCACACCTGCCTCGCGCCCGCGTCGAGGGCGGCGACGCCGATCGCGCCGCTGCCGGCAAAGGGATCCAGGACGGTGTCGCGCCCGCCGAGCGGCGCCACCCGAACGAGCGCAGCGGCGATCTCCGGCCGGAGCGACCCGCGCGCCGGGGAGATCCGTCGGCCGCCGAGCCTGGTGCCCAGGACGGTCGACCGGGCGTCCCGGCGGCGGACCACCCACAGCTCCAGGTGGCCACCACGAGGGTCCTGCGGCAGACCCGACCAGTCCGCCACCGCGGCGGCCAGGCGGCCCGCCTCGGCGGTTCCCGTGGACGCGAACCGGCCGTCATCGAAGATGCGCAGCCGGAAAGATTTTGGCCGTGGCGACCACGCCGGCGTGGGGATGCGATGCAGTTCCCTGGTCAGCGCGCCCAGTTCGCGGCTCAAGCCCGACCGCGGGACCGATCCCACGACCTCGAAGGCGTTGGTGGCATACGGCAGCGCAGCCAACGTCTTGGGTGCCGCGGACACGCGGCACCGCACGTAACCCGGGGAGACCTCGACGCGCCTGTAGCCGGGCAGCTCACGCGCCGCCGCGGAGGAGACGATGCCCTCGAACCCGGCGGGACACAGGAGCAGCACCTCGCGGGCACTCATGACCGCGAGCCCTCCCTGATCCGGCCGGGAGCGTCGCGCCCATCGCCAGGCAAGTCCTCAGCTGGCACGAGCCACCCGCCGACGCCAAGCGACGCGAACCGCCCGGGCGCGCTGACCAGCCTGGGCTCGATACGAAGACCGTCCGCTACGACCTGCCACCAGGCGTCCCCTTCTCCCCGCCGGCGAGAACTCCCTCGCCGCTGCGAGCGTAGACCGAATTCCCCGGTCATGGCGCCGTAGACCAGGCGTCCCCCGCTAAACCCCGGCCGCCGCGGTGTAGGCCTGCCATGCTGGAGGAGTGCCCTTGACTGTCTCGGCCGCCGCGGCGCGCGCTGCCGTCTCGGTCGCGGCTGACCTGGGTGTGGCCTGCGATGAACCGGTGGTCCTGGCGGACGGCGCGAATGTGATCGTCCACCTGAGCCCCTCGCCCGTGGTGGCCAAGGTCGCTGCGAGCACTCCCGCCGTCCGCGCGGATGTGGCCGCCTGGCTGCAACGGGAACTTGACGTGGCTGTTTACCTGGCCTGGGCGGCTATCCCGGTGCTGGTGCCGAGCGGCGAGGTTCCCGCCACGGTCCACCAGGGCGATGGACATGTGATGTCCTTCTGGACCTACCGCCGCTTCGACGTAGACGTCTTGCCTGATGAGGCGACCATCGGCTCGATGCTGCGGGACTTGCACGCCGTCCTGCGGTCTTTCCCGGGTTCCCCGCCCGTCTTGGCGCCGCTGTGCGACATCCCGGCGTTCCTGGCCCGGCCGCAGACCCTGCTGGATACCGCAGATGTATCGATCCTTACCGAGACTTTCAGCAGGCTGGTGGAGGACCTTGCGCCAGCCGCCAAACCGGGCCAGGTGCTGCACGGCGACGCAGGCGTGAGCAACCTGCGGGCCGCGGACGGCGGATGGCTCTGGTATGACTTCGAGGACACCTGCTGGGGTCCGGTGGCCTGGGATCTCGCCGCGACCACCGCGAGCCCTCGTCTGGACCGCTCTCGCATCCTGGGGGCCTACGGCGATCCCGTCGACGCGGCGCAGTTGGACACCTGCGAGAAGCTGCGCCGGCTCAACCTGACTATCTGGTATGCCCTGTACGCGGAGCGACTCCCGGAATGCCGCCAGCGAGCAACCCAGTTGCTGGCCACCTGGCGACCGCCAGCGTGACCGGACCTGCTCTGTGACCGCGGCGGCCGAGCCCGCGAAACCGGCCGCCAGGCCGCCAAGGAGCGCGTTATCCGGTCGCTGCTCGCTGACCAGTTACCCCGTGCAGTGCGGCGGCTCCGGGCACGGCCGCGGCAGTCTATCCCGCTAGTGCGGCAGCGGGCCGCCGGCCAGGGCGATGATCAGCCCGGCGGCGCCAGCCGTGAGCAGGGTGAGGACCACGCCCCTGCGCAGGCCGAGCAGGAGCAAGGCGGCGCCGGCCAGCACGGCGTATTGCCAGGGTTCGGTGAGCGCGCGCGCAAGCGGTATCGCCGAGCCGAGGATCGCGCCGATCGCGGCGGGGCCGGCGCCGCCGAGGAATGACTGAGCGTCGTGGTTGCCGCGCAGGGCGCTGAAGTGGCGGGCGCCGCCCAGCACGAAGGCGAAGGAGGGGGAGAACGCGACCAGGGCGGCGAGCAGGCCGCCGCCGAGGCCGGCGGCGGCGTAGCCGACGGTGGCCACGGTCTGCACGACCGGACCGGGGGTGATCTGGCCGAGCGCGACGCCGTTGAGGAACTGGCCGCTGGTCATCCAGTGATGGCCTACCGCGTCGGCCTGCATGAGCGGGATGATCACGAACCCGCCGCCGAACGACAGCGCGCCGACTTTGAACGCGGTCCAGGCGACCGGCAACAGCACGCCGGCACCGGCTGCCGCGCCCAGCGCGCGGGCCGGGCCTGCGGCCCGGATGGCCCGTGCCGCCAGCAGAGGCAGCATGGCGGCCGCGCGGATACCGGAAGCCTGCTGACGGCGGATGGCCAGCTCGATAAGGCCGCAGCCGAGCAGGACGAAGACGAGCCACGGCCCGATGGTCGCGGCGGCAGCCCCGCCCGCCAGCAGGTACCCGATCCAGCGTGCCCGCTGGGACCCGGCCGCTCGCTTCCAGCTGGGCGGCACCAGCGACCACCCGGCCTGGACGGCGACCGCGGCGACCGCGGCGCCTGCCCCGGCCCCGGCCCCGCGCACCCAGGCCGGCGGGTTCCCGGCCAGGAACAGCACCGACAGGGCCAGGATCAAGATCAGCCCGGGCACGATGAAGGCGATGCCGCCGGCTAGGGCGCCGAGCCGGCCGCGGACCCGCCACGCGCAGAAGATGGCCAGCTGGGTGGAGGCGGGGCCGGGCAGTAGGCTGCAGGCGGCGATCGCGTCCTCGAACTCCTGGGCATCCAGCCAGCCCCGGCGGTCCACGCACAGCTTGCGCAGCAGCGCGATGTGCGCGGGCGGGCCGCCGAAGCCGATGCAGCCGATCCGCCCCCACTCCCGGAGCACGGTGGCCAGGCTGGCCTGGTATCCCGACCGCACCTCGCCGTCCGCGGGGCGTTCCGGCCGCTGCCCTCGGCCTGTTGGCTGGCTGGTTGCCTCAGGCACCGTCAGGCGCCTGCGACCGTGTAGCGGACGCTGACCAGGTCCGCCTGGCTACCTGGCATGGTTAGTTCATCTCCTCTGCCGGGGCGGCCGCCTCGCTGATCCGGGCGAGCAGGAACCCGATCCGAGACCGCAGGTCGGCAGCCACCGCGCGGAACGCCAGATAGGTGTCGGCCTCGCTGCCTCCTCCCGCCCCCGGGTCGGGAATGCTCCAGTGGATCACCTCTGCGGCGCCGGGAAACTCCGGGCAGATCTCCCGGAGCCGGTCACACAGGCTGATCACGTAGTCGAACCGCTGCCCGGCGAAGACGGTCAGGTGCCTGGACTGCCGGCCTGAGATGTCGATGCCGTCCTCGCGCATCGCCCGGATGGCGTTCGGGTGCAGCGGCCTGGGGTGGCTGCCGGCGCTGACGGCAGTCACCGCGCCTCCCGCCATCTGCTCCACGAGCGCCTGGGCCATCTGCGAGCGGGCGCTGTTACCGGTGCACAAGAACAGCACCCGCACCGGCGCCTGGATCGCTGGCGGAGGCGACGGGATCATCCGCAGGCCGGGGTGCAGGGCAGCCCCGGCCGCGGTGAGCAGCTCCCCGCAGCGCGCGAGGTCGATGCTGTAATACGCGTCGCGGCGGTCGGCTGAACTGCGCCGCATCGTCACCAGCCCGCCTGCTCGCAGTCGGCCCAGGTGATAAGAGACCAGGCTCTGC
Source organism: uncultured Actinomycetes bacterium (assembly GCA_963847965.1). Classification (GTDB taxonomy): domain Bacteria; phylum Actinomycetota; class Actinomycetes; order Streptosporangiales; family Streptosporangiaceae; genus Palsa-504. The sequence continues at coordinate 136,482 of CAWKCG010000006.1, forward strand.
GGCTGGCCGAGGAGGGCCTTCAGCTCCCGTACCTGCCGGTCGCTGCGCGCCAGCTCGCTGAGCAGGAGCCAGCGCACCGGATGCCCAGCCAGCCGCAGGAACTCCGGCGGGGCCGCCTCCTGACGCACGCTCACTCCGTCAAAATACATCAAACTAGTTTGATCGATCAACCCTGTTTGATTGATAAGCTGAAGAGCGTCTGCGGCGGGGTCGTGAGCAGCACGTACTCGTCCGACGGCCGCCATTTCGGGGATCGGTAGGACTCGACAATCACCGGAATCCGGTAAAGATCTCGTCCATGACCTCGACGCCGCGAGTCAGGGCAGGCGCGATCTGATCCCGATAACGAGATTGTGAGCGGTGAGCAGCTTCAGACATGCCTAGCTTGCAGCCTGAGAAGTCATCTCAGAGGCGTGAAGCGCGACCCGTCGCATCCGTACCATCAAGGTTGCTGAGGGCACGACCTTGCCGGACATGTAGGTCGACAGCCGGGACCGCGAGGTTCCTATACGCTCCGCGAAATCCTGCTTTGACATCCCGGACCTGGCCACAAGGGCCTGCACCTCGGATACCACATCCGCCCGTTCTGAGTCAGCGGCTAGCTCGCGGGCACGGGCCACTACCCCCTCCAGCAGCTCGGTGGTGCCGTAAGGGTGGGAGAGGTGAATGGCTTCGAGGACCTGATGGGCTACCGGGCCCCAGGGGTCGGCCTGGATCGCGGTTGCGAGCCGGCGCCAGTCCGGAAGGGTGCCCCGTTCAACCGCCGCGAGGATGCCTTCGAAGGGCCACGTCTCCACCGGGTCATCCGGAGACGCGTCGATGTTGCGGAACTTCAGCGCAGTGGTCATTGCGCCATCTCCACAGCCAGCGAGCGGCAGACGTCGATCACGTTCCTCCAATCCGTCCAGCGCGCATCCAGGCCCTTGTACCGGCCAAGCTGGCCGATGGTACGAGCGTCCGCGGGCTTAGGGTCTGCCAGTTGCCGGGCGAGCTGGGTCGCCACACCCTCCGATTCGGGATCCCGCTGATCGGAGTAGTAGGTATCAATGTGCCGCAGCACATCCGCGGCGTGACCGATCCCGTACCTGTCAGAAAGAGCCGCTACGTCGAGATAGTCCCGTACCTGATTACGCCGTACGATCAGGTAGCCCTTGATCCGAAGCGTTTCGTCTGGCGTCGGTACCCGGAGCACGTGTCCGGACGGCAGCTCCACCTCCGCGACCTCCAAGGGCTTGTTTCGGATGAGCTGGCGGACCCCAGATTCGATATCGCCCAGTTCGCCAAGGATGATCTTTCCCGGGGTCACCCGGTTTGTCACCCATCCGTCTGTCGCTTCAACCGCTTCCAGGACAGCGTCGAAGCGGCCGCTGAGATCCTGCAGCACATGGTCGTGGTCATAGGAGAAGCGGTGATTGGCCCAAAGCGCCGCAGCAGAGCCGCCGACCAGGACGGCGTCGGGAACGACCTGCTGGAGCCTTGCCGCTGACTCGAGCACGCGGAGCAACTCGGGCCGCGCAAGCCCAGGAGCGTCAGATTCGGTCATCCTTCTCAGCCTCCAGTTATCACACTTCAGTGTATCAGATGTGATACCGATTTATGGCCCGTAGTACGAGTGCAGGAGCGTGCTACAGCCACCTCTCCCAGAGGGCTTCGAATCCGTACTGACCTGCGGGGCACTCGCGGACGAGGATCCCGAAGGTGCGGGGGTGTGGGCCGCGCGCGCGACTGAGCTCGCCGCTCGCCTGGGCAACGACCGGGCGGCCATCGATGCACGCAGGGCCGTTGGCTGGGTTGAGTACTTCGCGGGGCAGGCCGACGGCCTGGAGAAGCTGGAGGAGAGCATCAAGCTGGCGGAGGCAGCCGGGCTCGAGCCCGACGCCGTGGTCACGCGCGTGGTGATCGCGCGCACCGCCGCGCGCTTCCGCCGGTACGACGTCGCCGAGCGTCACATCAATGCCGGGCTGGCGTACTGCGAGGGAATCGACTTCGACGTGTATCGCTACTACCTGCTCAGCTGGCGGGCCAAGCTCCGGCTGGCCGCTGGCCAGTGGGACGAGGCCGCGCAGATCGCGGGGATCTGCGGGCCATGTCCAGGGCCCCGCGCAGCGCCTGCTCGCCGAGGTTGGCAGCCTCCGCGAGATAGCGATCGTTGGCCGGCCCGATCCCGCGCAGGCCACCCAACTCCGGCAAGGACACGACGGTGTGGCGGTACTCGACGCCAGCGTTACCGTGCAACTGCTCCAGCAACGCGCGCTGGGCCGGGCCGAGCCCGATGAGCTCGGCCATCTTCCGCGTGAACTCGGCCTGCGGATACCGGTGGACCGGGAAGGCCGACCGCACCGCCATGACCTTGGTCATTCCGGCACCTCCATCGATGGATTCTGGCCGGAACGAATTTTCATAAAAACGGTCATCAAGAAACTCCTTAACTGTGTTCCTTTAGAGAGCTCGAAATGCCGGGTCCTTGTCTGATTGATCACGATCGGCGTGCCCGCGTGGCCGGTGGTGCTGCCGGGTTTAAGCCGGTGTTATGAGGTAGGCAGAGGGTGGCGGGCTGACCGGTAAAGGCCGGGCGGCTAGTCCTGGTGCCGGTCGGCCGTAATACCCGTTACGTCGGGGTCTCGGATCGCCTCGGGCTCCGGTCGGTCGCTGCTTCGGCCCTAGTTCGCGCTGCGTGTCGCGCCGTTCGTCATGAGTGCCTCCTGCGTCGGGATTGATCTGGCCGCGCACCCAGTCTGGCGCTAGCGTCGGCCGGTCCGTATGGGGCAGAACTCCCCATGTTGGGGGCGGCGGCTACCCATATTGGTTCGGCGAGCTCGGGCGCGGCATCAGCCAGTTCGCGGTAGGTGTTGACGGCTTCCTCGATCGCGCCCAGGGCATTGTCCCGCCGCCGCCCCAGCTCCGACAGGATGACCGACTGGTTGTTCAGCGATGCGGCGAGGTCGGGGAGGTAGGCGTCGGGGCGGGTGCGGGCCAGTTCGCGGCGGATGGCGACGGCTTCCTTGATCGCGCCCAGGGCGTCTTCCCGTCGTCCCAGCTCCGACAGGAAAGCTCAGGGAGCACTTCGGCCTGCGGCCCGAGGACCTTAACCTGGACCTGGGACCACTCGGAACGCTGCTGTGCCCGGTATCAACTTGTTCTGGGGGACCGTGCCGGCCGGCCTCTAGCGGCCGCCCGCCACCCCGCCGCAGTGTCGGCAACGCGACACCCCTGGTGTCGGCCTGGTGACTGACCGCCGCACCGCAATCCCGGCATGCTAGCCGCAGCCGGTCAAACCCCGGCCCGTCGCAGAACAGCGAGGAGTGCGGTCATGCCCGCGAGCCAGTTGATGGAGGCACCACCGACCAGTGATAGCGCGCTGCGCAGGGGCCAGCGCGCGGCCGCGGGCGACTCCAGGCGCGATGCACTCGCACGGCTCGCCAGCGTCGAAGGGCGCAGCGGCGTTCGCTGGCGGAACTGGGCCCGCAGCCAGGAATGCAGGCCGGAGCGCGTGTTCTATCCGCGCACCCTCGAGGGCGTGCAGGCCATCGTGCGCGCCGCGGCGGCATCCGGCCGCCGCGTCAGCATCGCCGGGCGAGGACACACCATGGGCCCGCTCAGCCTCACCGACGACTTCCTCATCGACTCGGTGCACCTGAACCGGATCGGCCCGGTGGACGTGGAGCGGCGGCTGGTCACGGTCGAATCCGGGGTGAGCGTCGCCGAACTCGACCGCGTGCTCCGCCGGCACGGCCTCGCGATGCCTACCAACGTCGTCCTGACCAGCGTGCGTTACGGCGGGATCGTGGCGACCGGCTGCCACGGCGCCGGGTGGGAGTCCCAGACGATCTCCAACCTGGTCGAGGCGATGACCATCGTCACGCACACCGGAGAGGTGGTCCGGTTCAGCGAGGCCACGCACGGGCCCGACGCGATGAACGCCGTCCGGTGCAACCTCGGCACGCTGGGTGTCATCTACGACATCACCCTCCGCGTGCAGCCGGACTTCCACCTGATGGCGGTCGACGAGCACCTGCCGCTCTCGCTGACCGACGACCTTGGCCAACTGCGGTCCTTCCTGAGCGGGAACGACTACGTCGAGGTGTTCTGGCTGCCGCAGGCCTCCGGCCTGTGGGCCAAGAGCTGGAACCGGACCGACGCCCCCGCCCGGCGGCGTTCGTGGACCAGCACGCCGGGGGACTTCGCGAAGACCACGATCGGGAACGCGATGTGGCGGGCCGCCATCCATGCCCCGACCGCCACCCGGGCGTTCAACGAGACCTTGTACCAGGGCCTGGTGCCCAGGCACCACAGCGTGGTGCGCGACGCGGCCGACTCCCTGCACTACCAGCAGTTCATCGAGAACGTGCGGTGCGAGATCATGTCCTTTGCCATTGTCATAGATCCCGAATTCCGTAACGTGGCCAAGGCCTGGCAGGTCGTGGTGGACAAGGTCCGGGAACGGGCCGCCGCGGGCGAAAGCCCGCTCAACCTGGTCCTGGAGATGCGCGTCATTCGCGACAGCAATGTCTGGCTGTCCCCGGCGTTCAGCACCAATGGCGAGCACCATTGCTATTTCGAACTTATCAGCGTGGTCGGGACCCCGAAATGCCACGAATTCTTCGACGACGTCGCCGCCGAGTGGATGAGGTCCCCTGAACTGGAGGCTCGGCCCCACTGGGCGAAGTATTTCGCGGATATCCCGGGTATCGTCCCGTATATTCACCAGGCCTGGCGGGGTAACCTGGCGAAGTTCGCCGGCCTCCGGGACCAGATCGACCCGGAGCGCATGTTCCTGAACCCTGCCATGCAGCGGATCCTCTACCCGGCTGCCCACGCGCACTAGGACCCTCATGAACAGAAAACAGCTCTCGACCATCCTGGTGGTGACCTCGGCCGCGGGCCACCTAATCGGCAACGTCATCCCAACCCTCGAGCACGTCCGTGATCCAGACTGGCCCGAGCACGCCAGGTTCCATGTGCTGCAGGCCATCGCCCTGCTGACCGGGATGGACCTGATCGCGATCGCCCTCGCGCTCGGCCCGCTGCGTCGGCGTGACCGGTGGGCCTTCTGGATCGAACTCACCTATGTCCTGTTCGCGCAGGGCGGGTACTTTGCCTCGATGGCCGTCCTGCCCAAGGGCCGCCCTCGCGGGGCGGTCTTCCACGTGCTGTACGCCTGCGCGACAGCCATCTTCCTGGTCGGCCTGCTCCTGGGCCAGCGCAGCCAGTAGGCGGCGCTCAGGCGCTGGCCCGCACCGGCCACCATACGGCCAGCAGGCGAGCTAGCCGGATGTCGCCCCTCACATATTGAGGGCGAGGCGGGCCAAAGGTACGATCGCGGCAGCGCCGGTTATCCCGCGCGGCAAATAGCGACCGCGGAGAAAGGACGACCGTGACCGCCTCATCCATGTCTGAGTCGCCTGCGCTGCCCAGCTTCCCCTTTCCCGGTGGCTCCGGCGGTGAATTCCCGGCCGGGCTGCATCGGCTGCTTGCTGAACCCAAGCTGACCAGGGTCATGCTGCCAAGTGGCCATCCGGTGTGGCTGGCGGCGCACCTTGACCACGTCCGGGAGGTGGGTGCAGATCCCCGGTTCAGCCGCGCCATGGCGGTCCAGCCAGGCGCGCCAGCTATCGGCCCGATATCGCAGCAGCTGCCTGGCAGCTTGCCGATTATCTTCAATCTCGACCCGCCCGAGCACACCCGGCTCAGGAAACTGGTGGCCGGCGCGTTTACCCAGCGGAAGATGGAGGGATACCGGCCGATCATCGAAAGGATCGTCGCTAAACAAATCCAGGAGCTCGCGGAAAGTGGCCCCCCGGCCGATCTGGTCCGTCATTTCTCGGCGGTGATACCGGGAGCCGTGATCTGCGAACTGCTCGGCCTGCCGGCTGCCGCCGGCGAACGCTTCCGGCGCGCCGCGGAGGCCATGCTCACCGTGTCTGGCCGGTCGTCGGAAGAGGTCAGCGCCATCCGCGACGAGATGCTCGTCTACATGATCGAGCTGATCGCCGACAGGCGCGCGCGGCCCGGTCAGGACCTCCTGAGCACGCTCATCTCGGCCCGCGACGACGATGACAAGCTCAGCGAGCTTGAACTGATCGTGCTATGCGGCTCGTTGTTCATCGCCGGCAACCAGACCACTGCCAACCAGATCTCCAACCTCGTCCTGACGCTGCTGGAGCACCCCGCCGAGCTAGCCCGGCTGCGCGACCACCCCGAGCTGCTTCCGGTGGCGGTGGAGGAGTTGCTCCGGTTCTTCCCGAAACGCGACGGCGGACTCCAGATCCGGATCGCCACTGCCGACGTCGAGATCGGCGGGGTTACGGTGCGAGCGGGCGATGCGGTCCTGATCTCCCACACGGCCGCCAACCGGGATCCGGCCGCCTTCGACGAGCCCGACCGACTTGATCTCGGCCGGCCGGACAATCATCACGTCACCTTCGGCGTCGGCGCCCATTTCTGCCTGGGGGCGCAGCTTGCCAGGCTCGAACTTCAGATCGCGATCGGAGCGCTACTGCGCCAGTTTCCTGGCCTGCGCCTGGCCGTACCAGCGGCAGAGCTCCCGTGGAAGGACACCCTTACCACCTGGGCACTCGCCGAGCTGAAGGTCGCGTGGTGAACTCGACGTTGTCCCTGGATCCCGCCCGGGGACCTGACCGTCCTGCCCATGTGATCCGCCGTGGTGATCGGCCTGATGGTGTTGCCGCCGAAATCGGACAGACCCGCAGCGCCTTATCCGGCCTGGCAGCCAGCCCGAAGAGGCCGTCGATGTTCGGGTCGCGAAGTCGCTGATGGCTCCCTTGGTGGTGACGCGGCCGATACGGCCGATCATTACTCGAGGTCGACCAGCTCACCCGTGTCGGCATCGACCAGGCTGATCGCCTCCGACGGGCAGGAGGCGGCAGCGTCCCGCGCCACCTCGTCCGGATCGATCTCCGCCTCGACCGGACCGGACCGCTGCCGCTCGTCCAGAACGAACCGGCCAGGTGCGAGGGCTACGCACATGGCCGACCCGATGCATGCGTTCTTATCGACGGAAACCTTCCAGCGGCTCATGGCTTACCCCCACAGGACCGGTAGCTCGCGCAGCATCCACCAGGACAGCAGTGTGTTCGTCAGGGATCAGTCACGACCAGAACTGGTCATACCCTCTCTGATCGTTGGCGAGGGACCACACCTCCATCGCCTTGCCATCGGCATCAAGCTTCATCGCGATCACCGGGATCACGTCGTAGGGCGTCCCTTCGTGCTCACCGGCGGCGTGATGGAAGATCATCAGGTGATCGTTACTGACCAGGACGCTCTCCACATCAGAGTGCGGGCTCCATCGCTGGATGGCTCTGGCCAGCGCGTCTATCACCGCGTCTCGTCCTCGGTAAGTGCCGCTCATGGCGTTGTTCCCGGCAAAGTGCAGGACGGCATCTTCAGAGAAGGACTCCCTGAGGACGTCCATCCGGCCGCTGTTCCACGCCTCAAAGCTCCGCTGCACATCGGCGGCATTCGGGCGTTCAGTCATTGCTGGCCTCCAGACACGGTGTCCACGTCTCCACGTCCATTCCGCATGGCACTGCCCCCGCTACGCCCAGAACGCGTTGACCGCGTCCTGGTCATCAGCCAGGGCCCAGTACTCGGTGAACTTCCCGTCCGGATTAATCCGGTAGGCCTGCGCGAGCACGACGTCCAGATGCCGGTCATCGCGGTCCGCTGTCACCCGGGTGAAGACCCCACTGTGCGAATCGTCGGCGAGGATATCTTGAGGCTCGCTCCGCAAGCCTCCGCCGGTGAGGCCGCGGACCGTCTCGAAGTACTCGAAGATCGCGTCCCGCCCGCGATAGTCGCCGCTCAGCGGATGGTTTCCTCCGGACGTGCCAGACGACATCTTCGGTGAAGTACTCCCGGTAGGCGTCGAAATCTCCCCGGTTGAACGTCGAGATCGCCTCTCGGAGCAGACCGGCATTCGGATGCTCAGCCACGACGTTCCCTCCCAGGTGCCCGCCTTCGGCGGTGCCGGGCGCCTTTGATTTCTAGTCTCAGTCTAGCCTCAGTGACAGCACAGCCTCAGTGACAGCAGTGACAGAGACTGGCTGGCGCGCCCGGCAGGATTCGAACCCGCGACCCGCTGCTTAGAAGGCAGCTGCTCTGTCCGGCTGAGCTACGGGCGCCCGGAGATTATTGTGCCGGGCGAATGTCACACGTCGGCCACGCGAGAGTCGCAGTGTGTGGCGCGCCCGAAGATCGCCACGACACACCAGGGCACCAGGCCCCAGCGGCACCGACAGCGTATCCGAGCTATCTGAACTGGGCTTTCGCGCTAACCACCCGTCCACCCTATGCAAGATAGCCGCAAGCCGACCGACCTCAGTTTATTCGAGCCGTGAGCCCGGAAGGCGCGACAGGTTAAGCCGCATCAGGCAGGTGGACGTCACTGTGCCCCGTCGAGTCTCGCCCGCTGAACAGCCGAAAGCTCCAGCTCAACCGCGGCCAGGCTCTCGTCAAGCTGCGCCACCGAAGAGGCTCCGACCAGCGGGATCACCGGCACCTCCCCGCCCATCAGCCAGGCCAGCACCACCTGGTTGACGGTCGCCCCCACCTCACCGGCCACATCTCGCAGCGCGGCCAACCGGGCAGGCGTGCCCGCGTGGTCGAACTCCGGCCCGAGCGGCCGGTCCGGGCGGACGTAAGCGCCGCTCAGCAGTCAAGCCGAGGAAGTCCGTAACCGAACGCCGGATGCCGGCCCCGTCCAGTCCCTGCAGCACGGCATGATCGGCCGGCGTGCCGTACCGCCGAAGCTCGGTGCGGGCCACGCCCAGGCTGAGCAGCCGGTGCGCCCGCCCCGCCAGCGCCTCGGACACCGCATGCGCCGACGTGCCCGCCAGGTACGGCTCGGCCAAGACGACCGTGCCCGAGGCCGCCAGAGACCGCAGCCCGGAAGCGTCGAATGGCCGCACCGTGGTGGCGTACGCGACCGAGACGTCCAGGTCGGCCACCGCATCGAGCACCGGACCGAGCATCGGCCCCACGGCCACCACCACCCCCAGGCGGCCCGTCCGGATCTGCCGCAGCCCGCTGGAGAGCGGGAACGCGTCCCGGTTGGCCTCGGTCGATAGCCGGATATAAGAGGAATGTTCTCCGAGCGCGGCCACCGCCGCGCGCAGCAGCCCGGGCACCTCGCCGGGATGACCTGGCACATGCACCGTGAAGCCCGGCACGGTGTCCAGCAGCGCCACGTCCTCGGGCGCCTGGTGCGTCCGGCCGGACCGGGCGGCGTCGAAGGACGCGCCGATGCTGACCAGAACGGCCCGTGCGTCCTGATGCGCGAGATCGAGCTTGACCTGCTCGAAGGCGCGCTCGACCAGGAACGGGGCGTAGGTGTGCACGATGGGCCGCAGCCCGGCGAGCGCGAGCCCGCCGCCGACGCTGACCATCAGTTGCTCCCTGATGCCCACGTTCAGCACCCGCTCCGGGTGCCTGGCCGCCGCCTTGGCGAACAGGTCGGCCGAGATCTCCGCGAGCACCACGGCGGCCAGCGGGTCCTCGTCGAGCAGCGCCGAAGCGGTTGAGGCAAACACCGTCCGCATGTCGGTCATGACTGGCTCATCCCTTCCCCTCGATGGCGGCGACGACCAGACGCGGACCCAAGCCGGAGACGTCACGAAGCGCGGAAGCCAGCGCGGCGTGGTCGCGGCCGTCCACGCGGCTCACCGACCAGCCGCTGACCGCGAAGTGGGCCCCGATCCCGCCCGCCCCCCAGCCGTACGAAGACGACTGGTTGTCCACCGCGACGACCGTCAGGTTGGGCAGGCCCACGGCGCCCGCGTAGACGATCGCCTCGTTGTTACTGCCTTCGTCCAGCTCCGCGTCCCCGACGAGCACGAACACCCGCGGTGTCAGCAGCCCGCGGGCGATCAGCCCGTGCGCCACGCCCACTCCGAGCGGCAAGCCATGCCCCAGCGACCCGCTGGAGATCTCGACGCCAGGGACGAGGGCGCGGTCCGGGTGGTAGCCGAGCCGCGAGTTGGCCGAACCGAATCCGGGCAGCCACGGCTCGGGGATGAACCCCTTGGCCGCCAGCACCGCGTAGTAGGCGGCCGGACCGTGGCCCTTGGACAGCAAGAACCGGTCACGGCGCGGATCATCGAGCGAGTCCGGCGATACCCGGAGTACCTGGTCGTACAGGACCCAGAGCACGTCGAGGGTCGACGTCGCGCTTGGCCCGTGCTTCTCGTCCCCGGTCATCAGCGTCATCAGCCCGGGAAGCTCCGCGTACGTTCTGGTCATACCGGTCAGCATGCCCGCGGCCCGGCGTGCCCGCATCGGCCAGCCGCCGCACCTTCCCTCCGCCGATGGTCCTAAGCCCACCAGCCAGGGTCCGTCACGCATCCGCGGCCAACCGGGCAGAATAGCCAGGTGCCAACCCCACGGCAATGGTTGCCCGGGCGCTCGCGATGGCCGCTCGCCGCCGGGCTCGCCGCCGGGGTGGCCCTCGACGCGCTGCTCGGTGACCCGCGGCGGGGTCATCCGGTCGCCGCGTTCGGCCGCGCCGCCACGGCGCTCGAGGCCCGCGACTACGCCGACTCCCGGCTCCGCGGCGCCGCGCACGCGGCCGCCTGCGTCCTCGCCGTCGCCGCCCCCGCCGTGCTCGTGCACCGCCGCACGCGAGGCAGGCCATCGCTGGAGGCGGCCGCGGCCGCGCTCACGGTCTGGGCCGTCACCGGTGCCCGTTCCCTTCACCACCAAGCCGAACGAACGGTGGTTCCACTAACCAAGAACGATCTTCGGTCCGCGCGGGAGGTGCTGCCGAGCCTGTGCGGCCGCGACCCGGCCGGACTGGACGCGGGGGAGATCGCCCGGGCGGTGATCGAGTCGGTCGCCGAGAACACCTCCGACGCGATCGTGGCGCCGCTGCTGTGGGGCGCCGTCGCCGGGCTTCCCGGGCTGGCCGCGTACCGTGCGGTCAACACGCTGGACGCGATGGTGGGCCACCGCTCGCCGCGGTACCTGCGCTTCGGCTGGGCGTCGGCCCGCCTGGACGACGCGGCCAACTGGATCCCCGCCCGCGTCACCGCCGCGCTCACCGTCGCCGTCGCCCCCATGGTCACCCGGTCCCCCGGGTCCGCCGCCGCGGCGCTGCGGGCTGCGCTACGCGACGGCGGACGTCATCCCAGCCCGAACGCCGGGCGCTGCGAGGCCGCCTTCGCCGGCGCCCTCGGCGTCCGCCTGGGCGGGACCAACGTCTACGCCGGCGTAGCCGAGGCGCGACCCGAGCTGGGGGAGGGCCGCGCCCCGGAGCCGGATGACGTCCGCCGGGCGATCCGCCTGTCCAGGGCGGTCACGGCGGCGGCTACCGCCCTGGCCGTGCTCATCGCCCTGGCGCGCCCGCGACGATAGCTAGAACCGCCGGGACGCGACGGCGATCAGCCACACGACCAGCGCCGCGATGGCAACCCACCACAGCACGTGCAGCGCGAAACCCGCGCCCGCGACGATAAGGATGATTAGCAGAGCCAGCAAGATCAGCATGTCGACCTCCTTCTCACGGCTGACTGAAGGTAGAACTACCCTCATGGATTCGGTCAAACATGCCCCGCCTCCCGGACGGGGCCTGCACGGCGCGCTGATGGTGGCCGGGACCGGGTCCGACGCGGGCAAGAGCGTGCTGGTCGCGGGGCTGTGCCGGTGGCTGGCCCGGCAAGGCGTGGCGGTGGCGCCGTTCAAGGCGCAGAACATGTCGCTGAACTCCTTCGTGACGCCCGAAGGCGCGGAGATCGGGCGCGCCCAGGCCATGCAGGCGGCCGCGGCGGGGATCGAGCCGACCGCGGACATGAACCCGGTGCTGCTGAAGCCGGGCAGCGACCGGCGCAGCCAGGTCGTCGTGCTCGGGCGCGCCGAGACCGAGGCCGACGCGGTGGGCTACCGCGCGCACGCGCCGCGGCTCCGGCAGGTCGCGCTGGAGAGCCTGGCCCGGCTGCGCGCCCGCTACGACGTGGTGATCTGCGAGGGCGCGGGCAGCCCGGCCGAGATCAACCTGCGCGACTCCGACGTGGCCAACATGAGCCTGGCCCGGGCGGCCGGCCTGCCGGTCATCGTCGTCGGGGACATCGACCGGGGCGGGGTGTTCGCGGCCATGTACGGGACGCTCGCGCTCCTGCCGCCGGAAGACCAGGCGCTCGTCTCGGGCTGGGTGATCAACAAGTTCCGCGGCGCCGCCGAGCTGCTGGACAGCGGGCTGGCCGCGCTCCGCCGGCTGACCGGCAGGCCGGTGTACGGCGTCCTGCCCTGGCGGGAAGGCCTATGGCTCGACGCCGAGGATTCGCTGGCCCTCGGCCACGGGGGAGTGGGGGTGGAGCGGGACGGGCACCACGGCTCGTTCGGCCAGAAGGATGTTCTGCGTGTCACGGTGGTGCGGTTGCCGCGCATCAGTAACTTCACCGACGTGGACGCGCTCGCCGCCGAGCCGGGCGTCCTGGTCAGGTTCGCGGACCACCCGGCCGGGCTGGCCGACGCGGACCTGGTCATCGTGCCCGGATCCCGGGCCACGGTGGCCGACCTGGCCTGGCTGCGGGAGCGCGGGCTGGCCAGCGCGATCGTCGAGCGCGCCCGCCGCGGCGGGCCGGTGCTCGGCATCTGCGGCGGCTACCAGATGCTGGCCGGGCAGATCGATGACCCGGTGGAATCGGGGCAGGGCCGCGTCGACGGGCTCGGGGTGCTGCCGGTCCGGGTCACGTTCGGGGCGGCCAAGCGGCTCGGCCGCCCGGCCGGGCGGGCGCTCGGCGCGCCGGTCGCCGGGTACGAGATCCACCACGGCGTCGCCGAGGTCACCGACCCGGCGGCCGAGCCGTTCCTCGACGGGTGCCGGCGCGGCGCCGCGTGGGGGACGAGCTGGCACGGCGTGCTGGAGAACGACGAGTTCAGGCGAGCGTTCCTGGCCGAGGTGGCGGCGCTGGCCGGCCGGGACTTCGCGCCCGCGCCCGACACCGATTTCGCCGCGGTGCGGCAGGCGCGGCTGGACGCCCTCGGCGACCTGGTGGCCGGCCACCTGGACACGCCCGCGCTGCTACGGCTGATCGAGGACGGGCCCCCGCCGGGCCTGCCGACGCTCCTCACCAGCATCCGTTGACCGCGAGTGCCGCCACGCTCTAGGGTGCGCGTTAAGAACGCTCGTTCGGAATGCGAACCCGACCACTGGAGGTCGTCATGAGCGAATGGGACGTGACCGATTACGCCGCCAAGGACAACCTGCTCGCAGTTCTGCGGGAGGAAGCCGATGCGCTGTTCGAGATGGCGGAGAACGGTCCGTGGACCGCTACCACCGCCTGCCCGCGGTGGGAGGCCAGGGACATCGTCGGCCACCTGATCGACGTGACCGAGAGTTACTTCGTCGGTTTCGACGCAGCCCGTTCCGGGACCGCGGTCGCCGACGCGCTGGGCCTGAAGGTCATGCAGGAGCGCCTCGACGAGGGCGCCAAGGAGCATCGCGGCCTGGACCAGGCCGAGGCGGTCGCCAGGCTCCGCTCGGACTTCGCGAAGATGATGGAGATCTGCGAGGCGCTGACCGCGGACGAGTGGGGCGGGCTGCAGGTCGGGCACAAGTACATGGGGCCGCTGCCCGCCTTCATCTACCCGGCGTTCCAGCTCATGGACTACGGCGTGCACGGCTGGGACATCCGCCAGGGCACCGGCCGGGCGCACGCGCTGAGCGGCGACACCGCGGACCTGCTCGCGCCGCTGATGTTCATCCTGTGGCAGGTCACCGCGGAGGTCCCGGCGGACATGGAGCCCTACTCGGTCGGCATCCGTGTGTCGGGGCGCAACGCCGGGGACTATAAGGTCAGCATCAGCGGCGAGGGCCTGAGCTACGCTCAGGAGGACTTGTCCGGCCAGCCCGCCGTGATCGACTTCGATGCGGGGAGCCTGGTGCTGACCGCGTTTGGCCGGGTGAACGCGGGAACAATCAGGGGCGACCGGGCGGTGGCCGACCAGTTCCTCAACTCGTTCTTCCGGATCTAAGGGGCGCCTAGCCTATGGACCTCGTTGCCATCGAGGCGGAGCGTGCGCGGCTGCACGCCGAATACATCAGGACCGACCGGCCGCCGAGCAGCGCGCGTGGCATCCATCACACCGCGCTGCTCAGCTCCGACGTCGAGCGGACCATCCGGTTCTACCAGGGGGTCCTCGAGTTCCCGCTGACCGAGATCATCGAGAACCGGGACTACCGCGGGTCCAGTCACTTCTTTTTTGACGTCGGTCACGGCAACCTGCTGGCCTTCTTCGACTTCCCGGGCCTGGACCTCGGCCCCTACGCCGAAGTCCTCGGCGGCCTGCACCACATCGCGATCTCGGTGGCACCGGAGAAGTGGGCCGCCCTGCGCGAGAACCTGGCCGCGGCCGGAGTCCCCTACCAGGAGGAAAGCGGAACCTCGCTGTACTTCCGCGACCCCGACGGCGCCCGCCTGGAACTCATCGCCGACCCCCTCGGCGAGATGTACGGCACCCACGTCCTGTGAGAACGCAACCGTGATCACGAAGGATCTTGTACTCGCTGCGGTACCAGATCCTTCGTGATCATGAAAACCCCTTCGCGCGCCCGGGGTGCCTTGTACGGGCTGGCCATCGGGGACGCGCTGGGCATGCCGACCCAGATGCTGTCCCGCCCGGAGATCGTGTCGCGGTGGGGCGCGCTCCTGACCGGCTTCGAGCCCGCGCCCCCCGCCCACCCGATCGCCGCGGGCCTGCCCGCGGGATCGGTCACCGACGACACCGAGCAGGCGGTCCTGCTCGGCAGGCTCCTGGTCGAAGGGCACGGCACGATCGACCCCCGCGACCTGGCCGGAGCCCTGGTCCGCTGGGAGATCGAGATGGCCGAACGCGGCTCGCTTGACCTCCTCGGCCCCTCCACCAAGCGCGCCGTCACCGCGGTCCTGGAGGGTATCCCCCTGGAGGAAGCAGGCGCGTCCGGCGCCACCAACGGCGCCGCGATGCGCATCGCCCCCGTCGGCATCGCGGTCCCCGTGGACCTTGGCTTGTCGGCCCTCGTCGACCACGTTGAAGCGGCGAGCCGCGTCACGCACCACACCGGCATCGCCCTGGCGGGCGCCGCGGCGGTGGCCGCGGCGGTGAGCGCGGGCCTGTCCGGGGCCGGGATCGCCGAGGCTACCGCGGTGGCGGTGCAGGCCGCGCGGATCGGGGCGGGGCGCGGCCACTGGGTGGCGGGCGCCGACGTCGCGGCGCGCATCGAATGGGCGGTGAGCCTGGTCACGGGCCGGGATCCCCCCGGAGCCGCCGAGCTGATCTACACGCTGGTCGGCACCAGCCTGGCCACCCAGGAGTCCGTGCCCGCCGCGTTCGCGGTGCTGTCCGCCGTCCCCGAAGACCCGTGGCAGGCCTGCCTGCTGGCCGCCTCGCTCGGCGGCGACTGCGACACGATCGCGGCGATGGCCGGCGCGATCGCCGGCGCCTGCGCAGGCGTCGATGCCTTCCCGCCCGAGGCGATCGCCGTCATCGACGCGCACCGCCTCGGGCTGGCCCGGCTGGCCGATGACCTGTGCGCGCTGCGCGCCCGGATCGCGAGGTGACCATGAACCAGCCGATCAGCCGGCTCGTCTTCGCGGGCGAGGCGATCGTCGACCTGCTCATGTGGGTGCCCGCGCTGCCCGAACGCGGCGGTGACATGCTGGCGGGATCGTCGGCCATCCAGGTGGGCGGTGGCTTCAACATCATGGCCGCCGCCGCCAGGCAGGGCCTGCGCGTGGTCTACGCCGGAGGTCACGGCACCGGGCCGTGGGGCGACTTGGTCCGCGACGCCTTGGACGCCGAGGGCATCGCCGTCCTGCGCCCCGCGGACCCGGACGCGGACACCGGTTTCGACGTGGCCCTGGTCGAGGCCGGCGGCGAGCGGACGTTCGTCACCAGCCTGGGCGCCGAGACGCTGCGCGGGCCCGGTTCGTGGGACATGGTGCGGGTCCGGGGCGGCGACGCCGTCTACGTGTCCGGCTACGGGCTGGTCCCGCCGGGGTCGGGCCCGCTGCTGGGGGCCTGGGCCGCCGCCCTTCCGCCCGGCGTGCTGCTGTTCCTCGACCCCGGCCCGCTGGTCGCCGATATTCCCGAGGCGGTCCTGGAACCGGTGCTGAGCCGCTGCGACTGGTGCAGCTGCAACCAGCGCGAAGCCGGCCTGCTCACCGGGGCCGCCGACCCGGTTGAGGCGGCCCGCCTGCTGGCCAGGCGGACCGGGCTGGCGGGCGTCATCGTCCGGGCCGGGCGCGACGGCTGCGTCCTCGCGCTGCGCGTGGCAGGCCCCGCGAACGCCTCCGGCGTGTCGCTCACCCTCATCCCCGCGCCCGCCGTCGTGGCGGTGGACACCACGGGCGCGGGGGACGCCCACTCCGGCGTGTTCCTGGCCGGGATCGCCGCCGGGCTGACCCCCGCCGACGCCGCCGGGCGCGCGAACGCGGCGGCCGCGCTGGCCGTCACCCGCACCGGGCCCGCGGTGTCACCGACCCTGGCCGAGCTCGACCAGTTCCTCGCCGCGACCGGGCGCTTCCGGCCTACAGCTTGATGGTGAGCACGATCCTGATGCCCACGTTGCCCGGGTCCGCGACCAGCCTGGTAGTGAACGAGACCAGGCTCTTCACGGTCACGGTCACCAGCACCCAGGAACCGCCGGCCTTCAGGTAACCGGAGGCAGGGGACACGGTCACCTTGGTGGCGACCGCGGCCGGGACGTGGATGACCCAGTGCACCGGGCCGCCCACGGCGAACAGGTCGAAGGTCCCGGTCACCCCCACCCCTTTGGTCGACGTCAGGATCAGCTCGCTCGGTTCCGCGATCAGCGTCCCCGCGGTCTGCGAGGGCGAGGGGGAGGGCGAGGGCGAGGGCGAGGGCGAGGGCGAGGGGGAGGGCGACGCGGACGACGAATGCGGTGCCGGCCTGGTGGGCGCGGGCTTTGCCGTCGTCGCGGGCGAACTGGTCGTGGGCGCGTCTCCCGGCGTCGAGACCTTACCCGCCGCCGCGGCCTTATGGCTCGGTGACGATCGCGCGCCCGCCGGGCTCGAGGCCGCGCCCGAGATGGTCCCCGTGCTGCCGGCGCCAAGCGCGATGTTCGTAGTCGGGGACCCGTGCGAACCGCCCGCCGTCAGCATCGCGACGATCCCGCCCGCCACCACCGCGGCGGCGACCGCGGCCAGCCCGGCCGCCACCCGGGGATGCCGCCTGACCTGGTACCACCACCGGGGCCCTGGCGGGATGATCGGCTGCGGGAAACCGGTCCAGCCGAACGGTCCCGCGCGGTGCGCCACGCTCGCCCGGTAGGCACGCCCGGCCGGCGTGTCGTCGGTGCAGGCCTTCAGCACCCGCTCCCGGAGCGCCGGGGGAAGGGCGACTTCCGGCATCGGCCCGGGTTCTGCCCTCCCGGCGATCCTGGAGGCGGCGCCCGCGCCGGCTTCGCTCGCGAGCTGGCGCAGGCATTCGTTCCGCGCGACCGCGTGCAGCCAGGAGCGGAGCTTGTCCGGGTCGCGGAGCCCCTCGAGCTTGGCAGCGGCGACGATGAAGGTGTCCTGCACGGCGCCGGCCGCGTGACCCATCGGATCAGGGTCGGGGAGCATGAACCGGCAGTAGGTGTACAGCGGCGCCGCGTAACGGTCGTACGCTTCGCCGAGCCCTCCCGGGTCACCTGCGACGATGGCCGCGACCACCTCACGGTCCTGCATGCGCCTACCGTAGTTGTCCGGCGCATCCGGCTCAGTAAGAACGACATAACCAGATAGTGGAAAAATCGCGCCGAGTCGGTCGAGGGTTACCCGACGGTCCGCGATCAGTTGTAGGCGGGGTCCGGACCCTGATACCCGTCGTCGGGGCCGGGTTCGGTCTGGAGCGTGCCGAGGTGGGCCGGAGGATGGAACGGGATCCAGACCTGCACGCTGGTGCCGGCCCCCACCGCGGACTTGAGCATGGCGTGACCGCCGTGCGCGGCGGCGATCGCCTGCACGATCGATAGGCCGAGCCCGCTGCCGTGGTCGTTGCTGCCGTTGTGCCCGCCGCGGTAGAAGCGGTCGAACGCTCGGGCCGCGGCTTCGGAATCCATGCCCGGCCCCGCGTCCGTCACCTCGAGCAGCGCGCCCTGGCCGGCCGCCGACAGGCGGACGGCGACCGGGGTGTCCGGCGAGGTGTGCTCGCGGACATTGCCGAGCAGGTTGGCCAGCACCTGCCTGATCCGCGGCTCGTCCGCGACCACCACCAGGCTGGCCGGCGTCCTGGCGCTGACCGGCCGCTCCGGCTCGACGGCCTGGGCGTCCTCGACCGCGTCCCTCACCAGCCCGGCCAGGTCGGTCTCGGTCAGGTCGAGCGAAGACTGGCGGTCCAGCCTGGCCAGCTCGAGCAGCTCCGCGACCAGGCTGGACATCCGGTCCGCCTCCTGCTCGATGCGGCGCATGGCGTTCGGCAGCCGGTCGGGACCGAGCGCACCCTGGCGGTACAGCTCCGCGTACCCCCGGATGGTGGTCAGCGGCGTGCGCAGCTCGTGCGAGGCGTCCGCGGCGAACTGGCGCACCTTCTGCTCGGACGCCCACCTGGCCCGGAACGCCTGCTGGATCCGGTCCAGCATCGTGTTGATGGCCGCGGCCAGCCGCCCCGCCTCGGCGTGGTCGCCGGGGTCCGGCATCCGGGCCGTCAGGTCCCCCCGGCTGGTGATCATGTCGGCGGTGCTCGCCATCCGGTCCAGCGGCGCCAGGCCCCGGCTGATCAGCCATCGGCCGCCCAGCGCGAGCAGCGCGAGCAGGATCGCCCCGGTGATCAGCTCGACGATGATCAGGCCGCGGTCCTCACTGCCCACGGCGCTGTCCGGGCGCGCGATGACCAGAACGCTCTCCCCGGGGGGGACCAGCCCGCCGCTGTGCAGTGCCTCCTTGGCCGTGACGACCCGCCAGACCGCGGTCATGGCCGGCCCGTCCGGCGGGGAGATGCCGAACAGCGTCTGAGCCGGGTGCTGGCTGGCGCTGAAGTACACCCGTAGCTGCCCGGTGCTGAGCAGGTTGGCGAGGAACGCATGCAGCGCCGACGAAGCCGTCGACGACTGGGAGAGCACGCCCACCGAACGCGACGGCACGTTAACGTAATCGACCGCGTAGCCGCCCTGAAGGCCCGCCACCGCGCTCAGCTTGATGTGGGTGCTCAGCGCGAGCTCGTTGTCGAACTGGCTCTGGTCGTAGTTGCCCAGGGCGATGGTGGTAACCACGCCCATGACCACGAGGAACAGGGCGGTAATCGTGATGAGCCCGGCCAGCAGCCGGGACCGCAGCGAGAGCCTGCCGCGCCCCGTGGTCCGCAGGCGCGAGGACGTCATCTGGACACGCGCTCGGCTTCCGGCGGCGGGCGCAGGCTATACCCGACGCCGCGCTGGGTGTGGATCAGCGGCGGCCCGAGCGGGTCGAGCTTGCGGCGCAGGTAGCTCACGTAGGTCTCCACGACCTGCGACTGGCCGGCGAACTCCCAGCCCCAGACGTTCTCGAGCAGCTGCTGCCTGGTGAGCATCCGCCCCTGGTTCCGCATCAGGTACGCCAGCAGCCGGAACTCCGTCGGCGACAGCTCCACCGGGGTTCCCGCGCGGCGCACGACCCAGTGCTCCTCGTCCAGTTCCAGGTCGCCTACGGCCAGCATGGCGCCCCCGCTGCCCTGGCCGTCGCCGTCGGGCGTGCGCGTGGTCCGGCGCAGGACGGCCCTGACCCGCGCCACCAGCGCCTCGACGGAGAAGGGCTTGGTGACGTAGTCGTCGCCGCCGAGGGTGAGCCCGCGGATCGTGTCGGAGGTGGTGTCCCGCGCGGTCAGGAAGATGACGGGCACGTCGTTGCCGTCCGACCGGAGCGCCCGGCAGACCTCGAAGCCGTCCATGTCGGGCAGCATCACGTCGAGGATCATCAGGTCGGGTTCGTAGGTCTCCGCCTGGTGCAGCGCGTCCTTGCCGCTGGCGCTGACCGAGACCGCGCAGCCGTGGAACTTCAGCGCGACCTCGACGAGCTCACGAATGTTCGGCTCGTCGTCGACGACGAGCACCTTGGGGATACGGTCACCGTCTGCCATGGCGTCTCACGTTTCATTGTGCAGCATAGGAAGAGTTGGGATGTGTGCCCCGTCAGCTGACCGCCGTCCCCGAGGTACCGGGCACTGACCCGGGGCCGGATCCGCCCGACCTGATGATGATGAGGCGGGAGTCCTTGGCCCCGTTGACGACGGCGCCCCCGGTGAACACGGTCTCGCCGTCGGCCAGCGCGCTCGTCGTGGTCTTGCTGCCGTTCTGCCTGACCACGGTGTTGCCCACGATCAGCCAGGTCCAGACCGTGCCGTCCGGGGCGCGGACCACCAGGTCGGTTCCGCTGACGCTGGTGATCGTGCCGCGCTCGAACGCCAGCGTATGGAAGCCGGTCTTGTTGTGGAAGGTGAATTCGCCGTGGACGCCGCCGAGGAGGCGCAGCCTGGCCAGCGCCCACCGGATGCGGGCCAGCGGGATGTTAGCTGAGGCGCTGGCTGCGGTGCCCAGCGTCGAGTTGAGCACCGCCGCGTTCGCCGACTGGGCCGCGCTGGTGCCCGAGGCGGCGGCCGGGGCGCCCGACCCAGAAAGCGCCAGGGCGATCCCGCCGCCCGCGAGGAAGCCCGCCAGGGTGATGCCGGCGCCCCAGCGGAGCAGCCGCTTCTTACGGGTCCGGGCAGAAGGATCAGGTGCACCCGCCGGGTAGGTCCCGCCCGCGGGTCCGCCTGCGGGCCCGGCCCCGGCCGGGGTGTCGTACAAGTTGTCCATGCCACGCAGAGTGGTTCACGGGTCTTGGACATCGCCTCGTTCCGCCTGTAAGCAGCCTGGGAGTGACACGCGAGTTTGCTGACGGCCAGCATGGCGCCAGCAGGGAGCGCTCATGATCCTCTCGGTTTCCTGTCGGCGCCCCCGCCCGACCGGTGACGGATAAACAGAAGTCATTGTTCGTGATTCGCACGCGCCGTGCCAGACTGTGAGCGAACAGCTCTGGGAGGGCGGCTGATGGAAAAGGAGATGCCGGCTGGCGTGGACACGGGCCGGGCGTCGCCCGCGCGGATCTATGACTACATGCTCCGCGGCAACAACTACTTCCAGGTCGATCGCTTCGCCGCCGAGCGCATCCTGGCCGTCGCGCCCGAGACCAGGGATTGCGCGTGGTCTAACCGCGGCTTTCATCAGCGCGCGGCCAAGTGGATATGCCAGCAGGGCGTGCGCCAGTTCATCGACATCGGCTCCGGGTTGCCGACCGTCGGGAACACGCACGATGTGGTGCAGAAGGTCGACCCCGACGCCCGCGTGCTTTACGTCGACAACGATCCCATGGTGCTGCTGCACAGCCGCGCGTTCATCGGCGCCGGCGAGACAGTCGGGGCGATCTGCGCCGACCTGCGCGAGCCGGACGCCGTCCTTGATCATCCCGAGCTCCGCAGGCTCATCGACTTCGGCGAGCCCGTCGGCCTGCTGATGACCGCGGTCATGATGTTCGTCTCCGACGTGTCCGACCCGTGGGCGCTCGTGTCGCGGTACATGGGCGCCCTCGTGTCAGGCAGCTACCTGTCGCTGTCGCACCTCACCGACGATTACAAGCCGCCGGCCGCGGCCGAGGGCTTCCGTTCCGTCTTCGATACCGCCACCGAGCACCTGTACTTCCGTTCCAAGGCCAAGGTCGAGCGGTTCTTCGACGGGCTGGAACTGGCCGCGCCGTACGAGGGAGCCGAGCCCGGCGTCACGTTCACCGGCCTGTGGGGCGCCGAGGACGTCGAGCTCGCCGACAGCGACGGCTCACGATGGCTGTATTGCGGGGTGGCCAGGAAGCCGTGACCGCCAAGCCCACGGTCTCCGAGCTCGGCATCGACCTGGCGGCCCAGTCGTGGCAGCGCTCCGGCCAGGGTGAGGGCGCGATCGAGGTCGCGTTCGCCCGCGCCCCCGAGCCCACGGCCCGCACCCCCGAGCCCACGGCCCGCGCCCCCGAGCCCGCAGCCTCCTCCCCGCCCGCGGCCGAGTGGGTCCTGCTGCGGGTGGCAGGCGATCCGGACCAGCGGGTCCTCGTATTCGACCGCCACGAGTGGGAGTGTTTCCTCGACGGCGCCCGCAACGGCGAGTTCGACGAGGCAGCCGTACCCGGCCCGCCACCCATCGATCCTGATAAAACCCTGTGACACTGGTTTGCGATTCGCAAGTTGGGTACCGTGTTAAGCACACGACAGGGGTCCTGTCAAGAAGGAGATCCGCATGAGCGATGATGCCTACGGTGCCACCATCGCCAAACGCCGGCTCGCTCGCGAGCTGACCACGGCGCGGATCAACGCCGGCTACACCGCCAACCACGCCTGCGACATCCTGAGCTGGGGCCGCGGCAAGGTGGGCCGCTTCGAGGCCAACCAGTGGAAACGTCCCGAGATGAGCGACATCAGGGACCTGATCAGGATCTACGGCATCGAAGAGGACAAGCGAGATGAGATCGAGGACCTGGCCATCCGCGCCCGGGCCAGGGCGTGGTGGCGGGAGTATCCCGAGATCTTCGACAGCGAGTTCCCCGGCTACGAGAACGACGCCACCACCATCCGCGTCTTCATGCCGCTCGTGCTGCCCGGGCTGCTCCAGACCCCCGCGTATACCGAGGCCCTGATGCGGTCCGGGCCGCGGCCTCCGGCGTACCGCCGCAAGGCGGTTGACTCCAGGCTGCGCAGGCAGGAGATCCTCGACCGCAAGGACGGCACCGCCCCCATGGTCAGCGCGGTCATCACCGAGGCGTCCCTGCTGTACCGGTGGGGGCTGCGGGAGGACCGCAGGGAGCAGATCGAGCACCTGGTCGCGTTCGGCGCGCACCGCAACGTGAACCTGCGCATCCAGCGGTTCGAGGACGGGCCACCGATCGGGATCGTCTCGATGGTCAACATCTTCAGCTTCCGCGATGACGAGCCGAGCCTGGTCTTCGTGGAAACCGACTACTCGATCGAGGAGGTGAGCAAGCCGGAGTCCGTGCAGGGGTATATCGAATCGTTCGAGCGTGCCAGCGACGCCGCGCTTGAGCCTGCGGATACCACGGGCTACCTCGAACATCTGGCCAAGCGAATGGAGTTAAGCAACAATGACCGATCTGTCTCAGGCCATCTGGCGGAAGGCCCGCCGAAGCGCGCACAACGGAGGCTGCGTGGAGATCGCAGCCAACCTGCCCGGCGTAGCCGCCGTGCGGGACAGCAAGCGACCCGAGGGGGGCGCACACGTCGTCGGCCGGGACTCGTTCGCCGAGTTCCTGGCCGATGTGAAGGCAGGACGTTACGACCTGAAGTAGTCGTGGCGGTTACGGAAAGCCCCCGGTTGGATGCCGCCACCGGGGGCTTTCTGTGGTGCCGGCCTGTCTCGGGGCCCAGGTGAGGTAACCGTCAGGTTCCCTCATCACCACAGACTGTACACGTCGTTTTCAGGCAATGGCTAGACGAGAAACGCCCCAACCTGGCCGATACAGCCACTAAAGCCGCACGAACACCGCATGCATCACGGCCAACGCTCGACGCGTACCGCCCAGATCAGGACGAGACTTCGGTAACCGAAACTAAATAACCTTCCGTGACCCGATCTCAGGCGTTATGTCCGAAATATGAGATATATCCATTATGGTGCGGCTGTAATGAACTGCGATAAAAAGAATGATGCCATTGATATTGCGAAGCGGGTCAGCCGAGTCATAACCTGTGTTTCACAGATTAAGAGTCAAAAACCAGGTATCGTGTTCTCAGGTAATGATGCCGACGGCACCCCCCCTCCAGCCGGCGGGTTTATCTCAGTTAATGGCCGGAGGCGCCAGGTATGAGACAGGGCATCAGCAGTTGGCGGGGCGTTCACGCCGGTTACTGCCAGGCGTGGCCGCTTCCGGACGACGCGACATGCGCTTCAGTCGCGCGGCAGGTGTTCAGGGACGCGGTCTCGGAGGTCGGACTCGAGCCAGGCCTCCTCGATGACTGCATCCTGATGGCCAGCGAACTTGCGGCCAACACCCTGCACGCGCACGCGGTGGCCGGAGTCGGCGGAGGGGGCAATCGGCTCGCGCCCGTGATAGCGGGCGTGGAGGGCGAGCCAATGATTTCCGCCGACCCGGCCCCACGGATCCCCCAGAACCTGGAGGACCTGCAGAACCTGCAGGACTTCCAGAAACACCAGGGCGGTCCCGAACTCTGGCTGTACGTGCGCGGCCTCGGCGCCCGCCGCGAGCTCGTCTGCAAGGTCTTTGACTGCGTCCGCGGCTGGCGGCACGGCTCCCCGCCGTCCCCCGCCAGCGCGCCGGTGCACGCCGTGACCGGGCGCGGACTGCAGATCGT
Organism: uncultured Actinomycetes bacterium; assembly: GCA_963847965.1. Lineage (GTDB taxonomy): Bacteria > Actinomycetota > Actinomycetes > Streptosporangiales > Streptosporangiaceae > Palsa-504. The sequence goes on from CAWKCG010000006.1 coordinate 160,797, forward strand.
GCACGAGCTGTCCGGCGGCCGCTGGGGGCACCATCCCTCCCGGGCGCGGCTGGGCGGCTGGGGGCGGCGCGGCAAGGCGGTCTGGTTCGCGGTGCCCGCCCCGCTCGCGCACGCCCGGCTGGCGGACGCGACCGGCCTGCGCGCGTACACCTCCTCGGCCGACGTCACGGCCACCCGGGCCAGCCAGCGGCTTAGCGCGCGCCAGGCCGCGCGCGAGCTTGAGGCGATGCTGAGCGAGCGCGGGTTCCGCAGGCTGCTGCGGGCCGACCAGCCGACCTCCGACATGTCGGTCCTGTCCGTCGGCCACGGCCTGACCATCTGGTGCAGGTCCGGAGTGGTGTCGCTGAGCACCCCCAGCGAAGCGGGCCTCCGGTGGACCTACGCCAACCTGGTCGAAGCGGCCGAGCAGACCGTGCGCTACTGCGAGGAGCTGGAGTTCAGCGGCGAGCTCGACCTCGACGAGGACCTGCTCGCCCGGGCCCAGTTACGGCTCATGCCGTAGGCATCGCCCGCGCCACCCGGCCGAACGCCCCGAGCGTGAGCTCCCAGAACCTTTCCACGTCGATGTCCATCGCCACCCGGGCGTTACCGTCCCCGGCCACGGCAAAGTCGGTCACCGTCATCCCCGAGGTCAGCCGCCCCGCCGTCTCCACCTCAACCCGCGCGGGGACCAGCCCGAACACGTCAGGCTGCGCCACCCAGGCCACCGCGCACACGTCGTGCACCGGCGGCCCCGCGTTCTTGCCCTCCGACAGGTACTGCTCGAGGGCAGGCAGCAGCAGCCCGGTGCCGAGCGGCCCCAGCTCGCGCATCGCCTGGAGGACCGCCGCGGACGCCCCGGTCTGCAGGGTCACGTCAAGACCCAGCATGATCACCGTCCACCCCGCGCCGAACACCATCGCCGCGGCCTCCGGGTCGGCCCACACGTTGTACTCGGCGGCCGGCGTCGTATTGCCGCGCCCCGACGACCCGCCCATGATCACGAATTCCCGCACCCAGCCCGGGAGCCGCGGCTCCCGCCGCACCGCCAGCGCGATGTTGGTCAGCGGCGCCGTGCCCACGAGCGTGATCTCGCCCGGGGCGGCGCGGACGGTCTCGATGATGTAGTCGATGGCGTGCCCGGGCGCCGGGCCGGCCGCCGGCGCAGGCAGCACGGCCCCGCCAAGGCCCGACTCCCCGTGTACCTCCCGCGCGTCCAGCGCGGGGCGCAGCAGCGGCCCGGCGCACCCGGCGGTCACCGGCGTCCCCGCGGCGCCGATGAACTCGCACACCGCGAGCGCGTTCTCCGTGGTCTTGGCCAGCCCCACGTTGCCCGCCACCGTCGTGATGCCGACCAGCTCGATGCCGGGGTGCCCGTGCGCGAAGGCGATCGCGAGCGCGTCATCGATCCCCGGGTCGCAGTCGAGGATGATCTTCGTGGCCATCTCACGCTCCTCGCTTGGAGTTGTTGCCCGGAATGAAGGTACCGAACGAGCCGTGGTGCGCGCCCCAGTGACCTGCGACGGTCCGGGTGTGTAGCCTGCATGCGAGGAGGTCCGTGATGCACAACCCGCCCATCCCGAACGTCGAGAGCACTGACCCTGAGATAGCAGGCCTCATCAACGACGAGGCGCGCAGGCAGTACGAGAAGGCCAGGCTCATCCCGTCAGAGAACTACGTCTCGCTGGCGGTGCTCGAGGCCTCGGGCAGCGTGCTGACCAACAAGTACTCGGAGGGCTACCCGGGCCGGCGGTACTACGAGGGCCAGCAGTTCATCGACCCGATCGAGACCATCGCCAGGGACCGCGCGAAGGCGCTGTTCGGCGTCGAGCACGCCAACGTCCAGCCGTATTCGGGCTCGCCCGCGAACCTCGCCGTCTACCTGGCGTTCGCGCAGCCCGGGGACACCATCATGGGCATGGCGCTGCCGATGGGCGGCCACCTCACCCACGGCTGGAGCGTCTCGGCGACCGGGAAATGGTTCCACTCCGTCCAGTACGGGGTGCGCCCCGACACCGGCCGGGTCGACCTGGACGAGGTCCGCGACCTGGCGCTCAAGGAGCGCCCGAAGATCATCTTCTGCGGCGGCACCGCGATCCCGCGGACGATCGACTTCCCCGCCTTCGCCGGCATCGCCGACGAGGCCGGCGCGATCCTGGTCGCCGACATCGCGCACATCGCCGGGCTGATCGCCGGCGGCGCGCACCCCTCGCCCGTCGGGTACGCCCCCGTCATCACGACGACCACCCACAAGACGCTGCGCGGCCCGCGCGGCGCGATGATCATGTCCGACGCCGAGCACGCGTCCGCCGTGGACCGCGCCGTGTTCCCCGGCCTGCAGGGCGGCCCGCACAACCACACCACGGCCGCGATCGCGATCGCGCTGCACGAAGCAGCAGAGCCCAGCTTCCGCGACTACGCCCACCAGGTGGTGGCCAACGCGCAGGCGCTGGCCGACGCGCTGCTGGCCCACGGCTACGACCTGGTCTCCGGCGGTACGGACAACCACCTGATCCTGATCGACCTCACCTCCAAGGGCATCGGCGGCAAGCCGGCCGCCAAGGCGCTGGACCGCGCGGGCATCGAGACGAACTACAACACGGTCCCGTTCGACCAGCGCAAGCCGTTCGACCCCTCGGGCCTGCGGATCGGCACCCCCGCGGTCACCACCCGCGGCCTGCGCGAAGAGCACATGGACCCGCTCGCCGCCTGGATGGACGAGGCCATCACCGCCGCCATCAAGCAGGACGAGACGGCCTACGACCGCATCGCCGCCGAGGTCCGCGACCTCCTGTCCGCCTTCCCCGCCCCGGGCTGGACCCCGTAAGGCGGCCCCTCCCCCCACCGGCCGCGACGTATAGACAAGCACATTGACTGTCAAGCTTGTTGTCGATATCGTTAACCGGCGTGGAGGACGCCGACTGGCACGAGTACGCCACCCCAACCTTGATGAGGGCCGCTCGTGGCGTGTACGCCCAGTCCATCAGGGCACAGTTGCAGCTTATCGGGATCGATGATCTCCCGGAGAATGGCATCTTCATCCTGGCGGGGGTCGACACCTCGGGAGGACCGAGACGGGACCTGCCGGCCGGGCTTGGTGTCACCAAGCAGGCCGTCAGCCAGGTGATCGACATACTGGTCAACCGGGGCTACCTCACCCGGAGCCCCGATCAGGGCGACCGCCGCCGGGTTGTCCTGGAGCTGACCGACCGGGGCCACCAGGTCGTAGACGCTGCCACACACGCAGTGGAGGCGGTAGATCGCCAACTCGCCGAGCGCGTGTCAGCCGAACAGGTCGAGGCGATGCGCTCGGCGCTGATCGCCCTGGCCAAGATCAAGGGTGCGGCCATCACCACCGGAGTGGGCCAGCGCCGAATGCCCCGCCAGCTCAGGAGCTTCAGCCCCATCTTCCCGGTCCGTGACCTGGCCGCGGCGCTGGCCCATTACGCAGCGCTCGGCTTCCGCACCTTCGCCTACGAAGGCGGCGACCAGTACGGGTTCGCCTCCCGCGACGGGGTCGACCTGCACCTGTCCGCGCACGCCGGGCCGGACTTCCACCCGGCCTCCGCCTACCTGTACGTGCGCGACGCCGACGCCCTGTACGAGGAATGGAGCCGGCCCGGCCTCGCGGGGCACACCTATCCGGTGGGGCCGACCGACTACAAACTGCGCGAGGGGTCCCATGTTGATCCGGACGGCAACCTCATCCGCTTCGGCTCACCCATGCCGACCTGACCCGGTGCCAAGGCGCCTGAAGCGCGCAGCCAGGTCCGCGCTGGCCGTCGCGGGCGCCGCGGCGTTGCTGGCTGGCTGCGGGGGAGGCGGCACCACCACCACCACCTCCGCCAGCACCCCCACCAGCACCCCGAGCAGCACCCCGAGCAGCACCGCCGCCAGCCAGCCCGCGACCGTGCTCCCTCGTGACGTCGTGAACGCGCCAACCAGGATCGCCAATACCACCGCCGGACCTGTGGGCTATCGCGAGGTTGGCACGGGCAGCCCGGTCCTGCTCATCACGGGCCTGAGCGCATCCATAGACGACTGGCAGCCCGATTTCGTCGCCGGGCTGGCTGCCGCCGGCCACACGGTCGTGGTCTTCGACAACGCCGGAGTCGGTCAGACCGCCGCCCTGCCCTCGCCTCTCACCATCACCGCCATGGCGAACCAGACCAGCGCCCTGATCTCGGCCCTCCGGCTGGGTCGGCCCGCGGTCCTCGGCTGGTCCATGGGCGGCATGATCGCCCAGGCCCTCGCCGTGCTCCACCCGGCCCAGGTGTCCAAGCTCATCCTGGCCGCGACCCAGCCAGGAACCGGAAACGCGAAGCCCGTTCCCGCCGCGGCCGCCGCCGCGGTCGTCAGCGGAAACCCGGCTGCGGTTCTCTCGGTCCTCTTCCCTCCCAGCGCGACCGTCGCGGCCCAGGCGTACGCGATCGGCATCTTGCGCTACCCCGGCTTCTACCAGGCATCCAGCGCCATCACCGCCGATCAGGCGGTCGCGGTTCAGCAATGGATAGCAGGTCAAGACCCCGCCGGACGCAAACTGGGGGACATCAGGATCCCCACGCTGGTGGCCGACGGAACCCTGGACCGGCTCGATCCCGTCGCCAACGACCGAACGCTCGCCGCGAGCGTACCGGGAGCGAGGCTGATCCTGTATCCCGGAGCCGGCCACGCCTTCCTGTTCCAGGACTCGGCCAGCTTCCTGCCAGCCGTGGAAGGCTTCCTGGGCTGAGCGGCAGTCAGGCCCGAAGATGGTGCCCTCTCCATCTGCCCAATGAATGCAATATCTTGCATATTAGAAGCAGTTCGTTACACTTGAGTGCATGAGTGCCCAGACCCTCGGCTTCGCCGTCCAGCCTGAAGATCGCCCGCTCCTTGACGAGCTCGTGGCTTATTTCGGCAACGGCAACCGGTCTGCCTACCTGCGTGCCACCCTGAGGGTCATGCGATCCGTCATGCTGGCCGATCAACTGCGTGACCTGCAGGCATACGGTCAGCAGCGAACCGCGGAGCTCGGCATCGAACCTGCAGATGTACCCGCGCGGGTACGAGAGTTCCTGAAAGGCACCGCCGAACGCGACGGGCAATGAGTCCCGTAGAGCCCGTACCGACTGCCGTTGTCTATGACGTCAACGTGCTGGTGACCGCCGTCGCCAGCGGCAATAGCCCATTCCGCTCCTGGCCCTCTCCGCCTCCCACGTCCGGTAACGCCTGCGCCGACTGCGTGGGGATCGTAGTCGATGCCGCCGAGTTCGCCCTATGGCTATCGCCTCACATCCTCGGCAACGTCAGACGGGTCCTGCAGGACCTGTTCAAGTGGGAGCACCCGCAGATCGGTACCTACGTCGCGGTCCTCTCAGAGGCAGCCGAGCATGGCGGCGGAGGGCTGCTGACGGCGGTACCCCGCACGGTGCACGATTGCCCCGATTACGAGGACAATCTGGTCCTGGATCTCGCCGCCGACGTAGGCGCCATGCTCATCGTGTCCGATGACACGGACCTGCTGTCCATATCTCCCTGGCGCGGCACGCCCATCCTGACGCCCGTTGCCTTCGCCGCCAAGGTAGACGCCATGCGGCGCCATGCGCGACGAAGGCGACGCTGAGGCAGAGCCACCCCGTGTTTGTCACCTTTCCGCGACCCGGGGCCCCGTTCCACCCAGCGCGCGGTTCCACATGATCCGCACCCGAAGATCCTGCAGGCAGGCGTTGAAGGGGAACCGGGAAACCGGCGGAGGAAGCAGGCGGTTGACGGACGCGATCGTCCGCATGAGGAGCCAGAACTCCCGCTGGTTACGCTCGGTCCAGCGCAGCTGCATCTGCTCGCGGAACGGCGGGGGCAGGAACCCGATGGTCAGGAACCGGTTGAACGGGCCGAACGCCGCGCTGAACGGCTGGGGCAGGTAGTCCATCATCATGAGCCGGTACAGGTAGTCACGGACCGGCGGGTCGATCTGGACCTCGGCCAGGGCCGAGGCCCAGTACTGTTCGAACGCGGCGCGGTCGGCTGGCCACATGTCCTCGGGTACCTGCAACGTGGTGCCGAGCCGCCGGGATTCGCGGTAGATGGCGTCAGCAGTGAGGTCGTCGACCGGCCCGTGCAACAGCATGTGAGTGTCGATCACGCCCCGGTACAGGCATGCGGCTACCCACAGCTGAAGCCCCGGATCGAACGCGCTGTAGCTGACCGGGCTGCCCGTGGCCGAATGGACGCTGGCGTGCGAGCGGTTCACTCTACGCCGGTAGATCGCGCGTTCCTCCGGGGTGCCCATGAAGGCCACCGACAGGTAGGTCACGGTGTTCCGGATCCGCCGGAGCGGGTGCCGCATGACCTGGCTGCTTTCGACCGTGCTCTCCAGCACTCCGTACCCGACCCCGGGCCGGGCGAGTTGCATCACCACGTTCGCGGTGCTCGCCAGCAGCGCCGCGCCGTCGATCAAGTCCTTGACGTCGAAATCTGGTGGAACCCCAGCCGGAGGCCCGGCCATCGTCGCGGTCACGACCCTTCACGTGCAGGAAGACTCACACCAGGACGTACCCCCCCAACCCCGGGATCATCCGCCAGGACCGCAAGGGAGCGCCTGCCCCGGCCGCCGCCGGGTCTACTGCACAGGCGGCGCCCGGTGATTTCATTGGGGGTGATCGGCACAGTTCCGGGGTGGCAGCGTACGAGGGAGTGCCCATGGCTTACCGGGTCGTCATCATCGGCGCCGGGTTCGGCGGGATCGGCATGGCCATCGCGCTCAGGCAGGCGGGCATCGAGGATTTCGTCGTGGTGGACCGCGCCGATGACCTCGGCGGAACGTGGCGCGACAACACCTATCCGGGCCTGAGCTGCGACGTGCCGTCGCACCTCTACTCGTTCTCTTTCCGGCCCTGGCGCTGGAGCAGGCGCTTCCCGCCGCGCGAGGAGATCCTGGCCTACCTGCGCGCGCTGGTGGCCGGGTATGGTCTTCGCCCGCACCTCCGCTTCGGCTGCGGGATCGCGGCGGCCGAGTTCGACGAGCGCGAGGCGGTCTGGAACCTCACCCTGGACGACGGCGGTACCCTGCAGGCGACCGCGGTCGTCTGCTCGGTCGGCCAGCTCGGCCGCCCGGCCCTGCCGGACATTCCCGGCCGGGACACCTTCGCCGGTCCTTCCTGGCACTCGGCCCGCTGGAATCACGACGTGGACCTGGCCGGCCGGCGGGTGGCCGTGATCGGCACGGGGGCCAGCGCCATCCAGTTCGTGCCCGAGATCGCCAAGGTCGCCCGCCACCTCGACGTCTACCAGCGCACGCCCCCCTACGTGCTGCCGAAGGCCGACCGGCCGTACCGTGACCGCGAGCAGGCGCTTTACGACCGGCTGCCCGTCGTGCGCAAGGCCGACCGGCTGCGCATCTTCCTCTATGGCGAGCTGCTCACCAGCGGCTTCGTCCTGTCGCCGAAACTGCTGGCCGGGCCGATGCAGCTGTGGCGCCGTCAGCTCCGCACGCAGATCGCCGATCCTGACCTGCGCGCCAAGTGCGTCCCCGACTACACGATGGGCTGCAAGCGGGTGGTCTTCTCCAACGACTGGTACCCGGCGCTGGCCCGGCCGGACGTCGAGCTGGTCACGGACCCGATCGAGCGGATCGTCCCGGACGGCGTGGTCACCGCGGACGGCACGACCCGCCCCGCCGACGTGATCATCTACGGCACCGGTTTCCAGGCCACGCAGTTCCTCACGCCGATCCAGGTGTACGGTCGTGGCCGCCGCAGCCTCCACGACGCCTGGCAGAACGGCGCGCAGGCCTACCTGGGCATCACGGTCGCCGGGTTCCCGAACTTCTTCATGCTCTACGGGCCCAATACCAACCTCGGCGGCAATTCGATCATTTACATGCTCGAAAGCCAGATCGGCTACGTGGTCGGCGCCATCCGGGCGCTGCGGGCCGAGCGCCTCGCCTGGCTTGACGTGCGCCCCGACGTCCAGGACGCGTTCAACTCCTGGGTGCAGTCGGCCAGCAGGAAGTCGGTATGGGAGAGCGGCTGCCACAACTGGTACACCACGGCCTCCGGGCGCAACACCAACAACTGGCCCGACCACACGTTCCTGTACCGGTACCGGGTCCGGCGCTTCGACCTCGCCGCATACCGGGCCATGCCGGAACGGTCGGCCGCGACCGAGACCAGCGCGGCATGAGCCCGCGCCCGGGCCCGGCCCTTCCGGCCCTCCCCGGCCGCCGCACCCGTCGGTCGCCGCGCGTCCCGCCCGCGGTCGTGCGCCTGGGGGTGCGCCAGCTCGGCAGGCGCTGCCTCGACCCGGCGCTGCCCTGGCCGGTGCAGCGCGCTCGGCTGGAGCAGTTCGGCAGGACCCTGCCGCTGCCGCGCGGCACTAAGGTCGCCGAGCAGGCCATCGGCGGGGTGCCCGCCGAGGTGGTATCGGCCCCGGCGGCGGACCAGACCCCGGGCCCGTACGCGGACGGTGATCCACTTCCACGGCGGCGGCTACTGCCTGGGCACGGCGCGCACGGCCCGGTCGTGGGCGGCGCACCTGAGCGCCCAGACGGGCTGCCGGGTCGTGCTGCCCGAGTACCGCCTGGCCCCGGAGCATCCCCACCCGGCCGCCCTGGAAGACGCGCGCGCGGTCGTGAAGGCGCTGTCCAGCCAGGCAGAACCGGGTCCTGTGGTGGTGTCGGGCGACTCGGCGGGCGGGGGACTCGCCCTCGCCCTGATCCTGTCGCTGCGCGACGAGGGCCAGGAGCTGCCGGCCGGCTGCATCCTGCTCTCGCCGTGGCTCGACCTCGGTCGCGACCGCCGCGCCGTCCCGGACCTTGTGCGGAGGGACGCGCTGCTCAACCCGGGCTGGCTGGACGCCTGCGCCCGCGCTTACGCCGACCCGTCCACGTGGACCGACCACTCGGTCTCGCCGTTGCGCGCGGCGCACTCCGGGCTGCCGCCGCTGCTGATCCAGGCCGCGACCGACGAGCTGCTCGCCCCGGACGCCGAACTGCTGGCCTCCAGCGCGTCAGCCGCCGGGGTAGACATGACGTACACCAGGTGGCCGCGCATGTGGCACGACTTCGCGCTGCAGCCCGGCCTGCTCGCCGCCGCCGACAGCGCGCTGGCGCAAGCCGCCTGGTTCGTCGGCCGGGTGACCGGAGTCAGTCAGAGGGCCTGATCCACACCGAGACGTGGGCAGGCTCGGTCACAAGGGCACCAGACGCTACGCCCGGAACGTTCCGGGAACGTTACCGCTCGCCGCGAGTTCAGTCCCGGCTAGCCGATCCGCCTCCGGCGCTCGGGCGGTTCCCGCGTCCCGAGGATCGGCTGCCCGCCCCGCACGCCCTGGTACTGGCTGTCCCAGGGCCAGCGCCCGCGCTTGTCCGCGTGCACGAGCTGCAGGCCCCGGATCCGGTCGCCGTACAGCTCGACGGCCAGCTTCAGGTGCGCCCACGGCACGGCGACCCTGACCACCTCCACGAGCGGGCCGTCTCTCAGGGCCGCCTGCGTCCCCGGTTCCGGCGCGGCCGCGTGCAGCAGGTGCGCGGCCACGCCGTTGAGTACCTCGGCCGCCCGGGTCAGGCCCATCCCGGTGACGACGAGCTCGGGCTTGCGGTAACGGGTGAGCCCCACGGTGTAGGCCCACGGCGGGTGCCTGCCCTCCCGTTCGACGCCCTGCACCGCCCAGCCGTACGCGTCGATCACCTCCTTCAGGTGCTCCTCATAGTCACGCTCGGTGGCACCCGGATGGTCACATCTCCAGCACATGCGTGCCTCCCCTCGGGGGTGGCCGGACGCGCCCCACTATGCCAGCAGGCACCGACATTTCTGAGTACCTGCAGGTCAGCTAGCGAAGATTAGTTGCATCTTAGTTCGAATGAACCTATATTCGATCATGGACGCCGCACCCGCTCGGCGTCGATCACGCAGAGTACTGCCCGCCTTCCCCCATGCGGCAGCGACGAGCTAGGTGACCCGGCTGGCCGGGTGACCCCGACGAGCACCGCAGGGCGGACTGGGGAGGCGGGCGCGGCATGAACCGGGTGTACGGCGAGCCGGTTAACGTTCAGGCCAGGGACGACGGCCGGCGCCAGGTTCGTGTGGCGTGGCCGGCTGTACACCGTCCGCGCCATCCTCGAGCACTGGGTCATCAACCGGGAGTGGTGGCAGGACCCCCAGGCCGAGCCGGGCCAGCCCGAGCTGGAATTCTGGCGGGTCGAGGCGTCACCGGGTCCGGGCCTGGCGGCGGACGTCTACGAACTGCGCCGGGACCCCGCCACCAACGCGTGGACCCTCCGCAAGTAACGAATCAGCGGTACCCCGCAGGAGCTCGATGTACCGCGCGCCGCCGCGCAGCACCACGTCCCTGGCCCTGGACCGGATGACCGGTGCCCACCAGCCGCCGTAGATCCGGTCGAACGCGTACGGCCGCACCGCGTCCACCACGCCCTGGACGGCCTGCTCGGACAGCGGCAGCCGGTTCGGCGCCGACCAGACGAACGTCACCCGGTCCTCGCCCGGCGTCACGAAGATCGTGTCGCCGGACAGCAGCACGCCGCGCCCGCCCGCGCCTTCGGCCCAGTGCAAAACCGCGCTGCCCGGGAAGTGCCCGCCGCACTGGACGAGCGTCACCCCGGGCAGCACGGACAGCGTCCCCGACCACAACCGCACCCGCAGGTCCGGGCCCGCCCGCAGCCACGCAGCGTCAGCCGCAGGCACCAGTATCTCCGCCCCGAACGCCGCGGCCCACGAGGCGATGGCCCCGTAGAAGTGCGGGTGGCTGGCCGTCACGAAACTCAGCCCGCCCGCCGCCCGCACCGCGGCCACGGCCGCGTCGTCGATGAACCCCGACGGGTCCCACAGCAGGTTGCCCGCGGGTGTGGCCACCAGCAGCGCGCGCTGCCCGATGGCGACCGGCGGGTCCGCGCCGATCCCCGTCAGCCCGGGCTCGACCTCGCGTACGTCCGACCGGTGCCCCGCCGCGCCCAGCTCGGCCAGGGTGGTCCACCGCTGCCCGCCGGGCGGCACCCACTGCCGCTCGTCCGCGCAGACCACGCACACCTCGGGCCGCTCACCCGGGAAATGGTTACCGCACGTACCGCAGACCCACGTCGTCAAGACAAACACCACCGCCCGTTCGGTATATAAAGATCATTCTGCCGAACGGGCGGTGGTATCACACCCCGGGCCCGCGCCGCGGTCCTCAGCCGGCGGTCGGGTCGCGCCACCTCACCGTCGGGCGGAGCGCCTCGAGGCGGACGCGGTGCGCGTACTGCTTGGTGATGTCGAACAGCGACTCGATCAGCGTGTCCGACAGCAGGTGCGGCTCGAGGCCGAGCTCGACCAGCTTGGTGTGCTTGACGTTGTAGTAGTGCTCGGGCGCCTCGACCCGCGGGTTGTCCAGGTTCTCGACCGTGACGTCGCCGGGGAAGGCCCGGGCCACGGTCTCCGCGATCTGCGCCACCGACATCAACTCGGTCATCTGGTTGAAGACGCGGAACTCGCCCCGGTTGGCCGGGTTCTCGCAGGCCAGCTGGATGCAGCGGACCGTGTCCCTGATGTCGATGATGCCGCGGGTCTGGCCGCCCTCGCCGTACACGGTGAGCGGGTGGCCGATGACCGCCTGGATGGTGAACCGGTTCAGCACCGTGCCGAACACCGCGTCGTAGTCGAACCTGGTCGCCAGCCGCTCGTCCCTGGCGGTCTCCGCGGTCTGCTGGCCGTAGACCACGCCCTGGTTCAGGTCGGTGGCGCGCAGGTCCCAGATCCGGCAGGCGAACTCGATGTTGTGGCTGTCGTGCACCTTGGACAGGTGGTAGAACGACCCGGGCCGCTTCGGGAACAGCACCCGGTCGGTCCGCCCGTTGTGCTCCAGGTCGAGCCAGCCCTCCTCGATGTCGATGTTCGGCGTGCCGTACTCGCCCATCGTCCCGAGCTTGACCAGGTGGATGTCCGGGTTGGTCTCGGCGATCGCGTACAGCAGGTTCAGGTTGCCGACCACGTTGTTCTGCTGCGTGTACACCGCGTGCGCCCGGTCGATCATGGAGTACGGGGCGGCGCGCTGCTCGGCGAAGTGGACCACGGCGTCGGGCTCGAAGTCCGTGATGATGTGGTAGCTGAAGATCGGGTCGGTCAGGTCGCCGACGTACATCCCGATCTGCTGGCCGGTTAGCTCCTCCCACACCGCGATGCGCGTCCGCAGCGGCTGGATCGGCACCAGCGATTCGACCCCGAGTTCGTCGTCGTAGTGCCTGCGGACGAAGTTGTCGGCGACGGCCACCTGGTGGCCCGCCTCCGACAGGTGCAGCGCCGTGGGCCACCCGAGGTACCCATCCCCGCCCAACACCAAGATTTTCATGCTCCGAGCTCCTACTGTTCCTTCGGTCATTTGGTCCGACTTTTTACTTGCTGTGTGCGTAGTACCGCACCGGGCGGGTAACGTGCTCTGAGTGCGGATGCTGAACACCCTCCTCGCCTAGTCGTCGCGCGGCGCGGCTTCGCCGGAGTTAGCTTCACCGGCCTGCGGTTTCCGTACTGTATACCTGAACCTCATTTCATGGTCGGCTAGCTAACCTAGGACGGCAATGACTCTGGTCACCAATCGGCTCAGCGACACGATCGTCCGCAAGGCCCGCAGCACGCTCGGCATCCGCTTCGGGCGCTTCGCCATCGCGGCCATCTCGGCGTTCGCGACCAGCGAGATCGTCTACGTGATCTGCGCCGCGCCGCTCAAGCTGTCCTCCACCGTGGCTACGCTGGTGGGCTGGTTCTCCGGCGTCGTGGTCAGCTACCTGCTCAGCCGGTGGGCGTGGGAGCGGAAGGGCCGCCCGAACGTCCTCAAGGAGACCGTGCCGTTCTGCATCGTCTCCGCGATCGTCATCGTGGTCCTCGAACTGGCGGACAAGTACCTCGGCTACCACCCGGCGACCTGGTGGCACCTGCACGGGACGGAGCGCGCGCTGTACCTCGCCATGGTGTACGGCGTGGCCAACCTGTTCACGTTCCTGGTGCGGTTCCTGTTCTTCCACTACGTCCTCTTCGCGCGGTCGCCGGCGCCGCCCGCCGCGGCCGAGGAGGCGGTCGTCTCGACCGACTCCGGGCCCGAGCCCTTCGCCGTCGCCGCGGAAACTACCGGTCCGATGCGCGCGCTGCCGGACGACGAAGGCCCGTCGGCCCGGGACTGATCTGCCTGATTTGCGGACTCCGTCCGCCCTGCGCGCCGGCGCTCGCGCCACCAGGTGCCGTACACGACCCGCGCGAAGCGCAGCCCGTAGAAGAAGTTGTTCACGCCCGGCAGGTGCAGCCCGTAGAGCGGGTTCTGGCCCTTCTTGCTCTCGCCGACCCGCCTGCGGTGAATGGTGGCGGGCACCTCGGCCAGCTTGTAGCCGTGGGTGATGACCCCGATCAGCAGCTCGGACGCCTGGTACTGCGGCTGCTCAAGCTGCACGACGCCGGTCACCTCCGAGCGCATGGCCCGCAGCCCGAACGTCGTGTCGCTGACCCTCTGGCCCGTGAGCAGGCTGATGGTGGCGGCGAAGAAGAGAACGCCGGCCCGCCGGACTGCGTCGTGGGTCTCCTGGCTGCCGAGCCGGCGGGACCCGGTGACGAAGTCCGCGTCCCCGGCCACGACGGGCTCAAGGACCCGCTCGATCTCCGCCGGGTTGTACTGGCCGTCCGCGTCGGTGGTCACGATGTAGTCGGCGCCGCCCTCGCGGGCCAGCCGGTAGCCGAGCCGCAGCGCGGCGCCCTGGCCCCGGTTGACCGGCACGTCGCAGACCAGGGCCCCGGCCATGGCGGCTTCCTTCGCGGTGGCGTCGGCGCAGCCGTCGGCGACCACGATCGTCGCCGTGGCCAGCCCGCACACGGTGTCAGGCAGCTCCTCGACCACCGGGCCGACGGCGCCTTCCTCGTTGTAGGCCGCGATCACGATCGCCACCGGGGGAAGGCTGGTGGCGCGCTCGCCGTACGTCTCGGCAAAGGCCTTGACGGCCGCGTCGTCTACCGCCTGGTCCGCTGGGCTGGTGTAGATCATGCCTGGGTCTCCGCTGCTCGGGCCCCCGGGTGGTTGGGATCGAAATCCGGCCAGACCGTGGCCATGCCCGTCTCCAGGTCATGGGTCGGCCGGTAGCCGATGGCCAGAGCCGCGGAGATGTCCACCACCACGGCCGGCATTTCCCCGATCCCGACGGGCACGTGCTCGACGGGAATCGGCGCGCCGGTCACCCGGCGGGCCGTCGTCACCATCTCGTTCACCGTGACCGAGTGCCCGGCGCCGAGGATCAGCGGGCCGTTGTGTCCGGCCGCCCAGGCCGCCATGACGCCCTGCACGACGTCGTCCACGTGCACCAAGTCGCGGAGCATGGTCCCGTCCCCGCGGACCTGGACCCCCTCGTCGTCCCGCGCCGCGCGCATCAGCCTGGGCACGAAACTGTCCTTCTCGGTCATCCCCGGGCCGTAGACGTTGGAGAACCGCAGGGACGCGCCGGTGATGCCGTAGCAGTTGGCGTAGCTGGAAACCAGCATCTCCGCCGCCGCCTTGGTCGCGCCGTACGGGGTGAGCGGGCGCAGCACGGCCTGCTCGGTGATGGTCGCGCCGCCGACGTTGCCCGTCACCGCGTTGGTCGACGCGAACAGGAAGGTCCCCACCTCGTTCTCGCGGGCCAGTTCCAGCAGCCTGGCGGTCGCGTCCACGTTGAGCAGGTGGGTGCCGACCGGATCGGCGATCGAGGCGACCACGTAGGTAAAGGCGGCCAGGTGGATGATCACGTCGGTGCCAGGCTGAACGGCCCGCCGGCAGACGTCGGGATCGCACAGGTCGCCGACCACCGTGCGGACTTCCGGGTCGGGGAACGCCCGAAGGTCGGCCACGGTCACCTCGTGACCTTCGGCCCGAAGGGCGCGGACCATATTGCGGCCGATGAAGCCGGCCCCGCCGGTCACCAGGACCCGGGAACCACTCGCCATGCACGCTCCATTCAGCATGTAACTGTCTGTTACCGGTCGGTACGCGCCAGGTCGCGGCTACCTGGCGCATCATGCCTGCCTGCTCGGAGGCGGCGGGAATCGCCATCCGGTCCTACCGACTTCGTTCGCTCACGCTACCTGGGCGCGCTGAGAGTTTCCTGGTATATGGCTGGCAAACATTCGGCCGGACCGACCCAAGGCAGCTCCGGGGGCCTTGGGGTTTCGGACCTTTGCGGGTCCGGGCCAGTGTACCCGGAGTGACACCCCGCCCGGCGACGCGATGGAGGCGTGGAGCGGTGGCTAACGTGGAGCGGTGCCCGGCGGCGCGATGGAGGCATGGAGCGGTGGCTAACGTGGAGCGGTGCCCGGCGGCGCGATGGAGGCATGGAGCGGTGGCTAACGTGGAGCGGTGCCCGGCGGCGCGGTAAAGATAAGGCATGAACCCCGACGATCCGGTTGAATCCGAGGCGTTCCGCATCCTGCGGTCCAGGATCGACCTGAGCGCGCTGCCCCCGCTGAGCCGGGCGGTGATGGAGCGTGTCATCTACGCGACCGCGGACTTCGACTACGTCACCGACCTGGCCTGCGACGAGGGGGCGCTCGCGGGCGGGGTCCTGGCGCTGCGCCGTGGCGTCCGCGTGGTCGCGGACGTGCCCGCGGTCGCGGCGGCCGTCACCGGGTACCCGGTGATCTGCAAGTCGGCCGACTCGCTCTCGGCCAGGCTGGCGCGCACCGCGAACATCCTCCTCGGCGCGGCCGCGGTCCGGCTGGCGTTCAGCGAGGCCGGGCCGGGCGCAATCTGGCTGGTCGGCAGCGCGCCCGAGGCGATTTTCGAGATCATGGGGCGGGAGGTGGAACCCGCGCTGGTCATCGGCGTCCCGGTCGGATTCGTCGGCGCGGCGGAAGCGAAGGACGCGCTGCGGGCGAGCGGCCTGCCCGCCCTGACCAACGTCTCGGAGAAGGGCGGCGCGGCGGTGGCGGCCGCGGCGTTCGGCGCCCTGTGGAAGATAGCCAGCCGCGAGGAGACACCTGGATGAACGACCTACACCGCGACCTGACCGGGCAGCGGGAAGACGGCCAGAACCGCGACCTGACCGGGCAGCGAGAAGACAACCGGAACCGCTACCCGGCCGAGCAGCGGGACGCCGTGTACCGGGTGATCGCCGAGCGCCGGGACGTCCGGCGCGGCTTTCTTCCTGATCCGGTGCCTGCCGACGTGCTCGGGCAGGTGCTGGCCGCGGCGCACCAGGCGCCGTCAGTGGGCTTCTCGCAGCCGTGGGACTTCATCGTGATCACCGACCGGGACCGGCGGGAGCGGGTCGCCGCGCTGGCCCGGAGGCACCGCGATGAGTTCGCGGACGAGCTCCCTGGCGCGCGGGCCCGCGCGTTCGACCGGCTGAAGATCGAGTCGATCCTGGACACGCCGGTCAATATCGTGGTGACCTGCGACAGGACCCGGGGTGGGCGGCACACGCTCGGCCGGCGCACCCAGCCGAGGACGGCCGACTTCTCCAGCGTGCTCGCGGTGGCGAACCTGTGGCTGGCGGCCAGGGCCGAAGGCCTCGGCGTGGGCTGGGTGAGCTTCTTCGACGAGCGCGAACTGGCCGCGGAGCTGGGGCTGCCCGCGCACCTGGAGGTGATCGCGTACCTCTGCGTGGGCTACGTGACAGAATTCGCGCCTGAACCAGAACTCGCGACCGCCGGCTGGGCGCGCCGCCGCCCGGTGTCGTGGGCGGTGCACGCCGAGCAGTACGGCCGGCGCGGACTGCCCGGGGAGGAACCAGTGGACCCGCTCGCCGACGTGATCGCCGCGATCGCCCCGCCGGACGCGGCGGCGATGACCGCCGCGCGGGAGCGGCAGGACCGGATGACCAAGCCGCGCGGCTCGCTCGGGCTGCTCGAGGACACCTCCGTCCGGCTGGCGGGCCTGGCGGGCTCCTGTCCTCCGCCGCTGCCCGAGCCCGCCTGCGTGGCGGTCTTCGCCGCCGACCACGGCGTGCACGCGCAGGGGGTCACTCCGTGGCCGCAGGAGGTGACCGCCCAGATGGTCGCCAACTTCCTGGCCGGCGGCGCGGTCGTCAACGCGTTCGCGGCGCAGGCCGGCGCCGAGGTCACCGTGGTCGACGTGGGGGTGGCCGCCCCGCTCGAAGCCGTGCCCGGGCTGCTGCCGCGCAAGATCGCGGCGGGCACCGCGGACTTCACGCAGGGACCCGCGATGACCCGCGAACAGGGCCTGGCCGCGCTGACCGTGGGCGTCGAGGTGGCCAGGGACCTGGTGGCCGCGGGCAACCGGTGCCTGATCACCGGGGACATGGGCATCGCGAACACCACCGCGTCGGCCGCGCTGATCTGCGCCTTCACCGGCGCTGACCCGGCCGAGGCGACCGGGCGGGGCACCGGGATCGACGCCGCGACCTACGCGAGGAAGATCGACGCGGTTTGCCGCGGCCTGGCCAGGCACCGGCCGGATCCCGAAGCCCCGGCCGACCCGGTGGGCGTCCTGGCGGCGTTCGGCGGATTGGAGCACGCGGCCCTGGCCGGGTTCATCCTCGGCGGCGCCGCGCTGCGCGTCCCCGTGATCCTCAACGGCGTCATCGCGGGCGCCGCCGCGCTGGCCGCGGTGGCGCTGGCCCCCGAACGCGGTCGCCGCCTGCTTCGCCGGCCACCAGAGCACCGAGCCCGGGCATGCTATTACCCTTAACCACCTGGGGCTGCGCCCGCTGGTCGACCTCGGGCTGCGGCTCGGCGAGGGCACCGGCGCCCTGCTGGCCCTGCCCCTGGTGCAGAGCGCGGCGCGCGCGCTGCGCGACGTGGCCACGTTCGACTCCGCGGGCGTGACCGACAAGGGTTAGGCGTAGGCGGACCGAGGAGCCATGGACCCGTACCTGCTGGGGCTCCGCCTGCGGGACCGGCGCGTCCTGGTCGTCGGCGGGGGAGCGGTGGCGGCCCGCCGGGTCCCGGCGCTGCTCGACACGGGCGCGGACATCCTGCTGGTGTCCCCGTCGCTGACCACCTCCCTGGAAGACCTCGCCGCGGCCGGCCGGATCCGCTGGGCGGCGCGGCGCTACGAGCCCGGCGATGTCGCGGGCGCCTGGCTCGTCTGCGCGTGCACCGACCACCCCGAGGTGAACGCGGCCGTCGCGGCGGACGCCGAACAGCAGCAGACCTGGTGCGTCCGCGCCGACGACGCGGAGGCGTCGGCCGCGTGGACCCCGGCCTCCGGCCGGGCCGGCGCCGTCCGTATAGGGGTGCTCAGCGGTGACCCGCGGCACAGCGCGGCGATCAGGGACGCGATCCTGGCCGGGCTGCAGTCCGGCCAGCTACCCTCCCGGCCCCCGCAGGGGCCGGGAGGGCCGAGGGGGCTTGGGGGGAAAGGCTTCCCCCCAAGATCGGGGGGTCCAGGGGGGTCGTCCCCCCGGACAGACACGTCCCCCCGGGCAGGCACAGTCGCGATTATCGGCGGCGGGCCCGGCGATCCGGGGCTGATCACCGTGCGCGGTAGGCAGTTGCTCGCCGAAGCCGACGTGGTGGTGACGGACCGGCTGGCCCCCCGCTCGATCCTGGACGAACTGCCCGCGGACGTCGAGATCATCGACGCGAGCAAGATTCCCTACGGCCGCGCCATGGCGCAGGAGCACATCAACGAGGCGCTGATCACCCACGCCCGCGCGGGCCGGTTCGTGGCCAGGCTCAAGGGTGGTGACCCGTTTGTCTTCGGCCGGGGCGCCGAGGAGGTCCTGGCGTGCCTGCGGGCCGGGGTTCCGGTCACCGTCGTGCCCGGCGTCACCAGCGCGGTCGCCGTTCCCGCCGCCGCCTGGGTCCCGGTGACCCACCGCGGGGTCGCACAAGACTTTCACGTCGTGTCGGTTCATGTTCCGCCTGATGACGAGCGGTCGGCCGTGGATTGGGAGATACTCAGCGGTAGTCGCGGAACACTGGTGCTGCTGATGGCCGTGGAGCGAATCGGTGCGATAGTGACGGAACTGCTCAGGCACGGACGCGATCCAGGTACACCCGTTTCTGTAATCGCAGACGGGACTCTGCCGACTCAGCGCACAATTAACTCAACACTGGAACAAGTGGAAAGACGGGTGGAAGAGGAGGGTTTGAGGCCGCCAGCGGTCATCGTGGTAGGAGATGTGGTCGGGATCGCGGCCGAAATAACAGAACTCATGCGCCGTGTAACTGCCTGGCAGAAGGGATAAACTCCGCCTGCCAGGCGATTGGGCTGGAGCGATCCCCCGACAGACCGTGGATGCCACGAGGGAGTGTGTCAGGTCAGTTGGGGCAGAGGAGGCCACTAGAGCGATGGAAGGTAAGGGCGTGGCAGCGTCAGCAGCGTCTGCGTCCGGTAGCAAGGACGAGTTCGGTGCTGTTGCGGCTGCTGAGTTTGCTGACCCTACCGGCCGCCGTGTGACCGATGATGTTCTAGATGTTGGTGAGGAAAAGCAGCACAACGGGGATGACACCATCGTGATGCCTGCCCCGGATTTCTCAGAGCCACCCGCGCCGGACGCCGCGTTCCCTCCTCCGTCCAAGTCCTCCCCGTCACTCGCGGAGCCTCAACTCCCTCGCGCGGGCTTCCTGCCCCAGACCGGCCCGCTGCCCCGGGCTCGCCGGCTACCCCAGGCCAGTCGGCTATCCCAGCCAGACCCGCTGCCCCAGCCAGACCCGCTGCCCCAGCCAGGCCCGCCTGCCCAGCCCGCCCCGCTCGCGTCGGCCGCCCCGCCCGCCGAGACCGTCCCGCTCGCGCAGGCCGCCCCGCCTGCCCCGCCCGCCCCGCTCGCGCCGGCCGCCCCGCCTGCCCCGCCCGCCCCGCTCGCGTCGGCCGCCCCGTCTACTCGGGCCGCTCCGCTCGTCCCGCCCGCCGAAGCTACCCCGGTCGCCGCATCCTCCGCCAGCCCCGCGCCCGCGGAAGCCGCCACTCCTGCAACTCCTGTAACTTCAGTAGCCGCCACGGCTCCTGCAGCCACAGAGTCCCCTGCGGCCCCGCAGTCCACCGTGGTCCCAGAGTGGCCTGCAGCCAAGTCGCCCGGAGCCGCCGGACCATCCGCGGCAGCCGAACCTCCCCCGGCCTCTCCGCCCCAGGCACCTACCTCGCCCCGAGAGCCCTCCCAGCGCCCAGCCTCCGCCCAGTCCCATGTGCGGGTGGACGCGCGGTTGCTGGAAGCGGCGCTGCTCAACCTCAGGAAGCGCATTGCGGCCATCCCGCTGGTCTTCGAGATCGCGGGATCCGCCGAGGTAAAGACCGAACGCACCAAGCTGCTCAGCCAGATCGACGACTACCTGCTGCCACGGGTACGCAGGTCCGCCGCGCCCGTCCTGGTGGCCCTGGTCGGCTCCACGGGCGCGGGGAAGTCGACGCTGGTGAACAGCATCGTCGGTGCCCGGGTGAGCGCGACGGGAGTACGCCGCCCGACGACCAACAGCCCGGTTCTCGCCTGCCATCCGGACGACATCGACTGGTTCGCCGAGAACAACTTCCTGCCGACGCTGCCACGCGTCAGGCAGGAAGGACTCGCCAGGCCCGGCCGGGACGGCCTGCTGGTCCTCGCGGCGAGCGAGGGCATGCCGAGGGGCATCGCGCTGCTGGACACGCCGGACATCGACTCCGTGGTGCAGGCCCACCACGAGTTCGCCTACCAGTTCCTCGACGCCTCGGACCTCTGGCTGTTCATGACCAGCGCCAGCCGGTACGCTGACGGGCCCGTCTGGGAGATCCTCCAGCACGCGCGGGAAAGGAAGGCATCGCTTGGCGTGGTGCTGTCCCGCGTGCCGCAGACCTTCCGGACCGAACTCGTGGAGCACTTCAACGCCATGCTGGACGCGAACGGGATCGGCGCCGACGACCGGTTCGTCATCCTGGAAACCCCGCTCATCGACGGCATGCTCCCGCCCGACGCCTACCAGCCGATCCGCGACTGGCTCGCCGACACGGCCGCGCGGACCGACCGCCGGGTCGCGGTGCTCTCCCAGACCATGTCGGGCGTGCTCGACACGTTCAAGTCCAGGGTCCCGGCCATGGCCGCCCACGTCGAAGCGCAGGTCGTGCTGCGCGGGCGGTTGCGGCGCGGCGCGGAGGTGGCGTACGAGCGCGCCCTGGCCGAGGCGAGCACGGGCATGAAGAACGGCACGCTGCTCCACGGCGAGGTGCTCGCCCGGTGGCAGGACTGCGTGGCCGGCGGTGACCTGCGGCCGCGCCGCGGGGCCAAGGCCGCCGCGGGAGCCAAGAAGGGCAAGCGCGCGCGGCGCAGCGGCGCGTCGCGGCCCGCGGCGCTGGACGCGGCGCTGCGCTCGGCGATCGAGTCGTTCATCGTGTCGATCGCGGACCGGGCCGCGGAGCACGTCGACGAGAACTGGCGGGCCAACGCCGCCGGTGCCGTGCTGCTCGCGGACGCCGTCGCGGAACGGGCCCGCGGCGAGCGCGCGAAGCAGGTCTTCGAAGCCGCGTTCGGGCCCGGCGGGAACGGGAGTGCACCGGGCGCCGCGGAGGCCAGCCAGGCCACTGCCTTCAGCCGGTCCGCACCGGACCTGCGGCTGCGTGCCGCCCGCGCGATCGGCGCCTGGCAGGAGCACCTGGCCCGGCTGGTGGAGTTGGAGGACCTGCGGCCCGCGAGCAAGCGCACCGGCTTCAGCGACGAGGCACTCAACCTCCTCGTGATGGTGGCCATGCTGGGTGAGAACGCGTCAGCCCCCCAGTCGCCGGCCGGAGACGCCGAAGGCGCCGACATCTACACCGAGCCGCGCCGGCTGCTCACCTCCGCGTTCAGCGCGGTGACGCTGGCCGGGATCCTCGCCCGGGCCCGAGCCGACCTGCTGGACCGGGTCCGCCTGCTGCTCGACGAGGAACTGGTCAGGTTTGTTGAGGTGATCGACGCGGCCGGGCCCTGCGACGACGCAGCGGCGATCCGGCTGTACCAGGCGGAATTCTCGCTCGAGGCGGTCAGGTGACAGCGAACACGATCGGGGTGACCGGACTGCCGAGCGCAAGCCTGCCCGGCAGGCTCGCCTCGCTCACCGAAGTGACCCGTATCGGCTCCATAAGGACCGGATCCGACGGGTTCAGCCCGGAGCTCCTCGCCGAAGCGGAAACGTTGCTGCGACGATCGGGCGAGCGAATGCGGATGTCCGCCTCGCATACCGTGGTCGCGCTGGCGGGCGGCACGGGGAGCGGCAAATCCTCCCTGTTCAACGCCCTGGCGGGGGCGAGTTTCTCGCCAGCCGGGGTGATGAGGCCCACCACGAAACACTCGCACGCCTGCGTCTGGGGCATGGAGGGCGCTGCCCCGCTGCTGGACTGGCTCAGCGTGCAGCGGCGACACCGCTACGCCCGGGCGAGCGCGCTCGATGAGGGCGAGACGTCGCTGACCGGGCTGCTCCTGCTGGACCTGCCCGACCATGACTCGGTGGTCACCGGCTCGGCGGCGATGGTCGACCGCCTGGTCAAGCTGGTGGACATGCTGGTCTGGGTGCTCGACCCGCTGAAGTACGCTGACGCGGCCGTGCACCGGCGGTACCTGGTCCCGCTGGCCGGCCACGCGGCCGTGACCCTGGTGGTGCTCAACCAGGTTGACACCTTGAGCCCCGACCAGGCCGCCGACTGCGAAGCCGACCTGCGCAGGCTGCTGGACGCGGAAGGCCTGACCGAGACTCCCGTGCTGGTGACCTCCGCGCTGACCGGAGCCGGCCTCGATGAGCTGCGCCTCTCGCTGGCCAGGACGGTCGCGGCCAGGCGGGCAGTGATCGATAGGATCACGGCCGACATCGACGCCCTGGTGGAGCGGTTCGCCGTCCACTCAGGGGATCGGGTCCCTGGCTGGCAGCCAGCCGAACCGGCCGCGGCGAAGCCGTCGTCATCCCAGGCGCCCGGCGCGGACACGGCGGCCGGAGCAGGATCCGATTCGGCCTCGCCACCGCTGGCCAGCCTCCCGCCGTGGGAGCAGGCGGACGGCGCGTCGCAGCAGGGCAACGGCGCTCTCGGGGAACCCGATGGTGCGCTCGCGGTGGCTGGTCCTGCGTGGCAGGACGCTCCGGGGAACGGGCAGGCGGACGGCTCGACGGACTGGCAGCCGTGGCGGGCGACCGCTGCCCCGCTAGCGGAGGTGGCGCCGGCCGCCACGTCACGCCCGCCGTGGGAAGACGCGACGATCGACGGCCGGAGCTCAGGCGCGGCCGCGATCGATCCCGTCACGTACGTCCCTTCCGGCCCCGCGGCGACGCTGACCGCCGCATTCGCGAAAGCCGCCGGGGTGGCTGCCGTCACCGAGACGCTGAACGGCCTGCGCGAGCGCAGCGCCGCGGGCTATATCGGCTGGCCGCCCGCCCGGCTGGCCGGGCGCCTGCGCGGCCAGCCAGCCGCGCGCAAGGCGGCGTCAGGCGACTCCGGTGACACCGCGCAGGCGCAGCGATCCGACATCGACAACGCGATCACGGCCTTCACCGCCGAGGTGGGCGCCTCGCTGCCGGAACCGTGGTCGCGGACGGTGCGTGAGGCAGCCCGGTCACGGGCGGACGAGGCGCAGGCGGTCCTGGGCGCCGCCGTGGCCGACGGGCTGCCGCCGCGCGACAAGGTGACGGGCTGGTGGCGGCTGGTCGCGCTGGCGCAGTGGCTGCTGATGGCGCTGTCGCTGGTCGGCGTGGTCTGGATCGTGGTGATCCTGGCGGTCCACGGCGGGCACAAGTCGTCGTCGCTGATCAGCGACACCACCCTGGCTCCGTGGCTCGGGGTGATGGTCGCCGCCTTGCTGCTGCTCGGCTGGCTGATCGCCACCTGGTGCCAGAACATGGTCGTGCTCGCCGCGGATCGCGAGCGTGACCAGGCGGTCCTCGCCGTCATGGCCCGGATCGCCGCCGCCACCAGCAACCTGGTCCTGGTCCCGGCCGGCCGCGAACTCGCCGAATACGAGCGCTTCCGCACCGAACTAGCCTCCGCCGCCGCGGCGCGTCCATAACCGCCTGACGGACCGCCACCCCGGTCGCCTAGCGGCAGCCAGACGCGGCCTGAGCAGGGAAGGGCACTCACGCGATGGTAGAAGACCCGCAGCACGGGGACATGGGGGAGCACGGCGTCAACCTGGATCAGATGCTTGACCTGCAGACGCCGTGGTGCCTCATGGTGGCGGCCACCCTGCGCATCCCCGAGCACATCGCCGACGGCCACGCCGGCATTACCGACCTGGCCGCGGCGGCCGGCTGCGACGCCGGCGCCCTGCACGCCGTCCTGGCCTACCTCGCGTCCAAGGGCGTGTTCGTGGAGGAATCACCGGGGCGCTTCGCCTGCAACCGGCCCGCCGAGCAGCTCGCGAACCCCAGGCGGTTCCTCGATCTTGAGGGCATCGGCGGCCGGATGGCCCACGCGTGGGGAACGCTCCTGGACTACGTCCGGACGGGCCAGTCGGCCTACGCCACGGTGTTCGGCCGGCCGTTCTGGGAGGACCTGGCCGCGCACCCGAATATCGCGGCGGACTTCGACGCGCTGATGGGACCGGCCGGGCACGGCGTCCCCGACTTCGACATCGAGCTCGCCGGCGGATGGGAGCGGGTCCGCAGCATGGTCGACGTCGGCGGCGGGACCGGGGCCATGCTGGCCTGCCTGCTTCGCCGCCACCCGGAGGTGCGGGGCACGCTCGTCGAATTCCCGGCCACCGTCGCCAGGGCCCCGGAGGTTATCAACGCCGCCGGCGTGGCCGACCGGGTGAGTTTCGCCGGGCAGAGCTTCTTCGACCCCCTGCCGGCCGGAGCCGACCTGTACCTGCTGAAGAGCGTGCTGAACGACTGGCCGGACGAGCCGACCGTGGCCATCCTGCGCCGGTGCGCCGAGGCCGCCCGCCCGGAGGGGACCGTCGTCGTCCTCGGCGGCGTCTCACCCGACCAGGCGCCGCCGCTCCTGGCGATCGACATGCTAGTGGCGGGCGGGAGGACCAGTACGCTCGCGCAGTTCGCGGAGCTGGCCCGGCAAGCCGGGCTCAAGGTCCTCGACGCCCGCCACCAGTCAAACAACCGCTTCGTGGTGGAGTTGGGCCACCAGCTCTAGTTGGGGCAGTTGGTGACCGAGCCGACCGGCTCGCAGTTGCCGATGAAGTTCCAGTTGACCAGGTCGCCCGTCAGGTTGACGGTCCCTTCGTTGTAGATACCGCCGCCGCCGTGGGAAGACAGGTTGTAGGTGACCACGCTGTAGTTGATGTTCACCGTTCCGTCGTCGTTGTAGACGCCGCCGCCCTCGTAGGCGCTGTTCTTGTTGCTGATCGTGCTGTGGTTGACCGTCGTTTCGTCCTTGTTGGACAAGGCGCCGCCCTCATGGGCCTTGTTCTGGCTGAAGCTCACGCCGTTCACCGTCAGGTCGTCTTCGCTGAAGATGGCGCCGCCGTTGGAGGACGCCTCGTTCTGGCTGAAGGTGCCGCCGTTTACCGTCATGGTGTCGTCGTTGTCGATGGCGCCGCCCGAGCCATCGGACGCGTAGTTCTGGCTGAAGGTGCTGCCGTCTATCGTCGCGCCGTCGTCTTCGCTGTAGATGGCGCCGCCGTCGTCGGCGCTGTTGTGGGTGAAGGTGGCGTCGGCCACCGACAGGCTGCCGTAGTTGGCGATGGCGCCGCCGTCGCCGCTGCTGTTGCCGGTGAAGGTGGCGCCGTCGTTCACCGTCAGGGTGGTCTCGTTGTAGATGGCGCCGCCGTAGTCGTCGGTGTTGTTGTCCTGGAAGATGCCGCCGTGGATCGTGGCGCTCCCGTTGGTGACGTCGAGGGCGCCGCCGTCGTCATCTCCGCTCCCGCCGCCGTTCTTGACGTTCACGTCGTCGAGGATGAGGTCCCCGTCCGCGCAGCCCACAGCCAAGATGGTGAAGTCCGGGGTGGCATCCGCATAGCTGCGCTTGATCCAGGTGGAGTCGCTGCCCTCGATCGTGAGTTCGTTCATGACCGTGGGCAGCCCGGTGCTGTACGTCGAGGCGGGGGCGTCCAGCCAGTAGGTGCAGTCCGACGCCAGGACCAGGGTCGTGTCGTTGTTCGTGAGCGCGGTGACCATGTCCGCAACCAGATCGGGCGTACTGCACGGAACGTCCACGGTTGTCGGGCTGGCCAGTGCCGCCGGGGTGGATCCGAGACCCAGCGTCGCGGTTCCGCCGAGTACAGCGACGGTTGCCGCGGCTCGTAGGAATTTGAGGTGCATTGAGTCATCCCTATAGGTGATAGATGTCATGTGACCGGTTTTATGGAGTGGTGCTGCATATTTCCAATCCCTGCACACAGCGGGGGCCATATCCCTGATCACAACGTAGAGCGACACCATATCCAACTCAGATATGGCCTCGCATCAGAAACGCCGGGCCCGCGGGCTATCACGCGAATACCGGCATGCGCAGGAAATGGCAATACGATGAATTGTCGTTTATGGTCCTTCTAATTCAGGACATTCCCGAAGCGAGGCGTACCTGCCGGCGCTGGTCGGCGATCAACATGTCAGTGGCGGGCGGCGGGACCCCTAGGTCCTCGCCGCCCGCCACCAGTCAATCAACCGCTTCGTGGTGAAGTCGGGCTACCGGTGCTAGTCGGAGCAGCCCGTGATCGTGTTGAGCGGCTCGCAGTTTTCGGGGTTGTTCCCGCTGATCAGGCCGCCACTCACGGTGACCGTCCCGGCGTCATTGTCGATGCCGCCGCCGCCGTCGGTGCCCTCGGCGGTGTTAGAGGTGATCTGGTCGGTGTCGAGGGTCAACGTGTGGGCTGGGGCATCGTTGTAGATGCCGCCGCCGTCCTCGTCGGCGGTGTTCTTGCTGATGATGCTGTGCTCGACCGTCATCGCGGTGCCGGCGTTGTAGATGGCGCCGCCGTCCTCGCTGACGGTGTTCTGGCTGAAGGTGGCGCCGCTGACCGTCGCGGTGCCGGTGTTGTAGATGGCGCCGCCGTATTCGGCGCTGTTGCCGGTGAAGGTGCCGCCGGTCACCGTCGTGTCGTTGGCGTTGTAGACGGCACCGCCGTATTCGGACGCGCTGTTCCCCTTGAACGTGTCGCCCTTGAGCGTCGGCTCGGTGGATTCGGTGTAGATGGCGCCGCCGTCGTAGGCGCCGTTGTTGGTGAAGGTGGCGACGTTCACCGTCAGGGTGCCGTCGCTGTAGATGGCGCCGCCGTATTCCTCGTGCTCTACGGCGGTGCTGACGGTGTTGTCGGTGAAGGTGCCGCCGTTGATCGTGGCGGACCCGCTCGTGACGTCGACGGCGCCGCCGTCAAAGTCGTATCCGCTGCCGCCGCCGTTGCTGACGTTCACACTGTCGAGGGTGAGGTCTCCGTTCGTGCAGCCCACGCCGAAGATGCCGAAGTCCGGGGTTTCCTCCGCGGTGCTGCGCTTGATCCAGGTGTTGGCGCTGCCCACGATCGTTACCGCCTTCATGACCGCGGGCAGCCCGAGGCTGGTCGCGTCGTAGGCGGTGGTCAGCGTGTAGGTGCAGTTGGGGGCCAGCATCAGGGTCGTGTCGGTGACCGGGTTGGTCATGTCCGTTATCAGCGCGGATGTACTACACGGAACGAACACGTACGTCTGGGAGACGGCCAGCGCCGCCTGCGTGGATCCGAGGCCAAGCGTGGCGATTCCGCCGAATACGGCGATTCTGGCCGCGGTCCGTAGGAGTTTGAGGTGCATTTAATCATCCCTAGAGGTGATAGATGTCATGTGACCGGATTCATGGAGTGGTGCTGCATATTTCCCCAATCCCTGCGCGCAGCCATATCCCCTGATCACAACGTTATCGAGCGACACCATATCTGACTTCGATATGGCCTGGTACAAGAAACGCCGGGCCGCAGGCTATCGCATGAATACGGGATGGGCAAGCAATGGCGGTAATGTGAATTGCCGTTTATCATCCATTTAATTCAGGACATTTCCGCAGTCGGTGGTACTCGCTGGCGCTGGCCGAGTATGGTCGTGTGCCATCACCGCCGTCGCCAACGAAGGAGCGATCGTGAGCCAGCAGGACGAACAGGCCAGCCGGGTGCTCAGCCTCGTTCACGGACAGGTCTGCTACCTGCAGATACCGGCCGCCGACACCGCCCAGTCGGCCGCCTTCTACGAGGCCGTCTTCGGCTGGCGCATCGAACGGCCCTATACCGACTTCGAGGCCCCGGGCCTGATCGGCCAGTGGACCGACGACCGCCCGCCATCCCGGTACGGCGGCCCGCTGATCTGGATCCATGTCACCGACATGGGCGAGACCCTCGAACGTGCCGTCGCGCACGGTGCCGAACTCCTGGAGCCTCCGACCCCGGACGGCCCCGACCGCACCCTCGCCACGATCGTCGATCCGGCCGGGAACCCGATCGGGCTGGCCGCGCACGCGACATCGGAGTGACAGCCGCGTAAATGTTACGAACCCGCCAACCCCCGATCCGGCCGGTCCCAAAGGGCATGATTCCGCTCCAGGCGGACGCCATCCGGGTAAGGAGACCGCTCCCTGCGCGGTTACAGTGTAATCCTGTAATCAGACGCATACCGGCCGGGAGATGTCATGGATCCCAGAGACGCGCTGGACGCATACTCGCAGATCGTTTCCGGCGTGGCCGAACAGCTCACCCCCAAGGTCGCGAGCCTGCGCGTGCCACACCGGAGTTCGCGCGGGACGGGCGAGGGCCTCGGTTCGGGCGTGGTCTTCACCGGCGACGGGTTCCTGCTGACCAACGCGCACGTGGTCGGGCAGTCCACCGGCGGCACCGCGTCGTTTTCCGACGGCACTGAGGTTCCGTTCCGGGTGGTGGGCGCCGACCCGCTGTCCGATCTCGCGGTCCTGCGCACGACCGGCGCGACCCCGGCGCCTGCCGAGCTGGGCGAGGCCGACCAGCTCGTCGTCGGCCAGCTCGTCGTGGCGGTCGGTAACCCGCTCGGCCTGGCCGGCTCGGTGACGGCCGGCGTGGTCAGCGCGCTCGGCCGGTCCCTTCCGGCGCGCGGCAGGCTGATCGAGGACGTCATCCAGACCGACGCCGCGCTCAACCCCGGCAACTCCGGCGGGGCACTCGCCGACGCGGACGCACGCGTGGTCGGCATCAATACGGCCGTGGCCGGCGTCGGTCTCGGCATGGCGGTCCCGGTGAACGCGACCACCCGCCGGATCATCTCCGCGCTCATGCACGACGGCCGGGTCCGCCGGGCCTACCTGGGCGTGGTCACCATACCCGGCCCGGTCCCCGCGGCCTGGCGGGAGCGCCTCGGCCGGACGACCGGCCTGCTCGTCCACGAGGTCGTCGCCGGCGGCCCCGCCGCCCGGGCCGGCCTGCGCGTCGGCGACCTCCTGCTCAACGCCGGCGGGAAGCCGGTCAAGGTCGCCCAGGACCTGCAGCGCCTCATGTTCGCCGAAGCCATCGGCCGCCCCCTCCCGATCACCGTCATGCGCAACGGCGCCCTGGTCGACGTCATCGCCGAGCCCAAGGAACTAGTAGCCGCCTGACTCCAAGCGTGACTACGGCGCGCTCCGGATTTGCGTGGAAGTTCCGGGCTCCGTGGAAGATCCGGGGGTTCATGATCCCCCAAGGTTTCCACGGAACCCGGATCTTCCATGATCTTTGGTGCAATCCGCTCCGCCCGCCCTTTCCTTGATCCCTGATCCGTCTTGCCTATCCGATCAGAGGTACGGGAGGTCCGGGATTTTGTGGGAGGATCCGGGCTTGGGGGAGGATCCGGGGTATCGGGGTGCACCAAATCCTCCCCGAAGCCCTAATCCTCCCGCGTAATCGGCGACTGCAGGAACCGCCGCACCGCTCGGGGAGTGCACAGGCGGACGCAGCGCAGGTGGCTATTGGACGGATCCGCGAGCTCGGTCGCGTAACGCTCCCGGCGCGAGTCGTACGTGTGCCACGCGTAGGCGATCACCGATTCCTGGTCGTCCCAGGTGAAGATATAGCGCCACCGCTCCCGGTTGCCGTTCCACAGCTCGACCCGGCCACCCACCCGGCGGAGCGTCCGCCAGATGATCCGCCGCATAACCGTGCGCTTGGGCAGGTCAAGCCAGACCACGGTGTCCGCGCGGGCCCACACGATGTCCCGGACCGTGCTGTAGTTGCCATCAATGACCCAGCTCGAGCCGGAAGCCACAGCGGCGACGCGGTGCCGGAACTCCTCCGCGGGCAGCGGGGTCCAGTCGGCCTGGTGGTACACCGAATCGAGTTCCGCCCACGGAACGCCCAGGACGCCGGCCAACGCGGCGGCGAATGTCGACTTGCCGGCTCCGGAGGTGCCAACCACCGAGACCCGCCGCACAGCCGCCGAACTTAGCAGCGGTTCACCCGCTTGTCACCCCGATTTCCGCCCCGCCATGATGAGCACATGATGAGCCATGAACCGGTGCGCGCGCCGCGCGGTGCGCAGCGCACCTGCAAGGGATGGCCCCAAGAGGCCGCGATGCGCATGCTGATGAACAACCTCGACCCCGAGGTGGCCGAACACCCCGACCAGCTCATCGTCTACGGCGGCTCCGGCCGCGCCGCGCGCAGCTGGGACGCCTACGCCGCGATCGTCGCCACGCTGCAAGACCTGAACGACGACGAGACCCTCCTGGTCCAGTCCGGGAAGCCGGTCGGCGTCTTCCGCACCCACGAGTGGGCTCCGCGCGTGCTCATCGCCAACTCCAACCTGGTCCCGCAGTGGGCGACCTGGGAGGAGTTCCGCCGCCTCGAGGCGCTCGGCCTGACCATGTACGGCCAGATGACCGCCGGCTCGTGGATCTACATCGGCACCCAGGGAATATTGCAGGGCACCTACGAGACCTTCGCCGCCATCGCCGCCAAACGCTTCGGCGGATCCCTCCACGGCACGATCACCCTGACCGGGGGCCTGGGCGGCATGGGCGGCGCGCAGCCGCTGGCCATAACCATGAACGGCGGCGTGTGCATCTGCGTCGAGTGCGACCAGTCCCGGATCACCAGGCGCATCGAGTACGGCTACCTGGACGAGCAGGCCGACGACATGGACGACGCGATCCGCAGGGCCGTCGCCGCGAAGAACAAGAGCCAGCCCCTGTCCATCGGGCTGCTCGGCAACGCCGCCGACGTCTTCCCGCGCCTGCTCCACGCCAAGGCCCCCATCGACATCGTCACCGACCAGACCTCGGCGCACGACCCGCTTACCTATCTGCCCAGGGGCGTCGCCTTCGAGGACATGCCCGCGCTGCGCGCCGAGGACCCCGCCGGGTTCACCCGAAGAGCCCGCGAGTCGATGGCCGCACAGGTCGCCGCCATGGTCGGCTTCCTCGACGCGGGCGCGGAGGTGTTCGACTACGGCAACTCGATCCGCGGCGAGGCCGAGCTCGCCGGGTACGACCGGGCGTTCGAGTTCCCCGGCTTCGTGCCCGCCTACATCAGGCCGCTGTTCTGCGAGGGCAAGGGCCCGTTCCGCTGGGCTGCGCTGTCCGGCGACCCGAACGACATCGCCGCCACCGACCGCGCCATCCTCGACCTGTTCCCGCAGAACGAAGCCCTGGCCAGGTGGATCCGCATGGCCAGGGAGAAGGTCCACTTCCAGGGCCTGCCCGCGCGGATCTGCTGGCTCGGCTACGGCGAGCGCCACCTGGCCGGCCTGCGGTTCAACGAGATGGTCAGATCCGGCGAGCTCAAGGCCCCCATCGTCATCGGCCGCGACCACCTGGACACGGGCTCGGTCGCCTCGCCGTACCGGGAGACCGAGGCGATGGCCGACGGCTCGGACGCGATCGCCGACTGGCCGCTGCTGAACGCGCTGGTCAACACGGCGTCCGGCGCGTCCTGGGTGTCTATCCACCACGGCGGCGGCGTCGGCATCGGCCGGTCCATCCACGCCGGCCAGGTCTGCGTCGCCGATGGCTCCGAGCTGGCCGCGCAGAAGCTGGAGCGCGTCCTGGTCAACGACCCGGGCATGGGCGTCATCAGGCACACCGACGCCGGCTACGACCTGGCCGCGACGGTGGCCCGCGAGCGCGGCGTCCGCATCCCGATGGCCAAGGGATGACGTTCGCCGACCTCTGGGCCGAACTGGAGCCGCTGGGCCGCGACGAAGCGACCGGCGGTTACCGCCGCTACTCCTGGACCCCCGCCGACGCCCAGTGCCGCGCCTGGTTCACCCGCCAGGCCGAGAGGCGGGGCCTCACCGTGCACCCCGACGCCAACGGCAACCTGTGGGCCTGGTGGGGCGAGCGGCGTCCCGGCGCCGTCGCCACCGGCAGCCACCTGGACTCCGTCCCCGACGGCGGCGGCTTCGACGGCGCGCTGGGCGTCGCGTCCGCGCTCGCCGCCGTCGACCTGCTGCAGGAGACATCCTTTTATCTCGAACGACCGGTGGTGCTCGTCATGTTCACCGAGGAAGAGGGCGCGAGGTTCGGCGTCCCGTGCCTGGGCAGCCGGCTGCTGACCGGTGCGGTCGACCCGGAGGCGGCCAGGAAGCTGACCGACGACGCGGGCGTCACGCTGGCCGAGGCGATGGCGTCGGCAGGCCTCGACCCGGCGCTGATCGGCCCGGACCCAGCCCTGCTCGACGACATCGGCGCCTTCGTCGAGCTCCACGTCGAGCAGGGCCGTGCCCTCGCGCCGATGGGGCAGGCGGTCGGCATCGGCG
This sequence comes from uncultured Actinomycetes bacterium, assembly GCA_963847965.1. Taxonomy (GTDB): domain Bacteria; phylum Actinomycetota; class Actinomycetes; order Streptosporangiales; family Streptosporangiaceae; genus Palsa-504. The sequence continues at coordinate 193,259 of CAWKCG010000006.1, forward strand.
AGGGCATCTGGCCGCACGGACGGTGGCGCCTGGACTTCGAAGGCCGCGCCGATCACGCGGGCACGGCCAGGCTCGCCGACCGCCAGGACCCGATGCTGGCCTACGCGGGCACGGTCCTCGCGGCCCGCGATGCCGCCGCCGAGAACGGCGCCCTGGCCACGTTCGGCAAGGTCATCGCCGTGCCGAACGGTTCCAACGCGGTCTGCTCGTCCATACGGGCCTGGCTGGACGCCCGCGCCCCTGACGAAGCCACGCTGGCTAAGACGGTCACCACCGTTCGTTCGGCCTCAGAAAGATGTTCTAAGGCACATGGGGTGACCCTCAGCGTGCGCGAGGAGTCCTACACCCCGCTGGTCCGCTTCCACGAGGGCCTGCGGGACCGGATCGCGGGCGTGCTCGCCGCGGCCGGGACGCCCGCCCCCGTGCTGCCTACGGGGGCCGGCCACGACGCCGGCGTGCTCGCGGCCCGGCTGCCCACCGCCATGCTCTTCGTCCGCAACCCCACCGGCGTCTCGCACTCACCCGCCGAGCACGCCGACCTGGCCGACTGCGAAGCAGGCGCCCGCGCCCTCGCTTTGGTCATTGCGGACCTAGCAGGATGAGTGCCAGCCTCGGGGGGACGACCCCCCCAGGCCCCCCCGTCCGGGGGGAATCCATCCCCCCGGGCCCCCCTGGCCCCCCTGGCCCCCCCGTTCGGGGGGGATCGGTCCGGCGCCGGTGGCTGGCGGATCTGGCCTGGCTTCCTGGGCAGGGGGTGCGCCGGGACGTCCTCATCGAAGCCGACGGGGAACGGTTCAGCGCCGTCACTCCCTCGGCCGCCGACGTCCCGGCCGGCGCCGCGCGCCTGGCGGGCCTCACACTGCCCGGTTTTGCTAACTCCCACTCGCACGCGTTCCACCGCGCGCTGCGGTCCACCACCCAGGCGGACCGCGGGACGTTCTGGACCTGGCGCGAGCGCATGTACGACGTCGCGGCGCGCCTCGACCCGGACAGCTACCACGCCCTCGCGCGCGCCGTGTTCGCGGAGATGACGCTGGCCGGGGTGAGCTGCGTGGGGGAGTTCCACTACCTGCATCACGAGCCCGGCGGGCGCCCGTACGCAGACCCCAACGCGATGGGGCGGGCCATGGTCGCCGCCGCCGACGACGCCGGGCTGCGCATCACGCTCCTCGACACCTGCTACCTGACCGGGGGACTGACTCCCGATGGCACGCTCCCGCTCGCGGGCGCGCAGGTGCGCTTCAGCGATGGTGACGCGGCGCGCTGGGCGGCCCGGGTCACCGGCCTCGGCTACGACGAGCACGGCATGATCACGCCGCACGCCCGGGCCGGCGCGGCGATCCATTCGGTCCGCGCCGTGCCCAGGGACCAGATGCACCCGGTGGTGGCCTGGGCCCGCCGGAGCGGCGCCCCGCTCCACGCGCACATGTCCGAGCAGCGGGCCGAGAACGAGGCGTGCCGGGCTCGCTACGGCGTATCGCCGTCCCGGCTGCTGTACGAGGAGGACGTGCTCGGGCCGCGGACCACGGTCGTGCACGCGACCCACGTCGATGCGAGTGACCTGAAGCTGCTGGGCGGCTGCCAGACGTTCGCGTGCATCTGCCCCACCACCGAGCGCGACCTGGGCGACGGCCTCGCCCCGTCGCTGGAACTGGCCGGGGCGGGCTGCAGGCTCACCCTGGGCAGCGACAGCCACGCGGTGGTGGACATGTTCGCCGAGGCCCGCGGGGTCGAGTACGCCGAACGCCTGGCGCGCCGCTCGCGCGGGCACTTTGCCGCCGAAGACCTGCTGCGCGCCGCCACCGGCACCGGGCACGCCAGCCTCGGCTGGCCCGACGCGGGCGAGATCGCGCCGGGGGAGTGGGCCAACCTGGTCAGCGTGTCCCTGGACAGCGTGCGGACCGCAGGTACGCCCGACGGCCTGGCGATGGAGGCCGCGGTGTTCGCGGCGTGCGCCGCGGACGTCCGCGACGTCGTGATCGGCGGGCGGGACGTGGTCCGCGGCGGGGTTCACCTGCTGGTGCCCGACGTGCCGGGGGAGCTGTCCCGATTGATCCGCGCCGCGCTCGGTTATCCGCCAAGATGAGCGGTATGACCGATGTCCCGGTAGCGGACCTGGGGGCCGGGGTCGCCATGCCGATGGTCGGGTTCGGCACCTGGCAACTGCACGGCCGGCGCGCCTACGAGGCCATCAGGTACGCCCTGGACGTCGGTTACCGGCACATCGACACCGCCACCATGTACCGCAACGAGTCCGAGGTCGGCCGGGCCATCTGGGATAGCGGCGTAGACCGCGGCGAGGTGTTCGTCACCACTAAGCTGCAGCCTCGCGACGCCGGCCGCGCCCGGGCCACCCTGACCGAGAGCCTGCGCGCCGTGGACACGAAATACGTGGACCTGTGGCTGATTCACTGGCCGCCGCGCCGGGGGGCCTCGGTGCCGTTGTGGCGGGAGTTCCTCGCGCTGCGGGACGAGGGGCTGTGCCGCAGCGTCGGGGTGAGCAACTACAGCATCGCGCAGATCGACGAACTGGTCGCGGCGACGGGGGAACGCCCTGCGGTCAACCAGATCCCGTGGAGCCCGGCCCAGTACGATCGCGCGCTGCTGGCCGCGCACGCCGACCGCGGCATCCTGGTCGAGGGTTACAGCCCGCTCAAGGGCACCCGGCTGGGCGATCCCGTCCTGGCCGAGATCGCGGCCGGGCACCACGTCACGCCCGCCCAGGTCGTCCTGCGCTGGCACCTCGAGCTCGGGATCGCGGTGATCCCGAAATCCGCCCGGCCCGAACGCATCAAGTCGAACCTGGACCTATTCGGCTTCTCGCTAACCCCCGAGGAAATGGACAGGATAAACCGGCTCTGAGCGGACGCATTGTCCCGCAGCGCGTTGCGGATGGCAACGGGTTGTCCACAGTCGGCCGGGCTGCGGGTTGCCATCCACAGGGCCGCGGTCGGGCCGGCGGCGGGGAGCGGGGGTCGACCACGGTGGAAGGGACCGCGGCGGCGTGGGGCCGCCGCGAACCTCCAAGGAGAATCGTTATGAGCCAGGGCGGATTCGTGACCCTCGTCGGCTTCGTGGCCAGGGAGCCATACCTGCGCGAGACCAAGAACGGTATTCACGTCGCGGACGTGCGGATCGGCGCGACGACGCGGATGATCGACCGGGAGACCGGGGAGTGGGTGGACGCGGACACGTCGTACTACACGGTGACCTGCTGGCGCAGGCTGGCCGACCACGCCAAGGCCAGCCTGCGCAAGGGCGACCCGGTGCTGGTCAAGGGGCGCTTCAGGACCAGGAGCTACGAAGACAAGGCCGGCCAGCTCCACGACGAGGTCCAGATCGTGGCGGATACCGTCGGGCACGACCTGACCCGGGGCATCGCCAACTACATCCGGCCGGCGCGCCCGCGCCAGGACGCGGCGGACGACCCGGCCGGCGGCGACCCCCAGGGCATCGCCGACGGATCACCGGGCCGCGACCTGATCGACGAAGAGGCGATCGAGCGGTTCGGCCGGGAACTCGACGAGGATCTCGACGAGACCCAGCTCGAGGCAGACGCTCTCGGGCAGGACGAGGCGGCCGACGCCGTTCGCGCCCTTCTGAGGGACAGGGGTCGAGGGTCCGGCCTGAGGTGTCTTCAGGTGCCGCTCGGAGCGGACGCGTCCGGCGGCGTGTCGCCGCCGCCCGGAGCGGCACCAATGACACCATCTGTAACCGTGTTGGCGTGCCTTCGCTAGGGCTTCTGCGGGCCTATCAAGTCCCGCAATGCCCATGAGTCCCGTAAATAGCCAAGCGAGCCAACATACCGGTTTCTCCGGCGCTGGGCACTCATCGCATCTATAATGTTACCGAACGTGATGGCCAGCACCTGGATGGTGATCCGGATCAGCCTGGTTCACGATGGGCAAGGGGCATGTCAGCAGTACAAGAGGTAATCAAATACCGGCAGCGAGGCCTGCAGCGACTGGTCAGGTGGCCGTGGGCCTGGCCGCTGCTGCGGATGCCGACCTCATACGTCGGGTACGTACTGACCGTCCTCGCCTGCTACGTGGGACTGGTCGGCTGGGAACTCGCCACGACGCCGCTGCAGGCGGCCGACGTCGTCCTGTTCGCCGCGCTAACGGGCGCCGCGGTGCTCTGCATCGAGGCGATGCGGCGCCTCGGACAGCCGTCCGGGATGTCGCGAGACCTCCTTTCCGCGTGGTGGCTGCCCATCGCGCTCTTGCTGCCGCCGCTGTACGCGATGCTCGCGCCGCTCGTCATCGGGGCCGTGCTGTTCCTGCGCGTCCGCCGGATGCCCGTCTACCGCCGCGCGTTCAGTTCGGCCGGGCTCGGGCTGGCCGGCGCCGCGGCGTCGGCCACCTTCCACCTGTCCGTCCCGGGGGCCGTCCGCGTCTCGCTGGCCGGCCCGGACGCGTGGCTCACCCGCCCGCCCGTGGTGCTGACCGCGGTCGGCTGCGCGGCCATGTTCGCCGTGCTCAACACGGGCATCGCGGCGGTCGCCGTGCGCCTGTCCGAGTCTGATGCCGCGCTGGTCGCCATCCTCCGTGACCGGGAGAGCCTGTTGCTCGACCTGACGGAAACGTGCGTGGGCATCCTGGTCGCGATCACCTGCGCGCTCAGCTTCCTGCTGCTGCTCGTGGCCCTGCCGCCGGTCATCTTGCTGCAGCGCTGCCTCATGCACCAGCAGCTGACCGCGGCGGCCCGCACCGACCCTAAGACCGGGCTGCTCAACGCCACCGCCTGGCAGCGTGAGGCCGACGCGGAGGTCAGCCGGGCGCTACGGTCAGGCGCCCCGCTGGCCCTGCTGCTCGTGGACGTCGATCACTTCAAGCGCGTCAACGACCGGCACGGGCACCTCATCGGCGACCAGGTCCTCCGCGCTCTCGCCGCCGAGCTCAGGCAGGAGGTCCGCGATTCCGACGTGGTGGGCCGGTTCGGCGGCGAGGAGTTCACGATCCTGCTGCCCCGTACCGACGTCGCCGAGGCCTGCGGGATCGCCGAGCGGCTGCGCACCAGCGCGGGCCTGCTGAGGGTCTGCGCCTCCGAGGCCAGGATCAAGGTCACCGTCTCGATCGGGGTGGCGGTGCTCGGCCAGCACGGCGGCGACCTGTTCGAACTGCTGGCCGCGGCCGACCTGGCGCTGTACCGGGCCAAGGACGCCGGCCGCAACACGGTGCGCCTGTACGCCAAGGCCAACGGGCTCCGGGACGAGATCACGGACGCGTGCCCGTAGGCTTGACTCCATGCCGGAGTTCATCTACGTGATGAGACACGTGCGCAAGGCGCACGGCAACAAGGTCATACTCAACGACGTCACGCTGGCGTTCCTGCCCGGCGCGAAGATCGGCGTCGTGGGCCCGAACGGTACCGGTAAGTCGACCCTGCTCAGGATGATGGCAGGCGAGGAGCAGCCGTCCAACGGCGAGGCGCGCCTGCTGCCGGGCTACACCGTCGGCCTGCTGGCGCAGGAACCCCAGCTCGACGATAACAAGACGGTCCTCGGCAACGTCGAAGACGGTGTGGCGGACACCAAGCGGCTGCTGGCCGAGTACAACGAGATCGCCGAGAAGATGGCGACCGACTACTCAGACGAGCTGCTCGAGCAGATGGGTCAACTGCAGGAAATCCTGGACCACAGGGACGCCTGGGACCTGGACAGCCAGATCGAGCAGGCCATGGACGCGCTGCGCTGCCCGCCGCCGGACGCGGACGTCGCCAGCCTGTCCGGCGGGGAACGCCGGCGGGTCGCGCTGTGCAGGCTGCTACTGTCCCAGCCCGACCTGCTGCTGCTCGACGAGCCGACCAACCACCTGGACGCGGAGAGCGTGCAGTGGCTGGAGCAGCACCTGGAGAAGTACCCGGGCACCGTCGTCGCGGTCACCCACGACAGGTACTTCCTCGATGACGTGGCCCAGTGGATCCTCGAGCTCGACCGCGGCCACGGCTACCCGTACGAGGGCAACTACTCCACCTACCTCGAGACCAAGGCGGCCCGGATCAAGGTCGAGGGCGCCAAGGACGTCAAGCGCCGCAAGCGCCTCGAGGACGAGCTCGAATGGGTCCGGTCCAGCCCGCGGGCGCGCCAGGCGAAGAGCAGGGCCCGGCTGGAGCGGTACGAGGAGATGGCCGCCGAGGCCGACAAGGGCCGCAAGCTGGACTTCGAGGAGATCCAGATCCCGCCGGGCCCGCGCCTGGGCAGCCTGGTGGTCGACGTCCAGCACCTAGTCAAGGGGTTCGGCGACCGGTGCCTGTTCGAGAACCTCTCCTTCAGCCTGCCCCGCAACGGCATCGTCGGCGTCCTCGGGCCGAACGGCGTCGGCAAGACCACCCTGTTCAAGATGATCGTCGGCGAGGAGCAGCCCGATTCGGGCACGATCCGCATCGGCGAGACGGTGCGGATCGCCTACGTCGATCAGGCCCGGGCGCGCATGGACCCGAACAAGAACGTCTGGGAGGTCATCTCGGACGGCGAGGCGCACATCCGCGTCGGCAACATCGAGATCCCCAGTAGGGCGTACGTGGCGGCGTTCGGGTTCAAGGGCGCTGACCAGCGAAGCAGGCCGGCATCATGTCAGGCGGCGAGCGGAACCGCATGAACCTGGCCCTCACCCTCAAGCAGGGCGGCAACCTGCTGCTGCTCGACGAGCCGACCAACGACCTGGACGTGGAAACGCTGGCCTCGCTGGAGAACGCGCTACTGGAGTTCCCCGGCTGCGCCGTCATCACCAGCCACGACCGGTGGTTCCTGGACCGCGTGGCCACGCACATCCTGGCCTGGGAGGGCGGCGCGAACTGGTTCTGGTTCGAGGGCAACTTCGAGGCCTACGAGAAGAACAAGATCGAACGCCTGGGCGCCGAAGCCGCCCGCCCGCACCGCGTCACCTACCGCAGGCTCACCCGCGACTAGCGAGCGCTCTTTCCACGGCCGGGGGAACGCGGGCCGTCCCTGGCCGGGGGAACGCCTGCCCGCGCGGCGCGGACCGCGGCGGTCGCCGGTCTCCCGTGGCCGGGGCACGGCGCGCAGCGCGCGGGTGACCGCGGCCGGGACGCCGGGCCGCCACTCGTAGACCAGTTCTTCGCCTATCCGGAGCCTGGCCCAGCGCGCCGCCTCCACCTGCAGCGCTCGCGCCGCCCGGGCCAAAAGCTCGGGCGGCGGCACGGCGGCGACCTCGGCCGGGTCCTGGCCTGGCTCGGTGACGGGCACGACATTCAGATTCGCGCGAGTGAGCCGCCGGATGTCGTCGCCGGACGGGTCGTCGAGCCTCGCGATGGCCTCGACCAGGTTGGCGAGCAGTTCGGCCCGCATGATCCGCTGCCGGTGCGCCCGCTTCAGCTCATCTGACCGTTCCTCGGAGTGCGGCGGCCGCCGCCCCTGCACGTGCTCCATGCTCGTGTAGACCATGCCTACCGCGATGCCGCCCCAGATCCCGTCGGCGATGCCAAGCTCGCGTTCCACGACAAAGTGCCGCAGGTCATGAGGCAGCCCGGTCCCTGTCCTCGTGAACTCCGCCATCCGGTAGACCACGCCGTCGCCGCGTCGATGACCGAGTAGGCGTTCGAATGATCGGGGAACCGCCGGAACGTGATGCGCATGAGCCCACTATGCGCATCCCTTCCGCCGCGGGCCTAACCATTTTCCGCGTGAGGCCTGGCCGCGGATTTCTGCCTTCGTCCTGTATCAGGGCGGGCCGCGGTGCCTCCGACCCGGTTGGGGATCACTATGAACCCCGCCCTTCTGGCCGGGGTGCCAGGGGCGCAGCGAAGGGGGTACGTCCGTGGGTCAGCGCAACTCCGAGGGGAACCAGCTCGTCGTCTCGCACCTGGTCTTGCGGCAGGCTGTGGGCTGGATCGGTACCCTGCTGCCGGTCGTGCTCATCGTCGGTAACGCGATCTCCTCCACGACGCCGCGGCCGGACTCCATGAGCGGCTACTACTACACCGACATGCGCAACATCTTCGTCGGGGCCCTGTGCGCGCTCGGCGTCTTTCTCGGGGCGTATGACGGGTACGACAACGTGGATCGCTGGATGACCAACGTCGCCGGGTTCGGCGCGATCGGCGTGGCGCTGTGCCCGACCAAGCCGGCGGTCTGCGCCGCCAGCGCCGGGGCCGCCCGGCCTCGTCCGTTCCGCGCCTGTCGACCAGCCAGCAGGTGGTCGGTGACATTCACCTCGTCTTCGCCGCCGTCACGTTCATCGCGCTGGGCCTTATGGCGCTGCGTTTCGCCAAGGCGGGAAAGACACCGCCGGACTGGGGCTCATGGACCGGATCCTGTTCGGGCTCGGCTTCGGGAAGCCGGGCGGCGGCGGCCAGCCGCGGCCCCACGCCGCGGATGATGTCATCTACCGCGCCAGCGGCATCACGATCCTGTCCTGCGTGCTTCTCGCGGTGGCGTCGAACCTGCTGCCCGCCTCGGTCACCGCGCACTGGCCGTTGCTGTTCATCTTCGAGGCGATTGCGGTCTTCGCGTTCGGCGTCTCCTGGTTCGTGAAAGGCCAGACCATTCGGGTCATCCGCGCCCGGATCCGCCGGGGTGCGCCCGCGGCCAGGCGCGTCGCGGTCATCAGGGAACTGGAAGGTCAGAGGTAGCCCGTCCCGGACGGTAACCAGACCATGCACGAGCACGCGCACGTGGCGGGATCCGGACGTGAGGCCACGCGACAGAGCATCCGTGCTCTAGGCTTCTCCCACCGACTGCCAGCTAGCCAGCCATCGAAGCGGGGGATTGTGAAAGCCAGCATGGCCGTGACCGTCGTTTGTGCGTCCCTAGCGCTGGCCGGTGGATCGGCCGCGTCGGCTTACGCGGGGCAGCAGCAGGGCACGCGCCGACCGGCAAGATGTGTCCTACCCGCAATCGCCGAGCAGCTCCCGGCAGGCCAGGCGTTCGGCATCGTGGCGGTGAACGAAGGCCTCCGAACACCACGAACCCCTGCCTGGCGGACGAAATAGCCTGGGCCCAGCTTTCGTCCGGTGCTACCCGGCAGCCGAAGGCCTCCCTCTACGTCAACACCGCGAACCCCGGCAATAACGACATCGCCGACTGGCAGGCCAACAACGACAACCCCCTCGGCGGTAGCTACGTCAATGACCCCTACGGCACCTGCGGCGGCGGAAACAACCAGGCCTGCGCCTGGCAGTACGGGTGGAACCTGGCGGAACTGGACGCGCAATCCCGCGGTATCGCAGATCCCGGCGGCTACCGGTGGTGGCTCGACGTCGAAACGATCAACAGCTGGGAATCAAGCACCAAGAACAACCGCGCCGACCTGGAGGGCATGGCCGACTACTTCCGCCGCATCGGCGGTACCGTCGGCATCTACTCCACGACCAGCCAATGGGACCCGCTCGTGGGAACCGTCCCGCCCGCCAGCCCGCTCTACCGCCTGCCAGAATGGAGACCGGGCGCCAAGACGCTCTCGCAGGCCAAGAAGAACTGCCGCCTGGCCGTCCTGACCGGAGGAGGAACCGTCACCGTCACCCAGTGGACCACGCGGTCGGGCAACAGTGACGTCTCCTGCCTGGTCGGCTCTCGCTAACGGCGGCCGCAGGCACCACACATCCAGCCACCACCGGCCGGGGCCAACCAGGGCAAACAGGCGTAACGTGGTGCTTACCGCGCACGTCCCAGCGCCGGGGACCCACGAGTGACCCGGATGGGCAGAAGTTAGGGGGAGGGTTCGTGACAGGCGGTGAACCAGATTGCGCGCCCTGCGGCGCGAGACGTCGTCCTTAATACCGGGCCGGGCGGGCCGGGGACACCCCGTCCCCGGTCAGGCGCTGACCGTCGAAGTAAAGCGCGGACCCGGGTACGCGGTGGTAAGCGCCGCCGGGGAGATCGACATCGCGACCGCGCCCCAGCTGGAGGAGCCGCTGTCCGACCTGGCGGGCGCCGGTCACCGGCTGGTGGCCGACCTGAGCCGGGTCAGCTTCATCGATGCCGCCGGGCTGCGGGTGCTGGCCCGCGCGGCCGGGCAGGCCGCGGCGCAGGGAACCAGCCTGCACGTGGTCTGCGACCGTCCCCAGATCCTCCGGCTGTTCCAGTTCACCGGCCTGGACCGGCGGGCGAGGATGGCCCGCACGCTGGCCGAGGCGCTCCAGGCCGTGACTAACGTCGACTTAGCTACCTGCCCGATCTTGGCCAGCCGGGTCAGCACGGGCCGGGCACGCGACCCTCACCGGCGAAGGCCACGACGCGTGCGCGATAGCCGCCCATTGGTCATCGGACAGCATCCGGTCACCGGGGGCGGCGCGCATCGCGCAGTGCCAGACCGGCCGCGGGTAGCCCCGCTCGCCCAGAGCGGCCCGTTCGCGGCGGCGGCAACCACCACCTGGGCGATGTATGCCCTCCGGGCCAGCCCTGCTCTCCTGGCTGCTGCTTCGATGACCGCGTATTCCTCGCCGGTCAGCGTGACCTCCACCCGGCGCGTGCGCGGGACCGGCTGCCGTGCCCGCCGTCGGCCCTGCCCGCTGACGCCGGTCTGGCTGCCGTCGCTGATAACCAGCTTGAACTCGTAGTGCTTGGGTTGTCAGGGCTCATGGCCAAGCCGGTGGCGGCGAAGTTGGCCATGCTAGGGCGGTCCCAGGTTAGTCATCAGCCGTCCCGGCGTGCACCGGATGACCCCTGATTCCCGGGACGGTAATCCGGTGCCGCCGGTCCGGACTTCCGTGACCGCCGGGATGTTCACCCGGGCCGGACGGTCAGCATCCGCCCAGGTCCCGGTCACGGCATCCCCGGCCCGGCTACCCGGCGGTGATGGTGTACTGGGAGACCTGGAAGGTCTCGTCCTGGCCGCCGGTCGAGGCGAATTCGGCGCCGAAGTCAACGGCGGTCAGTGTGCTGCCGCCGGGCAGCCAGCCCTGCTGCTGCAGGTAGGTCAGGGTGGCCAGGATGTCCACGGTTCCCGTCTGCTCGTTGTGATCCAGCGCCACGATCAGCTCGCTGCCGGGCGGTCCGTTCCGGTATACGTCCCAGGTCTGCCCGCCGATGACGGTGGTGCCGAGGTAGGTGTCGCCGGAGCTGGCGAGGTCCTGACCGTAGTTGTCGACCCAGATCATGACCTCGTTGTTCCAATTGTTGCACCAGATGTCCCAGGCGGCCTCGCCGATGGTGCCCGAGTTGGAGTTCATCGTCTCGGTGAAGCTGCTGGTCATGCTGGCGAAGCTGGACAGCGGGGCGTCGCCGAACAGCTGCTGGACGTCCGGGTAGCTGACGACCGCGGTGTTCCCGGCGGGCATGTCGACGACGGCCTGCCAGTTGTCGGGGCCGTATGCGGTCAGGGTCTGCGACCAGCCGGGAATCGGGTTCCACACGTCGTTGGTGACGTAGGTGTTGTCGCCGTCGCTGTCGGCGATCTGCGGGTCCAGGTAGGCGCCGCAGGACCCGTCTGCCGCCGAGGTGACGCAGGGCGTCCCGGTCGGGGACGGCGACGGGCTGGACGGGGCAGGCGACGGGCTGGACGGCGCAGGCGACGGCGAAGATGGGACCGTGCTGGTCGGGTCCGAGGTCGGGCCAGTCGGGTCCGAGGCCGGGCTGGTCGGCGTCGAGGCCGGAGTCGTGGCCGGCGCGGCTATCGTCGCGGTCGGCGTCAGGCTGGGGCTGGGCCTGGGGCCTACCGGATCTGGCCGGACGCGCCACTTTACCGGCTGGGATCCCTGTCGGCAGGTCGGCGTGCCGTCCAGGGTCACCGTGGTGATCGAGCCGCGAGACAGGCAGCCGTAATAGGTGTCGACGGCGGCGGATGTCGTCGCGTCCGGGCCTGGGCTGGGGTCTGCGGCGTCGGGCTGGACGCGCCAGTTGACCAGCTGGGATCCCTGTCGGCAGGTCGGCGTGCCGTCCAGGGTCACCGTGGTGATCGAGCCGTGGGACAGGCAACCGTGATAGACCTCGGCGGTGAGCGCAGGCTGGGTCATGGCGGCGTAACCGCCGCCGGCGCTGGCCATCAGGACGGTCCCGGCCGCCAGGGCGGCCCAGGTCAGCTTCCTCATGAGCGGGGGCTCCTTGTCCGGTGGTGTCATGACAGTTCTGGTCCCGGCTCGGGATCCGGCGGGGCGGTCTTGGCGTAGACGGCCCGCAGCACGTCGCCGCTAGGCGGTCCCCGCTCCGGCGCTGGCTCATGTCGGGTGTGGGCTCGGTCATCTGAGGTTGGACTGCTTGCCGGTCCGCTGCCAGCCGCGCTCGCGGCTGCTGCAGTAGCTCTGCTGGTACATGTCCAGTGAACGAGACGTGCGGTCGCTAGGCGCACAGGGCGTATCACCTAGGCGGAAGCTATCATCATTCTTCGCTGATATCGGCATTATTCGTAACATCGTGGTGGCGGTTCCTCAGCCACCCAAGCCGACGGTGCTGGCCATCCGGCCGCGGCTGGCCACATCGCCTTGAGCCTGGCCTTAACCATGGATTACCAGGGTTCGATGGTCAGGCCTGCCTGGCTCATGCGCCCATAGGCAGCCGACGTCACAACCCAAGCTCTACGAGTTCAAGCTGGTTAGCGCCCGTCATTCTGTCGTGCTCCCCGCTCGCGGCTTC